>CAVSEC010000006.1:0-581631 GCA_963726955.1 uncultured Gemmatimonadales bacterium | reverse complement strand
TAGGGCTTTCGCGACGTTCGATGGGTGCGGAGGCATACGGTGCTGCTTCGGGAGCCGGCTTCAACGCGACCTGAGCTTTTCCAGCTCGCCTGTTGATGCGGTCAAAGGATTGTCTGACATTTCCATCCGAGGTGCTGGCGGAGGCACTCGGCGTATTGGCGCGCGCTTCGTCGGCTAGCTGTTCGAGAAGTTCACCTGGATTATCTCGAACAGCGCCTGTTCTTGCAATTTCTCCGAAGCTCTCGCCGCCCGAGCCGAACGCTCCATGTTGTGCGCTGCTTCGTCCTTGGCCTCGCCAATGTTTTCCTTGGCGTCGTGCTCGGACTTCTGCTGTTCCTTGTCGTCGACAATCTGCTTCTCGAAAGTGCGGTCGCGTTCCCCAGGGCTTCGACTGGGTCTCCGCCTGATCGTCGAGGCCTTTCGGGCCGGCGTATTTATCGGTCAATCGCATCGGATTGAAGTAGGCCGCGACCTGGACAATGGTTTTCTTGTCGGCGGCGTTGACCAGCCACATAACGAGAAAAAGAACGCCATCATCGCGGTCATGGAGTCCGCATAGGCGATCTTCGAAACGCCGCCGGCGCCCGGCCTGGCGGGCCTCTTCAGCGTCACGTCGCCGCCGAAACGATGACGAGCGGTTGTGATGATACGTCTTCCTTGCCGTCGCTCATGCTGCCGTCGCCTCAAGTTCGGCGATCCAGGCCGAAACGTCGACTTCGAACTCGGGTACCTCGATAAACGCGCGAATCGTTGGCGCGAAGACTTTCGGAACAGCCCATTCGGAAGGCCTCCGAACGGCAAGCGCTCGCGGAGAAACGTCGAAGGATTTCGGGCGGCGCTTCGATCTGAATTTTCGCTCCTTCGACGAGGGCGCGTGAAATTGCCTTCTTGAATAGTCTTGTAAGCGCGCGGTCACGCAGGCGCTCGATAAGCCAAGGGCCGCAGCAACGCTGCGACACGTTCCTCGATGCTGCGCTCGATTAATTTTGCCGCTTCGTCCAAACGAGCGATGAGCACATCGGCGCAATCTCGTTGCCAGGACTGGCGCTCCTCGCTCAGCTGCGCCGCAAATAAGGTCTCGGCCTCTGTCAGGCGATATTCCCCATCAGCCTGAGCCTCGGCATGCGCGGCATCGCCATCGCCACGGGCCACCACTTGTGGACTTTCCACCAGTAGTTGACGCGCATGCCGATGAGAAAGACGACGAAGTCTCCTTCAATGGTGGCCATCATGCGGCCCGGGAACACCGTGGACATGGCGGCTCCAGCACAGCAGAGAAGGGTGAGGGTGTATATGAGATTTACGACTTCCGACCAGTCCGCAGCTTGGTGCCGACTTCGCGCGCTACGCGGCCGGCCAGGACTTCCTCGTGCTCACGAAGAAACCCAGCCACCGCGACAGCATCCCACGGGATCAGCGACCGCAGCGCCCAGGAGAGGGCCTTCACAACCATATCGTCGCGGTCAGTCACGACGCGCTGACACACGGCGAGGGTGCGTGGCACGTCCCCGCGCCCGCCTCGGGCCCGAACGTTCAGGGCCACCGTGCAGACGACGGCGATCTGGCGCTGCCACCGGTCGGGGGAGCGCGCCCACTGGTGGACGTGGCGCGTCGCGAGACGCCTCTCGCGCCAAGCCGGTCCTGCCAAGTAGCAGGCGAAGGTGTCCACGCCGCACCAGTCGCCGAGCCCACGTGCCAACCGGTCGAGTGACGCGGCGGTGAGGGTGGCGAGCGCGGCGGGATGGTGCGCTACAAGTTCATAGGCGGTGAGCCGGCCCCACGGGTGGTCGTCGAGGATCTGGTCAGCAAGACCGAGCACTTCACGCGCGGAGCAGGCGCAAGTTGCCGAGACGATGCCCGGCGGAGCGGGCGCCACGTGGGCACGGTCGACGGCGCGACCCGCTGGAGGGTTGTGCGGATGGTCGCCGCAGTCGGGACGGTCATGGCTGGAAGCGTGGGAGTGCCTCCTAACGATACTGCCGTTCAGCGGCGGGCGCGAGAGGGAGCGCAGCGACCGACGCGCCCCAGCCGTGCAACGGCGGGTTGGGCAGAAACTACCACGCCGACGACGGCCATAGCTCTCTCGGACCAGACACTTGCGCTGCCGATTCCGATGAGGCGATCCAGCGTGACGACGGCCGTGAAGATGGAGTCGCCCGGTGGCTGCGTTACCGAAAGCGCCCAGGACGCCACCGGCCGCGCCGGGAAACTTCGCCAGGCTGTTTCCCGTCGGAACGTGCACCGCCTGACGCACACTGTTCCGGAACCCCGCACCTCCCACGGGCCGAATCGATGCCACATCTGAAGCTCGCCTTCCGCACCCTGTTCAAGACGCCGTTCGTCACCGGCATCGCGGTGCTCTCGCTGGCCCTCGGCATCGGAGCCAACGCGGCGATCTTCTCGCTGTTCGACCAGATGCTGCTGCAGCCGCTGCCGGTGGCCGAGCCGGAGGAGCTGGTCAACCTCGCCGCGCCCGGCCCCAAGCCCGGCCCGCAGTCGTGCAACCAGGCCGGCGACTGCGACGTGGTCTTCAGCTATCCGATGTTCCGCGACCTCGAGCGCAGCCAGACGGTGCTCGCCGGCCTCGCGGCCCACTCGGCTTCGGCGCCAACCTCTCCTTCCGCGAGGAGCCGCTCACCGGCCAGGGGATGCTGGTCTCCGGCTCCTACTTCCCGACGCTCGGCCTCGTGCCGGCGCATCGGCCGCCTGCTCGGCCCCGCGGACGACGACGCCATCGGCGCCCACTTCGTGGCGGTCCTGAGCTACAACTTCTGGGAGACGCAGTTCGGCTCGGACCCGGCCGTCCTGGGCCAGACGATCGTGGTCAACGGCCAGTCGCTGGAGATCGTCGGCGTCGCCCCGCGCGAAGTTCGACGGCACGACCCTCGGCACCCGGCCGCTGGTCTTCGTGCCGATCACCATGCGCGGCGTCATCGACGGCTTCACCGACTTCGAGAATCGGCGGAGCTACTGGATCTACCTCTTCGGCCGGCTCAAGCCGGGGGTGACGATCGAGCAGGCGGCGACGGCGCTCAACGCGCTCTATCGCCCGATCATCACCGACGTCGAGGCGCCGCTGCAGCACGGGCATGAGCGAGCAGACGATGGTCCGCTTCAAGGCCAAGGAGATCGTCGTCGCGCCGGGTGCCGCGGCCAGAGCTCGATGCACCGCGAGGCCAAGACGCCGCTGCTCATGCTGTTCGGCGTCACCGGGATCGTGCTGCTGATCGCCTGCGCCAACATCGCCAACCTGCTGCTGGCCCGCGGCGCCGGCCGCGCCACCGAGATGGGCGTGCGCCTGGCGCTCGGCGCCAGCCGGCGCCAGCTGCTGACCCAGCTGCTCACCGAGTCGGTGCTGCTGGCGCTGATGGGCGGCGTCGCCAGCCTCGCTGGTCGCGTCGTGGACCCTCGGCGTCATCGCCACGCTGCTGCCGCCGGATGCGCTGAGCACGCTGCACTTCGCGCTGCAGCCCTCGGTGATCTGGCTTCGCCGCGCTGCTCTCGATCGGCACCGGGCTCCTGTTCGGCATGTTCCCCGCGCTGCACAGCACCCGCTCCGACCTGGTCACCGCGATCCGCGCCAACGCCGGCCAGATCGCCGGGGCCCGCGGCGCGGCCCGCTTCCGGGCCACGCTGGTCACGGTGCAGATCGCGCTGGCGACGGCGCTGCTGATCTCCGCCGGCCTCTTCCTCAAGAGCCTGGTCAACGTCAGCCACGTCGACCTCGGCGTGAAGGTCGACCACGTCGTCACCTTCGGCATCTCCCCGGAGCGGAACGGCTACGACAGCACCCGCTCGGCGCCGCTGTTCGAGCGGGTGGAGGAGGCGCTCCGAGCCATCCCCGGCGTCACCGGCGTCACCACCGCAATGGTGCCGCTGCTGGCGGGAAACAACTGGGGCACCGACGTCCACGTCCAGGGATTCCCGGAGGCCCCGACGTCGACAACAACTCGCGCTTCAACGAGATCGGCGCCGGCTACTTCGAGACGCTCGGCGTGCAGCTGCTGGCGGGCGCGAGTTCACCGCCGCCGACCGGCTCGGCGCGCCGAGGGTGGCGATCGTCAACGAGGCCTTCGCCAAGAAGTTCAACCTCGGCACCGACGCCGTCGGCAAGTTCATGTCCAACGGCAGCCCCGACTCGCTCGACACCCAGATCGTCGGCCTGGTCGCGCAACGCCAAGTACAGCGACGTGAAGGACTCGGTGCCGCCGCTGTTCTTCATCCCCTGGCGGCAGGACGCCCGGGTGGGCTCGATCAGCTTCTACGTGCGCACCTCGCTGCCGCCGGATCAGCTGGTCGCAGGCGATCCCGGCCATGATGAAGCGGCTCGACCCGGGCCTGCCGGTCGAGAACCTCAAGACGATGCCGCAGCAGATCCAGGAGAACGTCTTCCTCGACCGGATGATCAGCATTCTCTCCGCCGCCTTCGCGGTGCTGGCCACGCTGCTGGCCGGCGTCGGGCTGTACGGCGTGCTGGCCTACACGGTGGCCCAGCGCACCCGCGAGATCGGCGTCCGGATGGCGCTCGGCGCCGATGCGAGCCGGGTGCGCGCGCTGGTGATGCGGCAGGTCGGTGCGATGATGGCGATGGGTGGGGTCATCGGCGTGGCGGCGGCGCTCGGCGCTGGGCCGCGCGGCGCGCTCGCTGCTCTACGGCCTCGAAGGCCACGACCCGGTCGTCTTCGTGCTGTCGGTCGTGGTGCTGGGCTGGTGGCGATGGCGGCGGGATACGTGCCCGCGCGCCGAGCCTCACAGGTCGATCCGATGCAGGCGCTGCGGTACGAGTAGGCGGGGGGGGGGCAATTGGGCGATTGGGCGATTAGGCGATTAGGTGAGGTGACTAGGTAATTAGGTGATTAGGGTGATATTGCGGGAGGACCGAAGGGTGGTCCCCCCGTCAATCCTCCCGCGCCTCCGCCCAATCGCCCAATCGCCCAATCGCCCAATCGCCTAATCGCCTAATCGCCTAATCGCCTAATCGCCCAATCGCCCAATCGCCTAATCGCCCACCCGCCTACGGCGCCACGTCGTGAAAGGTGAGTTCCTTCTCGTTTTCCAGGGCCCAGCGAAGGGACCATTCGTTCTCGAACAGCAGCAGCGGCGCGCCCTTGGTGTCGAAGAGCCGGAGCCGGCCGCGGGCATTCCCGGCGCGCTCGATGGCCGCGGCGGGCCCGGTGACCCAGCGGGGAAAGCGGAAGCCGATCGGCTCGAAGCGGCAGGGCGCGCCGTACTCGTTGGTCGAGCCGGAAGCAGCATGACGTCGAACTGCAGCTGTCCCACCGCCCCGACGATCGGCGCCGGGCCCGCGTCTCGCTCTCGGCGTAGAAGACCTGCGCGGCGCCCTCTTCCGAGAGCTCGCGGAGGCCGGTGTCGAGCTGCTTGCGGCGCAGCGGATCGGCGGGGTACGACCTGCGCGAAGTGCTCGGGCGGAAACCGGGGGATGCCCTGGAACTCGAGCGCGCCGGCGGCGGAGAGCGTGTCGCCGATCCGCAGCGTGCCGCGATCCATGACGCCGATGACGTCACCCGGCCAGGCCTCCTCGATCGCGGTGCGCTCCCGGGCGAGAAACTGCTGCGGCTGGCGAGGCGGATGGTTCGCCCGGTGCGCACCTGGCGCACATCCATCCCCGCCTCGAAGTGCCCCGAGCAGATCCGCACGAAGGCGATGCGGTCGCGGTGCTTGGGATCCATGTTCGCCTGGATCTTGAAGACGAAGCCGGTGAACTCGGTGTCGGTCGGGCTGACCGGCCCGATGCTGGACTCGCGCGCGAGCGGCGGCGGGGCCAGGTCGAGGAATTCCTGCAGAAAGGGCTCGACCCCGAAGTTGGTCAGCGCGCTGCCGAAGAACACCGGCGAGAGCGTGCCCGCGAGGAACTCCTCCTCGCGAAACGGATGTCCGGCGTCATCGAGCAGATGCGATCTCGTCGCTCAGCTGCTGCGACCACGGCTGCGCCGAGCCGCTCGCGCCAGGCGCGGGGTCGTCGAGCGGATAGCGGTGCTCGCGGTCCGGCTGGCGCCGTGGTCGGCGTTCCGGTCGAAGAGGATCACGGTGTTGCGGCGGCGGTCGACGACGCCGACGAAGCGCGCCGTCGTGATAGATCGGCCAGGTCATCGGGCAGGTGGCGATGCCGAGATCGCGCTTCGACGTCGCTGAGCAGCTCGAGCGGATCTGCGCCGGCGCGGTCGCACTTGTTGACGAAGGTGAAGATCGGCATCCGGCGCCGCTTGCAGACATCGAAGAGCTGCCGGGTGCGCTCCTCGACGCCGTTGCGATTGTCGAGCAGCATCACGGCGCTGTCGGCCGCGACGAGGGTGCGGTAGGTGTCCTCGGAGAAGTCCTGCGTGGCCGGGCGTGTCGAGCAGGTTGACCTGGTAGCCGGCGTACTCGAACTGCAGCACGCTCGAGGTGACCGAGATGCCGCGCTGCCGCTCCAGCTCCATCCAGTCGGAGGTGGCGTGGCGGGCGGCGCGGCGCGCCTTGACCGACGCCGGCGAGGTGGATCGCGCCGCCGATAGAGCAGCAGCTTCTCGGTGAGGGTGGTCTTGCCGGCGTCGGGGTGGCTGATGATCGCGAAGGTGCGCCGTCGGGCGACCTGCTCCTCCAGCTCCCGGGCGGCATCCGCGGTGGGGCGGGTGGCGGTCATCGGGCCGGCTCGGCGAGTGCAGGGCGACGAAAGGGGTGGTTTCACAGGGTAGATGATAACGACCCCGGAGGCCGGGTGGAAAACGGGTCGGGCGGGCCTCCGTGCCCGCCCGTGAAAAGCGGGGAACGGGCCCGACTAGCTCGATGGCACCCGGAAGCGGGGGGAGTTCGCGCCGGCTCCGGTGAGAAAGGCGGCCGGCAGCTCGGCCGCGATGCTGGTGAGCGTCGCCATGTCGATCGAGGAGGGCGAAAGGTGGGAGACCTCGGCGAGGCCGAGCGCCAGGGCGAGGGTCGGGCAGTCGGCGATCACGGTGCGTCCGAAGCAGGCATCGCGCAGCGCGGTGCCGGTGAGATTGGTGCCCTGCAGCACCGCGTGGGTCAGCTCGGCACCTTCGAGGACGGCGTCGGTCAGGTTGGCTCCGGCGAGCGAGGCCGCGTTCAGCGCGGTGCCCCGGAGATTCGCACCGGTCAGATTCGCGCCGCGCAGATTGCTCTCCGAGAGATCGGCGCCCGAAAAATCCGACCCGGCGAAGTTGGTGTGCTCGAGGGCGGCCCGGCCCATGGTGGCGTCGCGGAAGACCGCGCCTGGCGGAGCCGCGTACGCGAGCTTGAGGCTGGCCCGGCCCAGGTCGGCGTCGCGGAGCGAGGCGCCGGTCAGGACCGCTCCGAGCAGCCGGCCGTCGGTGAGCCGCGCGCCGACCAGCGAGGCCTGGCACAGGATCGCCCCGCTCAGATCCGCGCCGCGCAGATCCGCGCCATCGAGCCGAGCGCCGGTGAGATTGGCGGACGAGAGATCGGCACCCCGCAGGTCGGCGTTCGACAGGTCCGCTCCCGGCAGATCGGCGTAGACCAGCACGGCGTGGGCGAGCGCCGCCCCGGCGAGGGTCGTGGCTTCGACTTCCTGCAGCAGCGCGCCGTTATCGCGGCGGAGTATCTGAATCATGTCGTCGAGGGGCTGGGGGGGACCAGGAAACCCAGCCCCAAGGTACCCGCGGGTACCGGCGGCGGAAGAGGGGCCCGAATGCGGGTGCAGGAACCGTTACTGCTTGATCATGAATGCGGTAGATTTTCTGTCATGCCACGACCTGACGTCACCCTCCGGATCGGGAGATTGCATGACCCGGAGGACGACTCCGACCTGCAGTCACTGACCCCGGGTGAGCGGCTGGCGCTGGTCTGGCGCCTGACGCTCGATGCCTGGGCCTTCATGGGAGAGCCGATCGGTGAATCCCGACTATCGCGACATGTTGGCCGCGTTGTCCGCTGAGGGAGTCGAGTACCTCCTGGTCGGCGCCCAGGCGCTCGCGGTGCACGGGCGGCCCCGGGCGACCCGGGATCTCGACCTGTGGATCGGGACGACCGGGGACAACCCTCACCGGGTGTGGCGTGCGCTCGAGCGGTTCGGCGCTCCGATGGACCGCCTGACCCTCGCCGACCTGCAGCGTCCCGATCTGATCTTCCAGATCGGAGTGCCGCCCCAGCGGATCGACTTCCTGACCGGAATTGATGGGGTGAGTTTCTCGACGTCCTATCCGGAGCGGATCGAGGCGGAGGTCGCGGGACTGCGCGTCCCGGTGATCTCCCGCGCCCACCTCATCCTCAACAAGCGCGCCTCCGGACGGACCCAGGATCTCGCCGATCTCGAGGCGCTGGGCGTGCGTCCCTGAGATGCCGGCTTCTCCCCGGTGCATGGGGAGCGGAGACGGGTTGTTCTGCATAGCCCTCCCACAGCGTCACGATTGCGTGCGACCCGCAGGACTCCCCATGCAAGCTGGTGCAGGTCCGCGAGACCCAGAGACGAGTATCAGCCAAGCCATCAGCGCGCCCGGCCACGCCCACGCCTCCCGACTCGCGGAGGAGCCGGTTGTCGGTCCTGAAGCGTCAAGGCCGCGATACCCACCGCTCATCTGATCTTCTGGATCACACCACGGCGCCGCCTGCAACCGGGTGCCCTGAGTTGGAGGGCGAATGTCACACCCCTCAGGTAGAAAACGAGGTACGCTGGAAGGGGGCAGTGCGAGGCGCGGTTGGCGCCTGACGAGGTCGCGCCGAGGCATGGCATCTCCACGTCTTCCACATGTCGGGTGCGATCGGAGAATGAGCGCATGAGTACCCTCGCATACCTCACATTCTGGGGGAAGGCTCGCCCGGTCCACGACGACGGGCCATCCTGGCACCCAATTGCCTACCACTTGCTGGATGTGGCGGCCTCGATGGCGGCGCTTCTTGGCGCTCGGCCGGTGACACGGGGGCGCGCAGCGCGCCTTCTCGGCGTGGGAGAGAAGGAGGCGGCCTCGCTCCTGGTAGCAATGGCGGGATTGCATGATCTCGGCAAGTTCGCCCGTCCGTTCCAGTCCCGGTGCCCCGACCTCTGGCCTGCGTCACTTGGGGTGCTAGAGGCAGCTTCGATCCCCCTGCGGAACCACACGGAGGATGGTTGGCTGCTCTGGGATCGGTTCCTTCGTCGCCGACTTTCGCCTGAGTTGTGGCCCGTACCGGAATTCGTGGACGTACCGTTGCTACGCGCGGTGTTCGGGCATCACGGGAAGCCACTTGGCGACGAGGTGGGTCAACAGCCCGAATGGGTTTTCGGAACTGGCGGTCTCGAAGCCGCGGAATCTTGTGCCACAGATATCTTGCGGCTGTTCGGCCCACCATCTGGCCTGACGAGCGACTTTGGGGAAGAGCAGAGCCGCATCGCGAGTTGGTGGGTCGCTGGTCTGCTCTCTCTTTCTGATTGGATCGGGTCGAACCAGCGCTGGTTCCCCTACCGAAGCTCCGATCTCGCGCTGGAACAATACTGGCCTTGCGCGCTGGCTCAAGCAGAACTGGCGGTAGCTCTGGCGGGACTTGCTGCACCCGGTGCGTCCCCAGCGCGGAGCTTTCACGGACTCACGGAGATCGCTACGCCAACGCCAATGCAGCGATGGGCTGAGCGGACGGAGCTCCCGACTGGTCCGCTGCTATTCGTCCTCGAAGACACTACCGGCTCGGGAAAGACCGAGGCAGCGCAGATGCTGGTACACCGCCTGATGGCTGCCGGAAGAGTTAGCGGCGCCTACTGGGGGATGCCGACGCAGGCTACTGCGAATGCCATGTACGGTCGACAGGCGGTGGGGCTCCGACGCCTGTTCGGTGATGGGACAGAACCATCACTGGTCCTGGCTCACGGCCAAGCCAAGCTGCACGCGGGATTTCAGAAGACGATACTGCACGACATCAGAGCTGAGCGGATGTATCGCGAGGAGGATGACACGCCGACCTCGAGTGCGGCATGTGCGGCGTTCCTCGCGGAGGATCGCCGGGCCGCGATGCTTGCCGACGTCGGGGCGGGGACGGTGGATCAGGCCCTCCTCTCCATCCTGCCAAGCAAGTTCAATACTGTGCGTCTGATGGGGTTGGCCGACAAGGTCTTGGTACTGGACGAGGCGCATGCCTACGACGAATACATGGGAGTGGAGGCCGGAGCGCTCCTCCGCTTTCAGGCCGCGATGGGTGGCACCGCCATCGTGCTCTCGGCGACGCTTCCCGAGGCTCAGCGCCGCCAGCTCGTCAAAGAATGGCGCGCTGGCGCGGACCCATACCAGCGCCCTCCGGCTGGTCTATGGGGGGAGCGGGAGGCCATTACCTCACAAAGTCAGGCGTACCCGCTTGCCACGGTGGTCTCCGCGGCAGCCTCCATCGAGACGCCGGTCAACGCCGCGGCGGAACGATGTATCCCCGTCCGGCTGGTGAAGAGCACGGCTGACGCCGTCGCGGCGATTGTCCGGGCCCAACGGCTGGGAGCAGCGGTCGCCTGGATCCGGAACACCGTGGACGACTGCCTCGGCGCTGCTGCCCTCCTCCGCGCGGAGGGGTTGGACCCTCTGGTGTTCCACGCGCGATTCGCGCAGGGTGACCGACAGGCGCGGGAACGTGAAGTGGTCGATCTGTTCGGCCCCAAGGGGAGCTCCCGCGACCGCAGAGGGCGGGTGGTCGTAGCGACCCAGGTCATCGAGCAGTCTCTCGATTTGGACTTCGACGCTATGGTGACCGATATCGCCCCGATGGACCTGATCATTCAGCGGGCAGGGCGCGTTCGGCGACATCCCGTGCGCGATCCGGAACGACCCACCGGCCTCGCTTGCGAGCTCCTAGTCCTCGCGCCAGCCCTGGTGGACGATCCCGACTCAAGCTGGCTGACCCGAGAATTCCGCGGTACCGCGTACGTCTACAATAACCCCGGCGTCTTGTGGGCTACTGCGAGCCTGCTGGAGCGACACGGCGAGATCCGCTCTCCTGGGGAGATCAGGGCGCTGGTTGAAGGAGCGTACGACCCTGTCTCGGTTCCCCCTGGCCTCGAGTCCGGCTCCGACAAGGCGTTCGCCACCGGTTCTGCCAATGCTGCGGTGGCGCGGTATTCGACCCTAAGACTCGATGACGGCTATCATGGCTTCTCCCGCACCTGGGAGAGCGACACCCGGGTGCTAACCCGGCTTGGCGACCCACAATCCATCGTAAGACTTGCCCGGGTGGAGTCGGGCGCACTCCTTCCATGGTTCGAGGCCGAGGACGTCGAGCACGCATGGGCCCTTTCCGAAGTGAAAATCCAGGCGTGGCGCGCGCCATTGGGATCTCTTCCTGAGGCAGGGTTTCGACGAGAGATGAATCGCCCCGGGTTTTCCGGAGGCTCGGTTAGTTGAGTGCCAGGGCCGAGCGGCCGGCCTGGGCACGGTGGTACTGCTCCTCGTACTCCGCGGGCGGGACGTAGCCCAGCGGTTCCAGCAGGCGCTGACTGTTGTACCAGGCGACCCATTCCAGCGTGGCGTACTCGACCTCCTCGAATCCCTTCCAGGGGCCATCCCGGTAGATCACTTCGGTCTTGAAGAGTCCGATCACGGTTTCCGCGAGCGCGTTGTCGTAGGCGTCCCCGCGACCGCCGACGGAGGGTTCGATCCCCGCTTCGGCGAGCCGTTCGGTGTAGCGAATCGACAGGTATTGCCCGCCGCGGTCGCTGTGATGGACGAGCGTCGCGTCGGTCTCGCGGTCATACAGGGCCTGCTCCAGCGCGTCGAGCGCCAGGTCGCTCCGCATCGAAGTCGACGCGCGCCAGCCCACGATGCGGCGCGCGAACACGTCGATCACGAAGGCGACGTACACCACGCCCCGCCACGTCGCAACGTAGGTGAAGTCCGACACCCACAGCTGATTCGGCCGCGTCGCCGTGAACTGCCGCTGCACTAGGTCCTGCGGCCGATCAGCCAACGCGTCGGGGATCGTCGTCCGGATGCGTCGACCGCGCACGACGCCACGGAGGCCGAGCGTGCGCATGAGCCGTGCGACCGTGCAGCGCGCCACCGGAATGGTCTCTCGGTTGAGCTGCTTCCACACCTTCTTCGCCCCGTAGACCCGCCGGTTCGCCTGCCATACCCGCGCAATCTCCGGTCGGAGCTGCGCGTCGCGCTGGGCCCGCGCGGGCTGCCGGGTCGCATCGGCCTCGCGGGCCTTCTGCTCGTAGTAGGTCGACGGAGCGATCGGCAACACCGCGCAGATCGGCTCGACTCCGTACGCTGCCCGGTGGGCGTCGACGAACGCCACCATCACGTCCCGCGGCGGTCGAGCTCCGCCTGGGCAAAATACGCCGACGCCTTGCGCAGAATCTCGTTGGCACGGCGTAGCTCGCGATTCTCGCGTTCGAGCGCCGTGAGCCGGGCCTGCTCGTCCGTCGTCAGGCCGGGGCGCTGGCCCGTATCGCGCTCGACCCGGCGCACCCAATGCCGGAGCGTCTCCGCCGAGCAGCCGATCTTGCCGGCAATCGAGGAGATCGCCGCCCACTGCGACGGGTGCTCCCGCGCGTGTTCCTGCACGAGCCGCACCGCCCGCTCACGTACTTCGGGAGAAAACCTGGTTGTCTTGGGCATGACTCCAACCTCTCAGGGAATGGAGTCTCCGGCAATCCCGGGGCGATTCAGACAGTAGACGGCGCGCAGCAAGGGAGTCGGCCGTCTCAGGTCGTGAGCCACTTCAAGAATCTACGCACCCGGAGTGTTGGGTGTCGTGTGCCTCGTGTGAATGTGTTTGGGGCCGATTTCGATAACATGAAGTGTCGTGGCTGGGTCGATGCCGCCATCCCGTTGTTTATCGCAGAGACGGACGCGGCGCAGGCGATCCTTCAGGACATTGGTGGACGCCTTACCCGAGCCACCGAGATCACTGCTGCCGCCCTGAAGTTTGCGGTCAAGTGCGCGCTCTTCGCTACCCCTGAGGACGCCTCGGGCGACTTCGCACAGGTGTCAGCCGAACTCTGGGCAGCGACTGAGAGCACGTTCTACGCGGTCCTGAGCCGTTTGGCGGATCAAACTCCCGATAGCGCAGCGACACAGAGGGAGGCAAGTGCCTTCCAGCGGGTTCTGGCTATCGCGGCTCCCGAAGTGTTTGATCACTGGAGTTCACCCGGCTCAGCGACCCCCGTTGCGCTACGCCGTGCCGTATCCGCCCGCTACGGTCTGACAGGCACGTTGAGTGGTTATGGGAAGAGCGGATCGAAGCTGTTCAGTGAATTGCAGATTGCGCCGCCGATGGGCGGTGCGAGGAAACCCAGGGCGTCCAGGAAGAAAGGGGGAGTGACCTTTCCCCCGGAAATAGGGCCAGTTAGCATCGGAGGGTCCCAGCCGGCTTCGGCCAGGTGGACCCATGAAAGCAGCGCGGAAGTACACCGATGAACAGATCCTTGCCATTGTACAGGAGCATCAGGGCGGGGTGACGGCGAAGGAAGTGATCCGTCGTCACGGGATCTCGCTCGACACGTTCTACCGCTGGAAGCGCAAATACAGCGGCGTCGACAAGGCCGAGCTGCAGCGGCTCAAGGCGCTCGAGGACGAGAATCGGCGCCTCAAGCGCGTGGTCGCCGATCAGGCGCTGAACATCCAGGTCCTCAAGGACGCCCTGGGAAAAGCGTGGTGACGCCCCAGCAGCGGCGGGCGGTCGTCACCGAAGCCTGTACGCGCCGGATGCTGCCGGTCCGGCGGGCCTGCCGCTACTTCGGGGTGCACCGATCGTTACTCCAGTACACGTCGTGTGCGCCGCCGCAGGACGCGCTCCGGGCGCGCCTGGGGGAGCTGGCCGTGGCGAAGCCACGCTGGGGCAGTCCCCGCCTGACGTGGCGGCTGCGGCGCGAGGGCTGGCCCGTGAATCACAAGCGCATTGAGCGGCTGGTGCGCGAGGAGCGGCTGCTCGTCGGGCAGCGCCCGCGCCGCAAGCGCGTGGCCCGCACCCGGGTGCCGACGCCGGTGCCGACCGGGCCGGATCAGCGGTGGAGCATGGACTTCGTGCGCGACACCACGGGTGAAGGCCGCCCCTTCCGGGTGTGGACCCTCGTGGACGATGCGACGCGGGAGTGTCCCTTGCTGGTGGTCGATCGATCGCTGCCCGCGCCGCGCGTGGTGGAGGCGCTCGACGCCCTGCTCCTCGTGCGGCGCTGCCCCGCGGTCATCGTCTGCGATAACGGACCGGAGTTCGTGAGTCAGGCGCTCGACCAGTGGGCGAGCACGCATGGCGTCACGCTCGACTTCATCCGCCCCGGCCACCCCGTCGAGAACTGTTTCATCGAGAGCTTCAACGGTAAGCTGCGGGACGCGTGCCTGAGCCAGTACCACTTCGCGTCACTGGCGCAGGCCCGGGACCGCATCGAGCTGTGGCGACACGAGTACAACACGGACCGGCCGCACGGCAGCCTCGGGGACCGGACCCCGGCCGAATACGCGGCCCTCTTCACCCCCGAGGAGGGGCACTCCTCAATGCCGATCCTCCGATCCTAACCGGCACTACTTCGGGGGAAAGGTCAGGTGAAAGTGGCCTCACTCCACCGCCTGAAGCCCCCGAGGGCCAGGCACCTGCGCTCCCTGAACCGCGATCGGGTGATGCTGGTCATCGTGGTTGAGAATGCTCCCCCGCGACTGCGCGGTCGGCTCGGGCTCTGGCTCGCCGAGGTTCGGGCCGGAGTCTATGTCGGCGTCTACTCCGTGAAGGTGCGCGAGCGGATCTGGAGTGAAGTCCTCGAATTGTTGGGCGATGGCTCGGCAGTGGTCGCGTGGGCAACGGCGACAGACTCTGGATTCTCGTTCGAGACGGCCGGGCATAATCGCCGTGAACCGATCGACTTCGATGGGCTGACCCTGGTGCGATTCCTCCCGCCGCCCCAGGAAGTCAAGGGGACTGAGTCGACCGCTCGTAGGTGGTAGCTCGGCGGTGGGGTAGGCAACACGTTGGTAGGACTGTGCTTGTCAGTAAGAGTGTTCCCCGCGCGCGCGGGGATGAACCGTCTCCGGTGTGATCGCCCACCCTGTGGTGATCGTGTTCCCCGCGCGCGCGGGGATGAACCGTGACTCTCACCGGACTCCTCTCTATGCTTGGTGTGTTCCCCGCGCGCGCGGGGATGAACCGCCTCCGCCCCGCACTCCCCTGCCGACGGGCCGGTGTTCCCCGCGCGCGCGGGGATGAACCGGGTCGACGTTGCGGGTTGGGGACAAGGGTCAAGTGTTCCCCGCGCGCGCGGGGATGAACCGGTGAGGTAGGCCAGTACGGCGAGCACGATCACGTGTTCCCCGCGCGCGCGGGGATGAACCGCCCGAGCACGGCGGCGATCAGGGCACAGCGGGGTGTTCCCCGCGCGCGCGGGGATGAACCGACGACACCAAGGCAGCGACCCCTGACTCGCGAGTGTTCCCCGCGCGCGCGGGGATGAACCGACGCTCTCGGTGGTGACGCTGATCCTGGTCTAGTGTTCCCCGCGCGCGCGGGGATGAACCGGCGGAGATGTGCGGGGTTGACGCATCGCGGGGATGAACCGCGCTGGCTGGAACTCGGCGTGCAGGGGATGAACCGGTCGAGGATCACCTGACGAACGCCGAGGTTTGGTGTTCCCCGCGCGCGCGGGGATGAACCGGACGACGGCGCTAGGACGTTTCCTCGCGCGGGGATGAACCGCGCGGCTGCTTTCCCGGCCTAGCTCCCAGGCGGCATGATGGACGCCGCACTCACGGACACGTCGTCCCCTCGTTCCCCTTCGTCTGCAGAACTTGGCCGTTATAGAGGAGCTGCACTGCCGCATGCGCGGAAGTCGTGAAGAAGGTGTCCTTGAAGGTCGCCGGCGGGATAGGGGCAGCCACCGAAAAGGTCTTGGTTTCCGCTACACCGACAACTTGGTACGAGACGTTCACTCCGATATCGCCGGTGTTACGCACGCGGAACCGATTGCCGCAGGTATAGGTGAGACCAACGGCCCCGGACAGGAGCGGTGTCGCGGCCGGATTACCATGATAGAGCGACCCCCTGATGAATCGCGCCGCTGCTTTCACGACAGGATTTGGGCCTGACGCGAGGGTCGCCAGTGTCCCACCAATTTCCACCGGCGCGGCCGCAGAGAGGGGGGAGGTAGTACGCGTCGGGCGAAAACCGGTCTCGCCGTACAGGTTTCCTGCCGTGCCTCCCTGGGCCAACTCCAATTGTCCCGCAATTGTCACCATCGTGGAGTCGAAGTAGTTGACCAGGACGCGGAGTGCGGCGATGCGTAGGCGCTGGGGCTTGGATTGATTGAGCGCCGTCGCGCGTACGGCCGTTGCAATGCGGCTGTCACGCAAGAACCGGCTCGTCCCAACCAAGACGCTCAGGGTGGTGTCGTCGGCCGTGAATCCGGGCCAGAGCGCAGCAACGGCAGACGGCCCCGACACGCCGCAGAACTTCAGGCTCGCCAATCCCGCGCGCAGTGAAGCTGGCACGCTGACCTGCTGCACGGCGGCCGTGCAGGCCACCTGTAAGGCCGGATTGGTCGATTCCTCTACCTGGGCGGCCGCCCCTTGAAAAACGAGGAGCAGCGCACTGACCAATCCCGAGCATCGACAGGAAAGACGATTCATTTTCACCGTAGGCCTCTATGGGTGATAATTGAAGTCGCACGACTTCAATCCATCATCTGAGATGGAGAATACATTGGCTGGTGAATAGTCGAACGAATCGGACAGGATATGCGCTCTACGACCTACCTCCGCCACCACGTCGCTTGCAGCGCTCAATCCCCCGTACGCGAGGAGGCTCTCGGTCATGCGCCGCCCGATAGAATCAATGGATGCGTCAAACACGCCGACGTGCGAATTCGGGCCGGTCGGCACGAACCCTTCGTGAATCTTGATATCGGGGATGATCGATACGACCCGAGCCTTATTGCAATGGCCTGAGGTTGGCTGGAGTGACGCGAAGTAGGACCCGGCTTGCAGGGCGCGGGAATCATACGCCACATCTGAGCCAGCGAGAATCGGGATCTCGTCGTAAATGATGAGGCCTTCGTTCGGGCCGCCGGCTGGCACCGTGAAGCTCCCGCGCTTTCTAACAATCGCGCCCTCCCACCCATGACCCAACCACTCTTGACTTGCTGGACGACCGTCCAGCGCGATGGTAGTTAGAGTGACATCGTTGGCGGGTGGAATCTGAGCGATCTTCGAACTCCAGTCTCTCGGTACTACAGCAATTGCGACGGGCGCTAGCTCTGAAACGCCAGACACAACCCCCTTCACCGCGATCGCACCGTTCACAACTATCGGGCCACTCCATACCGCAGATGTTGCCGTTGCCGGTGGCCGTACGATGGAAGACGTCAAGGAGTCACTGTCGAAGGACCAGCCTGTGATACTTGGTGTCGATCCATCGGTATTGGAGGCAGTACACGTCACGACGCCTTCCCGAACAGGTGAGTTAGAGTCACAGGAGAGCTGAAAGAGCCCGTCAGGGCTCTGGCCGATGGCATCGCAACCCGGAAGCCCCGGATAGCATACGATCGAAGCCACCTCTTGCGACGTCGCCGCTTCGGGCTGACCCTGGCAACCGCCCACAAGTGCGGCAGCAATAAGCCCGAGAACGGCAGGAGCAGGCTTCATCGAATCCTCCGGTAGCGCGGCGACTTGGTGATCGAGACATGGTCCTCGGGAGGAGGAGCAACGGTAGTGGACCGAGCGCTATTTCGCTGTGACCCGAGGCACACCACCGGATGGATCGACGATGTGGTGGCGAGCCAATGATGTACTCGACTTCCTGCGCCGCTGCCTTACGGCCGTCTCCGTGGCCGGGGGCTTTCTTTTCGAGGGTGCGGAGCGGCCGAAGCAATCTTTGCCTGTTAGCAAGAGAGGTTGTTTCGCCGGGCCCTCCCTTGCCGCCGGAGTGTAGTTGCGGCGGTTCAACAGGCTCCTCCGAACTTGCCACCCCCCAAGCACACCAATCCCCCGCACTCCACTCGGAGCCCGGGGGATCGCTGTTGCCGACTCGACGGATGGGCGCCCTGCCATCCTGCACGCCCAACCGCCGAATCGCCCAATCGCCCAATCGTCCAACCGTCCAACCGCCCAATCACCCTCATGCTGCCGGCTTGGTCTGGGCGCCGGTGGCGACCTGCTTCTCATTCACGTTCGGCCACGCCACGTTGCGCGCGGTCATCCAGGCCTGCAGGAGGTGCGGCGTCTTCCGGAAACGGACCCGATTGATGCCGTCCAGCCGCTTGATCTGCCCCATCATCTGCCGGGACAGCACCCGCAGCTCCGCCCGCGCCTGCACATGGAGCTGCCGGTTGTTGTTCACCGCCGTCGCCGTGACGGCGTACTCGTCCAGCGCCTTGCCCAGGTCCTCCACGAAGCTCGCCGGCATGCCATCGCGGAGAAAGACCGCCTGGTGTTCCTCCGCCAGTGCCAGAATCGCGTGGGCCGCTGCGACATAGGCCGTCTTGTCGCCGTTGCGAGCCGGCACCCGGAACCGCCGGGCGATGCCCGGATCGAGGGCCGAGTTCCCCCGGGCGATAGCGGCGATGGGCAGCAGGAACTCGGCGTGGATCGCCCCCTGCTGCCGGTCCTTCTCCCGGATGGCGGCGTCGAACTCGCGCCTGCCGGTCTCGATCTCGGCAAGCGTGGCGTCCATCCGGTCCACCGTGGCGTTCAGTTCGGCGGCCACGGCGACATGCCCCTCGATCTCCGAGGGATGCTGGTTGAGAAAGTCACGAGCCGACTTCCCAACGTACAGCTTGTTGCGGATGCGGTCTTCCATGGTGGTACTCCCTTCGAGAACTGCACCAACGCGCGCGCCGGACGGGGCGGTGCCGGTTGCTCCCACTGGGCTCTCACACCGGCGGATGCCCCGTCCATGTCGCCGGCGAAAGTACCTCATTGCCAGTGACGTGCCACACGCCGCTGCCGCGGGCACAGCAGCAGACGTGCCACGCGCGCAAGCGATGGGAAGTGACGGAATGACTAATAGTTAGGTGGTCCGGGGCGCACCGCCATGAGTCGGAGTTAGGTGCCTCGCATGGGGTGTCAGGCGCCCGGTGTCCACGATCGTGGACAGGTGACACCCCCGCGGTGACACCGGCCCAGCCCGCACGCCGGCGGGGTCGCCCGCCAATCAGCGTAGCGACGCTGCAATGCGTGTGAACGACAGTAACAATGGGTGTGAATGACAGTTACAAGACAGTAAGGTGGGTCTGCAGGCAGCGTAGCCGACCGCGCAGGTCGCGGGAGCGGTGCTGCAGTCAGCGTAGCCGACCGCACAGGCCGCGGGAGCGGCGCTGCAGTCAGCGTAGCCGACCGCGCAGGTCGCGGGAGCGGCTGTGCAACGCGTTCAGGTGCCCGTGACGGCCGCGTAGGCGCCCGTGCAGGCACCGTGGGCGAGGGTGCAGGCAGTTCACTGTCGCCTTACAGTTCCCGAGGCCGGGGCGGCAGCCGGTTCGGGCGGCGCCGCGGCCTTACGGCCCCAGAATAATCAGGGTGAAGCTGTCCGGGATGATGCTGGGACGGGGCCGGGGACGATCCGGGGTCGGCTCCGGGGGCGGGCCGAAATCGGCAGTGACGGTGAAGACCCGGCCGGTGCGGCCGTCGACGGCCATGGTGCGGGCGCCGCGCTGGGTGGGGACGGTCGCCGCCGGCTCGAACCGGTCGGGGTCGAGTTCCCGGATCACGGTGAGGGTCCCCTCTCCATTAGAGCTGAACGCGAGCTGGCGGCCGGCGTCGAAGCCGGCGCCATCCACCCCTTCGCCGATGGGCGCGGAGGCGATGACATCCCCCGCGTCCGGGTCCGAGATCACCATGATCTGGTTGTCGCAAACGGAGAAGAGCCGCCGGTGAACCCGGTCGATCGCCAGGCCCGAGGGGGCGTCACAAGGCGCCAGCGACCACTCGGCCGCCACGGTCATGGTGTGCGCATCGATGGCCGCCAGGGTGCTCCGGTCCTCGATGTTGACGTAGATCATCCCCCGCCCGTCCGCCACCGCAAACTCCGGCTTGCCGGTCAGCGGGATGGTGCCCACGACCTTGCTGGTGAAGGCATCGATGACGGTGACGTTGTGGCCGCCTCCGTTGAAGGTGAAGACCCGGCGCGAGACGCCATCGTAGAGGATCGCGTCCGGGTTGGCACCGGTGACGCGGACAGTGCCGAGGACCTTGCTCGTGGGGGTCTCGAAGACCGTCACCGTGGTATCCCGGCCGTTGCTGGTGAAGCCGCGATGCAGCTCGGGCGCAATGGCGACACCATGCACGCCGTTGGTGTTCGGGATGATGCCCACGACGGTGAGCCGGTCGATGTCGAGCACCTCGACCCGGGTGCTGTGCGCCAGGTAGAGCCGGCGGCCCGCCGTGTCGGCAAAGAGATAGTCCCATCCCCCCTCGCCGCCGACCCGGATCCGCTTGAGGACATGATAGGAGGCCCCGCTGGTGGACTGCGCCGCGAGGGGGGAGAGCGCCGCCGCAGCCAGCAGCAGCGGCAAGGCGCAGCGTCGCAACCAGGGAGTGGTCATGGTGGAGACCCGGAGATATGGGAAAGGAACGAGAGTCCTGCCTAGTACCCCGCGGCCTCGCCATCCTTCCGCGGATCGGAACCCGCAACGTAACCGCGCGGCAGCCGGATGATGACCTGGGCGCCGCCGGCGTTGTCGGGGGCGAGCTCGACGACTTCGTGCCCCATCGTCCGAAGCGCGGCCCGCACGGCATCCGGCACCGGCGCCTCGAGCGCCACGGTGAGGCCGCTCAGATGCCGGAAGCGCGGGGCATCGACCGCCTCCTGCACCCCCATCCCGAAGAGCAGGAGGTCGAGCAGGAGCTGCACATGGCCCTGCGGCTGCATGGACCCCCCCATGACGCCGAAGCTCAGGTACGGCGCCTCGCCGTCGGCCGTGGTGCGGGTGACGAAGCCGGGGATGAGGGTGTGGAACGGCCGTTTGCCGGGGGCCACGGTGTTAGGCAGTCCCGGGTCGAGCGTGAATCCGGCGCCGCGATCCTGCAGCGCGAAGCCCGTCCCCGGCACCACCACCGTAGAGCCGAAGGCCTCGAAGAGGCTGTTGATGAACGACACCATGTTGCCCTGCTGATCCGCGACGGTCAGGTAGATCGTCTCGCTGGCGCTCGCCGCCGGGCCCGGCTCCTGGCGCACCGCCGCCCGGGTCGAATCGAGATGCTGTCGCCGCTCGGCGATGAAGCCATCGGAGAAGAGCCGCTCGACCGGCGTGGTCATCGCGGCGGGGTCGCCGATGAAGCGGGCGAGATCGGCAAAGGCGAGCTTCTTGGCCTCGATGAGCCGGTGCAGATAGGGTACGCTGTTGTGCCCGAGGGCGGCCAGATCGCGATCGTCCAGGATGCGGAGCATCTCGAGCACTGCGACGCCCTGGTTGCTGGGCGGCAGCTCCCAGACCCGATAACCGTGAAAGGGGACCGAAATCGGCTCGACCCATTCCGCCTGCTGCCGCCGCAGATCCGCCAGCGTGAGGAAGCCGCCGAGGGACTGCACCCGGTCGACGATGCGCCGTCCGAGGGGACCGCCGTAGAGTTCGCCGGGGCCGTGCTGCGCGATGGCACGGAAGGAGCGGGCGAGATCGGGGTTGCGGAACCACTCCCCCTCGTGCGGCGCGCGGGTGCCCTCTATAAGGAAGGTGGCCCGCGCGCCGTCGTCCTTCTGGAGGCGAGCCACCTCCGCCGCCCACTGCCGAGCGATGATGGGCGACACCGGAAAACCCTCCTCGGCGAGGCGGATCGCCGGGGCCAGCGCCTCCGCGAGAGTGAGCGTGCCATAGCGCTGGAGCAGTGCGGCCCAGCCGCTCAGTGCACCGGGCACGGTGATCGCCTCGGCCCCATCGATGGGGACCTCCGTGCGTCCCCGGGCGAGGAGCGCCTCCCGCGTCATCCCGGCACCCGACCGGCCGCTCGCGTTGAGCCCGACCAGCCGGTGCTCCTTCGCCGACCAGAGCAGCGCGAACATGTCCCCGCCGATACCGGTCATGTGCGGTTCGACGAGGTTCAGGACGGCGGCGGCGGTGACGGCGGCATCGATCGCGTTGCCGCCGCGCTGCAGCACCGCGAGCCCCGCCGCGGTCGCCAGCGGCTGGCTGGTGGCGATGACGCCGTGCGGGGCGTAGACGGGGGAGCGCCCGGCGAGCGAGGCGGGGCGGGGAGACTGGGCGGCGGCGTCGGGCTGCATGGCAAGTCCCAGGAGCAGCAGCAGTGCGGTGCGGTGGTTCATGAACTCGATTCTACCGGTCGTATGCTGTCTTGGCCAGCAGTCCGCTGCGGTGGCGGGTGCGACGCCGGGCACCGCGGCGATGCGTTGCGCCGTCCGGAGGAGACAACTTGTCAGCGACAAAGTGGCGCGAGGAAGCTGTGTTGCCTGATGAGTGCGTTGCGTCAATGATTCACCCGCCTGCGTATGGTCGTTCGCCGGCCACCCTCCACGAGGTCTCGTCATGCGGCTCGGCACCCTCCTGATCGCTGCTCTGCTTTCGCTGCCCCCTGCCACACTCATCGCACAGTCGTCCATCGTCACCGACTCCGCTACGCCAGGAGCCGAGGTTATCGTGGCGGTCGACAGCGGCGCGGCGCTCCCGTGGATGCACGCGGAGCCGGTCTTTCCGGAGGCGGGTCCGCGGCTCGCCGCGCTCGGGCTGCTGACCGAGCCGGCCTCGCCGCTCTCGCTGGGGCTGGATACGGTGCCGGCCCGCCGGCATGCGGTGGAAGTGAGTGAAGGGTATGCGATCCGGCTCAAGATTCATCAGATCGGTGCGTTTGCGGAGCTGCCGCTCTTCGCCGGAGAGTACATCCTCGGGCAGAAGCTGCTCAACGACGAGCGTACGATCGGACGCCCGCCGAGAAGCCTGCGCAATGGGCATCGCCTGGTCGCCACCGGCCTCGGCGTGCTCTTTGCCGTCAACACCGTCACGGGAGTCTGGAACCTGCTCGAGACCCGGCACCAGCCGGCGGGGCGAACGCTCCGGACCCTGCACGCGATCGGAATGCTGGTGGCGGACGCCGGTTTCTTCTACACCTCTTCATTGGCCCATGCCGCCCGCCGGACCGATGCCGGCGCGATCAATCACCGGAACGCCGCCATCGCTTCGATCAGCGTGGCCACCGCCTCCACACTGATGATGTGGATCTTCAAGCACTAGGCCATTCACCTGCCGAGGTTGTCCCTCATGTCACGCCCCCTGCCGGCCGTTGCCGGTCCTGTTGTGAACTGTGATCAGTGCGGCGATCCGGGCCGGCGCGAGTTCATCGCCCAGGCCACGCTGCTCGCTGCGGCGGCGCTGCTCACCTCCTGTGTGCAGGCCACCGCTCCGTCGACCGGGCCGGTGACGGTCGTTCTGGCGAATTTCCCCGGGCTCGGGACGGTGGGGACGATCGTGGTGGTCGACAACGGCGCCTCCAGCGGCCGGCCCATCGTGGCCATCCGGACCGGGGCGAGCGCCTTTCTGGCGCTGTCACTCGTCTGCCCGCACCGCGGCTGCACCATCGGCGTCACCGGCTCGAGCTTCCAGTGTCCCTGTCATGGAGCGCAGTTCAATGGCAGCGGGATCTGGACCGGCGGGCAGGGGACCAGCAACATGTATCGCTATGCCACGACCTACGACGCGACGGCGGGGACGCTGACGATCAGCTGACGGAAGACCGGCGCGGTCACGCCTGGTCGCGCCCCGCATCGTACGCTGCCGCGAAGCTGCTCCAGTCGGCCTCCACCCGCTCGGCCGCGGCCGTCGCCGCGGTGAGCAGGCCGCGCTGCCAGCTCTGGCGTTCGCCCCAGCGCATCAGCGTATCGATGCCGGCCGCGCCCTCGCGTCCCGCCGCGCGCAGATGTCCCCACGCCACGACCCGCGCCAGTGAGGAGAGCAGGCTCTCCATCCGCCGGCGTCCGATCTCCATGGCCGCGAGCCGGAGCCGATCTTCCGTCGGCTGCAGCTCGCGGACGACGCATGCGGTCCTGCCGAGGCGGGCGGTCGCGAGGAGCGCCGGGGAGACGGCCTGCACCCACTGCTGCACCGTCACGACGCGCTCGGCCTCGTTGAGCCAGCGCGGTTGCGGGCAGGGCGACACCGCTGCCAGCGTCGAGGGCACCGCCTGCTTGAGATCCAGCAGGCGGTGCTCGTCCGGCGAGCCCTCGCCTTCTATCAGCACGATGTATCGCGCCAGGCCGAGGCTGGCGGTGCCGGCGATGCGCCGCGCCGCATCGTGCACCCGGAAGAAGCGCGAGGGGAGTCCGGGGAGGTGCACCTTCCCGATCGCGGAGGCAACCGCGTCGCGTTGGCTGCGTGGCGCGTGGGCGGTGCGCCCCTCGAGGAGGCGCAGTCTGCGGCGGGTACCATCACCGGTCCGTCGGCATCGCTCGGCGAGCAGCGTGGCTCGGGTGCGCCGGCCCGCCTGACGCAGCAGGCGCCGGATCGGCCCTTCGGCCGTGCTGCGTTCGATCCATCGCGGCTTGCCGGTGGCGAGGGTCTCGGCGTATTCCCGGAGGAGCTGCTGGCAGAGCGTGCGGATGGTCCGGGGGCGATGGCGGGAGCCGGCGAGGCCCAGCCGCAGGCTGGCGAGGAGGCGGATCAGGTCCCAGCTCAGGGGACCCAGGGCGGCCTCGTCGAAATCGTTCAGATCGAAGTAGGCGAGGCGGTTGTCGCCCTCGTAGCAGCCGAAGTTCTCGAGGTGCAGATCTCCGGTACTCCAGACCGCCGGGGCATCGGCGCACGGCAGGAGCAGGTCGCCGTAGCCGTAGAAGAGGTGCGCGGCGCCGCGGAAGAAGCCGAAGGGGCCGGCGCGCATCAGCTCCAGCTTGCGGGCGAGCCGCTCCGGATCCCGGCCGGCGTTGTACCGCAGGACCTGGCCGAGGACAGAGGGGTGGGTCACGGACACTCGCTGCGGAGGGGAGAGGGCGCTCCAAACATATCCTCAGCGGAGTCGGGGGACAGGCGCCGGATACGGTCGCAAGATCCGGATAGCCCGTGCCGGGGCCGCGCGCTATTCTCACTCCATGCGGACCGCCTCTCCTCCCGACTCGACTCGCGCCTGGCGCGCGGTCCTCGCCCGTGACCCGGCGTGGGACGGCCGGTTCGTCTACGCCGTCACCAGCACCCGGATCTTCTGCCGGCCGACCTGTCCGTCGCGGCATCCGCGGCGCGACCGGGTCCGCTTCTTCGGGCGACCCGCCGACGCGGCGGCGGCGGGGTTCCGCGCCTGCAAGCGGTGCCGGCCGGACAGCGGCGATCCGTCGGCGGCGGAGCGGGCGGTCGACACGGCGCGTGCCTATCTGGAGAGTCATGCCGAGGAGCGGGTGAGCCTGGCGCGGCTGGCGCAGGAGGCGGGGCTGAGCGTCTGGCACCTGCAGCGGGTCTTCAAGCGGATCGTGGGGCTCTCTCCTCGGGAGTACGCGGCGGCGCTGCGGACCGACCGGCTGCGCGCGGCGCTGCGCCAGGAGGGCTCGGTGAGCCGCGCGACCTACGAGGCAGGGTATGGATCCAGCAGCCGGGTCTACGAGCGCGCGCATGCGCTGCTCGGCATGACCCCGGCCACCTACAGACGAGGAGGCACCGGCATGGAGATCCGCTACACGATCATCGCGTCACCCTACGGGCGGCTGCTGGTGGCTGCCACCGACAAGGGGGTCGCCGCAGTCACCCTCGGCGCCAGCGACCTGGAGCTGGCCCGCGATCTGGCGGGGATGTTCCCCGACGCGGCGGTCAGCCGGGTGGACGCGGGGGACCGCTGGCTCGCCGGCCTTGTGAGGCAGGTGGCGGCGCAGGTGGCGCGGCCGGGGTCGGGCCGGGCGATTCCCCTCGATCTGGCGGGCACCGCCTTCCAGTGGCGGGTCTGGCGGGCGCTCACCACCATCCCCGCCGGGGAGACCCGCACCTACCAGCAGCTCGCCCGCGCCATCGGCCAGCCCCGCGCGATCCGCGCGGTGGCGAGCGCCTGCGCCGCGAATCGGGTCGCGGTGGTGGTGCCCTGTCACCGGGTGGTGCGCACCGACGGCTCGCTGGGCGGCTATCGCTGGGGGCTGCCGCGGAAGGCGCGGCTCCTGGAGGCGGAGCGCAAGGCGGCGGGATAGCGGCGGACGGGTTGCCAGCGGAGCCGCCCGCCCGCATCATCCCCCGATGCGCGTAACCCTCGACCGCCAGAACGACGCCGTCCACTTCATCGCCCGCACCGAGGGGGGCGCCGTCGTCGCCATCGACGGTGCGCCCGCCGTCGGCGGTCAGGGCCTCGGCGCCCGGCCGATGGAGCTGCTCCTCGCCGGCCTCGGCGGCTGCAGCGGGATCGACGTCCTCTCCATTCTCAAGAAGCAGCGTGAGCCGGTCACCGGGGTCACCATCACGGTGGACGCCGAGCGGGAGCCGGACCGGGAGCCCTCGCTGTTCCAGACGGTGCATGTCCACTTCGCGGTGCGCGGCCCGCACGATGAGGCCCATCTCGCCCGGGCAGTGGATCTCTCGATGTCCAAGTACTGCTCGGTGGCGCGGATCCTGGAGCCGACCGCGGCGATCACCTGGAGCCACGCCCTCGAGGCGGCGCTGCCATGAGCGACCGTCCGCGCCACTTCGAGACCGATGCCGTCCGCACCCAGATACCGACCACAGAGGAACGGGAGCACTCGACCCCGCTCTATCTGACCTCGAGCTTTGTGTTCGACGACGCCGAGCAGGCGCGGGCGCTATTCGCCGACGAGATCGCCGGGAACATCTACAGTCGTTATTCCAATCCCAACACCGACGAGTTCGTCGGCAAGCTCTGCCTGATGGAAGGGGCGGAGGACGGCATCGCCACCGCCTCCGGGATGGCGGCGGTGTTCGTCAGTCTGGCGGCGCTGCTCTCGTCAGGCGATCATCTGCTCGCGGCCCGGTCGCTCTTCGGCTCCACCAGCCAGATCCTCGGCAAGCTGCTGCCCCGCTGGGGCATCAGCCACAGCTACGCCGACCTCGGCGCCCCCGAGAGCTGGGAGGCGCTGATCCAGCCCAACACCAGGGCGATCTTCGTCGAGACTCCCTCCAATCCGGGGCTCGATCTGGTGGACCTGGAGTGGCTGGGCCGGCTCGCGGCGGCGCGCGGGGTGGCGCTGCTGGTCGACAACTGCTTCACCACCCCCTACCTGCAGCAGCCGATCCGCCACGGCGCCGATCTGGTGATTCACTCCGCGACCAAGTTCATCGACGGGCAGGGCCGCACGCTCGGCGGAGCGATCCTCGGCAGCGCCCGGCTGATCGCCGAGTGCCGGTTCTTTGCGAGGCACACCGGCCCGGCGCTCTCTCCCTTCAATGCCTGGGTGCTCTCCAAGAGCCTGGAGACGCTCGCGGTCCGGATGGACCGGCACTGCCAGAATGCGCTGGCGCTGGCGCGGCACTTCGAAGGGCACGCCGAGCTGGAGTCGGTGCGCTATCCCTTCCTGCCGAGCCATCCGCAGTACGATCTGGCGCAGCGGCAGATGTCGCAGGGGGGCGGGATCGTGGTGCTGGTGCTGCGGGGCGGGCTCGAGCGGGCCCGCCGGTTTCTGGACAGCGTGCGTCTGGTCTCGCACAGCCCGAACCTGGGGGACACCCGCAGCATCGTGACCCACCCGAGCTCCACGACCCACTCCAAGCTCACCGAAGAGGAGCGGCAGCGCGTCGGAATCGTTCCGGGGCTGGTGCGGATATCGGTCGGGCTGGAACATCTGGACGATGTGATCGGCGACCTGGAGCAGGCGCTCGTCGCGTCGCGTTAGCGCCCCTTGCCGGCCGGGCCGGTACGCGGTTCCTTAGTGGCACCCTCACCACCGGAACGCCGTTGCATGCGCCACTCATCGCTCGCTTCAGGGCTCCTCCTCGTCGGGCTCCTTGCTCCCCTCGCCGCGCAGGTCCCCGCACCGGAGATTCAGATCGCGGGCGCGGTGAGCGCCGCGCCGGAGGGGATGCGGGCCGATGCCACGGTGCTCGGCTACAGCAACTACCACAAGCTGACGACGCTGCGGGAGGGGACCGGCACCATGGTCTGCCTCGCGGATGATCCCGCCGAGAGCGCCTGGCACGTCGCCTGTTACCACAAGGATCTGGAGCCGTTCATGCGGCTCGGCCGGGAGCTCAAGGCGGCAGGGCTCTCGCATTCCGAGGTGGACAGCGCGCGGATGGCGGCCATCCAGGCCGGCACCCTCAAGATGCCAGACGGACCGCGGACCCTCTACAATCTCTATGCGCCGGGGGACAGCCTCGATCCGGCCACTGGCCTGGCGCATGGCGCAGCGGGGCTGCCGGTGGTCTACATCCCCTACGCGACGGCGGAGAGCACCGGGCTCTCTACCCATCCGGGGGGCGGACTGCCGTGGCTGATGTTCCCGGGGAAGCCCTGGGCCCATATCATGATCATGAAGTAGCGATCGATCCCTCAAATTCGACTCATTCGGAGGTGGTGTATGCATATGCGGCATGTGGTCTATTCACTCGTTGCGGCGGGGCTGCTCGGCGGCGCGGTCGCGGGGTGCAGCAACAGTACCGGTCCCGGCGTGGGACCCGATCTCACCGGCACCTGGGATCTTGACTCTCTCGCTGAGGCGGGCCAGTGGGCCCAGGGCGCGCAGGGAACCTTCGTGTTCACCACCGACTCGGTCGCCATCGATCTGATCGTTCCCACTCAAACCGGCTTCGATACCCTCTCGGGCGCGGGGACCTACACCCACACCGACAAGGCGCTCTCGGTGAATACGCCGCCGAGCTCCGGGATCGGGCAGGCGTCCGGCACCTATACGTTCAAGGACGGTGGCGCCAACCCGGACACGCTGCGGGCGCTGTTCATCTCCTCGGGGGTTCCGATCTACGTCCGGGTGCTTCGCTGAGCGTCGCGCCTTCTCCCTCGACCCTGCTATCGTGCCCCGCCGGATTCTCGCTGCCCTGAGCCTCGCCTCCGCCCTCCTCCTCGGCTCCGCGTCGGTTGCGGTGGCGCAGGGGGAGGTCGGGTTCATTCGGGGGACGGTCACCGACTCCGCCACCGGACGGCCGATCGAGGCCGCCACGGTGCTGCTCAAGGGCACGCTGCTCCGGGCCACCACCTCCGCCGCCGGGGCGTTTCAGCTCTTTCCGGCGCCGCCCGGATTGCAGACGATCACCATCGTCGCCATCGGGTACCGGAGCGTGACGCTACCGGCGACGGTGCGGGCCGGCGGCGTCGACACGATCGCGGCCGTGATGGGGACGGCCTCGGTCGAGCTTCCGGGCATCGTGGTCACCGCGAGCCGCGGCGAGGAGGAGCAGCGGGAGTCGTCGGTGAGTGTGGCGGTGATCGCGAACCGGGAGCTGGTGCAGCGCAACGTCACCACCCTGGCCGACGCGCTGCCGTTTGTTCCGGGGGTGAGCTTCAATAACTCCGACATCTCGATTCGCGGCTCGACCGGTGTGGCCAACGGGGTGGGGAGCCGAGTGCTGATGCTGCTCGATGGGCACCCGGTGCTGACCGGGGATGGTGGCGAGGTGGACTTCGAGTCCATCCCGCTGCTTGACATCGAGCGGGTGGAGGTGGTGAAGGGCGCCTACTCCGCCCTCTACGGCAGCAACGCGCTGGGTGGCGTGGTGAACATGATCACCAGCCCCATCAGCGACGGTCCGGCCACGCTATTCCGGGCCCACTTCGGTTTCTACCAGGTGCCATCGCGCTACCGGTTCACCTCGGAGCATCTCACCACGCAGGGGATTGAGCTGCAGCATTCGCGGCGGATCGGCGGGGTGGGACTACGGCTGGTGGCGGGGCGGGAGTCGACCGATGGCTACACCGACAACAACGCCAGCCGCCGCTGGCTCTTCCGGGTCAAGGCCACGGGGCCGACCGGCAGCGGGCATCCGTGGGACGCCTACGCCGTCTATGCCCGGGAGGTCGACTACGACTTCTTCTCCTGGCTCAGCTCCAGCAGGCCGTTCACCCTCGACACTCTCTCCACCGTGGTGGACAGTCTCGGCGCCACGGTCCGCGCGAACTCACTGGGGGATCGGGAGGTCGCGGACAAGCTGCTGACCGGGGCCAGCTTCACTCCGCTGATCGGGAGCCGGACGGTGCTTCGGGTGAGTCCCTACCTCAACTACAACACGCTGCGCAACGTCTTCCAGAGCAACGCCGATCACCACAACGCCTTCAAGGTCGGCGGCACCGCCACGCTCACGGTCACCCCCCGCACCGGTCACACCCTGATTCTCGGCGCGGACGGCGGGTACACGACGGTGACGTCCAACTTTCTCGGCAATCGCGATCTGCGCGATGCGGCCCTCTTCGGACAGTATGATGTCCGGCTCGCCGAACCGCTCAAGCTCGTCATCGGCAGCCGGCTCGACTACCACCAGGCGAGCGCGAGCGAGCGAGAGATCTCCCTGAGCCCGAAGCTCGGCCTGGTGGCCGACGCCTCCGAGCACCTCACCTTCCGGGCGTCGATCGGGCGCGGCTATCGGGCGCCCAGCGGGATCGAGCAGTTCGTGAACACGGTCCAATTCGGGTTCCACGTCATCCCCAATCCGTCGCTCAAGGGCGAACATGCCTGGGCCGGCGAATTCGGGTTCACCGCGACCGGTGGCCGGTTCTGGGCGGACGGCTCGGTGTTTCAGAGCAGCTATCGGGGGCTGATCGGACCCGGCCCCGTGCCGAGCCGCCCAGGGTACTACCAGTTCGCGAACATCGACCGGGCACGGGTGCGCGGATTCGATGGCGGCGTGCGGGTGCGGATGCTGCGGAATCTGCTGGACCTGCAGGCGAGCTATCTCTACCTCGACTCCAAGGATATCGATCTCTCGAACTTCGCCCACCGGAAGGTCGCGCTGGTCTACCGCTCCCGGCACAACGTGACCGCGTCGGGCGAGCTGCTCGGTGGGCTGCTGGCCGTCGACCTGCGTTTCCGAAGCCGCCCGGAGGAGGTGCTGCAGTTTCCGAACGACCCGCGCAGCAGTATCACCGTCGTGGATCTCCGGCTCGGCTACAAGCTCCTCGGCACCGGCCTGCAGCTCAAGATCAGCAATCTCCTCCAGGCCAACTACCCCAACGTGCAGGAACACGTCCCCGGCGCGCCACGCAACATCAGCCTCACGGCCTATCGCGGGTTCTGAAGCAGAGGCGGTGGGGGTGTGAGAACTCCTCCCGCCGCTCCCGGCTTGACCCGTTCCCCTGCCATCGGTACGCTCCTGCCACCATGCCATCAATCGAACAGGCCTGCTTCTGGCTCGCGGGGCTCCCTCCCCGCGATGTCACCGCACTCCACGCGCCCACCGAGACCGATGTTGCCATCATCGGCGGCGGGTTCACCGGGTTCTGGACGGCGCTCTTCCTCAAGGAGCTGGACCCGTCGCGCGATGTGACCGTGGTGGAGCAGGGGATCGCCGCCTACGGCGCGAGCGGCCGCAATGCCGGGATGCTGTCCGAGACGGTCGATCACAGTCACGGGCTCGCCATCCAGCACTTCGGCGCCGCGGAGGCCGCCCGGCTCGCCGCGCTCGGCGAGCGCAACGTCAGCGAGCTGACGGCGTTCATCCGCGATCGCGGCATCGCCTGCGACTACGAGCCGAGCGGCCGCCTGACAGTGGCGCTCACCGAGGGACATCTGGAGGAGGGGCGGCGGAGCGTCGCGATCGCGCGGGGGCTGGGCATCGACACCTTCCGGATGCTCGAGCCGGGAGGAGACCCAGGCGGAGGTCCACTCGCCGCTCTACCTCGGCGGCGGTGGAGGTGCAGGGCGGCGGCATCCTCGATCCGGCGAAGCTCACCGACGGGCTGCGCCGCGAGGCGGAGCGACTCGGCGTGCGGGTGTACGAGCGCACGACGGTAGAGTCCATCGACGAGCAAGGGGCGGGGGTGGTCGTCCGGGCCAACGGCACCACTCTCACGGCCCGTCGGGTGGTGCTCGCGACCAGCGCCTACACCCATCACCTCCTGCCCGTCGATCCTGCACCGCTTCATCCCGCTCTACGACTACATCCTGGTGAGCGAGCCGCTCACGCCGGCCCAGTGGGAGCTGCTCGGCTGGAAGGGGCGGCAGGGGATCACCGACGGCCGCACCTTCTTCAATTACTACCGCCCACCGCGGACGGCCGGGTCCTCTGGGGTACCAGCGAGGCCGACCTACTACGCCGGCAACCTGGTCGATCGCCTCGTGCGATCACTCACCGCACCACTACGAGACGCTCGAGGCAGAGCTGGCGCCGGCACTTTCCCGCGCTGGCCGAGCTGGAGTGGCCCTATCGCGTGGGGCGGCGCGATCTGCTCGACCACCCGGCTCACCCCGTTCTTCGGGCGGGCCCTCGGCGGCCGAGCCTGCTATGGCCTGGGCTACACCGGTCACGGACTGGGGAGCACGCGGCATCGCGGGGCGGATCCTGGCCCATCTGGCGCTGGACCGGCCGAGCGACCTGCTGGATCTCTCGCTGGTGACCAGACGCCCGTTCCCCTATCCGCCGGAACCGCTGCGCGGGCTGGGCGGTGAACGCGGTGACGCGCGGCGCTCAGGAAGGTGGACGCCGGCGAGGAGCCGAACCTGATGCTGCGGGTGCTGGATCGGATGGGGCTTGGGGTTTCAGTAAGGGTAGGGCAGACGCTTACCCCTCCACCTTCCGTACAGCCCGCAGCGCCTGATCCAGCACGTCCAGCGCGAAGTCCACATCCGCGGCGGTCAGGCACATCGGCGGCTTGATGCGGAGCATGTTGCCGTCGAGCCCGCCCTTGCCGATCAGCACGCCCATCTCGCGGGTCGCGCTCCATCACGTCGAGCGGTCTCCTCCTTGGCCGGCGTCCTTGGTGGCGCGGTCGCGTGACCAGCTCGACGCCGAGCATCAGGCCCATGCCGCGCACGTCGCCGATGAGCCGATGGCCGGCGCTGCAGCTTCTGCGAGCCCCGCCTTGAACCGGCCGCCGACCACCTTGCGAATTCTGCCTGCAGCCCGTCCTCGTCGATCGCCTCGAGCACCGCGAGGCCCGCCGCCATGCAGACCGGGTTGCCGCCGAAGGTGTTGAAGTGGATCCGCTGCGTCAGCGCCTCGGCGATCTCCCGCCGGGTGGTGACGGCGGCGAGCGGCGCGCCGTTGCCGATGCCCTTGGCCATGGTGACGATGTCGGGGGTCGACGCCCCAGTTCTGGAAGCCCCAGTAGTGGTCGCCGGTGCGGCCGAAGCCGGTCTGCACCTCGTCGGCGATGCAGAGCCCGCCGTGCTCGCGGATGACGGCGTAGGCCTCCCGCAGGTAGTTCGGCGCGCCGATGGGTCACGCCGCCGACGCCCTGGATCGGCTCGGCGATGAAGGCGGCGACCTTGCCCGGCGTGCGAGTAGCGGATCAGGTCGCGGATGTCCGCGGCGCTCTGGCGTGGCGATCTCCTCGGGCGTGCCGGTGAACGGGCTCCGGTAGGGATCGGGGTTGATCGCGTGGTGGATGCCGTGCCGACTGCTGGGTCGGGATACTTCCAGGTGTGAGTGCGAGGTCACGCCCATCGTGCGTGGGCGAGCCGCCGTGGTAGGCGTTGCGCAGCGCGATGACGTCCTGGTTGCCGGTGTAGAGCCGCGCCATCGTGATGGCGAGGTCGTTGGCCTCGCTGCCGCTGTTGACGAAGTAGGTGACGTCGAGCCCCGGCGGCATCTTGCTACGCGAGCTTCTTGGCGAGCAGCGCCGATGTTCGGGTGCAGGTAGATCGTGGTGGTGTGCTGTCAGGCGTGCCGACCTGCTCCTGGATCGCGCGCGATGACCTTCGGATGGCAGTGCCCCACCGAGACGGTCACGATCCCGGCGAAGAGATCGAGATACCGCCGGCCGGTCTCGTCGAAGAGGTACTGCATGTGCCCGTCGACGATCATCAGCGGGTCCGTGTAGAGCGTGAACAGCGCGGGGTGGGTGTACTGCTGCCGCATCGCCAGCACCTCGGCCCGCGAGGGCCCGCGCGTAGGGCGCGGGCGGTGAAGGTCGCAGGGCGGCAGGGTCGGGGTCGGAGCGGTGGCGGTCATGTGAGCCTGCTGATCGCGTTGAGCAGTTAGACGTCGGACGATTGGGCGATTAGGCGATCGGTGAACGGGGAACGGGGAACGGGCGATTCGGGCGATCGTGTTACCGTTCCCCGTTCCGCCGTTCCAACCGTCTCCCCCTCAGCGACATCCAGTTGGTCCCGGCTTCCCGGTTCCACTTGGTGGTGATCTTCTTGAGTCTGGGTCCAGAACTCGATCGAGCTTTTGCCGGTGATGTCGCCGACGCCGAACTTCGATTCGTTCCAGCCGCCGAAGCGAGAACGGCTCGCGCGGCACCGGCACGCCGACGTTGACCCCGACCATGCCGGCGCTGGCCCGTTCCATCGACGTAGCGGGCCGGCGCCGCCGCTCTCGGTGAAGATCGACGCCGCGTTGCCGTAGGGCGAGGCGTTCTCGACCGCGAGCGCTTCGTCGAGGGTGCGCGGTCCGGACGATCGACGAGCACCGGGCCGAACACCTCTTCCTTGGCGATCCTCATCGTCGGGGTGACGTGCATCGATCACCGTCGGCCCACATACCAGTAGCCGCCTTCCTTGCCCGTCACCGTGGCGCCTGCGCCCATCCACGAGCACCGTGGCACCGGCCTGCTCCGCCTCGTCGATGTACCGCTCGATCCGGTCCTTCGCCGCCTGGGTGATCACCGGGCCGAGGTCCTTGCCGGGCATCATCTGCCGGGCCTGCGCCGCCACGCCGGTTCGACGATGTGATCGGTCTTCGACACCGCCACCATGACCGACGCCGCCATGCAGCGCTGGCCGGTGCAGCCCGCCATCGCAGGCCAGGACGTTGCGCGCGGTCATCTCGGGATCGGCGTCGGGCATCACGATGAGGTGGTTCTTGGCGCCGCCCAGGCAGAGCGACCCGCTTGAGGTTGCCGGTGCCGCGGCGGTAGACCGTCTTGGCCACCTTGGTCGAGCCGACGAAGCTCACCGCCGCGATCTCGGGATGGTCGCAGATGCGCCTCGACCACGTCGCGGCCGCCGTGGACCACGCTGAAGACGCCGGCCGGCAGCCCCGCCTCGCGTCAGCAGCTCGGCGATCCGCCGCCGACGAGAGCGGCACCAGCTCCGACGGCTTGAGGATGAAGCAGTTGCCCAGCGCGATCGCGTTGGGAATCGTCCAGTGCGGCACCATCGAGGGGAAGTTGAACGGAGTGATCGCGGCGACGACGCCCAGCGGCGACCCGCTCGATCCGGCACTCGACCCCGCGGCTCACCTCGAGCACCTCGCCGGCGACGATCTGCGGCAGCGAGCAGGCGAACTCGGTCAGTTCGATCGCCTTGAGAATCTCCGGCCTCCGCCTCGCCGGCGATCTTGCCGTGCTCCTCGGTGATGAGCTCGCCGAGTTCCTTGAGATGCTTCTCGAGCAGCGCCTTGTAGCGATAGAAGACCTGGACCCGCTCCTTGATCGGGGTCTCGGACCAGGCGGCAAAGGCGCGGGTGGCGGCGGCGACCGCCAGCTCGACGGTGCCGGCGTCGCCGACCGGAACGCGGGAGATGGTCGAGCCATCGGCGGGGTTGTGCACGTCGAGGAATCGGGGGCCGCCGTCCACGAACCGGCCGCCGATGTAGTGTCGGACATCGGGGTACTTCACGGGGGAGCCTTCAGTGCCGAGGGTGATCGGTGCGGGGGTGGGGGAGTCTGTCCACCCGCCGAGGGCTTGTCAATCACCCGCTCTCCTGTTGATTTTCGCAGGTAGCGACAGGATGCCGATTCCGGTGGCGTGGCCCTCGGCGACCGCGAGCGGCGGGGGCGAAGAGTTCCGTCGAAGCATCTTCCTCAACTGCAGGTCCACTATATGGATAGGATGCTAGCGCCCACCCGTACCGCCGCTCGGTCATCGGCTCGGTATTTCCCCGCGGTACTGGCGCTGGGCGCGGCGATCGTGGCCGCCTGCGGCGGAGGCAACACGATCACCGGGCCGCCCCTCGGTACCGCGGCCGCCCTGAGCATCGTCACCGCGCCACCCGCCAGCATCGCCTCACGGATCACCTTCAGCACTGCGCCGGTGATCCAATTGGTGGATCGTCAGGGCACCATCGTGGACTCCGCCGGCATCACGGTTACCGCCGCGATCGGGAGCGGCGGGGGGACCCTCGGCGGGAGCCTGACGGCGGTGACCAACAGCAGCGGCCAGGCGACCTTCAGCAATCTGAACCTGCGGGGGACGGTCGGATCGTACACCATCCGTTTCTCCTCCGGGACGCTGACGGCGGCGACGACCGGTTCCCTCTCCCTGACACCCGGCACGGCCGCGACGCTCACCGCCGTCAGCGCCATCTCGCAGAACGGGGTGATCGGTCAGGCGGTCTCCGCCGCGCCGAGCGTCAAGGCGAGTGACCTGGACGGGAATGGGGTAAGCGGAGTCAGCGTGGCGTTCGCGGTGCAGACCGGGGGCGGTTCGGTCACCGGTGGTACCAAGAACACGTCGGGAACGGGAGTCGCGACGGTCACCAGCTGGACCCTGGGCGGTTCGCTCGGCAGCAACACGCTCAACGCCACCGCCGCCGGGCTGAGCGGCAGCCCGGTGTCGTTCAGCGCAACCGGCGTCAGCCAGATCTCCAATTTCAATATCACGGTCATCTTCAAGACCGGCACCAATCCGAACGCGAGTCAGCGGGCGTCCTTCACCCGGGCCGAGGCGCGCTGGGAGCAGGTGATCACCGGCGATGTGGGGGTGGTGAGCGGCGGGTTCACGACCGATCCGACCTGCGGCAACGAGCTCATGCCGGCGAACATCAACGACGTGGTGATCATCGCCAATCTGGATTCGATCGACGGCCCCGGAAAGATTCTGGGCGCCGCCGGGCCCTGCTATTTCCGCACCAGCGGCTCATTCCTTCCCTACATCGGCGAGATGACCTTCGACACCGTCGACCTGGCCGGACTGCAGGCGGGCGGCTACCTGGATGACGTGATCCTGCACGAGATGGGGCATGTGCTCGGCTTCGGCGTGCTCTGGGATCCGATCCCCGGCTTCTGGCCCCACGCCACCTACATCGTCAACGTCAATAAGCCGCCGGCCATCTCCAGCCTCGGCTTCAACGGGCCGAACGCGGTGGCCGCCTTTGTGGGCAGCAATGGCGGCTCGGGGACGTCGGTGACGGTTGAGGATACCAGCGTCGTCGGGACCGGACGGGCGCACTGGAAGGAAGCCAACTTCAAGAACGAGCTGATGACGGGATACATCAGCGGCACTACCCGTCCGATGAGCCTCACCACGGTGCAGTCGATGCACGACCTCGGCTATACGGTGAACGCGGCGGCGGCCGATCCGTTCAACCTCGCGACCGCCGGCCTGGAGATGCCTGGGGCGCCGACGCCGCTCCGGGTCGATCTCGGCCACGACATCCGACGGGGCCCCTACTTCATCTACGATACCCTGACACACAAGTCGATACGCCTGCACTAGCCCGGGCGGCCGGGCCAGTCGACTACCCAGGAGGCGCGGGTGGAGCATGCTCCACCCGCGCCTTGTCTTGCCCCCGTTCGAGGGAGGAGGTCACCCCGTTCCTGTGCCTCCCGTCACCGCCCCGATGCGGCCCGCGGTGCACCTTCCAGTCGGCCAGAGTCTCGATTCGATACCCATCTGTGGTACTGGAGTCCCCATGCGGCGCTTCCCCTGCGCGGCGCTCGTCGCGTCCCTGTTGGTCCTGTCTGGCTCCCCGGCCGTGGCGCAGCGGGTGGCCGCGCGGCAGGGCTTCTGGCTGGGTGGCGGAGCGGGGATCGGTTCGGCCCGGCTCTCCTGTACGGTCTGTCGCGCCGGCCGGGACGGCGGCGGGTCCGGGTATCTCCGGCTGGGCGCCACGGTCACGCCCCAACTGCTGATCGGCGGGGAGGCGATCGTCTGGTATCACAGTCAGGCGAACGTCAGCTTCTTCCTGGGGACGGTGCAGGCGGTGGTGCTGCTCTATCCGATGGTCCGGAGCGGCTTCTACCTCAAGACCGGTCTCGGGATGGCGCAGTACTCCGCCAAGGATCCCGCCAACAAGATCTCCAGTCAGGCGCTTTCGGCACAGGTGGGGGTGGGCTACGAGCTGGCGATCGGCCGGACCATGTCCATCGTTCCCTATGCCAACTTCCTCGGGACGACCGGGGCGGACGTCCGCTACAACGACACCGTCTCCAGTCTCGGGGCCAAGACCAGTCTCATCCAGGTGGGTGTGGGGCTCACGCTGCATTAGCGGCCGCGGTTCCCCGTCCCCTCGCCCTCTCTCCACCTGTCTTCGGAGGTTCTCATGCCTGTGTGCACCCTCGCCTGGCGCCGGCTGTTGTGCGGCACGCTGCTTCCCGTCACGGCGGCGCTCGCCGGCTGCGGAGACAGCGGCTATTCCGGCACCGGCCCGGTGCAGGAGACGGGGCAGGCGGTCCAGTTCGGCATCTGGGCCCCGGGCAGCGGCGACAGCTGCACCCCGGCGATCCACGACCGGTACTCGGTGGTGGGCCCCGATGGCAAGCGCTACAACAGCTGGCATCCGCCGGTGGATCCGGTGACCGGCTGCAGCTTCGGGCACGAGCATGGCCGCGACCCGCGGGGCTCGCACCTCTATCCGCAGGTGGGGCCGATCCCCTTCGGCCTCGCCAACGAGGCGCTGGAGACGTGGGATCCGCAGAATGTGCGGCACGAGGATCACTTCGGCCACAAGATCGACTGGGAGAACGACATCGAGATGGTGCGGCAGGACGGCGTCACCGGCGCGCTCTTCAGCGTGAAGTGCGACGTGCTGGCCAAGCTGCACCAGGGGACGCATTCGAAGGACGCCTTTACCAACAATCTGCACGAGATCGCCTATCACATCCGCTGCACCGACGGGACCGAGATGCACGTCACGCTGCTGTCGGCGATCGGCACCGCGGGCGGCTTCACCCGCACCTGCGACGGGACCCGCGTCGACGTGGGCGCGCCGGTGCCGGCCAATTCGCCCAACGGCGGCGGCCAGCGGATCATTCCCGATCGCACCTGCGTCGACCAGTACATGCGGGTCGGCGCCGGGCAGACCCCCGACTTCGACCGGGCGCTCCACGAGAGCTGGCAGACCTCCAACAGCGTGCGGGCCGAGAATGGCCACACCGTCGCCAGCTTCAATCCGTACTTCCAGGTGTTTCAGCCGAGCCGCTTCTACGATCCGGCCGCGGCCAACATCACCGGCCGCCCGATCGGCGAATGCGACACGATGGACCCGAACCGGGTCCGGGACAGCAACGACCTCTGCGACCTGTCGACCAACGGCGGCCTGCTGACCGGCCTGACGTTCGATGATGCCCGCTCCCGGTTCAACGGGGTGCGGCGCTTCATCGACATCAACGACAACAACCTGGATAACACGGCCGGGCCCGAGGTCTGGTACACCGATCCGTTCGGTCACAACGGACGGAAGTCGCCGTTCCCCGGCTCGATCCGGCAGTGGGTGGCGAGGGTGAAGAACAGCTACGGCTTCAGCGTGAACGGGCCGGCGATCGGCTTCAACCGGAATTACGGGGTGGCCTCGACGCATGCGCCGAATTAGGCGGTTGGGCGATTGGGCGATTGGGCGATTGGGCGATTGGGCGATTGGGCGATTGGGGGATTGGGCGATTGGGCGATTGGGTGATTGGGGGATTGGGCGATTGGGTGATTGGGTGATTGGGTGATTGGGCGATTAGGTGATTGGGCGTGCCTACTCCCCTACTCCCCTACTCCCCGAGTCCGCGCGTCCCCGCGTCCCCGCGTCCCCGCGTCCCCGCGTCCCCGAGTCCCCGCGTCCCCGAGTCCCCTAGCCCCCTAGCCCCCTAATCCCCTAATCCCCTAATCCCCTAATCGCCTAATCGCCTAATCCCCTAATCGCCTAATCGCCTTCTCCCCTAGAAACGCGGCAGAGGCACATCGCCGTTGGGGTGGTCGCCGAGATAGAGCAGGACGTCGCGGCCGCGATAGCCGGGGGCGGTGACCCGCACCGACTGGGTACGGCAGCGATCCACCAGGGTCCGATCGAAGACCAGGCGGTACTCGCCCCGCGCGTTGGCAAAGGCGCCAAACGCCGTCCCCAGGATCTGCAGCCGCGCTCCCCCAGCGGCCTGCCGGTGTTCTCATCGTAGATCTTTCCCTCGACGGCGCCCATCCCCGGGGGCAGCAGGGAATCGCTGGGTGACGGCGGCGGGAGGGTGCAGCCGTCCGAGGCCATGGGGTTGGGTGATTCCCATGGGCGATTCTCGCGGCTCCCCGACACCGGACCGAGCTTGCTCGACGGCCGCCCGAAGATGCGCCGGGCATCGGACTCCATCGACGGCGCTGCATCGTTCGCGAGCGGCGCCGCGATGGCGCTCGGCGGCGCGGGCGCGGAGGCCCGGGCGCTGGCGTCCGGCACGTCCTGGTCGCCCGGGTCGGGGCGGGTCGCCGATTGGGGAGTGGTGTTAGGCGGCGCGTTCGGTTCCGGTTCCGGCGTCGGATTCACCTTCGCCGTCGAACCGGGATCCTTCTCCTGCCCCGGCGTCAACGGCACGGCGGGGGGCAGCGTCTTGGGCTGATCCGGGGCCGCGGGGCGGGGAGTCGGGATCGGGCGCGGCGGTGCAAAGTCGAGCTGAATGGGCCGGGTGGTTTCCTGCGTGGAGGCACGCCGCTCCTCCGCCTGCTGCCGCTGATGGGTGATGCGGACAATGAAGATCAGCAGCAGGAGGTGCAGCACGACGCTGACGCTGGAGCCGAGGGACCGGCGCCAGTCCGATGCGCTCGAGGGGAGCGTGGTGGAGTAGGCCACCACGGGCTCGGAGATCGGCCCCGCCTCTCCCGGCATCATCGCGGGAGCAGTCGCTTGAGGATCTTGCCCGAGCCGGTCTTCGGGAGTTCGGCGAGCAGCCGGATGTGGCGCGGCAGCTTGAAGGCCGCAAGCCGCGGCCGGCAGAACAGCACCAGCTCCTCCTCCGAGAGAGTCACGCCCGGTCGGGCGACGACCGCCGCCGAGACGACTTCACCCCACACCGGGTCGGGACGGCCGAAGACGGCAGCCTCGAGCACGCCGGGGTGCTGGTAGAGGACGTGTTCCACCTCGGTGCAATACACCTTCTCGCCGCCGGTGATGATCATGTCCTTCTTCCGGTCGACGATCGTGACGTAGCCTTCGGCATCGACCATCGCGAGGTCCCCGGTCCGCAGCCAGCCGTCGGGCGTGAAGGCCTCGGCTGTGGCATCGGGGCGGCGCCAGTAGCCCGGGGTGACGGTCTCGCCCCGAACCTGTATTTCGCCCACGGCCCTCTCATCGTTGGCGACGGGCACGCCGGCCTCGTCCACGATCCGCAGATCGACGCCCAGGAACGGCCGGCCGGTCTTGGCGCGGTAGCGCAGCTGCTCCTCGACCGGCAGGGCGCGCAGGTGGTCCTTGAGAAGACTCATCGTGAGGTACGGACTGGTCTCCGTCATGCCGTAGGTCTGCACGTACTCACAGCCGAAGGTGTCGACGATCGCCCGCACCACCGCCGGGGCGATGGGCGCCCCGCCGCTCAGCATCATCCGGAGGCTCTGATAGTCGAAGCGGCCGCGGTCCTCATGCTTGACCATGAGGTTGAGCATCGTGGGGACGAGGTTGGTCAGGGTCACCCGCTCCCGCTCGATGGTGGCCAGGACTTCGCGCGGCTCGAACCGGGGCACCATGACGTGGCGGCCGCCCACCCAGGTGATGGCGAAGGTGGCCCAGGCATCGGCCAGATGGAACATCGGGGCGACGTGGGCCCAGGTGTCGGCCTCGGAGAGGCGGAGCTCCGCCACCGCTGCCAGCGCGTGCACCCAGACGTTGCGATGGGTGAGCATGACGCCCTTGGGCCGGCCGGTGGTTCCGCTGGTGTAGTAGAGATGTGCCAGGGCCTCCGGAGGTGGCGCCGCCGGGGTGAAGTCACCGGCCGCCACCGCGGCCGCCGGATAGGGCGAGGCGATCGTCCCATCCTCGAGGGTGAATCCGTGGCCCGCCGAGAGCACCGTGCCGAGACCGGGGCTCCGCGGGCGGACCGCGGAGGCGAGAGCGGCGAACCCGGGATCGACGATCAGCGCGGAGCAGCCGCTGTCGTCCAGGATGAAGCCGAGTTCGTCGGGAAGCAGCCGGGTGTTGAGGGGGACGAGCACGGCGCCGAGTCCCGCGGCGGCGAAGTAACTCTCGAGGCAGGGCGGGGTATTCGGGAGCAGGGTGGCGATGCGGTCGCCGGCCTGTATGCCGCTGGCGCGGAGCCACGCCGCGAGGGCATCGACCCGCAGACCAAGCGCCGCGTACGACAGCTCGGGTCCGCTGCTGACCACGGCGATGTTGTCGGGATGCAGCCGGCGGGCGCGGGCCAGGATACTCCAGAGGCTCATCCCGGGCTCAGTACGTGTGACCCCAGTCCACCTTGGCGGCGCGACGGCAGCGCACACACATCAGGGTCTCGGGATGGCCCTCGAACTCCTGGCGACCGGAGCAGTCCGGACAGACGGCGTAGGTGGTCACCAGCTTCGGACCGGCCAGGGTGGGGCGCATGACCCCGGTACGGACGACGATGCTCCAGTCCTCCGGACGCTCCGGCCGGACCCGGACCTCGTCCAGCTTGAAGCGCATCACCTGCCGGTCCACTTCGACCAGAATGCCGTCGGGATACTCTTCGAGCACCGGATACCATGCCCCGCGGCGCAGCACATCGGCCAGTCCCGGCGCACCGGTGGCCCATCCCCGGATGGTCGCTGACTCTCCTGAACGGCGATTGGGCTGCATCGTCATGCTCAATACTACTGCCCCCCGCCATGGCTAGGGTACCCTCCCCCATCGGGGCCGGGCTGCGGGGGCCGGGACCAGCGGGTAGATTGTACGGTCCATGACCGACCTTGCCGACTTTCCCGCTACCAGCGCCGCTGGGACCCGCCAGCTCGCCGAGGTGCTCCTGGCCCTCGCCGGGGTGGTCCACCGGGTGTGGCTGGAGCCCGGGGGAGAGTCGGCGCTCCCGACGCTGATCGGCACGCTGGAACGGGCGCTCGGCTCCGCCCTGGCGCACCGCGATCTCCTGACCGTGGAGGTCGGGAGGGTGCAGCTCGTGGTGGAAGGGATGGAGACCAGCGCCGACTTCGAGCCGCTGCGCGAACTCGCCGTCCAGTTCCGCGAACGGGGCATCGGTGCCCTCGACTTCCTCCCCGGCGTCACCGCCGCCGAGCTGACCCTGGTGCTGTCGGCGATCGCCAGTCCCGGGCCCGGGTCCTGGCCGAGCACCCCCCATTTCTCCCTCCGGCCGCCCGCCTCCTCCTCGAAGGTCGGCTTGGACCCCTGGCTGGGGCTGGAACGGCTGCTGCTCGACGACGCCGAGCGGCCCCATCCGCATCGTGATCCGCATGAGATGGCGATCGCACTGGAACTGCACCCGGTCTCGGCGACGTGGGACGCGCGGGTGCTGGAACAGCTGCTCCTGGTGGCTCGCGACGCGACCGTCGAGCCCGCCGGTCGGCTGGTGCTCGCCGAGCTGATCGCGCTGCTTCCCCCCGCGACGCTGCGGCGCCTGCTCGCGCCGGTGAGCGCCTCCTCCGTGCAACGGGAGTTCGTCCACGAGGTGGCACCTCTCCTTCCGCCACGGGGTGCGCTCCGCCTGCTGCAGCTCATGGCCGCCGGACGGGAGGGAGAGTTGACCGCGCCCGCGCTCGGCGTCCTCGCGAGCATCGCGCTGCGGGCGGAGCAGCCCGGGCATCCCGCGGCCCGGCGCGCCCTCACCGAGGAGTTGCGCCGGCTCGCGTCGGGCGCCACCACTCCGGAGGCGGCGGCCCAGGCGCCGCGCCTCGCTCCGGAACCGGAGCGCGTCCTCAAGCTGGCGCTGGAGTGCGGCATCGTGGAACGGGGCATTCTCATCGCCGCCGACCGGATGATCGCGCGCCGTCAGGTCTCGCCGCTGCTGGCGCTGCTGGAGACTGTGCCGCGGGAGGATCCCGTCGCGCGCGCGCTGCGGGGCCGGGTCTTTCATCCGCAGACCGTGCGGGTGCTGCTGGAGGCCTCCCCCGTCGATCTCGAGGCGCTCGATCGGCTGATTCCGGCGACGGGCATCGAGGCCGCGCCTGCCCTGCTCGACGCGCTCGCCGAGTCCCGCGAGCGGCGCGTCCGGCTCAGGCTGCTCGACCTCCTCGCCCGCTACGGCAGCGCCATCGGACCCATCGCCACCAACCGCATCGATGGGACGCCGTGGTATGTCCAGCGCAACGTCCTCTCCCTCCTCGGCCGCCTGCCGGACCTGCCGGACGCCTTTTCGGCCGAGCCGCTGCTGCTGCACCGTGACGCCCGGGTCAGGCATGAGGCGATCGCGCTGACCATCGCCGCCGACCCCGGGCTCCGGGAACGCACACTGGCCGAGGCGCTGGAGACCGGCTATGAGCCGACTGTGCGGCTCGCGCTGGTCGCCCTCGGCGACCGCTGCCCGCCGGATTTCGTGCCGCGGCTGATCGCCCGCGTGGCCGATACCGACCTGGATCCCGAACTGCGCGCCCTCGCCGTGACCGCGATCGCGAGGGTCCCCGATCCGGTGGTGCTTCGCGTGCTGCGTCGGCTGGTGGTCGCCCGCGGGATCACCAAGTTCGGCCGCCTCGCGCCGAAGACCCCGCTCATGCTGGCCGCCCTGCGCGGACTCGCCATCGACTGGCAGTCCCACCCGAAGGTGGCGCCACTGCTGGAGACCGCCCGACAGTCGCGCGATCCGGAGGTGAAGCATGCCGCCAGCACCCTGGGGCGGCGGTCCGCACCGGCCCTCCCCCGGGTCGCACCCTGATGCAGTACGCTCCCCGCTTCCTGCGCGCGCTGGGACATGCGCTCGCCGTCCGCACCGACGACCGGACCAACGTGACCGTGCGCCGCGCCGCGGACGACGCCTGTGCCGCACGCCTCGCGGAGCTGCTCGCCCTCGACCCCCGGCCGCGCTTCGAGTTCGCCCCCGGTGGCGTGGCGTATCGCACCCTCCCGCTCGCCGACTTCGAGCGGTGGCCGTGGACACCCCGGCTCGCGGATCGGGGTATCGGCACGCTGGAGTGCGTGGGCGTCCCGGCGCCGGCGGCGCTGGCCGCCTTTCTGGACTACGCTGCCGGCCTGATGCCTGACGGGGGACTCGGACCGCGGCTCGGACCCGAGGGGCTGCGCTGGGGACCCGCGTCGGATCAGCTCGAGGCGGTCGAGGGGGAGCGCTATCCGCTGCTGGAGGAGCTGAGCGTCATGCGCCAGGTCTTCCACGCCGCCGAGCAGGGACGGCAACTGCCACTCGGCGACGTCCACGCCGTCGTCGCCTCCCTCGGTTCGCTCCTCGCTGACAACGATTCCAGCGCGTTGCCGCTGCTCCAGGTGCACGCCCGCGAAACGTATCAGCCGGCGCACGCCGTCAATACCACCCTCCTCGCGCTGCTGGTCACCGAGGCGCTCGGTCTGGGGCTCGACGAGCGGCGCGAATGCGGCCTCGCCGCGCTGCTCCATGATATCGGGATGGCCCGGCTGCCCACCGAGATGCTGAGCATCGAGCGCTTCAGCACCGCCGACCGCGGCCGGGTGCGCGGCCACGCGATGGAGGGCGCCCGCCTCCTGCTCCGGAACGGGGACACGCTCGACGGGGCAGCGGTGGTCGCCTACGAGCATCATATTCGGCAGAATGGAGGCGGGTACCCGCGCCTCAGCTACCCGCGGGAGGCTCATATCCTGAGCCGAATCGTCGCGGTCTGCGATGCATTCGATGCGCTGCTGGCGCCGCGGCCGGACCGCGCCGCGTCCGATCCCGCCTCGGCGCTCCTGGAGCTGGAGCGCAATGCGGTGACCTCGTTCGATCCCCGGGTGGTGTCGGCGTTCAGCGAAGTCATCATGCGGTCCGCCTCTGCCGGCGGGCTCACCTTGACATCACGAGTCTTTTAGTCGTATTTGCGGTCGTGCAGGGAATCACCGAACTCACGACCCGCCGTCGAGCCCGCCATGTCCGACCCCAAGACCCTCGTTCCGACCACTCCCATCGCCGGCCGCGGCTACGTCCACCCCGAGGTGCTGGTCTCCACCGAGTGGGTGGCGGCGCACCTGAAGGATCCCTCGGTGCGGCTCATCGAATCGGACGAGGACCTGCTGCTCTATGAGATCGGCCACATCCCCGGCGCGGTGAAGGTCGACTGGGTGACCGAATTGAACGACGCCGTCACCCGCGACTACCTCGATCGCGAGCAGTTCCAGCGGCTGCTGCGGTCCAGAGGGATCAACGCCGACACGACGCTGGTCTTCTATGGTGACAAGAACAACTGGTGGGCGACGTACGCCTTCTGGGTGTTCCGGCTCTTCGGGCTGACCACGCTGCGGCTGATGGATGGCGGACGGGCGCGGTGGGTCGAGGAGGGTCTCGAACTGACGACGGACGCGCCACGCTACCCGGCGGGGACCATCGTGGTGGGTGAGCGCGACGATAGCGCGATCCGGGCGTTCCGGGATGAGGTCCTCACGCACCTCGCCCGGCAGGGCCAGCTGGTCGATGTGCGGAGCCCCGAGGAGTTCCGTGGCGAACGGCTCCACATGCCTGACTATCCGAACGAAGGCGCGCTCCGCGGCGGTCACATCCCCGGGGCGAAGTCGGTGCCATGGGCGCGCGCGGTCGACCCGGACACCCACTGCTTCCGTAGCGCCGGCGAGCTGACTCGGCTCTACGTCCAGGAGCAGGGGCTCGCGCCCGGGCAGGAGACGATCGCCTACTGCCGGATCGGGGAGCGTTCGTCCCATACCTGGTTTGCGCTGACCTACCTGCTCGGATTCAGCCGGGTGCGCAACTACGACGGATCGTGGACCGAGTGGGGGAATGGGGTGCGGCTGCCGATCGAACGGTGACCACCCACGGGGGCGAGGCGGCGCCTCGCCCCCGATCCACCGGCGCTAGGAAGCCGGAACCTCCCCCGCCATCCGCTTGATTCTCCCGATCATCGCCGTGAGTCCGTGCATCCGGGTCATCCCCAGCGCCTCACTGAGTCCCAGCTGATCCAGCAGGTCGCCGGGCAGCGCCCGCACCTCTTCGGGCGTCGCGCCGTGGATTCCCCGGGCGAGCAGCGACACGAAGCCGCGCACCGTCGGGGCTTCCCGGGGCGCGTCCGCGTGCAGCACCATCCCCTGCTCCCCCCGGCTCAGGAACAGAAAGACCGGGGACTGGCATTCCGGGACACGATTGATCCCCTGGTCGCGCGCGACGTGATACGCCTCCGGTAGCGGCGCGAGTTTCCTGCTGTAGTCGAGCAGCAGCTCCAGGCGGGTCTGTTTGTCGGACGCCTGGAATCGGCGCACGATCTTGTCGAGGGCCTCGATCATGCCGGAAAGCTAAGCCGACGGCGATGACGGGGAGGGCACGAGATCGGGCGGACCGGTGGGCCCGCCCGACGGGTGCTGCGGAGGTGTCCCCCGATCAGGCCTTGGTGAGTGCGCCGCCCAGCTTGCCGGAGATCATGCCGAGGAGGGCCCCGATCAGCATGGAGGAGGCCACCGCGACCAGGCCGTTGGCCGGACTCGCGGCCATGAGATTCTCCTTCGTCAGGTTGGTCGCGGGATTGCCCAGCAGGAAGGCGAACACCGCCGCATAGCCGTAGACGCTCGCCGGGATGGAATCCAGCGCCGTGACGTGCGCGGCCAGGCAGAGCACCAGTACCGTCGCCCCCACGATCGCCCCGGCCATCGCCGCGCCCGGAGGAGCGGAGACGAGGAGCATGGCAGCGACCCACGCGCAGAGGGCGCCGAAGATGTTGCACACGATGGTCTTCTTCAGCGCGTCACCGTTGCCCCCGGTCGCGAAGTAGCAGGCCCAGCCGATGAACGCGGCCCAGATCAGATAGTGAGGCAGAAAGGCCAGGAACACGTACGTGGCCAACCCTCCAAGCACCCCGATGCTGAGTGACAGCGCGACGAGTTTCGGCATGGTCAGTCCCTCCTCTGGCGTGAGAGCGTGAGAACCTGAGAACATGAACGCATGAGAACCGGCGATGTGGTGACCCCGGCGGTGCATCGACCCGGGGCCCCGATGGGACGGGTCCATGTACAGCGCGGGCCGACCGTTGTCAACCGGTCGGCCCGCGGCAGGGCGAAAGAGCGGGGTCGCAGGCGGTGCCCGCGTGGGGCCGCCTGCGTCGGGGCGATTACATGTTGCCGACGAGGGCCTCGCCGAACTCGGAGCACTTGAGCAGCGTCGCGCCCGCCATCAGCCGCTCGAAGTCGTAGGTCACCCGCTTCTGCCCGATCGTCTTCTCGAGCGACGTGATGATCAGGTCGGCGGCCTCGGTCCAGCCCAGGTAGCGGAACATCATCTCGCCGCGAGAGGATCACCGAGCCGGGATTGACCTTGTCCTGGTTGGCGTACTTCGGGCGCGGTGCCGTGGGTCGCCTCGAAGATCGCGTGGCCGGTCAGGTAGTTGATGTTGGCGCCGGGCGCGATGCCGATGCCGCCGACCTGCGCCGCGAGCGCGTCGGAGATGTAGTCGCCGTTCAGGTTCAGCGTGGCGATGCACGTCGTACTCCGTCGGGCGGGTCAGGATCTGCTGCAGGAAGGCGTCGGCGATCACGTCCTTGATCATCAGGCCGCCGGGGAGCCTGCACCACGGGCCGCCGTCGATCTCCACGGCGCCGTACTCCTGCTTGGCCAGCTCGTAGCCCCAGTCGCGGAAGCCGCCCTCGGTGAACTTCATGATGTTGCCCTTGTGCACCAGCGTCACGCTCTTCTTCTTCTGCGCGCAGGGCGTAGTCGATCGCGGCGCGGATCAGCCGCTTGCTCCCCTCCTCGGACACCGGCTTGATGCCGATCGCGCTCGTGGCCGGGAAGCGGATCGTTCGTCGACGCCCATCTCCTTGATCAGGAAGGCGATCAGCTTCTTCGCCTGCTCGGCGTCTTCGCCTTGTACTCGATGCCGGCGTAGATGTCCTCGGTGTTCTCGCGGAAGATGATCATGTCCACCTGCTCCGGCTCCTTCACCGGGACTGGGCACGCCGGTGAACCAGCGCACCGGCCGCACGCAGGCGTAGAGATCGAGCTTCTGGCGGAGCGCGACGTTGAGCGAGCGGATGCCGCCGCCGACCGGCGTGGTGAGCGGGCCCTTGATCGCCGACGAGATAGTGGTCGATCGCCGTGAGCGTGTCGTCGGGGAGCCAGCTGTCCAGCTTGTTCTTGGCCTTCTCGCCGGCGAGCACCTCGAACCAGGCGATCTTGCGCTTGCCGCCGTAGGCCTTGGCTTACCGCGCCGTCGAAGACGAGCTGCGACGCCGCGCCAGATGTCGGGCCCGGTGCCGTCGCCCTCGATGAAGGGAATGATGGGATGGTCGGGCACGTGGAGCGCGCCGTTCACCATGGTGATCGTCTCGCCCCGGGTGGGCGGTTTGAGCGAATCGAATTTCGGGGGCGTGGGCATGGGCAGGTTTCAGGAGTAAGTTGCCTCCAATATACCATGTGCCCCGCGACCAATCCCGACCCCGCCCAACCCCTTCGCGACTCGCTGGCCCGGCAGGGCCAGGCGGTCGACGCCGCCCGCGGCATGCTCGCCGTGTTCGATGCCCATCAGGCCCAGTTCCGGCTCGTCACCCGCCGGGCCGAGGCGCGCTTCCTCGGGCGCGACTGGCGCGGGGGCCAGCAGGACGCCGCCGAGCGGCTGACCCTCTACCGCCAGTTCGTGAACTGGTGCGTGCGGGACCTCCGCAAGCTGCTCGGCGAGGGCACGGCGAAGCCGCCCTCTGGATCGACGCTCCGCCAGGCCTACTGCCCGCGAGGCCGCACCGCGCGCTCGACGCCGAGCTGGCCTACACCTTCTACAACTGCGTGGTGCGCCAGGTGCTCAAGGCGGTCGGCCCCGAGGCCGGGAGATCTACTTCAACGACCGCGACTTCCAGAATCTCGCCGCCGTTCGCCGCCGGCCAGCCGCTCCGGATCGTCGGGCGAGGGGTGGGGCTCGAGGCCATGCTGCGCGATCTGCTCGGCGACTCTCCCCTTTCGGCGCCTCACTACCCGGGGCGGGACGCCGATGCCCTGCTGATCGCGCGGGCCCTCGCCGAGGACCTGGCCCGCGCCCCCGGCGGCCGTGCTCGAGGCGATCGAGATGGTGCCCGGTCCCCTTCTACCGGAACAAGGGCGCCTACCTGGTCGGCCGACTTGCGGACCGGCGAGGGCGTCCTGCCGCTGGTGCTGGCGCTGGTCCACGCGCCCGGGGCATCCGGGTCGACGCGATGCTCACCACGCCGGACGAGATCAGCGTCGTCTTCTCCTTCACCCGCTCCTACTTCCACGTCGAGATGGTCTGCCCCGCGCGATGGTCGAGTTCCTCCGCTCCCTGATGCCGCGCAAGCCGCTGGACGAGCTCTACACCGCGATCGGCTATCACAAGCACGGCAAGACCGAGCTGGTGCGCGTCGCTGCTCCGCCACCTGGAGGACGCACGACGCCCGCTTCGAGATCGCCGAGGGGGACAAGGGGCTCGTCATGGTGGTCTTCGCGCTGCCGAGTCTCAACGTGGTCTTCAAGATCATCAGCGACCGCTTCGGTCCGCCCAAGCAGACCACCCGCGCAGCAGGTCGATGGAGAAGTACCACCTGGTCTTCGTGCGCGACCGGGTGGGCCGCCTCGCCGATGCGCAGGAGTTCGAGGGCCTCACCTTTCGAACGCGCGCGCTTCGCGCCGGAGCTGCTGGAGGAGCTCGGCGCGGAATGCGCGGGGAGTCTGCGGGTCGAGGGGGAGCGGGTCATCATCCGGCATCTCTACACCGAACGCCGGGTCACCCCGCTCAACCTCTATCTGCGTCAGGTGGGTGAGGCCGCGCGGCATCGATGCGATCCTCGACTACGGCCACTGCATCAAGGACCTGGCCGCCGCCAACATCTTCACCGGTGACATGCTGCTCAAGAATTTCGGGGTCACCCGCCACGAGCGGGTGATCTTCTACGACTACGACGAGCTCTGCCTGCTCACCGAGTGCAACTTCCGCGACATCCCCGAGGCCCGGCACGACGAGCGACGAGTAGAGCGCCGAGCCCTGGTTCTCGGTGGGCGAGCACGACATCTTCCCCGAGGAGTTCCGCCCCTTTCTGGTCACCCTGCCGGGCCGGCTGGGCGAGGCCTTCCTGGCGGCGCACGCCGATCTGCTGACCGCCGAGTTCTGGCGCCGGATGCAGCGCATGGCGGAGGTGGGGGAGATCGTCGACATCTTTCCCTACAGGGCGGAGCGGCGGCTGCGCTGATCGGCGGCCATCGGCAGGACGACCGGGCGGCGCCCGGGCCGGCTATAATTCCCCGCCTCATGACCATCCTCTCCGTCTCCGGCGTCCAGATCCAGTACGGCGCCGACGTTCTGCTCCGTGATGTGACCTTTGCCGTCGAGCGCGGTGAGCGCTGGGGCATCATCGGTCGCAACGGCAGCGGCAAGACCTCGCTCTTCCGCATCATCACCGGCGATCTCGCCCCCGAGAAGGGCGGGGTGAGCCGCACCCCCGGCCTCAAGGTGGCGCTGCTCGATCAGCACCGCGGCTTCGGCGGCGCGACCACCGTCTGGGAAGCGGCCTGCGCCGCCTTTGCCCCGCTGCTCGAGCTGGAGCGCTCGCTCGAGGCGCAGGGTCACGCCATCGGCGACATGGGAGACCGCTCGACGCCCGAGATGCTGGCGAAATACGATCGCGACCTGGAGCGCTACGGCCGGGAGGGGGGCTACGAGGTGCAGGCCCGGGTCTCCGCCGTGCTGCACGGCCTCGGCTTCGACCCCGAGACCGCCCACCATCAGCCGCTGGCCAATCTGAGCGGCGGCGAGCGCGGCCGGCTGGGACTCGCCAGCCAGCTGGTGGCGCCGGCCGACGTGCTGCTCCTCGACGAGCCGACCAACCACCTCGACCTCGAGACCACCGAGTGGCTGACGGATCACCTCAAGGGGCTCAACGCCGCCGCCCTGATCGTCAGCCACGACCGCGCCTTTCTCGATGCGGTGGCGCATCACATCCTCCATCTCGAAGCCGGTGTCGCCAACGCCTACGACGGCGGCTACGCCGCCTTCGTGCAGCAGCGGGACGAGCGGCGCATGTCCCAGCAGCGCGCCTACGACAAGCACTCGAAGGTCGTCGCCAAGGAGGAGGACTTCATCCCCCGCAACATCGCGGGCCAGAAGACGGCGCAGGCCAAGGGGCGCCGCCGGAAGCTCATGCGCATGCCGCGGCTCTCCCCGCCGCCCGGCGAGTACGGCGCGATGGCGGTGCGCTTCAAGTCCGAGGGGCGGGGCGGCGATCAGATCCTGATCACCGACAAGCTCAAGGTGATGGTGGGCCAGCGGGTCCTGCTCGACAACTTCTCCGCCTCCGTCCGCCGCGGCGACGTGGTGGGCCTCATCGGCCCCAACGGGGCGGGGAAGAGCACCCTGCTCGCCACCATCCTCGGCGAGCGCAACGCCCAGGGCGGCGACGTCCGAATCGGCGGATCGACCGCCATCGCCTCCTACCGGCAGGACCTCGAGCAGGTGCCGCGGGACAAGTCGCTGTTCGACATCATCCACGACCTGCGCCCGATGTGGACCCGCGGCCAGGTGATGGATCACCTCGGGCGCTTCGACTTCTCCGGCGACGAGACGCTCCGCAAGGCGGGGTCGCTCTCCGGCGGCGAGCTCGCCCGGGTGGCACTCGCGATGATGACCCTGGCGCACGCCAACGTGCTGGTCTTCGACGAGCCGACCAACCACCTCGACGTCGAATCGATCGAGGCGCTGGAGGATGCCATCGAGGAGTACGAGGGCACCGTCATCCTGGTGAGCCACGACCGCGCCCTGCTGCAGGGGCTCTGTACCCGGGTCTGGAGTCTCGAGCACGCCCACATCACCGACTACGATGGCAGCTTCGGGGAGTGGGAGGCGGCGCGCGATGAGCGCCGCCGCGCGGCCGCCGCGCAGGCCAAGGAGGAGGAGAACGCCCGCCGCGCCCGGGAGAAGAAGTCGGGCCAGAAGAGCGCCGGCGGCAAGCAGGACAGGAACAGGTCGCAGCAGTCGGAGACGCGGGCGGTGAAGCGGGCGCTGGAGCAGGCGGAGGCTCGGGTCCATACGCTGGAAGGCCGCTCGCACGAGCTGGACGCGCAGCTGGCGGACCCCGCCCTGTACGAGACACCGGAGGGCACCGCCCGCTCGGGCAAGCTGGCCCTGGAGCTGGACCGGGTGAAGCTGGAGCTGGAGGGCGCCTACGCCGAGTGGGAGGCGCGCGGGGCGGAGCTGGAGAAGCTGGAAGGCTAGGATGGGCGGACGACACCCTCTCCGGACCCGGAGCGTCGCGCGGCTCGAGATCCTCGGCGCCGCGCTGCTCTTCTCCACCGGTGGTGCCGCGATCAAGGCCGCCCAGTTCAGCAGCTGGCAGGTGGCGGGGCTCCGCTCCGGCATCGCGGCGATCGCCGTCTGGCTGCTCATTCCTGCCTCGCGCCAGCTCCGCCGCGGCGGGCTCGGCGTCACCGTGCTCGTCGCGATCGCCTACGCCGCCACGCTGATGCTCTTCGTGCTCGCCAACAAGCTGACCACCGCGGCGAACACCATCTTCCTGCAGTCCACCGCGCCGCTCTACATCCTCCTGCTCGGCCCCTTGCTGCTCCACGAGCCGATTCACCGCCGCGATCTCGGCTTCATGGCGGTGGTCGGGGTCGGGATGGCGTTCTTCTTCGTCGGGACGCCAGGCCAGCTTCGCCACCGCGCCCGATCCCGTCGCCGGCAATATCCTGGCCCTCCTCTCCGGCGTCACCTATGCGGCGCTGCTGGTCGGACTGCGCTGGATGGGAACCCGGGGCGGCTCCCCCGCGGCGGCCGTCGCACTCGGCAATCTCTTCGCCCTGCTGCTGGCGCTTCCCAGCATGTTCCCGTTAGGCGGCCACGGCGCCATCGACTGGGCGGTGATTCTCTACCTCGGCATCTTCCAGATCGCGCTGGCGTACTACCTGCTGACCAGGGGGATCCCGCACGTGCCGGCCCTCGAGGCCTCGCTGCTGCTCTTCCTGGAGCCCGCGCTCAATCCGCTCTTCGCCTGGCTGGTGCACGGCGAGCGGCCCGGTCCCTGGGCGCTGCTGGGCGGCACGCTGATCATGGGTGCGACGCTGCTCAGGGCGTGGCGCGAGAATCAGCGGCCGCCGGCCTCCCTGCCCGTGAGTTCGGCGTGACGACGCTCATCGAAACCGTCCGCGTGCGGAATGGGGTCGCACCCCTCTGGCATCTCCACCTCCGTCGCCTGGTCGAGAGCTGCCGCACCCTCGGCGTTCCCTTCCCGTCTGCGTTCGAGGTCCCAGAGGGGGGATTCGACCGTGTGCATCGGCTGGAGGTAGGCCCCGATGGCCTCGAGGTGACCAGCCGACCGGTCGGCCCGACCTCGCCGGTGCGTCTGGTCACGACGGCGGTGCCGCATCTCCCCTACCGATTCAAGACCACGGAGCGCGCGCTGTTCACCCGTGCGGCGGAGGAGGCTCGGCTCGCCGGCGGCGATGACGGGTTGCTGCTCACCGGTCAGGGCCAGGTCGCCGAGGCGACGATCTGGTGCCTCTTCTGGTGGGAGGAGGAGACGCTCTGCGCCCCCGCGCTCGACCTGGGAATCCTGCCCGGCGTCTCCCGGATGCGGATCGAGGAGCTCGCCGGTCCCGTGGCCGAGCGGAGGGTCGGGCGGGCGGCGCTGACGGGACGGCCGCTCTTCCTGGCCAACGCGGTGCGCGGCATCGTGGAGATGGCGACATTGGACCGTCTGGAGGTGCCTCGACACCCCGGCACGGCGGCCCTCCGGGCGCGCTTCTGGACTTGACCCGTCGGTGGCCGCTCGATAGCTTCTCCCGGCTCCGGGCCAGAGGGGAAAACGGCCCCGTGGTGGTTGTAGCTCAATCGGTTAGAGCGCCGGACTGTGGCTCCGGAGGTTGCGGGTTCGATCCCCGTCAGCCACCCTGGAACTTCGAGTTGTAGGTCCGTAGCTCAATTGGTAGAGCACCGGTCTCCAAAACCGGGGGTTGGGGGTTCGATTCCCTCCGGGCCTGTATCGGCAGGACGTGATTGAGCCGGGTGCCGGGCGGGTGACGCAGCACGCAGGATCAGGCAGGTTGGTGTGGTTCACGCCGCTATCGTCTAGAGGCCTAGGACACAGCCCTCTCAAGGCTGGTACACGGGTTCGAATCCCGTTAGCGGTACTGGGGGTGGCTCCCAACGGCCCCATCGTCTATCGGTTAGGACGCGACCCTTTCAAGGTCGAGAGACGGGTTCGACTCCCGTTGGGGCTATGAAAAGTTGGACGGGCGTCTCTGCCCGTCGCTGAACCCGCGGCGCTAGCTCAATTGGCAGAGCAAGTGACTCTTAATCACTAGGTTGTAGGTTCGATTCCTACGCGCCGCACTTTACTGCACTCCCACGGGACGGGGCCTCGGCCCCGTCCCGTGTCATTTCCGGGGCCCAGGCGACAACTCCGCCTCTCTCATTCATTCGCGACCGTTTGCGCTTCGTGCGCGACCATCCGCGCTTCGCACGCGACCCTTCGCGGTTCATACGCGAAGTTGTGCGCTCGCGAGGCCTCATTTACTGATTTTTTTCGGCGCTGCGCGGTTCATACGCGACGTTGTGCGCTCCGGAGGTCTCATTTACTGATTTTTTTCGGCGTCGAGCGGTTCCTACGCGACGTTTCGCGCTCGCGAGGTCTTGTTTACTGATTTTTTTCGGCGTCGAGCGGCTCCTACGCGACGTTTCGCGCTCGCGAGGTCTTGTTTACTGATTTTTTTCGGCGTCGAGCGGCTCCTACGCGACGTTTCGCGCTCGCGAGGTCTCATTTACTGATTTTTTTCGGCGCCGAGCGGTTCATACGCGACGTTTCGCGGTCGATGCGCCATCTTTTCTGATTATTTCCCTCCTCACGGCTTCAATTCGTCCGGCCCCGGCAACATTCCGGCTCTGATCACCACCACTTATCCACACCCTGCCGACCCGCTCCCCTCCTCCCGCCGCGCTATCCACTCGTTCACGATTCCCAACCCCTCTGGCCGGCTGTAACTTTCCGCCACTCGATGGCTACCTCCGCCGACCATTCTCTCGAGCTCCTGACCAACGCGGAGCTCTACGCACCCGAACGGGTGGGTGCGACCCATCTCCTCATCGCCGGCGGACGCATCGTCTGGATCGGGACCGAGCGCCCGGCGCTCCCCGCCGCACTCGGCGTGCGCATCCGGGATCTCGCCGGCCGCCGGGTCATCCCCGGCCTGATCGACGGCCACGTCCATCTCACCGGCGGTGGCGGCGAGGCCGGCTTCGAGACGCGGGTGCCGCCGGTGCCGCTCACCCGGTTCACCCGGCACGGCATCACCACCGTGGTCGGCGTGCTCGGCACCGACGACGTGATGCGCACCCCCGCCGAGCTGCTGGCCACCACGCGCGGGCTCCGGGCCGAGGGGCTCAGCGGCTACTGTCACACCGGCGGCTATCACCTTCCGCCGGCGACGATCACCGGCAGTGTGCGCGGCGACATCGTGCACTGCGATCCGGTCATCGGCGTCGGCGAGATCGCGCTGAGCGATCACCGCTCCAGCCAGCCCAGCCTCGACGAGCTGCTGCGGGTCGCGGCCGACGCGCATGTCGGCGGGCTGATGACCGGCAAGGCCGGCATCGTGCATCTGCACCTGGGCGACGGAGCCCGCGGCCTCGACCTGGTGCGCCGAGCGCTCGACGAGACCGAGCTGCCGGCACGGGTCTTCAACCCGACCCACGTCAACCGGAAGCGGGCCCTCTTCGAGGAGGCGATGGCGCTCACCGCGCGCGGGGTGACCATCGACGTCACCAGCTTTCCGGTGGCCGACGGCGAGGATGCCTGGTCCGCCGCCGAGGCGCTGCAGCGCTACTGGGCGGCGCGCCACCCCGCCGAGCGGATCACGGTGAGCTCCGATGGCGGCGGCTGTCTGCCGATCTTCGATGCCGACGGACGGGTCGCCGCGATGGACGTGGGAGACCCCGGCTCGCTGGCGCAGGTGCTGCGGGAGCTGCTTGTGTCAGGCGTTCCGCTGGAGCAGGCGCTGCCCCCCTTCACCAGCAACGTCGCCGCGCTGCTGCGGCTCGCCGCCAAGGGCCGCCTGGCGGCCGGCGCCGATGCCGACCTCGTCGTACTCGATGCGCGGGGCCAGATTACCGATGTCATGGCCCGCGGACGATGGCACGTCGTCGACGGCGCGCGCCGTCATTCACGGAACCTTCGAGGGAGCCCGTTCATGAGCCCGGCACGGTCGCGCCTGGGGAGACCCGTGGCTACATCATTCCGGTCGGCGGCGCCGAGGACAAGATGCAGGATTCGCCGATCCTCCGCCGGTTCGTGAAGCTCTGCGGGCGGCAAGCGCGCCCGGCATCGCGATCATTCCCACCGCCTCGCTCGCCGCCGACACCGGCGGCCGCTACGAGTCGATCTTCACCGACCTGGGCGTCGACTGCGCCGAGTCGCTTCCGTTCGAGACCGTCGCGACTGCGAGCCGGGAGGACCTGCTGGAGCGGCTGGGCGCAGTCGACCGGGGTCTTCCTGACCGGCGGCAACCAGCTCCGGCTCGCGACCCACCTCGGCGGCACCGCGGTCGCCAAGAAGCTGCGCCTGATGAACGCGGCCGGGCGTGCCGGTGGCCGGCACCTCGGCCGGCGCCGCGTTCCTCTCCGAGCACATGATCGCCCACGGCGAGGAGGGCGCCTCTCCCCGCGCCGGCAGCGTGACCGTCTGCCCCCGGGCTCGGGCTCACCAACCGGGTGGTCATCGACCAGCACTTCCGCCAGCGCGACCGGCTGGGCCGGCTGCTGACCGCGCTGGCCTACAATCCCTTCGCCATCGGCCTGGGGCTGGACGAGGACACCGCGGCGTTCATCGGCGCCGGACAACACCGTCGAAGTGGTCGGCTCCGGCGCGATCACCGTGATCGACCCCGCCGGCATCGAGTTCAGCTCGATGGACCTGGCGCAGCGGCAACGACCCGGTCTGCATGCTCGGGGTGAAGCTCCACATCCTGATCCCCGGCGCGACCTTCAATCTGCACACCCGCGAGGCGAACGCCGGGAGCGTGGCGGCGGGAAAGGGCTGAGCGGCCCACCCTCCCGTCGTTCCGCCCGTCCGCCCGTCCGCCTGTCCGCCTGTCCGCCTGTCCGCCCGTCCGCCGTCCGCCGTCCCGCCCTCTATCCGATTCCGCCGGCGGCCTGTAGTGTAACCATCGCCAGCCGCGCCCCTCTCGTTCCTCGGCTCTCCGCTCGCGAGCGTCGTCATGCGCATTCTCGACCGTCGGTCTACGTCGGCCCCAGCCTCTACGCCCACTTCCCCGTCATCCGGCTCGATCTCGACCTCGGGCCGCTCGAGGCGTGGCCCACCGGCCGCCTCGGCGCCGGCTTCGTCGACGCCCTGCTCGCGGCGCTGCCGGGGCTCGCCGAGCATGGCTGCTCCTACGGCGAGCCGGGCGGATTCCTGCGCCGCTGCCGCGAGGACGAGCGGCACCTGGCTCGGGCACGTCCTGGAACACGTCGCGATCGAGCTGCAGAACGTCGCCGGCGAGCAGGTCACGTTCGGCAAGACCCGCTCGGCCGACCGGCGCCGGGCAGCTACCACGTCGTCTATCGAGTACGAGCAGGAGGATGTGGGCATCGAGGCGGGCAACCTGGCGCTCACGCTGCTCCACTCGCTCCTGCCCGACGGAGCTGCGGCCCGCAGGGAGCGTGCCCCGACGATTTCGATTTCGCGCACGAGCTCGACGAGTTCATCCAGTTCGCCCAGCGCCGCGCACTCGGGCCCAGCACCGCCTCGCTGGTGCACGCCGCGGAGGCGCGCGGGATTCCGTGGATCCGGCTCAACGAGCACAGCCTGATCCAGTTCGGGCACGGCGAGCACCAGCAGCGGATCCAGGCCACGATCACCAGCCGGACGCCGCACATCGCCGTCGAGATCGCCTCCGACAAGGAGGAGACCAACAAGATCCTGTCGCAGTCTGGGCCTGCCGGTGCCGAAGCAGCGCCTGGTCTCGCGCGAGGACGAGGCGGTGCGACGCGGCCCGACGAGATCGGCTATCCGGTGGTGGTCAAGCCGTACAACGCCAACCACGGCCGCGGCGTCGCGATCCACCTGACCGACGACGCCGCAGGTGCGCGGCGGCCTTCCGCCAGGCGCAGCAGCACAGCCGGAGCGTGATCGTCGAGAGCTTCATCCGGGGCGACGACCACCGGATGCTGGTGGTCAACGGCGAGCTCGTCGCGGTGGCCAAGCGGGTGCCGGGCCACGTGGTGGGCGACGGCCGCCACACGATCGAGGAGCTGGTCGCGATCGTCAACAGCGACCCGCGGCGCGGCATCGGCCACGAGAAGGTGCTGACCCGGCTCGAGTTCGACGCCCAGGCCGAGCGGCTGCTGGAGCAGAAGGGCTACACCCGCCACGACGGTGCCCGCCGCCGGGCGAGATGGTCTACCTGCGCTCGCACCGGCAACCTCTCGACCGGCGGCACCGCGATCGACGTGACCGACGTCGTGCACCCCGACAACGGCGAGATGGCGGTGCGCGCCGTGCGAGGCGATCGGGCTCGACGTGGGCGGCGTCGACTTCCTGACGCCCGACATCACCGACTCCTACAGGGAGAACGGCGGCGCCATCTGCGAGGTCAACGCGGCGCCGGGCTTCCGGATGCACATCGCGCCGAGCGAGGGCAAGCCGCGCGACGTCGCGGGCCCGGTGATCGACATGCTCTTCCCGCCGGGCACGCCCGCGCGCATCCCGATCGCGGCCATCACCGGCACCAACGGCAAGACCACCACCGCGCGCATGCTGGCGCACATCCACAAGCTGGCCGGCCGCTACGTCGGCCTCACCACGACCGACGGCGTCTACATCGACGGCAAGTGCACCGTGAAGGGCGACATGACCGGCCCGGTCGCGACGCGGATGGTGCTGAGCGATCCCGCAGGTCGACGTCGCGGTGCTGGAGACCGCGCGCGGCGGCCTGCTCCGGGCCGGGATGGGCTACCGCTACTGCGACGTGGCCGCGGTGCTCAACGTCCAGTCCGACCACCTCGGGCTCAGCGGCGTCGACACGCTGGAGCAGCTGGCCGAGGTCAAGCGGATCGTGGTCGAGGTGGCGCGGGACACCGCCGTGCTCAACGCCGACGACCCGCTCTGCCTCGAGCATGGCCGACTACACCGAGGCCAAGCACCTCTGCTACGTGACGATGAACCCCGAGCACCCGCTGGTGCGCGAGCACATCCGCGCCGGCGGGCCGGGCGCGTGGTGCTCGAGGCGGGCATCAACGGGCAGATGATCACCATCTACGATCGCGGCGCCCACATCCCGCTGCTCTGGACCCACCTGATCCCGGCCACGCTCGAGGGACGGCGCATGCACAACGTCCAGAACGCGATGTTCGCCGCGGCGATGGCCTTCAGCATGGGCGTCAAGCTGGAGGACATCCGGCACGGGCTCCGCACCTTCGACACCACCTTCTTCCAGGCGCCGGGCCGGATGAACGTCTTCGACGAGCACCCGTTCAAGGTGATCCTCGACTACGGCCACAACCCCGCCGCCGTCGAGGTGATGTGCCAGCTGGTCGACCGGCTCGACGTCGACGCGGCAGGAAGATCGTGGTCCTGGCCGGGCCCGGCGACCGGCGCGACGAGGACATCCGCGAGATCGCGCAGACCTGCCGCCGGCCGCTTCGACCACTACATCTGCCGCCGCGACGACCGCCTGCGGGGCCGGGCCGACGACGAGGTGCCGCGGATGCTCCGCGACGCGCTGCTGGCCGCCGGGGTGCCGGCCGAGCAGATCGACGCTGATCCCCGACGAGCAGCGCGGCGGTCGACGCCGCGCCTCCGCATGGCGCGCCCCGGCGACCTGCTGCTCGTCTTCGGCGACGCAGGTGCAGCGCACCTGGAAGCAGGTCATCCACTTCACGCCCGAGACCGGAGTCGCGCCGGCCGAGCGACCGCCGGCGCCGGCCTGGTCGATGGCAAGCCCCGGCGCTCGGTACCGGAGCCGCTGATCGGCGAGCGCCGATGAGCTGGTCCGCGACGAACGCGGGGTGCGGCTGGCGCGGGAACCCGGAGACTGAGGACTAGTCCCTGCGCTCCGGCGGGCGACCGCGTCATGGCCGATCCTCATCACCCTCACCGACTCCCGCCGGCTGCACCGGGCCCGAACCTGCTTCTGGGATCGGCCCGGCGCCGTGCTGGACGTCGCTGGTGCCGACGATGCCGTGCGCCGCACGCGATCTGCGGTGTGGCAGGAGGCGGCCGCGCCGGATGCTCGACGGCGTCGGCTGGGGCGACGAAGTCACCCGGGTGCGCCGCTTTCCCGGCGGCGCCAGCCTCGCGATCAGCGCGCCGATCGATGCGCTCTACGCCGCCACCGAGGTGAACGAGTGGGCCCTCGCCGCGGCCAACGCGGTGCTCGCCGGCGCGCACGGCGCCCGACCGCTCGAGCCGGCGCGGCACGCCTCCGCGCGCCGATCGAGAAGGAGCGCGGCCCCCGCCTCCTCGCGCTGCAGCGGGCGGCCCGGACGCGCATGGCGTCACCTTCCTGGTCGACGACGCACCTCGTCTCGGTGGGAACCGGCACGGGAGTCGGACCTGGCCGCTCGACGAGATCCCCGCCCCCGGCGCCGTGGACTGGGCCCGGGTCCACGACGTGCCGATGGTGCTGGTGACCGGCTCCAACGGCAAGACGACGACGGTCCGCCTGCTCACCGCGGTGCTGACCGCGGCGGGGCGGGTCGCCGGGATGTGCTGCACCGACAGCGTCAAGGTCGGCGGCGAGGTGCTCGAGCGGGGCGACTGGTCCGGGCCCGGCGGCGCGCGGCGGGTGCTGCGCGACCGGCGGGTCGAGATGGCCGTGCTCGAGACGGCGCGGGGCGGCATCCTGCGGCGCGGCCTCGCGGTCGACGCGCGCCGATGCCGCGATCGTGACCAACATCGCCGAGGACCACTTCGGCGAGTTCGGGATCCACGACCTGGCCGGCCTGGCCGAGGCCAAGCTGGTCGTGGCCCGGGCGCTCGGCCGTACCGGTCGGCTGGTGCTCAACGCGGACGACCCGGACCTGGTCGCCGCGGCGCCACGGCTCGACCGTGCCGCTCGTCTGGTTCTCGCTCGATCCCGAGCAACCGGCGTGCTGCGGGCCACGTCGCCGCCGGGGGCGACGCCGTCCTGGTCGACGGCGGCAGATCCTGCTGGTCGCGGGACCGGCGAGCGCGATCCGGTCGCCGCCCTGTCCGAGGTGCCGATCACCCTCAGGGCGCCGCCCGCCACAACGTCGCCAATGCGCTCGGTGTGATCGCGCTGGCCGCGACGCTCGGTCTCGAGCCGGACGCATCGCGCGCGGGCTGCACCGCTTCCGCGGCGACCCGGCGAGAATCCCGGCCGGCTCAATCGTCTTCGACCTCGGCGGGGTCACCGTCGTCGTCGACTTCGCCCACAATCCGCACGGCATGGACGCCCTGGTCGCCATCGCCGCGACGCTCCCCGCGCGGCGGCGGCTGATCCTGACTGGGTCAGGCCGGCGATCGGGACGATGCCGCGATCCGCGACTTTGCCGAGAGCGCCTGGGGCTTCCGACCCGATCGCATCGTGCTCAAGGAGATGGAGATGTACCTGCGGGGCCGGATGCCGGGCGAGGTCAGCGCCATCATGGAGGAGGAGTTCCTGCGACTCGGCGCGCCGAGGGAGGCGATCACCCATGCGCGACCGAGTCGGGCGCGCTGCAGGAAGCGCTGGCCTGGGCGCAGCCGGGCGATCTCCTGCTCCTGCCGCTCCACAGCGAGCGCGAGCTGGCGCTCGCGCTGCTCGAGCGGCTGCAGGCGGAGGGATGGACCCCGGGGGAACCTCTCCCGGAGTGAACTTCGGCTCCACCCATCTCCCTGTTGCTGGCCCGCCACCCCAATCCCTCCTACCGTCCGCCCGGCGAACTCGTAACTTTCGACTCCACAACCAACTAGATATGCTCTCCACGGCACTGGTACGGGCACGGTTCTTGTTGACTCTCGACCGACCCAGGGTGCCCAGGCGAGCCGGTACGCCACGCACTATCCATTAATAGACAACATCTCAGGTCCCGAGGACCGCCCCATGCGGAATGCCGCCCGTAGTGCACTGCTTGCTGCGTTCGCCGCGGTCGTTGCCTGTGGTGGCAATGGGACCGGGCCCTCGGATCACGCGCCCAGGACCATCGGTGTGGCAGGCGGCAACGGCCAGCAGGCGACCGTCGGAACCGCTGTCACGACCGCCCCGACCTTCGTGGTGAAGGACAAGAGCGGCAGCGTCGTCTCCGGCGTCTCGGTGACCTTTGCCGTCACGGCCGGGGGCGGGAGCCTCGGGGCCGCGGTCGCCACGACCGATGCGAACGGTCATGCCTCGCCGGGCAGCTGGACGCTCGGTACGGCGGCGGGCGTCAACAGCATCGCCGCCAGCGCCGCCTCGCTGACCCCCGCGACGGTCACCGCGACGGCGCTCTCCGGGCCCGCTGCTGCACTCGTCTTCGTGACCGCCCCCTCGGCCACCGGCGCGAGCGGCGTCGCACTGGCCCAGCAGCCGGTACTCCAGCTCAAGGATCAGTTCGGCAACAACACCGCTCAGCCGGTGCTCTCGGTGGTCGCCGCCATCGCGACGGGCGGCGGGACGCTGGGCGGCACCGCCACCATGGGCAGCGGCGGCAGCGGACTGGTGACGTTCACGAATCTTTCGATCAGCGGAGCCATCGGTGCCCGGACGGTGAGCTTCACCGCGCCGGCGATACCGGTACTCAGCTCCGGCACCATCACCGTCTCCGCGGGTCCGGCGGCGACGGTCAGCGCGAACTCGTCCACGACGCTCACCGGGACGGCGGGTGCCGCAGTGACGCCGCTCCCCTCCGTGCTCGTCGCGGATGCCAGCGGCAATCCGGTGCAGGGCGCCTCGGTCACCTTTGCCGTCGTCAGCGGAGGGGGTGCCGTCACCGGCGCTACCCAGCTCACCAGCGCCTCCGGCATCGCCACCGTGGGGAGCTGGACGCTTGGCGGCACGGCAGGCGCGCAGAGCCTCTCCGCCACCGTCGGTGCCCTGACACCGGTCACCTTCTCGGCCACGGCCAACCCGGGCGCCGCGAGCCGGCTCACGCTGAGCACGCAGCCCTCCGCGACGGCGGTGAGCGGACTCACGCTGGGGCAGCAGCCGGTGGTCCGGATCGAAGATGGGTTCGGCAATCTGGTCACCACCGCGACCAGCACGGTCGCCGCCGCGGTGCAGGGCGCCGGCGCCTCGCTGGGAGGTGGCACCAGCGTCGCCGCGGTGAACGGAGTCGCGACCTTCGCGACGCTCCGCCTGACCGGCACGGTGGGGAACTACAGCCTCGCCTTCAGCGCCGGCGGGCTCAGCGGCACCACGTCCGCGGCGATCGCGCTGGGCGCCGGCGCCGCCACCACGATGGTGCTGAACGCCGGCGACAATCAGAACGCCGTGGTCGGGACAGCGGTGGCGGTCGCGCCGTCGGTGCTGGTGACAGACAGCAGCGGGAATCCGGTGAGCGGCACCGCGGTCAACTTCGCGGTCGTCACCGGCGGCGGCTCCGTCACCGGCGCCTCCACGACCACCAACGCGAGTGGCATCGCGACCGTCGGCTCCTGGACCCTCGGCTCGGGTGCCGGCAGCAACACCATGGATGCCACCTCCGCCGGCCTCGCCGGCAGCCCCGTCAGCTTTACCGCGACCGGAACGCCCGGCCCCGGCAGCCTCTTCACGATCAGCACGCAGCCCTCGGCCAACGCCAGCAACGGCGTGGCGCTCGTCCAGCAGCCGGTGATTCAGCTGCGCGATCAGGCCAACAATCCGGTGAGCCTTCCGGGCGTCGTGGTGACCGCCACGGTCGCCTCGGGAGGCGGCGCCCTCGCCGGTGGCACCACCGCGACCACCGACGCCGGCGGTACCGCGAGCTTCAGCGGGCTGATCGTGAACGGGCTGGTCGGCACCAAGACACTGCGCTTCTCCGCCACCGGTGTCACCGGAGTGACCTCCGGGAATATCGTCCTTGCCGCCGGTGCCGCCTCACAACTCGTGGTGGTCACCCAGCCCTCGGCGAGCGCCGTGAATGGCGCCACCTTTGCGACCCAGCCGAGCGTTCGCCTGGAGGACGTGGGGGGGAACTTCGTGCTGCAGGCGGGGACGGCGGTCACGGTAGCGATCGCCTCCGGCGGCGGCGCGCTCGGTGGTGTGCTCACCGTCAACACCGATGCCGGCGGCCTCGCGGCGTATAGTGGCCTGGGCATCACCGGGCTCGTGGGCAGCCGCACCCTCGGGTTCAGCGCGAGCGGGCTCGCTCCTGCCACGTCGGGGGCGATCGCGATCACGGCGAGTGCGGCCACGACCATCACAATCAACGCCGGCGATGCGCAGACGGCGACCGTCGGCGCCGCCGTCAGCACGGCGCCCTCGGTGCTCGTCACCGACCAGAGCGGCAATCCGGTGAGCGGGGTGGCGGTGACCTTCGCGGTCGCGACCGGCGGCGGTTCGCTCACCGGCGGCTCCGCCTCCTCGAATGCGAGCGGCATCGCCGCGGTCGGGAGCTGGACGCTCGGGACCGTTGCCGGCAGCAACACCCTGACGGCCACCTCGGGCGGGTTGACCGGGAGCCCGATCACCTTCACGGCCACCGGCACGGCCGGCGCCGCGACCAAGCTGGCGATCACGACCGAGCCTCCGGCCAGCGCCACGGTGGGTGCGGCGCTCGCCCCCCAGCCGGTGCTGCAGCTCCGGGATCAATTCGACAACAACGCGGGGCAGGCGGGGGTGGTGGTGACCGCGACGATCTTCTCCGGCGGCGGCAGCGTCGCCGGTGGAACGACGGCGACGACGAACGGAAGCGGGGTCGCCAGCTTCAGCGGCCTCATCGTCAACGGCGTGGCCACCAGTTCGCAGGTGCTTCGCTTCACCAGCGGGACGCTGACCGCAGTCAACGCCACGGCGATCACGCTGACGGCCGGCGCCGCCAGCCAGCTGGTCCTCACGACCCAGCCGTCCAGCAGCGCCACCAACGGCCTGACGTTCGGGACTCAGCCGGTGATCCAGCTGCGCGACGCAGGCGGGAATAACGTCTCCCAGGCCGGAGTCAGCATCGCCGCTGGTGTCACCGGGACTCCGGCGGGCATCGCGCTCGGCGGCACCACACCGGTGCTGACCAACGCGAGCGGCGTCGCGACATTCACCAACCTCGCGCTGACCGGCGCCGTGGGCAGCTACACCCTCACCTTCTCCAAGAGCGGGCTCACCTCGGCCATTTCCACTTCGATCACGACCGTCGCGGGCGCACCGGCCAACGTCCTCGGGATCAGTGCATCCACCCAGGCCGGTCGCGTCGGCGCGGCGGCGGCCGTACTGCCCCAGGTCAAGGTCGTGGATGCCAGCGGCAACGCCGTGTCAGGCGCGTCGGTGACCTTCTCGGTCTCTGCCGGCGGCGGCAGCGTCACCGGCGCCACGCCGACCACCGATGGGCTGGGCCTCGCCACCGTCGGCGGCTGGACGCTCGGGAAGACGGTCACGACCAACACGGTGACGGCCACGGTGGGTGCGCTGCCGACCGTGAGCTTCGATGCGACGGCCACCTTCGTGGTGAGCCGCGTCGCCGGCGGTGGTTCGCACTCCTGCGCCATCACCGTGGATGGCGTCGCCTACTGCTGGGGCGACAATACCAACGGGGCCATCGGCGACAACGGCAGCGCGCCCCACCCGACGCCGGTGCCGGTCTCGAGCAGCGCGGTGTTCAGCTCCATCGCCGCGGGGCTGGCGCACAGCTGCGCCGTCACCGCCGCGGGCGCGGGTTCCTGCTGGGGTCTCAACACCAACGGCCAGCTTGGCAACGGCGGTACCGCCCTCTCGCGGGTGCCGAGTCCGGTCAGCGGCGGCCTGGTGTTCGCGCTGCTGGATCTCGGCACTGACCACAGCTGCGGTGTGACAACCGGGGGCGGGGTCGATTGCTGGGGCGCCAACCTCAATGGTCAGCTCGGCGACGGTGTCACCTCGGCGGGGCCGCAGAGCACCCCGCTGCAGGTCGTCGCGTCCGGCTTCAACCAGATCAGCAGCGGAGTGTTCTTCACCTGCGGCGCCAAGGCCACCGGAGCGGGAAATTGCTGGGGCAACAACACCTTCGGCCAGCTGGGTGACAGTACCAAGGGGCAGCGGGTCGTGCCCACGCTGGTGAAGGGGGGACTCACCTTTGCCGAGGTCGTGAGCAGCCAGACCCACGCCTGCGGGCGTACCACGGGCGGCGCCGTCTACTGCTGGGGCCTCAATCTGAACGGCCGCCTCGCACAGGACACTGTGACTCTGCTCAATAACGAGAGTCTGGTGCCCAAGCTGGTGACGGGACTCACCGGGGTCGCGCAGCTCGCTGCAGGGCAGGGGCACACCTGCGCGCGGACCAGCGGCGGAGCGGTCTTCTGCTGGGGCCTCAACGACAGCGGTCAGCTCGGTGACGGCAGTTTCAGCAACCGTCAGGTTGCCACCCCGATCACACTGCCGCTCGGTGTGTCCGGCTTCGCCAGCATCTCCGCCGGCGCGGCGCACAGCTGTGGTGTCACCTCGGCTGGCGCGCTCTACTGCTGGGGCGACAACTTCACCGGTCAGCTCGGCGATGGCTCCGGGAGCGATCAACCCGTGCCGGTGCTCGTCGCCAATCCGTAGCCGGTTCCGGTTCACCCGGCGCGGACCAGCTCCCCGGTTGAACACCGGGGAGCTGGTCATTTCTGCCAGCGGATTGTGGATTCGGTGCCGGAATAGTGGGATTGGCAGCCCGGTAAGGGCGGCGGCGAGTGGGAGAGGAGGGCGGGGTGACGGCGGGGCGGCCAGGCCGCGCCCCGCCAGACGCTACGGATTCGGCACTCGGCTCACGCCTCCGAGCCGCCCGGGCTGCCCCAGCTCTCCCACGTCAGGCGACAGCGATCCTCGAAGTACAGCGGGGGATGCCCCTCGCGGTCGAGCAGCGCGTGCAGCATCTCGTGGCGCACGACCAGCTGGTTGTCCGCCCAGTTGCCCGCGATCACGATGCGTACCCCCTCGCTCGAGTGGGTCCACAGTCCGACCTTCGGCCCGTCGGCAGTCGGGAACGATTCGGCGTCCGGTACGATGTACCACTCGATCCGATCCGGCTGCCCGGCACGGCCGGCGCAGGCCTCGGTGGCACTCCACCACGCCTGATACATCTCGGGAGCCCGTACCAGTACGGCGCCCTCGGGCAAGGGACTCGGCGGACCGAGGATTTCGCACGCGGCCAGGGTTCCGAGGAGACCGAGGCAGTAGAACACCGGCTTTCCAGATGGCACGGGTCGTTTCTCCCATGCCCGATCGCACAAAAAGCGTGACTCGGTGGACCCCGGGACGGGGTCGGATTCCGTATCACGCTCCGCAACTCCACCTTCGGCACCGAGCTATCTGCGAGGGCACCGAAGCATGCTTCGGCGGATCCACAGCAGACCTCAAGTTTTGCGGCCCCGGATCACTCCGGGTGTGCTCTTATCGGGCGGTTCGTGGTTCGGTCGACTACAGTTATCCTTCGGTCGCTATCAAATGCGAGAACGGTGCCACCGCGCCGCGTGATCCAAGTGGTTCATGGCACTCCACTTCCCCGCGAGCGGCGAGTTCGACGCTGCGGGGGGCGCTGCGAAACTCCCGATCTCTCGCCCCTCTGCCGTTCCCGTCACCCCCTGACCCGGTCGATTGATGAATCGCCCCATCCTCCCGCTCGCAGCCGCTCTGGTGATCCTCGTCACGCCACCGCACGGTCCAGCCGCTGCGGACATGGCGCCCGTGCCCCCACGGCTGGTAGTTGTGTTGACCATCGATCAGATGCGTGGCGATTACCTCCAGCGCTGGGCCGGGCAGTGGCGGGGCGGCTTCCGGCGGTTGCTCTCCGAGGGTGCCGTCTTCCCCAACGGACTCCAGGATCACGCGCTGACGGAGACGGCGCCCGGACACGCCACCATCCTGTCCGGTCGGGAGCCGCGTCACACCGGCATCGTCATCAATCAGCTCGGCGTCCAGGATACCAGCACCACGATTCTCGGTGCGCCCGGGGCGATGGGCGCCTCACCGCGCCGCTTCGTGGGCACCACTCTCGTCGACTGGATGGCCCGCGCCGACACCGGATTCCGGTTTCTCTCCGTGTCGCCGAAGGATCGCGGTGCGATTCTGCCGATCGGCCGAGCCAGGGGGCCGGTCTTCTGGTACCTGGATGGCCGCTTCACGACCAGTACCTTTTACGCCGACTCCCTTCCGACGTGGCTCACCGCGTGGAATGCCCGGGATGGGGCAGGGCATCTCGCCGGGACAAGTTGGTCCCCGCTGCTGGCAGACTCCATGTATCAGGAGCCGGACAGCGAGCCCTACGAGAACGGTGGCAGGGATATCGTCTTCCCGCACCCGCTCGGCGATGCCGCAAAGGTGCGGGCTGGCGTCAAGATCTCGCCCTGGATCGATTCGCTCACGCTCGATGTCGCCCTCGAGGGGAGCCGGGCGCTCGGGCTGGGGCAACGCGGCCGGCCCGATCTGCTGGCCGTCTCGCTCTCCGGCACGGACTACATCGGACACACCTGGGGACCCGATTCGCGGGAGCTGCACGATCAGCTGCTCCGGCTGGATCGCTGGCTCGGCGTCTTCCTCGACTCGCTCGGGAGCAGCATCCCTCGCGACCGGATCCTGATCGTGCTCACCGGCGATCACGGCGTCACCAGCTACCCCGAGTTCGCCCGCGCCCACGGACACCCCGGCGGCCGCATCGGTCTGAGCGCGCTGGTCGGCGAGGTGAACGCCGCCATCGTCCGTCACGGTGGCGAGCAGGGCATCGTGAAGGAGAATTCCGGGCTGATCTTCGCCGACACCACGAAGCTCCGCGCCGCCGGAGTGAGTCCGGAGAGCCTCGCCACCAGTCTTGCGCCGCGGGTCTGGCGCATGCCGGGGGTGGTCACGGCGTGGACGCCGGCGACACTCGCCGGCTCGGTCCCCAGCGATGTGCATGCGGCGCGCTGGTGGCGCTCGCTGTCAGACAATTTCCCCTGGCTCGTCTGTGCGGTCGCCAAGCCCGGTTACATTTGGGCGGACGACACAGCCACCGCGGCCCACGGTACCACCAACCCGGACGATGTCGGTGTGCCGATCGCGCTGCTCGGCCCCCTGATCCGGCCCGGGGTCTACGCCGATACGGTGCGCACCGTCGATATCGGGCCCACGCTGGCCCGGCATCGTCGGCGTCAAGACGGATGGGAAGCTGGATGGACGGGTGATCAAGCGGGCGATGCACTAGCGCCGAGTCCTGAGTTCCCGTTCCCGGCGGCATCGCGAATGGAGAACCCCTCCGCGGGTTCCACCAGGCGATGCAGCGCCGATCCTCCGCCCGGCAAGCGGATGAGAACCCCGGAGCGGGCGTGCGTCCGCCTCACCCGGATTGCGCCGGTGGCCCTGAGAGCGGGAGCCGAGCCCGCGGAGGGGTTCTCGATCTGCGCAGCCGGCTGCTCCTGGTACATCCGCATTCAGTTCGAACCTCGAAACTCGGACCCGGATCTCAGCCCCGATGTCATCGCCTTTTCCGACATTGCCCTGCTTCCCCTGTCCCCACTCCTCCAACTGCTGCAGCTGGGGTGTCACGCTGAGTGAGGCAGAGGCGGAGGCCCTCGGCGCCCGTTACGGTCGGGACAAGGTCTACCGCACCCGCTGGGGAGAGTGGCGGACCCGGGTCAGGAAGCGGCGCTGCGTCTTCCTGGTGGACAACGCCTGCACCATCCACAAGGATCCGCACTACCCTGAAGTCTGCCGGGCCTTTCCGTGGACCGACGCCGAGACCGGCGGCCCGTACGAGTACGACCGGACCATCTGCCCCGAGTTTCTGCTGCGGCCGGAACTGGTGAAGATCGGGAAGCCGGGCGGGTGAAGGGCGAGCCGCAGCAGCTGAAACGATTCCTGGCCACGCACTCTCAAGAGTTGGAGCATCTCCCATGGCATCCCGTCCATCGGCTCAGGCACCTGGCCGGTACCACCGCGCTCCCTGCATTCTCCTCCTCGGACTTGTGGCCCTCCCCATGACGCTCGGAGCCCAGGCGACCGATCCGGCCCTCGCGCACGCCCGGCGTCTGCTCGCGGGCACCATCCTGATCGACGGTCACAACGATCTGCCGTGGGAGATCCGCACCCAGAAGGACACCCCGGGGGACGTCGTCGCCTACGACCTCCGCGGCCACACCAAGGGCTACACCGACCTCGCGCGCCTCGCCGCCGGCCAGGTGGGGGCACAGTTCTGGTCGATCTACATCCCCGGCGAGATCCGGGACAGCGGCTACGCCCGGGTGCAGCTCGAGCAGTTCGACATCGCCCGACGGATGATCGCGAAGTATCCCGAGCGCCTCGTGCTGGCCCTCACCGCCGACGACATCGTCCGCGCCAAGCGCCAGAAGAAGATCGCCTCGCTGCTCGGCATGGAGGGCGGACACGCCATCGAGAATTCCCTCGGCGCGCTCCGCGTCGTACTACGACCTCGGCGCGCGCTACATGACGCTCACCCACAACGTGACGCTCGACTGGGCCGACGCCGCGCTCGACACCGCGAAGCACGACGGCCTCACGCCGTTCGGCCGGGAGGTCGTGCGCGAGATGAACCGGCTCGGCATGCTCGTCGACCTCTCCCACGTCTCGCCGGGCGTGATGAGCAACGTGCTCGACGTCGACGGAGGCCCCGGTGATCTTCTCGCACTCCTCGGCCCGCGCGCGCTGGTGGACCACCCGCGCAACGTTCCCGACTCGATCCTCGCCCGGCTGCCCGAAGAACGGCGGCGTGGTGATGGTGACCTTCGTGCACGGCCTTCGTCTCGGCGGAACGTGCGCGTCGGCGGAGGAGGCGCAGGACAGCGCATCGCCGAGCTCACCAAGACGCGTCGCCGACACGGCGGAGCGCGCGCCGCCGAGGTCGACACCTGGAATGCGGCCCATCCCGCTCCCGCGCGCGACGCTCGCCCAGGTCGCCGATCACATCGAGCACGTCCGCCAGATCGCCGGCGTCGATCACGTCGGCATCGGCAGCGACTTCGACGGCATCGGGCGAGGGCCCGACGGGGCTGGAGGATGTCTCGACCTTCCCGGCGCTCTTCGCCGAGCTGATCCGCCGCGGCTGGAGCGATGCCGACCTCAGGAAGCTCGCCGGAGAGAATCTGATTCGCGTCCTGCGGCAGGCGGAGGCCACCGCCGCCCGCCTGCAACAGGAGCGTCCCGCTTCGACGGCCACGATCCTCCGGCTGGACGGGACGCACTGAGCGTTCCGGGCGTTGGGGAGGCGGCCCTCTCTGCCCGGAGCTACGTCTTCCGGAATCCGATGATGCTCCCGACGACGAGCGCCGTGACCGCGAACGAGAACCACTGGATCGCATAGCTGAGGTGCGGCCCGTCGTCGAGCTCGGGCGGGTCGTCGCGTCGCGGCAGCCGGGGCAGCGCCGAGTCAGGCGTCTGCAGGATGGTCCAGGACTGGATCGGGTAGGGGAGCCGGGTTCTGAGTGCCGCCAGATCCAGCCGCCGCCAGGTGAGCACCCCTCCCTCTGATCTCGGTTCTCCACCCTTTCCATTCGTTGCCGCGGTGAACGCGATTCCCGTCACCGTCCGCACCCCCTCCTCATCCAGCGAGGCGAGGTCCACGCTCCGCGCATCACCCGATGTGACGAAGCCGCGGTGGACCAGGATCGCAGTGTCCCCCCGCAGTGGCCGGAACGGCGTGACGATCCTGACGCCGGGCACTCCCTGCTCGCTCTGACCCCGGATCACCACCTCGCCCGCATGGTCGTACCGCCCCGTCACCCGGACCCGGCGATTGTCTGCCGACGCGGCATTGAGCGTCGCCGCGCTGGCGGAATCGTCCAGGGAGATCGGCGGCAAGGGCACGCGCGGCCACGCCGAGCGCGTTCGAGGCACGCCGCTCCCGGAGCCGGGAGAGCTGCCAGAGGCCCAGCCGGCTGAAGACGGCTGCGGCCACCAGCGTGCCGGCGAAGAACAGGAGGGAGCGACTGCGAGGTGACATGAGCAGGTGTCACGGTGTCTAGAAAAGTGGACAATCCTAACGGGGGCGGCTGGGTCTGCGGCGTAACACGGTTCCAGACAGGCAGTTGCGGATGTCACCAGCGCGCGGTCCACTGTTTGCTCTGCCCATCACCATTCACCCGATCTTCTGTTCCCAAGATACATCGGCCGAGGCCACATCGAGATGCGATTCCCGCGAATCCCCGCGCTGGTCGTTGGAGCCCTCTGTACCGTGTCTCCCCTCGCCGCTCAGGGACACGACAATCCCTACCTCCGTCCCGTCAATGATGATCCCGGCGCCCCCAGACGCGGGCCCTACTTCGCCAGCGTCGGTCTCGGCTTCGGCGGCGAGGGCATCGCCGACCTCGGCGCACCCACTCCCTATACCCCCTCTCGTATCCGACCCACGCTCAACCTCGCCATTGGCGGGTCGGTCGGCCAGCACCTCCGCGTAGGACTCGAGGGCTTCGCCTGGTTCAACATCAGCAACGGCGGCACCCTGGAGACTGTCACCACGGTGATGCTCGGCGGCCGGTTCTATCCGGCGCGGAGCAGCGGATTGTTCCTGCACGCCGCCGGCGGGTTCGGGCGCTACGGTCAGGACGAGATCGACAACAGCTGTGGCTGCAGCGTACCGATCACCTCCGATTACGGCCTCGCCTGGTCGATCGGCGCCGGGTACGAGGCCTGGGTGGGACGCGGCCTCTGGCTCGGCCCCAGCGTTGAGATGGTTCGCATGAATATCACCGGCCCGACCGGCTACAGAGAACGGGTCCTGAATGTCGGCCTCACCCTCACCTTCGACGACAATCACTGAGAGGAGTTCCCCATGCGCCCCCACACCCCTTCGCTTCGATCCGTCCTGCTGCTGCTCATCCTCGGAATGCCGGCGCTGCTCGCCGCCCAGGAGGACACCCTCCCTCACGATCGTGGACATCCGCGGGCCCACTGCTCGCGCGATTGTGGCACCGGCGGCCTCCGAGAAGTCGCCGATCGTTCCAGTCACGCCCGGCGCAGCGGCCTCTGGTTCAGCGCCGGGATCGGCGCCGGCAATGAGCGGTTCGACGCCCGCGACGGCCTCGGCTGGAGCGACGGGAAGGGCGGCGGGAGCGGCTACCTGAAGCTGGGTGGTACGGTCAACTCTTCCCTCCTGATCGGCGCCGAGGCCCAGCTCTGGGCCGCTGCCAATTCCGGGCAGACCTATGACCGGGCGCTCGGAAGCCTCATGGGGATCGCCCAGTTCTATCCTTCGCCGGCCGGCGGACTCTGGTTGCGGGGCGGTCTCGGCTGGGCGCGGGACAACCTCCGCACCTACCCCTCCCCCGGCGTCACGATGTCGAGCGACATCAACGGCACGGCCTACGCCCTCGGCCTGGGGTACGATGTGCCGGTGACTCGGGGGATCTCGATCACCCCCTCGCTGGACCTCGTCGCCCAGGACTATCGGACTCATAAGGAACGAATCGTCAACTTCGGCATCGGAATCACCTTGCCCTGAAATCGGGCGAGCCGGGCGGCGGCAGCGATTCGTGAGAATCTTCTGCCGTCGCCCGCGTCGTTCCCCGGGTGCCGCAATCCTGTAGGGGCCCCACCACACCGGCGTCGAGCCGGATTTCGGATCTCCTAGCGCTGTCGAGGCTTGGCCGCTAGCATTTCCTCCCCTTGGACGGCATACCCCCTGCCATCCAACTTGTTGTCTTCAGCCCCCCAGGTTCGTGGCCCGCCTCCCGTCGCTTCGCCGTTGGCTGGTCCCCGCCGCCGTCCTGTTGGCCGCTGTGCGTTGCGGCGGCGGCCTTGAGCTGCCGAACGATCGGCTCCCGGCGCATATCACACTGGTCTCCGGAAACGCTCAGCAGGGCATCGCCGGTCAGCCGCTGACCGATTCCCTGATCGTCGGAGTCACCGACACCAAGGGGAATCCAGTCCAATATGCTCGGGTGGTCTTCCAGCTGGCTGCCCTCGGCAGCGGCGCCGGCGACCTGATCCCCGATACCGCGGCCACCGACGCCAACGGCCGAGCCCGGTCACGCTGGGTGCTCGGGCAGATCGCGGGGCAGCAGCGGGTGGATGCGACCGTGCTCCCGCCTGTCGCGAGTGGCGCACTCAAGCTCGGCTTCACCGCCACCGTGCTCGCCGGAGCCCCCGACACAGTCGCTGCGATCCTGGGCGACGGTCAGACCGCCGCGGTCGGGAGCACGCTCGCCGAATCGCTGGTGGTATTGGTCACGGATCAGTTCGGGAATCCCACCTCCGGGCGGGATGTGCAGTGGAGCGTGCTGGGAGGCGAGGGAACCGTCAGCGCCGCGACGGTGACGACCGGGGCCGATGGCCGCGCCGCGGTCAGCCGCACCCTCGGGCCGGCGGCAGGCACCCAGACGGCGACGGCGACGGTCGCGGGGCTCAAGGGTTCGCCCATCACCTTTACGTCGCACGCCACCTCGGGTGGTGCGGTGACTGTGGTGAAGATCTCGGGCGACACGGCGACCGCACCTGCGGGCTTCCAGCTCCCGAATCCGGTCGTGGTGCAGGTCCAGGACATCAACGGCAACGGCGTCGCGGGCCGCACCGTGAATTGGGTGGTAACCGACGGCGGCTCTGTGACTCCGCTCACGAGTACCACCGATGCCCAGGGCAAGGCCTCGGCGTCCTGGACCCTTCGTTCGGCGGCCGGGCTCAATCAGCTCACCGCGGCTGCCGCAGGACTGTCCCAACTCCACTTCACTGCCACGGGCATCGCCGCTCAGCCGGCCCGGATCACGGCGCAGAGCGCGACCACAATCGCCGGCACCGCCGGGCTCGGCGTGACGGCCAAGCCGTCGGTGAAGATCACCGATTCCAACAGCAATCCGGTGCAGGGCGTCACTGTCACCTTCCAGGTCACGGCCGGCAATGGCATCGTCGCCGACCCGAACGGCACCGGAAGTAGCGTAACCGTCGGGACCGACGCCACCGGCGTTGCGACCCTCACCGCCTGGACGCTCGGTACCGTCGCCGGCGTTCCCAATGCCGTGACGGCGACCTCTGCCGGGACGGCCATCGTCGGCAACCCGATCACCTTCACCGCGACTGCGGCACCGGGCCCCGCCGCGCGGGTGCTCATCACCACCCAGCCGTCGGCCACCGCCCAGAGCAGCGTCGCTCTGGCCCGGCAGCCCGCGGTGCAGCTCGAGGACGCCTTCGGCAACGCCGTCTCCCAGTCAGGCACCACCGTCACTGCCGCGGTGGTCGGCGGCGGGGCGGCCGTCCATGGCGCCGCAACCGCGCTCACCGACGCCGCGGGGCTCGCGACCTTCAGCACGCTGAGTCTCGGTGGCCCGGCCGCCAGCTACACGCTGAGCTTCTCGGCGAGCGGCTTGGCCGCCGACACCTCGGCGGCCGTGGCGCTCTCCGCCGGACCGGCGGCCCAACTCCTGGTGGCGACCCAGCCCTCCGCCGCGGCACAGAGCGGAGTGGCGTTCGCCGTCCAGCCCACGGTGCAGCTGCAGGATCTCGATGGCAACGTGGTCGACTCCAGCGGGGTCACGATCACGGCGGTGATCGCGAGCGGTGGCGGATCGCTGAGCGGCACCGCCACTGCGGTCACCGGAGTGACCGGGCTCGCGAGCTTTGCCGGCCTCAGCATCAGCGGCACGGCCGGCCCTCGGACGCTGAGCTTCGACCGCGCCCGGATTGACGGCGGCGGCGAGCGGGAGCATCGCCGTGAGTGCCGGGGCCGCGGCGCTGCTCGTCAAGACGGCAGGTGACACCCAGAGCGCCACCGCCGGGTCGCCGGTGGCGGTGGATCCCCAGGTCCGTGTCACCGATGCCAGCAATAACCCGGTGGCCGGGGCGAGCGTCACCTTTGCCGTCGCCACGGGCGGCGGCTCGGGGGGTGCGGTGGTCGCCACCGACCCGACCGGCCTCGCCTCCGTCGGCTGGACGCTGGGTCCCAGCGCCGGGCCTAACACACTCACCGCGAGCGCGGTCCTGACTGGCGGTACCACTACCGTCACCTTCACCGCGACCGGGACGGCGGGCACCGCGGGGCGCCTGGCCATCGCCACCCAGCCCTCCACCACCGCGGCGAGCGGCGCCGTGCTGGCCCAGCAGCCGGTGATTCAGCTCCAGGACCTGAACAACAACGTCGACACCACCAGCAACGTCCCCGTCACGGCGCACTCGAGCGCGACGCTCGGCGGCACGGTGACCGTCCTCACGGTGAACGGGCTTGCCACCTTTACGAACCTCTCGCTGACCGGGCTGGTGGCAAGCAATCCGTTCACCCTCACCTTCACCGGCACCAATCTCGCCGCGGTCACCTCGGGTCCGATCGCCCTTTCGGCCGGGCCAGCCGCACGGCTCTCGGTACAGACGCAGCCACCGGCCAGCGACTCGAGCGGCGTGGCGTTCACGACCCAGCCGGCGATACAGGTGCAGGACATCGCGGGGAATCCGGTGAGCGGCACCCGGACCGTGAATGCGGGACTCCAGACCGGGACCGGCACCCTCGTCGGCGTGACCACGGTGAGCACCGGCGGTGGATCGACGGCGACCTTCGGCAGCCTCGGCCTCAGCGGCCTGGTCGGCAGTTACGCGCTCTCGTTCACCTCCGGAGTGCTGATCCCGGACACCTCCGCGACCATCACGCTCACCGCCGGCCGAGCCAGCAGCATCGCGTCGCGCTCGGTGACCAGCCAGAGCACGACGGTGTCGACTGCGGTCGGCGCGCCGCCCTCGGTGCGAGTGCTCGACGGGGCCGGCAATCCGGCGAGCGGCATCACGGTGACCTTCGCGGTGACCGCGGGCGGCGGCAGTCTCACCGGCGCGAGTCAGGTGACCGACGTCGGCGGCATCGCCACCGTGACGAGCTGGACCATCGGTTCCGTCGTGGGGACCAACACCGTCACGGCCTCGGTGACCGGGCTCAGCGGCAGCCCGGTGAGCTTCTCCGCCACCGGCACCGCCGGGGCCGCGACGACGATCGCGATCAACGCGGGTAACAGCCAATCCGCGACCGTCCACACCAGCGTCGCGATCGCGCCGTCGGTGAAAGTGACTGACGCCGGCACCAACGCGGTTGCCGGCGTGAGCGTCACATTCGCGGTCGCGAGTGGCGGTGGCAGCATCACCGGCGCGTCGGCCACGACCAACTCCTCGGGCATCGCGACGCTGGGGAGCTGGACGCTCGGCACCGCCGCCGGCACGAATACGCTGACCGCGACTTCCGGTGGCCTGACGAACAGCCCGCTCACCTTCACCGCGACGGGCACCGCAACCGCTGCCAGGACGCTTACTAAGAATGCCGGTGACGCTCAGAACGCCCCTGCCGGCCAGGCCGTGGCGGTTGCGCCGCAGGTGCTGGTGACCGACTCGTTCGGCAATCCCAGGAGTGGTACCAGCGTCACCTTTGCGGTCGCGAGTGGCGGCGGCAGCGTCAATCCGACCAGTGCCATCCTCACGAACAGCAGCGGCCTCGCGACCGTCACGAGCTGGACCCTCGGCACGATTGCCGGCGCGAACACCCTGACGGCGACATCGGCGGGACTCTCCGGCTCCCCGGCGACCTTCACCGCCACCGGCACCACCAGCACGGCGACCAAGCTGGCGTTCACGACTCCGCCGAGCAGCGCGGCGCAGAGCGGCATCCCGTTCGCGACCCAGCCGGTGGTGCAGTTGCAGGATGGGAACAGCAATCCCGTCTCGCAGGCGGGCGTCACCGTTACGGCAACCCTCCTCACCGGCACCGGCTCGGTGGGCAGCGCCACGGCAATCACCACTGCCAGCGGCACCGCGACCTTTAGTGGACTGTCGATCGCGGGATCGACCGGCAGCTACTCGCTCAGCTTCGACTCCCCGCCGCTCACCGGGGTGACCTCCGGGACGATTACCCTCTCCGCTGGAACGGCGACGAAGCTGGCCATCTCCACCTCGCCCTCATCCTCGGGGCAGAGCGGCATCGCCCTGTCGACTCAGCCGCGCATCCAGATCGAGGACTCGGCGGGCAACAACGTCAGCAGCTCGGGCGTGACCGTCACCGCCTCGATCGCCAGCGGACCGAGCGGAGCTATACTTGCCGGCTCGACGGCGGTCACCAGCGGCTCGGGGCGCGCAAGCTTCGGCGGATTCGCGATCAGCGGCCCGATCGGGACCTACACCATTCAGTTCGATGCGCCGAGCCTCACGGGGACCGTGTCGGGGAACGTGACCATCAGTGCCGGCACGGCGAGCACGCTCACCATCACCACCCAGCCCTCCGCGAGTGATTCGAGCGGGGTCGCCTTCCCGACCCAGCCGGTGCTGCAGCTTCGGGACGGGGCAGGCAATGCGGTTTCCACGGCGGGGATCTCGATCATTGCGAGCATAGGCTCGTCGCCCGGGGGTGGGAGTCTCACCAACGCGGTGGCCACGACCAATTCGAGTGGCGCGGCGACCTTCGGCACCCTGACACTCACCGGCCCGGTGGGCAGTTACACGCTGAGCTTCACGGGCACCGGGCTCTCGCCGGTCACCTCGTCGACCATCACCCTCGGCTCCGGGAGGGGCAGCAAGCTCGCCCTGACAACGCAGCCCTCGGCGAGCGCCCAGAACGGCCAGGTCTTTGTGCAGCAGCCGGTGGTTCAGCTCCAGGACGCGAGCAACAATCCGGTGCTGCAGGCGGGCGTACCTGTCGCCGTGAGCCTCGCGTCAGGCGGCGGCAGTCTCGGCGGCACGACGCCGGTCAGCACCAACGCCAGCGGTCAGGCGGTATTCACCAATCTCTCGATCACGGGGCTGGCGGGCGCACGGACGCTGACCTTTGCCACCTCCGGCTATTCGAGCGTCACCTCTTCGTCCATCTCCATCACGGCGGGTACGCCCACCACGATCGCGCTGAGCGCCGGCTCGGGGCAGACGGCGACGGCCGGGAGCCCCGTTACGATCGCCCCGGCGGTCCTGGTGACCGACGGCAGCGGCAACCCCGTGAATGGCGTGAGTGTCACCTTCGCCGTGGCCACAGGGGCCGGATCGGTGACGGGTGGGAATGCGACGACCAGTCCGAGTGGCATCGCCACGGTCGGCAGCTGGACGCTGGGGAACACCGTGGGCAGCAACACCCTCACCGCGACGGCGACTGGCAGTGGCATCAGTGGCAACCCCGTGACCTTCACGGCCACCGGCACGGTCGGCCCGGCGGCGATCATCTCCGTCAGTGTCGGCGACAATCAGAGCGCTACGGTCGGGACAGCGGTGGTTACCGACCCGGCCGTCCTGGTGACCGACAGTCATGGCAATCCGGTGAGCGGTGTAAGCGTGACCTTCGCGGTGGCAACGGGGGCTGGATCGGTGACGGGTGGGAGCGCGACGACCAACGGCAGCGGCATCGCGATGGTGACCAGCTGGACGCTGGGGAACATTGTTGGCAGCAACACCCTCACCGCGACGGCGACTGGCAGTGGCATCAGTGGCAACCCCGTCACCTTCACGGCCACCGGCACCGCTGGCCCGGCGGCGAGCATCGCCGTCAGTGCCGGCGACAATCAGAGCGCTACGGTCGGGACAGCGGTGGCTACCGACCCGGCCGTCCTGGTGACCGACAGTCATGGCAATCCGGTGATCGGTGCAAGCGTGACATTCGCGGTGGCAAGTGGCGGCGGCACCGTCAATCCGACCTCCGCGATTCTCACGAACGGCAGCGGCATCGCGACGGTCACAAGCTGGACGCTGGGGAACATTGTTGGCAGCAACACCCTCACCGCGACGGCGACTGGCAGTGGCATCAGTGGCAACCCCGTCACCTTCACCGCGACCGGCACCGTTGGGCCGGCGGATCACCTCACGTTTACAGTGCAGCCGCCGAGTACGACAGCCGTGGGGGCCGTCATGAGCCCGGCCATCGAGGTGTCGATCGAGGATGCGCAGGGCAATCTGGTGACGGGGGCGACGGACCTGATCACGATGGCCATCGGTGCGGACGGGGCGGGTGGTGGCTCGGTGCTGGGGGGGACGACTCAAGTGAACGCGGTCGCGGGGGTGGCAAGCTTCAGCGACCTGACCATCGATCAGGTGGGCAGCGGCTTCACCCTGACCGTGACTTCGGGGAGCCTCGCGGGCGGGACCAGCGTCACCTTTGACATCATCCCATAGGAGTGGCGCCGAGCCGTCGCACGGCCCTCACGGCTAGGCCTAAGACATTGTCCTGTGGGCGGATGGGCGACGCGCCACGCGGGTTGACGCTCCGACCCCCGTCCGCTAACTTCTTGCCCCTCGCCCTGGTGGTGAAACTGGTAGACACGCTATCTTGAGGGGGTAGTGCCGTAAGGCGTCGCGGTTCGAATCCGCGCCAGGGCATCGCGCAGTCTGCTGCGGTCGTCGGTTCAGCCGAGCCGACGATTTTTCTTCGGGCCGCCGGTGTAGCTCAGCGGTAGAGCACCTGATTCGTAATCAGGGGGTCGCCGGTTCAATCCCCGCCGCCGGCTTTCGAACGACGTCGGTCAGTGCCCGTCCTTCTTGAACAGCCAGTACTCCGGTCCGGCCATGTCCTCGGGCCACTCCTCCGCCGGCTCCGCATCGGGCTCGGCCCAGACCCAACCCACCTCGCCGCTTTCCCGCCACGCCTCCAGGTTGACCGTCTCGCTGTGCTGATCGCCGCGCCATGCGTCGCGATCACTCCAGAATGCCTCCTGCTCATCCAGCTCTCCCGGTGTTCCCATCGATCCCCCCTTGCGCCTCGAGCGCCTCTGATACCTCTGGTATCGCTCGGAGGCGTGGGAAGTTGAGGGGGGAATGGCGGAGGGCGGAGTGGCGGGAAGGCGGGGTGGCGGCATTGCGGGCAAAGGCTGTCATCCCGAGCGTAGCGGGGGATCCCTCCGAGCTTCGAGCCGAGCCCCAGGAGATCCTGGTCGTATCGCTTTTCCCCTTCCCCTTCCCTGAAGAAGCAACTGCTAGGCCAGAAACGTGTCTCGAAAGAAGCCCATCGGGATCGATCCCATCTGCATGAACCGCTCGTGGAACTCCTTTTCCGAGTATGCGTTACCCTGCCTGGTCTGCATAATCGGCCCGCAGGGAGAGGATGGCGCGCATGCCGAGGTTGTAGGTAGATCGCCTGGGTGGGCCACTTGGAGTACCGGTACATCGCGCGATTGGCGCCCCGTCGGTCATGGCCCGGGCCTCGGTCGTCGCCGGCGGCCCGCGTCGCGCGCCCCCGGCGAGAACTCGACGTGCTCGAGGAAGTAGTCCACCGCTTCGTCGAAGGTCATCCGCCCGGTGTGGATGCCGACGTCCACCCGGACCCGCACCGCGCGAAGCAGCTGGCCCTGCAGCTCGTAGAGCCGCTCGCCGGCGATCGTAGAAGCCGTTCGGCCGTCCCGGCCGCCGGCTCCGCCATCAGCTCCTCGCGTAGAGCGCCCACCCTTCGCTCGCCATCGAGTCCTCCCACATCGAGGACGAATCCTCCACCGCACCCGGCGTGAGCCAGCGGATGTTGCTGATCTCGGCGGCGTGCTCGGTCATGTACTTGTAGTACCAGTCGTGGCCGGGGAAGCCCTCGTGGACCGCGGTGTCGGCCACCGAGGCGCGGTTGTTGAGCTTGAGCGCCGCCGGGTCGTTGCCGGTCGGGGCTGAGATAGAAGCGGCCGACGCCGGTCTTCTTGAACGGCGGCGCGGGGTAGTAGGCGGCGTCGATCGTGCTGCGCAGCACCGGCGGAGTCGGCGTCACCTCGAGGCGATAGTCGGCCGGGATGTCGAACAGCTTCTGGTCCCGGCCGTAGGCCACCGCGCGCTGTCCCGCGCGTCACGTACCACTGGAACAGCTCGTCGTCGTTCTTCGGCGAATCCTTCGAGAGCAGATCCATCACGGCGCGAGCGGAGCGGCGGCGGTCGGCGTCGCTGCTCCAGGGCAGGTTGAGCCCCTGCTCCCTGGCGACGGTCCTCGGCCACCTCGAAGAGCGCGTCCTCGTAGCTGGCTGACCTGCTGCCGCGCCGTAGGCGAAGAGATCCTCGAGGTTCCGGTCCAGCCGGAGGCAGTTCTTCACCCGCCAGGCGTACTCCTTTTCGCCGGCAGCGAAGCGATCGGTGAGATCCGCTCGGGTCGTAGGTCGTGAGCAGGAAGCCGGCGAAGCCCTCCCAGGCGTCGGCCGCCGTCGCCGAGGCGGTCGTGAGCTGGGCCAGCGTCGCCGCCGCGAAGGGGCGGCTCGCCGAGGTATGCCCTGGCGCTGTCGGGGAGCGTCTTGCGGAAGTAGTCGGCGTTGGCCTTGGCGCCGGCGACGCCGTCGCTGCTCGATCATCCGGTGGTCGGGCTGGTTGCCGCTCTTCTTCCCGGCGAGCAGGTTCGCCTTGGCGGCGTCGATATAGGCGGGGATCGCGTTCACCCGGTCGACCACGAGGGCCCACTCGTCTTCGGTACCGCGGAGTGAAGGCGATTGGGCGTCCGAACCGGGGATGTCGGACATCCCCTGGATCTGCCAATCGACGCCGCGGAACGGCTCGGCGACGTAGGTATCGATGCAGCGTTCGTAGCTCCTGAGCTCACCGGACTGGCGGATCAGGAAGAGGAGCTGCGCGCCGAGGACCGCGTGGTCGATGCGGGCCTGGGGGGAGAGGGTGGCGGGGTCGATCTTCGCCCGTTCCGTTTCGATGTCCTGGTAGAACTGCCGTTCGGCGGTGAGCGCATCGGGGCGCCAGTCGCGGAGCCGGCCGCTGATCTTGAGCAGGCTTGGGTCGTAGCCATCGCCGCCGAGGTACGTCGCCGTGACCGGATTGAGCTCGAGCGCCTTGAGGAAGTAGCGGTCCCGGAGGGCGAAGAAGGGCGCGTCCTGGCCGGTCGCGTCACCCCGGCTGCAGCCGGCAAGGCGGGGCAGGAGACCGAGGGCGAGGGCAGTCTGACCGGAGCGGACCAGGAAGTGACGGCGGTGCATGGGTGGCCGGGTTGGGGGGATGGGGATTCGGGTTCCGAGTTCGACGGAGTCATCCAGCGGTGAAGCGAGCGACACCTGCCCGGTGCTGGCCCAGGCTGTCATGCCGAGCGAAGTGGGCAACAACTGGCCGGTTGCGAACGACATCCGCCCGATGTTGACCGAGGCGGTCATGCCGAGCAGTGCGATGGGTCTCGTTCCGTGCGAGCAAATTGTCCCCGTCGCGGCTGGACCCTGGAAGCCGGTACTCGGTGCTGGAAGGAAAGATGTCGGGGGATCGGGCTTGGCGGAATGCCACCCGGGTGGCACGGGGGCGGTAGTGCGAGGGAGAGGTGGTCCGCGGAGGCGGGTGGCATAATGGTGTAACTGTTTGCTGGGCAATGGCTTGGGCGGCTGTCGAGTACGCTGGTACGGCTCCTGCCACTGGGGAGCCCGCGCGGCTGGCCTCAGGCGCCGTTCCCGAGAGATCATAGGCTGGTGGAAGGGTCCAGACTGAGATCGACCTGAGGCTGGTCACGCGCTAATTCATCACTTGAGTCCAGGCCTACCGGCGGTCGCGGTTGCGGGGTACCTTTTGCGCCCGGTTAGCAACGGGACGTAGCGCAGTCCGGTAGCGCACCTGAATGGGGTTCAGGGGGTCGCGGGTTCGAATCCCGCCGTCCCGATACTTTGAAGAGCAAGCTCTGCAACGACTTCCGTTGTGGAGCTTTTTCTTATGTCCGAACCGGTGTTGCAAGTTGCGTTGTGAGTTTCTCGCCTCGCTTACAGCAACTTCTTGAATTCCTCCACCGTGAGCCCGGCATCCCGCACGATTCCGCCCATGGTGAAGGCGTTGACCGGGTTGTGCCGCGGGATGGTCAGGATACGGACTCCGTCAGTCATCACGATGTGCTTTCCCTGCCGGGCGATGCGAAAACCGGCCTTGCCGAGCGCGCGCACCGCGTCCTGATGACTGATGCCGGGCAGTTTCGGCGCGCTCAGACCGCGACGTCGATTTCCCGCACCTCCGTACCGGCCAACTCCTCCGCGACCGAGAGGTACTCGCGGATGGCATCCCGGATGTTCTCCACGGCTTCCTCCTCAGTCTGGCCTTGGGACCAGCAGCCGGGCAGTCCGGGCACCGACACGCTGTAGCCCTCTTCCGAGTGGTGGACTGCGACCTTGTACTTCATTGGATCTCCCGGGAACAGGTTCAAGGCTTCAATCTACCACGCAACGACAGCGTCATGTCCCAACCAGACGCTGGGTCGGGTGCAGGACCACCTGCTTGATCGTCGCCGCATCCCCCTGCTGGTAGCTGGTGAGCATCGGCCATCTCCACGACCCAAAGTACCTGAGGATGGTGTCCACGGAACCCCGGACAGCTCACTGCTCGGCATTAGTGTCGATACTCTACAGAATTGGGAGCAGGGCAGGCGGGCTCCCGAGGGCCCCGCAGGAGTCCTTTTGCGGGTCGCAGCCAAGCACCCGGAAGCGCTGCTCTCGATTGCCGAACCGAAGGCCCGTCGCCGCGGCAAACGCGCAGTCGCCTAGCGAAGGGGAGCAGTCGCCGTGTTGTGAGTTCAAAGCAACACTGCAATTGAACGCAGGACCCGAACCGCAACGCCGATGCACAGGACAGGGCGTAGGTTCAACAAGTCATAGAAATCGCGTAGTTGCAAGAGTCGCATGAGAGTCAGGAGGTCGCGGCTGCACGCCGCCGCTCTCATCGGACAATCGTGACTGTTCCCGCCACCGCGAAGTGGCCGGAGCTGTCGGCGCGCGACACCGTCACGGTGTAGAAGGATCCTGACACCAGGTTCATGAGTGGATCGAAGGAAATCGCGCCAGGGCGCGACGCTCCATAGGTCACAGGGGAGCGCAGGCCGTTGGTGCCGTTCGCGGTCGTGATCCGCCAGTAGATGGTGCCACCGGGGGCAGGACTATCCACGAGCAGGTCGCTGGCCAGGCAGGCCGGGGACCAGGAGATGCCGGGCCTCGCGCCTGGCCCGACTGTGACGGTCACCGGTCCGCTGCACCCGGATGGGCCGGCGGTATCGCCGCACGCCGCGAGCAGCGACAGGGTGACGAAGGCAGCCAGAACCCGGGTGCCGCAAGCAGATGGCATGGAAAACCTTCCGGAGCTATCAGCGAGGAGTGGGGCGCCGCGAGGGGTTCTTCGCCGCCGAGGCGTTCCGGGCCACCGCGGCCTTCACGAGGGCCTTGAAGGCGCCCACGGCGACCTTCTCCCCTTCGTGGATATCGATCGCCCGTCGGGTGTTGCCCTCCAGGCTGGAATTGAAGAGGCGCGATGGGTCCGGGACTCCGGCGCCCCGGGCGAAGGTGAGCTTCACGACCTTCAGGTAGCTCTCCCCGGTGCACACAATCCCATGGTGGGACCAGACCGGAGTGCCCATCCACTTGACCTCTTCGGTCATCTCTGAATCGACGCCCAGAATCAGCGCCCGCATGCGGGCCAGGGTCTCCCCGCGCCATCCCCCCAGATCGCGGATCCGCTGGTCGATGAGCCGGGAAGCCGCGGTCCCGGTCGCGCCCGCTTTCGGAGAAGACTTGGACCTGGACTTTGACGTGGTGGCCGATGTGCGTGGTTTGCGCGCGCCCGACACGCCTTTGGCCTTCGGCTTCACCTTGCCTGGGGTGTGCACCGGCTTCTTCCTCGCCTTCATGGTGATCGCCGCTCCCCGTAGAGGTGCATGATCGCGAGTTGAATCGCCCCGGGTTTTCCGGAGAGCTCGGTTAGTTGAGTGCCAGGGCCGAGCGGCCGGCCTGGGCACGGTGGTACTGCTCCTCGTACTCCGCCGGCGGGACGTAGCCGAGCGGTTCCAGCAGGCGCTGCGTGTTGAACCAGGCCACCCATTCGAGCGTGGCGTACTCGACCTCCTCGAAGCCCTTCCAGGGGCCGTCCCGGTGAGATCACTTCGGTCTTGAAGAGGCCGATCACGGTTTCCGCGAGCGCGTTGTCGTACGCGTCTCCGCGGCTGCCGACGGAGGGTTCGATGCCCGCCTCGGCGAGCCGCTCGGTGTAGCGAATCGACAGGTATTGCACCGCCGCGGTCGCTGTGATGCACGAGCGTCGCGTCGGTCTCGCGGTCGTACAGCGCTTGCTCGAGCGCGTCGAGCGCGAGATCGCTGCGCATCGACGTCGACGCGCGCCAGCCCGACGATGCGGCGCGAGAACACGTCGATCACGAACGCGACGTAGACGAAGCCCCGCCACGTCGCGACGTAGGTGAAGTCCGACACCCACAGCTGATTCGGCCGCGTCGCCGTGAACTGCCGCTGCACCAGATCCGGCGGCCGATCGGCCAGCGGCGTCGGGGATCGTCGTCCGCACGCGCCGACCGCGCACCACGCCGCGCAAGCCAGCGTGCCGCATCAGCCGCGCGACGGTGCAGCGCGCCACGGCACATCGCTTCGCGTCGCAGCTGCTTCCACACCTTCTTCGCGCCGTAGACCCGCCGGTTCGCCTGCCACACGCGCTCGATCTCGGGGCGCAGCTGCGGCGTCGCGCTGGGCCCGCGCCGGCAGTCGCGTCGGATCGGCCTCGCGCGCCTTCTGCTCGTAGTAGGTCGACGGAGCGATCGGCAGCACCGCGCAGATCGGCTCGACTCCGTACGCTGCCGCGGTGGGCGTCAATGAACGCCACCATCACGTCCCGCGGCGGTCGAGCTCCGCCTGGGCAAAATACGCCGACGCCTTGCGCAGAATCTCATTGGCGCGCCGCAGCTCGCGATTCTCGCGTTCGAGCGCCTTCAGCGCGGGCCTGTTCGTCCGTCGTCAGCCCGGGGCGCTGGCCCGTATCGCGTTCGGCCCGGCGCACCCAATGCCGCAGCGTCTCCGCCGAGCAGCCGATCTTCGCCGGCGATCGACGTGATCGCCGCCCACTGCGACGCGTGCTCCGGCGCGTGGTCCCGCACGAGCCGCACCGCCCGCTCACGCACTTCTGGAGAAAACCTGGTTCGTCTGGCCATGACTCCAACCTCTCACGGAATGGAGTCTCCGGCAATCCCGGGGCGATTCAAGTCGCATTGGGGTCCCCTCGCTGAGAGGTCACATTGGCGAGCCGTGGCCCGTCAGTCAAGGGACGAGACCGGCGTGGAGACTCGGCCCGTGAACGGTCGCCCGTGCCAGTCCGCAACAGCTCTGTGGTCTCGCCCAGGCGGATGCGTGCGCTAGTTAGGCGCCGAGCGGCGCGAAGGCGTATTCCATGTGAACGTCCGCCTGTACGTACTTGACATTGGCGGGCACCGGGGTGTGCCGGAAACCCATCGTCTCATAGAGGCGGAGCGCAGTGGAAAGCCTGGAATTGGAGAGCAGCACAACACGCGTGGCATTGCGCGCCTGCGCAAAGGCGAGGCAGGCCGCGACCAGGCGTCGCCCGATACCATGCCCCCGCGCGGCGGCGGCGACCGTGAGCTTGGCCAGTTCGAAGGTATCGACCCCATCGGGGACGACGGCACAGGTGCCGACGATCTCGTCGCCACTGAGCGCGATGAAGATCTGGCCGCCCGGCGCGACAATGCGGCCGACGGGATCTGCCAGGATCTCCTCATCGGTATGCTCGAGGAGTGCGTTCTCCACCAGCCAGGCGCGATTCAGCGCATCGAACGCGCGAGCATGGCTGGGCAGAAAGGTCACGATCTGTACGTCCACAGGAGGTCCTGCGATGGACGGTGAGGCCGCCTAAGGACTGTGCATCCCCAGCAGGGCGGGGCGCGTCCGGGGGAACCGGCCCGACGACCAGTGATCATGGCAGCCGGTGTCAACGGTCCGGTCGCGTCCCGGCTCGGGCATCCGCTGGCGAGTCGACTGGCAGCCGGTCTCGTCACTGCGCGTGGGGCGCATCCGTCGGGAGCGGGGTACGCGAGTACAGGCCAAGCGGATGCCCGCCGGGATCGACGACCAGGGCAATCGCGCCGATTCCGCCTGGCAGGTTGAACGGGAAGCCTGGTGGAACCGTGCCGCCCAATGCTCTGGCCTTCTGACAGGTGGCCACGAGGTCGGAGACCTGCACGTAGATCACGCCGTTGAAGACGCTGATCGCGCCATCCGCCACGCGGAGCGTTCCGATCGGGGTGTCACCTGCGACGATTTCCGCCGCCTGATCAGTCCCCTGGACCGGCGTGAATTTCCAACTCAGGAGCTCTCCGTAGAACTGCTTCGAGCGCGATAGATCAGTCGTGGTGAGGTCAAACCAGGCAATGCGGCCGGAGCCGACATCGGCCGGCATGGTCTGGCCCGCCGCTGTGCGGGCATGTCCGCAAATGAGTGTCAGCGTCAGCACGACGAGCGCAGATCGCATGGCTGTACTCCTTGGCCGTGGGGAGGAGAAGGGGATGATGGAGGGAGACCGCGTCCGGGCAATGACGAGCGACGCAGTCGAGCCGCCTAACGTCCGCACCTGACCTGAAAGGTCGCGGACCGTGCGGAGAACCTACCAGCGATCCGTGGGCCGTGCCAGCCTGGCGCGGGACGGCCACGCCCCGATGGCTCGGTTCGTGGGATAGCAGGCGGCATCTCAGAAGGTGACCCCCCCGAGGAAGCGCAGGGTTTTCAGGGTGTTCCCGTGGTCGAAGAAGAGCTGGAAGTCGCTGCCCGCTCGAACGGCCAAGCCTGGTACGAGCGGTATATCGATACCGAGGCCGGCTATGGCTCCGTAAGAAGTGTTGGTGGCCCCTGCAAACGAATCGTGGCGCAGCGCGAACAGAATATGTCCGTAGGGACGCGTGGCCCCGGAGCCCAGGAAGGCGTGAGGACCCAGCGCAGCCGTGACCGTGTTCAGAGTGTACTTCCTGCCGAAAAAGGTCTCCGGATCACGGTGGTAGGCGACGTCGAGTTCGAAACCGTTCGTGCTCGGCGTGGCCAGGGATAGATAGGCACCAACTGGCGCATTGCCGCCACTAGTCTCGAGGTAGGTGGCAAAGGCGTAGCCGAGCGAGATGCGAGGACGGGTGCTCTGTGCGGCCAGGGAACCGCCGCCAGCCAACACCAGTGCGACTGCGAGAAGGCATCGCATGCAGACCTCGAATGAGAGTGGAGATCGGTCCAGGCGTACGCGAGGCTGGGGCGCAAGTCATGCGCCACTCGGCCTTCACGGCCAACATGGCCAGTCGCAAGGGGCTAGGTGCGGAGGCGTGGTGGGAGAAGTGTAGAAACGACACGCGATGCGTGTCAGCCGTTGGGCCGTTCGTTGCAGGCTGCCACCTCAGGACCGCGCCTCACCCGCGTTGCCTCACGACTCTGTTGGAACGTAGGGATCGTCGGCGCTCTGCTCCCACAACTCCAACAGGGTGCCATCCGGATCGAGCACGTAGCCGAACTTCCCATTCTCGGCGTCCTCCCTCCGATCAAGGACATGAGCCCCAGCCGTTCGCAACTGAGCCAGGAGGCCTTCCAGGTCGTCGACACGGAGATTGAGCATGAACGGCTTGTCGCTGGGTTCGAAATACTTGGTGGAAGTAGGAAAGGGGCTCCACACACAGTAGCCGACGCCGGCCTGGTCTCTGCGGTTGAACAGGAACTGGGCACCACCCCAGGACTGGATGTCGAATCCAAGGTGGGTGCGGTACCACTCGCCGAGGCTGGCAGGGTCGCCGGCCTTGAGGAAGACGCCGCCTATGCCTGTGACCTTGGCCATTGGGATCCCGATGTAAGGGTGAATCCGGAGTCGTCGGAATGCCGCCGGCAACGCATGCCCATCCTCACGACGCAGTCAGCCGCCTGACGACCGCGCATCCCTGCAGGGCGCGGCAGGTCGCGGAGAACCTACCCGGCGACACCGGGCTGTGCCACCCGGACGTCACGCGCTCGGCCCCGCCCTCCCGAGTGCAGGTGTCGGTGAGCCAGCCCGCTGGCTGGAGGCTCGCTCAGCTCCCTCGGATCAGAGCTGCAGCTCCATATAGACCGTTCCCGGCATCGGGTTATGCCGGTAAGGCGGAATCGGCACGAAGCCGAGCGAGGCATACAAGGCCTGGGCAGGGGCCATCTGTGCGAGGGTGTCCAGGCGCATCCGCTGGTACCCGGCGTGTCGTGCGTGGGCGATGGCGGACAGTGCCAACGCGCGGCCGACTCCGCTGGCACGTCCGGCAGGCCGAACGTAGAGCCGCTTCATCTCCGCTGTGGCCGCGTCCAGCGGACGGACACCGACACAGCCGACTAGTTCCAGTCCGAGGAGCGCGAGAATCAGGGCACCCCTCGGGCCGGCGTAATCACCGGGCAGATCACGCAGCTCCTCCTCGAATCCCTGAAAGCTGAGATCAACGCCGAGGGCGTTCGCATACTCCCGGAAGAGCGTGCGAATGGCCGTGAGCTGCCTGGGAGTCGAAGCCAGTTCGAGCATGACCATGGGTCGGGAGGAGCTGTTGAACTACCGCGTGTCACCCGACGGGGCGCAGCATGTCTCACAGAACCTACCCGGGCGAAACTTCCCGAGCCAGCCTGCTCATACCGCTGGGCCGCGCTCAGTCGGGGGCATGCGTTGGTTAGAAACCGGTCAGCGATGACTTGGCTCACATCGCGAAAGGACCTCGGGTGTTCTCGGGTCTGCGCGTGAGACTCTGGCGAATCTCCGTGGATGGGCCCCGCCGCGAGCGACACTCCCATGTCTCGCACCGGCCCACCAGTCCGAGTACAGCTCGACCCGGAGGCCGAACGGTCCGAGCAGATCGGTAGCGTCACCGGGCGGTGGCCCATAGCATTCCACCAGCGACCGGCGGACGCCCCGATATCCGCATGAGGCGCCATCGGCCGCAACGGAGCATGACAGGTGAACCTGCTTTTCCCAGCTCGCCCAAGCGCTCCGCCCATCGTTGCCAGGTGGCTCGTAAGGTTCAGTCTATGGCTTCCAGGTACCATCCGCTGTCCCGTCAGGGCTTGCGAGCACGACGGTGTAGCCGTCCGGGTCTCGAAGCCACACCTCCCAGTGATTGGGTCCGCCATTGCCGTCGGGAGGATTGCGATGCCGGGAAAGGACGACGGGAGCCTGCAACTCCCGGGCGCGTAACGCAGCGGCGTCGAAGTCATCGACCTCGAACCAGAGGAGTACACCATTTCCAGGGGCAAGGGTGGGGTCGCCGATGGGTCCGTGGTGGTCCGCCACATCCCAGCGATGGAGCTGGAGGACCAGACGGCCATCCTGTACCAGCCGTTCGTAATTGGGTCCACCATGGGCACTGGTACAGCCGAGAAGCTGCTGGTACCAGCGGCTACTGGCCTCAACATCGTGCGCGCAGATCAATGGCTGTGGACGCATAGATATTCTGTGTCCTGACGCCCCGCATGAGCTGCAGGACCGCGGCGTGGGCGGTGAGTCGGTCCCTGCCGCCGCCTGGCGGCGGGAGCTCCCGCATATGCCGACGGCCGAGCCCTGACAGGTTCACACGGTGGTTGGCTTGCGATCAGTCGTGATCGTTTCTACTTCTTGCGGAGTTGAAAGAAGGCAAGGACATATCCGTCGGCATCGGTGACTTCAAAGCCCCACAGGCCATCGTCTATGAACGACAACTCCTTCACGAACGACGCACCGCGGTGTTTGAATTCGTCAAAGAGTGCATCAGGGTCCAGGGTGTAGATGCCCGCATCCCAACGCGCCCATTCGTGCCGGGTGTGGTTCGGACAGGGGAGCACGTCGGGGAGGATGGCCTTGAGAAAAATGCCGAGGCCGTCTCGGCTCACTCGGCCATAGTATACATCGTCGTCGGGACCCTGGAAGTCGAGCTGGAAGCCGAAGCGCTCGACGTAGTGGGAGATCGAGACCTGCAGGTCCTTCACGATGAAGAACGGACTGATGGAAACGAGGTTTCTCTGCAACCCTTCGGTGCTGGCGGGTACGGAAAGGGGGCGAGAGGGCATGAGGTCCAAGATACGATAGGTGCACGGTTCTTGGATGGACACGTCTGGCGCGCCACCACCCCTCTACCCCTTGCCCCCCGCCGCGGCCCACTGCACCCTCCACCCTGACCCAACTCACCCTTCTCCCCTGTGGGGTCCGATGCACCGACTGCTCCTCAGCATCCTGCTCGCCGCCCTGCTCGCTTGGGCCGCACCGGCGACGCCGACGCCTCCGACCTTTCCCGTGGGACGGATCCGCACCGACCTCGGGGAAATCCTCTTCTACCTGCATCCGGAGACGCCTAACCACCGCGCCAGCTTTCTCCGGCTGGCCGGCCAGCACTACTGGGACTCGCTCACCTTCAATCGGGTGATCAGGAACTTCGTGGCCCAGGGCGGCTGTCCGGACACGCCCGCCGGATTCAAGGACTCTCCCTACAACCTGGACCCGGAGTTCAACGACAGCCTGCGACATGTCTACGGCGCGGTCGGGGCGGGACGCGACGACAACCCCGAAAAGCGCTCCGCCGGCTGCCAGTTCTATATCGTGGCCAACACGGCCGGCCTCACACGCCTCGATGGCAACTACACGGTCTACGGCCAGGTATTCAAGGGCATGGATGTCGTCGAGGCGATTGTCTCCGTGCCCACGGATTCGACCGACGCGCCGCTCACCCCGATCCGGCTGCACGTCGATGTCCTCGAGATGACGGCGGCCCAGCTCGAGCCGTTCGGAATCCGGCCGAAGTAGAGTCTCTCCGCCCCTGCCAGTGCTCAGCGCGGTTCCCAGGCCTGCTCGATCTCGGCCGTGGCCCGCCGGAGTATCTCGGCCACCTGCCTGAGCGCCGGATGATCCGGTCCGCTCCGCCAGGCCCGGCGATAGGCGGCGCGGGCCAGATTGCCGAAGGCGCTGTTCATCTCGCCCATCGAGCCGCCGGCCAGGTCCCGCACGGTGTCGCGCACCCGGTCGAAGATCTCGTCCAGCACGGTCTTGTTCTCGTCGAGGTACTGCTCCCCTTCGGGGGTGATGTGGTACACCTTCTTGCCGTCGGTATCGACCGCGCGGATATAGCCCTGATCTTCCAGCAGCTGCAGCGTGGGGTAGACCGTGCCGGCGGAGGGGGTGTAGCAGCCGCCCATCTTCTCCTCGAGGGCCTTGATGACCTCGTAGCCATGCCGAGGCTTCTCCCGGATGAGCCGGAGGATCACGAACTTCATCTCCCCCGATTCGAACATGGAGCCCCGACGCCGGCGGCCTCCATGGCGACCCCACTGATCCCACTTCCCGCCGCTCAGTTCCGCGAAGAATTCTCCTAAGCCCCAGTCATCATGATGGTTACGCATATGGCGTCCGGGTTATGTCTTGAGTGATTGCGTGCGATATATCGTGAGCCACGGGGCACAACGTGTCAGGCGGGGAGTTGGTTTCAGGGGGAAAGGGGAAGGGGGAGGGGGGAGGGGCCGGCCCCGAAACAAGCTCCGCCCTCACCGAAACACATATCGCGGATACCCATCCCGCCCCGCCGCCTGACTGGCCAGGTCGAGGTCCACCGTGACCCACGGCGCCTTGGCGCTGGTCCGCGCCAGCACCTCTCCCTCCGGGCCGATGATCCACCCCGCGCCGCCGAAGGCCCCCGTCGAGTCCACCCGGTTGGACGAGAGACTGAACGCTCCCGATCGCACCGCCGCCACCACACCCGCCGCGAACCACTTGGCCACGGTCGCCGCCCCCGTGGCCCTGGGCGTCAGAATTACCTGCACCCCCTCCTCGGCGTACCCCGCATGACTCTCCAGCGCCCACAGTTCGGTGCAGATGTTGAGCCCGAAGCTGAGCCCCTGCATCTGGTACGTCGGGAACGCCGCGTCGCCCCGATCGAACCAGCCCGCCTCCCACCCCCCCGCCTCCTCCGGCAGGAAGTACTTCCGCCGGAGCGGTGTCAGGCCACCGACCCGCGACCAGAGATATCCCTCGTTGAACCGCCGGCCCCGCTCCGCGATGGGCCTGGTCCCGACGACCCGGTCTGCGCCTAACTCAGGCAGCCGCTCGGACAGTGCCCCGCCCAGTGCGAGGGCCTCCGCCCAGCGCGCGGCATCGAACCGCTCCGCCTGCCACACCGCGTCCACGAGCGCGAATTCCGGCAAGAGTACCAGCTCCGACCCCTCCTGCGATACGTGCCTGCACAGCCCGGCCCACGCCGCCGCCAGCGCCAACGGCTCCTGGGGGAGCTCACAGACAGTGACCCGCATGGCCCCGGGCGTCACCAGACGCGCACCCGCGCCGCCGGGGCGAGGTACAGCCGGTCGCCCGGCCGAACGTCAAAGGCGTCGTACCAGGCATCAAGGTTTCGCACGGTAGCTACGCGGTACAGTTCGGGCGCGTGATCGTTGCTCGTGAGCTGGGTGCGGAACGCACTCTCACCGATCCTGGCCCGCCAGCTTCTGGCAAAGCCGAGAAAGAACTCCCGGCCCTGCTGCCGCACCCAGGCGGTGTCGCTGGCCCGGGCGCCGAGGCTCTCGCGGTAGGCGTCAAAGGCGGCGGAAAGGCCGCCGAGGTCGGCGACGTTCTCCGACTGGGTGAGTTTCCCGTTGACGCCCAGGTCCGGGAAGGGGCGGTACCCGGAGAACTGCCGCACCAGACCATCCGCCGCCCTCTGAAATCCCGCGCTGTCTTCCGGCGTCCACCAGCGCCGTTCTCGACCGTCGGCCTGGTACTCCGCCCCCAGCGGGTCGATGAAGTGGCTCGCCTCGTGACCGATGATGGCGCCGATCGCGCCGTAGGTCGCGGCGTCGGATGCCGCCGGGTCGTACTTGGGCGTCTGCAGCAGCGCCGCGGCAAAGGTGAGCGCATTCTGCTGGAACACGAGCACGGCGCCGACGGTCTGTGGCGCGATCCACCACTCCGTCATGTCCACCGGTTGCCCCAGACGGGCCAGCGCATGGCGGTACTTCCAGTCGGCCGCCCGCCGGAGATTTCCCAGCGCGTCGTTCGGGTCCACCGTGAGGTCTGAATAGTCCTCCCACCGCTCCGGGTAGCCGATGCCGAGGTAGAGCGTCTTGAGCTTGGTCAGCGCGATCCGCTTAGTCGCCGATGACATCCAGGTGAGGCTCTCGACTCGCCGGCCCAGCGCGGCGATGACATTCGCGCCGATCGTCTGCACCCGCGCCTTGTCCCCGGGCGAGAAGTACCGCTCGGCGTACATCCGTCCAACCGCGCCACTCATCGCCGCCAGAGTCGCCGCGATGGCCCGCTGCCCCCGCGGCGTGTCGTCAGGCTCGCCGGCTACGGCGGCGCCATGCAGCGCCCGAGCCTCATCGGCATAGGCCCGCGGCAACACTTCAGCGTACTCGTCCAGTAGATGGAAACGCAGGTAGTCCTTCCACGCCGCGAGCGGGGCCGACTTCACCTCGGCGGCCAGGCCCGTCACCGCGGTGGGCTGCCACACCACCAGCGACTCCTGCCCGGCCAGCCCCGCCTCGTTGAGAAAAGCAGACCAGTCCATCCCCGGCGCCCGCCGGGTGAAGTCGGCGCGCGTCCACACGCTGTCGGCGTTCTGGTCGTGGGCCGAGGCCTCCTTGGTCGCCTGGGATCGGGCGAGCTTCGTTTCGAGGGTCATGATCGCCGCTGCTCGTTGGTCCGCGCGATCGAATCCCGCCAGCGCCAGGAGCCGGCCGATGTACCGCTGGTATTTCGTCCGGAGCGCCTGCATCCCGGAATCTGTACTGACATAGGGCTCGCGATCCGGCAGCCCGAGGCCTCCCTGCAGCAGAAAGGCGACGTAGCTCTTCTCGCCGTGGAGCGACGGCTCTACCGACAGCCCCAGCAGCCGACCGGATCGATAGACGCCCCAGTTGAGCGGGTCGACGTCGGCCCCGAGCCCTCGGCCGAGCAGCCGAGTGAGCGACGCCTTGTCGCGTACCCGTTCGATACTGTCGAGGAGCGGCCTGAGCGGGGTGATCCCCCGCGTCGCGATGGCGGCCTCGTCCAGATAGGCGGTTCGGAAGTCGGCGATCGCCCTCTCGGGGGAGCCCGGCGGTGCCGAAGCAGCGTCATCCAGCAGTTGTGCGACCTGTTGCCGGGTGACCTCGTTGATCTCGCTCCGTGCGCTCCACCGCTCCTTCCCTGGCGGAATCACCGTGGCCTTGAGCCAGGCGCCGTTGGCGTACGCGAAGAAGTCGTCCCCAGGCCGGATGCTCGGGTCCACCCCGCGCTCGAGCGCCGACGCTGAGTCTTTGCTGCTGGCCTGCGCCCGGAGCACCGTCCCTGGCCCCCCGGCAAGCAACAGGGCGAGGAGGATGCTGCTGCGGTGCGGGTCTCGGACCATGGGCCGGCCTCTCGAGCGAACGGTGGTGATCGCGGACGGGAACGGCCCGTCCAGGCGCTGCGTTCGGTAAGGTAGGAGATGGAGCGGTCGCCGTCGCCGCCCTGGGCCGACAGGTTTAGCGCAGTTTCGGACATCTATGCGCTGGCGTATTTCGCCGGCCTCCTCTGGGAAGTATCATTGGGTCCCCTTGCGATGTCCGGGAATGATCGCACACGCGCACCTGATTGATCTGCTCTTCGTCATCCCTCCGCACTCCCTCCTGCTCGACATCGCGGGGCCGGCGGAGGCGTTTCGACTCGCCAACCTGCATCGCAGGGCGCAGGGCCTGCCACCCCGCTTTCGTCTCCGCTACGCCGGCCCCACCGCAACCGTGCCGACCTCTGTCGGCCTCGGGCTGGTGGGTCTCGATCCGCTGCCCGGGCGCCTGCATCCTGTGACCTGGATCGTGCTGGTCGGTCAACCGACGGCGCAGCTGGCGCAGGTGACCCCGGCCATCGCCGCGACTGCCGAGTGGCTGAAGCAGCGGCTCGGCGGAGCGCTGCTCACCGAGGATTCGCCGCACCGGCTGCTTGCGATCTGCTCCGGCGCGCTCCTCGCTGCGCGGGCGGGACTGCTCGCGCACCGCCGGTGCACCACCCATCACGAGCTGCTCTCCGCGCTCCGGGCCCTGGCGCCCCAGGCCGAGGTGATCGACAACCGCGTCTTCGTGGTGGATGGCCCGGTCGCGACCAGTGCCGGCATCACGGCGGGGATCGATCTGGCCCTGCATCTGATTGCGGAGGAGTGCGGGGAGGCGCTTGCGGGGAGTGTGGCGGAGGACATGGTCGTCTACCTCAGGCGATCCCCCCGGGACCCGGAGCTGTCACCCTATCTCATGCATCGCCGCCATCTGCACCCCGCCGTGCACCGGGTACAGGACGCGATCATCACGCGGCCCGATCGCGAATGGGATATGGCGGCGCTGGCGGCGGTGGGGCATGCCACCGGTCGCCACCTGCTCAGACTCTTCATCGACCACGCTGGCGTGTCCCCGCTCCAATACCTGCGCTCCATTCGCCTCGAGCGCGCCCGCCAGTCACTGGAAGGCGGCGCGACCGTCACCCGAGCCGCCGAGGTCGCGGGCTTCCGCTCGGCGCTGCAACTCCGTCGAGCCTGGAGGAGCCAGTGGGGCGGTTCGCCGCGCGACGTGGCTCGAGCCGCCCAGCCGGTCGGGCCGGCCTCACGCGCGCGACGCATGGCACCCAGGCGCGCTCCTCGCTGAGCTCGGCGGAGGCCGCCCGCCTTCCTCCCCCCCGCGCCCGATGTCCCTTCCTGGCGCTCGACCTCAACTCACTCGGACTGCTCCCGCAGACTTCGGGTCGAGACCCAGAGCAACTCCATTAGTGTCGGCCGCTCCGCTCCCTTCGCCGAACTCTCGACTCCTTGAGTCGACAGTTCCGATCCATGGGTCGACTTCGCCACGACTTGCGCGCCCTCACAGGGGGGGCGTTTCCGACCGGCGCTCCGGGCACTGCGAGTCAACCCGCAATTTGCGCAGGGTCACGGGGAAGCCGTGGGGCGGCTCCTACCGCCTCGGTCCGCTCGCGGGGCTCTGTTCGATGGGATCCTGGGGAAGGCCCCGGGGGATGGCGGGCCCCGCTGCCAATAGTCGTGCAACACTCCTATTGCATATTCGCGGACCGCGCCGTATAATACGCAACACATGTGTTGCATGACTTCACGACACTGCCACCACCCACTCTGCGGAGAGACTGTCACTCATGGCTACCCAGACCGCGAAGTCCAGTGCCCCCAGCAGCACCGACCGGATCGAGACCCGAACGGAGGTCCGCGCCCCGCGCGCCCGCGTCTGGCGCGCCATCGCGGACTCGAAGGAGTTCGGGACCTGGTTCGGCATCGCCCTCCAGGGCGCCTTCACCCCCGGCGCCACCATCCGGGGCGCGATGACCAGGGCGGGCTGCGACGACCTGATCCTCAACTTCTACATCGAGCAGATGCAGCCGGAGCACTATCTCTCGTATCGCTGGCACCCCTACGCGTTCGACCCCAAGGTCGACTACTCCGTCGAGCCGATGACGCTCGTGGAGTTCCGTCTCGAGGAGATCGCCACCGGCACCGCGATCCACATCACCGAGTCCGGCTTCGATGGGATTCCGCTCTCCCGCCGGGCCGAGGCCTTCGGCAAGCATAACGAGGGGTGGGTGTCACAGACCGCGAAGCTGGTCAAGTATGTCGCCTAGTCGCGGTGCGGCCGCGCGGCGGGAGCCAACGGCCGCGCCGGTCTTCGCCGCCCTGGGCGATACGACGCGACTCCGCCTGCTGAGCCGCCTGTCAGCGGAGGGTCCGCTCTCGATCACCCGCCTGAGTGAGGGGACCGGTGTGACGCGTCAGGCGATTACCCGGCATCTGCGCTCGCTCGGCCACGTGGGCCTGGTGCGCGATGCCCGCCGGGGCAGGGAGGTCGTCTTCGAGCTCGACAGCAAGCGCCTCGAAAAGGCCCGGCAGTACCTCGATCAGATCACCGCACAGTGGGACGCGGCGGCGGCTCGATTGAAGGCATTCGTGGAGGAGGAGGGATGAGCATTCACCGAAGAATGGAGCTACCCATGTCACGCATTCCAGATGTTCCAATGACGGCGCGCGCCATGCTGCTGGGCCTGGTCCTCGTTCACGGCGCCGCGGCGCAGAGCCCGCCGAGCGCCAGTCAGCCACGACCTCCGGCCCCCCTGACCGCGACGAGCGCAGAGGAGCAGACGCGGTTGGCACTCAGTGCGGCGGCACCGGAGGTCTCGAGCCGCGCCTCTCTCTATGTCCTGAGCGGGAGAGGCTACACCAAGACCCGCAGCGGTACGAACGGATACAGTTGCCTGGTCGAACGCGAGCGTCCGGAGACGATCGAACCGGTCTGCTATGACGCCGAAGGCACGGCGACGACTCTCCCGGCGCGACTCTACCGCGAGGAGCTCCGTGCCCAACGGCTCTCCGAGGACGAGGTCAAGCGCCAGGTGGCCGCGGGGTACAAGAGCGGCCGCTTCCACGCGCCCAGGAAGCCGGGCATCGTCTACATGCTCTCGCAGGAGAACTGGACCTGGAACCCCTTTGCCAATCAGTTCTCGAGTGCGCCGCCCCACTACATGCTATACGCTCCCTATGCGAAGCAGGTGGATGTCGGTGGCATGCCAGGTCCGCGCGTTCCGTTCGTCTTGTGGGCTGGGCAGCCGGACGCGCTGATGATCATCATGGCCCAGGACTCGGCGGCATCGATGACGATGCGGGCCCCGGATCAGCCGGGAACCCCGGCCAGGCGGTAATCGGTGCCGTGCGGAGCAGGCCCTCGGGTCAGGCAGGCGCGAATGTCACTCCGCGCCGAGCCTGACCCGCAGCGCCGCGGCCCACGGGTCCCGTCGCGACTTGCCGGCCGACGGGCCCATGGGGGGAGGCGGGGTCAGACGTGCTGGTCGACCAGGATCGGATTGCCGTCCGGATCGATTGCCATGAAACTGGCGGGCCCGGTGGTGGCTTCATCGGCCTCGGTCATCAGAGCGACGCCTGCCGCCTTCAACTGGCGCTGCAGTGCGCGGACGTCGGTGAAGCTGTCGAGTCTGGCCGCGTCGCTGTTCCAGCCCGGATTGAAGGTCAGGATATTCTTCGGGAACATGCCCTGGAAGAGGCCGATCACGTGCGGGCCGTTCTTCAGGATGAGCCATTTACGGGAGGCCTCGCCGGCAAAGGCCCTGAAGCCGAACTTCTCGTAGAATGCCCTGGACGCCTCGAGGTCCTTGACTGCCAGGCTGACGGAAAACGCACCGAGTTCCATAGTTGTGCTCCCGGTTGAATGCCTCTGTGTATCGCCCGGTCGCTGCCTGCCGGCGATCCGACCGGGAAGGGGGCGGCGGAGTCGAGCGGCTAGTGCGGTGTGATCGAGCGCGGGTGATCGACCCCCGCAAGCGGGAGCTGGTCGATGCGATCGCCCAGACGGCGGGCGAGGAGTGCCTGGCTGTCGGCGAGCTGGTCGGTGTGTACTTCGATCTGGTTCAGGAGGGCGCGCAGCTCCTCGTAGCGGTCGCTGTCGGTCGTCTGCACGAGCAGGGTCATCTCGAGATGCCGGATCCGTCGCAACGCTCTGAGCCAGAGCGCGAGGGGAGCTGTTGTTGCCCCGAGGGCAGTGAGCACGATGATCAGCAAGGTGTCTGCGGGCATGATCGGGCTGTCCGGGTGAGTGGGTGTCCGGAGGATGGGTCGGTACCGCGCGGCGACATGAACGCGCCGGCGGTGGTCCGGCTTACCGGAGCGGATCGAGGCGACGGGAAGTGGGGCCCTGGGCGAGCATGCGTTCGGTAAAGTCCAGACGTTCCTGCACCTCCGCCAGTTCCTGGCGCAGGGCGTTGACCTCCAGCATCAGCGATTCAAGGCGGGCCTCGATGTCATCGTTTCGGGGCCGCTGGCGCAAGCGCTGAGCCCAGAGACCAAAGGCCACCGCGAGCGCTGCATGGGTCGAGGCGTGCAGCGGCTGGGCTGCACTGGCCGCGAACCAGGCCGCACCCACGTTGACGAGGGTCAACCCGACGGCGATCGGATACCAGAGGGCCGGCCTGAAGGTCACGTGGAGCTCCTATCGTGGCGGCCTGTCAACCGCCCCCCACCAGCAGGCGACGCCACGTCTCAAGGTACGCCAAAGCGCGGTTTGGGCAACGCAGAGGGCAGGGCGGCAGGTACGCGCCGGCCATGAGGCCTGACACGCCAATGTGGCAACCCTCGACGATCTTGCGCTCCAGGTACTGTCGCCGTACGCTCATGGCGGTCCCCCTCGACCGTCAGGACGGCCCCGCCAGGGGTCGCTGCCCCTCTGCTTCGCGGCCGGATGGTGGACCCCCTCGGGAGGTCCCATGCGAAGGTACGCCATTGCCGTCGCGCTGCTCTGGTCCGCACTGGGCTGCGCGTCAGGCCCCAACGAACACCAATCGAAAATCACGCTGCGGGGGCATCTCCCGGCTGCGGCCGTCCCGCGCTCTGTTGCCGGGGGCGCTGCGCTGACGACGCTCGCCGGTGCCACCCGGGTGGCGGTCATCTATGTCTCCGGGTCGCCTGAGGTCTTTCCCATCGTGAATGGCGCCTTCTCGATCAGCGTCGGGCGGAACAGCCCGGCTGGTCTCGTCTTCGCCGACGCCGCCGGGAGCCCCGTCGGCTATCTCAGTCTCGGCAACGGGATCGCCACCCTGCCGCTCACGGCTGCGAGCGACACCCTCACGCTGATCGACTTCCAGGCTCTTGCGTCCAACGGTGCGATCGTCACCCCGGCCCATAACCCGATGGGGGTCGAACTGCCGCTGTCGCCGGCCGACATCGCCGCGCTGGCGCAGGTGAACGCCTATTTCGCCGCCGTGGTCCAGAATGCGGACGCCGACGGGGACGGCCAGGTCGATGCACTGAGTGGCCGGCTCTACTGGCTGAGCCCGCTCTTCTTCTTCAACGGCGGCTCCTTCACCGGCAGCGCGACGGCAGCCACGACTCTCCCGGTGAACCTGAACTGTTCGCGGCTCGTCCTGTGGGCCTTCGACCCGAGCCCGCCTCCGGCCGCAACCATTCAGTTCCCCACCGGGGCGACGGATGGCGGGCTGGCGGGACCTATTGGAGGTGGCCTGGTGACCTACGGGACGTCGCGGTGTGAACAGGCACCTCCGCCCGGTGGCCAATATCGGGTGAGCTACGGGACCAAGCTGCTGACCTTCACGCTTCCCGATCCCGCCGCCACCCTGGCACAGATCATCGTGCCGATGCCGACTGTCGTGCTGGCCGCCGGCACCGTCACCGGCATCGACTGGACCTATCGTACCTCGAGTGATCCGACCCCGGTGGACCCGGCGCTGCTCCTCGATCAGCCCCTTCTCGATATCAAGGGGTACGATCTGCTCGGGGCGAATGTCATGCTCTGGCAATCGGGGGAGAATCGGACGATCCTGCCGCCGGGGACGACGCACGTTGATCTCTCGACTCCACAGGTCTGGTCGCGGGTGACCGAGGTCGATATGGGCTATATCGACAGCTACCACAATGAGGTCGACTTCCAGTTCTACCAGCCGAGCGCCGCGCCGTAGCCGGTGATTCGCGGCCGCACGGCCCTGGGATCCGACCGGGCGCCGAGGCACCGCCGCGCCCGGGTCCCTAGCGAAACTCTCCATTCCGCGCTATCACTGGGACCTCCCCATCCGGTCCGGCCCATGTCCCTCGGCACCAGTTTTCTCGAGCAGGTCAACCTGAGCTTCGACCGCGCCGCCCGCTACACCCAGCACGATCCGGCGCTGCTCTCCAACATCCGCGCCTGCCGCAACGTCTACTACACCTCCTTTCCGATCAAGCGCGATAACGGCTCCATCGAGGTCATCCACGCCTGGCGTGCCGAACACAGCCACCACAAGCTCCCCTGCAAGGGTGGCATCCGCTACGCCGGGGATGTCGACGCGGACGAAGTGCAGGCTCTCGCCGCCCTCATGACCTGGAAGTGCGCCCTGGTGGATGTCCCCTTCGGCGGCGCCAAGGGCGGCGTACGGATCACCCCGAAGCTCTACTCCGCCGCCGAGCTGGAGCGGATCACCCGTCGCTACACCTTCGAGCTTGTAAAGAAGAACTTCATCGGCCCGGGGCTCGACGTGCCCGCCCCCGACATGGGGACCGGTCCGCGCGAGATGGCGTGGATCGCCGACACCTACTCCGCTCTCAGGAGCGGCGAGCTCGACGCCCTCGGCTGCGTCACCGGCAAGCCGGTCAGCTACGGCGGCATCCGCGGGCGCACCGAGGCCACCGGCCGCGGCATCTTCTTCACGGTGCGCGAGGCCTGCAGCATCGCCGAGGACATGAAGGCGCTCGGCCTCAGCACCGGGCTCGCCGGCAAGCGGGTGGTGGTGCAGGGGCTGGGCAACGTCGGGTATCACGCCGCGAAGTTCTTTCTGGAGGGCGGGGCGATCCTGGTGGGGCTGGTGGAGCGCGAGGGCGCCATCGCCAGCGAGAAGGGCCTCGACCTCGAGGCCGTCGTGACGCATCGTCGCACCACCGGGTCGCTGCTCGGCTTTCCTGGCGCCCGCGATCTTCCGAACGGCCCGGCGGGTCTCGAAGTGGACTGCGACATCCTGGTTCCCGCCGCGCTCGAACGCCAGCTCACCGGCGAGAACGCGCCGCGCATCAAGGCCCGGATCATCGCCGAAGGCGCCAACGGTCCCACCACCCCCGAGGCGGATGCGGTGTTTGCCGCCAAGGGCATGATGGTCATCCCCGACGCGCTGATCAACGCTGGCGGCGTGACTGTGAGCTATTTCGAATGGGTCAAGAACCTCGGTCACGTCCGCTTCGGGCGCATGCAGAAGCGCTTCGAGCAGGCGGCCTCCGGCCGGTTGCTCGATGCCGTCGCGGGCATGACCGGCAAGCGGGTGACGCCCGGCGAGGCCGAGCAGATCCTGCATGGAGCGGAGGAGGTGGACCTGGTCAACAGCGGACTCGAGGAGACCATGATCGAGGCCTACCACGCCGTGCGCACCGAATGGAAGTCTCGAAAAGGCGAGGTCGACATGCGCACCGCCGCCATGATCGTGGCGATCGAGAAGGTGGCGCTGAGCTACACCCAGGGCGGAATCTTTCCGTAGGCGGGACCATCTCCTCTCGGGCGGGCACCGCGGCCCGCCCTACACCCTTTCCCGTTTCCCTTTTCCCGTTTCCCCTTCTACCCAGCTCTCCTCGGAACGCCGAGCATCACCGCGCCGCCGGCGATGGAGCACACCAGGATCACGGTCAGGCCGGCAGTGAAGGAGCCGGTGGTGGTGGTCAGGTAGCCGAACAGGTACGGCCCGGCGAATCCTGCGATACTCCCCACCGCATTGATCATCCCGACCGCCGCGGCCCCGGTCGACCGGCCCAGCAGCGCCGTCGGCACCGCCCAGAATGTGGGCAGGTAGGCGATGCCCATGCCCACCACCGTGAACAGTGCGACCGAGACCGGCACCGACGCGGGCTGGCCGAGGAGCCCGACGACCGCGGCGGCGACGGCAAACATCGGCACAGCGGTGTGCCAGTGGCGTTCCCCGCTCCGGTCGGAGTGCCACCCATTCAGCAGCATTGCGAAGAAGCCGGCGATGTAGGGAATGGCGCCGAGCAGGCCGACATTCACATCCGAGAGCCCGGAGAGGCGCTTCAGCATCGTCGGGAACCAGAAGCTGAAGCAGTAGAGCGCGAAGTAGTTGAAGAAAACCACCGATGCGAGCAGCAGCATGGTGCGGGACCGGAGCGCGCGCCCGATGGAGCTCCCCTCCTCGGCGGGCGGCTGATCCTCCCGCAATCTTCGCTGCAGCCACTCGCGCTGCTCCGGAGCGAGCCACCTCGCCTCACCGGGCCGGTCGGTGAGGTAGAAGTAGGCGACGATCCCCAGCACGATCGCCGGCAGCCCCTCGAGGATGAAGAGCCAGCGCCAGCCCTCCAGCGCGAACCAGGAGTGACCCAGCAGCCACCCCGCCAGCGGCGAGCCGATGACGAAGGAGATCGGAATGGCCGCCATGAAGTTGCTGGTCGCCTTGGCGCGATCCGCCGTCACGAACCAGTGGCTCAGATAGACGATGACCCCCGGGAAGAAGCCGGCCTCTGCCCCACCCAGCAGGAACCGTGCGGCGTAGAGCTGCATCGGCGTCTGCACCAGCGCGGTGAGCGAGGTCAGCGCGCCCCAGCTGACCATGGTGATCGCGATGACGCGGCGGGCGCTCCACCGTTCGACCAGCAGGGCGCCGGGGATCTGCAGCGCCACGTAGCTGATGAAGAAGATGCCGGCGCCCAATCCAAAGACCTCGTCGCTGAAGCCGAGGTCGCGCGCCATCCCGATGGCCGCATAGGCCACGCTGGTGCGGTCGAGATAGTTGGTGACGTAGAGGATGAAGAGGAACGGCAGCAGGCGGAGCGCGGTGAGGCGCCGGGTGCGATCCGCCAATTGGGAGAGAGCCGGCGCGATCCCTGGTGCGGGGGCGACGCCCATCGGGATCTCTCCGTGGCGGTGAGGGAGGCGCGGGTCGAGGCAGCGCTGATCCAATCTGTCCAGTCTCGGAAAGCCACGCCAGCCCGCGTGGCGCCATCCCCAATCACCTCCTACATTCCACGGCCGATGTCCAACCCATCACCTGGTCCGATTCCCGATCTCGGGCGGCTGCGGATCGACCGCGACGCCCCGCCCCCCGGGCTGCGCCGGGCGTTCTGGCGCAATCTGCTCCTGGCGCTGATCGCACTCGGTGCGGTTGCCGCTTTCCTTTATATGCGGCGAGACCGGGCGGTCCCGGTCCAGGTCTTCGCCGTCTCCCTCACCGGCGGTTCGGGCGCCTCCGCGGCGCCGGCCAGCGTGACCGCGAATGGCTATGTGGTGGCGCGGACCCACGCCGCGGTGTCGGCCAAGCTGGCCGGCCGGCTGGCGGAGCTCAGGGTGAGCGAAGGGTCCGAGGTCCGCGAGGGCGAGATCATCGCCCGTCTGGAGAGCGCGGAGTACGCGGCCCAGGTCAGCCAGGCCGAGGCCAGTCTGGCGTCGGTGCGTGCCGATCTGATCGAAGCCACTTCCCGCCGGGACCAGCTGCTGCGTGAAGCGAAGCGAGTAAGTGATATCCACGGCCAGAATGCCGATCTGATCTCGGTGGAGCAGGTGGAAGCCTCCCGCAGCGCCGCCGACCAGGCCGTCGCCCGGGTCGACGCCACCTCGGCGCGGGTCGAGGCGGCCCAGGCGGCGCAACGCTTCGCCGAGGCGAATCTGGAGGCGACCGTGATCCGGGCTCCGTTCACCGGTACCGTGCTCCGCAAGGAGGCGGAGGTCGGCGAGGTGGTGGCGCCGTCGGTCGGGGGCGGGCTGACCCGCGGCGCCGTGGCCACGATGGCCGATCTCCGGACCCTGGAGGTCGAGGTGGATGTGAATGAGGCGTACATCGGCCGCGTCACCCACGGACAGGGCGCTCGCATCACCCTCGACGCCTATCCCGACACATCGTTTCGCGGTCTGGTGCGCCAGGTCGTCCCGACCGCGGATCGACAGCGCGCCACGGTCGAGGTGAAGGTGAGCATCCTCGATCACGATCGCCGGATCCTTCCGGAGATGGGGGCGCGGGTGGACTTCCTCGAACCGGTGACGCTGCGCCGCGAGGGCGCTCCCCCGCAGACGCTGACGGTGCGAGTGCCGGCGGCCGCAGTCCGGGTTCGGGGAGGAGAGTCGATCGTCTGGCTGGTGCGGGCGGGCCACCTCTCCTCGCGGGTGGTGAATGCCGGACCGGTGAGTGCCGGCTACCGCGAGGTGCGCAGCGGGCTGGTTGGCGGGGAACTGCTCCTCACCGGTGGAGTAGAGGAGCCGAGGGAAGGGATGGCGGTGAGGACTGAAGGGAGTTAGGCGATTAGGCGATTAGGCGATTGGGCGATTGGGCGATTGGGCGATTGGGCGATTGGGCGATTAGGCGATCGGGCGATTGGGTGGCTAACGCTGACCCGCCTAACCGCCGAACCGCCTGCCACTGAAATACCCCTGCACCTGGAGTGCGTCATGGCCCTGGTCGAAATACGCGACGTGGACAAGTCCTTTCAGCGCGACTCGGAAACGGTCGAGGTGTTCACCGCCCTCACTCTCGATATCGTCGAGGGGTCGTTCACCGCGCTGATGGGTCCGTCCGGTTCGGGGAAGTCCACCCTGCTCAACCTGGTAGCCGGCCTGGATCGCCCGACCCGCGGCACGGTGCGGGTGGCGGGAGCGGAGGTGAGCACCATGACGCCCGGCCAGCTCGCCCCATGGCGGGCTCGGCACATCGGATTCGTGTTCCAGCAGCTCAATCTGCTCCCGGTGCTCACCGCCTATCAGAATGTGGAGCTGCCGCTCTTGCTGACCGGCCTCTCCCGCAAGGAGCGGGACGAGCGGATCCGGCTGGCCCTCGGTGTCGTGGGGCTGGCGGACCGGATCTCGCACTACCCGCGGCAGCTCTCCGGCGGCCAGGAGCAGCGGGTGGCGATCGCCCGCGCGATCGTGGCCGATCCCACCCTGGTGCTATTGGACGAGCCCACCGGGCAGCTCGACGCGAAGAGTTCGCAGGATGTACTGGCCCTGCTCCGGCGGCTGAATGACGAATTCAAGAAGACCATCCTCATGGTCACGCACGATGCCCACGCGTCGGCATCGGCGCGCACGGTGCTGCAACTGGAGAAGGGCCAGCTGATCGCCGGCCAGGCGGCGCCGGGATGAAATACTTTCACCTGGTGCTCGCCAACCTCGGCCGCCACAAGCGCCGCACCGTGCTCACGACTCTGAGCGTGGCGCTGGCGCTGTTCCTGTTCGCCTCGCTGCAGACCGTGGTCACCACCCTCAAGGCGGCGGCCCAGTTCGGCAGCGCCCGCCGGCTGGTCAGCACCAACGCGACCGGCATCGTCTTTCCCCTGCCGATCAGCTACGCCAACAAGCTCCGCGGGGTGCCGGGGGTCGAAGCCGTCACCTGGGCCAACTGGTTCGGCGGGCGCTATGGCGACAACAAGCGCTTCTTCGCGCAGTTTGCGGTCGATCCCGAGAGCTATCTCGAGATGTACCCCGAGATCTCCCTGCCGGAGGACCAGAAGCAGGCGTTCATCCGGGAGAAGTCCGCGGCGATCATCGGGCGACGGCTGGTGGATGCCTTCGGCTGGAAGCTGGGGCAGGACGTCACCATCCAGGGGACGATCTTCCCCGGTGACTGGACCTTCACCGTCCGGGGGATCTACACGCCGACTGCCTCCGCAATCAACGACGACATGCTGCTGTTCCGCCACGACTACTTCGACGAGCGCATCGGCCGACCGGGGATCGCGGGGTGGTACGTGGTGCGGATCGCCGATGCAGGCAACGCCGGTTCCATCGCGAAGACGATCGACGACCAGTTCCGAAACTCCAGCGCCGCGACCAAGACCGGCACCGAGCAGGCGTTCAACGCCAGCTTCGCGACCATGTGGGGCAATGTGAGTCTGCTGATGGGGACGATCGGGCTGGCGGTGGTGTTCGCCATCCTGCTGGTGACCGCCAATGCGATGATGATGAGTGCCCGCGAGCGCACCCGGGAGGTTGCGGTGCTCAAGACCATCGGCTTCACCGACCGGACCCTGTTCGGCATGGTCATGCTGGAGGCGGGGCTGGTGGCCGGAACCGGGGCGGCGCTCGGGCTGGGTGGCGCCAAGTGGCTGTACCGGGCGACCAACTTCAGCGCCGGAGGATTCCTCCCCGGCTTCGACGTGACCGGCCGGACGCTCCTCGTCGGGGCGGGGGTGACCCTGCTGCTGCTGCTGGCCAGCGGGCTGGTGCCCGCGATCCGCGCGGCCAGGCTGCCGGTGGTGCAGGCGCTCCGGAAGGTGGACTGATGCGCATCCCGCTCATCTACAACGCCCGCAGCGTGCTGCAGCGCCCGGTGTCCACCGCATTCACCGCGATCGGGATTGCGCTGGTGGTGGCGGTCTTCATCGGGATGCTCGCCCTCGCGAACGGATTCCGGGTGGCGCTCAAGAGGACCGGCTCGGACCGGAACGCGATGGTGCTGCGTCGCGGCGCGGACACCGAGCTCTCCAGTGGGATCGACCGGGCCACCGCCAGTATTCTCGCCGCCTCGCCCCACGTCGCCACCGGCGTCGATGGCCGGCCGATGCTCAGCGCCGAGGTCTATGTGCTCGTGCCCCTGACTCGCCGGGGCGAAGACACGACAGCCGTCGCCAACGTGGTCGTCAGGGGCGTCGGCCCGGAGGCCTGGCAGGTGCGAAGTAACCTGGAAGTCATCGCCGGAACGAAGCCCCAGTCCGGTCGGGCGGAGGTATGCGTCGGCCGCACCATGGCCGAGCGCTTTCCCAACACCGACGTGGGACAGACGCTGCACTTCGGGGGGCGGAACTGGACCGTGGCCTGCCAGTTCGCCGCCGGCGGCTCGGCATTCGAATCGGAGATCTGGGGCGAGAACGAACAGTTCATGCCGGTGTTCCGCGGCGAGGTCTTCCAGTCGGTCGTCTTCCGGCTGAAGGACCCGGCGGCGTTCGAGGAGGCCAAGCGCGCGCTGGAGGGGGACCAGCGGCTGGGGGTCGACGTCCACCTGGAGTCCCGCTACTACGCCCAGCAGTCCGAGGTGCTGGGCCGGATCCTGGAGATTCTCGCCTTTGTCGTCACCAGCATCATGGCGGTCGGTGCGGTGTTCGGCGCCATCAATACCATGTACGCCGCCGTGGCCTCCCGTGGCCCCGAGATCGCCCTGCTGCTGACGCTCGGCTTTCACCCCCGCGCCGTGCTGCTGAGCTTCCTGGTGGAGTCGGCACTGATCGCGCTGGTCGGTGGCGTGCTCGGCATCCTGCTCATTCTGCCCATCAACGGCATAGTGACCGGAACCACCAACTGGGCCAGCTTCAGCGAGATCGCCTTCAGCTTCAGGATCAGTGCCGGTCTGCTGCTCGCGGGCATCGGCTTCGCCGTGATCATGGGAGTGGTCGGCGGCTTCTTCCCCGCGTGGCAGGCGGCCCGGCGACCGGTGGTACAGGCGCTCCGGTAGGTGGTGGTGGAGCGCCCGTGCGGCGGCGGCAATCGCCCGCGCTGGCAGTCAGGCGGGGGGAAGCCGCTACGCGATCTCCTCTCGCACCGCCTCCTCCCCTTCAGCTGCAAACCCCAGGGACCGCACCAGCCCCCGGAGTTCCGACTCCGTGCTCTCCCCGCCGACCGGCAGTGCCACCAGCCGCCGCAGTCCCGCCTGAGTGTCCAGCAGGCACTGCACCAGCCGGTCGCGCCGCTGCTCCAGCGCGGCTCGGCCGCCAGGCGCGGTGGCGGAGTCGGGCGCTTCCTCGAGCAGCGTCAGCGCCGCGTCGAGTTGGGCCAGTTCGCGGGCGCCGCGGCACCCCGCCGGGACCACCTCGGCGATGAGCTCGGGCTGATCGTCACCGGGACGCTCCGCCAGATGCCGCACCAGCCGGACCACTCCACCAAAGAGGGTGCGGGCCGTGCCTGACGGGAGCTCGGCGGCCGTCTCCAGGATCTGCCGCTCGAGCGCGGGCGCAAGGCGCGGGCTGCGTACCTTCCGGGCGAGGAGCGGCAGCCGACCGGCGCTGACGCCAGCCACGAGGAGCAGCGCCGCGAAGACCGGGGAGGTCCAGAGCAGCGCCGGCTGCGCCACCCGGCCGGCCCAGAGCCCCAGACCGAGCGCGAGTGCGGCCAGCGCCCAGAGCGCGAACGGGATCATGCGCCAGGCTGCACCCACCGGAACCGCACGGGCGGAGAGTCCGCGGACCGCGAGCCGGTCCACCGCCGTCTCCACCATGCCGGCCGGTACCCGCGCCAGCGGCTTCAGCCCCTGCGCCACCTCGCGGTGTCCCGCCAGAGCCGACCCTCCGAACCAGGCCAGCAGCTGCCCCTGCCGGGCCTCGTGTTCTCCTCGCCGGGCCGGCTCGAGGAAGATCAGCTCATCCGAGCGCTGCGGCAGGGTGCCGCAACGCCGGCACACCGTGAGTCCTTCGACGTCGATCTCCCCGCAGACCAGGCAGCGATCATCCCAGGTGAGGATCGGCGTGGCGGCGAGCTGCGGGTCTCCCAGCGCCTCCCGGAAGCTGTCGGTGTTAGGGAACCGATCCGCCGGGTCGGCCATGGTGGCGCGGGCGATCGTATCGTCGAGCCAGGCAGGGACCGAGAGGTTGTGGGCGCGGGGACGGAAGCCGTCGTCGCTGGGCGTGGGGGGCAGATGCGCGGAGCGCTGATCCGGGAGCCGACCCGTCAGGGCAAAGTAGAGGGTGAGACCCAGGGCGTAGACATCGGCGCGTGCGTCGGCCCGGGTGCCGGCGAGCAGTTCGGGGGCGGCGTAGGCCAGCGTCCCGACCAGACCGCCGGTTTCGGTCATGGTACTCTGGGACAGGATCCGGGCCGAACCGAAGTCGGTGAGCAGGGCGGTGCCCGCCTGATCGAGCAGGATGTTCCGCGGCTTCACGTCCCGGTGCAGGATCCCTTCGTTATGGGCGAGCGTCAGCGCCGAGGCGATGCTCTGGCCCAGCCGGATGGCGGCATCGGGGGAGAGGACGCCACCTCTGCTGACCTGGAGCTCGAGGTCCTGGCCCCGGACCAGCTGCATGATGACGAACTGCCAGGGTCCGTCGCTGAGGTAGTCGTACACCGGAACGATGTGGGGATGCGAGAGCCGGCGGACGGCGAGGACCTCGCGGCGGAGCCGTTCCCGCGCCAGCTCCTGGGTGGCCGGTGGCGGTACCAGCAGCTTCACCGCGACGTCGGTCTTGAGGGTCAGGTCCCGAGCCCGGTAGACCACCGAGTGTCCGCCCCGGCCCAGCTCCGGGCCGATCTCGTAGCGATCGGCGATGCGGCTTCCCGGCGTGAAGTAGGTGGTCATGGGGTGGCGCGTTTCACCGGCTTGCCGCTCCGCAGCCGCCCCAGGGTCTCGATCGCGCTCCGGCGCCAGCCATCGTTGTCGTGATAGAGGCCGAGGAAGGCGGTGAGATTCCTGCGCGCCTGGTCGGGCTGTCCTAACGCATACTCCGACATGCCGGCGTGATAGAGCGCCATGTAGTGATTGGGCCAGTACTCGATCACCATCTCCATGATCGGGCCAGCCGCCTTGTCGTCGCCCGCGTCGGCGACCGGGTGCGCCACCTCGAAGACCACGCCCGCGGCGCGATAGCGGTCGGCTGGGTCGAGTCGGTTGATCAGCTCGCGCGCCCGGTCCACCTTGCCGGCCAGTGCAAAGCAGGCCGCCGCATAGGCGGTCCCCTCCGGCCCTGCGGGAGCCGCGTCCCGACCCTGCGCCAGTTCGACTTCCACCGAATTGCAGAAGGGGCGAATGCGGGCAAACCACTGCCCCGGCGCCCCGACAGGGTACGGTGCCGGGGCGTGTTGCGGGGCAGCGGCCACCGTGGGCTGAAAGGCGAGAAACGCCACCACGAGCATGACATAGGCGATGCCGAGGTAGATCAGGCGGCGGTGCATCTCCCCCTCCATCCGGTGCGGTAACCTGCGAGACCCTGTTACGAGAGCAAGCGGTGTTCCAGAGGGACGCCGACCGGGGAGAGAGCTGCACGGCGCTGCGGTGGGCTCGGCGAGGGAGGGGCAGGCGGGCGAGTCAGGTCGGTCAAGGTGTGCTGGTGATCACATTTCTGGGACCCTACCTCCACAATTGACAGGCGTTGGAGCCGGGGCATACTATCTCCCCGCCACCCCACCGTCTCTCGTCACCTGCTCTGCGAGGTTTCCAGTGATCAATCGGTTGCTCCCGATCATGGGCACCCTGGCCCTCATCGCCGGTGCCACCTCCTCCGCCGCCGCCCAAGCGGACTCCGCCGCCGATCCCTTTCTCTGGCTCGAGGACCGCGAGGGCGCCAAAGCCATCGAGTGGGTGAAGGCGGAGAATGCTAGGACGCTCGGTGTCCTGCAGAAGGACTCGCGCTTCGCCGGCTTCAATGCCGAGGCGCTCAGGATCGGTCAAGCGAAGGACCGCATCCCGTTTCCCACGATCATCAACGGTCGCGCCTACAACTTCTGGCAGGATCAGGACCACGAGCGCGGCATCTGGCGTTCGACGACGCTCGCCGATTACGCCCAGGCCGCACCGGCCTGGACCACCGTGCTCGATCTCGACACGCTCGCCAGCGTCGAGGGAAAGAACTGGATCTGGCAGTACGCCGATTGCGACTCGCCCAGCCGGCAGCACTGCCTGATCTACCTGTCCGATGGCGGGGAGGATGCCACGACGGTTCGCGAGTTCGATCTCGCAGCGGGGCGGTTCGTGGCGGACGGATTCTTCCTGCCGCGCGGCAAGCAGAATGTGGCCTGGGCCAGTGAGGACACCCTGCTCGTGGCGCGCGAGTGGGCGCCCGGCGACCTCACGCCGTCCGGTTACCCCTTCATCGTGAAGGCGCTCGCGCGCGGGATGGCGCTGGCCAACGCCACCGAGCTGTACCGCGGGGACACCACCGACGTCTGGGCCGGCCCACTCGCCATCACCGATGGCCAGGAGCACCGGGTGCTCGGCATCTATCGCGGGGTGTCGTTCTTCGAGTCGGAGTATCGACTGATCACGCCGGCGGGACTCCGGAAGCTCGCCATGCCGCGGAAGGCCACCCTCCAGGCCCTGCTGCAGAACCGGCTGTTGATCCGGCTGGCCGAGCCGTGGGAGGTGAATGGAGCCGCGTTCGCCACCGGTTCCCTGCTGTCGGTCGATCTCGCGGAGGCGACCGCCGATCCCGAGCACCTCAAGCCGACTCTCATCTATCAGCCCGGCCCGCGCGAGACGTACGATGGGGCGGCGACGACCCGCGAGCGGCTGGTGATCACGACCTACGATAACGTGCGGGGGCGCGCGTCCATCTATGCGCCTGAATCCGGCGGTGGCTGGTCCCGGCGCACGCTGGAGCTGCCGGACAATTCGTCGCTCTTCCTGGTGGCCGCGGACGACAGGAGCCGCGATGCCTACCTGGCCGTCACGGGATTTCTTGCGCCGACCACGCTCGTGCACATCGACGCGGATGCCGCCACCTCGGAGGTGATCAAGGCCATCGCGCCCCAGTTCGACGCCTCGACCCACCTGGTGGAGCAGCGGGAAGCCATCTCGAAGGACGGCACCAGGATTCCCTATTTCGTCGTCCGTCCGAAGCGCCTGAAGTACGACGGCACCGCCCCCACGATCCTCACCGCCTATGGCGGCTTCGAGGTCTCCAACACGCCGACGTACAGCGGCACCACCGGCAAGCTCTGGCTGGAGCACGGTGGAGTGTACGTGCTGGCCAACATCCGCGGCGGCGGCGAGTTCGGCCCCGCCTGGCACGAGGCCGGCCTCAAGACCCACCGGCAGCGGATCTACGATGACTTCGCCGCGGTTGCCCTGGACCTCATTGCCCGCAAGATCACCTCGCCCCGCCGGCTCGGCATCGAGGGGGGCTCCAACGGCGGCCTGCTCATGGGCGTCGAACTCACCCAGCATCCGGAGTTGTGGAGCGCCGTGGATATCGCGGTGCCCCTGCTCGACATGCTGCGCTTCGAGCAGATCCAGGCGGGCGCATCATGGGTGGGGGAGTACGGCAGCGTCGCGGTCCCGGAGGAACGCGCCTTTCTCGCATCGATTTCGCCCTATCACAACCTCAAGCCGGGCGTGAACTACCCGGAGCCCCTCATCTGGACCACCACCAAGGACGACCGCGTCGGCCCGCAGCACGCGCGCAAGTTCGCGGCGAAACTCGCGGCGATGCGGATTCCCTATCTCTTCTACGAGGTGATCGAGGGGGGCCACGCCTCCGGCGCCAACATCAAGGAGCGCGCCTTTACCGACGCCCTCGAGTACACCTACTTCGCGCGCAGACTGATGAAGTGAACGCGGTCCGGCCCTCAGTGCCCCCTGGGCCGCGCGGGGGGGCGTCCGTCGGGGCAGCAGTCGACCGGACAGAAGTCGTGACTCGGCCCGAGCGGTCCCAGCGCCCGGCGCGCGGGCCGATTCACCATCCGCTCCTGAATCAGCTCGCGGAGCATGGCGAGGTACGCCGGCGCTGTCCCCACCGTCCGGGCCCGGACCAGTGTGAGGCCGAGCGCCTCCGCCTTGTGACGGGCCTCGGTATCCAGGTCGTACAGCACTTCCATGTGATCCGACAGGAAGCCGATCGGCAGGACGACCACATCACGCACCGCGCGCCCGGCGAGCGCCTGGAGATGGTCGCAGATATCCGGCTCCAGCCACGGCACCTGCGGTGGCCCGCTCCGACTCTGGAAGACGATGTCCCATACCACGACACCCGCCGCCTCGGCCACCAGCCGGCTGGCCTCCCGCAGCTGGGCCTCATAGGCGCTGGGCCGTGCCATCGCCAGCGGAATGCTGTGCGCGGTAAAGATGACGCGCGCCCGGTCCCGGCGATCGGCGGGAAGCTCCGCCAGGGCGTCGAGCAGGTGGGCGACATTGGCGTCGATGAACCCGGGGTGATTGTAGAACACCCGCAGCTTGTCCACCTCCGGCGCGCCGGCGCCGACCGACTCCCGGGCGCGAGCGATATCCTCCCGGTACTGCCGGCAGCTCGAGTAGCAGCTGTACGCCGAGGTCACCAGCCCGACCGCGCGATGCACCCCGTCCGCGCGCATCTGCCGCACGGTGTCGACCAGATACGGATGCCAGTTGCGGTTGCCAAGATAGATAGGCAGCGTGATGTGGTGCGCCGCCAGCTCGGTGCGGAGTGCGTCGACCAGCGCCCGATTCTGGGCGTTGACGGGGCTGACCCCGCCGAAGTGGTTGTAGTGCTCGGCGACTTCGAGGAGGCGCTCCCGCGGGACCGCCCGCCCCCGGGTGGCGTTCTCGAGAAAGGGCACAACATCGTCGAGGCCCTCCGGTCCGCCATAGGAGACGACCAGGACGGCATCGTACACCCGGGCGCCCTCCTGGAAGACCGACGCCATTCCCGGTGTCGGATTCAGCGTACTCATGCGACCTCCGCTCGAACCGGGATCCGTTCCGCGGCAGCCCACCCCGACGCGATGCAGTCCGGAATGCCGACGCCGCGGTAGGACGCGCCGACCAGCTGCAGGCCGGGGTGCGCATCGAGCCGGCGCACGACCCGACCCAGCCGTTCCCGGTGCCCCAGGGTGTACTGTGGCATGCCGAGTGGCCAGCGGACGACGCGTGACAGGAGCGGTGGGGCGGTGATGCCGTGCATTGCGCGGAGCTCGCGCTGCACCAGCTCGAGCAGCGCCGCGTCATCGCTCCCGACGATCTCGTCCATGCCGGCGCGCCCAACGAAGCAGCGGACCAGGACGGCGTCTGCCGGCACTCGGCCGGGGAACTTGTTCGAGGTATAGGTACACGCCACCAATGGCCCCCCTTCGGCGCGTGGGCTGACGTAGCCGTAGCCGACCAGTGGCGCCGGCACCGCCGCTCGCGCATAGCCGAGCGACACCGTGGCGGTCGACACGAAGGGGATGCCCCGGAGCGTCTCCGCGAGTTCGGGATCGAGCGACGCGACGAGCGCCGCAGTGACGTGGGCCGGCGTCGCCAGCACGACGGCCTCCGACTCCACGATCCGTCCGTCGGAAAGCACCACCCGATAGCCGCCGCCCACTACCGCCGCGCCGATGCTCCGTACCGGTGTCCCGGTCAGCACCCGCGTGCCTGCGAGTTGTCGGGTCAGTCCCTCTACCAGTTCGCCCAGTCCGCCGGGCAGGGTGACGAATCCGGCGCGGGTCGTGGCCTCTCGCCGGGCGGGGAGGCGCGAGGTGAGCAGCGGCTTGAGCAGGCTGCCATCTCGTCGCTCCGTCTCCTGCAGCTGGGGAAAGGTCGATTCGAGGCTGAGCTGTTTGCCATCTCCGGCGAAGATCCCGCTCAGCAGCGGCTCGATGAGCCAGTCGTACGCCTCATGCCCGAATCGGCGCCGGGCGAACTCCGCCACCGATTCCTCGACGGCGGAGTCCGGGCGGCGCGGCACCAGCAGTTCGAGCCCTGCACGCATCCGGCCCTGGAGCGACAGGATGCCGGTGGTGAGCAGGGGGAGCAGGCGCGACGGGACCAGCCCGGTGATGCCCTCCGGCAGGGGGTGCAGCCGCCCGGCCCGCTTCACGTAGCTGCGCCGCATCGCCGGGTTGGTGCCGATCAGCCGGTCCGCGATGCCTAACCGGCGACAGAGCTCGAGGCCGGCGGGCTTACTGGAGAGGAAGCAGTCCGGTCCCCCCTCCAGCACGAAGCCCTCCCGCCGTTCGGTGCGGATCTTTCCGCCGAGGCAGCCGTCACCCTCGATCAGCACGACGCCCGCGGGGTCGAGCCGCTCCGCCAGGCGGGTTGCGGTCGCCAGACCGCTGATGCCGCCGCCGATGACGACCGCCGAGGCGCGCACGCTCACCCTCCCCGCGCGGTGTATTCGTGGACCATGTCGACCACGGCGCGGACCTGATCCACCGGAGTGCCCGGCAGGATGCCGTGACCCAGGTTGAAGATGTGTCCCGGCCGGCCGCCGGCACGGTCGAGAATGTCGGTGACCCGGCGCCGCAGTTCGGGCAGCGGGGCGAACAGGGCGACGGGATCGAGATTGCCCTGCACCGCGCGCCGGGCGCCGATGCGCGCCCAGCCGCTGTCCAGCGGCGTGCGCCAGTCGAGACCGATGACCTCACCGCCCGCCTCGACCATCGTCTCCAGCAGATGATCGGCGCCCACCCCGAAGTGAATGCGCGGCACCCCGAGTCCGGCGAGGCGCTCGAGCAGCGCGCGGGAGTGCGGCAGGACGTAGCTCCGGTAGTCCGCCTCGCTGAGCTGACCCGCCCAGCTGTCGAAGAGCTGCACCGCCTGTGCCCCGGCGGCCACCTGCGCGGCGAGGAAGTCGCCGAGCACGTCGGTCAGCAGCGACAGCAGCCGGTGCCACAGCACCGGGGCCTCGTACATCATCCGCTTGCTCTCCAGCAGGTGCCGCGACGGCCCCCCTTCGATCGCGTAGGTGGCCACGGTGAAGGGAGCGCCGGCGAATCCGATGAGCGGCGTGGCCGGGCCGAGTTCGCGGCGCACCAGCCGGATGGCCTCGAGGATCGGTCCCAGGTCGGTGACCGGATCGACCGGCCGCAGGGCGTCGACCTGCTCCGAGCGCCGGATCGGATTGCGGATCAACGGTCCCTCGCCGCTGACGAACTCCAGCTCCAGTCCCATGGGTACCAGCGGCAGCAGGATGTCCGCGAACAGGATCGCGGCGTCGACGCCCAGTCGGCGGACCGGCTGCAGGGTGACCTCCGCCGCCAGCTCTGGCCGGGCGCAGATCTCCAGCAGCGAGTGATGTGCGCGTATGGCGCGGTACTCCGCCATGTAGCGACCCGCCTGGCGCATGAACCAGACAGGTGTCACCCCACTGGCCCGGCCGCCGGCCGCCGCCAGAAACGGGGCCTCGGTTGCGACGCTGCTCACAGCCATGTCGCCAGCGCCTCCCCGTCTGGCTGATGAATGCCGACATGCAGTGGCCAGTCGCGAGCGGTGTAGATCCGCGCCTCGGTACCGCGCAGCTCGTTGACGAGGGCCAGGAAGCGGCGCATGTCCTCGGTCTCGTAGACCACCACGAACTCCTGGTCCTGCAGCCCGAAGGAGTAGAGCAGCAGCTGGGTGATGTCCTTGTACTGGGTGCCCACCTTGATGTGGCTGGACATCAGCTCCTGCCGCTTCTCCCGATCCAGCAGGTACCAGTTCGCGGTCTTCACGAACGGATACACGATGAGATAGCGCTGCCGGCTCGGCGCGAAGGGGTCGAGCTCCTGGGTCGAGCGCGTCTTGGTGTACTGCGACGGCCTGGTGTAACCCCAGAGCACGTCACGGCACGTCACGTAGGCCCGGGCCGGCGCCATGGCGGCGGCCCAACCGGTGAAGAAGCGGGCGCTCGCCTCCGGAGTCGCGGAGGCGGACGAGCCCCACACCAGCAGGTCGGACTGGCTCTCGAGCGCGGCCAGCTGGTAGAGATGCAGCGCATCGACGGCGCCTCGGAGCCGCGCCAGCCAGCGCGTCGCGCACCTCCCCGCGGGTCGGCGGCGAGAGTCGCCAGTAGGCCTCGGAAAAGGCGAGCATCGCGAAGTGATTCAGCGTCTCGGGGGTCTGTTCGGCCATGCGTTAGCTCCAGTCGGTCAGCCCGCCAGCCAGGTGGCGGCGTCGCGGGCATGATAGGTGATGATGAAGTCGGCGCCGGCGCGCCGGATCCCGGTCAGGATCTCGAGCGCCACCCGGCGCTCGTCGATCCAGCCGTTGGCCGCCGCGGCTTTCACCATGGCGTACTCCCCGCTGACGTTGTACGCCGCCAGCGGCAGGTCCGGGAATCGGTCGCGGGTGGCCCGGATCACATCCAGATAGGCGAGCGCGGGCTTCACCATCAGCCCATCGGCGCCTTCCGCGATATCAATGGCGTGCTCCCGCATCGCTTCCCGCACATTGGCCGGGTCCATCTGGTGACTGCTGCGGTCGCCGAATCGGGGCGCTCCCTCGGCCGCATCGCGGAAGGGGCCATAGAACCCCGACGCGTACTTCACGGAATAGGACAGAATGGGCAGCGAGGTGAAGCCCTTCGCATCCAGATCGCGCCGGATTGCCGCCACCATGCCATCCAGCATGCCCGAGGGCGCCACCACGTCTGCGCCAGCCACCGCATGCGAGACGGCAGTTCGACCGAGAATCTCCAGGGTACGATCGTTGAGGACGTAGCCGTCGGGAAGATTGGGGTCGGCCGGTCCGGCGAGCCCATTGATCAGCCCGCAGTGCCCATGGTCGGTGTACTCGCAGAGACAGACGTCGGTGATGACGACCATGCCGGGCACCGCCCCCTTGATCTCCTGCACGGCGCGCTGCACCACGCCGTCCGCCGGCCAGGCTCCACTCCCTGTCGCGTCCTTGTGCGTCGGGATGCCGAAGAGCAGGACCGATCGGATGCCCAGGGCCGCCAGGGAGCGGGCCTCGTCGGCGACCCGCGCGATCGGCCACTGCTGTACCCCGGGCATCGAGGCGATCGGCTGGGGGGACGCGATCCGCGCGCTCACGAACAGCGGTGCCACGAGGTCGCCGGGAGTGAGTTCGGTTTCCCGCACCAGGGTGCGGAGGGCCGGCGTCAGTCGCCAGCGGCGGGGCCGGGCGATCATGCGGTCTCCGGGTGCGAGGTGAAGTGCGCTTCGAGAATATCGAGCAGCCCCTCGGCCGTGGACGGCGAGGCCTCGAGCGGCGGCGTCAGGCCGAGCTCGGTCACGGCCGCCGCGGTGACCGGCCCGATGCAGGCGACGACGCTCCGCGCCAGCAGCGCCCGCCCACCCGGCCCCGTGAGGGTGAGGAAGTTCCGGACCGTGGATGGCGACGTGAACGTCACGACATCCACCCGTCCGCAGAGTGCGGCGAGCCCCTCGGGATCGGCCGTCGCCGGCGTGGTGTGATAGGCGACGACCTCCGTCACCACCGCTCCCGCCTCCCGGAGCGCCGCGACCGTCTCCTCGCCGCCGATATCGGCGCGCGGCAGCAGCACCCGTCGGCCCGCCACCTCGCCCAGGGCAGCGGCAACCGCCGCCCCGCGATAGTCGGCAGGCATCGCGCCGACCGGTGCACCGCGCTCGGCGAGTGCCGCCGCGGTGGCCGGCCCGACCGCCGCGATCCGTCCCGACCCGCCGAGCCCATTCCGCCCCAGCGCGCCGAGCCGCTCCCACACCGCGGCCACCGTGTTGGCGCTGGTGAACACGATCCAGGCGTACTGGTCCGCCTCCATCAGCGCGCGGTCGAGCGCGGTGCAATCCTCCAGCGGCCGGATGTCGATGGTGGGAAAGAGCACCGGAATCGCGCCCCGGGCCGAGACCGACCGTGCGAAGGGCCCGGCCTGCGCCCGTGATCGAGTGATCACCACCGAGCGTCCCTGGAGACCGGTCATGCGAGCAGCCCCTCCGCGCCCTGTCCGCAGGCCTCGAACGCCAGTGACATCCCGAGCCGGCGCCCCTCGCTCGGCGGTCCCTCGGTGACGACGCGGATCGCGCGCTCCCCGTTAGGCGAGATCACCAGTCCTTCCAGGTGCAGCCGTCCCCCCTGGACCCGGCCGAGGGCGGCGATCGGCGCGGCACAGCCACCACCGAGCCCCTCGAGGAAGCCCCGTTCTGCATCCGTCGCCGAGCGCACGGCGGTGTCCTCCAGGCCGCGGAGCTGTTCCAGCACCTCGTCGTCGTCCGCACGGCACTGGACTGCAAGCGCACCCTGTCCGGGCGCGGGCAGCATCACGTCGAATGGGAGGTACTCGGTGATGGCGGAGGTGAGGCCCAGCCGGTGCACTCCGGCGGCGGCGATGACGATGGCGTCGAACTCTCCCGCCAGCGCCTTGCCGACCCGGGTGTCCACATTGCCGCGGAGCGGCGGTCGCTGGAGGTCGGGCCGCATCGCCAGCAGCTGCGCCGAGCGGCGGGTGCTGCAGGTTCCGACCGCGGCTCCAGGCGGCAGGGTCGCCAGCGTCCACCCGCGGGCGGAGATGAGCACATCGCGCGGATCCTCGCGCATCCCGATGGCGCCCAGCGTGAGGCCGGCGGATGGCTCGACCGGAACATCCTTGAGGGAGTGGACCGCCAGATCGATCGCGCCCTCGCGGAGAGCCAGCTCGAGTTCCTGGGTGAACACCCCCTTGCCGCCGATCTCCGGCAGCGGCGTGGTGGCGTCGCGATCCCCTTCGGTGGAGATGATGATTTCCCGGAACTCGACGGTCCGGTATCGGGCGGCGAGCATCCGCCGCACCAGGTCGGTCTGGAAGCGGGCGAGTCGTGAGGCACGGGTGCCCAGGCGGACGACGCCGGGTACCGTGGTCACGCCACCTCGTCTTCGGCGCCGACATAGCCGGTCGGCGGCAGGTCGAGACCAAAGAGCTCGCGTACCAGGCCGGCGCAGAGCCGGGAGCGGGTCGGGTCCATCTCGGTCCGCAGCCAGGCGGAGGGCCGATGCAACAATTTCGAGACCAGCGCCTTCGAAAGCGCCTCGACCTGACGACGGACCTCCGGGTCCTTGCCGGCCAACCGGCGGAGCGCCCGCTCCGTCTCCTTCCGGCGGATCTCCTCGCCGCGGCTATGCATCGCCGTGAGCAGCGGCTTGAGTTCGGCTCCACGACGCCAGGTCTGGAAGAGGGCGACCTCCTCTTCGATGATGGCCTCGACCAGCGGCACCTCCTGGCGGCGATCGGCGAGGTTGCCATTCAGCCGCTGCTGCAGGGTGTCGAGATTGTGCACCTTCACGCCCGGCAGCTCACCGACCGCCGGCTCGACATCCCGGGGCACCGCGAGGTCCACGAACGTCAACCCGCGACCAGTCAGGCGGTCACGCAGGGCGGCCTGCACCAGCTCGGCGGTCACGACGGCATGCGGCGCCGCAGTCGAGGTCAGCACCACATCGGCATCGCGGAGCGCCGCCCGGAACTCGTGCCAGGGCCGCGCGGTGGCACCGATCGCCAGCGCCACGCCCTGGGCGTGGTCGGAGGTGCGCCCGATCACCTCCAGCTGGTCGAATCCCTTGCTCCGCAGAACCTCGCCGAGCAGCCGCGCCAGGTCGCCGGTCCCGACGATCAGCACCGTGGCCCCGGGGGCGGCAATCTCACGCACCAGTCGCACCGCCTCCGAGGCGGCGCTCATCGAGTTCCGGCAGATCCCCGTCTCGGCGCGGGCCCGGCGCCCCGCCCGGAGCGCGGTGCGAAAGGCGGCCTCGAGGATCGGTCCCGCGGCACCGGCCTGCATCGCCCAGTCATGCGCCGTAGCGATCTGCCCCAGCACCTCTACCTCGCCGAGGATCATCGAATCGAGCCCCGCAGAGACCCGGCAGAGATGCCGGAGTGCATCCGTGCTCGCGTGACTATAGAGGAAAGGAGACACCTCCCCGCGATCGAGGTCCCCCGACCGGAGCAGGACATCGGTGAGCAGTTCGGGGACGTCGGTGAATCGGCAGGCGGGGTCGGGGGCGGCGGCATAGACCTCGGTGCGGTTGCAGGTGGACACCAGGCTCAGCTCCGCGATCCCGGCCGATCGGAGCTCCGGGGTGTGCACCTGCAGCAGGGCCGAAAGCGCCACCTCCCGGCCAAAGGCCAGGCGTTCTCGCACAGCCAGCGGCGCCGTACGGTGACTGAGACCTACACAGCTGATGGGCATTGGCTCTTCTTTCTGCCCACAAGGTAGGTCTCCAGTCGCTCTGCCCGCTATTGGGATTGGTACGGCGAGACCCGCCGTACTCCTACGGACATCCGGTATTGTGATCCGCACCACAGCGCCCCGGTCACTTCTTGGCGTTCATCGCTGCCATCTCCTCCCGGTTCGGCCCGTACATCCCGGGACTCACCCCTCCCGCCAGCCGGCACATGAGGGAAAGCTGGCCCCGGTGATGGATGTTGTGGTAGATAGCCCCCCACAGGATGTCGCCCCCGCGCATCTCTTCTCCGTTGAAGAAGACGATCTTGCGCTCCAGGTCGGCGGGTTTGAGGGGCCGCACCCGCGCCACGGCCTCCCGGTGCACTCGGGCGTAGCCCGGCGCCAGCGCCTCCAGCTGCTTCGGCCGCTCCATCCCCGGCGGCCGCATCCCGGGCGTGAACTTGCCCTCCGCCACGCCGAGGCTGTTGTAGGCGTCGCCCTCGGCGAGGTGCCAGGCCATCTCCCCGATGGAGCGCCCTCCCGAATCGGGTCGAAAGTCGTATTGCCCTTTCGGCAGCGCTTCCAGCATCCGGATGGTCGCGGTCGACTCCATTTCCCACACCTGGAAGAATTTCTCGAATTCCTGCGGGCTCATGATGGCCCTCCCCTTGCGTTGGACAGCGTTCTCAAGCTCGACGGTCCCGGCCTTCGCCAGGCGCCCCATAGAGTATGGCACGGGCCACCGACCCGCGAGGGCCGGGATTCGGGCCGCTCAGTGCCCCCGGGTCGCGGCCCGGCCCTTCAGAGGCTATCGTATTGTGTGTGCAGTCTCACTCACTGACCCCTCACGGGAGAAGACTCATGCGACTCTCCGACCTCTGGCCCTTTCAGCGGTCCCCCATCGACCCGCGGCTCGTCGGCTGCTGGCATCGCATCGGTGTCGACGGTCCCGAAGATCAGGCCCGTGTCGTGGAACTCGACCTTCGCGCCGACGGTACCATGCTCCACTCCATGTTCTTCGGCGAGGGCTGGCGGGTCGTGGAACTGGCCTTTCACATCGACGGACCGGTGCTGGTCCTGCGCCACCGGGCCTCGAAGACCGACAATCGCATGGGGTTCGTGCTGGAGCAGGATGATGTCCTGCGGCTCGATGCCCAGGATGGCTGTACCTGGTACGAGCGGGGCCCGAAAAAGGCGCCGGATGGTGGCCCGACCGCACAATGCTTCACTGCGGATCAGCCGATCTAGCCCATCCCGCCCCGCACCATCACCCAATACGCACGCAGCCCCGCGGAGACCCCGTGAACTCCCGTCGCCAGTTCCTGATCACCGCGCCCATCGGGCTCCTCGGCGCCATCGCCGCCTGCAAGGGAGGCGAACAGCTCCCCGCGACATCCCCGCCGGCGACGCCCGGCGCGCCACCGACCTTCGGCACGCTGCCGGCCGTGGGACCTGACGTCTCACCGCAGACCTTCGCCGAGGCGGAAAAGCTGGCGCAGGTCACCATGACCGCAGCGCAGCGGGAGATGGCGGCCAAGAGCTGGCGCCGATCCATGGCCGCCATGCTCGAACGCCGCACCGGTCCGAGAACGGTCGCACTGGAGCCGACACTCGCCCCCGCCACCCAGTGGAATCCGAGTCTCGGCGGCGCCTCGCCCGGTCCGGTCAGGGATCGCTTCGTCCGGAGCAGCCGCGATCCCGGCCCCCTTCCCGCAATCGACGACGCCATCGCCTATGCGCCGGTGACGGCGCTCTCCCGCTGGATCGAGACCAGGAAACTCACCTCCGAGCGGCTCACCGGGATCTACCTCGCGCGGATCGAGCGCTTCGACCCGAAGCTGCGCTGCATCATCACCCTCACCCGTGACCTCGCGCTCGCGGCGGCCCGGCAGGCGGACGCGGAGATCGCCGCGGCAAAGTATCGCGGGCCGCTGCACGGGATTCCCTTCGGCGTGAAGGACCTGCTCGATACCGCGCAGATCCCGACGACGTGGGGCGCGGAGCCCTTCCGGAATCGGGTGCCGACCGCGGACTCGGTGGTGGTCGCCCGCCTCAAGGAGGCTGGCGCGGTGCTGCTCGCCAAGCTGAGTCTCGGCGCGCTGGCGCTCAACGACATCTGGTTTGGCGGCCAGACCATGAATCCCTGGGTGCTGGAAGAGGGCGCCTCCGGATCGAGTGCCGGGCCGGGTGCGGCCACCGCGGCCGGGCTGGTGGGATTCGCCATCGGGAGCGAGACCGGCGGAAGCATCGTGAGCCCGAGCATGCGCTGCGGCATCACCGGGTTGCGTCCCACCTACGGTCGAGTCCCGCGCACCGGGGCGATGACGCTCTGCTGGTCGCTCGACAAGCTCGGCCCCATGACCCGCAGCGTCGAAGATGCCATGCTGGTGCTGCGGGCCATCTCCGGGCCGGATGCCGGGGACCTTGCCACCGTGCCGAGCCGGATCGACTTCGATGCCGGGGCGCCGGTGCGGGGGCTCAAGGTGGGGTATTTCCCCGCCTGGATGAAGGAGAGCCCCGCCACCGACGTCGATCGCGCCTCGCTGGAGGCGGTCAAACGGCTCGGCATGATCCCCACGGAAGTCTCGCTGCCTGACTGGCCCTACGATTCGCTCAACCTGATTCTGTTCGCCGAGGGCGCGGCCGCCTTTGAGGAGCTGGTGCTGAGCGGTCAGGCGGATCGGCTCAAGATCCAGGTCCCCGACGCCTGGCCCAACCTCTTCCGGGAGGCGCGCTTTCTCTCCGCGGTGGACTTTGTGCAGGCCGACCGGATGCGCCGCAAGGTGGCAGTCGAGATGGCGCGGGTCATGTCGCAGGTCGATCTGCTGCTGGTGCCGTCGCTCCGCGACGAGATGCTGGTCATCTCCAACAACACCGGGCACCCGTCGCTCACCATGCGGACCGGCTTCCTGGAGATCTCCGAGGCCCGGAGCGACTGGGCGCCCGATCCCGCACATCCGCTGCCGACGTTCTCTCCTCCGCGCCGGGTGCCGCATGGTATCACCCTCATCGGCCGGCTCTTCGACGAGGGCACCATCGCCCGTGCCGGGCTCGCACTGGAACAGTCACTCGGCGTGGTGGGCGAACATCCCCCGGGATTCTAGCGGTCGGACCCGGGTCGCCTTCGCCGTCGCCCACCGTGGTCGATGCTGCTGCCATGGTAGACACCAGCACTTCCGCACCGCAGGAGAGCATGCTGCGCATCGATGGGTTGTGGCGCTACCCGGTCAAGTCACTCGCGGGGGAGCCGGTGACGGTGGCGGAGCTGACCTCCACCGGCATTCCCGGCGATCGGGTCGTGCACGTGCGGGGGCCCGAGGGGGTGCGCACGTCACGGCGGCACTATCGGCTGCTCGGACTCCGGGGCAGCCTCGGTTCGGATGGTCAACCGCTGGTGAACGGCCACCCATGGGAAAGCGCGGAGGCGCTGGCACTCGTCAAGGAAGCGGCGGGCGGCGATGCCTGGCTCGAGGGGTATGCGGGAGTGGAGCGGTTCGACATCCTGCCGCTGCTGGTGGCGACCGATGGTGCCGTGGCCGCCTTTGGCCGGGACATCCGCCGGCTCCGGCCCAACATCCTGATCGGTGGCGTCGCGGGGATGGAGGAGACGGGCTGGGAGGGGGCGGAGCTGCACGTGGGTGATGCGATCATCCGGCTCGACTCGCTCCGCGGCCGGTGCCCGATGACCACTGTGGACCCCGACACCCTGGAGAGAAGCCCGGAGGTGCTGCGCGACATCGGCCGGCGGTTCGGTGGGAAACTGGCGCTCAACGCCGAGGTGCTGCGGCCCGGCGTTGTCAGGGTGGGAGATGGAGTGAGGCTGGTGCGGGAGTGACATGTGGAGGTGGCGCACCTGTCATCGGAGACGCACCCCCCGCCATACCCCCACTCTTCCCGCGATGCGGCGGGCCGGCACCCTCAACCCGCCCGACTCTCCGATCAGCACGCCTGACTCACGGGCCCTGGCGTACCTCGCGACCCGGTCCGCCGGCTGAAGCCGGCTCTCGGCCAACAGACTGTCGCTGAAGCGACGGGGCGGATTCGCCCCGCGCAGTGTTGCGCCCGTTCAGGGGCAGTGCCGAGCGGCGGCTCTCGGCCAACAGACTGTCGCTGAAGCGACGGGGCGGATTCGCCCGGCGCAGTGTTGCGCCCGTTCAGGGGCAGTGCCGAGCGGCGGCTCTCGGCCAACAGACTGTCGCTGAAGCGACGGGGCGGATTCGCCCGGCGCAGTGTTGCGCCCGTTCAGGGGCAGTCCCGAGCGGCGGCTTCAGCCGCCGACGCGCGGGCTATTCGGCGCGTGTCGGGATCGGGCCCATCGCAGCTCTGATATTTGCGGCGGCGCTCTCGAGGGCCGCCCGTGGCTGCTTCATGTAGTTGGGACCAAAGCGCAGGCCGAAACCGTCGCCAGTATAGCGGGGGAAGACGTGCAGGTGGACGTGGAAGATCTCCTGCATGGCGGCCTCGCCGTCCGCGAGGAACAGGTTGACGCCCGCACAGCGGAGGCTGCTCGCGCGCAGCGCCGCGACCACAGAATGGGCGACTTCCATGAGATGTCCCGCGGTGCGGACGTCCAGGCCGGAGAGATAGGCGGCGTGTTGCACCGGTATGATGAGCACGTGGCCGGGATTGATCGGCTTGGCGTCCATGAAGGCCGCGCACTCGGCGTCGCGGTAGATGAATATGCCGGGGAGCGTACCATCCAGGATCTGGCAGAAGATGCAGGGAGCTGTCATGGGCGCATTGTTGTAGTGGTCGTATGCTGACCGTGCCTCACCTGCACGGCGCGGCCAGTCATGGAGAACCTACCGGGGAGCGGCTGGCCGTGCCAGCCTGGCGCATCCCGACGGCCGCACCCCGGCGAGTGCCTGAACTGGTTAGGCAGCTACCTTGGCGAACCATGAAAGGTGTGTCTCGATCCCAGGGTACGAGGCTTACCGAAACTCGGTGCCATACTTGCGGGCAACTGCGCGGATCTGCTCTCGGGTCAGTCCCTTGGGTGTACCGCCGGGCGCACTACAAGTCTCGCGGAAGAACGACTCGAGTCCGGGAGGGGTGACCATCCAGAGCAGCAGAAGCTCCTGGTCGGGATTCTCGAAGGAGTGCCACGTCATCCTGGGGACAAAGATGGAGCCGCCGGCCTCGAACGTGTGCCTGACGTCATCGAGCAGGACGGTTCCGCCGCCCTGGAGAACATAGAATGCCTCGTCCATGGCCAGGTGGCGATGAACAGGGATGCCGGTGCCAACCTTGACTTGTTGGGTTCCCACTGCCAAGTCGCTGGACGCGGTGGCGCTGCTCACCTTGATGCAGATATCGCCGCCGTCACGAAAGTGGACCAAGTGCTCACCCTCGCCCGGCCCGAGCACATAGCCGGGCGGAGGGGAAGGTCGGACGGAGCGTGCCACCCGCGGGAGGAGCGGGGATATGCCGAGAATCCCAAGGGACAGCAGGAAGGTCCGGCGGTCTTCGGAAAGCGCGTCCACGAGATCCTCCGGCGGGGTGACAACGGCCTGCCGACCGTGCATGACCCGCAGGGCGCGGTCCGTCGTAGAGAACCTACCGGGGAGCGGCCGGCCGTGCCAGCCTGGCGCCAGCGGGCGGCCGCGCCACGGCGGGCGAATGCGCAGGTTCGGCGGCGTCGCGACGGATCGGCATCACCTGTCCGTCGGGTCGTTCTCAGGATCCTTCGGTGAGGACCGCCCTAGCTGGTGCACGCGTTCGGTGAGGCTTCCCTTCCGAATGCGAAGCGTGGCGCGGTCGAGGTCGCCGATCGAGCCGCCCAAGGTCACTTCGAGTCCAGCGGACTTCGCGAGACCGAGCTTCTGGCTGGCATAGACGCTCCGATGGCCGACGATCAGAAAGGCGGTGGCGGCGGCCAACGCGGCATAGACTCCCTCGGGTGCCGGGAGGAGTTCAATCGCCATGATGGCGGCTGCAATCGGAGTGTTCGCGGCGGCCGCAAGCACGGCGACGAAGCCGAACGCGCCAAGCAGGCCTGGTGCCACACCAAACAGGGGAGCGAGGGCGGCACCGCTCGTCGCGCCGATGAAGAAGAGCGGTGTTACTATGCCGCCGCTGCCGCCGGTTTCGAGTGTGATGGCTGTCGACACAATCTTGAGGAGAAAGGCAGCAGCCGTGACGTGGATCGCACCGGTAAGGACTCCCTCGATCGTGCCCGTGCCGAGGCCCGCATAGCGGTCACCCGCCAGGGTGTACAGCGCGACGAGTACGCAGCCGCCAGCGACAGCGACGGCATAGGGGTGGGCCTCGAAACGACGGAGCGCCCGCTCCAGGGCACGTAACGATTCGATGAGTAGAAGGGCCGCAAGGCCAAAGACGGCCCCGGAAGCCAGCGAGACCAGAATAATGGTGATCTGTCCGGTGCCCGCGAAGGACGCATGCAGGAGGGGGAACGGTGGGCGCACCCCGCAGGCGAGGTGCCCCACGATACCGGCCACCAGAGCGGGAAAGATCACGGAATAGTCGATGCGCCCGAGGTAGAGGACCTCGATGCCGAAGAGCGCGCCGGAGACGGGCGTGCCGAATACCGCCGCGAATCCCGCGCTGATGCCACAGATGACGAGGCGACGGCGGTCCTCATCGTTCAGGCGGAGGATATCCGCCGCGAGACTCGTGAGGGCCGCGCCGATTTGGGCAGCCGGACCTTCCTTGCCGACGGACCCGCCAAATGCCAGCGTCAACACCGTCGCACCGAGTTTCACCGGCGCGATCAGCCAGTCGATACGGCCAGAGCGCTGGTGAATCGCAGTGATGACGGCCTCCGTGCCGTGGCCCCGTGCGTCCGGAGCGAACGTGCGGATGAGCCAGACGCAGAGGGGGAGCGCAAGCGGAAGAAGCCAGAACGAGGGAAAGGCGCTGTGGTCGATCCGGGCGACACCGGCGGCCGAACTCGCCAGCGCCCATAGAAAGCCACGAGTCCCAAAGCCGACACACAGACCCGCCGCCGCGCCCAGCAGGGCCCACTTCAGGGTGCTGATGATCAGCGCGGTATGCTCGGTGTACCAACGAGTCTCGTCGGCCAGCCGGGGGGATGCAGCCTCAGTCAGACGGCCGCGAAGCCGAGCCAGCAACTCTGAAAAGCGCACAGTCACGCCCCTCGATGGCGAGAAGAGCTTCACACTGGAGTGTGGAGGAGGCGATGCCGCCTGGCGGCCTCGCCCCGGCCGGCCCCGGCTGGCGCATGCGCTGGCTAGACTGCGCGTGTGCGAGCGGTCGCCTTGGCGCCGCCCGCACGGCGACTGTTTGCACGGGTGGTCGCATCGCTCTTCGCGATGAGGCGGGCAAGCACCGTGGTGTCGACGTCGGCGAGGCGACGAATGTACAGACAGCCTCCCCCCACCTTGTGGGGTCCCAGCTGCTTGAGCAGGGCGGCGTGGGCCTTGAGGCCGCCCATCAGGTAGAGGGTAAGCGCGGCCTTGCGTGGAGAGAAGCCGACCGGGAACCAGACGCCGCTCCGACCGCTGCTCCCTTCGTAGGGCATCTCGCCGTATCCCACGATCGCCGTCCCCCACATGGCTGGGGCGTTCCCGGTCGCCTTCCGGATCAGCGCCGAGAGCGCGCGAGCGTCCTTGCGGCGGTCCGGATCGTCGATTGAGGCGAGAAAGGCCGTCACACTGGCCTTGGTCCGCTGGGTCTTGAGTTCGGCCATGGTCGGGGGGGCTGGCGTTAGGTGGAACGGGGCGGAGCTGGAGTCTCTCTGCCGGACGCTGTCTCACGACCGCGCATCACCTGCAGGGCGCGGCAAGTAAGACGCAAGGGTAGAAATTAGCCGGCCGGGCCCTGGCAGGTGCATGCGCCTGTTAGGCGACGGGCGGCTTGGTGGCCGACCTACCGGCTAGCCAAATCGCGAACAAGAGCAGAGGGGGTCCGAACGCGATGAGTGCTATGTGCAGCAAGCCTCTGGAAGATGCGCCAATTAGGCCACCACTGGGGCCGGAGGCAGTCATCACGGTGCCAGAACCGCTGAAGCTGAGGTATCCGGCGAGCGGGACCCAGATCAGCGATACAAGCAGGACTCGAGTTCCTGGCCAGGTGCGAGGATCCATTCGACTATCCATCAACGATGGTATGGTGCCTGTCGTCCAACTTCGAAATGACTCGCCTGGCAGGAACGTCTTGCTGCGTTACCCGATCGTGTTTCCCAAATATGCAGCAGCGCTCCCGAAAGCGCGATGGCGTGTCTTGCCGGCTCGTGGCAGCAGAGCATCGGCCTCAAGGTACGGCAGACTGCAGGCACGATAACGCGAGACGCGCGCTGCAGGGGGGTACTCACCTTACGGGCTCTCCGGAAAATCCGGGGCAATCCACGAGCATCTATAGCCGCACTACGAAGGTGATATCGCGTGTCGCAAACTAGACCCGCGTCTGCCAGTAGCCCGGCCGCCGACGCTGATGAGCGATGGCCAGAAGGAGCACCCGATGCTGCTCAACCCAATAGATCAGGTGATAGGGAAACCGTCGCAAGGAAACCCGTCGGCTGCCATCGGGCAACGCGCGCCCGGCGCCGGGGAACTGCAGCAGAAAGGCCAGTGTTCGGTCGAACTCGGTGAGGAAGTCTCGACCCAGCCCGGGGGCTTGGGCCTCGTAGTAGCGGGCGACCTCGGTCAGTTCTTGATCGGCGAGGGGATGCAGCTCAGCGAGCGTCATTCAGGCGCGCCCGAGCCTTGGCCAGGGCCTCGGCGGCGGGCACGGCCTTCACGGTACCGGATGTCAACTCTTGGTATCGGCGTTCGGCTTCCTGCGCCCAGGCCGAGTCAAGTTCGGTATCGGCCTCCTCGAGGCTGTCGAGCAGTGCTTCAGCCAGTCGGGCGCGCACGACTGGAGGGAGTTGAAGGAGCTCCGCCTCGAGCTGCTCGGGGGTGAGTTTCATGGGGCTCTCTGGTGGTCTGGGCCTGAGAAAGCTAACCGGCGGATGCAGGCCTCGCCAATCCGAGAGCGAGTAAGCGCGCTAACGTCTAAATGACTCGCCTGGCAGGAACGTCTTGCTGCGTTACCCGATCGTGTTTCCCAAATATGCAGCAGCGATCCCGATTGCGCGATGGCGTGGCTCGCCAGCTCGTGGCAGCTGAGCATCGGCCTCAAGGTGCGACAGACCGCAGGCACGATAGCGCGAGACGCGTGCTGCAGGGGTCGTATTCACGCAACAGGCTCTCCGGAAATGTCCGGGGCGAGCCGCCGACGCCTAGTGTCGGAATTCAAAGGTGATACGGCGACCGAACGGAGTCAGCGCGAGCCAGGGACCGCCTCGATCTTGCCGAGGAGCCACTGCAGGCCGGCGAGGTGCTGCTGGTCGTGGCTGCACAGGAAGTGCACCAGGCTCCGCAGGGTAATGGGGCCGTACCCCTCGAACACACCGGTCCGCAGGAGCTGCTCTTCGGTCAGGCCGGCAATCAGCGTGATGGTCCTGGCCCGGGCCTGGCGAAAGGCGGTGAACACCGTGCCGGCATCGGCCTTGGCATAGGAGCGGACGACGGCCATCTCCTCGCTGTCGAGTGAGGCCAGGGCCGGTGCAATCTCGGTCAGGATGCGCCGGATCCGGAGGTGATAGCCCTCGATCTCGATGTCCCGGACGTGGCAGACCTGCTCGATCGCGGACAGGTGCTCGCTGGGCATCCCCTCCCACGAAGGCGGGGCCCAGTGTTTGAAGGCCGGGGGAACGGCGTCGTAGTGGGCCTCCAGCTCCTGCGGGAATGCTTCGAGAGCGTGGAGGGTGACGGCGTTCATTGGCATGGCATGGTGGGGTGCGGTGTCCGCACTCGGCGGCGTGCGAGTGGCCGCCAATGGTAGGGTGAAGCGGAGCGGCCGGCAAGCTGGCAGAGAGTGCCTGCCGACTGCGGCGAGTGTCGGGGAGCCGGCGCCGGCGTGGCCTGACGACCATGCTCTGTCGACCTCGTGCGGTGGTCAGGCCGCAGGCGCTCGTGCCGCCAGAGCTAGAGCCACCGCCGCACGCGGCTACGGTACTCGGCGTACTCCTCCCCGAAGCGTTGGCCGAGGCGGTCCTCTTCCAGGGGGATCACCAGGCGGTCCAGGTAGAGGACCACTGCAGGCAGCAGAAGGATGGGCCAGAGGCGCAACTGGGTTCCCGCCACCCCGAGATAGGTGGCGGTGAGCCCCAGGTACATCGGGTTCCGAGTGAAGCGATACGGCCCCGTGAGGACCAGATGGCTGGGAGTCTCAAAGGGAACGGTGGTTGTGGTGTGTCGGCGAAACAGACCGAGCGCCACCGTGATGATCGCCAGGCCGATGCCGAGGGGGAGAAGTGAGGCGAGTCGGATTGGAGTGGCCCATGCGGCGGGCGGCGCGGGCCATGGGAGCAGGAGGCCGACCACCACGCCCAGGAGGAAGGTGAGGACGAAGACCCAGGGCACTGGGACGCGGATGATGCGAGGCGCACCGGAGTCGGTCGCCAATGCCTGACGAGTGCGGCGCGCGGCCGTCGCCCACCGGCCCGTGGCGAGCCCCCACACGAGCATCGAGAGAAGGACGGCGGCGATGATGATCGACTGACGCATATGGGGAGGGTCGGGGCCTGGGGGAGGTTGCCATTCGCCTGCAGTCGGGGACGGTCAGGGCAGGCGAGCGTGCGTCAAGAGCACTACTGCGGCCAAACGACCGCGCATCCCCTGCAGGGCGCCGGCGACTGTCAGGGAACCTGCTCGGCGCCGAACATCCGTGTCAGTGTGCGTCAAGCCTCCGGCCGCACCCTGTCTGGAGCAGTCGCTGGTTAGGCGGCCGATCGAGGACGCTATTGCCGGGTGAAGGTGCGTGCGTACTGGGGCTGAGTCCCAGGTGTCCACGTTCCTGCCAGTTGCGTGGTGGCGAGGGTGGCATCATACCGGGCGGTGGCGCCGTTCGTGTAGGTCATGGTGAGGTGCAGTACGCCGCGAGCCGCGCTGCCGGTGACAGAGAACGTTCCCGATGGGACCCCCATCAGCCCGTAGTCCTGACCCGTTCCCGTAACCTGATCGGAGGCGGTATTGAGCGTGAGGGTGGTAGCCCCACCCGAGGGGATCGGGGGCGTCCGCCAGGAGGTGACAACTGCGTCGTTCGGGGCAGTCGATGTACTGCAACCCGTCAGCCCCACCAGGACGGCCAGGGCGATAAGGCGCGAAGTGGACATGCGGCCCTCGATCGGTAGGGAATGAATGGAATATGGTGAGCGAACCAGCGGTCGCAATAGAGGCCTACCTGCCGGAGCACCCAGCCGCAGCCTGTCAGCCGCGCACCGGCTGGCTCCATACGCTGGATAGCTGGCTCTCATGGCGCGGCGCTGTCAACGATCTTCTCGAACCAGGCGTAATCCGCACGCCAGACTGCCAGCTCAGTCTCAAGGCGGGCAATGAAGAGGCGCTTGTCTTCGAATGACCCGTTGACGGGTTCGACATTGTCCGGGCTCACAGCCTTCAAGGTCTGCGCGATCTGCTCCAGGATGACGGAATACGCTGCCCTGCACTGGAGCTCGTCGATGGGCGATCCCCTGGCGATCTCGGCGCGCAGGCGCTCGCGGCAGGAGTGCAGGCAGGTGACGGCATTCGAATCGCCAAGGGCCGCAGTCCAGATGAGCGCTGGGAGCTGGTTGCGAGGTTGAGCGATCTTGTACAGGTCGATGCCGGTGATGGAGGCGCGGCCCATATACCAGGCCGCCACGGGAGTTGCTGCGGCGCCGGCCCAGAACAGCAAGAGGTATGGGCCGCTCAGCTCGGACGATGCGCGCAACAAGATGACGGCGACCATGGCGAAGATGAGGGTAGCCGAGGTCGCCAGAAAGCCGTAATAGAGGCGTCCGAGGAGCCCCATGCGCGTGTGGAAATTAAGAGGTGTCGTCGATGTCACCTGCGGCACAATGGAGTCAGCTAACGCCCGCGCATCCCCTGCAGGGCGCCGGCGGGTGTCAGCGAACCTGCTCGGCGCCGAACATCCGTGCCAGCGTGCGTCAAGCGTCCGGCCGCACCCTGTCTGGAGCAGTTGTTGGTTAGGCGGCTGATCGAGGATGCTATTGCCGGGTGAAGGTGCGTGCGCAGCTCGTGAGACTACTGCTGCATGTTGTCATCCAGGAACGAGAATACGTCCCGCTCCCAGGTGGCCACACGCAGGTAGACGAAGTCGTGGCCCTCGGCGGCCGTCGCACCGACGGGCGGATAGACCCTGGCTTGGTGCGATTTGCCGAGCCGCGTCATTTCGGCGGAGAGCACCTCGGCCGGCGCGGTCGAGTAGTCATTCGCGGCCTGGATGAAGAACACTGGCGCCGTCGTCCTGCCGACGGCTCCGAGAAGTCGGCTCCGCAGTTGTGGCGAGCGGTCCCAGCTGCCCGCGGAGCCACCAAACACGACTGCTGCCCGGAGCGCGGTGTCGCGCTCAGCCAGGAGCAGCGTCAGCGACCCGCCGAACGAGTGCCCGGCCACCGCGACCCGGCGCGTGTCGACCTCGGGCAGCGAGCGCAGGAATGCGAGTCCAGCGAGCGCGTCGGCCATCTGGTCAGTCTCGAGCAGTTGCAACTGCAATTGGTTGCGCGCGTCCTGTCCATTGGCGGCAAGAGCCTGATCCATGAGGTCAGAAGCCGACACGCCCTGGTCGGCGGAGAGGCCCGACCCGCGCCGGAAGAGAAAGAGAAGGAGATAGCCATGTTTGGCGAAGACTGGTCCGACCGCAGCCGCCTGCGCCGACTGTCGCTCAGCGACTGTCCCGCTGCCATGATTGAACAGCACCGCGGGGAACGGTCCGTGGCCGTCGGGATGCCAGAGAAGGGCGTGGAGGTGGAGTGCGCCACTTCGCACGATGACGGTGTCGGGTCCGGTGCTGGCCTGGCCCGGGGCACGGGCCACGAGTGCGGAGGTCAGCGCCAGTACGAGCAGCGGTACACGAGTGGTGGTCATCGAGCCTCTCCAGCATGAGACGGCCAGGCGACTGTGCATCTCCTGTGCGGACACGGCGCGTGCGATGAACCTGCCCCCCGACGGCTGGTCGTGCCAGCCAGCCGCGAATGGTTGTGCCTCACCCTGTCAGGTCCATGCGCTGGTCAGGCCGTCGGGGTACGCGGGGACGCGCCACGCTTCCAGAGGCGGCTGGCAAGCAGGCCGGTGCCGAGCGCGAGGATGGGAAACACGACCGCACCGACGTACGCCCCCTGGCCACCTGCCCGCGTGTGTTGAAGCCCCTGAGTCACCACAAGAAGCCGTGCCGTGTAGAAGACGAAGAATGCGCTTACGCAGCCAGCCGTGATGGCAAGAAGGCGCATACATCTTCCCTTTCATGATGCAGGACGCTGGAACCCGGGACCGAGACGGGATGCCGCAGCAGCCTGACGCCTGAATGATTCGCCTGGCAGGGGTGTCGTCCTGCCTCACCCGATCGTGCTTCCCCAATATGCAGCAGCGCTCCCGAGCGCGCGATGGCAGGTTGCGCCAGCCAATGGTGGCAATCATTCCACACACCAACCCCCCGGCCTCCACAGGGAGACCGGGGGGTTGGTGATGTCCCCCGCCAGCGCGTCCTCACACTGACGGCTGCTTCGGCGCCTCCGGCGGGACCGGCGCCGGCCACGCTACATCCTTGGCGCTGTTCCACGCCGCCAGCAGCTCGGCGTCATCCCGGAACCGATACCGGTTGATCCCGTTCAGTCGCCGCACCAGCAGCATCAGCTCCTTCGTGATGACCTCCAGATCGGCGCTGGCCCCGACATGGGCCGCCGCGCCCGCGCTCTGCGCATTGGCCGCCTCCACATACTGCGCCAGGGCCCGGTCCAGATCCTCCACGAACGTCGCAGGCAGCCCCTCGCCGACGAACAGCTCCCGCCGGCTCGCCGCCTCCGCCGACACCGCCCGGACCGTCGCCACGAACGGCAGGTGGCCCAGTCCGCCCTTCGGCCTGCGAAACCGCTTCTTCAGCTCCGGATCCGCCGGAGTCACCGCCCTCGCAATCCGGACGATGTGTACGAGGTGATCCTCCTCCACCTGGCGGCGCAACTCGATCTTCCGCGCGATCATCGCCGCCTCATCGCTCTGCCCTGCCTCCGCCTGCGTGGACAGAGTCTCGACCCGCTTGAGGCCGTTGCCGAGCTGGGTCACCGTGTCGATATACCCAGGAATCTCGGCGCTGTGCCGCTGACTGAACAGGTACACCCGATTGATCGTGTTCAGTTTACGGCGGATGGTACTGAGCATACAAACCTCCCGGGATGAATACATCCCTCGGGGCCGCTGTCGAGGCGCGGCCCCCCTGAATCCGCTGGTCATGCACCGGCACAGTCCTCGACAACTGTCCGGCCAGAAACCATGCATTGCCAGTAGTGTGCCAGACACACGGAGCCAGGTGTGAGGCGCGCGGACACCGTCGTCAGGCAGATGGGAAGAGATCGCGATGCAACCGAACCGGCCTGCGATGCGGCGGAACCATCCTGCAATGCGGCGGAACGGGCCGGCAATGCTGCGGAACCACCCTGCAATGCTGCGGAACCGGCCGGCAATACTGCGGAACCTTCCTGCAATGCTGCGGAGGCCGCCCGCAATCCGGACGGACCGGGCCAACGGGGAAATCTACGGGCCGTCAGGCGCGCGGGGACCGCCCGACAGTCGTCAACCTCCGAGCAAAAATTCTAACGGACGGGTCGACAAGGACTTAGTGAGCAACCGTGGGTCGTGCGAGGCGGCCCGTACCGGCTGCGGGCCGTGCCGATCGAAGCAAACCTCCGAGCCGTCGGAGCAAACCTTCGAGCAGTCGGAGCAAACCTTCGAGCCGTCGGAGCAAACCTCCGGACAATCAGGGCAAACCTTCGGGCCGACAAAAGAAACTTGCGGGTCATCGGAGTGATGGACCGGCCGTTCCCGCCCAACCAGCGATCCGACGGAGCCGATGTGCCCACGATCGGGATCCGGGGAGCGCCCGCCTGACACCGTCACTCGGCGAACGGTGTCCACCTGTCCACCGAGTGGACACATTTTGGTGCCATTGTCCACCTGTTGAGACAATGTTTCGGTTGGGAACGGCCTCGCGAGACGAAGAACAACCCGACAAGCTCTTCACCTGCATGCACTTTCCCGCGCCGAGTCGAGTCGATCGGGTGACGAGGCATTGCGGGGAGGCTGTATCGTCCGGGATGCACCCCACTTGCCCTCCCCCGTCCGCCGAGCGTACTGTATGGGTATGGTCAAACCCCTCCATTATACCGCTGACATGGTCCGCGACTTCCCCGAGGACGGCAACCGCTACGAAGTGGTCCGCGGCGAGCTGCTGGTGAGCCCCGCCCCTCGGCTGCATCACCAGACGATCGTCGGGCGACTGCATACGGCGCTCGCGAACCACCTCCGCGCCCACCCGGCGGGGGCGTTGTTCATGTCGCCGGCGGAAATCTCCTGGGCCCCCGATGTGCTGCTCCAGCCCGACCTCTTTGTGGTGCCGCTGGCGCAGGCGCGCACCGGGGCCTGGACCGGGATCACCGACCTGCTGCTGGCGGCGGAGGTCCTGAGCCCCTCCTCGGTCCGGGCCGACCGCTTCACCAAGCGGCTCGAGTATCAGCGCAATGGGGTGGGGCTCTACTGGATCGTGGATGCGGACGGAGAGCAGGTGGAGGTCTGGACCCCCACCGACCACTTCCCGCGGATCGAGCGGGAACGGCTGGTCTGGCGGCCGGTCGGTGCCGCGGCAGCATTCACGCTGGAGCTGACGGAGCTGTTCGAGCCGATCTAGGCCTCCGGGTCGAGCGCGCTCTCCCGCACCACACGGCGTGAATCGGATCACGAGGCCGAGCCGGGGACGGTGCACTGTCGGGGATGCGCCGCACTTGCCCTCTCCCGTCCGCCGAGCGTACCGTATGGGTATGGCAGCCCCGCTCCATTATACCGCCGACATGGTCCGCGCCTTTCCCGAGGACGGCAACCGCTACGAAGTGGTCCGCGGCGAGCTGCTGGTGAGCCCTGCGCCTCGGCTGCATCACCAGGAAATCATTCGTCGACTCACGGTTGCGCTCAGCGCCTATCTGGAAGTGGAGCGGGTGGGGCACCCATTCTTCGCGCCGGCGGACATCTCATGGGCCCCCGATGTGCTGCTCCAGCCCGACCTCTTCGTGGTACCGCTGGCGCAGGCGCGCACCGGGGCCTGGACCGGGATCACCGACCTGCTGCTGGCGGCGGAGGTCCTGAGCCCCTCCTCGGTCCGGGCCGACCGGTTCACCAAACGGCTCGAGTATCAGCGTAACTGGGTGGGGCTCTACTGGATCGTGGATGCGGACGGGGAGCAGGTGGAGGTCTGGACCCCCACCGACCACTTCCCGCGGATCGAGCGGGAGCGCCTCGTCTGGCGGCCGGCCGGTGCCGCAGCAGCATTCACGCTGGAGCTGACGGAGCTGTTCAAGCCGATCTGAGCCGCGCCGCGCCTGCCTGATCGACGCACCGGGGGCGGGACTCCGCTCCGCCCCCGCCCGCCTACTCCTCCACCAGCACCGCCAGCGCGAACGGCTCCTCCCCGCCGCCGGAACAGATGGCGGTCGCCGAGAGATCGGTCCCGTCCCGGCGCCGCAGCGCGAGGCGCATCCGGGCGCCGAGCACCGGCTTCGCTGTCTGCGAGGTGTCGGGTCGCACCATCGCCACCTCACCGCTCACCCGCACCAGCTCGCCCGGGGAGCTGTAGCCCAGCATCCGGGCAAACGATTCGCTCGCCAGGAGCGGTGCGCCGGAAGGCGCCATGAGGCAGAGGCGCACCGGTGCCCGGTCGATCAGCGTCCGCAGCAGCGCCTCCTCCCGTCGCAGCGCATCCTCCAGCCGCCGCCGCTCCGCCGCCGCCTGTTTCAGGTCGACGACCTGCTTCCGCAGATCGGTGAGCTCGTTGATGAGGTCCCGCTTGTCTCGATGCTGGTCGCGCATGCTCGGTTCCGTTGCGGTGCGCCGCATGCGCGTAGGGCGACGGGCGCGCCACCGGCACGCACGGTCCGCATCACGGCAACATCGGCTGGCAGGGTCCTTCGGTACAGCGGTGGGTGGCACTCTGCCCTGTGAGACGGGTTGCTGCGGATGAATCGCACACCTGGCGCTGCCCGCTCCTGCCGGAGTTCCACTTCGAAGCGTCCGCCTGACGATCCGTCGCGTGACGTGGGTGGGCCCCGGGTCCGGTCACCTCTCCATAGCCAGGGACACGCCTCTAGGTGGCGCTCCGCCCGGCGCGCTCGGTCAGATAGGCGGCGATCGCCTCGTAGGCGGCGCGGCGCTCACCCGCGGGGTGCTGGTCCTGGCAGTAGCCCGCCCAGCCGAGCGGTGTCGCGTGCCAGAGCGTGTCGGTGCGGGTCAGGTCGGCGCCGGCCTCCACCAGCACGCGGACCGCCTCCATGGAGCCGGAGCAGACGGCGTGATGCAGCGGCGTCCCATGCGCAAAGAGGTCGGGGCTCGGCGCCGAGTGGTCGACCCCATGCCTGAGCATCCGCCGGAGCGCCTCCGCCTTGCCGTTGAGCGCGGCCAGCACGAAGCCGAACTTCCGCTGCTGCTCACTCGCTCCGGGCGCCAGGCGTTCCACCCCCTCCCACCGCTCCAGGCAGAGTGCCGTCGCCAGCGTCAGCGTCGCTCCTCGGCTGAGCAGGTGTTCAGCCGCCAGCAGGTTCTGATTCACCAGCGCGTCGTCGGGACGCCCCTCGGGTGAGGCGCCTGCATCCATCAGCACATCGATCAGGGCGATCTGGACCCCACAGTCGCGGGCGATCCACGACCAGGACACCAGCCGCAGCGCATAGTCGAGCTGCTCACGGAGCGACTCCACCCGTTCCCGGCGGGCCGCGTCGAGGATGGTCCGGGTGACCTGGGCGATATTCGGCGGCAGCGTCCCCTGACGGACCGGGTCCTCGGCGACGAACCAGAGGAGGTAGGGCCGCTGAAAGAATTGCTCCAAGGCGCCGCCGACCCGGTCACGCAGCCACGCGCCGGGGGTGTCGAGTCGATCGCGCAGTAGCCGCGGATGCTGGGCCAGGAGCAGCTCGAGCCGCGGCAGATCGCCGGCGTCCATCGCGCCGACCGCCTCACGGAAGCGGTCGTCCAGCCACTCGGGAGTGTCCGGGGAGTGGTCCACTATTTCACGTAGATGCTGTCCACCATTCCCAGATTGAAATGGAACGGCATCTCCTTCGTGTCGCGGAAGTTGCAAGTGATGACGTAGAAGCGGCCCGGGAGCAGTTCAGCGGTGAGCTGGGCGGGTGAATGGGCGCCGGGAGGCGCGAACAGCACCCCGATCGGGGAGGCGGAGAGGTTGCGCCGGTCCTCGCTGGTCTCACCCCGCAGCAGCTCCGACCCCGGCTGGCCCGGCGCCAGGCCGAAGATGACGAGCTCATGCTTGACCGTTCCCCGATTGTCGAGGATGAAGGTGGTCAACCCCGCGGGCAGGGTGTCAGGCGCCTCGACAAAGGCGTAGTCGCGGGCGACGATCGTCACCTGGCGCGGGGACGAGGACCCCTGCGCCGCGAGGCGACCGAGCGGCACAAGGTAGAGCAGCGCGCTGCACGCCGCGACAGCGAGGCGATGGACCGGGAAGCGTCTCCGCATGCATCTCCAGGGTAGGGGCGACTGCTGGTCTCCCGGACAAGCTGCAGGTTTGCGCCAGCCGGTGCAACGTCCGCTCCCACTGCCGGGGCACGCCGCACCCGGTACTGGTCACTGAGCACCGCTCAGCGTATCGTGCACTCGATGCCATCCCCCAGCGATCCGCTCGACATGTCCGCGCCCATCAGCCGCCGGGATTTCCTCGACGGTGTCGCGCTGGTGATCGGGGCGGGGCTGCTGAGTGGTGGCTGTGCCCCCGATGCCCCCGAGCCGCCGGGCGCGCAGCAGGGGCCGGCCTACTACCCGCCGGGCCTCACCGGGCTCCGGGGCAGTCCTCCCGGCAGCTTCGAGGTCGCCCACCAGCTCCGCGACGGCACTCTCGGCCCGCTCCACCCGCACGACACCGGCGAGAACTACGATCTCGTCATCGTGGGTGCCGGCATCAGCGGTCTGGCCGCGGCGCACTTCTTTCGCAAGGCGCGGGGCGAGGACGCCCGCATCCTCCTGCTCGAGAATCACGACGATGTCGGCGGCCACGCCAGGCGCAACGAGCTGCAGGTGGATGGCCGTACCCTCGTCACCTACGGCGGCACCGAATCGATCGAGAGTCCGGCACAGTACAGCGAGGCCGCGCAGGGACTGCTTCGGGAGATCGGCATCGATATCCGGCGCTTCTACACCGCCTTTGACCAGCGGCGCGACGCGCGACTCCACCTCGGGCCGGGGATCTACTTCGACCAGGCGAGCTATGGCGCCGATCGGCTGATCCGCGGCAACCTGCGTGCGATGGATCGCGCCACCATCGCAAAGCTGCCGCTCTCTCCCCAGGGGCGGCGCGACCTCGCCACCCTCTACGCCGGTCGGAAGAACTACTTCCCGGGCGTCGCCGGACCCGAGGTGAAGGCCCGACTCGCGCGGACCAGCTACCGCGAGTATCTGGCGACCGTGATGGGACTCGGCGCGGAGGTGGTCCGCCTGATGCAGGTGCGCTCCCACGATCTCTTCGGCGTCGGAATCGATGCCATCCCCGCCCTCGATGCCTGGGGGCTCGAGTACCCGGGGTTTGCCGGTCTCGGACTCGACGATGCGCCCGCGCCCGGCCTCGGCCGCACTCCGCGGCTCGAACAGGGGGAAGAGGAGCCCTACATCTTTCACTTCCCCGACGGCAACGCCTCGGTTGCCCGGCTCCTGGTCCGGCGCCTCATCCCCTCCGCGCTGCCGGGGAACACGATGGACGACGTCGTCACCGCCCGGCTCGACTACGCCCAGCTCGACGATCATCGTCACCCGACCCGCCTCCGCCTGAACGCCACGGTCGTCAATGTGAGCCACGCCGGGAACCCCGATATCGCCCGCGAGGTGCGGGTGACCTACATGCGGAGCGGCCAGGCCCGCACGGTGCGCGCGCGGCACTGTGTGCTCGCCTGCTGGAACATGATGATCCCCTATCTCTGCCCCGACCTGCCTGTCACCCAGCGCGCCGCCCTGGCCTACGGCGTCAAGGTGCCGCTGGTCTACAGCAGCGTCGCGGTGCGGAACTGGGCCGCCTTTGCACGGCTCGGCGTCAGCGATGTCTACGCGCCCGGCGCCTACTTCTCCCACGTCTTCCTCGACTATCCGGTGAGTCTCGGTGCGGTGCACGCCGCCGAGCGGCCGGCGGAGCCGACGGTGGTGCGGATGAATCGGATGCCCTGCCAGCCGGGGCTCTCCGCGCGCGAGCAGCAGCGCGCCGGGCGGAAGGAGCTGCTCACCACTCCATTCGAGGTGTTCGAGCGGGAGATCCGGGGTCAGCTGCAGGGGATGCTGGGAGGGGCAGGGTTCGATGCGGCACGCGACATCGCGGCGATCACGGTGAATCGGTGGGCCCACGGCTACGCCTACGAATACAATTCTCTCTGGGACCCGATCCTGCCGGAGAGCCAGCAGCCCTGCGTGATCGGGCGGCAGCGCTTCGGCCGAATCACGATCGCCAACTCCGATGCCGGCGCCTTTGCGTACACCAACAGCGCCATCGACCAGGCCGCCCGCGCCGTGGGCGAGCTGCAATCGGATTGAGAGGATTTCCGACCATGCGCACCCTCGGCTACGCCCTCTTCCAGACCGCGATCGGTCGCTGCGGTCTCGCATGGGGAAGCGCCGGCATCGTGGCGGTGCAGCTTCCGGAACGACTCGAGGGAGACACCCGCGCCCGGCTGCTGCGCCGCCTCCCTCAGGCCGTCGAGACGCCCCCTCCCGCGGACGTCCGCCAGGCGATCGACGGCATCACCGCACTGCTCAATGGCGAGCCGCGCGATCTCACCGGCATCCAGCTCGACATGGAAGGCGTGCCACCTTTTCACCGTCGGGTCTACGAAATCGCCCGGACGATTCCTCCCGGACGCACCCTCACCTACGGCGCGATCGCCACCCGGCTCGGCGATCCGGGCGCTGCCCGCGCGGTGGGGCAGGCACTCGGCCACAACCCCTTCGTCCTCGTGGTGCCCTGTCACCGCGTGCTCGCGGCGGACGGTGGCCTCGGCGGCTTCTCCGCCGCCGGAGGCCGAGTCACCAAGCTCCGCCTGCTCACCATCGAAGGCGCGCAGAGTAGCGATGACCCGTCGCTGTTCGATGATCAGGCCGATGGGGGACACTAGCGCCCACCTCCGCCGGTGCTGCCGCCACTCGCGATCTGTCCGGCTCACTCACTGAGCGGCGCCGACACTCAGCATCCCGCCGATGGGCCGCATCAGTCGGTCGAACATCTCCCCGACCTGGCCCACCATCGCGTGGATGCCGATGAGGGCCTCGATCTCCCCGGCGGTGAGCGGCCGGCCATCCATGCCCTGCACGACAGGATTTGCCGGATCGCCCTGAGCAGTCGCGAAGGGAATGCCATTCACCTGGAAGACGGCGTTGAGCTGACCCGATGCGACATGCGCCGCCATGCCGACCTGATCGAAGCCCTGGCGGATGGTGACTGCGATGGCGCCCGCCGAATCACCGGCGAGTACGGCGTGCTGCAGGGTGGCGGTGGCGTCGAAGCCGCCTGCCGGAATGCCGATGGCGAACTGCACCTGCGCGGCGGCGGTGTCGGCCGCGCGGAGGCCGAGGACGCCGACCCGAAACTCCATCCGCGTGGTGCCGTCGGTAGTGAAGCCGGCGGCCTGCAGGGTGGCCGAGGAATCTGCGGCGGCCAGTGTAACTCCATAGTCCAGCCGAGTCAGGCCGCCGATGACCGCCCGGAGCCGGAGGGCGATCCCGGGGCTCGAAGGGTTACCCTCATCGGTCAGGTCGGCGTAGCCGATCTCCTGTTCTGGGAGCGGCAGATGGGTCGAGGAGTCTTCGGCATAGAGGATGAATCGTACGCCGTTGGGTGGTGCGCCGGTCCGGCTGGTATCCGCGACATATTGCAGGGTGGTGGCATCGAGCACCCAGGTGGTGCCGCGGATCGATGGTGGAATCTGCGGCGCCTGGAGGAATGCTCTCGCGACTCGTACGCCATCGGTGGACCGGAGTCCCGTCGCGGCGGCGAGACCGCCCGATGCGCCGAGATTCTGCCAGACCCCGTTGCCCAGCAGCTGTTCGACGGTGGCGAGATTGCCGCTGATGGCTGCGGCATCGAATGATGGGTTGGCACCGTTCGGTGCCCCGGTGTCGCCGCAGGCGGTGGTGAGCAGGGCGCAGGCGATCGCGGCCCAGACGCATGATGGGTATCGCATATGGTGTTCCTGTGGGAAGGGTGGAGGCCGATGGCCGGTGGAGCGGTGATGCACCGATGAGTGTCCGGTTCCATGCCGTCATAGGACCGCCCGCGATCGCCCCTGGCCGCTGTCATATGGCTCGGGCGCCGGCGACACTCAGGGCAATCACCACCGGGGCGGAGATGGCGCGAGTGGACCTTGAGCTGGAGTTGGAGGGTCTGCACCCGGCCGCGTTTGGCTGGGCGCTGAGCTGCTGCGAGGGAGATCGCGCCGCGGCGGAGGACGCGCTCCAGGCGACCTACCTCAAGATCCTGGATGGGCGGGCGCGATTCGGGGGGCGCTCGAGCCTCAAGACCTGGGTGTTCGGCATTCTGCGGCGGACGGCGGCGGAGGAGCGGCGGCGGGGTGGGAGAGGACGCTGGTTTCCGCTGGCGCTCGTTGAATCAAGGCCCGCCACCGGGAGCGAGCGCCACCACCCCGATGCCGCCGTTCTCCGATCCGAGGAGGCGGGCCGGCTGCAGGACGCACTGGATACCCTGCCCGCCCGTCAGCGCGATGTGCTGCACCTGGTGTTCTATCAGGACCTGACGATTGCGGAGGCCGCGGTGGTGCTCGAGGTCGGACTGGGGACGGCCCGCACCCACTACGAGCGCGGCAAGGCGGCGATCAGGCGACTGCTGGAGGAATTCCGATGAGTCACGAGGAGGAGGAGCTGCGCCGGCGGTTCGGGGAGCTGCGCGACGCGGAGTCGCGTCAGGCGCCGGAGTTCCGCGCCCTGCTCGATCGGCCGGCGCGCGCGCCGACGGCTCGGCACCCCGGTACCCGGATCGGGCGCCTCACACTCGCGGCGGCGGTCGTGGCGCTGGTCGCCATCGGGGTGACCCGGAGCCGGCGGCCACACCCGATGGTCGAGATCGATCTGGCGTCGACCAGCTGGCACGGGCCGACCGACTTCCTGCTGGTGCTGCCCGACAACGAGAGCCTGCGCAGCGTACCGCGCCTGGGCGAACTGGATCTGAACTGGAGGACCCCGTGAAGCGATTCCTTGCTGCATCGATGCTGCTGCTCCTGCTCACCCAGGTGACGCCGCTCCGCGCCCAGACGCCGGCGCCGGGCGACGATCCCCTGGCGAAGCTGCTCTACCCGCCGGAGCTGGTCATGCAGCATCAGGCCGACATCGGCCTCCGGCCGGAGCAGCGTACCGCGATCACCCATGCCATCGGCGAGCTGCAGGGCAAGGTGCTCGACGTCCAGTGGCGGATGCAGGACGCGGCCGGGCGGCTCGCCGCGCTGCTCGGCAAACCGGTGGCCGACGAGGCCGCGGTGCTGACCCAGGTGGACGAGGTGCTCAACCTCGAGCGCGAAGTGAAGCGGGCGCAGCTCACCCTGCTGGTCCGGATCAAGAACAGCCTCACGCCGGCGCAGCAGGAGAAGCTGGATCAATTCCGGAGGCCGTGAGGCGGCGCTGGCCCGCCAAGGTTGAATCCTGGCGGCCCCGCGGCCGTCGTTGGATGCAAACGAATGGTGGCCCAGCGGCATCTGTCCCACGGTGCCGTCGGCGGTCACGACCTCATCCCCGGGAGGCATCATGCTCGCACTGGCCCTCGCTCCGCTCTTCGTATTCTCGACCATCGGTTCGCCGGGAGCTGCTGCCTTGCCGGCGGACGAGCCGTTGCTGGTCACCACCGCCTGGCTCGCCACCCACCTCCGCGATCCGGGACTTGTGCTGCTCGAAGTGGGTCGGGCCGATGAGTACACCGCGCGCCACATTCCGGGGGCCCAGCGGCTCGACTTCCATGACCTCTCCACGCCGCACGACATGCACGCGACGCCGATGCCGCTCATCCTCGAGATCCCCAGCGCCGCCCGGCTCGATTCGGTGCTCTCCATCAAGGGGATCTCCAACGACTCACGAATCGTCGTCTATTTCGCCAACGACTGGGTGACCCCCTCCGCGCGCACGGTCCTCACGCTCGAGGCCGCCGGCTTGCGCGGCCGAGTGTCGCTGCTCGACGGCGGGCTCCCGGCGTGGGTGGCTGAGGGGAGGTCGGTGACTACCGAGGTGCCGACCGTCGCGCCGACCCACTTCGCCACCCACCTGCGCTCCGATGTCGTGGTGACCGTCGACTGGCTGCAGAGCCGCCTGCACAGTCCGGCGATCGCGCTGATCGACGCCCGGGATCCCGGGTTCTATCTCGACACCCTGGACAACGAGATGCCCCGTGGTGGTCACATCCCCGGTGCGAAGAGCCTCCCCTACGACAGCCTCGTCGACAGCCAGAACCGCCTGCTCGACCGCGCCACGCTGGCCGCGAGGTTCGAGGCGGCGGGTGCCGCCCAGGGAAAGACCGTCGTCGGCTACTGCCACATCGGCCAGCAGGCGAGCCTCCTCTGGTTCGCGGCGCGGTATCTCGGCTATGACGTGCGGCTGTACGATGGATCCTTCCAGGAGTGGAGCGGCCGGACCGACCTGCCAATCGAAGGCGCCAACCGGAGCCTGAAGGCAAAATGAGGCCACTGACTTCGCCGGGTACTTCAGTCGGTGAGCCGGAGGACGGGCCCGGCGACCGCTACAGCAATCCGTACCTCGCCGGGCTCGCGCTGGGTGGGGTGCTGCTGCTCTCCTTTGTCGTCGCCGGCCGCGGACTGGGCGTCGTCGGTGCGATGCGCACCCTGATCGGAGATGCCATGCGGCTGCTCTTTCCCGGGCATGTCGCGGCCAATCCATTCTATGCCGACGAGCGCGTCGCCACGCCCTTCGTCGCGCACTACTGGATCGTGTTCGAAGTAGTGGGCCTCTGCCTCGGTGCCTGGCTCTCCGCCCGGGCGGCGGGCCGGGTGCGCCGCAGCATCAGCCGCGGTCCGCGCATCGGCGACGCCGGGCGAATGGGCTGGGCCGCGGCCGGTGGCGCCGTCATGGGGTTCGGCGCCGCGCTCGCCCGCGGATGCACCAGCGGCCTGGCGCTGAGCGGCGGCGCCCTGCTCGGTGCCGGCGCCTGGGTATTCATGCTGGCGCTCTTTGCGGGCGGATACGCGACCGCCTGGTTTGTGAGGCGCCAATGGATCTGATCGTACCGCCCGGCCAGGGCGCGACGCTCTCGAACGCCGCGATCCTGGCCCTCGCGCTGCTGCTCGGCGTCGGCTTCGGCGCCGCCCTGGAGCGGGGTGGTCTCGGCGACGGCCGTAAACTCTCGGGCCAGTTCTACCTGCGGGATCTGACGGTCTTCAAGGTCATGTTCACCGCGATCGTCACGGCCGCGCTCGGCCTCTACTGGCTCGAGCTGGCGGGAGTGCTGGATCGCTCCACCCTGCTTGCGCCGCCGACCTATCTCGGGCCGCAACTGGTGGGTGGTCTGATCTTCGGAGCGGGGTTCGTGATGGCGGGATACTGCCCCGGGACCTCGTGCGTCGCGGGAATGAGCGGGCGGCTCGATGGCGTCGCAGCGCTGCTCGGGATGCTCGTGGGGATCCTGGCGTTCGGTGAGTGTGCGGCAGCCGTCGGTCGCGTCCTTCCGGCAACCGAGATGACCGGTGCGACGCTGCCCGAGCTGCTGCACCTCCCGACGGGAGTCGTCGTCGGGGGCATCTCCCTGCTGGCCCTCGGCGCCTTTGCGCTGATCGAACGGCTCACGGCGGGGCGGCGGCTGTGACCGCCTCGCCGAGGAGTTCTTCCGAGGGACTGCCGCGGTGGCTGGCGGCCGGAATGGGTCTGCTGGGAGTCCTGGCGATCCTCACCGGGGTGCGGGGCGGCAGGGCCGCGCGCGCGGTGCCGGCCGCGGCACACTTCGACACGGCGTTCGTACGGGCGAACGGGTTCATGATGGATTCGCTGCGGCTGGGACGGCCGAGTGCACCGGCCAAGGCGATCGCCCCGTTGCCTCTGCACCAGACGGTGAAGCCGGCGCCGTCGGCGCCTGACACCGTGCCGGCCCGCTACTCGCCGCGGGGATGCATGCCGGAATAGCTGCGGGGCGGCCAGGCTGGTGGATGCTCGCTGGCCGGCCGGCAGATTCGGCGGCATACTTCCCCGCAACCATGACACCCTCGGAATCCCCGTCCGGCCACCGCGCCACCGTCTTCGCCGGCTTCCTGGGCTGGACGCTGGACGCCTTTGACTTCTTCGTCGTCGTGATGACGCTGACGGCGATCGCCCGGGAGTTTGGCCGGACCGATGCCGAACTCGCCCTCTCGGTGACCCTGACCCTCGCGTTCCGTCCGGTGGGGGCCCTGATCTTCGGGCTCATGGCCGATCGCTATGGTCGCCGGATCCCGCTGATGGTGAACCTGGTCTTCTACGCCTTCATCGAGGTGCTGTCGGGGTTCGCGCCCAGCTACGCCTCGTTCCTGGTGCTCCGGGCGCTGTTCGGCATCGGGATGGGGGGCGAATGGGGGGTGGGCGCATCGCTGGTCATGGAAAAGGTGCCGCCCAGACTGCGGGGGCTCTTCTCCGGGTTGCTGCAGCAGGGCTATTCGGTCGGCTACCTGCTCGCCGCCCTCTGCTATCTCGTGGTCTTTCCCCGCTGGGGATGGCGGCCGATGTTCTTCATCGGGGGGCTGCCGGCCTTGCTCGCCATCTATGTGCGGTTCAAGGTGCCGGAGTCGGAGGTCTGGCAGCGCACCCGGCACAAGGACTGGCGCGGACTGGGGAAGGGGATTCTCGCGCACTGGCGGCTCTTCCTCTATCTCTGGGCGCTGATGGCGATGATGAACTTCGTCTCGCACGGGACCCAGGATCTCTATCCCACCTTCCTGCAGCGGGACTGGGGCTTCACTCCCCAGCGCCGCGCGGTGCTCACGGCGGTCTCGATGATCGGCGCGCTGATCGGCGGCGTGCTGTTCGGCATCTACTCCGACCGGATGGGCCGGCGGCGTGCCATGGTCACCGCCCTCCTCGGCGCGCTGCTGCTGATCCCCGCCTGGGCCTTTGCACCCTCGTTGCCGGTGCTCTTCGTCGGCGCCTTTCTGATGCAGTTCATGGTGCAGGGGGCGTGGGGTGTCATCCCGGCGCATATCACCGAGCTGGCGCCGGATGCGGTGCGGGGCTTCCTGCCCGGATTCGCCTATCAATGCGGGGTGCTGGTGGCGGGGAGCGTGGTGTATCTGGAGGCGGTGCTGGCGGCGCGGTTCAGCTACACCCTGGCCATGGCCGCCACCGCGGCGACGGTGTTCATCGGCTGCGCCATCGTCGTGGCGCTGGGTCCGGAGCGGCGAGGGGTGGTGTACGGGGGCGCGCAGTAGCTCCAAGCGTGGCCCGGAAGCCGCGCTGCCCCGCACCGGTAATCGACGCGACAGCCCCGCACGCGTCCTGAAAGGCGCGTGGCCTCGCAGCCGCGAAACCTGGTATGGCACCGCGAGGCCGAGCGCCTGGAGGGACCGGGCGGGGCGCGGGATCACTATAAAGCCAGGAGATGAGGAGGGACCGGGCGCGGCGAAGGATCACCACGGAGGCACGGAATCGGGGAGGCTGTAATACAGGGAGGCAGTGAAACAGGAAGGCAGAGAAACAGGAAGGTAGAGAAACAGGAAGGTAGAGAAACAGGGACGGACCGACTCAGGGGGACCGGGAGTCCGCAGGACTGGTGGCGGCCGGCTCCTTGCCCCAGTTCTGGATGAAGCTCAGCACGATTGCCTCGTCGCGGCGGATCGCCACGGCGGGGTGGTCGCGTGACGGGACTGGCGGGTCGGGAGGGATCGGCGCGACCTGCCCCTGCAGGTAGGCCTCGATGATCACCGGGTGGACGTAATACTTGCGGCACACCGCGCGGGTGTTGCCGAGTCGGCTGGCCACCTCATCCACCGCGGCGATGATATTCGCCTTGGCCTGCTTCTCCGTCGGCGCGGGGCCAAGCCGGCGCAGCGCGGAGGCGGCGAGCATCGTCCCGGCCCAGGTGCGGAAGTCTTTCGCCGTGACCTCGCGTCCGCTCAACTGCCGCAGGTATTCGTTGATGTCCCCCGAGTCCACCGACTGCCGCTTTCCTTCCTCATCGAGATACTGGAATAGCTCCTCGCCGGGGAGGGACTGGCAGTGCTGGATGATCCGGGCGATCCGCCGATCGGTGACCGACAGCGCGTGCTTCACCCCGCTCTTGCCGCGGAACTCGAAGTCCATGCGGGAACCGGAGACTGTCAGGTGGCGGCGTCGCATCGTGGTCAGCCCGTAGGAGCGGTTGTCCCGGGCGTACTCGTCGTTGCCGACGCGGATGAAGGTCCGCTCGAGAAGCCAGACGACCGTCGCGAGGATCTTGGGACGCGAGAGCCCGGTGAGCTTGAGATCCCGCTCGAGCTGCTCACGGATGCCGGGGAGCAGCTCGCTGAATTCGAGCATCCGGCCGAACTTGGTCTCGTCCCGAATGGCGCGGTACCGGGTATGGTAGCGGTACTGCTTGCGCCCCTTGGCATCCCGCGCGGTGACCTGGATGTGGCCTTCGGGGAAGGGGCAGATCCAGACGTCGGTCCACGCCGGTGGAATCACCAGGCCGCGGATCCGGTCCAGCGTCTCTATGTCCTTTACCCGCGAGCCGTCGGGAAGCAGGTAGGAGACGCCTCGGCCGACCCGCTTCCGCCGGATGCCGGGCATGGCATCGGTGACGTAGCGGAGTCCCGCCGCGACGGCGGACTCCCGGTGTTCGTCGACGGGCTCGACTGGCGGCTCGGCCTGCGGCGCGGCTGGACTGGCGATGGTGGCCTCTCCCGGGGCACGACAAAGTGCTGCTGGGGGACGATGTTGGACCCGAATGACTGGATGGATGATGCGCGCGGAGGGGGGGAGGGTCAACCGTGTGGCCCCAACCCCCGGCTCCGGCGCCTTGCCGCACCCGCCTCTCGGGCGCCCATTCACGGCGCCCGGAATGCCCGATCCGAGGGGGGATGGGGGGGGTGAAGTTCACTTCACGGCCGAGTCACCACCGGTTCACATGGGGGAGTCGAGGATTCACGCATGCCGCGTACACTCGATCCCATCCTCTCGCCGCGGTCCATTGCCGTCATCGGGGCGTCGCGTTCCCCGGCCACAATGGGCCACCAGATCCTCTCCAATCTGCTGCGCTACGGATTCACCGGCACCATCTATCCGGTCAACCCGAATGCACCGGCGATCCACTCGATCAAGGCGTGGCCCAGCGTGTCCGCCATCCCCGATCCAGTGGACATGGCGGTCATTTGTGTGCCCAAACTCCTGGTCGCCGCGGTCGCGGAGGAGTGCGGCCAGAAGGGGGTGCGGGGCCTGGTGGTGATCAGCGCGGGATTCCGTGAGGTGGGCGGCGACGGGGTGGCACGGGAGCGCGAGCTGCTGGAGATCTGCCGGCGGTACGGCATGCGGTTGGTCGGCCCCAACTGCATGGGGGTGCTGAACGCCGACCCGGCGGTCTCGATGAACGCCACCTTTGCGCCGAGCATGCCGCCGTTCGGGCGGGCCGCGTTCGTGAGCCAGTCGGGAGCGATGGGGCTCTCGGTGCTGGACTATGCCCAGGAGTATGGCATCGGCATCGCGCAGTTCGTCTCGATGGGCAACAAGCCGGATGTCAGCGGCAACGATCTGCTGCTCCACTGGGAGGATGACCCGGCGATCGCGGTGATCCTCATGTACGTCGAGAACTTCGGGGACCCGCGCCGCTTCCTGGAGATCGCCTCGCGGGTGACGCGGCAGAAGCCGATCATCATCGTGAAGTCGGGGCGTTCACGGGTCGGGGCCCGGGCGGCGTCGTCGCATACCGGCGCGCTGGCCGCCAGCGATGTCGCAGTGGAGGCGCTGCTGGCGCAGGCGGGGGTGCTCCGCGCCGCGTCGGTGGAGGAGCTCTTCGATCTCGCCATGGCGTTCAACGGGCAGTCGCTCCCGCGGGGCCGGCGGGTGGCGGTGGTCACCAACTCCGGAGGTCCGGGGATCCTCGCCGCCGACGCGCTCGAGGCGAACGGCATGGTGGTCGCGGAGCTGGCCCCGGCGACCGTCGCGCGGCTCAAGCCGCTGCTGCCGGAGGAAGCCTCGCTCCGCAATCCCCTCGACATGGTCGCCTCCGCGACCCCGTCGGGTTACCGGGCCGCCCTCGCCGCGCTGCTGGACGATCCCGGGATCGATGTCGTCATGCCGATCTTCGTGCCGCCCCTCGGCGTGCGTCAGGCGGATGTGGCGGAGGCGATCGTCGCCGCCAAGGCGGGCGGGCCGGACAAGCCGCTGCTCGCCGTACTCATGGGCCGGCAGGGACTGCCCCAGGGGCGGGCAGAGCTGCATCAGGTCGATATTCCAGCCTATATCTTCCCGGAGTCGGCGGCGCGGGCGCTGGCCGCGATGTGCCGCTATCGGGAGTGGCGTGAGCGACCGGTGCCGGCCGAGGAGATCCTGGCCGTGGATCAGCCGCGTGGCGCGGCGATCCTGGCGCGGGCGCGCGCGGATGGGCGGACCCGCCTCGACGAGCTCGAGGCGCTGGAGCTGCTGCAGTGCTACGGGATTGCCACCGCCGGGGCGGTGCTGGCGCGGAGTGCGGAGGCGGTCGTGGCTGCGGCGGAGCAGATGGGCTATCCGGTCGTGATGAAGATCGTCGCGCCCGCGATCATCCATAAGACCGATGTCGGCGGGGTGCAGGTGGGGATCGGGAATGCGGCGGAGGCGCGGAGTGCCTACGCGGAGATCATGGCCGGGGCGCGGCGCGCCTATCCCGAGGCGGCGATCACCGGCATCCTGGTGCAGCAGATGGTGCAGGGCGGGCGGGAGCTGATCGTCGGCATGTCGCGCGATCCCTCCGTGGGTCCCATGCTGATGTTCGGACTCGGCGGGACGCTCGTGGAGGTCCTGGCAGACGTCGTATTTCGTCTGGCCCCGATTCACCGGCAGGACGCCACGGAGATGGTGCACGGCATCCGTGGGTTCCGCCTGCTCACCGGCGTCCGCGGGGCGCCGCCGGCCGACCTCCGCGCCCTGGAGGATGTGCTCCTGCGGGCCTCGAGGCTGGCGACCGATTTCCCCGACGTGTCGGAGCTCGATCTCAATCCGGTCCTCGCCCTGGCGGATGGCGCGCGGGTGGTGGATGCCCGGGTGATGCTCGCGTCTCACGCCGACCGAACCTGACAACTCACCTGAGCCCCCGTCCATGCCAGACCATCGTACGGCCCAGCAGTATCTGCACGATCCTCGCCTGAACAAGGGCACCGGGTTCACCGACGCGGAGCGGGACGCGCTCGGGTTGCGCGGACTGCTGCCGCCGCGGGTGACGACGCAGGACGAACAGCAGGCGCGCATCACCGAAAACTTCTATCAGCAGACCAGCCCGCTGGCCCAGTACATCTACCTCATCAGCCTGCAGGACCGGAACGAGCACCTCTTCTACCGGGTCGTGATCAGTCACATCGAGGAGATGATGCCGGTGCTCTATACGCCGACGGTGGGCGACGCCTGCGTGCGTTTCGGGCACATCTTCCGCCGGGCGCGCGGGCTGTACGTGACGGCCGCGGATCGGGGCCGGGTGCGTGAGGTCCTGCGCAACTGGCCCGGCCACGACGTGCGGATGATCGTGGTCACCGACGGTGAGCGGATCCTCGGCCTGGGCGATCTGGGTGCCAACGGGATGGGGATTCCGATCGGCAAGCTGTCGCTCTATACCGCCTGTGCCGGTGTGGATCCGTCGCTGTGCCTGCCGGTGACGATCGACGTGGGGACCACTCGCGCCGAGATTCGCAACGACCCCCTGTACCTGGGGCTGCAGCAGGAGCGGATCCGTGGCGCGGAGTACGACGCGCTGCTGGAGGAGTTCGTGGTGGCGGTCCAGGAGGTCTTCCCCGGGGCGGTGATCCAGTTCGAGGACTTCGCCACCGACAATGCGATCCGTCTCCTGGCGCGCTACCGCGACCGGGTCTGCTGCTTCAACGACGATATCCAGGGCACCGCGGCGGTGACGCTCGCCGGTCTGCTGTCGGCTGCCCGCATCACCGGACAGCCGCTCCTCGAGCAGAAGGTGTTGTTCCTCGGCGCGGGCTCGGCAGCGACCGGTATCGCCGATCTCATCGTCTCCGCCCTCGTGCGCGAGGGGATGCCGGAGGCGACGGCGCGGCAGCGCTGCTGGTTCATCGACAGCCAGGGCCTGGTGGTGGCCGGACGGGCTGGTCTTGCGGAGTACAAGCTGCCGTACGCGCATCCCCATCCGCCGGCGGCGGGATTGCTGCAGGCCGTCGAGGCGCTGCATCCGACGGCGATCGTCGGCGTCTCCGCGATGCCCGCCACCTTCACCGAGCCGGTAGTGCGCGCGATGGCCCGCCTCAATGCACGGCCGATCATCTTCCCGCTATCCAACCCCACCAGCAAGTCGGAGTGCACGGCGGAGCAGGCATACGCCTGGTCCGACGGGCGGGCGCTGTTCGCCAGCGGAAGCCCGTTCCCGCCAGTCACACTCGGGGGAACGACCTACCTCCCCGGCCAGGGAAACAACGCCTACATCTTTCCCGGTCTCGGCCTCGGCGTGATCGTCTCCCGGGCGCGACGGGTCACGAACACCATGTTCTACGCCGCCGCGCGCACCCTCGCGCTGCAGGTCACGGAGGCCTCGCTCGCGAAGGGCGCACTCTTCCCGCCGCTCACCGAGATCCGGCGGGTGTCGGTCGAGATCGCCACGGCGGTGGCAGAGGTGGCCTATGAGGAGGGGCTGGCGGAGGCGCCGCGGCCCGCCGAGCTGCGGGCCGCGGTCATGCAGCAGATGTACGATGGAGGATATCCGGCGTACGCCTGACACGTGGCCTCCTGCAGCCGGGATCTGCCCGCTCCCGGCTGCGCGCGTATCCGCCACGCCGGTCAGGTCAGGCGTTGCTCCGTGTCCCCGGCGAACCAGTGCATCGCTTCCGGCGCGACGGTCAGCCCCACCGGCTCGTCGCGCCGGACTGTGGTGCTGCCATCGACTCGCGCCGTGAGCATCACCCCGCCGGCATCGATCGTCAGCATCGTCTCACCACCGAGCGGCTCGATCTCGCTCACCCTCCCGGCGAAATCGCCCTGTCCGGCCGGACGGAGCAGTAACGCCTCTGGCCGGATGCCGAGCAGCACCTGGGGCGGCAGCCCCGCGCGGGCCGCCGGGAGGCGCAGGGTGCTCTCGTCGGCCGCGAAGGTCGACTGGGAGACTCGGCCGCGAATGAGGTTCATCGGCGGGCTCCCGACGAAGGTTGCCACGAAGGTGTTGGCCGGCGCGCGGTAGATGCCGAGGGGCGTGTCCACCTGCTGTACATGGCCGTCCTTCATGACCACGATCCGGTCACCCAGCGTCATCGCCTCCACCTGGTCGTGGGTGACGTAGATCGTGGTGGTGCCGAGGCGGCGGCGGAGGGCCGCAATCTCCCGGCGCATCTGGACCCGGAGCTTGGCGTCGAGGTTGGAGAGCGGTTCATCGAAGAGGAACACCTGCGGCTGGCGGACGATCGCGCGGCCCAGCGCCACCCGCTGCCGCTGCCCGCCGGAGAGCTGGCGCGGTTTCCGCTCGAGCAGCTCCCCCAGGCCGAGCAGCTCCGCCGCCTGACGGACCCGGGCGTCGATCTCGGTGCCTTGGCAGCTTCCGGAGCTTCAGGGCAAAGGCGAGATTGTCGTAGACCGACATGTGGGGGTACAGGGCGTAGTTCTGGAATACCATCGCGATATCCCGCTCGCTCGCAGGCACCCCGTTCACCACCCGGTCGCCGATGCGGAGCGTCCCTCCAGAAATCGACTCCAGCCCGGCGATCATCCGCAGCGTGGTACTCTTGCCGCACCCCGAGGGGCCGACCAGTACCAGGAATTCCCCGTCCTCGATCGTCAGGTCGACGCCGTGGACCGCGACATGAGTCTTGCCGCGCTCCTCGTATATCTTTGTCAGCCCTTGAAGCATCACCTTGGCCATCTGAGCACTTTCTGAGAATGTCCGAACCGATCCAGTTTCCGACCGGCTTCCTCTGGGGTGCCGCCACATCCGCCTACCAGATCGAAGGCTCTCCCCTCGCCGACGGGGCGGGGCCCAGCATCTGGCACCGCTTCTCCCACACGCCCGGCATGACGGCGAACGACGAGACCGGCGATGTGGCCTGCGATCACTACCACCGCTTCGAGGAAGACGTCCGCCTGATGCGGGACCTCGGCCTCACCAGCTACCGCTACAGCATCTCCTGGAGCCGGGTGATGCCCTCCGGCCGGGGAGCGGTGAACCCGGCAGGGCTCGCCTTTTACGATCGACTGACCGATCTGCTGGTCAAGCACGGCATCCGGCCGAATGTGACGCTCTATCACTGGGACCTGCCGCTCGCGCTCGATGAGCGGGGCGGGTGGCTCAATCGCGACATCGCCGGCTGGTTCGCCGATTACGCCACGGTGATGGTCCGGGCCCTCGGCGACCGGGTCGCCATGTGGGCCACGCTCAACGAGCCCTGGGTCGTCACCGACGGCGGCTACCTCTTCGGCACCCTCGCCCCGGGACACCAGAGCGTGGCGGAGACGCCGATCGCCAGCCACAATCTGCTCCGGGCGCACGGTGCAGGGATGCAGGCGATCCGCGCGGAAGGGGGTCGGAACGCCGGCCTCGTCGTGAATCTGGAGCCGAAGTATCCCGCCACCGACCGGCAGGAGGATCTCGCCGCTACCCGCCGGGCCGATGCCTACATGAACCGGCAGTATCTCGACCCCGTCTTCCTCGGGCGCTACCCCGAGGAGATGCGTGAAATCTACGGTGCGGACTGGCCCGAGTTCCCCGAGGCGGACTTCCAGCTGATCCGTCAGCCGCTCGACTTCCTCGGCATCAATTATTACACCCGCGCCGTCACCTGCGACGATCCCGCCGCACTTCCGGTCCGCGCGGGCCGCGTCCCGCAACCCCAGCACACCTACACGACCACCGACTGGGAGGTCTATCCCCAGGGGCTCACCGATGTCCTCACCTGGGTGCAGGAGCGGTACGGCTCGGTGCCGCTCTATATCACGGAGAACGGCGCCGCCTTTGCGGATCCCCCGACGGCGAGCGGTCCGCTGCTGGACGATCCCCTCCGGCTCTCCTACTACCGTGAGCACCTCCTCGCGGCGCATCGGGCCATCTCGGCCGGCGTCGATCTGCGCGGCTACTTCGCCTGGTCTCTGCTCGACAACTTCGAATGGAGCCACGGCTATGCCAAACGCTTCGGCCTCTTCCACGTCGACTTCGCCACCCAACGGCGTACCCCCAAGGCGAGTTCCCGATTCTACGCCGAGGTGATCCGCAGCAACGGCGCGGTGCTCGGCGACGGTTAGCCGCAGCGATCCGCTTCGCGCCCAGGGCTGGTCAGCGCGGGGTATACACCGGTCCGACTTCGGGCCCGAGGGCGACTCGCACCGAATGCAGCTTCCCGTCGTGGTGGATCGGAATCCGGACGGCGCGTCCCTCGATCGTGAGCGGGGTATCGTCCAGGCGCGCGATGGTCGCCTCCCCCGTGCCGCGCACGACTTCGATATCGTAGATCGTGTGTTCGTTCGGCAGCCGGTAGCGCAGAGTGAAGCTGGGCCAGGCGGCGGGAATGCAGGGTGCGAGCAGCAGCGCGTCGCCCCCCGTCATCGTGAGGCCGAACACCGATTCGATCGCCACCCGGAACATCCACCCCGCCGAGCCGGTGTACCAGGTCCACCCGCCGCGCCCGAGGTGCGGTGCCACCCCGTAGACGTCGGCCGCGATCACATACGGCTCCACCTGATAGTGGGCGACCTCCGCCGCGCTGCGGCCACGGCTGACCGGGCTCAGCATCTCCAGCAGCTTCGCGGCACGCTCCCCGCGCCCCGCCTCTGCCAGCGCCCGCACCGCCCAGAGCGCGCCGTGGGTGTACTGGCCGCCGTTCTCGCGCACGCCTGGCAGGTACCCCTTGATGTAGCCGGGGTCATTCGGTGTCTTGTCGAAGGCGGGCGTGAGCAGCCGGATGATGCCGTCGGTCTCCGAGACAAGATGCTCCTCCAGTGCGTCGAGCGCGCGGCGTGGCCCGATCGACCGGCGCCGCGCCGGAGAGGACCGCCCAGGCCTGCGCGATCGCATCGATGCGGCACTCGTCGCTCTGCTTGGAGCCGAGCGGAGCGCCGTTGTCGTAGTAGGCGCGGCGATACCACTCGCCGTCCCAGCCGCCCTCGTTGAGCGCGCGTACGGAGTTGCCGCTGGTAGGCGCGGTAGCGCGCGGCGCGGGCGACGTCTTCCCGCATGTCGCAGAGCGGCAGGAAGCCGTCGAGGATGTGGTAGAGGAAGAAGCCCAGCCACACGCTCTCTCCCCGCCCCTCGCGGCCCACCCGGTTCATTCCGTCGTTCCAGTCGCCCGTACCCATCAGCGGCAGCCCGTGTGCCCCTCTGGTGAGCGACCGGTCGAGCACTCGGCAACAGTGCTCGTACAGGTCGGCCGATTCGCCCGAGTCCTGCGGTACCAGGAACACCTCATCCTCTCCTGGCGCAAGCTGGCGCGCCGTCAGGAAACGGATCCGTTCGTCGAGGATATCGAAATCACCGGTGTGGCGGATATACCCGGCTGCGATGTACGGCAGCCAGAGCAGGTCATCGGAGAAGCGGGTGCGGATGCCCTTGTTGAGCGGCGGATGCCACCAGTGCAGCACGTCGCCATCGACGAACTGATGCCCCGCGTGCAGCAGGAGCTGCTGTCGTATCAGCGCCGGATCGAGGTAGATGAGCGCCGCGGCATCCTGCAGCTGGTCGCGGAAGCCGTAGGCGCCGCCTGACTGATAGAAGGCGGAACGTCCCCAGATGCGGCAGCAGAGATTCTGATAGGCGAGCCAGCCGTTCACCATCAGGTCGATGACGGGGGCGGGCGTCCGGACCTGTATTCGGCCGAGCGTCTCCCGCCAGAAGCTCACGATGCCCTGCAGGGCGGCGGTGACGGACGCCGGATCCCGGTAGCGGCGGACCAGCTCCTGTGCCTGAGCCCGGTCGCTCGTCTCGCCGAGCAGGAAGGTCCACTCCGCGCTCTCTCCCGGTTCCAGGGTGATCGGAGCGCGAAAGGCGGCACAGGGATCGAGCCCTGCGCCGGTCCGGCCGTCGAGCGGCTCGCCGCGGAGAATGGCCGCCGGCACCGCGGTGCTGCCCAGCGCCCCGAGGAAGCGCTGCCGATCGCCGGTATACTCGGTGGCCGTGGAGCCGTCCGGGGCGACCAGCGCCGCAAAGGCGACCCGTGCGCTGAACTCCACGTTGTGCGGATTCGCCGCGAAGATCGCCCCCGTCTCGACGTCGCGCTCGGTAACGACGAATCGCGTCGCGTCGCTCGGCACGACGCCGAGCACCCACTCGCAGTACGCGAACGCCGAGAGCCGGCGCATCCGGGCGCTCCGGTTGGTGACCCGGAGCCGGACCAGCTTCACGCCATCGTGCCTCGGGACAAAGGCGACGACCTCCTGGCCGAGCTGCTGGCTCTCGTGGAGAGTGCGGGTGTAGCCGAAGCCGTGGCGTACTTCGTAGCCGCCCGAGCCGGGGACGGGGCCGGGAAGCGGCGACCAGAAGAGGCCCGCGTCCTCGTCGCGCAGGTAGAGCGCCTCCCCGTGCGGGTCGGTGATAGGGTCGTTGGACCAGGGGGTCAGCCGATTCTCGCGGCTGTTGACACTCCAGGTGTATCCGGCGCCGCTGTCTGTCGTGAGGAACCCGAACTCCTCGTTGGCGATCACATTGCTCCAGGCGAGCGGCGGCCGGCGGAGCGCGCCCTGTTCGCGCGGGAGGCGAATGACATATTCGGTGCCATCCGGCGAAAAGCCGCCGCGCCCATTGAAGAAGAGCAGCGGTTCGGTCGTCGGGAGCGGCGTGTTGCCCCGCTCGGTAGTGGCGGGCGCGAAGCGGGCCTCGGCGGTCGAGGGGCCGGGGAGGCGTACCTGGGGCGGGGCGCCGAGCATTGTCAGGTGCGCTGCGCGATCAACCAGCCTATGCAGCTCGGCCGGGATCTCGGTGCTCCGCCTGACGACGGTGCGGCCGGCGAGTGGGGTCGCGGGGAGCGCGGCGATCAAGGCGTCGCTGGTGAAGTCGTCGACGATCAGCAGGTCGACACCGCAGCCCTGCGCGCGCCAGTAGGACGCGACGCGAGCGAGCTGCAGCACGTCGACGGAGTCTCCAGGTGCGGTGACCCGCGCGAGCATGAGCGGGACACCGCCGGCGAGGCCGAGCGCCCGCACATCGCCGGCGACGAGCGAGCTGGGTTCGGGGAGCGGGGTGTCGAGGCTCAGTAGCGGCGCGCCGTAGGCCATGCCGCCCAGCAGCAGAGGAAGTCGAGCGCGCCAGTCGTCGGGGACACCGGCCCGGGAGAGACAGGCGAGGTCCCGGTCGGCGGCGGCGCGAAAGATCCGTGTGGCCCCGCTGGCGTAGCTGCGGGTGGTGAGGGCGGTGACCCGATCGCGATCGGTGCCGGCGGCGAGGATGGCCACCAGCCGGACACTCGCGCCGGGCGCGAGCCGCACCTCGCGGCGCATGGCGAGGATCGGATCGAGCACGTTACCGACCGTGCCGCTGAGCAGGGCGCCCGGTTCCAGCGCCAGGGGCGTCGCCACCGAACGGCCGCGACCGAGGAAGCGGGCCCGATCGGTCTCGTGGGCCGGGAGCTCATCCTTCGATTCGCCGTCGACGACGAGTACGTGGCCAAGGTAGACCGGCGCCTCCTCCGGACTCCGGGGCCGGCGCCGGGCGAGCAGCACCTCCGGGATGGACAGATACTCGGTCTGCACGAAGAGCTTGGAAAAGGCGGGATGTGCGGCGTCCGCCGCGGGGGTGTTGAGCGCCACTTCCACGTAACTGGTCACGTCCAGATGGCGCGGCTTCCGCCCCTGATTGACCAGGGTCAGCACCCGGATCTCTGCGTCGGCATCGGGGTCCACGCAGATGTCGAGGCGGGTGAGGATCCCGGCGTCTTCGCGAGTGACCTCCGCCCGGCCTGGGCCGGAGCGGGTATGGTAGGCGTCCGGCTTCGCGGGCCACCGGCTGCCGGCCCGCGCCCCACACCAGCCCCCGGTCGAGGTCACGGATATAGAGGAAGAGGCCGTCGGCGTCGCGGGTGCGATCGGCGGACCAACGGGTGAGCGCCAGCTCTCCGAGCGAGGAGGCGCCCGCCCCGGCGCCGGTGAGCAGCACACGGTAGCGACTGTTCGAGAGCAGCTGCGCGTACGGTCCCAAGGGTAATCGCCCTCCAAGAGCAGAATGAACGGCGAACGCCGCCGATCAGTATTCGAATCGGATCTCGGCCGGCAGCACCCGCACCACGACTCGCCCGTCGGAGTCGAGGAGGGCCGGCGCACCATTCAGCGGTGGCGGTGCGCGGCGGCGCATCGGCGGGCGAACGCCACGCGCAGCGCCCCGGTCGGGACGCGCACGCCATCGTCGAGGTGCACCAGCACTCCACCTCGGTCACGCCGCATGGTGTAGCTGAGGGCGCCCCACCAGGTGTGCAGATCGTGGACCCGCACCCCCGAATCACCGAGCCAGGTGTCGCGAATCCCGGCGCCAACCACCAGCGCGCTGTCGGACTCCCGTTCGTAGGCGAAGAGGTCCGCGGCGGAACGGAGGAAGTCGGAGCCGACCCAGGTGTGAGGAGAGTCGCCGATGAACCTGTGGCGCCCGCCGATCGTGCCACACGATCTCCGGCCATTGATTCCAGCCGATCGGCTCCTGATCGGCGAGGAACAGGTCCATCAGCCGGAGCGCGCGGTCCTTCCAGCCGAGCCGGAGGATGGTGCCAACGGTCCGCAATTCATAGGGCGTGTAGGCGTCCCAGGTGGCGGCGGGGTCCAGCCGCTGCAGGGTGTTGCGCCAGTAGCGCTCGAAGGTCTCGCGGAGCGCGGCGCGCGGGAAGGCTGTTCTCCTCGCCCGACCGGGAGTGACGGCGATCGTGGTCGATGTCGCATCGAAGTCGCCGAGATCGGCGGCGCCGGGGAGATAGTCGATGTGATGCTGCGCCATCGCCCGCGCGTAGGAGGCGAGCAGGTCGTGACGGAACTCGTCCCGGATGGCGCCGATCCTGGCGGCCTCATCGTCATGACCAAGGGCGCGCCGGCCATCGCCGCCGCGTCCTTGAGTCCGCGCAGCGCGAAGAGGTCGTCCCAGTACGAGTGCATCGGCTTGGCGGAGTAGCCCTCGTGGCTGATCGAAGGCGGCAGCAGCCCGAAGAAGACCTGCTGGATCCGCCTCTGGTACTCGGTGGTGCGGTCGGTCTGCCGGAGCGAATCGATGTAGCTCACCGCGCGGCGCGCACATGCGGCCACATCGCCTCCAGCAGCGCCCGGTCCCCGGTGTGCCGGTAGTACTCCATCGACGAGATAGATGAACTCGCCGTGGCTGTCATGCTCCGGCACCGGGTCGGCGCCGCGCGCGTCGACGCAGCAGGGAATCTTGCCGTTCGGGGTACTGGAAGGTCGCGTACCAGCGGATGAAGTCGCGGACCTCCTCCGGATGCCCGAATCGGAGCAGCGCGGTCGAGGTGAGCGATCCATCCCGGATCCAGGAACGCTCGTAGGAGCGGGAGCCCGGCTGGATCGAGGGGCCGTCGCGATTGATGAGGATCCAGGCGAGTGTGCTCTGCATGCTGGCGGTGAGGTGCGGCGCCATGGCCGGCAGCGAGATCATGCGTGCGCTCGAGCTTCTCGTGCCAGCCAGCCGCCGAGCTTCGTCATCGCCGTCGCGACCGCGGCGGGAGACGGCCGGCCAGAGGTTCGCGCCGTCGCCCGGGGAGAGCGGCACCTCGATGGCGACTTCGGCGAAGTCCCCGGCGGCGAGGTCGAGCGCCCAGCGCATCGCTGCGGAGGCGGCGGCAGAGGCATCGCGCGCGGCGAGCGCCGGCGGCAGCCGTCCCGCACGCAGGTGGGTGACGATCTCGCCACCATCGAGGCTGCTGGCGCCAGCCGAGGTCGGCGGCGTGAAGGGCAGCACCCGCGATCGCCGTTGACGACAAAGGCGCGACCGGTCCAGCAGAGCGAATCGATCGGGCGCGACCCCACCGGGGCTGTTCAGGAACTGCCAGATCGGATTGACCTGGAACGGCCGGAGCGCCAGCAGGAGCGTGGGCTGGCGGCGAACGGGGCCACGATTGGTCACCCGGTAGCGCACAATGACCGAGGAGTGCAGCGCCGGCCCGATGGCAAAGGCGGTGATCCGGAGGGAGAGATCGCCTGCCGTCCAGGTGACCGACGGGATCGGCACCATGCCGTCCAGCAGCGACGCCGTGCGGGTGACGTCGTGCCAGGTGATGAGCCCGCCATCGAAGAGAAAGGGTTCGATCGAGAACGCGCCCTTCCCGGACTCCACGGCGCCATCCTCATTGATGAGCGCCTCTTCCTGTGCCCCATCGACCCCGACGACGGTCCAGTAGGCGCGCTCGCCACTGAAGTAGCGCGGCAGCGTTCCCGCGGGCGACTCGGCGGCGATCGCGGAGAAGAAGGCGTTGCGCGAGGCGCCGAAGACGAGCGGTTGGACCACCACCTCCGACAGGCCATAGCCGTGGCCGGCACTCGGCGCCCGCAACACGATGCGGAGGTAGCGCGACTCGCTGTCGGGGAGATCGAGCTCATCCCGGCCGCCGTCGCCACCGCGGACTCGCCGCACGGTGCGCCACTCCCGGCGATCGTCCGAGAGGAGCACATCGTAGTTCCGTGCTGCTCGGTCCACTTCCCAGCGGAGGGTGAGGCCACCGAATTCGCGTGGCCGCAGGAAGTCCATTGTCAGGGTGGCGGGCGAGGGCGAGCGCCACGCGGTGGTACTGTCCCCATCGGCCGCCAGGATGGCGGTGAAGTGTGGCGCCGAGCGAGTGGCGGTGAGCACCGGCGTGCCGGCGTACGGGCCGAGATCGGGAAGCGGCGTCAGGATGAGATCGTCGAACCAGACGCTGCCTTTGCCGCCGCCCTTGCCGGCGGTGATCACCAGCTCGAGCGCGGCCGCATGATGCAGCTCACCGCCGCCGAGGGGCCCCCAGGCAAAGCCGATCTGCCGGCGCCGGATCGTCACCTTCTGCCACCGGCCGTCGAAGACGCGGTCCCGCTCGGTGTACCACCAGACGTTGTCTCCCGAGCTGTCCACCAGCTTGAACTCGAGCGTATTCCGAGGCGCGGCGCCGCGTATCCAGAACGAGAATGCGTAGTTCGCCGGCAGGTCCAAGGACAGAGCGCGTCGGGCGATCGCGTAGCCGCCGCCGCTCTGGAAGTTGAAGTCCATGCGGAGCGCGCGGCCGCGGTGACCCCGGTCGGCGTGCAGCGCCAACTGCACGCCATCCGCGGGGTGGGGACTCCACTGCGAGAGGTGCTCGAAGTCGTCGACGAGCCGCGCCGGCAGGCTGTCACCCCGCGCCCCGGCCATGAGCGAGGCCAGCAGCAGCCCGGTAATCATCCCTTCACGCTTCCCGCCATGATGCCCTGGATGTAGTAGCGCTGCAGGAAGAGAAAGGCGAGGAAGACCGGGCAGGACGGTGACGACCGCGCCGCCCATCATCAGCTCCACGTCCTGGACATGCTCCCCGGCGAGATTGGCGAGCGCGACCGGGAGGGTATAGTGCGCATCGTCGCTCAGCACGATGAGCGGCCACATGAAATCGTTCCAGGCGCTCAGGAAGGTGAACACGCCGAGGGTGGCGAGTACCGGAGCGAGCGAGGGGAGGACGATCGAACGGAAGATGCGAAACTCGCTCGCGCCATCGAGCCGAGCGGCGTCGAGCAGATCGTCGGGAATCGATTGCGCGTACTGCCGCACCAGGAAGATGCCGTAGATGGGAGCCAGCACCGGCACCATCGCGCCGAAGAGGGTGTTGATCAGGCCCATCTCGCGGAGCAGGATGAACATCGGCAGCATGGCCACCTGGCCGGGGATCACCATGCCGGCGAGCAGACCGCGGAAGACCCGCTCCCGGCCGCGGAAGCGGAGCTTGGCAAAGGCGTAGCCCGCCATCCCTGTGATCAGCACGGCGAGGCCGGTGCCTCCCACCGCGATGATCAGGCTGTTCAGGAAGTAGCGACCGAGGCTCAGGTTGGTGAAGAGCACCCGGTAGTGCTCGAAGGTCACGATCTTCGGGAGGAGCGGTGGGGGCGAGCTGTTCGCCTCTCCGGGCCGCATCAGCGACGCCGAGATCATCCAGAGAAGCGGGGCCGCGGCGAGGAGTGCCGCGACGGCCAGCAGGGCGTGCAGCGCGATCGACTGCAGTCGGCGCTTCACGGGTTGGTCTCCCGGCGGAGGCGGAGCTGCACCAGGGTGCCGAGGAGAGTCAGCAGGAACAGCACGACGGCGATTGCCGCCGAGAAGCCCAGTCGCCACCAGCGGAAGCCTTCCTCATACATGAAGAGGACCAGCGTCTCCGTTGCCTTGAGCGGACCGCCCTGGGTCATCACGTAGGGCTCGCTGAAGATCTGGAACGAGGCGATCATCGTCACGACGCCGACGAAGATGAATGTCGGTCCGAGCATCGGCAGGGTGATGTGGCGGAACCGGTGCCACGCGCCGGCGCCGTCGAGCGATGCCGCCTCGTACAGCTCCTCCGGAATCGCCTGCAGTCCCGCCAGGAAGACCAGCATGTTGTAGCCGAAGTTTTTCCAGACCGAGAGCAGGATGATCGCCGGCATCGCCCAGTGCGGATTGCCAAGCCAGTCGATCGGGCCGATGCCGAGCTGGCTCAGCGCCGCATTCACCAGCCCGTACTGCGGATGGTAGATGTAGCGCCACACGATGGCGACGGCGACGAGGGTGGTCACCCAGGGGGCGAAGAAAGCGCTCCGGAAGAGCGGCTTGAGCCGGACCAGCTTTCCGTTCACCAGCACGGCGGCGGCGAGGGACGCCGCCGCCGAGAGCGGCCCGCCGATCACGACGAAGTAGCTGGTATTCCGGAGCGCCGTCCAGAAGAGCGGCGCCGCCATGAGATCGCGATAGTTCTTGAGTCCCACGAAACGGGTGCTGCCGAAATCGGCGATCGAATACAGATCGAAATCGGTGAACGAAAGCAGGAAGGCGCCGAAGACCGGGATCGCGAAGAAGACGCCGATCAGCAGCAGGGCGGGGGTCACGAACCCCCATCCCGCCCGCGATTCCCCCTGGCTGGTCCCCGCGCTCATCGCTCGGCTCCGACGCGGGCCCGCGCCAGGAGGTAGCGGCGCCGCTCCAGCAGCCGGTCCACGTCCTCGTCCAGGGCGCGGAGTGCGGCGACGGGGGACGTGCCGCCACGCACCGCGGCTTCGGTATGGTCCATGATCTTGGTCGTCACCTGTTCCCACTCCGGTACCATCGGGGTGGGGACGGCACGGAGCAGCTGGATCCGAAAGGCGTCTGCCTCCCGATCGGCGGCCAGCGCCGAGTCGGCCCACGCCTCGCGCCGGGCGGGGAGATCGCCGGTGAGATGGTAGAAGGCGGCCTGCTGCTCCGGGCGGCAGAGGTACTCGATCAGCGCCGTCGCCAGCTCCCGATGCCGGGAACTCCGGAAGACCACGAGGCTCGATCCGCCCGCGAGCGATACGCCTGACTCGGCGCCGGTGGGGCCGGGGAGCGGGGCGGTGCCCCAGGCGTGCTGCAGCTCCGGCGGCAGCCGGCGGCGGAACTCACCGAGGTTCCAGGGCCCGCTGATGTACATCGAGAAGTAGCCGCGCCCGAATTCCTGGTAGAGGTTCGCGATCTCGGTGTTGCTCACCGGCGGCGCCAGGTGATCGCGATAGAGGGAGAGCAGGAAGTCGAATGCGCTCGCAAAGGCGGGGGCGGCAAAGGCGCCGCGCCCCTCGGCGGTGATCAGCGGGGAGCCGGCCTGCAGCCCGAGGATCACCTGCGGCGGCCATTCGTTGGTCGGCAGGAAGATCGCATAGCGGTCGGGACCCACCGTGCGCTTGATGGCGAGCATCGCCTCGCGCCAGCCGGCCCAGGTGTCAGGCATCCGGTCGTAACCCGCCTGGGCGAGGATGTCCTTCCGGTAGAACAGCACCCGGGTGTCGACATACCAGGGGAGACCATAGAGGGTGTCGTGGACGACGTTGGTCGCGACGATCCCGGGGAAGTAGCTGCTGTCCCCGAGCGGCGTGGTGATCGGCGCGAGGGCGCCGAGCGCCACCATCTCCGGAATCCAGGTGTTGCCCATCTGCGCGATGTCCGGGGTGGACCGGCCGACGATGGAGGTCAGCAGCTTCTCGTGGGCCGCACTCCAGGGAATCTGCTGCACCCGGACGTGCACGCCGGGGTGCTCCCGCTCGAAGCCGCGCGCCAGCTTCTGCACGACCTCTCCCTCCCGGCCGAAGGCCCAGAAGCGGAGCGTGTCAGGGTCCTCCGCACTCCGGCAGCCGAGGAGGAGCAGCAGGGTGATCGCCGTGCCGTGTGCTGTCATCCCGAGGGAGCGCAGCGACCGAGGGATCCGTCGGTGTGCACCAGGAGAGATCCCTCGCTGCGCTCGGGGCGACATGGGGCTCATGGTGCCGTCATCAGCCAGCCACCCGTGAACCCCGCGCGACGCAGGCCCCGGATGATGTAGGGACTCTTCCGCATGTACTTCCACACCAGATCGGTGCGGTAGTTGGCGATCATCGCCACGATCGGGCCCTGGTCGATGCCGAGATAGTCGTCGTCGAACCATCCCTGGCCGGTCACGACTCGACCCTGACTCACGGAGGAGGAGGATGGCCAGCTCGGGTTGAAGGCGTCGAAGAAGCCGTACTCGCCGTACAGCCACGGGCCATAGCGATCGTGCATGGCGCGGAGAGTGGGGATGACGACCTCGGGTGCAAAGGCGATCGAGCCGCCGGCCGCCGTAGGGGCCAGCGTGCCGTCATCGCGCACTTCGGTGAAGGAGGCGCCGCGCGCGGCGTAGGTATAGAAGCGGCGCGGCAGGCCCTTGTAGGAGAGGGTCACGTCGGCGGGTCCGTCAGAGGCGGAGAGTCCCCAGAGATCGCCACCGTAGCCGGCCCAGCCGGCGGGATTGGCGATGGCGTAGCCTCGCTGGGCCAGCGTCGCCCGGCGGGAGTTCTCGAAGTAGTCGAGGCCATGGGCGCGCATGAACGGATCCTGGATCCCGCGGAAGTCGATCCAGACCTGGGTGTAGTGGTGTCCGAAGAGCGGCGCGAAGCCCAGATGCGACTGGCCGTAGTAGGTCCCCCATTCGTAGCTGCTCGACCACTCGGCCCAGGCCGTCGAATCGATCGGCGAGGTCGGCGAGCCGAGGGCCAGGACGTACACCAGCATCGCCTCGTTGAAGCCGCGCCAGTCGAGCGGCAGCCAGCCGCTCTCCGGCTTCCACCCCATGTTGACGAGCGGCGGGGTGCGTTCGGCCCAGCGCCAGTCCACCCGGCGGTAGAGCGAATCGGCGTAGGCACGGATCGCCGACTCGGTGAGGTCGGGGCCGTCGAAGTACTGCTGGCAGAACAGCACGCCCATGAGCAGGAGGGAGGTGTCCACCGTCGACAGCTCCACATCCTTGAAGCGCGCGCCGCTCTGCTGGTCCAGGAAGTGGTAGAAGAATCCCTTGTAGCCGGTGAGGCCGGCGGCGGCCACGCCCTGCGGTGCCTGCCAGAACCACCTGAGGGTGTTCAGGGTGCGCCCCGCCGCGTCGGCGCGGCTCACGTAGCCCCGTTCGACGCCCACCGGGTAGGCCGTCAGCGCGAATCCCACCGCCGCGATGCTGGCAAAGCTCTGATGCGGCCAGCGGTCCGGGGTAAGGCCGGTGACCGGGTCGCTCCGTTCCCAGAAGAAGGCGAAGGTGCGCTGCTCGAGGGTGTCGAGGAACGCCTGGGTCTGTGGGGAGGTGATCGGGTCCGGCGTCGGGGCAACCGCACGACTGCCGCTGCAGGCGAGGAGGCCGAGGAGGAGGAGGCTGGCGGGAGGAGGGAGCCGAGTCAGGAGTGCACGCATGGGTCGTTCCGCCCCCGTGAGGGGTGAAGCACCGTGAGGCACCCGGAGTGGATGCCCCACGGTTGAGAGGTCAGCTAGAAGTTGTACTCGACACCGAGCTGGAAGCGACGGGCGTCGCTCACAACGCAGTTCGCCTTGCCCAGGTTCGGGTTCGGGGTGCCGAACCCTGTGTCAAAGCAGCCGAAGTTGTTGTAGTTGAATGCATTGTAGAGGTCCGCCGTCAGACCGATCGTGGTTCCCGAAATATTCGGGAGATCCTTGCGCAGCCTGAGGTCGACGTTGCGGTAGGCCCAGGCGCCCGGGATGATGAAGTCGTACTTCTTGGGCGTGAAGCCGCCTGGGCGATAGTTCGCGCCACAGAAGCGAGGCGGGCAGCCGATGTCCTGCCGCGCGCCGCTGCCGAGCGTGATCACGCCCGAGAACTGGATGCCGAAGACGTATGGAACATCCAGGATCCAGTTCGCCACCACGTGGCTCTTCTCATCATTGGCGACGTGTTTCGCGATGCTCTTCGAGGTCGGGAATTCGAACAGGTCACCGAGAGCGTCCGCGCCCGCCACCTGGCGCTTGGCGTAGGTGTACGCCAGGCCGGCGCCCCAACCGAAATTGCTGGTCGACACCCGGCGGTACGGGCGGTCGATCTGGATCAGCAGGGCATCATACCAGGTCTTCTTGTCGTTGGTGGAGTAGATGAAATTGCTGAACCCGTGCGCGCCGGTGTTGAACCCGGGGGCGCAGCAGCTGCCGTCCGGGTTGACGCCGGAGTTTCCGAAGTTGAGAGCCAGCTGATCGACGCCGCGGACGCCGGCGTACGTCACCGAAACCACGAAATTCCCCAGCAGGCGGCGCACGCCAAGATTCCACTCGCGCGACTTGGGCACCTTGGCCTTGCTGTCGATCAGCCAGGCCTCGGGCTGTCCCTGGGTGTGCACCAGGTTGTCAAGGACGGTCTTGTTGGCCGTCAGGTACGAATCGCTCCAGGCGATCTGCCCGGCGCTCGGGGTCGAGTCGGGATTGGCGAAGCTCACCGTATACGTCGGATGGGTCAGCTTCAGGGTCTCGTCCACCGAGACGTCGAACAGCGAGCGGTCGTAGTAGATGCCGAAGCCGCCGAAGATCGTCGTCTTGTTCTCGCGGTCGAGCGCGTACGAGAATCCGAGCCGCGGCTGGAAGGCGCCGTAGAACGGTTTCCGGTTGCTGCCGGTGCTGATGTATCGATTCAGGTCCAGCGGATTGGGCAGGGAGTCGTTGTAGCGTGTCAGTGTGTCGATGACTTCCTGCGGGGTCTTGTAGTCGTAGTTCATCATCTTCGACTCGTAGTCCCACCGGATGCCGGCGTTGATCGTCAGCCGCGGCGTCGGGCTCCAGTCGTCCTGCAGGTAGATCCCGAGCTGATTGTTGTTCTTGTTCAACGCGGCGTTGCCGGTGCCGAAGCGGAGCTCGTACGGATTGCGGTAGTCGTACGGGCTTCCGTTGAAGACGTCGGTATAGTTGAATCTCGGCGTCTCATCGTTGCCCTTGAAGACGTCGTAGCTCAAGAAGTCAAAGTTGGCGCCCAGCTTGATCACGTGCTGCCCCCCGGCCTGGAAGCCCGAGTAGGTGACGTCATCGCGAAAGCCGATGCGCTTCTGAATGAAATCCTGGGTACTGAGGTTGCTGCCGATGATGTTCTCGTTGCCGTTGATCCGGTACGAGCGACTCGGCAGGCCCGCCGTGTTAGGACTCGGGTTTCGGCGGAAGCGGGAGTAGTCGATCTTCGCTTCGTTGAGCCACGCACCGGAGAAGTAGTTGTAGCGGAACTGCCCGATGCTCACGTTCTGGCGGAAGTTGACCGCTTCCTGGAACGAGTTCACCCCGCAGCAAAACGTGCCGAAATCACGCACGTCGGTCTCATGCCGGTTGCTGAAGCTGAGCTCCGCCGTGGACTTGGCGCTGACCGCGTAACTCAGCTTCCCGAAGACGAGCGACTCCCGGAACGGCGACTGGAAGTTGCCGTTGTACTGACTCAGATTGACCGTGTCGAGCGCGGGGAAGAGCCCCGTCGCCGGAGGCGCGAAGCCGACCAGGTTGGAACGGTTCTGGTAGTTGCCTTCGTACGACGCAAAGACGTGGAGCTTGTTCCGGATGATCGGCCCGCCAGCGCTGAAGCCGCCGAGGTAGCGGGCGTAGTCCGGCTTGGTGAAGCCGGGGTTTGCCGCCTTGGTCGCCCGCTGGAAGGTGTCCAGGGCGACGAGGCCCCGGTCCTGATAGTTGAAGAAGAGGTTGCCCGCCCATTCATTGCCGCCCGACTTGGTCGTCGCGGTGATCACCGCGCTCGAAGCCTTCTGGTACTCGGCCTTGAAGTTCTGACTGATCACGCGGTATTCCTGGATGGCGTTTCGCGGGAAGGGATTCCCCTTGCTCGCGTCCTGCCCCGTGACGCCGCCGCCGGTCAGATCATTCTTGAGGCTGGTGCCGTCGATGAAGATATTGACTGCGTCAGCGGTCTGACCGCCGGCGGAAAATGTCTTCGACGTCCCACCGATCCGGTCCTCGCTCACCGTGATGCCCGGTGCAAGTGCGGCCAGGTCGAGGAAGTTCCGGCTCGGCGTCGGCAGCTTCTCGATCTGGGCGGAGGTGATGTTGGTCGCGACCTCGGAGGTGCGTGTTTCGGGAGTCGCCGCGCCCTGCACCACGATCTCGCCGATATCCACCGCCTGCTCGGTCAGCGCGAAGTCCTGGGTCGATACCGCGCCGATCTGTACCACGACCTGCCGCGCCTGCGCGCCGTTGCCGATGTGGCGCACGGTCAGCTGGTAGGCGGCCGGCACGAGGCCGGAGAGGTTGTAGCTGCCGTCGTTGCGGCTGGTCGTGGTCCGCGGGACGCCACTCGCGAGGTTCTTCGCCTCGATCTCGGCGCCGGCGACGGCCTTGCCGTCCGCCGAGGTGATGCTGCCACGGATGCTGCCGGTGCTGGTCTGGGCGGTGAGGCTGCCCGCGGCCAGAAGGAGCAGCGCGACAACCGCCAGCGCCCCTCCCAGCCATCGAACCACATTTCGGGTGATCATGCGACACTTCCTCCTGGGGGTGGTGATGACACGGGGCCTCGCGGCCTCCGGGTGCCGCAGGAGCGCCTGACGACGAGCGTCGTAGGCAGCATCTCGCGGCGGAGCTCTCGATCGGACGGTTCACTCAGGGCGCGGAGCAGCCAACTGGTCGCGCGCGCGCCCAGCGCGCTGATATCGACGTGGACGGAGGTGAGCGCCGGCTCCACGTAGCGGGCCATCGGGATGTCGTCGAAACCGGTGACCGCAATGTCCTCCGGCACCCGGAGCCCCGCCTCGCGGAAGGCGCTCAGCGCCCCGATCGCCATGCCATCATTGGTGGCGAACACGGCGGTCGGCCGGTCGCGGGCATTGACAAGTGTCAGGGCGGCAGCGTGCCCGGCCGCCTCACTGAAATCCCCGGGCAGTTCGAGCGTCGGCGAGGCATCGAGACCCAGGTCGCGTACCGCCGCGCGATACCCGCGCAGCCGCTCGGCGGCGTCGAAGTTCTGCTCCGCCCCGCGAATGATCGCGATCCGCTGGTGCCCCTGGGCACCGAGGTGGCCAATCATGGCGTAGGCGCCCTCGAAGTTCGCGATCCCCAGACTGTCGTACGCGGCGTCGTTCGGCGGGCAGTTGAGCATGATCACCGGAAAGCGATCGGGGAGACTCCTCCGGGAGGCGCTGGCATCCAGCGCCGGTGACATCACGATCAGTCCATCGACCCGGCCACGCATGGAGCGCAGGGCGGTCTCGAGATCGTCCCGTGCACTCGATACCAGCAGGTGGTACCCTTCCTGCTGCGCCGCCTGGTCGATCCCCCGGATGACCTCCGAGAAAAACTCGCCGTAGATGTCGGGCAGCAGCACGCCGATGGTGTGGGTGCGGCTGGTGATCAGACTCCGGGCGGCGCCGTGCGGGCTGTAGCCCAGCTCCTCGGCCACCTGCCGGACCCGGTCCCGGGTCGCCTCCCGGACCAGCGTGCTCCCGTTGTAGACCCGGGAGACCGTGGCGACCGAGACCCCGGCCGACCGGGCGACATCCTTGATGGTGACCATCAGCGGAAGCTCAGCGACGAGGGACCGCCAGCCTGCCCAGAGGGGCGGAGCGGCGACTCGCGGGAACACATTTTTGGTCGAGTTCCGACGATTCTGTCGGATTGGAAAGGCGATGTAAACGTTTACATTTTGCCCGTTTTTGTCAAGAACGAGTCACTACCGCACCTTGTAACTCCATCTTACGGACTAGATTGAGCCCTCCTCCTCCCCCACGGACTGCCATGCCCTTCGCCGACCTCCGTCGAGTCCTCCTTGCGGCTGCCCTCCTCGTGGCCGGCACTCAGGCACTCCCCGCCCAGACCAGCGCCAGGAGCAACGTGATTCTCGTCACTCTGGACGGGATCCGACCCGAGGATCTCTTCGGCGGCATGGACTCGATCGTGACTGCGGTCGATTCCCTGAGCGGGGTCTACCGGATCGATCGGGTGCGCGCCGACTACTGGCGACCCACCGCCGAGGAGCGGCGCCGCGCCCTCATGCCCTTCTTCTGGGACTCCCTCGTCCCCCGCGGCATCCTGCTCGGCGACCCCGCGGTCGGGAGCCGGGTGACGATCACCAACACCCAGGGGTTCTCCGCGCCCGGCTACCAGGAGATCCTCACCGGGCAGGCCCAGCCCGATGTGACCAGCAACGACCGCATCCGCTACGCCCACGAGACGGCACTCGAATACGCCCGCCGGCGGCTGGGACTGCGATCGTCGCAGGTTGCCGTGTTCGGGAGCTGGGAGAATTTCCGGGAGTACGCGGCGAGCCGGGAGGACGCCGTGTTCGTGAATGCGGGCTATGACGCCCTCCCCGATTCGATCGCGACGCCCGAGATGCGGCGCCTCGCCGTGCTGCAGACCCGCGCCCTGGCGCTGTGGGAAGGGAGCCGGCTCGACGCCTTTACCGGAGCGATGGCGCTCGCCTACCTGCGCCGCTATCAGCCACGGGTGCTCTACGTCGCAATGAACGACACCGATGACCTGGCCCACGCGCGCCGCTACGATCGGGTGCTCGACGGCCTGCACGCGCTCGACGGCTTTCTCCGGGAGCTGTGGCAGACGGCCGAGGCCCTCCCCGCCTATCGCGGGCAGACCACCCTGATCGTGACCACCGATCACGGTCGCGGGCAGACCCCCGAAGACTGGACCGACCACGGCGAAGGGGTGAAGGGCTCGGAGAATATCTGGATCGCGGTCGTCGGTCCGTACACGCCCGACCGAGGCGTGGTCGCCCACCAGGCGGACGTACACCAGGCGAACGTCGCGGGGACGCTCCTCGCCTGTCTCGGCCTCGATGTGCGCCAGTGGAATGCGACGGCTGCGGCCGCCATCCCCGGCGCCTGTGGCGGTCGCCCCTGATCCATGCTGCAGGGCGGGTTATCTTGGGCGGCGGCCGAGGAGTCTTGCAGGCCACGGACGGACGCCGAGGAGATGGTGCCGGGATGATCGTCGCTTTCCGAAAATTGATGCCGGTCCTGGCTGGCCTGGCGCTGCTGGCGCCGGGCTGCCGCTCCCGGCCCGAGGCGGTGCGTTTCGGGCTGGCGCTTTCATTAAATGAAGCGGGCGTACTGCCGATGCGGCGCGGGGCCGAGCTTGCGCTGCGCGAGATCAACGACTCGGGGGGTGTCGGCGGCACACCGATCGAGCTGGTGGCACTGGATGACTTCGGCGATCCCGACTCCGCCGTCGCGGTCGCAGGCCGGCTGTATGACTCCGATGTCTCGGCGGTGATCGGTGGTGCGTATTCCGGCGTCACGCTCGCCGCCGCCCCGGTCTACAACGGCGGCCATCGCCCGCTGGTGCAGCTCTCCCCGTCGGCCTCGTCACCGCTCCTCTCCCGCGCCGGCGATTTCACCTTCCGCATCTGCCCCAGCGACCTCGCCTACGGCGCGAGCCTGGCCCACTTCGCTCGCGACTGGGGCCTCAATCACGCTGCGGTGCTGTTCGTCAACGACGAATACGGTCGCGGCGTCCGGCGCACCTTTGCCAGCGAGTACCTCCGTCTGGGCGGTGACCTGATCGAGACCGACCCCTTTCTCGCGAGCCCGGTCGACATCCGCGCCTACCTGGCCCGGATCGCCCGGCAGCGGCGCGTGGACGTCCTGATTCTGGCGGCCAACCAGGACGAGGGCCTCGAGGTGCTGCGTCAGATCAGCGCCGCGGGCCTCCGGATTCCGGTCCTAGCCGCCGACGGGATGGTCGGTGCGGAACGGGTGGCACCGGCGCTCATGGAAGGAGTCTTCGTCTCCACCGCCTATCTTGCCGGGGACTCCCGGCGAATCAATCGCCGATTCGTGGCTGCATACCGGCGCGCCTACCCGGACGCCGGGCTGCCGGATCAGGGGGCGGCCAGCAGTTACGATGCGGTCCGGTTGCTCGCGCAGGTGGCGCGGGGCGGCGGTGGGCGGCGCGGGCTCCGCGACCGGCTGGCTGCGGTGGGTGGAGCGACGGCCACCTACGACGGGGTGGTCGGTGCCGTGGCCTTTGATTCTGTGGGCGATGCGCCGACACTGCAGGTACGGGTTGGGGTGGTTCGGCGGGGAGAGCTGGTACCGGCTGATGAGGGTCCCCCGAGCCCCTAAGTCCCCGGTTTGACACCGGTTGGCCTTCCAGCTAGTTTTTGCGCTCGCCGATGGAGGCTGTATCGGCCGCCGGCGTCGGCGAGCAGTCCTTACCAGGGATCTGGATCCAACCGAGATCTTTTTTTTTGGCAAGGGGTTTGGCGTCGTCATCCAGAACGACGGACAGCAGGTCACCCGCACGCAGAAGCAGGCGAGATTTCCATGGAAATTGTACTCGGTGAAGATGACCGTCTGGACTGGGCCCTCAAGGCCTTTCGGCGGAAGCTGGCGAAGTCGGGAATCCTGCGGGAGGTCCGTCGCCGTCGCTATTACGTGAAGCCGAGCGTCGCCAAGGCGCTCAAGCAGGCCGAGGCCAAGCGCCGTCGGCGCCGGAAGGCGAGCCGCGGGGACCGTTAGTCCCGGCTGCCGGACCGGAATGGGAAGGGCGGGGAGGCGCGATGCGCCACCCCGCCCTTGGTGTTTTTGACAGCCATTCCCGGGGCATTATCTTCCCGCCGCCAGTCCGCGCCCCCGTGCGCAACCTTTCAGCCTGAGGGCTTCCCCCGGTGACCTCCCCAGCAGCGACGAGCGACTCGCTCGAACCCGTGGACGCGGTATTCAATCGCGACGTCTTCACGCGTACCCTGATGCGTCAGCGACTCCCGAAGGATGTCTTCAAGCGCCTGATCCGTACCATCGATCTGGGCGAGACGCTCGACCCGTCGGTGGCCGATGTGGTCGCCTCGGCCATGAAGGACTGGGCGGTCGAGAACGGCGCCACCCACTACACCCACTGGTTCCAGCCCCTCACCGGGTCGACGGCCGAAAAGCACGACTCGCTGATCACGCCGGATGGTCAGGGCGGAGTGATCTTCAATTTTTCGGGTGAGGAGCTGATTCAGAGCGAACCGGACGCATCGAGTTTCCCTTCGGGCGGCCTCCGCGCGACCTTCGAGGCCCGGGGCTACACCGCGTGGGACGTCACCAGCCCGGCCTTCCTGATCCGCGGCGCCAACCACGTCACCCTCGTCATTCCCACCGCCTTTGTCTCGTGGACGGGTGAGGCGCTCGACACCAAGATCCCGCTGCTCCGCTCGATGGAGGCGCTCTCCAAGCAGGCGATGCGGATCCTCAGGATCTTCGGCACCGACAAGGGCGTGACCCGGGTCTTTACCACGGTGGGTCCGGAGCAGGAGTACTTCCTGGTCGACCGGGAGCTGTACTTCAAACGCCCCGATCTGGTGATCGCCGAGCGCTCGCTGTTCGGGGCCCGGCCACCGAAGGGCCAGCAGCTCGAGGACCACTACTTCGGCACGATTCCGGCCCGGGTCCTGGCCTTCATGGCGGAATCGGAGCGGGAGCTCTATCGGCTGGGCGTGCCGGTGAAGACCCGGCACAACGAAGTGGCGCCCGGCCAGTACGAGATCGCGCCGCTGTTCGAGATGAGCCAGCTCGCGAGCGATCACCAGATGCTGACCATGGAGACCCTCAAGCGGGTCGCGATCCGGCACGGGCTGGTCGCGCTGCTCCATGAGAAGCCGTTCGCCGGCGTCAACGGCTCCGGCAAACACAACAACTGGTCGATGGCCACCGATGCCGGCCACAATCTGCTGGACCCGCAGGACGAGACCCACACCAACCTGCAGTTCCTGATCTTCCTGTGTGCAGTGATCCGGGCCGTGGACATCCACGCCGATCTGCTGCGGGCCTCGATTGCCGCGGCGGGCAACGACCACCGGCTGGGTGCCAATGAGGCGCCGCCCGCGATCATCTCGATCTTCCTCGGCGACATGCTGCAGGACATCCTGGACCAGGTCGAGAAGGGCCAGCTCAAGCGCACCCTCAAGGGCGGGGCGATCGACCTCGGCGCCCGGACCCTGCCGATGCTGCCGCGGCATTCGGGCGACCGGAACCGGACCTCGCCGTTCGCATTCACCGGCAACAAGTTCGAATTCCGCGCCGTCGGCTCGAGCCAGACGCATCGCGTGGCCGAACACGGTGCTGAACACCATCGCGGCGGAGTCGCTCGACTACCTGGCGACCGAGCTGGAGCGGGCCGTCGGGAAATCTCCGACGCCGGCCAGGGTGCAGGCCAGTGCGATGGCGTTGCTCAAGAAGATCGTCAAGCAGCACAAGCGGGTGATCTTCGGCGGCGACGGCTATTCCGCCGATTGGCACCAGGAGGCCGAGAAGCGGGGCCTCCCACATCTGCGCGACACGGTGGACGCTCTCGGTGCCCTCAAGAACCGGAAGAACGTCGACCTGTTCAAGAAGTACGGGGTGCTGAACAAGTCCGAGTTCGACTCGCGCACCGCGATCTCGTACGAGAAGTACGTGAAGCAGCTGACCATTGAGGCCGAGACCATGATTACCCTCGGGCGCACCCATATCCTGCCGGCGGCGCTCGAGAACCAGGCGCTCATCGCCGACGCCGTGGCCTCGACAGAATCGGCGGGGGTCAAGTGCAACGATTCGCTGGCGGCGCTGGGCGAGTTCGTGAACCTTGTCTCACGCTTTCGCGAATCCCTGGTGGGGCTCGAGAAGGTGGTCGCCCATCATGACGACGACCCGGTGAAGCATGCCACCTGGATCCGGGACAAGGTCAAGCCGGCGATGGCGCAGCTCCGCAACTACGCCGATGCGATCGAGGCCCACGTTGCCGCCGACCTCTGGCCGCTGCCCACCTACCGTGAGCTGCTGTTCCTGAAATAGTCGCTTCGGGGTCACGAGACGGTCTGGACGGGGGGGCTTCGCAAGAGGCTCCCCCGTTCTCCGTGTGGGTGCCCTGCGCCCCGTCGCCGATGAACCCTGCCCAACCCCCGGGCCCTCCACCTGCGCCATAAGGGTTTGAGTGCCCGCGGTCGATACTCAACCACGAGAGCGACGTGTCGTCCGCTCCGCCTGGGGGACTCCATGAAGGAAGGTTTGGTGGCAGTCGGAGCCGGTGATCGCCGGGGCCACGAGGCGGCTATTCCGGTCCCCGGCGTCCTTCCGACGGGGGCGGAGCTGTGCCAGGTGATCCTGGAGGCCATTCCGGACGCCGTCTTCCTGAAGGATCTCGAGGGGCGGTATCTCTACATCAATCAGGCGGGCGCTGAGGACTGCCGCCGGCCGCGGCACGAGATCCTGGGACGGACCGACCACGACATCTTCCCGCGGGAACTGGCCGACAGCCTGGTCGCGTACGATCGGGCCACGCTGGCGATGGGGCGGGCGGAGGTCTATCAGGAATCGGTCACCCGTGCGGGACACACCACCGATCACCTGGTGACCAAGACCCCGTGCCATGCGGCTGACGGGCGGATCATCGGGCTGATCGGCGTCTCCAAGGATATCACCGCGGGCAAGCGGCCGGCGGGACTCGAGCGCACCGAACGAGACCGATTCACCGATATCATCGAGCTGCAGCAGGCGGTCGGCACCGCGACGCTGGAACCCCGGGAGGCGATGCAGCAGATCGTCGATCGCACCCTCGATCTGCTGGGCGCGGAGGGGGCGGCGATTCTGCTGGCCGAGGACGGCGGCCTCGTCTGTCATGCGGCCTCGGGGTGCGCGGTGGATCGGCTGGGTCAGCGGATTCTGAGCGATGGTTGCCCGGTCGGTACCTGCCTTCGCACCGGCAATTCCCAGTATGGCGGCGATGCCGAGGCAGGGAACCCTGGCGGCCTCAACGTCTGCGGGTCGGCGTGGTGCCGGCCGATGATGGCCGTCCCGCTGCGGGATGGAGCCACGATCCTCGGGGTGCTGGAGGTGGTCGCAGCGCGAGCCGAATTCTTTGATGAGGCGACCAGGCAGACCGTCCTGCTGGTCGGCGGACTGCTCTCCGCCGCGTTGGCACGCGCTGTCGCATTCGATGCCAATCGGAAGCTCCTGGAGGAGCGCACCACGACACTGGCGGCGCTGCGTGAAAGCGAGGCGCTGCTGAGCTCGGCGATGGCGGCGGCGCAGCTCGGGGTCTGGGACTGGGACATCGTCAGCGGGCGGATCACCTGGCTGGGTCAGCACGAGGCGATCTTTGGCCTGCCGCCGGGTGGCTTCGACGGCCGGTACGAGACCTTTCTCGCCTGCGTGCACCCCGAGGATCGCCAGGGTGTCGAGCGGGCGATGACCACGGCCCTGACCAGCGGCGCGGAATATTCCCACTCCCATCGGGTCGTCTGGCGCGACGGTTCGATCCACTGGATCCTCGGCCGAGGCCAGTTCCACCAGGATCATGACGGGCAGGCCAGCCGGATGTATGGCGCGGTCATGGATGTCACCGACCGGCGGGTGCTCGAGCATCAGGTGCTGCAGTCGCAGAAGATCGAGGCCATCGGTCAACTGGCCGCGGGGATCGCGCACGAGATCAACACTCCCACCCAGTATGTGGGAGACAATCTGCGATTCCTGCAGGAGTCGTTCGACGGCCTGCTCCAGGTCGTGGTGGCCTACGGGGAAGTGGTGGAGACCGCCCGCGCCGCGGGGCTGCCGGTCGCCGTGGCCGATGCCGCGTGGAAGCTGGTGGACGGGCCGTTCATCCTGGAGGAGGCGCCGAAGGCCGCCGCCCAGGCCCGGGACGGGATCGACCGGGTGACCAGCATCGTGCGGGCGATGAAGGAGTTCAGCCATCCGGATGGCGATGAGCAGGTCCTGGTGGACCTGAATCGGGCCATCGAGAACACCATCGCCGTCTCGCGGAATGAATGGAAGTATCTCGCCGAACTGGAGTTCACGCCGACTCCGAACCTTCCACCGGTGCCCTGTCGGCTTGGCGAAATTCAGCAGGTCGTGCTGAATCTCATTGTCAACGCGGCACATGCCATCGGCGATGTGGTCGACCGGGGTGACGAGAAGGGCACGATCACGGTCTCGACCGCGCTGGTGGACGATATCGTGGAGATCCGGGTGAACGACAGCGGGACCGGCATTCCGCCCGAGGTGCAGGGCCGCATCTTCGATCCCTTCTTCACCACCAAGGACGTCGGGCGCGGGACGGGACAGGGGCTGGCGCTGGCACGCGACTTCGTGGTGCGGAAGCACCGGGGGACCATCACCTTCCAGACCGAGATGGGGAAGGGGACCAGCTTTCTCGTCCGCCTGCCGCTTCATGTGGACGATCGACTGGGGGTGGAGCGGTGATGCGCCGCATTCTGTTCGTCGACGACGAGGCGAAGATTCTCGACGGATTCCGTCGGCTGCTGCATCGCGAACGGGGGGAGTGGGAGGTGCTGCTGGCCAACAGCGGCGCGGCGGCGCTGGAGGAGATGGCCCGGGCGCCGGTGGACGTCGTGCTCAGCGACATGCGTATGCCCGGCATGGATGGCGCCGCTCTGCTGGAGCAGGTGGCCCTGCGGTACCCCGACACGATCCGAATCGTGCTGTCTGGCCAGACCGATGCCGAGGCGGCCCGGCGGGCGCTGCCGGTCGCGCATCAGTTTCTGACCAAGCCGTGCCAGGTCACCGAGGTTCGCGAGGTGGTGAATCGGGCGTTCGCGCTGCGTGATGCGCTGCGGAGCCCGGGCCTCCGGCGGATCGTGGGCAACATGGACGGGCTGCCGACGGTCCCGGCGGTGTGGCTCGCGATGCGGCGCATCCTCGCCAGCACCGGTGCCAGCGTCGACCAGATCGCCGCGCTCATCGAGCAGGACGCCGGTCTGTCCGCCAAGATGCTCCAGCTGGTGAACTCTTCCTTCTTCGGTCATGGGCGCCAGGTCACCGGCATCGCCCAGGCGACCATCCTCCTCGGCACTGGCGTCATCCGTTCTCTCGCGACAGCAGAGCAGCTCTTCTCGGCGGCATTCACCGCCCGCCAGCCCGGATGCACTCTCGAGCGGGAACAGGCCCACGGCATCGCGGTGGGGCGACTGGCGCAGCGCATCGTCGCCGATCCCGCCCTCTCGGAAGCTGCATTTTCCGCCGGCCTGCTGCACGATCTCGGCAAGCTGATCCTCGCGAGCCGGCTGCCCCAGACCTTCGCGGACGATCTGGCCGAGGCGGCGCGGCGGGGCGTGCCCCTGCACCGCGTCGAGCACGAGCGGGCCGGTGTCAGTCACGCCGAAGTCGGTGCCTATCTGCTGAGCCTCTGGGGGCTCCCGCGCTCGATCACCGAGGCGGTTGCCTATCACCACACGCCTTCCGCGGCGGAACCGGGTGACCAGCGCGTACTCCTCGCGGTGCACCTGGCGGACGCGCTGACGCATGGCGGCACCGAAGGCCCCGAGGCGGAGGCGATGCGACTGGATCCGGTCGCCGTGGGCGACGCAGGGTCGCCGGAAGCGCTGGACCACTGGAGGGACCTCGCCGGTACCCTCGCGGAGGAGGCATGACGACGGAAACGCTGCCGCTGGTGCTTTGCGTGGACGACGACCGCGCGGTGCTCGATGGGTTCTCCCGAATCCTCCGCCGCGACTTCGAGCTGGTCCTCGCGACCGGTGGTGCGGCCGGGGTGGCTGAACTGCACTCCGGCCGGCCCTTTGCTGTCGTCCTCAGCGACATGCGCATGCCGGCGATCAACGGTGTGGCGGTGCTCACCGCCGCCCGCAAGCTGGCGCCGGAGGCGGTGCGGATCGTGCTCACGGGCCATGCGGATACCGCCTCCGCGGCGGCGGCAGTCAACGAGGGGCAGATCTTCCGGTTTCTCACCAAGCCCTGCGCACCGGAGGTCCTGCGGGCGGTGCTGTTTCAGGGAGTCGAGCAGCATCGATTGATCAGCGGCGAGCGGGTCCTGCTGGAACAGACGCTGCGCGGCAGCGTCCAGGCGCTGATCGAAGTGCTGGCGCTCACCAGTCCGGTGGCCTTTGGCCGGGCGGAGCGGGCCCGGCGGCTGATCGGGGATCTGGCGCAGCTGATCGGGTTCCGCGACCGGTGGCAGATGGAGATGGCCGCCATGCTCTCCCAGGTGGGGGTCGTCACGCTGCCACCGGCGGTGGCGGAGCGCTACGCGACTGGGGCAGAATTGTCAGGCACGGATGCCCGGCTCGTCGCGGAACTGCCCGGTGTGGCGCTGCGCCTCCTGGGGGAGATTCCCCGGCTCGACGAGATCCGGGAGATTCTCCGGCACGTGAATGCTCGCTACGTGCCTGGGCACGTCGATCAGCCATTGGCCGGCGATGCCATCCCGCTCGGGGCCCGGATGCTCCGGGCGATCCTCGACTACGATCTGCTCCGCTCGTCGGGCCATTCGTCATCCGATGCCATGAATCGGCTCCATGCGCACACCGGCTGGTACGATCCCGCCCTGCTCAGCGATCTGGCCACCGTGGTCGGGGCGGAGACCGAAGGAGAGATCGTCGAACTCCGATTCCAGGACGTCAAGGTCGGCATGGTATTCGTGGATGATGTGCGCGCCCGGGATGGTACGCTGCTGGTCGCCCGCGGGCAGGAGGTGACGGCCAGCCTGATCGGTCGCATCGAAAATTTCTGGGCCGATCTCGAGCTTCCGGGACCGGTGCGGGTGACTGCCCGGGTGGCGGCGGTGCCTGCTGGAGCCGCCTGAGGCGGGTCGGGTCCGTGAGAGCTCCAGCGCTCAGGACTTCGCTGTCGGCCGGCCCATGGGCCGGCCGATCGAGCTTGGGGTCTGGCCTTCGGGTGTGACAGGGCCGAGGCGGAGTGGGGCGAGCGCGTCCCGCACGGTCCGGAGCAGCTCGCGGGTCGCGAACGGCTTGGGGAGAAGGGTCGCCTCGGGTCCCAGGGCATCGCGCTGGACCAGCACCTGGTCGGTGTAGCCCGACATGTAGATGACGCGGATCATGGGCTGGTGCGATCGAATCCGTTCCACCAGCTCCGGGCCGGAGAGGTACGGCATGATGACGTCCGTCAGCACCAGGTGGATGGGACCCTGGTGACGCGCCACGACCTCCAGTGCGTCCTGCCCATGCTCGGCGGCGAGAACCTGATAGCCCTGGCGGAGCAGGACTTTCCGTACCAGCTCCCGCACATTCAGTTCGTCTTCCACAAGCAGGATGGTGCCGGTCCCGGTCGCGGCAGGGGCGACGGTACGCTCCGGGACGAGTGGGGTCGGCTGCTCCATGCCGGCCCGAGGCAGGTACACGCGAAAGACGCTCCCCCTCCCCGGTTCGCTGTAGACCGAGATGTAGCCGCCACTCTGCTTCACGATACCGTAGACGGTCGAGAGGCCGAGTCCGGTCCCCTTGCCTAACTCCTTGGTGGTGAAGAACGGCTCGAAGACCTGTCGCTGGGTCTCCCGGTCCATGCCGCAGCCGGTGTCGGTCACCGCGAGCATCACGTAGGAGCCCGACCGGGCGCCCGCGTGCAACCGGGCGAATTCCTCGTCCAGGTCGGCATTGCCGGCCTCGATGGTGATGATCCCCTGGTGGGAGATCGCGTCCCGCGCGTTGACCACCAGATTGAGCAGGATCTGCTCCACCTGCACCGGGTCCGCCAGCGCCAGCCCGATGCCGGGCCGCACCGGGGACACCAGCGTGATGTTCTCGCCGATCAGACGGCGGAGCATCCCCAGCATATCGCTCACGACCGCCGTGAGGTCGATGGCGCGGGGCTGCATCATCTGGCGCCGGCTGAAGGCGAGGAGCTGTCGCGTCAGCCCGGCGGCGCGCTCGCTCGCCTTGTGCACCTCCTCGAGGTCGGTGCGGCGCCGGTCGTCCTCCGGCATGTCCTCGAGGACCAATGCCGTGTAGTTGCCGATGACGGTCAGCAGGTTGTTGAAGTCGTGCGCCACCCCGCCGGCCAGCCGACCCACCGCCTCCATCTTCTGCGACTGGATGAGCTGCTCCTGACTCCGCCGCAGCGCCTCCTCCGCGACCTTCAGCTCCGCGATGTGCTCCGTACTGTGATAGATGCCGGCGATACCCAGAAACTCCAGCAGACTCCGCAGCAGGTTTGCGGCGATGTGCTGCAGCAGCGACGGCATCGGAGGCGCGGCGACGTCAGGGGACACCGCGGCGTGGGCCATCAGGCTGAGCGCGCTGAGGTGCAGCAGGGCGAAGCCCAGCGCCGCCAGCACATGCACCAGCGCGACGGCGGCGGACTGATACCGGGGTTGGCGCGCCGTCCGGCCCAGCCGAGCCAGCCAGGGCAGCAGGGCGAGCCAGAGCGCCCACCGGGCGCATTCCTCGGCGACCAGCCGGGGGAATGAGACCGTGGCAAACGCCGCGCTCGCGGCGAGCGACCGCTCGAGACTGAAGAGCGCGGCAAGCACGGCGACCGTCGCTCCCAGAAACGCAAGGCGGCGCCCCCGAGGCGAGGCGTGGAACAGCGGAGAGTCCATCTCTGTACTGTCGGCGGCGGCAGGCAGGGCTTGAGGGGCGACGCGTGTTCCGGAGGTCAGGAAGCGGGGAGAGGCGCGTCAGTCTGCGGCGGGGAAGGTCGCTTCGATGGCGGCGGCGGCGGTGACCAGCTCCTTCGCCGCGGCCGTGTACGGCACCAGCTCTACCAGCGACCCCTTGGCCAGACGGAGCCTGCCGGTCATGATCGCGACCAGCGGGCCGACGCGGCCGGTCAGCACCAGTCTCCATGACGCCTCCGTGCCCGAGAGGATGTAGCGGGCCTCGGCCTCGTCCGCAGCGCTCGCCGCCCGCGCCAAACGGCACTCCCCATGCCAGAGATCGAGGTAGACCCGGCGCTCCTCGCCGCCCGCACTGTCAGGCGTCATGAGCAGGAGGATCGCCCCTTCCCACGTCGCCGCGGCCGCACGATAGGCGGCATTGCGGTTGAGCAGTTCGGCGCAGGCCATGGCCCAGTCATCGGAGAAGACGGCAATCGGGATGGACACGGCGCGGCCCTGGTCTCGAGGGAGCGGGTAGTCTAGCCGGGCTCCGTGGTGCCCCGGAAGGCCTTGGCCCGATCGTTCAGGCGACCGCGACGAGCGTGTTGAGCGGGCGCTGGCCAGACTGGAACTGTTCCACCCGGTCCCGGCCATTGTGCTTGGCCTGGTACAGCGCCTGGTCGGCGTGTGCCAGCAGCTGGGCCTGCTGCATGGAGTCGGTGGGGAACATCGCGATGCCGATGGACAGAGTGACCTGGCCCGCGCGGCCACCGTGGAACATCGCCGACTGCTGGCGGACATTGTCGCGAATGGATTCGGCGCGGGAGAGCACCGCCTCGATCGGCGCGCCGGGGAGGATCAGGGCGAACTCTTCGCCGCCATAGCGGCAGAGCACATCCTCACCGCGAATCGTGGTGAGGATGCTCCTCGCGACCAGGCGCAGGACCTCGTCGCCGGTCTCGTGACCATGGGTGTCGTTGAACTGCTTGAAGTGGTCCACATCCAGCATCAGCACGCCGACCGGCTGCTGCTGGCGGCGCGCCCTCGACAGCTCGCGCTCGAACACCTCGCTGAGGTGGCGACGATTGTAGGCTCCCGTGAGCGGATCCCGCAGGGACAGCTCATGCAGATTCTGCTGGGTCCGGAGATTGGCCACGGCCAGGGAGAAGTGCTCGGCTAGCGTCACAATCATCAGGCGCCGGGCCGCGAGCCGGGCCTGCCCGTCCGGTTCATGCCGCCTGAGGTTGAGCAGGCCGATGGTTTCCCCCTGCGCGGTGAGGGGGACACAGATCGAACCTTCGGGTGCCGGCGTGCCGATGTGCTCGCACACCTGGAGACCGGCGAGGGACCGCTCGAACACCCGGCCGCTCCGGAGTCCGCAGCACTCCCGCGGTGCGAAGCGCTCCGGCAGCGACTCCCCCGGTCCCCAGCCGGCCACCTGATTGAGCACGGTCGCCTGGGCCGCCTGAACTACCTGCGCCAACGGGGTTGTCTGGTCCACCTGATCGCGTGGACTGGAGATGATGCTGAGTGTCCCGGAGGCGCCGGGGCAGAGCCGTTCCATGACCCGCTGAATGGCGTGGTACGCTTCAGCCTGGGTGAGGCAGAGCCGGAGCATCTCGCTGGTCTCGTTCACCAGAGTCAGCTCGAGGGTATGCGCCTCGACGTTGGCGAGCGAATCGCTCAGCAGTGCATGCGCGGAGGCGGCGGCCTGCTCCGCCTTGAGCCGTTCGCCCCGATCACGACCGACCCAGACCGCCGCGCTGGCCACGATCCCGACGGCGAGCAGACAGATGAGGATCAGGGTGATGAGCACGGTGGTCGCCTGCGCTCTGACTGTGGCGGTGCGGAGCACCCGTTGGGCGGACTCGACCTCCCGCATCTCGGCGATCGTCGCACGGACCTCCTCCATCCGGCTCTCCCCTTCAGCAACGACGGTCGGGCTGATGGCGAACCCCGGTCCCTGGGCCCGGCGGAGCCGGACCGATTCCTCCGCCGAACGGAACCGATCGGCCACCGCAGTGCGCAGCCGCACCAGGCGATTGCGCTGATCGGGCTCGGCGGCGACCATGCGGTGCCAGCTGCAGCAGATGATCGTCGGCTGCGCCGAGGGCGCGGTCGTACGGGCGCAGGAAGCGATCATCGCCGGTCAGGGCGAAGCCGCGCGCACCGAGTGCGACGTCCTGCACTGCGGTGAAGGTCGCGCTGAGTTCATCCAGCACCTCCACCGTGAGGTTCAGCTGATCCTGGGCATGGTTCAGCGACCGGGCGTTCAGGTACGACAGCACACCGCCTGCGCCGATGGCGACGATTGCAGCGATGAACCAGCGGGACGAACCGAGTTGCTTCAGGGCGGGCAGCAGGCGGTCCTGTAGGGAGATCTCATGGTCCCGAGTATCGGCAGGTGGGACCAGGAGCTGCAATCCGCCTGGGCGCCATCACGCCTACTGGCACTGGTAATACTCCTTCCCGCCCGAGGTGACGATCGGATTCCCGCTGGAATTGCGGCTGATCTGCATCGGCACCGCCTGCATTCCCTGGCCCAGATCCACATACAGCTGTCCGCCCTGGACCTGCCACCGGGCCTGCTGCCCGCCCTGACTCTGTCCGTAGTAGCTCCCGGAGGCGCCGCCGCCGAGATCGACGCTGCCGCCGCCGTTCTGGTTGACCGTGCCCCCTTCCTGATTGGTGCCGATGAGCAGCATGCCGTTGGGCTGGAAGACGTTCCGGCTGGTGCTCGTGCTGCCGCTGGTCTGGCTGTACGTGAAGGTGCACCACGCCGAGGCGGTCAGGAAATTGCGGAGCTGGGCGTCCTGGGTGGTACGCCTGCGGGGCGGGGGGCGCGGCCGCGATGGGCGCGCGGGCCGGTGGGGGCGGAGCGTTAGGCGTGCCCCTCCGGCCGGCGGGGCGGAGCGGCCTGCGCGCTGCCGGAGCGGGTGAAGACGATCTCCTTGGCCTGGGCGAGATCCGGCTGGCCGTTGGCGCCGACGTCGGCGAGCACCAGATGGAGTTCGGTGCCGTCGAGACTCGCCTCGAACCAGACCGTGTTGCCCCCCCCGACGGCCTGGCCGACCAGTTCGCTCGACTGCAACTGCCCGGTGAGCTGGAACGACGCGCCGTTCCCGCTCATCGTGCCGGCCGCACGGCCCGCGCCGTCCTGCCGCAGGGTGAGTGTGACGGTGCCCCCGCTCGGCGTCTGGAGCAGGTAGGTGCCGGAGTAGTTCTGGGCGGCGAGGGGGACGGCGCAGGCGAGGGCCAGCAGCAGGGTGCCGGCGGTTGTCAGGCGCAACATGGCGACTCGTGGATGGAGGTTGACTGGTGCAGTGCTGGGAAAGACTGACGGCCGATCCCGGGCGCCATGGATTCATGCTGCGCCCGGCTCGACGGATCGAGGGACCGCATCAGGTGGTGAGGGAGGGCCATTGCTGAGTCACGCAGTGAAAGGAGCCCAGGCCCCAGGCGAGGTCGCGCGAGTCGACCAGCATGACCCTGCGGGTCGGGAAGTACTTCTGCAGTGTGGCCCGCGCGATCTCGTCCGTCGGAGGGTGATAGGCGGGGAGCAGGACCACGCCATTGGCGATGTAGAAGTTCGCGTAGCTCGCCGGGAGGCGTTGCGCGTCGATGTGCATCGCCGGTGGCATGGGCAGCGTCACCACGCGGAGCGGGCGGCCGTCCTGATCCGCCATGCGGCGCAGGCGCTCGAGATTGTCCTTGAGCGGCGCGAAGTTGCGGTCGCGGGGATCGTCCTCGACCACGGTCACGACGGTGTTCTCGTCCACGAAACGGGTGAGATCGTCCACGTGGCCGTCGGTATCATCGCCCTCGATCCCGTCGCCCAGCCAGAGAATGTGGGTGACGCCCAGGAAGTCCTTGAGGTGCTGCTCGATCTGCCGCGCGGGTGAGCGAGGGGTTGCGATTGGGATTGAGCAGGCAGCTCTCGGTGGTGAGCAGCGTGCCCCGGCCATTGACGTCGAGGCTTCCCCCCTCCATCACGATCGCCGGGTGGAACACCCGGAGCTTGAACGTCGCGCCGATGCGCGTAGGGATGACGTCGTCGGAGTCGAACGGCGGATACTTCCCGCCCCAGGCGTTGTAGCCCCAGTCGACGATGGCCTGCTCGCGGCGGCCGCTGGCGGTCTCCCGTTGCACGAAGATCGGCCCGTGGTCCCGGCACCAGGCGTCGTTGGTCGGATTCGGATGCAGGGTCACGCGGGACGAGTGGGCACACCCGCCTTTTCGAGGCGGCGACGCACGTCGGCGGCCATCTCGGCGCCGGTGACGTTGATGTGCACCTCCTCGTGGGGCACGAGGTGGCGCACGATTTCCACGAAGACGCCGGGCACCGGCCTCGAAGCGGCCAGGCCACGACGCCTCGCGATGGGGCCAGCTCAGCCAGGTGCCGCGATGGGGTGCCCACTCGGCCGGCATGCGGAAGCCGAGTGAGGCGGGGGTGGGCTCGGCCATCGAGGGGCCGGGAGAGAGGGGCTCGTCGATGTAGCGCCTGGTCAGATCGCCGTAGCTGTCGACGCGCCGGTCCCGGAGGAAGGGCCAGTGCGTCCGCGCGAAGTCCACCTTTCGGGTGTCGATGGGGACGATCAGTGTCTCCTCGCCGGTGCCGGCCCGGGCGACGATCTCGCCGTTGGGGGCGCAGACGAAGCTTCCGCCCCAGAATTCGATCCCCTGATTCGGGCCCGCTCTCGACCCCGACCCGATTCACCGCGGCGACAAAGACGCCGTTGGCGATCGCATGGCTCCGCTGAATCGTTTCCCACGACGCCTGCTGCGCCGGACCGTACTCGGCCTTTTCCGGCACCAGCCAGCCGATCGCGGTGGGATAGAAGAGGAGCTGTGCGCCGGTGAGCGCGGTGAGCCGCGCCGCCTCCGGGTACCACTGGTCCCAGCAGATGAGCACGCCCGCCTTGGCAAACCTGGTGTCCCACGAGCGGTAGCCGAGATCGCCCGGCGTGAAGTAGAACTTTTCGTAATAGTTGGGGTCGTCCGGAATGTGCATCTTCCGGTACTTGCCCAGGTAGCTGCCGTCGGCATCGAGGACGGCGGTCGTATTGTGATAGAGCCCCTCGGCCCGCTTCTCGAAAAGCGAGGCGATGATCACGACGCCCAGTTCGCCCGCGAGCCTGCCGAGTCGCTCGGTACTCGGGCCTGGCATCGGCTCGGCGAGCGAGAAGAAATCGTGGTTCTCCGTCTGGCAGAAGTACGGGCTGCGGAACAGCTCGGGCAGGCAGATCACCTGCGCGCCGCGCTGCGCCGCATCACGAATGCGTGCGATCGCGCGGGAGAAGTTCTCCTCCGGGTCCGCGGTCATCCGCATCTGGATGAGGCCGAGGATCACCTGCGTGGGATCGGGGGTCGACATGGGGCGGAAAGATAAGAGAGAAAGGGGCAGAGGGAACGGGGACCCGGAACGGCCACGCGGCGGCGGGGGATGGGGGCTGCCCTCGCGCCGACGAAACCCGGGAGTAGATTTCCACGTTGCCTGGAATGATTCCTCATCCCCACTCCCTCTTTCCCTCGATCTCCATGCTGCCAGCTCTCTTGCTCGGACTCCTGCAGGCGCCTTTGCCGGCTCAGGCGCCGTCACCGATTGCCACGGTGGACGTCACTCCGGCCACCGCCACGCTGCAGGTGGGGCAGACGCTTCAATTCTCCGCTCGCGCCCTCGACGCCTCCGGTCAACCGGTCCCCGGCGTCCAGGTGCGCTGGTTCGACGGCGGCGGCCAGGGGGAGATCGACTCGACCGGCCTGCTGACGGCGGGGTACCGCGGGACGGTGCTGGTCACGGCGGTGGTGTCCGTGAAGGACACCAAGGCGGTCTACGGCAACGCGAAAGTCGAGGTGCAGCCGGAGGCGGCGTTCCGGGTGACGCTCACCCCGGTCGACGGGAACCTCCTCGTCGGCAGCCGGCGCACGATCTCCGGCGCCGCCTTCAGCGTCCACAACGATCCCCGTGACGACGCGATTCGATTCAGCTCCAGCAATCCGCGGATCGCCTCGATCACGGCGGATGGACGACTGCGTGCGCTCGCGCCCGGCAAGGTCACCATCTCGGGTGCCGCGGGTGCGGCGAAGAGCTCGCTTGCGCTCCAGGTGGTGCCGAGTTCCCTGACTCGGCTCGAGATCGAGCCTGGTGCACCGGTGATCCGGACCGGAGATGTGGTCCGCTTCACCGCCGTGGGACGGGCCCCGACCGGGCAAGAAGGTGACCGGATTCGCCGCCCGCTGGTCGGTGGCGGGCGGTGATGGCGTCGCCCAGATCGATGACGACGGCGCCTTTGTGGCGGAGAAGCCGGGGCGGTACACCGTCACCGCCGAGGCGGGAAGGCAAAGCGGCGGATGCGGTCGTCAGCGTGACGCTCCGGCGGGTGACGCGCGGCATGGAGGTGCTGGGCCGGTTGCCGATCAAGGAGCTGGCCGCCGAGGTGTGGGTGCATCCGTCGGGGCTAGTGCGCCTACATGACCACCATCGCGGACCGGGCCTACGTGATCGACATCCAGGATCCCACCACGCCACACATCGTCGACTCCATGATGGCGGACGCGCGGCTGCTCAACGACATCATGACGACGGAGGACGGCAAGTTCGGCGTCTTCTCCCGTGAGGGCGCCTCCAACCGGAAGAACGGGATCAAGGTCTTCGACGCCAGCGATCCCTGCCATCCGAAGGTCATCGCCGACTACAACGAGACCGTCACCGGCGGGGTGCATTCGAGTTACGTCTATCAGGGCCACGTCTTCCTCACCGATGACGCCACCGGCTCGATGCGGGTGATCGACATCCGCGACCCGTACCATCCGGCCGAGGTGGGCCGCTGGCAGACCGAGCAGACCGAAGCCGGGCGCTACCTGCACGACATCATGGTCGTCGACGGGCTCGCCTATCTGGCCTACTGGAACGACGGCGTGATCATCCTCGATGTCGGCAACGGCATGAAGGGGGGCACGCCCGAGAAACCGGTGCTGGTCGTCGCAGTACAAGTACAACCTCTCCGAGACCTACGCCCGGGTCGATCAGCTCTACGGACTCGGTTACCGCGGCACCCACACCGCCTGGCGGGCCGGCAAGTACGTCTTTGCCGGGGACGAGGTGTACGCCTCGCGGGAGTCGAAGGGGCTCAAGGACGGCAACAACCTGACCTGGGGCCGGCTGCATGTGATCGATGTCTCGGACATCGAGCATCCGAAGGAAGTGGCGTGGTATGAGCCGACCGACGGCGGCGTGCACAACGTCTGGGTGGAGGGGGACACGCTGTACCTCGGCAACTACCAGGGCGGCGCCCGGGTCCTCGACATCTCCGGCGAGCTCAAGGGCGACCTGCTGCGTCAGGGGCGGGAGATCAGCTGGATCTTCACCGCCGATTCCATGGGGAAGAAGCCCCATGTGCCGTTCGCCTGGGGTGTGGTTGTGAAGAACGGGGTGATGTACGTGCCGGACATCAACAGCGGGCTCTGGGTGCTGAAGGTGGAGCCGAAAGTCGGGAAGTACCTTCCCTAGAAGTGCGGGGGGACTTGGTACCGGTTCCGGTGCCCAGGGGCACCGGAGCTGACCTCATCGCCCGGAAGTACTGATCTCGATCCGCGACTCACCCAGCTGCGCAGGCCACCGGGGCGTCGAGGATCGGCCCTGAATGGTGGTCTCCAGCTCCTTCTCCGACTTGGCCACCGTCACGATGTCGTGACTCCAGACTGGTGCGCCGGGGCTGCAGGTGATCTCCATCGGCCCCGCGTAGCTCAACTCCGGCGCAAAGATGTCGGTCGGCCCAAAGGCCGCGGGGAGCCAGCGATAGTCGACCACCAGCCGGCCGCCGGACACGAAGTGGTAGCACTTCTCGAAGACCGTGACCCCCGCCTCGACCGCCCGGAACGACACGGCGACGCCCTCGGGTTCCCCGACGACATCCATCTCCAGTCGAGCCTCACTCACGCTCCACGGGGCATCGTAGTCACCCCGGGCGTACATCGCCTCACCCACCTCGGAGCCGAGCGCGCGCTCCCGGATCAGCACCCGCGGCTCGGCGTCGATCGGCGGCAGCTGCTCTGCCGCATCTGCTCTTCGAGGCCGTGAATGGTGGGGGCGCCCGCCTCGTCGTGGTCACTCGTCCCTCTGCGCATGGTCCGGGCTCGGCTCATGATAGGCCTCGCGACGACGGGTGAGCGTGTTGGCGTAGTTGATCCGGTGTTCGAAGACGGTGTACTCCTCGATCACCCCGCCACGCGCCGGGCTGATGATGGCGGAGAAGGTCTCGTCGTGGATCCACAGCTCCTCGTAGCCGTCGCAGTCGATGTCGCGAGACTCCCACGCCACCGGCTGACCCTCGCGGAGGATCGCCTCGGCGCCGGCGAGCTCGTACCAGATGTGGTCGCGCAGGTGGGGCAGATAGAGTCCGCCGAAGACGCCATGCCAGTAGGCGTCGTTGCACTGGGCCCGGCCGATGGCGCGGCGCGCCTCGGGCGGGTCGCCCGCGTCGCGGCAGAGGCGGAGAGCGCCACCATCTTCTTGTGCATGCGGTTCGCCTCGGCGTACTTCACCAGGAAGTTGCGCCAGTGGGCGCCGCGGATGCAGCGCGCCATCCGCGCCCCGCGAGCGCGCTCCTCTCCCAGCTCCTGTTCGAGCGCGATGCAGATGCCGCGCCGGCTCCGGCGGGAGCGACCACCCCTCCATCTCGCGGTACGACGCGGTCGGCAGGTAGGCGAGGCCGCCCGACGGGACGCGAGTCGAGCGCCTCGTGAGAGCGTGGTCAGCTGCACCTCGCCGCCGTCGACCAGCGCCGACATCGTGGTGATGAACTGGTCCAGCCAGCCCTTCTCGTAGACCCAATCATTCGGTGCCGGGCCAGCCGCCGAACTTCTCGCCGTCGTCGGCCAGCACCGCCAGCGGCTTGCCCCGGGCCGCGCAGCTCGCGCAGATAGGTGGCCGTCTCCGCCGGCGGACGGAAGGGGATCAGGTAGCGCAGTCGTTCGTCGATCGGGAAGAGGGCCAGCTGGCGGCCGTCGCTCTCGGTCACGAAGGGGACGTGCAGATCGTCGCGCCGGAACCCGCTGACCAGGAAGTGGCGGTCGTCGACGAGCGCGTAGCGGACGCCGGCGTCGACCAGGTCGGCGGCGAGCTCCGGTTCCCAGACGCGCTCGGTGAGCCAGAGGCCGATCGCGTTCGACGCCGAAGCGGTGCGCGATGGCGTCCCGTAGCCACCCGATCTGCTCCACCCGGTCCCGGCGCGGCAGCGCCGCGAGGACCGGCTCGTACATGCCCGCGCAGAGCAGCTCGACCTTGCCGTCCGCGACGAGCCGGCCGAGGAGATCGAGGTAGCGGCGGTCGTGGCGTTCCAGCCATTCGAGCAGCGGCCCCGAGAGGTGCAGCACGATCGGCAGGAAGTCCCGCTCGTCCACCTTTTGGAGGAACGGCCGGTAGACCTCGGCCACGTGCTGCTCGAAGACCGAATCGAAGTTGCCCACCGGCTGATGCAGGTGGACTCCGAACACGAACCGGATGGGGTTGGGCATGAGGGGAAGTTAGGGGAAGGCGGGGAGGGGGAAAGGGGAAGGGGAAAGGGTGTGGGGAGGGCCTCCGTGCCCGCCCGAGGAGATCGGGTGAGGTCTAGGGAATAGGGGCGCCGCGGGCTTCGCGAGTCTTAGCTCTGACCCGGCCCGGCGCCGGCTCATCGAATTCGCCCTGACACGATGGAACTCCCCATGGATCGGAAGCTGGCGCTGGTTGGTCGCGTGGTTGCAAGCACCCTGCTGCTGCTCCCGGCGTTGGCGGTTCAACCCCGGGATGCCGCCGCACAGGCGAGCACCGATTCAAGCCCGATTCTCCCTGTGGACCCGGCGGTCCGGCACGGCGTGCTGGCGAACGGCCTTTCCTATTATATCAGGCAGAACAGCTACCCGGCCCAGCGGGCCGAATTGCGGCTGGTGGTCGACGCCGGCTCGATGAACGAAGACCAGGACCAGCTCGGGCTGGCGCATCTCCTCGAACATCTCGCCTTTGACGGGACCCCGCAGTTTCCCGGCAACTCGGTCTGGAAGTTCTTCGAGCGGATCGGCTTGCGGGTCGGCGCCGACGTGAATGCCCGGACCGGGTACGAGGAGACCGTCTATCAGCTGACGGTCCCCACCGACAGTGCCGCCCTGCTCACGGCCGGGATCACCCTGCTCGAAGAGTGGGCCCATCGGCTGACCCTCGATCCTGCGCAGTTGCTGCGGGAGCGCAAAGTTGTCGTCGAGGAGTGGCGTTCCACGCTCGGCGCGGGACAGCGGCTGTCCGAGCGCCAGTCCGCGGTGATCCTGCGGGGCAGCCGCTACCTGGACCGGGCACCGATCGGCGTGCCAGCCCTGGTGGCGGCGGCGCCGATATCGGCCGTACGGCGATTCTATGCGGACTGGTATCGTCCGGAGCGGATGGCGATCGTGATCGTCGGCGACATCGACGTCGCTGCGTTGGAGGCGCGGGTGCGGCGCCAGTTCGGAGTGATTCCCCCAGGGGGCCCGCCGCGGGAGGAGCCGACGCGAGAGGTGCCGCCGGTCGAGGCCGCCAGGGCGGCGGTGCTCGCCGACTCCGAGATCTCAAGCACGAGTGTCACCGTCCTCTACCGGCAGGGCAGCCGACCGACGCGGACGGAAGCCGATTTCCGCCGGCTGATCGCACTGAACCTCTACGATGCGATGCTCAACGAGCGGCTGGGGGCTCGTGCCATGGAGGCCGCACCGCCGTTCCTGAGCGCCGGCGCTGGAGATGGCGGACTGGTCCGCGGAGTCCAGGCCTACCAGCTCTCCGCCGGAGCACCGGCAGGAGGCATCACCACCGCGCTCAAGGCGCTGCTGGCCGAAGTCGGCCGGGTGGAGACGGAGGGGTTCACGGCGACCGAACTCACCCGGGCCCGGACCGACATGCTCCGCGGCCTGTCACAGGCAGAGGACCAGCGGGAGCGGATCTCCTCGGCTTCGCTGGCGGCGCAGCTCGTCGATGACCACCTCGTCGGCGACCCGACCCTCTCCTTCGACACCCAGCTCGAGCTGAGCCGGCGGCTGTTGCCCCTGCTCACCGAAGTCGAGATTCGCACCGCTGGAGATGCGCGCCGCAAGGTGAGCCCACCGATCGTCATCGCCAGCGTGCCGGCCGCCGGCCCCAAGCCGACCGAGGAGGAGCTGCTCGCCGTCGTCACCGGCCCTGCCGAACGGCTCGCCAGCTTCACTGAGCCTGCCGCCGAGACCATCCTGATGAAGGACCAACCGGTCGGTGGGCGGGTGCTGCGCTCCGACCGGATCGAGGCGATCGGCGTTCAGCGCCTCGAGCTGTCGAACGGTGTGCGGGTGCTGCTCAAGCCGACCACGTTCAATCGCGGCGAGATCCTGTTCTCGAGCTATCGATCGGGCGGCTTCGCGGCAGCGGCCGAGGCGGTACTGATCCCCGCCGCGACGGCACAATCGATTATCTGCGGCAGCGGGATCTCGCGCTTCGATCCGGTGACGCTCTCCCGAATGCTGACTGGCAGGGTGGTGACCCTGGGATGCAGCATCAATCGCTACGCCGAGGGTCTCTCGGGGTCCAGCGCTCCGGCCGACCTCGAAACCCTGTTGCAACTGGTGTACCTGCAGTCCACGGCGCCGAGACTGGATACGCTGGTGGTGGCGAGGTACCGCGCCGGCCTCGATGAGGCCGTGCGGAACCGCAGCGCCGACCCGCATGAGGCGATGGCGGACACGCTCCGCCTGCTGCTCTCGAATCACAGTCCGGAGTTGCGGTTGCTGGATTCGAGTTTCGTCCAGCAGCTCGATCCGACCGCATCGCTGTCATTCTTCCAGCAGAGATTTGGCGACGCCTCGGGCTTCACCTTCGTTCTCGTGGGGAATTTCGACCCGGAGGCGATCGTCCCGCTGCTCGAGCGGTACCTGGGCGGGCTCCCGACGCAGCCCCGGGCAGACAGCCTCGTCCGCCGCAGCATCACGCCGCCCGAGGGAGCGGTGGAACGGGTGCTGCACCGCGGCAGGGAGCCGCGGAGCACGACGGCACTGGTCTTTCATCGCGAGGGTCCGGTGTCCCGTCTCGAGTCCGTGGCGGCCCTCGCGATGGAGCACGTCCTCCGTCAGCGCCTGCAGGACCGGCTGCGGCAGGTGCTGGGAGGGGTGTACGGCGTCTCGGTGAGCTCCGCAATCACGCCTGTCCCCGGGATCTCCTATCGGATCAGTGTGGAGTTCGACGCCGATCCGGGACGGCAGGAGGAGCTGACCACGGCGGTGTATCAGGAGATCGAGCATCTCGTGGCCGATGGTCCGACCGCGGCCGAGATGGACAGCTACCGGACCGAGCGGAGTCGCGGACTCGAGACGGCGCGGAAGACCAATGGTTACTGGCTCTCGGCGATCGCAGTGGCGGACCAGCGCGGCTGGCCGCTGGCGGAGATTCCCTCGGATCGGGAGGCCGAGGAGCTGACCGAGTCGCAGGTCAGGATGGCCGCCGAGCAGTTCCTCGACAAGGCGGGCCGGATCCGGGTAACCCTGCTGCCGGAGTAGGCTTTCCTGGCTGGACGCCATCGAAGGACGGACTACCTTTTCAGCCCCGCGCGATCCGGGTTCCCCCCGATCCCTCGCCCGGCTCCGTCGCTGTCAGGGTCCGGGCTCGCCCGGGAGTCTTCACTCATCCGGGTGCCGTCCTGCTTTCCATTCCGAAGGCCGATACTGACGCATGACCCTTCCGTTCCGACCGCGGCGTCCTTTGGTCGCGCCGGTTCCGGCAACCTCGCCGGACTTCGACGCGCTCTTCCTGGCTCACTACGCCCGGTTGTGTCAATTCGCGTACCGGATCACCGGGTCCCGGGCGGCGGCGGAGGATATCGTCCAGGACCTCTTCCTTTCGCTCTGGTCCCGGCGGGGGGAGGTCGACCTCGTCGATCCGGTGCCATACCTGTTCGCGTCGGTGCGGAACCGCGCGATCACCCACGGTCGGCGGGAGCGCTGGCGCTTTCTCACGCTCGCCAGCCGCGCCGGTGACGTCCTCGGCGAGCGCTCGCCGGCGGCGGAGGAATCCGACCTCAGCGAATTGGCGATCGCCCTGGAGCGTGAGGTACAGGCACTCCCTGAACGCCGCCGTCTGATCTTCACGCTGCACCGCGAGCAGCACCTCACCTATGCCGCGATCGCGGCCACTCTCGAGATCTCGATCAAGACCGTCGAGACCCAGATGGGCCGCGCGCTCAAGACCCTGCGCCAGCGGCTGGCTCCCTACCTCGTACTCTGCCTCGTTGCGGCCGGGTCGCTCCTCGTCGGCCCATTCCTGGTCGGGTGAGGTTGTCAGGGTCCACTCCGGCTGAAGCGTGATATCTGGTGATGTGGCTCCCCTGACGCGATCGCCGTTCGACTGAGGATCCCGTGAATCCACTCTTTGGCACAGACGACTTCGATTGGAGCGTGCTCGCCGCCTACTTCGCGGCGGAGCTGCCGCCGGAGGATCTCGCCCGGTACGAGGCGTGGCTCGACGCCGACCCGTCGCGCCGGGGCCAGGTGGAGCGGTTGCGCTCCCTCTGGGAAGTTGCGGGGCGTCCGCTGCAGCGGTGGGACGCCGAGGCCGCACTCCAGACCTTCAAGGAGAAGGCGGACCGTGCTGCCGGCTCGGCCCTGGTCGAAGTCCGCAGATCCGACCGGCTCCGGGTCGAGGCCGCTCCCCGGCATTTTGCGCTGCCGCATACTGGTCCATCTCTGATCGCAGCGGGGCTGGCCCTGGTGCTGTTCGGCGCGGCGACCGGCGCCTGGCTGCTCCGCGACCGGGAGACGCCGCCGGCGGAAACGCCCGAGCCGATGGCGGTGCTGAGCACGCAGCGCGGTCAGCGCGCCAGGCTCGCGCTGCCTGACGGAAGCCGAGTGCTGCTGGGGCCCGCCAGTACGCTGCAGTACGCCGCCAAGGCATTCGGCCGGTCGCGGGAGCTCTTCCTGGATGGCGATGCGTTGTTCGAGGTCGCCCACGATCCGGAGCACCCGCTCCGGGTCTACAGCAGCCGGGGCATGACCGAGGACGTCGGAACCACCTTCGCGGTGTCCGATCATGGGGAATCGATATTCCGCGTGGTGGTGGCGGAGGGTTCGGTGATGCTCCACGTCCCGACCGCGCGCCGAGCAGCCTGACACTCCCATGGGTGATAGTCTCCTGCTGGAGCCGGCCGACCTGGGACAGGTCGGCAGCGACGGCCGGCTGGTGCGCCGCCGCAACGTGGATGTCGAGAGCTACCTGGCCTGGCGCGACGGCCGACTGGTCTTCCGGGAGACGTCGCTCCGGGAGGTCCTCTACCGGCTGTCGATCTGGTACGACCTGGAGATCGAACTGGGGGATTCCACCCTCGCCGCCCGACCGTTCACTGCCACCTTCGAACACGAGACCACCGAACAGGTGCTGCGCACGCTCGCCCTCGCTCTCGGCCTCCGCTACGAACACCGCGGCTCGCTGCTCCTCGTCCTCCCCGATCGTGCCCCAGGGAAGAATCGATGATCCACCACGCTCGATGCGCCGCACCGTCCCGGCGTCTGGGTCTGTCGGGGAGTCTCGCGCTCCTCGTTCTCGCCACGCTGCCGACAATCCTGCCGGCCCAGGTGATCGGCTCCGGCGATACCTCCCGCGGCGCCGCGGTACAGTTCTTCGGCCTGAGCGCCTCCGAGAGTGCGCCGGTCCCGCTCGATGCGAGCCGGGTCGCGCTGCTGCGCCGGCGGATCACCCTCGCCTTCGAGGGCATCAGCCTCGAACGGGCGCTTGCGGAGATCGCGCACGCCGGGCATCTGCGCTTCGCCTACAGCGGGACGGATGTCCCCCTCGCCAACCGGGTCACGCTCCACGCCGAGGACATGACCGTCGCAGCGGTGCTGACCGACGTCCTGATCGATGCCGGGGTGGACGTCGTGGTCACCTCGGAGGATCAGTTCACGCTGGTGCGTCGCGGTCGCGCGGCGCGGCCGGCGGTTGCGCCGACCACGGCTGCGATCGTCGGCTTCGTGACCGATTCCGCCACCAATGTGCCGATCGAAGCGGCCGAGGTCTTCATCGATACGCTGCACCTCCGGGTACTGACCAACCGGCTGGGTCGATACCGGCTGGCGGTCCCCGCGGGGCGATACACCGTCGGGGCGCGCCGGATCGGCTACCACAGTGCCAGCCAGGTGATCGAGGTGCAGGACTCGGCCACCGAGAGCGCCGACTTTGTGCTGGTGGTCGCACCGACCCGGATGCAGGATCTGGTCACCACCGCCACCGGTCCCCAGCGGCGCTACGAGCTGGGCAACGCCATCACCACGATTCAGGCCGACTCCATCGTGGCGACCCAGCCGGTGCACAGCGTGGCGGAGCTGCTCGAGTCCCGCGTGCCGGGGCTCACGGCCACCCACACCTCCGGCGCGCCCGGCGATCCCACCCGGCTCCGGCTGCGGGGGCTCAACAGCATCACCCGCAGCAACGACCCGATCGTGATCGTCGACGGGGTGCGGATCTACGCCGACCAGTCCGACGCGCGGGCCAACAATCTCGCCGTGGTGGATCCCATCACCGGCAAGCCCATCCATGGCACGAATCCGAACTCGGGAACGACGCTCACCGACCAGGTGCCCACCCGCTCGCCGCTGGATCAGATCGATGTGCACAGCATCGCCACGATCGAGGTGTTCAAGGGGCCGTCGGCGGCCACGATGTACGGGGCCGATGCGGCCAACGGGGTGATCGTGATCACCACCAAGCGTGGGAAGGCGGGGGCCACCCGGTGGGAAGTCGGCACCGATGTGGGGCTCACCACGCAGCCGGGCAAGTACCCGCTCTCCTACACCCGGTTCGGTCACGACATCGCGACCGGCTATCTCACGCGCTGCCCACTGACCGCCTACGGCTGCGTCGTCGACAGTACCGTGCGCTACCAGGCGCTCAACGATCCGAGCCTCACACCATTTGGCATCGGGCATAGCGAGCGACTGAACGTGGGCGTGAGCGGCGGCGCGTCCAACATCAGCTACGCGATCACCGGCAGCTACAGCCAGGAGACGGGGCTCCTGAAGCTGCCGGACTACGAGGTGCGCCGCTACGAGGCGCTGATCGGATCCCCGGCCCCCGGCTGGATGCGCCGGCCTCATGGGCTTTCCGACTGGTCCGCGACCGGCAACCTCAGCGTCGAGCTGTCGCCCAAGGCCACCTTCTCCTTCACCAGCACCATCGATCGCTCCAGCCAGCGCCGCTCCACCCTCGAGGATCAGCTAGCCCAGCTGCAGGGGGTCTATGCCGACACGGTGAACAACCGCTTCTGGCCCGGGGTTACCATCGGCCCGTACCCCGGCAGCTCGAGCGACTACCGCTCGACGCTGACCACCGGGTTTCGCATGCGGAGCACGGCCGTCTCCACCGCATTCACCGAGGCCTCGACGCTCAACTGGCGGCCCCTCGGCTGGCTCAGCGCGACGGCGAATCTCGGGCTCAACCTCATCGACCGGCACGACGAGTCGCGCCAGCCCACGCTGCCACCGGGCGATCCCTATCTGGACATCAACTCCGCGTCGATCTTCGATGTCACCAACGGGTTCTACAACGTTGGCTCCGGCAGCTCCGCGGTGACCACGGTCAACCTCGGCACCATCGCCGATCTGCCGCTGGGAGGCACCTTCCGGCTCCGCACGGCGGTCGGCGGCAACTTCAGCCGGACCCGGAGCAGCGATCTGATCGCGCAGGGGACGGAGCTGATCCCAGGTGCAAACGGACTCGACGGGGCGCGCAAGATCATCACCACGCCCCAGCACAGCGAGATCAGCACCTTCGGCTGGTACGTCGAGCCGACGCTGGAACACAAGCGGCTCTTCCTCTCCACCGGGCTCCGGCTCGACGGCGGGGATACCTACGGGGCGCACCAGGCACTGGCCCGCTTCCCGAAGGTCTCGCTCTCGTACCTGCTCTCCGACGAGCCGTTCTTCCCGTTCAAGAAGCTCTTCAGCACGCTCCGCCTCCGCGCCGCCTACGGCCAGGCAGGGGTGCAGCCCGGGTCCGGTGATCGGCTCCGTCTCTACCAGGTGAGCCCAGGCTTCATCAACGGCACGGTGGATCAGAGCGACCTGACGAGTCTGGGCAACGCCGATCTCCGGCCGGAGAAGTCCAGCGAGTTCGAGGGAGGTTTCGACGCCGACCTTCTCGATGACAAGCTCACCTTCGAGTTCTCCGCCTACAACAAGATCCGGCTGGATGCGCTGGTGCCGATGCCCCTGCCGCCGTCGGTGAACGGGGGCGGGTCGGTGCTGGTCAATATCGGCCGGGTGCGGAACAGCGGTTTCGAGGTCTCCCTCGGCACCAACCTGCTGCGGAGCGACTTCGTGACGGTCGGCACCCAGTTCCACGTCAGCAAGAACCGCAACATCGTGCTCAGCACCGGCCAGGTCGGCACAATCGAGGGCCCGGGCGGCACCCGGGTGGTGAAGGGGTATCCGCTCTTCGGACGCTGGGGCCTGCCGATCCTGCACTTCGCCGATGCCAACCACGACGGGATCATCACCCGCTCCGAGGTGCAGCTCGGCGACCAGGAGGTCTTCCTCGGCGCGAGCGAGCCGGACTACGAGGCGGGGATGTTCACCAACCTCTCCTTCGCCCGCGGACTGGTCACGGTGAATGCGGGCTTCTCCTACACCCACGGCCAGCTCCAGGTGAACGAGACGGCGACCGCAAATCCCTATACCCTGCGTGGCGCCAACGATCCGAAGGCGCCCCTGGGGGAGCAGGCTGCCATCGTGGTCCGCAGCGAGACGCCGTACGGCCTGACCCAGGTGCTCTCCACCCTCCGCTTCAACTCGCTGGCGGTGGCCTTCAATTTCCCGGAGCGGATCGCGCATGCGATGGGCGCGAGCACGGCCAGCGTGACGGTGCAGGGCACCAACCTCGGGCTGTGGAGCAACTACCACGGCAAGGATCCGAGTGTGAACGCCTACTCCACGGGCAATGTGATCGCGGATACCGGCCAATTGCCGCTGCCGAGGGCCTGGTCCTTCGGCTTTCGCTTCGGCTTCTGAACTTCCAGGCAGGAGTTTCGTCCATGTCGATGCGTTGTTACCGCCTCTGCTGCGCTCCGCCGCTGCTCGGCCTGCTGCTCGCGGCGGCAGCCTGCTCTCCCTCGGACATCGTGGGCAACGGCGAGCTGCCGCCAGGGGTGAGCGATCCGAAGGAGACGCAGACCCACGAGGGCGCCTTGCGCGCCTATCGAGGCGCGGTGATCGCCGAACGGACGGTGCTCGGCGCCGACGAGTTCGAATCGTTCATCATCCAGTCCGGGCTGCTCAGTGATGAGCTCGGCTCGATGGAGACGTACACCGATGTGAATCCACTCATGGATCGACGCAGTCTGCCGGAGTTCACCGATCCGGATGCGGAGGCGCGGCTCTCGCCCTTCGGTCTGGGCTTTGCCGCACCATACGTGGCGCCGTACAAGGGGCTCCATGCGCTGCGGGCCAAGGCCCGGGTGGGCGCGTGGTTGCTCGGCAACTTCGCTCCGACGGAGTCGCCGGCGCTCGCGGCACACCTCCGGGCGATGGAGGGCTACGCCGACATCTACCTCGCCGACATGTTCTGCTCCGGGATTCCACTCAGCACCGTGGACCCCGAGGGCTACACCCTGCAGCCGGGGTCGAGCACGGCGGAGGTGTACCAGCATGCCGTGGCGATCTTCGACTCGGCACTCGCCGGCGCCACGGACAGCAGCCGGATCGAGTACATGGCGAGTGTCGGCAAGGGGCGGGCGCTGCTCGCGCTGGGCCAGTACGCGGCAGCGGCGGCCGCCGTCGCCAATGTGCCGGATGGCTTCGAGTACCTGCTGGAGTACAGCGACAACAACATCGGCACTGTCGATGCGCCCCAGCCGGCTGCCCCCAGCTTCATGTACCAGATGAGCCAGGAGGCTGGGTCGGGGCCGGGGATGTCGGATGCCGAGGGGATCAATGGGCTGGACTGGATGTCCAGCGGCGATCCGCGCACCCTCGCCGTGACCTACTCGAACGACAACAACGGCACTCCGCGGTACGTCCCGGCGAATCAGCTCCCGACGGGCGGGTCCCCGGTCAGCGTCGCCGACTGGCGGGAGGCCCGGCTGATCGAGGCCGAGGCGGCGCTCGCTGCGAATGATGTGCCCGGGTGGCTGGCCAAGCTGAATCTGCTGCGCCAGGCCACCGGTGATCCGGCGCTGCCGGACCTCGTGGACCCGGGCACGCCGGAGGCGCGGGTAGACCTGCTCTTCCGCGAGCGGGGCTTCTGGTTCTATCTCACCGGCCGGCGACTCGGCGACCTGCGGCGCCTTGTCAGGCAGTACGGACGCGACGCGAGTACCGTCTTCCCGATCGGACGCCACCTCAGCGGCGCCCTCTACGGCCCCAGCGTCAATGCGCCGATTCCGGCGGAGGAGCGGCGCTACAACCCGCGCTTCTCCGGCTGCATCGATCGGGGAGCGTGAGCATGCGATTCCATGCCTTCCGCCCCGCGCGGTCGCCCGCGCCCCGCGCCGCTCTCTGGCTGGCGCTCCTCGGGCTGACCGTCGGGGCCTGCAACTCCGACACCGTGACCAGTACCTCGGATGACGCGGCCACGGCCTACTGGGCGCTCGAACTCGACCATCACGGCATCACGCTGGCCATCGCCGCGCCCTACGACACCCTGCGGCTCACCGCGACGCCCCGCACCGTCGATGGGACGCCGATCGCCGGCCTCCCGGCGGTCCGCTTCTCGACCAGCAACGGCCTCACGGTCGCGGTCGACTCGAACGGGCTCCTCACCGCGATCGACCTTACGCCTGGTGCCACCATCGTCGCGTCGCTGACCGCCAACGGCATCACCCACGCAGATACCGCCATCGTCGCGGTCACCGATGATCCCGCCGGCCTGACCGTTGCCTCGTTCTCCCTCCAGCCCGCGCCGGGTGACAGCGCCAAGTACGCGCTCGCGGGCACGCTGCTAGAGCCGTACCGCTTTCTCAGTCCGACGGTCCTCGATCCGAACGGCGACCCCCTCTTCGGTCTGCCGGTGCACTTCACCTCGCTGGACGTCACCACGGCGTCGATCGACCCCTTCGGTGGGGTCGTGGCCGGGGTCCGGCCCGGGCCCGTCCGTTTCGTGGCGACGATGACCGCCTACGGCGAGAGCTTCACCGACACGCTCGCGTACACCATCGGCCTGCCGGGCTATGCCCGGATCTTTGTCCTCGGTCCCTACGATACCCAGCACAGTCCGGTGGGAAGCTTCAGTCCCGACAGTGTGCGGATGGGGGTCGGCGCCGTCGTGGAGTGGTGGAACTTCGGCATCCCGGTCGGGGAGCTCATGGACATGCAATTCGACAATCCCGGCCCGCTGGAGTCGGTGCCGGAAGGGACGTCCTGCGCCAACTACGGAGTCGACTGCGACGGTACCGGCAGCATCCCGTCATTCGGATGGCCGCTGGACTGCAACGGAGACTGCAGCGGTGAGTTCTTCCGCGCCCGGCGCTTCACCCAGCCGGGGGTCTATCACTACCAGAGCACCATCTGGGGCACGCACGGCGTGATCGTCGTGGTAGATGAGTCGACGCCATGAGCTGGAGTCGCCGGGATTTCGTTCAGGCGGGCACTCTGTTCGCCGCTGGCGCGGTGTTGCCGCGCGGGCTGTTCCTGCCGAAGCGCCGTGTACCGCTGCTGTTTGATGACGATCAGGTACGCCGCCTCACCGCCCAGGCGCTGGAGGCAGCCACCAGCGCCGGCGCGCGTCACGCCGAGGTGCGGGTGTCGCACCTGCGGACCTGGGAGATGCACGAGTTCGTCAGTGGCGGCGCCGGCATCACCGGGACGGTCGCTCCCGGGATCTACGGGGACCGGGCGGACGCGCTGGCGATCGGGGTCCGCGCCCTGGTCGGTGGAGCCTGGGGCTTCTCATCGAGCACTATCTGGACGCTCGACGAAGCCGCTCGGTTAGGCGCGGCTGCCGTCTCTCAGGCGCGGACCACGGCGCGGGCGGGGATGGCTCCGGTGGAGCTGGCCTCCACGCCGGTGGTGAAGGATGGTCACTGGTCGACGCCGATCGAGCGGGATCCCTTCACCGTCGCCCGCGACGAGATACTCGACACCGTCAACGGTACCGCCTATCTCACCCTCCGCGAATGGGGGGTGCCGGCGATTGCGGTCTCGCTGTCGCGCCTGGAGACGGCGTTCGCCAATGCCGAGGGGAGCTACCTCACTCAGGTGCGCTATGCCACCGAGGCCCGGATTGGCGTCGGCGCGCGGCCCAGGTTCCGTGATCATCAGATCGTCGAGCAGTGGGATCCCAACTCGGCGTATGCCTGCCCGCGCGCGGGGCGGGGGTGGGAGTACGTCGGCCGGGCGCCCTGGCCGGAGATCGTGCGCCGGGTGCAGGCCGAGCAGGAGGCGGAGATGGCCCTGCCGCTCAAGGCGGTGGACGTCGGCCGCTACGACGTCGTGTTCGACCAGCGCAGTACCGCCCGGCTGCTCTCCGGCACCATCGGGACCGCCACCGAGATGGACCGGGCGATGGGGTATGAGGCCAATGCCGGCGGCACCAGCTACCTCACCGACCCGGTTGCGATGATGGGCCGCGAGCCGGTCGGCGTCCCGGGTCTCCAGGTGAGCGCCAACCGCTCGCTGCCGGGTGGGCTCGCCACGGTACGCTGGGACGAGGAAGGCGTGGCGCCCGAGGAATTCCCCCTGGTGCAGGACGGAGTCCTCGCTGATTTCCAGACGACGCGCGAGTCCGCCACCTGGCTCCGGGAACGCTACGCCCAGGCCGGCCGGCCGGTCCGTTCGCACGGGTGCGCGGGTGGCGCCACCGCGCTGGACGCCACCCAGCTGCAGCGGCCCAACCTGCGATTGGCCCCGGGGAAGGAGCGCGCCGACTACGCCACACTAGTCAGCGGCATGGCCACCGGGATCGCCGTGGAGGGGGCCGACATGAGCATGGATTTCAACGCGCTCAACGGGATGACCATGGGCGACGAGGCGCTGCCTGTCACCCGGTACTTCGAGGTCCGGAAAGGAAAGAAGGTCGCCCGACTGAAGAACTGCGCCGTGATGTTCCGCGCCCCGGAGTTATGGAAATCGGTTCTTGCCTTCGGCGGCCCCGAGAGTGTGCTGCCGATTGGCGTAGAGATGCAAAAGGGAGAGCCGGCCCAGACCACCTGGCACACCGTCGAAGCCCCGCCCATCCTGGTCCGCCAGATGGCTGTCATCGATCCCACGAGATAACCGTGCTTTCTGCTCTCTTTCAGCCGATTCGCGCTCTCCGCCCGGCGGCGGGTGTCCCGCTGCTCACGCACGCGGAGTGTCGGGAGATCGCTCGACGGGCCATGAAGCTCCAGACCGGGCCGGGGGAGATGCGGGTCGGCATCGCCAACAGCTGGCGGGGCGACGTCCGCTGGGCACGCAACCGGATCACGACGGCCGGCGATCGGCGGGACCTCACAGTGACGCTGCAGCGCCGCTTCGGGCTGGGGGGGATGGACCTGACGACCAGCCGCACTGACGATGCCGGCCTCGCGGAGGCCGTGGCCGAGCTGGAGCTGCTTCTCCGCGACAACGGGACGATTCCGGACACCGACAAGCTGCCGCCCCGGCCCACCGACTTTCCGACCCCGGTGGTGTGGAGCGACGCTTCGACTCGCCTCCTCCCAGAGGCCCGCGCCGAACTGGTCGATCGCCTGATCCAGCCCTCCGCCGCGGCCGGGCTCTGGTCGGCCGGCTACCTGTCGGTCGGGGCCGACGCCGATTTCTGGATCGGGACCGACGGCGAGGACCTCTACGCGACTCGATCCTCGTCCGAATGCTCGCTCACCGTCCGCGATCCCAAGGGGGGCGGGTCGGGCTGGGCCGGCGCCTCCTCGTATGACTGGGCCACGATCGATTCCGTCGCGCTGGCGGAGCGCGCCCGTACCAAGTGCGAAACCAGCCGCCTCCCCTCTGCCCTTGAGCCGGGCCGCTACACCGTGGTTCTTGAGCCGCAGGCAGTCGGCGACCTCCTCGACCTGATCGTGTCGGCGTGGATGCGTGAGCCGGCCGAGGCCGGGATAGGGCCCTTCGCCGACCGGAGCCGAGCGGGCTTCTCCAAGCTCGGGCAGCGGCTGATCGATCCGCGCATCGACATCACCTTCGATCCTGCCGACCCGCTGCTCGGCGTCTGTCCCTTCAACGACCACGGCGAGCCGATGGTGCGCGCCCCCTGGTTCGAGCATGGCGTCCTCATGGCGCTGGCCTACAACCGGACCTACGCCGTCAACCAGTTCAACGAGAACCGGGCGCTGCCGTACACCGAGGCGGTCAGGATGAGTGGCGGAGAGTCGACGCTGGAGGAGATGATCAAGAGCACCAAGCGCGGGCTGCTGGTGACCCGCTTCTACGGGATCGAGACGCTCGACGACGCTTCGCTGCTCTCCACCGGGCACACCCGCGATGGGCTCTGGCTCATCGAGAATGGCAAGGTCACCCGTCCGGTGAAGAACTTCCGCTTCACCGACTCCCCCCTCCTCATGCTGAACGGGGTCGAGGCGATGGGAAAGCCGGTGCCGATCTTCCGGCCCAGGGCGCCGATGGTCGTGCCCCCGCTCAAGGCGAGCAGCTTCAACTTCACCCGACTGGTGGACGCGGTATGAGACGCCTCGCGATTGGCCGGTGCCTCGGGGGTGTGCTCGCGCTGGCGGGGCTCGCCCAGCCACTCCTGGCACAGTCGCCGGCCGCCGCGCCGGGTCCCTATGCCGAGTATCCCCGACCCGCCGCCTGCGTGTCGGTGGCCCGGCGGGTGGCCGTTCTCCAGACCTGGGGTGAGCCGTTCGACACACTCCCATACGATGAGGCACGTCGGGTGGACCCGGACGCCCGTGCCGCCGGAGCCGCCTGTCTGAAGATCGTGGTTCCTGCCGGGCCCCGCGTCGCATCGGCGCCGCCGGAGGACGTGCCGGCGCTGTTCTTCCTGGGACGGATGCTTTCCGAGGATACCCTCGCGGACAAGGCATTCCACCGCTTTCTGAGCGGGGAACGGACGCTGGACGATTCGATCCATGTGGTCTGGTATGGCATGCACGCCTACTCCAGTGGCCTGCCGCGGAGCCTCGAGGTGTCGGCGCGGATGGCCGCCTGGCTGGATACGTTGGGCGCCATCGGTGAGCGCCCTTACCTGCCTGACGACAGCGGCTGGAGCAGCCAGCATGCGACGCCCGGCTGGGTGGCGACCGCCCGACTCGATACCAGCGCGATGCGCCGGGAGATCGGCCTGCAGCGGAAGAACTACGCCTCGCTTCCGCTGACGGCGCGCGGCGGAACCGATGGGATGCTGCTCAGCGTGCAGAGTCAGGAGCTGCTGCTGGAGCTGTTGCAGCATCCCCGGGCGGATTCCCTGGTACGAGCGCTCAAGGCCAGGGCGATCGAGCTGTACGGGCTCAACCAGGAACGGTCCCTCTACGGGGCCGGTCTCGGTCTCCTCGGCGAGCACTTTCCGGAGCTGCATCCCGATTTCTGGTTTCACCGCCCCGGAGCGGGGGCGACGCTCCCGCGGCAAGGACACATCACGATCGTTCAATACGTCGATCCATCGAACGGCCCCTACGATAATCTCGCAGCGACTGTCCACCGGCTGAAGGCCCGATTCGGGGATGCACTGGACCTGGTGCTACTGGCCCAGACGCACGGGCACTTCAATGGCCGGGTGCAGCTCGAGCCGGCCGAGGAGGCGGCGATGCTGAGCCGGCGTGTGCTCGAGGAGTGGAAGGGGGACGCGACGGTTGGTGTCTATACCACGCAGTTCACCGCCCTCCCCGCCCCCGATCGCCGGCGGAGAATGCAGCCGATCGCGGAACTCGGGCAAGTCATGTATGGCGGCGGCGCCCTGATCATCGACAAGCGCGGGATCCTGATCCTCGCGGACTTTCTCGGGCTTTACACCGGTTCGGAGCGGGCGCTGGAGCGGTTGATCCAGAAGCTGCTGGAGGCGCAGGGGGAGTAGGGCGGGGGCGGAGCTGCAGTGGGCTCCCCCATGTCATCCCGAGGACCGAAGGGACGAGGGACCCCTGCGGCCTGTAGCCGGGTCAGCGGCGCGCGCGTCTCGAGCCGCATCTCCTCCCAAGTCTGGCGCCTGAAGCCGTGGCCTGCTTCGGGGCCTGTGGCTGAAGCCCCGGACCCCAACGAGAGCATCAGCCCAGGACGTGGCCCGGTTGGCACGTTAAGCTTCCTGGGCACGCGAATTCAGCACCAGGAGACATCCATGACTCCGAAGAAATTGATTGTGATTGCCGCTCTCGCCGGCGTCGCCTGCAACGAGGGCGGTCGAGATGGATCTTCAGCGCCGGCCACTCCCAGCGTACTCACCGCGAGCAGACTCCACAGTGATTCGCTCCCCGTACCCGATGCCGACGGCTGGATCTACTTTCCCAGGCGGCCCGGCTCCGTTGAGTACAGCCGGCGCACGATGCGGGGGCGGAAGTTGGCGGACGGCTGCGAACTGGGCGACTCGGGCACGTTTGCCGCCGGGCACCGGACCGAGTGGGAGACCGCCATCAATGTGCGCACCTGTGAATACATCTGGGTGACGGGAGAGCTGGCGGAGATGCCGCTGCCTCCAGGTACCGTGGGAGACACCGTGGTGGACACCGTGATTACCGATTCCACCTCGAAGTAGGTCCAAGACCGTGGCACATTGGGGCGCGCCGTGTCTCGAGTCTCGAGCCGCATCTCGTCCCAACTCCAGCGGCTGACCCCGCGGCTCGCCTCAGGCTCTGCGGTTGAAGCCGCGGCTCGGCCAACAGACCGCCGCTGAAGCGGCGATGATGCATTGGGGATGTGGATCGGTCGTCAGTTCACTGACAGATGGCCGAGCCCGGGCTGCAGACCCAGACTCGTGGCGCGGATGGGATGCTCGCCACACCTTCCCACCGCAGTAGGGGTGCCCTCACCGTTACGAGTCTTACTCGTGATGCCCGGCGGTCACTCCGTTTCTGCCTTCTGGGGTCACGTTCACCCGGTCGCTCTTCCTCTGGTAGCGAGATCTCCTATGCTGCTTTCGCGCTCACTCTCCAGCCTCGCGCTGATCGTACTGATCGGCGCTGCCACCGGGCCGTCCCTCCTGGCCCAGGCGCCGGCCGATTCCGCGGCGGCGCCGGACTCCATTGCCATGCCGGCGACACCGCCGGCCAAGCCCGACCCGACGCGGATCACTGCCGCTGACATTGCGGCCAGCCGGGTCGCAACTGCCTACGAGGCGGTCGACCGGCTCCACCACCCCTGGTTCAAGGATCGGCTCACGGGTCAGGAGGTCACGGTGTACACCGATGGCAACCGGAGCTTGGGCGGTGCGGAGAGTCTCCGCCGGATCCCCGCGGCGAATATCGTCGAGCTTCGGTACCTGGATGGACGGACGGCCGTGACGCGTTGGCCCGAGGCGGGCGGCGGCGCGATCGTCGTGGTGCAGCACTGATGATCGGTTGCCCGGACGATACGGCGCCCTGTTACCGAGAGGCGTGCCCCGGCGTCTGCACGGGCAGATGCACACTTCAGAGAGGCGGGATGGGATGACGCAGGTGGAACGGGCCGGAGGTCAGCCGGCCGTGCAGGATCGGGCTGCGCTGCTCGAGGCGGCGAGTCGGCTCCGGATCGAGGTCGCCAAGCGGATCGTCGGCCAGGAGCAGGTGGTCGAAGAGGTGCTGCTGGCGATGCTGGCGGGCGGGCACGCCCTGCTCGTGGGCGTGCCGGGGCTCGCCAAGACGCTGCTGGTCCGCTCCATCGCCGACGCGATGCAGCTCGATTTCCGCCGCATCCAGTTCACCCCGGACCTGGTGCCGAGCGACATCACCGGCACCGAGACTGCTGGAGGAGGACCGGGTCACCGGGACTCGGCGGTTCCGCTTCATGCGCGGGCCCGTCTTCGCCAACATCGTGCTGGCCGACGAGATCAACCGCACGCCGCCCCGCACCCAGGCCGCCCTGCTCGAAGCGATGCAGGAGCACCGGGTGACCGCGGCCGGCGAGTCGCTCGTCCTGCCGGAGCCGTTCTTCGTGCTCGCGACCCAGAATCCGATCGAGCAGGAGGGCACCTACCCGCTGCCCGAGGCGCAGCTCGACCGTTTCCTCTTCGATATCCGCGTGACCTACCCGAGCGAAGCCGAAGAGGTGGAGATTCTCCGGAGCACGACCGCCCTCGAAGGCGCGGCCATTCGCCCCGTGGTAGGCGCCGCGGAAACGGTTGCGCTACAGCGGATGGTGCGCGAGATGCCCGTGGCCGAGCCGATTCTGCAGTTCGCCACGCGGCTGGTGCGCGCCACCCGCCCCGACTCCCCCGACGCGCCGGAAGTTGTCAGGCGGTACGTGCGCTGGGGCGCCGGGCCACGGGCGGGCCAGGCCCTGATTCTCGGCGCCAAGGCCTACGCCCTGCTGCAGGGCCGCTACGCCGTGGCGCCTGCCGACATCCGGCGGGTCAGCCTCCCGGTGCTGCGCCATCGAGTGCTGCTCAACTATGCCGCAGAGGCGGAAGGGGTGACGCCGGAAAAGATCATCGAGGTACTCCATACCAGCGTGCCCGAGCCGGCGAGCGGGATTCGGCTCTGACCCATGGCGGACACCGCGGCATTCGCCCCGGTCCTGGAGGCGGTCCGCGGCCTCACCTGGGCTGCGAGACGCCGGGCCCGCGCCGCCCTGCCCGGGGCCCACGTGGCGACGACCCACCGTGCGTCCGCGGAGCTGGTCGAGTATCGCCCCTATCGACAGGGCGACGACCCGGCGCGGATCGACTGGAAGCTGGTGGCCCGCACCGACCGGGTTTATGTCCGGCTGTCGCCGGAGCGCGCCCTGCTGCCGACCGTCGTGGTGCTCGATGCCAGCGCGTCGATGGCCTTTCCTGTGGATACGCTCGCAAAGTGGCAGCTCGCGCGGCAGCTGGCGCTGGCGCTCGCTGCGATTAGCCGCGCGGACGGCGACCCGGTGGGCCTCCTTCTGGTGCACGAGTCGGGAACGCGATGGATCGAACCCCGCACTCGGCGCAGCGTCCTCGACCAGATGATGCATGCCGTCGAGACGCCCCCATCCGGTGCGCTGCCGTTGACGCCGGCCGTCGCGCCGGTGCTGCGACGCTGCGCCCGGCTCGCGGTGCTCAGTGATTTTCTCGGCGATGCCGAGGCGCTGCTCGGCCTGGCCGGTCGGTTCATCTCGTCCGGCGGCGAGGTGCACGCCGTGCACATCGTGTCGGCTACCGAGCTGGAGCCGGAGCGGAAGACGCTCCTCTGCACCGACCCGGAGGCCGCCGACCTGCGCCGCCCGCTCCCCGCGGCAACCCGCGCCGAATATCAGCGGCGCTTCGGCGACTGGCGGGAGGATGTGGCGCGCGCGTGGCGCGGCGCCGGCGCCAGCTACACAGAGGTGGTGACCGGCGCCGAGCCGATCCGGCAACTCGCCCGCCGCATCACGACCGTGGCGCGGCCACGATGATGTTCCTCGCCCCGCTCTTCCTCGTCGCTGCATTCGCCGCCGCCGGCGTGGTGGTCGCGCTGCATTTCCTGGTGACTCGGCCCCCGCCGTTGGTCCCACTCCCCACGGCCCGGTTTATCCCGCCCGCGTCCGTCATCGTCACCAGTCTGACGCGCCGGCCGGAGAGCTGCTGCTCCTTTCCCTTCGTGTGCTGGCCCTGCTCCTGATCGGCGCCGCCTTTGCGCGGCCGGTGCTGCTGTCGAGCCGCCGGGCGATGGCCCGTGTCGTCGTGGCAGACCGCTCGGCGAGCGTGGCCTCCATCGCGGAGGTGACGGACTCGCTGCGCGCGTTCGCTCGCCCCGGTGACCGGATGCTGACGTTTGACTCGACGGTGACTATGCTGTCGCACCCAGGCGTCGATTCACTTACTGCCGGGGCAGGGACCGGTTCGCTCTCTGCGGCGCTGCTGGCCGCCCGGCGCACCGGCAGTGAGCTCAGCCTCGAGGTGGACAGTGTCGAGCTGGTGCTCGTCGCTCCCCTGCTCACCGAAGAGTGGGACGGCGCCACCGCGACGATTCGCGCGCTCTGGCCCGGGCGGGTGCGTCTGATCGCGGTCAGGCCTCGTGACGATTCCGCAGTGTCACCGGCGTTGGCGTTCGATGCCGGCCGCGACGATCCGCTGGGCGTCACGTCGCTTCTGGCGCGCTCCCGCTCCGGCGATGCCCGGGTGCGCCTCGAGCGGAGCAGTCACACTCCGGTCGACGCGCGATGGGTCGAGGGAGGCGGCACCTGGGTGGCGTGGCCGGCCGACGGGGCGCCTCCGGGATGGAGTGCGATCCTTTCGCCTGACACTGTTGGCGCGGTGGTGGCGGGAGATCAGGCGGTGGTCTTCCCCTTCGAGAGGCGCTGGGGACCCGACTCTGCGTCTCTGCTGGGTGCACGGGTGGTCGCCCGCTGGGTCGACGGTGCCCCGGCGGCGCTGGAACGTTCGCTGGGCAGCGGCTGCATCAGGACCGTGACGATCGGCATCTCCGGTCGCGGCGACTTCGCCGTCCGGCCCGATGTGGTCAGACTCTTCCGCGCCCTCAGCGGTCCCTGCGCTGGTGCAGGACCGGTGCAGCTGCTCGGAGCCGGGGACAGAGCCATTCTTGCGGGTAGCGGTCGACTCGCGTCGCGCGGCGACCTCCGCCCACCAGAAGCCCCGGAGACGCCGCTGATCCCGTGGCTCCTGGCCGCCGCCCTGCTGCTGGCCCTGCTGGAGCTCTGGGTCCGCCGCCGCCGGCCCGTCGCGGACGGCAACTCCGAGACCGCCGCATCACTCGGGCGCACGCCATGAACCGGCCCGTCACGCGCGTCTCCCGCGCTCGACGACTCCTGTCGCTCGTCGTCATCAGCACCGCGCTCCTCTGGGGTCTATGCGTGGCCAGCGCCGTGCGGGTCATGGCGCTTCTGATCGGTCTGGCCGCCCCCCTGTCCTCGGGGGCGAGGCAGGCGTTCACCGTGACCGGGTTGGCCGCTGCGCTCGGCGTGGGCGGTTGGGTGCTGTGGCGCGGCCGGAAGACCCGGTCGTCACTCAGTACCGCACTCTGGATCGAGGAACACGATCCGTCGCTCGACTATGCGCTGGTGACCGCAGTCGCCGCCGACGTCGCGGGGCCGCCCCTCCCCGGTGAGCTGCTGGCAGCGGCGGAGTGCGCGGACATCGAAGGACTCGTCCGCCGGACGGCGCGGCGGGAACTCCGCCACGCGCTGACCGGTGTCATCACCGTTGGCGCCGCGCTGTGGCTCGTCGCTCGATCGGCTCACCGCGCTGGTGAAGTCGGTGGAACGGGCGGTTTGGCCGACCGGCCGCTCGTCGTCGTTCCCAATCGACTGATACCCCTCGCGGCCGAGGTCAGGCCGCCGAGCTACAGCCGGCTGCCGACCCTGCTGCTGCGAGAGCCCGAGGTCGTCGCCGCACTGGCGGGGACGGATGTCACCCTTCAGGGCGATGGATCTCCGGACGGCGTCACCGGCGTGCTGGCCTCGGATTCGTTCACGGCGGCCATGCGTGACGGTGGCTGGCGCCTGACCCTCCGGCTTCCCCTGGAACCGACGGTGCTGGTGCTGCACGATCGGACCTTCCGCCGCCTGGTGAGTCTCGAACCGCGGCCCGACTGCCATCCCCGAGGTGGTGCTCCGCGCCCCGGCGCATGATACGACCTATCAATCGTTGCCGCTCTCCCCGCTCCGGCTGGAGGCGCATGCGACGGATGACCTCGGCCTGGCGGCGGGGTACTGGGAACTCCTGATCACCACGGGCGCCGGCGAGCAGTTCGAGACCGTCGCCCGGCAGAGCCGCAGGGCTCCGTTAGGCGGTGCCCGCGAGGCGACCTTCCGATTGTCTCTCCGGCTCGATACCCTCAAGCTGACGCCGGGAAGCGTGGTGAACCTGCGCGCGGTGGCCCTGGATGCGAACGACCTGACCGGCCCCGGGCGCGGCGTCTCGGAGACGAGAACCATCCGGATCGCGGCGCCGATGGACAGCAGCGCCGCCGCCGCCGAGCCGCCAATTCCGATCGACTCGATGTGGATCAGCCAGCGGCTGCTCAACCTGCGGACCGACACCCTGTGGAACGTCCGTGGCCGATTGACCCGGGCCGTCATCACCGATCGCGCGATGAGCTACAGCAACACCCAGCAGCAGATCCGGGAGCGGGTAATCGCGGTCATCGCGCTGCTCGAGGACGACGGCATGGGCGGTTCCGCCCCGACCGACGAGAGTCGCCGGCTCCGTGAGGCGGCCGAGGCGATGCTGGAGGCGAGACTGCGGCTCGCGATGGCCGAGGTGGACTCCGCCCGCCCGCCTATGCGCAAGGCGCTGGCGATCCTGGATGAAATCCGCACCGCGCGCCGGTACCACATGCGCGGGGTGCTCCGGCCGCCGCCAGTCGACGTGGCGCGGGCCCGGCTCACCGGCACCGACCGAGGGGAGCCGGCCGCCGCCGCGGGGCGACCGCCGCTCACCGCGCTCGATCGGCAGCTGGCGGAGCGGCTGCAGCAGTTCATTCGCCTCTATCGGTCGGACCCGCAGGGAGCGACGGACTCGCTCGTCTTCCTGCGGGCGTCGCTGCTGCTGCGGCGCCCGGAGCTGGCCCGGATCCTCACGCAGGGACTCGACCGGTTGCGTGCGGGGACCGGCATCGCGGTTGCCCTTGCCCCCGCGCGCCTGCAACTCTCCTCGGCGCCTGTCAGGTTGTCGGGGCCGGCCGAGTGGGCCGGAGGGAACGCCCCGTGAGCCGCTTCACCTTTGCAACGGCACAGTACGAGTCGGGCGACTGGGAGAGCGCGCCGACGCTGCCGGCCAACCTGATCGACACGCTGGCTCGCTACACCAGCATCGAAGTCGAGCCGAGCGGGGTCAACGTCCCGCTCGCGTCGGAGCTGGTGTTCGGGTATCCCTTTCTCTGGCTGACGGGCCACCTTCCGGTGCGGTTTACCGATCGGGAGCGGGCCCATCTCAAGCAGTACGTCGAGCGGGGCGGATTCCTGGTCATCGACGACCATAACCACGATATCAACGGCGCCTTTCACCTGACGGCGCATGAGGAGATCGCGCGCGCCTTCGGCAAGATGACCCGGCTGCCGAAGGACCATGAGCTGTATCGCTGCTTCTTCAACTTTCCCGACGGCCCGCCGAATACCCACCACGAACTGAATGGCTGGGGCGACGACCTGCTCCACCCCTATCTCGATGCCGTGCTGGTGAACGGGCGGATCGGACTGCTCTACAGCAGCAAGGACTACAGCTCGGAGTGGGACTTCAGTCCCGAGCGCAAACGGTTCATGACAGAAGATGTCACCAAGTTTTCCGTCAACCTGATTGTGTATGCGCTCAGCCGCTGACCTCCTCCGGGGTGGCGCCGAGTCGGTGCTGCGGGCGCTGGCGGTAGCCCTGCTGGCGTGGGCCTGGCTCCTGTCACTGGGGGCGGTGCACCGGCACGGCGCGGAGACCGCCGAATCCATGACCCTCCGCGCGCGGCTGGAACGCTGGAGCACGGTGGCCCCGCCGCGCGAGGTCACCGTGCGGTTCGACGCGCCGCCCGCAGTGGTGGAGCGCGACTGGCTCGCCGCCCTGCGCCGGGCCGGGACGGTGGTCCGCTGGTCCGGGCCGGCCATGGCGCCGATGGCCGCGACCGTCGCACGGTCAGTCGACCCGGCCGGAGGCGTCGAGGTCTCGGTCGCGGCCCCCGCGGGAGCAACGGTGCTGCTGCGGGACACGCTCGGACTCCGGGACAGTGTGGTCGCGCCGAATGCGCCGCAGCGTTTCCAGCTCACCCGACTGGAGGAAGGCACCTCCGCCGTGGTAGGGGTGGTCGTTGCGCACGACCTCCCACGGGACTCGCTCGCCTTTCGCCGCCTGTTGCTCCTCGGCCGGGCCAGTTGGGAATCACGCTTTGTCGCAGCCGCGCTGACCGAACGGGGGTGGATCGTGGATGCCCGGTTCGTCGTCGCGCCGGGAAGTGATGTGTATCAGGGAATCGTCGCGCCGCGACCGGCACAGGCCAGCCCGGCGGAGGAGCCGGCCGCGCGGCAATCACAGGCCCCGAATCGCATCGCCCCGCAGGTCGACGGCGGGGCGCCGGGAATGCCCCGGGCGTTCGGCGCCCCGGCACCACCAGTTGCAGCGCCCGTGACGGAGCCGCCGGTGCGGATCGCGATCGACACTGCGCGCTACAGTGCGGTGCTGGCGATCGACTCCACCGCCGCACGTCACGGAGCCGCGATCGCCCGATACCTTCGCGACGGCGGCGGTCTGGTGCTCTGGTCCGACGCGGCCGCGACGCCGGCGCTCCACCCCTTTGCCGCGGGGGGGAGCGGGACCGAGATTCCGGTGCAGTCGGGCGCCGTCCCCGATTCGTTGCCACGCGCCGCGCTGGGTCTGGTCCCCATTGTCCCGCTCCACCACGACGCTGTGGCGCTCGAAACTCGCGGGTCGCTGATCGCCGTCGGGGCGCGTCGGATCGGGATGGGGCGAGTGGTGGAGATCGGCTACGTCGACAGCTGGCGCTGGCCGATGGGCGGCGGGGAATCCGCCCCGGAACGGTATCGTGCATGGCTGGCCGGATTGGTCGCGCAGGTGGCGCTCGTGGGCCGGGTGCCCGTCGGCTCGGGAGGAACCGATCCCGTGCCAGTGGCCGGCCTGCTCGACCGGTTGGGGCCCTCAACCGCTGCCTTCAGTGATGCGCAGGCGGAACGCGACGCCATCCCGGCCTGGATCTTCGCCGTCCTGCTCTCCGCGCTGCTGATCGAGTGGAGTTCGCGCCGTATCCGGGGACTGCGATAGCCGACCGATTCTCCACGGCCTCCCTCGCCACTCGGGAGTGCCGCCCCCCCGCAGCATCCACCCCCTGGCGGCCAGCCGCGCCGGGGGGCATGGAGGAATCCCCGTTCCGGGATAGATTCCCTCCCTTCGTCGGTGGTCGTCCGTCCCCGTTCTCAGCCCCGTTCATGCACCACGAAACCGTCTCCTGGTACAGCCCTCCGCTGGGCCGCACGATGGCCATGCAGGTCATCGGGCACGCCGGCGCCCGGGTCCTGGTCTTTCCCACCAGCATGGGGACCCACTAGCGAGTGGCCCGACCGCCGGATGCACCTGGTGCTGCAGGACCACCTCGACAACGGCTGGATCCAGCTCTTCTGCCTGGACCAGCCGCACGAGGAGAACTGGGGGAATGAGGCGGTGGGCGCGGGGCATCGGGCGTGGACCCACATCCAGTACTACCGATACGTCCAGGACGAGGTGCTGCCATACTCCGCCTGGCTGAACCCCAACCCCTTCGTGATCGCGACCGGCGCGAGTCTCGGCGCCAGCCACGCGGTCACCTTCGGGCTCAAGTACCCGGGGTCGGTGGGACGGATCCTCGGCATGAGCGGCCTCTACGATATCACGCGGATGACCGGCGGCTACTCGGACGACAACGTGTACGCCGTGAATCCGATGGACTTCATGCAGCACGAGCACGACCCGGCCCGCCTCGACGCGTTTCGCCGTCAGGACATCGATCCTCGCGATCGGTCGCGACGATCCGATGTATCCGAACAATGCCGAGTTCTCGGCGCTGCTGTGGAGCCGGGGCATCGGCAACGCGCTCCGGGTGTGGGACGGGAATGCACACGACTGGCCGTACTGGGAGCAGATGGTGCGGATCTACCTGCGGGGGCACGACTAGCCGGGGGGCGCCGGGCGATTGGGCGATTGGGGGATCGAGCAGCCTCTCGCTCGCATCATCACACTTCGGGAGCAGGTATGACAAAGCGCGTGGGGCTTCTGGTCGGGCGCGAGTGGTCCTTTCCGCCGGCGTTCATCGAGGAAGTGAATCGTCGCGACGCCGGCGTCGTGGCGGAGTTCGTGACGCTCGGCGGCGTGGCGATGGACGAGCCCTGTCCGTACGACGTGATCGTCGACCGCATCTCGCACGAGGTGCCGTACTACCGCACCTACCTCAAGCACGCCGTGCTCGAGGGCGTCGCGGTCGTCAACAACCCGTTCATGTGGACGGCCGACGACAAGTTCTTCGGCGCCGCGCTGGTCACCAAGCTCGGCGTCGCCAGCCCGAAGACGGTGGTGCTGCCGAACAAGGAGTACGTCCCGGGCATCGTGCCGACGGAGAGTCTGCGCAACCTGCAGCCGCTCGACTGGGAGGGACTCGTCGCGGAGCATCGGCCTGCCGTGCATCCTCAAGGACGCGCACGGCGGCGGCTGGAGGGACGTCTACGTCTGCCGCACGCTGGAGGAGCTGATCACGCACTACGACAGTCGGGCCTGCTCACGATGATCGTGCAGGAGTTCATCGAGTGGGAGCAGTTCGTCCGCTGCATGTGCCTCGGCCAGGAGGAGATTCTGGTGATGCAGTACGATCCCGAGGCAGCGCCGCTACATCGTCGACCAGGACTACCTCGCGCCGGCGCTCCGGGAGCGGGTGGTGCGCGACTGCCGCACGATCGTGCGGGCGCTGGGCTACGACATGAACTCGGTCGAGTTGGCGATCCGCGACGGCATGCCGTACGCGATCGACTTCATGAACCCGGCGCCGGACATGGACATCAACTCGCTGACGCCGGACTACTTCGAGTGGGTGGTCACGCACATGGCCGACATGGTGATCCGGCTCGCCAAGGGCGGCCGGCGGCAGGTGACGGAATCGGGATGGGCGGGCATGTTTGCCTCGAGCACGAAGCAGTGGCGCTGGACAGATTCCGAGCGTGCGAGATTCCGAGGCATGCACGTCGACCCGGGACGATCGGAACTGAACTCGGAACCGCATGACCGACGCCATCGCGATCTACCACGACCTCCTCGGCGACGGAGACGTCGCCCAGGCGTCGCATGCGATGCTCGACGACCAGCTGCGCCGGCGGCAGCCTGGTCTTCGGCGACCGGCCGCTCTGCACCGTGCTGCGGCCGCGGTTCCTCACGCCCGGCGCAGTGCGGACGCTGAGCGGCCGGATCCAGCCGCCTGATGGGCGCGTTCGCCCGGGCGCACGAGGCGGCGCTGGCCGACGCCGCGCTGCGGGCGCAGTTCCGCCTGGCGGAGTGGGAGGAGCCGCTGGTGCTCGCCGATCCGGGCTTTCGGAGCCCGAGCCCGCACGGCGCGGCTCGACTGCTTCCTGTCGATCCGACCGGCGCGATGGCGCTGACCGAGTACAACGCCGAGACGCCCGGCGGGCGCGGCGTACAACGACGCGCTGGCCGAGGTCTTCTGCGGCCTGCCGGTGATGCGGGCGTTCCGCGATGCGGTACGACGTGCGCCCGCTCCCGGCGCGGCACGGCGTGCTCCACGCTGCTGCTCGACGCGTGGCAGGAGTTCTCCGGCCGGTGCGCAGCGGCCGCGGATCGCGATCGTCGACTGGGACGACGTGCCGACCCGGAGCGAGTTCGTGCTCTTCCAGGACTACTTCGAGTCGCTGGGCCTGGAGACGGTGATCGTCGATCCGCGCGACGATGGAGTACCGGAACGGCAAGCTGTACGGCGGCGGCGCGGCCGATCGACCTGATCTACAAGCGGGTGCTGATCCACGAGCTGGTCGAGCGGGAGCGGCGTCGATCATCCGATCGTGCGCGCGGTGCGCGACGGCGCGGTCTGCATGGTGAATCCCTTCCGCTGCAAGATGCTGCACAAGAAGGCGAGCCTCGCCGTGCTGTGCGACGAGCGCAACGCGAGTCTCTTCACGCGCGGACGAGCAGGCGGCCATCGCGCGAGTTCATTCCGTGGACGCGCGTGGTCGAGGAGCGCCGGACACGATGCTGGACGGCAGCCGGATCGACCTGCTGCCGTTCATCGGCGACGCACCGCGATCAGCTCGTGCTCAAGCCGAACGACGACTACGGCGGCGCCGGCATCGTGCTCGGCTGGGACGGTCGACGACGCGACGTGGGGCGCGGCGCTGGCACGGGCGCTCGCCGAGCCGTACATCGTGCAGGAGCGGATCGCGATTGCCGACGGAGCCGTACCCGAGCGTGGTCGACGGCACGCTCCACCTGGTCGACCGGATGCTCGACACGGCGCCGTTCGTGCTCGACGGCACCGCAGTGGACGGCTGCCTGACTCGGCTCTCCACCGCCGCGCTGCTCAACGTCACGGCGGGCGGCGGGAGCACGGTGCCATGCTTCGTCGTGGAGCAGCGGGCCTGAGCAGCGAGCCCTCGGGCCGTCGGCTCACCGGCCGATCGCCCGATCGCCCAATCGCCAATCGCTCGCAATCGCCCAGCCAAGCCTTCTGCCTGAGGATTGTCATGAAGCCGCCCAGCCTCACGATCGGCATCGAGGAAGAGTACCAGATCATCGACCCGGAGACGCGCGAGCTGCGGTCCTACATCACCGAGATCCTCAAGGAGGACTCGCTGATCCTCGGCGAGGTCAAGCCGGAACTGCACCAGTCGATGGTCGAGGTCGGCACCAAGGTCTGCCACACCCGGCCGAGGTGCGGAGCGAGCTGGTGCGGCTGCGCAGGCTGGTGATGGACCTCGCGGCCAAGCAGGGGCTCGGTGCTCGCGGCCGGCAGCCATCCGTTCTCGTCCTGGATGGAGCAGGAGATCACGCCGCTCGAGCGCTACATCGGCGTGAAGGAGGACCTGCAGGACCTCGCGCAGCAGCTGCTGATCTTCGGCACGCACGTCCACATCGGCATCGAGGATCGCGAATTCCTGATCGATGCGATGAACGTCTCCCGCTACTTCCTGCCGCACGTGCTCTCGCTCTCCACGAGCTCGCCCTTCTGGATGGGGCGGAAGACCGGCCTGAAGTCCTACCGGAGCATCATCTTCCGCGACTTTCCCGCGGACCGGCATTCCGCGCTCGCTGCACTCCTGGGCGGAGTTCGAGCAGCTGGTCGGCACGCATGGTGGACACCAAGTGCATTCCGGACGGCTCGAAGATCTGGTGGGACGTCCGGCCGAACTGGAGCTATCCGACGCTCGAGTTCCGCATCTGCGATGTCTGCACGCGGGTCGACGAGGCGGTCTGCATCGCGGCGATCTTCCAGGCGATCATCGCCAAGCTCTGGAAGCTGCGTCGCGACAACCTGACGTTCCGCGTCTATCCCGCCGCGCTGATCGAGGAGAACAAGTGGCGGGCCGTCCGCTACGGTCTCGACGGCAAGCTGATCGATTTCGGCAAAGAACGAGGAGCTGCCCGCCCGCGACCTGATCCGCGAGATGATCGAGTGGTTCCTCGACGACGTGCTCGACGAGCTGGGCACCCGCAAGGAAGTCGAGTACGCCTTCACGATCCTCGAGGGGGGGACGAGCGCCGACCGCCAGATCGCGACCTTCGAGCGGACCGGCGACCTGAAGGCCGTGGTCGATCAGCTGATCGGGGAGACCGCCGAAGGAATCGTGTAGGGAGCGCCGCCCTGGAGGGAACAGCAGTGTCCCCGTTGGTGTTAGCCTCTGGATGGCGGCGGTGCCGGCTGACTACCTTTGTAGCATGAGTATTGCTCTCCTGCCCATGCGGGAAGGCCGATGCTTCGCACTCGACACCCGGAATCCGGAACTCGACACCGATGTCCAACCGCCCTGTGATCGGGGTTACCACCCAGACGCTCCACGCCATCGACGGGATCCCCGCCGGGCTCCCGGAGTCCTGGGTCATGAATCAGCGGTATTTTCTCGCCGCGACGATCGTGGGCGGGGTGCCCTGGATGATTCCGCTGCTGGATCACGATGAAGACACCTTGCGCGAAATCTACGATCGCCTGGACGGTCTCCTCATTCCCGGCGGCGTCGACATGGATCCTGCCACCTTTGGGGAGGAGCGCCACCCCAAACTCGGCTCCCTGGACGCCGCCCGGGATCGGGTGGAGCTGCAGCTCACCCGCTGGGCCATCGAGGACCGGAAGCCGATCCTCGGCCTCTGCCGAGGCATCCAGGTCATGAACGTGGCGCTGGGCGGGTCGCTCTATCAGGATCTGGCGGCGCAGCAGCCTGACGGGATCAAGCACGACTATTTCCCGACCGCCGGATTCAGGCGCGATCACCTCGCGCATGAGGTCTCGCTGGCCCAGGGGAGCCGGCTGATGGCGATCATCGAGAAGCCGACCATGCTGGTGAACAGCATGCACCACCAGGGAATCAAGCGGCTCTCCCCGGAGCTGGCGTCGGCCGCGGTGGCGCCGGATGGCCTGGTGGAGGCGGTCGAGCGGGACGCCGATCACTTCATGGTCGGCGTGCAGTGGCATCCGGAGATGTTCGAGATGACCGATCCTCACACCCGGCAGCTCTTCCGGGCGTTCATCACTGCCTCGCGGAACTTTCGCGGCCACTGACTGGTGCCGGCCTCAGGCCGGGCCGCCCTCATCGGTCGCGAACCCCATCCGTGCCGCCAGCTCCGCCATGCCCCGGTCCGCCGGATTGCCCGCCCGCCAGATCCTGTAGAACAGCGTCTGCGCCTCGAAGGGCGCGGCCTGCCCGAGCTGATCCAGGAACAGCAGCAGCTCCGTGACGTCGGCCCGTCCCTCCACGTCGTGCCCATCTCCCAGGTCTGCTACCCGGCGCACCAGTGCCGCACGCACGAGGGGTCGCAGCGGGTCGCCGCGCTCGAGTGCCCCCCGCTCAGCGGCCGAAAGCAGCCGCGCCAGCGCCTCACCGCGCAGCACTCCCGTGATCGCCTCGCGCTGGCGCTCCGGCAGCTCCGCGAGCGGCAGCGCCACTGGGGCATCGAGCAGTGGGGAGCGCACCGTCGCCAGGACGGCGAGGGCGGTACGCTCGAGGCTGACGGAAAAAGTGTAGGTCCGCCCGGTACGCCGGTTGGTCAGGAGGAGGGCGTCGTCCGCGCCGTCGATCCGCCACGTCAAGCTCTCCGCCGCGGCGGGCGCCAGCTGCCGTGCTGCGGCAAGGCCGGCGGCGATGCGCGCCGACGGCACCAGGTGCGGCCTGGCACGGAGGAGGTAGATGTCCCGGCCGCTGCCGAGGGCCGGGACGTTGCTTTCCGCCGGCGCGAGGCGGCGGGTGAAGCCCTCCTCCAGCATGTGCGCATCATTGCCCCCAAGCGCGATGACCCAGGCTGCGTACCGCAGCACCTGGAGCGGCTCGAGCCCGCCGATATCATCGAAGAACCAGGCGCAGCTGGTGAGGGTGCGGAGCGCACCGCGCTCCATCTCCAGAAGCTCCGCGGCACGCATCAGCGCCTCGGGAGTGAGATCGGGTCGCGCGGCGGCGCGAACGTACTGCTGTACAGCTGCCGCACCGGCGCCGATCACGCTGCCATATCCGGCGAGCGCCTCCGCCGGCTCCCGGAGCAGGGCAGGGGCGTCGCGATCGAAGCAGCCGTGGCAGGTCGTCGTGAGCCAGCTCACCGCGTCGCGGAGCGGCGTGCGCCACGCCTGACTGGTCGGCTGGTCATGCGCCATGCGGCACCCGCAATCGCTCCGCCAGCGCTCGACCCCGTGGGTGCAGCTCCAGGCGCTGGGTGAAACGATGCGGACCTCCTCCTCCGCGCCATGCCGCGCCAGGAAGGCGGCGAAGTTCTCGATGACCGCTCCGGGCGCCTCGCGGATCCGCTCGATCGTCATCGCCAGGGCCATCTCGCCGAAGTGGTGATGATGACCGTAGGTCTCGCCGTCGGTCGCCACGGAGACCAGCGCGGGCGGAGGTCCATCGGCCGGCGTGGCGAGGAGCCGGGTGGACCAGCTCGTCGCGTCCCGCACCAGGGGACCGAACGCGACATCGTGGCTGATCGGGCCATCATAGACGAACACCACGATCGAGCGCCCACCGGCGGTGCGCACCCGGCCGGGGAGCCCCCGGGCCGGCACGTGGTCCACCTGGTGCGGCGCCAGGATCGTGAACCCGATCCCCTCCTGGGCGAGCACGTCGAGGGTCTCCTCGTCGACCGCAGTCTCGGGCAGCCACATCCCGAGTGGCTCGCGGCCGAAGCGACGCCGGAAGTCGGCGATGCCCCAGCGTACCTCGGTGACCTTTTCCCGTCGTGAGGAGAGCGGCAGGATCGCGTGGTGATACGGCATCGCCACCGCGTTGCCGTGGCCGAGACGTTGGGCACTCGCGCGATCGGCGCCGAGCACTGCCTGGTATGTGTCAGGCGCGGCGCGCTCCAGCCACTCCAGCAGGGTCGGCCCGAAGTTGAAGCTCACCCATTCGTACAGATTCACGATCCGGGCGATTCGGCCCCCATGCCCCGGGAGCCGGGCCGCCGCGACCGCGCGGTAGCACTCCTGCTCGATCCGCTCGTTCCAGTCGTGCGCCGGCGCGGCCGAGGGTTCGGCCTCCACCTCGTCGAGCCAGGGATCTTCGCGAGGCGGCTGGTAGAAGTGGCCGTGGATGACGATGGAACGGGTCGACGGCATTGAGGAGGGAATCGGAATTACGCTCCGGTGGAGCCCAGCAGGGCGTGCGGGGTGGCGCGTGCGGCGGCCCAGGCCGGTTCGATCGCGCCGAGCAGCGTCACGGTGATCAGCGCAGAGGCGTACGGCAGCAGCGCGCCGGCGTCCCAGGGTGAGAGACCGGTGACGAGATCGGGGAGCGAACTCCACAGCGCCGGCCCGAACCAGAGCCCGAGGCCGAGACCGCCGATGGCGACGGCGATCGCCTGACGAACGACGATGCCCGTAATCTGCCCCTTCCGGGCGCCGACAGCCCGGCGCATCCCGAACTCCGGCCAGGCCGAGCGGACCCAGATGCGGATGACGGCGAGGAGACCGATCGCGGCGATCGCGAGCATGCTCCATCCCTGCCAGCGGAGTCCCCGTCCGAACCAGTCGAGCGGTGCCTGTTCCGCCGCGAAGAGCGCGGCGTCCGAGGTGATGGCGAGGACCGTCGCGCGGGTCTGGGCCACGGCGCTCGCGAGCGTGGGGGCACCGCTCGGAGCAACGGGACCCGACGGTCGGCGCAGCAGCAGATCGGCGGAGGTGACCGGATGCTGCAGGATGCTCAGGTAGAGCGTGTAGCCCGGCTGCCGGCCGGCGCCGAATCCGGTGGGAACCACGTCATCGACCACGCCGACGACGGTGTACCAGTCATCGGCGTCGTCGCCGGCCTTGAGAGTCCGGCCGATCGGCTCGCCAAACTGGAAGTGGTCCCGCGCAAGAGACCGGCTGACCACTGCGACCTTCTCGGCGCCCAGGCGGTCGGCGGGGGTGATGCCGCGGCCGGCGAGGAGCGGGATTCCGAGGGCCTTGAAGCTGTCGGCGCTCACGAACTGGTGGACCACCCTCGGTGTGTGCCACTTGATGGGCAGTCCCCCATCATAGCAGAGGCCGCAGTCGGTCGTGATCCGCGCGACGGTGCCGAGGCCGACAATCGCCCCGGGACTTGTCAGGCTCGCGAGCCCGAGTTCCGGTCGGCCTGCGAGGTCCGTCAGGAGTCGCCCGTACCGCGTTGCGCGTTCTCCAGCGGAAGTGGCCGGCATCTCGAGCTGCAGTAGCGGGTCGGTCTGTCCCGCGGCGGGATGGTGGGAGCGGCTGGCATGGCGGGCGAGGAGGGCGCCGGTCGCCAGGACAATGAGGCTCAGGCCGAGTTGCAGCAGCGCAGGCCAGAAGAGCGCAAAGGCGGCGGTTTCGGCTTCCCCGATCCGGTTCCGCCTGGCGAATATCACCGGCAGCAGGGCGCCGGTCAGGACGATCATCGTCACGCCGGCGACGGCCACGAGTCCTGCCGTGGCGGAGCCGGGGTGCAGGGGTCCGGGCCAGCTGCGGGCGGCGATCGTGGCGCCGGTCAGACCCAGTGCGCCGCCGAAGAACGCCGCGACCCCTCCAATCAGCAACCCCTCCAGCACCGCGGCCGCGATGAGCGATCGGCGCGACGCCCCCACGGCTCGGCGTACCGACACTTCCCCCTCGCGCGCCAGCGCGCGGGCCCCGCAGAGGGTGAGCAGTGAAATGCCCGCAATGGCCAGCGTCGCGGCCGCGGAGGTGAGGAGCAGGTTGAAGAAGAAGGTGAGCCCGCCCGACGCGATCTCCGCCGGCCCCTGCCAGGCAGTGACCCACGGGAGTCCGAGGTCGCCGCCCCGGCCCGCCGTCAGCCCGAGCCGCGGCGCGAGCCGGCCCACATCGGGAGCGAGAAGCCCGGCGACGGGCAGTACCGAGGCGAGCGCGAGCGTCGCCGTGATGGCGAGGAGGAGTGTGGTGCCACGGTACATCCGGAGGCCGTCACCGGCGGCGGCCCAGGCGCGTCCGGCGCGGCACCGCCATGCGGGGCGGGTCGTGCGGGGGGTGCCATCGGTGGTGGGCATCTCGGGTAGGGGCGTTCCCCGCTACATCGACAGGGCGCGGCTGCCTGACAATGCTGCGCGCACGGCGTCCAGCACGTTCGGGAAGACGTGGTCCTGCACCCACAGCTCCTCGGCCCGGGCCTGGGCGGCGGCGAGGTGTTCCGCGCCCGGGGCGAGGGCCGCAATGAGGAATTCCGCGTCGGTGCAGTGTTCCGTGAAGCGCTTGATGGCGTAGTCCGTCACCGCGCCCGTGGAGATGATGAACTGCCAGTCGGAGCCCATCGCGAGGAGCATCTCGCGGGCCGCCTGCGCCAGCACCGGTCGGAGCGCCGGCGACTCGAGCGCGTCGCCCGCCCGGTCCCAGAAGCCGGCCTCGATGGCCCAGAGCCGGGGCCAGGTCCAGGCGGTCTCGTCGTTGAGCCACATGCTGAAGTCGCCGTTGGCGCCCCAGGACCCGGTGCTCAGGTGGATGCCCCGCGCGGAAGGCTGCTCGGCGAGGTGCTCGCGGGCGGTTCTGGCCCGGACGACCGGATTGCTCTTCAGGGTCCGGTAGACCTGCGCCAGGAAGTCCACGCCCTCGTGCCACCAGTGGCCGAAGAGCTCGGTGTCGAACGGCACGGCGATCAGGTCCTCCGGTGCGCGCCGTCCGGCCGCGTCTCCGGAACCGGCGGCGCTCCGCTCCGTGGCGATCCTGCCTAACAGATCCACGAAGTGCCGAGCATGTCCGCCGGCGCGCTCGAGCGCGCGGCTCGGGTCGTACGGCTGCTTGGCCCCGAGGTCGGAGCCGGGCGCGCTCACCCGCCAGTACTTGAGCCCGCCGGGCCAGCGGATCTTGTGGAATTCGAGATACCACTCGTCGCCCGGGTATCCCTCCTGTCGGCTCCACACCTGACGCGAGGCCAGCGGGTCGCGGATCAGAGCGGAGACCGGCGTCGCGCCCTTGGCGGACGCCACCCGGTACGCGCGATAGGCGGAGTTCTTCACCTCACCGTCCCCGGTCTGCCCTCCCTGTGCGCCATAGAGCCGGAACGCATGTCCCGCCGAGGCCAGGTGACTGTCGACGAAGAAGTACTTGAATCCGGCGTCGGCGACATGCTCCTCGATGCCGCGCCGCATCGGGCTCCGCGGCGCCTCCGGTAGCGGGGCCCAGGGGCCGCGCGGTCGGTAGGCGCACTCGGGGAGCCAGAGGCCGTCCGGGTCGCGGCCGAAGATGCGGCGGTGCTCCGCGCGGCCGAGACCGAGCTGCAGCCGGATGCTCTCGTCGCGGGCGAGCAGCGGCAGGAAGCCGTGCGTGGCCCCGCTCGAGATCAGCTCGATCTTCCCCTCCGCCTCCAGCTGGCGGAAGGCGGCGGCCAGATTGCCGTCGACGCTGCGGAACAGGCCGCGCAGCCCGAGGAGGTGGCTCTTCCAGTAGCGGGCGAGCGGGAGGAGGTGCTCGTCCCCGGTGGAGGCGAGCGAGGTCTCCGATTCGTCGCAGGTCTTCAGCCGCTGGGCAAAGTACGCCTCGAGCTCGGCGACGAAGACCGGACTCTCCAGCTGATTGGCCAGGATCGGCGTGATCCCGATGGTCAGCGGCGTCGGCACATCCTCGGCGGCAAGCCGCCGCAACGCGGCGAGCAGCGGCAGGTAGGTATCGATCGCGGCCTCGGAGATCCAGTCGCTGCCATGGGGCCAGCGGCCGTGATTCAGCACGTAGGGCAGGTGACTGTGCAGCGCGAGGACGAAGTCCATCTTCGGCTGGTCGCTCATGCGACTGCCGGCGAAGCGAGGATCCGTCGGTACGCGGTCATGTACTTCTCCGCGGAGCGGGCCCAGCTGAAGTCCTTCCCCATCGCATTGCGCATCAGATGCTCCCACGCCGTCGTATCGTGATACTGGTCCATCACATGTCGCGAGACCCGCAGCAGGTCCTCGGAAGAGTACTCGTCGAACAGGAACCCCGTGACCCCATCCTCGATGGTGTCCGCCAGGCCGCCGACCCGGCGGGCGAGCGGCACCGCGCCGTAGCGTTCCGCCCGCAGCTGGGCCAGCCCGCACGGTTCGTACAGCGACGGCATCAGGTAGATGTCCGCCCCTGCCATGAGCCGGTGCTCCAGCCGCTCCGAGAACCCCAGATGCACGCTGATGCGATCGGGCCAGCGTGCCTCGTACATCTTGAGCATCGCCTCGTACTTCGCCTCACCGGTACCGAGGAAGATGAACTGCGCCTCGAGCATGAAGAGCGTGTACTCGCCGGTGATCAGTTCGAGCCCCTTCTGGTGTGTCATCCGCGCGGTCATCGCGAACAGCGGGATCCGCCGCCGCTGGGGCAGCCCGAAGCTCCGCTGCAGCGCCGCCTTGCAGCGCCACTTGCCGGTGAGGTCGGCCGCCGAGTAGGTGGCGGTTGACGTGCTCGTCCCGGGCAGGATTCCACTCCTCCATGTCGATGCCGTTCACGATGCCGGTGAAGCGGTCCCCGAGCGAGAGGAAGACATCGTGCAGCCCGAACCCGCCGACCGGCGTACGCAGCTCGTGCGCGTGGGTCGGGCTCACCGTGGTCACCGCATCGGCGAACTTCAGCCCGCCCTTGAGCAGGTTGAGCTGGTCGTGCCACTCCAGGTACTCGAAGTTGTACAGCTCCCACGGCAGGCCCACCTCCGGCATTCCCGACGGGGGGAAGTGGCCCTGGAAGCCGGCGTTGTGCACCGTGAGCACGGTGCGAATGCCGCGCGCGAAGGGCTGATCGTTGTGATAGGTGCGCAGGTAGATCGGCGCCAGCGCCGTGTGCCAGTCGTGGCAATGGAGGATGCAGGGCGAGCGGGTGATGCGCGGGAGCAGCTCCAGCGCGGCCCGGCAGAAGAAGGCCCAGCGCTGCAGGTTGTCGGGGTAGTCCGCGCCCGCTTCGCCGTACAGCCCGGCCCGGTCGAAGTAGGGATGCTCGATACAGTAGACCTTCGGCTTGCCCGGTTCGGTGGGAATGCGGAAGAGGCGCGCCTCCTCGAGCCGCGGGCCGACCTGGACCTGGAACGGACCGGCGACCCGCTCCAGCGCCGGGGCCGCGCTCCGCACCGACCGGTGCAGGGGGATCACCACCGCCACCGGGATTCCCGCCGCGGCCTGCGTAGCCGAAAGCCCCGCGACCGCCTCCGCGAGGCCGCCGGTCCGCGCCAGCCAGCCGTACTCGGCCGCCAGATGCACGATGCCGATCGGGGCGCCATCGGTCGAGCCGAGGCCCGGCGTCGGTCACCCGGTGCTCGTCGGTGGACCGACCCTCAGAGCGGGGGGACACTCGCCGGTACCTCTCCCTCGCATGGCGGGCGCGTAATAGCCGTTGATGTAGTCCTGGAGCATGCGCCGCCCGCTGAAGTGCTCACCTGCGTGCTTGATGGCGTGCTTCATCCGCTGCAGCCATTCCACCGGGAGGCCGCGGGCGTCCCGCTTGTAGAACATCGGCACGATCTGCTGCTCCAGCAGATCGTACAGACGCTCGCCATCGGCCTGGTCGGCGTCCTCGCCCGGCTGTGCCGGCGGAATGGCCCAGCCGTTCATACCCATGTATCCCTCCGCCCACCATCCGTCCAGCGTGCGAGAGCTGCGGGACGCCGTTGAGCGCGGCCTTCATGCCGCTGGTGCCACAGGCTTCCAGCGGCACCCGCGGCACGTTGAGCCAGAGGTCGACGCCCTGCACCAGCCGATGGGCCAGGTGCATCTCGTAGTCCTCGATGAACGCCACTCGGCCCTCGAGCCGCGGGTCGCGGGTGAAGGCGTACACCTGCTGCAGCACCTCCTTGCCGGGCCCGTCCTCCGGGTGCGCCTTGCCGGCGAAGATGATCTGCACCGGGCGCCACGGATTCACCAGCAGGTCGTGCAGCCGGTCGAAGTCGCTGAACAGCAGGGCCGCCCGCTTGTACGTGGCGAACCGCCGCGCAAAGCCGATCACCAGGGCATCGGGACTGATCAGGGTGCCGGCGCCCACGACGTGTGCCGCCTCCTTCCACCGATCGGCCCAGCGGCGCCGGGCCTCCTCCCGGATGAAGGCGACCAGTCCATGCTTCATGTCCGAGTGGACGCTCCACAGCTCGAGATCATCGATGGTCAGCACCGCCTCCCAGAAGCCTGGCTCGTCGCAGCCGCTCGACCCACCCCTCGCCGAGGTGCCGGTCGAGCAGCCGCAGCATCCGGCTCGCCATCCAGGTGGGGAGATGCACGCCGTTGGTGACCGAGCCGATCGGCACCTCGTCGGTCTTGAGCGGACGGCCAGAGCGAATTCCAGATTTCGCGGGAGACCTCGCCGTGCTTCTTCGCGACGCCGTTGACTCGTCCGGAGAGACGGATGGCGGTCGCCGTCATGTGAAAGAGCGGCTGTTCATCCTCCGGATGACTCCCGATCCGCAGGAACTCCTCGGCGGAAATGCCGAGCTCCTCCCAGACCGGTCCGGCGCACGCCATCACCTGCTCGGTGTCGAAACGGTCGTGGCCGGCGGGCACCGGTGTGTGAGTCGTGAAGACGCTGCGGCTGCGCACCTGCGGCCACGGCATCGGCGTATCCCACACCGCTCTCGGCGAGCTCGCGCAGCCGCTCGATCAGCATGAACGCGGCGTGTCCTTCGTTGGCGTGCCAGGCGGCGGGATCGACGCCGACCGCACGCAGCACCCGCACTCCGCCGACGCCGAGGATCCACTCCTGCCGCAGCCGCATGTCCGGCCCGCCGGCGTAGAGCTTGGCCGAGAGATCGCGGTCGGCCGGATCGTTCTGCTCCAGGTTGGTGTCGAGCAGGTAGACCGGCACCCGGCCGACCTGCATCCGCCACGCGCCGACGTGCACCGGACGACCGAAGGTCTGCACCACCGTCAGGAAGGGTTCGCCGCCCGGCGCAGTGACCCGCTCCAGCGGGGTCGACTCGATGTCGAACTGGACGTCGCTGTCCTCCTGCCAGCCATCGATGCGCAGACGCTGATCGAAGTAACCCTTCATGTAGAAGAGTCCGACCCCCACCAGCGGCAGGCCGAGATCCGAGGCCGACTTGAGATGGTCGCCCGCAAGGATGCCGAGTCCACCGGAGTAGATCGGCACCGAGTTATGCAGTCCGAACTCGGCGCAGAAATAGGCGACCGGCCGTGTCAGGCCCGGATGATGACTCTGGTACCAGGTGTTGGGACTGGTCAGCGCCCGGCTGGCAACGTCCATGACCCGGTCGTACAGCACCAGGAAGCCGGGATCGCTGGCACATGCCGCCACACGCGCCGGGTCGACCCGGCGCAGCAGTTCCAGTGGATTGTGCTTGGTCAGCTGCCAGAGCGGTTCGTCGATCCGGCGAAACACTGCCCGGGCATCGGTGGACCAGCTCCACCAGAGATTGGTGGCCAGGGCGGCGAGGCCCTCGATTCTGGGCGGCAGATACGGAATTCGGAGTCGGGGCTGGTTCATTGCACTCGCGGGTCGGTCGGGGCGCGGACTGGCAGGGGGAAGCTACTCAGAACGGGAGGACGGGGAAACCCGAGCGGGAAAGTTCCGCATTCCGAGTGTGCGGCACTCAGAACTCGCAACTATCGGTGGAGCGGCTTGAATTTCACCCGATGCGGCTGGTTGGCGTCCTGGCCCCTGCGCTTCTTGAAATCCGCCGCGTAGTCCTGGTAGTTCCCCTCGTACCAGACCACCTCGCTGTTCCCCTCGAAGGCCAGGATATGCGTGGCCACCCGATCGAGGAACCACCGGTCGTGGCTGATCACGACGGCACAGCCGGCGAAGCCCAGCAGGGCATCCTCGAGGGCGCGGAGAACGTCGACATCGAGGTCATTGGTCGGCTCGTCGAGCAGCAGCAGGTTTCCGCCGCTCTTGAGCAGCTTGGCCATGTGCACCCGGTTCCGCTCGCCCCCGGAGAGATCCTTCACCTTCTTCTGCTGATCGGAGCCGCGGAAGTTGAACCCGGTGCAGTAGGCGCGCGCGTTGATCTTGCGCGTGCCGAACAGCAGTTCGTCCTGGCCGCCGGAGATCTCCTCGTACGCCGACTTGCTGCCGTCGAGCGAATCGCGGCTCTGATCTACCCAGGCGATCTTCACGGTCTTGCCGACGACCAGCTCGCCGCCATCCGGCTGCTCCTGGCCGGCGATCATCCGGAAGAGCGTAGTCTTGCCGGCGCCGTTCGGACCGATGATGCCGACGATACCGCCACGGGGCAGCGAGAAATTCAGGTTCTCGAACAGCAGCCGGTCGCCATAGCCCTTGCTCACATTCTTGGCCACGACGACCTCGTCGCCGAGACGCTCGGGCACCGGAATCAGGATTTCGACCGAACCCTCGCTCTGCCGCTCCGATTCCGCCCGCATCTCCTCGTACCGGGTGATGCGCGCCTTGCTCTTCGCCTGTCGCGCCTTGGGGCTCAGCCGCACCCACTCCAGCTCGCGGGCCAGCGTCTTCTGCCGGGCCGAGGCCTGCTTCTCCTCGGTGGCCAGCCGCTTCTGCTTCTGATCGAGCCAACTGGAGTAGTTGCCCTCCCACGGTATTCCGGCGCCGCGATCCAGCTCGAGGATCCACTTGGCGACGTTGTCGAGGAAGTAACGGTCGTGGGTGATGGCCACGACGGTGCCTGGGAAGTTCTCCAGATATTTCTCGAGCCACGCCACCGACTCGGCATCGAGGTGATTGGTTGGCTCATCCAGGAGCAGCATGTCCGGCTGCTCCAGCAGCAGCCGGCAGAGCGCCACCCGGCGCCGCTCCCCGCCCGAGAGCCTGGTCACGTCGGCGTCGCCAGGCGGGAGCCGGAGCGCGTCCATCGCGATATCGAGCTTGTGGTCCAGCTCCCAGGCGCCGAGGTGGTCGATCTGGTCCTGCAGCCGGCCCTGCTTCTCGAGGAGCTTGTTCATCTCCTCGTCACTCATCGGCTCGGCGAACTTGTTCGAGATCGTGTTGAAGTCGTCGAGCAGCTGCCGGACCTGGCGGACGCCGTCTTCGACGTTGCCGCGCACGTCCTTCGCGGGGTCGAGCTGGGGCTCCTGCGGCAGGTAGCCGATCCGGGTCCCCGCGAGCGGCTTCGCCTCGCCGAGGAAATCGGTGTCGACACCCGCCATGATGCGGAGCAGCGTGGATTTGCCCGCGCCGTTCGAGCCGAGGACGCCGATCTTGGCGCCCGGGTAGAACGAGAGATAGATCCCCTTGAGGATCTCGCGGGAGGGGGGCACGACCTTGCGGAGGTCGCGCATCGTGAAGATGTATTCGCCGGCCATAGGGCGCTGAATATGGGTGGGGACAGGTCGGGTGTGTAGGGGCGAATCCGCGCACGGCCCCACCCGAACGGCGAAGGGCGCCCCGACGGGAGCGCCCTTGGTACCGCGAAAGCCTCGAGACTACTTGAGGTGCTTGCTGACCAGCTTCGTCATCTCGAACATCGAGACGGTCTTCTTGCCGCCGAACACGACCTTCAGCGAGTCGTCGGCATTGATGTTGCGCCGGTTCTTCTTGTCCTGCAGGCCGTTCTTCTTGATATACGCCCACAGCTTCTTGGTCACTTCGGTCCGTGGCATCGCCTTGGAGCCGATGACTTCCGCGAGGGCCGCGCTCGGCATCACCGGCTTCATAAACGCCGCATTGGGCTTCCGCTTGGTCTTTGCCTTCGTCGCCTTCTTCTTCGTCGCCTTCTTCTTGGTGGCCATCGAGTGCCTCCGCTAGAGGGAAAACTTCGCGTCGGCGCGTCTCGAGCCCTGCGCCGTGCCCTGCCAAAGTAAGGGGTTGCCTGTCCTTCGCAAGAGGGAAAACCGCTGTTTTCCCTCTGGAAACGACGCCGAATGGGGCTATCTTCCCTCTGCAATCACGCCCTCGAGACCATACATGTACCGCCTCGCTCGCCCCCTCCTCGTGACCACCGCACTGCTCATTCCCCTCGCGCGGGGGCCCGGCCATCCGCCGGCGACCTGCACCCGTACGAGCGGTCTCTCCCTGCCGCCAGGCTTCTGTGCGACCCTCGTGGCCACCCGCCTCGGTCCCGTCCGGCAGATCGCCGTGGCCCCGAACGGGGACGTCTACGGCGCGCTGCAGGATGGGGGCGTTGTGGCCCTGCACGACGCCGACGGCGACGGGCGCGCCGATCGGCAGCAGCGTTTCGCCGCCGAGGATGGCACCGGAATCGCCTTTCATGACGGCGCCCTCTGGCTCGGCCGCAATGACCGGATCCTCCGCTGGGCCTGGGCGCCCGGGGATCTGGTCGCGCAGCGCGAACCGGAGGTCGTCGTCGAAGGACTCCCGACCGGGGGACACACCGCGAAGACATTCGCCTTTCTCGGCGCGGATACGCTGATCGTCAACATCGGCTCGGCGACCAATAGTTGCCAGGCATCCGATCGCAGCGATCACTCCCCCGGCCGGGATCCCTGCCCCGAACTCGACGGACGCGCGGGGCTGTGGCGCTTCAGCACGGCCCGGCGGCAGCAGCGCCAGCAGGACGGCGCCCGGTTCGCCACCGGCCTCCGCAACGCCATGGCGCTCGCCGTCGAGCCGCGTACCGGTGCGCTCTTTGCACTGCCGCACGGCCGGGACCAGCTGGCTCAGAACTGGGGCTTTACCGACCGGCAGGGGGCCGATCTTCCGTCGGAGGAGCTGGTGCAGGTGCAGGCCGGCGACGACTTCGGCTGGCCCTACTGCTACTACGACTGGCAGCGGAAGCTCCTCGTCCTGGCCCCCGAGTATGGTGGCGACGGGACGACGGTGGGACGCTGCGGCAGCAAGAAGAACCCCGTGCTGGGTTTTCCCGGCCACTGGGCACCCATGGCCATCGCCTTCTACACCGCGACGCAGTTTCCGGAGAAGTATCGTGGCGGGGCGTTCATCGCCTTTCACGGCTCCTGGAATCGGGCGCCGCTCCCGCAGGAGGGGTATCGCATCGTCTTCGCCCCCTTCGGCGCGGATGGGCGCCCGACCGGCGCGTACGAGACCTTCGCCACCAGTCAGGAGGGCCCGACCAGGCTCCGTCCGGCCGGCGTCGCCATCGGCCCCGACGGATCGCTGTACATTGCAGACCAGTCGAGCGGCTCCATCTGGCGGGTGATGGCGCTGTAGCGGCCAGGCCGGTTCTGATGCTCCCCGATCCCGCATCTGCTCCCACCGGAGGAACTCGATGCAACCCAGGCTCCTCATCGCGCTGGCCGCCGGCCTCCTGGCCGCCGCGCCTCCCGCACTCCACGCGCAGGATCCCGTGCCACTCGCCGTCGGCGACACGGCCCCCGATTTCGCGCTCACCGCTGCGACCCGCGACGGCATTCTGCCGCTCCCGGCGCGGCTCCGGGATTTCCGCGGGCCAGACGGTCGTCCTCGCATTCTTCTACAAGGCCAGGACCGGTGGCTGAACGATTCAAATGGACGCGTACCGTGATCAGTACGCGACGGTGTTCAAGGGCGGGCATCAGGTGGTGCTGCTTGCCATCAGTGTGGATTCCGCGGCCGAGCTGGCCTCGTGGGCGAAGGACCGGTCGTACCCGTTCCGCTTCCTGAGCGACCCGGAGGGCCGCGTGGGAAAACGCTACGGCGTGTTCGAATCCGGGTACCGGATGGACAATCGGACGCTGTATGTGGTGGGGCCGGACGGGCGGATCGCCTACGTTGCCGCCCCGTTCCAGGAGATCGATCCCAAGGCCTACGAGGCCCTGCGGACCGCGATCGAGGCGACGTCTCGCTGATCCCCGGCCGGCTTAACGCCGGCGGTCGGCGGGCGTCTCCCTCGTAACCCCTACTCGAGGACAGCAGCGATGCGATACAGGATGCTCGGAAGCGTAGCCCTCCTCCTGGTGCTGGCGGCCACGCCCACCCTCGCCCAATCAGCCGATAGCAGCCGCTCCGACGTGAATCGGGACCGGACGGAGGCTCGGCACGACCGCGGCGAGACCCGCCGGGATCGCCGGGAGCTCAGGGGCGACCGGCGCGGGACCCGTGAGGACCGCCAGGACCTTCGTGAGGATCGGCGGGATGGGGATTCGCCTGCGGCGCGGGGCGATCGCAGGGCGCTGCGTGGCGACCGGCGCGACCGCCGAGGCGACCGCCGGGAGCTGCGGGGGGACCGGCAGGAGAACCGGAGCGACCGTCGGGACCTGCGCGAGGACCGCCGCGATCGCGATTCGACCAGCAGCCGGACGCACGAGCATTCCGACAGTACGCGGTAACCCGCCCAGATCCGTTCTCAACACGACCCTCCGGAGCATGGCTCCGGAGGGTCGTGCGCGCCCTGCCTGACAACCAATACGGGACGGGCGCCTAGCGCTGCTTCCCCAGGACCCGGGCGACCGCGTCGAGATCGGCGGCGATCCGCACCGGCCGGTTCGCGAATGCCGGCGGCGGCTCGGTCTCCTGGTGATAGGTGATCAGGGCGCCGGGGTCCTTGAGCAGGTGGCCGGTGAGCATGCCACCACCCGCTCCCCGGGCCGATCACGCCGCGGTCGACCAGCTGACGCGTCCCGGCGACGCTGGCGGCGCTCGCCGGCTCGCAGCCGACGCCCGCCGCGTCGACCACCGCCTTGGCCTCGAGGATCTCGGCGTCGCTCACCGAGGTCACCACGCCGTTGGTCGCGCGGATGGTCTTGCACCGCACGGTCCCACGAGGCCGGGTCGCCGATCTTGATCGCCGTGGCGACCGTCTCCGCCTTGACCGTGTGCCGGGTGAGCGAACTGCTCGTGGAAGGCCGCCGCGAACGGTGCCGCCCCTGCGGCCTGCACCGCCGCGATCCGCGGCAGCCGGTCGATCAGTCCCGAGCGCCCTGCGCCTCCGCGAGCGCCTTGCCGAACGCGGCGGTGTTGCCGAGGTTGCCCGCCGGCAGCACGATCCAGTCCGGGCGGCTCCCAGCCCAGCTGGTCGCAGCAGCTCGAAGACGATCGTCTTCTGTCCCTCGAGCCGGAACGGATTGATCGAGTTGAGCAGGTAGACGCCGAGCTCGTCGCTGGCGTCCTGTACCAGCCGGAGGCAGTCGTCGAAGTCGCCGCGCACCAGCAGCGTGCGTCGCGCCGTAGGCCAGCGACTGCGCCAGCTTGCCGAGCGCCACCTGCCCCGCGGGCACGAACACGAGCGCCGGCATTCCGGCCTGGGCGGCGTAGGCCGCCAGCGAGGCGGAGGTGTTGCCGGTCGACGCGCAGGCCACCGCCCGGCGCCCGATCCGCCGCGCCTGGGTCACTCCCACCGTCATGCCGCGGTCCTTGAACGAACCGGTCGGGTTGTGTCCCTCGTGCTTGAGCCGGAGATCGGCGACGCCGGCCCACGTGCGCGACGCGTCCCGGCCGAGGAGTGGAGTGTTGCCCTCGGGGTGGGTGACGACGTCGGTCGCCGACCGAGGGCAGGACCAGCTCGCGGTAGCGCCAGACGCCGGAGAGGTCGGCGTCGCGCTGGCTGCCGCGCTCCTCGAACAGCCGTCGGAGCGAGGCGCCATCCCGGAGCGCGGGCGAGAGGTGCCGGACCTCGAGCAGCCCGCCGCAGTCGCAGCGGACGCGGGGATCGAGCTCGGGGAAGCCGGTCGCTGCACGCGGTGCAGCGCTGCATCGGATCTGGTCATCAGCCCGCCTCGAGTTCACTGGGCGCCCGTCCGGGCTCACGGTCGGTCGATCGCGGGCGACGTGCGGTGCAGCCCCGTCGGTCGCGGTACGCCGCGACCATCGCCGCCGCGACCGCGAGTGCCGCGTGCGTCATCCACCGCGAAGCGCGAAGGCGGTCGGCCCGCTGCCCGAGATCGAACAGCCCAGCGCCCCGGCCGAGAGCGCCGCCGCCTTGGCGGCGACGAATCCCGGCAGCAGCGGCGCGCGCGCCGGCTCGGCGATCCGGTCGTCGATCGCCCGGCCGAGCAGTGCCAGGTCGCCGCTGGCCAGCGCCGCCACCATCGCCGCCACCTGCGCCGCCTGATGGACGCGCCATCCGCGCGGTCACCTCTCGCCGGCAGCACCGCCCGGCCCTCGGCGGTCCGCAGCTCCTGCTCCGGCTGCGCCAGCACCACCCGCAGTGCCGCCGGGACCGGCAGCAGCACGAAGTCGAGCGGGTCGAGGCTCGCGGATCAGCACGATGCCGCCGAGCAGCGAGGGCGCGAGGTTGTCGAGGTGGCGGCCGGCCACCGCCTCCTCCGCCTCGAGCGCCGCGAGCAGCTGCCCGTGCGGTCGAGCGGCCAGCCCGAGCAGGCGCGTTCACCGCCACCGCGGCGGCCACCGCCGATGCCGCACTGCCGCCCTGGCCGCCGGAGAGCGGCAGTCCCTTTTCGATCGCAGCGTGAGCCCGAGTCCGCCTTCGACTCCGGCCGAGCCGGAGCGCCGCCTGCGCGGCGAGCGAGGCGGTGTTCCGCACCGGGTCGGCGGCAGGATCGGGATCGCCGGCGATCGTGACGACCACGCCCGCAGCTGTCACCCGCCGCCGATGACCCGGTCGCCGGCGCCGGTGACGGCGAGGCCCAGGATGTCGAGTCCCGGGCCGACGTTGCCGACGGTGCCGGGGGCATAGGCGCGCACCTGCGCGGAAGACCGGGTCAGGCATGTCAGCCGAGCGCGAGGATGTCGTTGAGCACGCCCGCCGCCGTGACGGCCGGTCCGGCGCCGGGGCCCGATCACCACCAGCGGATTGCTCGCGGTACCGCTCGGTGGTGAAGACGACGTAGTTGTCGGTGCCCTGCAGCGCCGACGAGCGGCGCTGCCCGTGGCCACCGTCGTGAGCCCGCACCGTGATCGGCCGCCGGGTAACCGTCGCCACGTAGCGCAGCACCCGCCGCGCGCCTCGGCGGCGTGAACCCGGCCGCTGCCAAGTCGCATCGTACCCCTCGAGAGCGGCCGAGGAACTGGCTAGCGGCAGCGGGCCTGCGCCGGGCGGCACCAGCGATTCGGACCACGAGCGCCGAGTTCACCCGCGAAACCGATCAGCCGGCCGAGGATCAGCGCCTTGCGGGCGACGTCGAGGCCCGAGAGATCGTCGCGCGGATCGGGCTCGGTGTAGCCCAGCGTCCATCGCCGCCGAGCGCCTGCGAGAACTTCTTCCCCGGCTCGAGCTCGCGAAGCAGGAAACCGAGCGTTCCCGAGAGGCAGCCCTCGATGCGGACGACTCCGGTCGCCCGTCTCGATCAGCTTGTGAAAGGTGTCGATGACCGGGAGGCCCGGCGCCCACGGTCGCCTCGTGGCGGAGCCGGCGTCCGTGCTGGGCCGCGGCGGGCGTGAGCAGCTCTTCGATCCCTGGCGCGGGCCGGCGAGCGGCTGCTTGTTGGCCAGGACGACATCCATGCCGCCCTCGAGCGCGCGGAGCAGCGCGCGTGGTGTCGTCGGCGGTGGCGTCGACCAGGACCGGGCGCGACCAGCGCGTGCCGTGACCGATTTCCCGGCCGCCTCGCGTTCCACGGCCGCGCCACCGGGCAGTCGGCGAGCGAGCGGCCCTTGGCCTTGGCCCGCGCGAGGGCCGCCATCCGGCGGGCCGAGAGTCCGTCCGCGTCGAAGACGTAGCCGCTCCGGTCGATCACCCCGACGATCCGGACCTTGGGCCCGTCCGCCGGCAACTCGCCCACCAGCTCCGCCAAGCTCCGGCCGATCAGGCCGAAGCCGAGCAGCACGACATCGAGTGCCCTCGTGCCGGCGCCGCCGCCCGCCGCCGATCTTGGCCAGCTGGAAGGCGGCATGGATCGCGCGCTGGGCGTCTCGGCCTCGTCCTCGTCGACGACCACGGAGATGTTGAGCTCCCGAGCCCTGCGCGATGGCGAGGATGTTGATGCCGCCGCTCGCCAGCGCCGAGAAGACCCGCCGCGGCCACTCCCGGCTTGCCGGCCATGCCGAGGCCGACCACCGCGAGGGTCGCCACGCCGGGGCGCACCTCGACGCCATCGATCTCGTGGCTGGCGATCTCGTCGCGGAAGGTCTCGCTCAGGCAGCGCCGGGCCGCCTCGGCGCTCGGACGCGGGCACGCAGAAGCGAGATCGAGTGCTCGGAGGAGGCCTGGGTGATCAGGGTGACGCAGATCTGCTCCCGCTTCAGCGCCTCGAAGGTGCGGGCCGCGACGCCGGGACGCCCAGCATGCCGTTGCCCGTCGACCGTGACCAGCGCCTGGCCGGGCGCGCCGAGATCGCCTTGACCGGGACATTCGAGCACCGGTGCGCCGCTCGGAGACCTCGGTGCCGTCCGCCGAGGGATCGGCGAAGGGGCGGACGAACAGCGGCACCTGCGCGCCCGACGACCGGGATCAGTGCGCGCGGATGCAGCACCTTGGCGCCGTAGTAGGCCAGCTCCGCCGCCTCCCGCACATTGCAGCTGCGGGACGACGCGGGCGTCGGGCACCACCCGCGGGTCGGCCGTCAGCAGGCCGGGCACATCCTTCCAGAGATTCACCCGCAACGCCCGCAGCGCCCGGCCGACCAGCGTGGCGGTCAGGTCGGAGCCGCCCCGGCCCAGGGTGATCACCTCGCCCCCGGGGGTGCCGCCGATGAAGCCGGGGACGACCGGTGTGACGCCCTGCTTCAGCAGGGGGCGCAGCGCCTTGCGCAGCGCCGCATCGGTGCGCTCCAGGTCGGGGGAGGCGTTCCCGAAGTCGGCGTCGGTCTTCACCACGTCGATCGCGTCGACGTACCGGGTCTTCACACCGGCCGCGACGAGCGCAGCGGTGACCAGCCGGGCCGAGAGTCGTTCGCCGCGCGCCACGAGGAAGTCCCTGGTCCGCGGGGTGAGCTCCCGGACGATGCTCAGCCCCTTGGCGAGCGTCTCCAGTTCGTCGAGCTGGGCATCCACGAACAGGAGCAGCTCGGTGCGGGCCGCCGCCTGTGGGATCAGTGTCCGCGCGGCGACGTGGTGTCGTTCCCGAAGGGAGGCCGTCGCCCGCTGCGCGGCGCCGACATCGCCGCCACGGGCCCGTTCCGCCGCCTCGAGCAGTAGATCGGTGACCCCGGCCATTGCCGAGACGACCACCACCCGCGGCCCAGGTCGGGCCTGCAGGATGGCGACGGCGTGACGCACCGCCGCGGCGTCGGCGAGCGAGGCGCCACCGAACTTGTGAACTTCGATCTGTGAGGTGCGGCGCGGCATAGGGCGGGAAGGATATCACCCGACCGGCGGCTCCGGTATTGTCGGCCGCGAGCGGGACTCGCTTGTCGTCTGATATCCCACCGGCCTACACTTCCCGCCATGCTGAGCCTGCTCAAGCTGCTCCAGTCCCTGTTCCAGACCCTTCACTCGGAGGGCACCCCGCGCCAGGTCGCGGCCGGCCTCATGCTGGGCGCCGGGATCGGGCTGACGCCACTGCTGAGTGCGCATAACCTGCTGCTGTTCGCCGCCCTCGTCCTCCTCAATGTCTCCTTCGGCGGCGGGATGCTCGGCATGGCCCTGTTCACGCCACTGGGGTTCCTGCTCGATCCGCTCTTCCACCGGGTCGGGCTCGCGCTCCTCGAGGCCGCGCCGCTCCGCGGGCTCTGGACCAGCTGGTACAACATTCCGCTGGTGCCCTTCACCAATTTCAACAACAGCGTCACCCTCGGCAGCTTCGTGATCTGGCTTCTCCTTTCGGTGCCGATCTACCTGCTCGGCGCGCGTGCCATCGCACATTACCGCGCCACCTACGGCGCGCGGGTGCTCAACTCCCGCTTCATGAAGGGGCTCAGGGCGTCGAAGCTCTATAACGTGTATTCGTGGTTCGTGCCGCAATGATCGGCGCACTCGGGGTCTTCCGCTGGCGCGCCGTCGGGCCACTGCTGCTCTTCACCGGGGCGCTCGTCGTGCTGTACCTGCTCTTCGCCGAACGGATGGCGCGACGCGAGACCGAGTCCAGCCTCTCCGACCTGCTCGGCAGCGAAGTCGATCTCGCCAGCTTTCGCATCCGCGCCCGGGACGCCGCGATCGATCTGGGCGGGCTGGCCATTGCGGACCCACGCGACCCGAACCGCAACCTGTTCGAGGCAGGCACCATTACCGTGGATCTCGACCCGCTGCCTCTCCTCGAGAAGAAGGTCGTTATCGACGAACTGCGCCTCTCGGGCCTCCGGCTCCTGACGCCGCGGAAAACCCCGGCGCGCCCCGCGGCTCCCAACAGTCCCGGCGCCGCCCTGCTCCGGGAAACCGGGCAGTGGGCCAGGGAGAAGTTCCAGTTTCCCAAGCTGGCGCTCGGTCGTATCGATACGGTCAAGAGTCTCGTCCTCCACCCCGATCAGCTCGGCACGGTCCGGGCGGCGAAGTCGCTGCTCGGCAGCGTCGACTCCACCCAGGCGACCTTCGAGCAATCGCTCGCGGCCCTGCAGCTCAAGCCGCTGGTCGATTCCTCCGCCGCGCTCGCGACCCGGCTTGCCCAGACCGATCCGAAGCAGCTCGGCGTCGTTGGAGCACGAGCGGCCATTACCGACATTCAACGGGCGATTGACCGGGTGAAACAGGCCCGAACCAGCCTGGCCGGCCTGGACTCCTCCGTGCGTCGCTCCGTTGGGGTTCTCCGTCAGGGCCTCGAAGCTGTGAACGCGGCGCGCCAGCAGGACTACGCCATGGCCAAGGGCCTGCTCAATCTGCCCAGCTTCGACGCACCGAACATCGGCGCCTCGCTCTTCGGCGCGCAGAGCACCGACTATTTCCAGCAGGCCCTCTACTACGCCAAGGTGGTGGAACGCTATGTGCCGCCCGGGCTGCAACCCTGGAATCGGCCCGGTCCACAACGGACGCGCCTCGCGGGAACCACGGTCGAATTCCCGAAAGACCGAGCGTATCCGCGCTTTCTCCTGCGGAAGGGCGCCATCGACCTCGCGACCGGGAGCTCGGCGGAGCAGGAGTTCCGGGCGGCCTTCGCCGGGATCACGTCGCAGCCGGAGCTGTACGGGCGACCTGCGACGCTCAGTGCGAGCGGGCGCCTGGCGGGTGAGCACCCCGTTGCCGTCACACTCGCCGGGATGTCCCGGCACTTCGGCAAGACGCCCAGGGATTCGCTGGTGGCAACGGTGCAGGGGGTGAGCCTCCCCGCGATTCCATTCCCCGGCCTGCCGTTCACCGTGAACCCTGGGCCCAGTACCGTGGGTTTCGCGTTCAGTCTGGCGGGGGACCGACTGACGGGGAGCTGGGACGTCACCGCGGACCGCGCCACCTGGAGCAGTGATCCGGCCCGCCTCGCCTCCGCCTCACTGGTCGAAAGTACCGTCTGGCAGGTTGTGCGCGGGCTGTCCGTCCTGCGGGTGCACGCCGAACTCGGCGGCACGGTCGAGCATCCCACGCTCACGGTGCGCTCCAATCTCGACGAGGCCATCGCCGCCCGACTTCGTGGGCTGGTGGGCGAGGCCCTCGCGACCGCGGAGCAGCGGGCTCGCGGCGCGGTCGATGCTGCCGTCGCGCAGCAGGTCGCAGCGCTGCAGGGTCGGGTGAATGACCTGCAGGCGCAGACCCTCAAGCGCCTTCCAGTGGAGAGGGGACAGCTCGACGAGGTGCAGAAGAAGCTGGAGTCGACACTCACCCACCTCGCGGGCTCCACTGTCGGTGGCCTCAAGCTGCCGAAGTTCTGAACTCGGGTTCGGCGCACGAACCCACCAGGGGTTCATGCCACTTTCATGAGATGCACATCCTTGGATCTGCCCCCTCCCCGCTTCGAGGGGATTGCGATAGATTGGCGGCTCTTGCCCTGTCACCGAGAGGCCCGATGCGCATCGCTGTTCCCAGGGAGACCGCTCCACGTGAGCGGCGTGTTGCTCTTGTCCCGGAATCCTGCAAGAAGCTGATTCAGGCGGGCTACGACATCGCCATCGAGTCAGGCGCCGGCGAGGCGGCGGGTTTCGCGGACCAACTCTATCGCGATGTGGGCGTCACCGTCGAGACGGATCCGATGGCGCTGTTGCGTTCGGCCGACATCGTGGTCAAGGTGAACGCCCCGGCGCTCGGCGCGCGCGACGAGGTCGCTCCCCTCAAGCCGGGCGCGATCTATCTCGGATCACTGATGCCGCTCCGCAATCTCGACGCGGTCCGCGCCCTCGCGGCGCGCCAGGTCACTGCCTTCTCCACCGACGCCATCCCGCGCACCACCCGTGCCCAGGCGATGGACACCCTCTCCTCGATGGCCAACATCACCGGCTACAAGGGCGTGCTGCTCGCCTGCGGTCGAACTGCCCCGCTACTTCCCCATGCTGATGACCGCCGCCGGCACGGTGCTTCCCGCCAAGGTCTTCGTGATCGGCGCCGGCGTGGCCGGGCTGCAGGCCATCGCCACCGCCAAGCGGCTGGGCGCCAATGTCTTCGCCACCGATGTCCGGCCCGAAGTGAAGGAGCAGATCGAGAGCGTCGGGCGCGAAGTACGTCGGCATCGAGCTCAAGCAGAGTGCCGCCGCCGGCGGTGGCTACGCCAAGGAACTCTCGGCCGAGGACAAGGCACGGCAGAGGCAGCTGCTGGCTGGAGCAATGTGCCCCTCCGATGTCGTCATCACCACCGCCCTGATCGGTGGCGTCTTTGCCCCCAAGCTCATCACGGCCGATACGGTGACGCGGCATGAAGCCCGGCTCGATCATCGTCGATCTCGGCTGCCGATGGCGGCGGCAACTGCGAGCTCTCCAATGCTCGGCGAGACCACCGTTGAGTCGGCGGCGTGAAGATCATCGCCCCGCTCAACCTGCCGGCCACTGTGCCCGCTCCACGCCAGCCTGCTCTTCTCCCGCAACCTGACCAGCTTCCTGCTGGCCTTTCTGGAAGGACAAGGCGTTTCAGCCTCGACTCTCAACGACGAAATCCTGCAGGGCGCCGTGATCACCCATGCAGGGCGAAGTCATGCACGCGCAGGACGAAGGCAGCTGACAAGGCGGGCGCACGATGACTCGTTTCTGTCAGGCCGTGGCGGACTCCGCCGCCGACGGCGCCCATCGCACTACCCGCCGTCGATTCTGCCTGCTCTTCGTCTTCATGCTCGCCACCTTCATCGGCATCGGCGTCATCCGCCGGGTCTCCCGGCTGCTGCACACGCCGCTGATGTCGCTTGACCAACGCCATCTCGGCCATCGCCGTCGTCGGGGCCATCATCGTGGCCGGCGGCGAACACTATCCGACTGATCATCCGCGTCCTCGGGGCCATCGCCTCTTCGCCTCCATGACCAACATCGTCAGCGGCTTCCTGATCACCGAACGCATGCTCAAGATGTTCAAGACGAGCAAGCGCGGAGGAGGCCAAGTCATGATGCACGCCTTCCTCATCGAAGCTCGCCTACCTCGTCGCGCACCGGCGCTGTTCATCTTCGTCGCTGCACTGGATGAGCGACCCCAAGACCGCCCGCAAGGGCGTCGTACGCCGGCGTCGCTGGGCATGTCTGCTGGCCATCCTCGCCACCTGGTTCCAGCCCGGACGTCACCGCATCTCTGGATCATCATTCCGATCGTCGCTGGCCATCGGCGTCGGGTATGTCGCTGGCCAAGGTGCCGCTCACCGCCGTGCCGCAGCGAACCGCCATCTCGCATGCCTTCGGTGGACTGGCGGCGGGCCTGGTCGGCACGGCCAAGTACTTCTCTGGTTCTCCGAGGAGCCGGAGATGCTGACCGGCTTCCGCATCGTGGCGATCATCGTCGAGATCCTCCTCGGCTTCCTCACCTTCACCGGCAGCTTGATGGCCGCCGGCAAGCTGCAGGAAGTGAAGTGGATCCCGCAGCGCCCGGTGACGTATACGTGGGCAGAAGCGTCAATGGCGAGCCTTCGCTCTTGACCTGGCCGCTGGCTCTGGGCTGTCGCCTGGTCCTGCATCCGACCGCAGCCTGGGCGCCTGCAGCTCTTCCCGGTGATCATCCTGCTCGCCCTCAACTTTCGGCTTGATGCTGATCATGCCGATCGGCGGCGCGGACATGCCGACGGTGATCGCGATCCTCAACTCCTACGCCGGCCTGTCGGCGGTGGCGATGGGCTTCGTGCTCGACAACAAGCTGCTCATCACCGCCGGCGCGCTCGATGGCTCCAGCGGCCTGATCCTCGCCATCATCATGTGCAAGGCGATGAACCGCTCGTTCACCAACGTGCTCTTCGGCGCCTTCGGTCAGGTGCAGCAGAGCCAAGGCAGCGGGCGAGCAGAAGAGCTACAAGGTCGAAACCCCCGAAGGTGCAGCGCCAGATCCTGGAACAGGCGAGCCTCGTCGTCATCGTGCCCGGGTATGGCATGGCGGTCGCGCAGGCTCAGCACAAGGTGCGCGAACTGTACGATCCACTCAAGAAGCGGGGCATCACGGTCAAGTTCGCCATCCATCCCGTGGCCGGCCGCATGCCCGGGCACATGAACGTGCTGCTGGCCGAAGCGGAGATTCCCTACACCGATCTCGTCGAGATGGAAGAGATCAATCCGGACATGCCGCAGTGCGATGTCTGCCTCGTCGTCGGTGCCAACGATGTCGTGAACCCCGCGGCCCGCATCGACAAGTCCAGCCCGATCTACGGCATGCCGATCATCGATGCCGACAAGGCCCGGACGATCTTCGCCATCAAGCGCAGCAAGAACCCCGGCTTTGCCGGCATCGACAACGAACTCTACTTCGCCGACAAGACCTGGATGCTCTTCGGGGACGCGAAGAACGTCATTGGCGAACTGGTGAAGCAGTTCGCTGGCGAGGGCGGGTCGCACTGAGCGTCCGTGGTGCCCGCAACGCAACGACCCCCGCCAGCAAGGCCGGGGGTCGTTCGTTTCCTGGGCGGGCTGGCTACGGCCGGGCGCCCATCCCGCCCGGCATCTTCATTTCGGTATAGCCCGCCGGTACCTGGAAGAGCGCGGCATCGAGCGCCTTCGGCTCGATCCGGGTGGCTTCTATCACCACCTTCCTGGTGCCGTTCTCGTAGCTGCTGACGCGGAGCGGGAAGAACCCGTCCTTGAAGTAGGCCCGATACGCCACGTTGTCGAGGTCACCGAGCGGCGAGGTCCCCCCACCCATCGGGCTCCGTGCCGTCATGAAGTTTCCCATCCCCTTCGTATTGCAGAACTCGGCCTTCGACTTCTCGGTCTCGACCTGAAAGTTTTCGCAACTGCGACCGGCGATGATTTCCGTCGTCCCGAGCGGGGTGATCTTCGGCGGCGTCACGTCGGCAGGCTTCATCCTGAGCGCGCGGTCAGCAGCGCCCTTGAGATCCATGGTCATGTACATCTTCTGTTCCGCCATGATCATGGTCATCGTGCTGCTCTGGCCATCGAGCAGCATCGTCATCTCCTGCCCCTCGGCGATCATCGCCGTCCGGACGTGCGATCCCTTGATCGATGTCGTCATCTCGCTGCTCTTGCCGTTCATCCCGAACATCTTGTAGCTCACGATCCCCTCAAACCCCTGGGCCGCGAGCGGACTCGCGAAGAGCGCAGTTCCCAGCGCGAGCCCGACGATCCGTGCAGACAGCCGCATAGCAGTGGTCCCCCCAAAGGTGGTGTGTCAGGACCGGGCGGGGCCGGTCCACCGGCGATCCTCGATCGCGGTGTGCTGATCAATGACGTCCTGCGCCTTCCGGTAATTCGTCAGCCACTCCGCCTGCCACGCCGCGGGCATATTCGCGCGGAACCAGGGGGGAGTCAGCACTTCCGCGTCCCGCCCCGGATGGACTGCCTCGATGTGTCCGAGGAAGTGGGTCGCATAGCCGGCATCCATCGTGTTGATCACCCGCATCTCGAACGCCGCCACCCGATCCTCGAGGATCGGGAGTCCCAGCGAGCCCGGGTGATGGGCTATCGCGGCCAGTTTGTCACCATCCCTGCCGCTCACGAATCCTAGCTTGTGGACCAGGTCCAGCTGGCCCTGGTGCAGCAGATGGATGCACATGCGGCCGCTGTTCCAGATCAAGGCGTGACTCAGGTGCCACTTATGGATGTACACCGACAATCGAGGGACGCTGGGCGAGATCGAGGCACGGACGGCGCTATCGGAGATCATGCCGTTGGTGCGGCCCTCCCAGATGGAGGTGATGGCAACGATCGGCGAGGTGAACTGGCGCAGCAGCTCGTAGGCGGAGTCAGATTTCATGGCAGAAGTGTAACGCGAACCGTGGCTGGCGCGTATCCCGTTGTCGAGTGCAATCGGACGCCGGGGCCTCGTCCCCAGCGGCACAGATCTGGGGCCGCGGCCGGGGGCGATTGCCCACGTTGTTGGGATGGCTCATTGACTGTTTCTGGGGGGTACCGGGGTTGACCTCGGCGTCACGTTTTTCTACCGGCGTTTGTTCGGGAAGTTGAATTGTAAGTCATTGTCTTGTAACAGCTTCGATTTTCGGTTTTGTTTTCTGCCTGTCATGGCTTATATTGGGCGGTTGTCAGACCGGCCCTCTGGTTTGCCGACGTCCTCAATCCCAAGGAGGGGCGAGAGTGACCATGCAGCAACGCCGTAAGCGGCGCACTGTACGGCCGGCCCAGATCGCGAAGGCGATCGACGAGGGCCGTGAAAGCCTCGACCTCTACCTCGACGAGATCAGCAAGGTACCGCTGCTGTCGCGTGAGGAAGAGATGGAACTGGCCCGGAAGGCTTTCCGGGGTAACGTCTTGGCGCAGGAGAAGCTGGCGCGCCACAACGTCCGTTTCGTGGTATCCGTTGCGAAGAAGTTTCAGAACCGGGGTGTCCCCCTCGTCGATCTGATCGGCGAAGGCAATCTCGGCCTGATGACCGCCGCCCGGAAGTTCGACCCCGATCGCGGCGTGAAATTCATTTCCTACGCCGTATGGTGGATCCGTCAGGCGGTCCAGGCGGCCATTGCCCGTCATGGCCGGCCGGTCCGGGTGCCGCTGAATCGGACGGCAGACCTGTCTCGCCTGGGGCGCACGACAACGCTGCTGAAGGACAAGCTGGGCCGTATGCCGACCACCGAGGAACTCGCGCGGGCGACCGGATTGACGGTGGAAGCGGTGCGGAGTCTCGGGGCGCTGAATACCGAGGCGGTCCGTCTGGACCATCCGACTCGTGATGGTGACAATAGCGAGCGGATCGAGCGGTTCGCCGCCCTCGACCAGGAGGGCACCGATGCTCCGGCCATCGCCAACAGCCAGACCGCGGACATCGAGGCGGCACTTGCGACGTTGCCACCGCGAGATGCCAAGGTGCTCCGTCTCTATTTCGGACTGGACGACGGCAACAGCCGGACGCTCGAAGAGATCGGCCGGATGATGGGCGTCACTCGCGAGCGGATCCGGCAGCTGCGCGACCGCGCTCTCACCCGCCTGCGTGAGGGTGAACAGGGACAGAAGCTCAAGGACCTGGTGGCCTGAACCTCGCGGAACCTCATGTCTGGCGCGACCCCCGGCTCCACCGAGCCGGGGGTCGCATCATTTTGAGCGTGCGTCATCGACCCTTCACGGCGTACGATCGGAGCACCTTCATGTAGTTGGCCCGCTCGAACGCTGCGGGCTCCGCACAGGCCCGCTGGCCCATGCTTCCCTGCATCATGCTGATCGACTCGTACTCGTGTGATTCCATCCAGATCGCCAGATCGGCGAGGACGGAACGCACATGCCCAGGACCGTGGCGCAGCACGGCGGAGGCGACCATCGCGACTCGCGCGCCGGCCATCATGCACTTGAGCACGTCGAGTGCGCTGTGCACTCCGCCGGTGATGGCCAGGTCCGCGCTGGTCTGTCCGGCAATAATGGCGGCCCATCTCAACCGGAGCCGGAGCGTCACCGGCCCACTCAAGTCGAGTGCGGGTACGACCTCGAGCCGCTCGAGGTCGATGTCAGGCTGGTAGAAGCGATTGAACAGCACAAGCCCTCGTGCACCCGCCTCGCCGAGCCCTCGGGCGATGTGAGCCGGCGCACTCAGGAATGGGGTGAGCTTCACCGCGACCGGAATCCTGACGCTGGTGACGACCTCGCGTACGAGATCCAGATACATCTGCTCCACCGCGCTGCCGCTGATCGACGGGTCCGTGGGCACGAAGTAGACGTTGAGCTCGAGCGCATCCGCCCCTGCCTCCTCCATCCGCCTGGCGTAGCTTGTCCATCCACCGGTGGAGACACCGTTCAGACTTGCGATCACCGGGATGTGCAGCGCCTTCTTGGCCTCCGCCAGGCGGGTGACGTATCCCTCCGGACCAAGATTGTAACTGCGCATGTCCGGAAAGTACGATATCGATTCCGCATAGCTCTCGGCGCCATGGGAGAGGTAGGTGTCGAGGTCGTGGCTCTCGATGCTGATCTGTTCTTCGAACAGCGAGGGCAGAACCACCGCCGAGACCCCAGCCTCCTCCAGCCGGAGCAGGTCCTCCACGTGTTCGGTGAGTGGGGAGGAGGACGCGATGATCGGATTGGCGAGAGCAAGTCCGAGGTAGCTGGTCGTGAGATCAGGCATGCGGTGCCTCCACGGCGACGGTCGCTCCCCCGTCAGGCGGGGCCTTGGCCAGGTACTCGTAGCGATGCCAGCGATCGAGCAGTTCGCGCTCGGCCTGTGCCAGCAGGACGCGGGCGGCGTCCGGATGACTCTGGACCAGCATGGTGTACCGGGTTTCGTTGTACGCGTACTGGCGGAGCGGGATCGACGGCGGCTTCGAGTCGAGCTGGAACGGATTCTTCCCCTCGGCGAGAAGACCAGGATCATAGCGGAACAGGGGCCAGTGTCCCGACTGCATCGCCAGCTTCTGCTGCTCCAGGCCGTGTACCAGATCGTAGCCGTGGGCGATGCAGTGGCTGTAGGCGATAATCAGCGACGGCCCATCAAAGGCTTCCGCCTCACGGAAGGCACGTACGGTGTGGCTGTCGTCAGCGCCGAGGGCGACCTGCGCCACGTACACATGCCCATGGGACATCGCGAAGAGGCCGAGATCCTTCTTCGGCGCCCGCTTGCCACCCGCCGCGAACTTGGCCACCGCGCCGCGAGGGGTCGCCTTGGACATCTGGCCTCCGGTGTTGGAGTACACCTCGGTGTCCAGCACCAGGATATTCACGTTCCGGCCAGAGGCCAGGACGTGATCAAGCCCGCCGAAGCCGATGTCGTACGCCCAGCCGTCTCCACCAACAATCCACACGCTGCGTCGGACCAGCGCCTCTGTATTCGCCGCAAGCTCACGGACGGACGGACCGTCGAGCGTCTGCAGGCGTCGCTGGAGCTGCTGGACCCGCTCCCGCTGAGCCGCAATCTCGGTGTCGGTGCCCTGGGCCGCGGCCAGCACCTCGACGGCCAATTCCTCACCGACTTCCGACGCCAGTTGCGCCAGCAGGGTCTCAGCGTGGAACCGCTGCTGGTCGGCGGCGATCCGCATGCCGAGGCCGAACTCCGCGTTGTCTTCGAAGAGCGAATTGGCCCATGCCGGTCCGCGGCCGGTGCGGTTGGTCCTCCATGGCGTGGTCGGCAGGTTTCCGCCGTAGATCGAGGAGCAGCCGGTCGCATTGGCGATGAGCGCCCGATCGCCGAAGAGCTGGCTCAGCAGCTTGAGGTAGGGCGTCTCGCCGCAGCCGGCGCAGGCCCCGGAAAACTCGAAGAGCGGTTCGAGCAGCTGGACATCCTTCACGTGGTCCAGGGAGAGGGTGGCCCGAGACACCTCCGGAAGGGTGCGGAAGAAGTCCCAGTTGGCCTGCTCCTGTGCGCGGATGGGGTCGTGGGGCACCATGTTGATCGCCTTGAGCCGGACCTCTCGCTTGTTCTTGACCGGGCAGGCCTCGACACACAATCGACAACCGGTGCAGTCATCGGTCGAGACCTGCAGCGTGTACTGCATCTCGCCGAACTGGCGCCAGCGGGCCTTGGCCGACGGGAATCCGGCGGGTGCTGCCGCCAGAGCGGCGGGTTCGTAGACGGCTGCGCGAATTACTGCGTGCGGGCAGACCAGCACGCACTTGCCGCACTGGATGCAGATCTCCCGGTCCCACGCGGGGACTTCGCTTGCGAGATCGCGTTTCTCCCATTGGGTGGTCCCGGTGGGCCAACTGCCATCGGCGGGCACGGCGGAGACGGGGAGCCGATCTCCTTCACCGGCGATCAGCCGGGCACTGACGAGCTGCACGAACTCCGGGGCGCTGGCGGGGACCACTCGGCGCATGGAGATGCGGCTGGACGCGACCGCCGGGACCGCAATCTCATGGAGGCTGGCGAGCGCCGCGTCGACCGCGGCGAAGTTCTTCGCGACGATGACCTCGCCGCGACGGCCGTAGCTCTTCTCGATCCCCCGCTTGATCGCCGCGATGGCGTCGGGCAGCGGCATCAGGCCGGTGAGCGCAAAGAAGCAGACCTGCATCACGGTGTTGATCCGGCCGCCGAGTCCGGCCTGGAGCGCGACCGACACGGCATCGATCACATGGAGGCGAAGCCGGTAGTCGATGATCCTTTGCTGTACCCTGTCCGGCAGGTGATCCCAGGTCTGCTCGGCGGGATACGGGCTGTTGAGCAGGATCGTGGCGCCCGGTTCCGCGAGGCCCAGGACATCCATTCGCTCCAGCAGGTGGAACTGGTGGCAGGCCACGAAGCTGGCGCGGTCGATGAGGTAGCTGGACCGGATCGGATGGGGGCCGAAGCGGAGATGGGAGACCGTGACGGAGCCCGACTTCTTCGAATCGTAGACGAAGTAGCCCTGCGCATGCAGCCCGGCTTCCTCGCCGATGATCTTGATGGAGGTCTTGTTGCCACCGACTGTGCCGTCGGCACCGAGCCCGTAGAACACGGCGCGGACGGTTTCCGGTCGCTCGGTCGAGAATGCGGGGTCGAATGTCAGGCTGGTGTGGGTCAGATCGTCCTGGATGCCGATCGTGAAGTGGTTCCGAGGTGCCGCCGTATCCAGCTGATCGAAGATCGCCTTCACCATGGCCGGAGTGAACTCTTTCGAACCGAGGCCAAAGCGCCCGCCCACGATGACAGGGCCGGCTGCATGCCGCTCCGCGAAGGTGGTGACCACATCCTGGTAGAGCGGCTCCCCGGCGCTGCCGGGCTCCTTGCTGCGATCGAGCACCGCAATCGTTCTGACGCCTGGCGGCAGCGCCGCGAGGAGCTGTTCGCCCGGGAAGGGGCGAAACAGCCGGATCTTGAGTACACCGACCTTTTCGCCCTGCGCGCGGAGTGCGTCCACCGTCTCCTCGACGACTTCCGCGCCGGAGCCCATGACGACGATGACCCGCTCCGCATCCGGCGCGCCCGCGTAGTCGACCAGGTGGTAGGCGCGACCGACGACGTCCCGCAGGCGGTCCATGGTCCCCTGCACGATGCTGGGGCAGGCGAGGTAGAACGGGTTGGCGGCCTCGCGCGCCTGGAAGAAGACGTCGGGATTCTGTGCGGTGCCGCGGAGGACCGGGTGATCGGGAGAGAGCGCCCGGGCCCGGTGGGCCCGGCGGGGCGCGTCGGGGAGGAGCGCCCGGACCTCGGCGTCCTCGATCGGTACCACCCGGGCGAGTTCGTGTGAGGTGCGGAAACCGTCGAAAAAATGCAGGAACGGGATGCGCGATTCGAGGGTGGCGGCGTGGGCCACGAGCGCGAGGTCCATCGCTTCCTGTGGCGAACCGGAGGCGAGCATGGCGAACCCGGTCGCGCGTGCCGCCATTACATCGCTGTGGTCGCCGAAGATGGAGAGCCCCTGGGTCGCGAGGGCTCGCGCCGCCACATGGATCACCAGCGGGGTCAGTTCGCCCGCGATCTTGTACATGTTGGGGATCATCAGGAGCAACCCCTGCGAGGCGGTGAAGGTCGTGGTGAGTGCGCCGACCATCAAGGCCCCGTGTACCGCGCCTGCCGCCCCCCCTTCGCTCTGCATCTCGACGACGCTCGGCACCGCTCCCCAGGCGTTGGGGCGGGCGTCGGCGGCCCACTGATCGGCCAGCTCGCCCATGGTCGAGGCAGGGGTAATCGGATAGATCGCGATCACTTCGCTGGCGACATAGGCGATGCGCGCCGCCGCCTCGTTGCCATCCAACATCTTCGGTCTGGACATGAAAAAGCCTCCGACGAATGCTCGTCGGAGACCGAGGAGGGTATGGTGAACAGTCGGTGAAGGGACCTTCAGCCGCGGGCCGGCCTCACGGCCCACCCGCGGGGATCAGGCTTCGCCGCTGGCGAACATCCGGAGCACCCGCTGGAGGATGCCGCCGTGACGGTAGTAGTCCAGCTCGACCGCGGAATTGAGCCGTACGATCGCCTGAAAGGTCATCGCCTTGCCATCGGCGGCCGTGGCGGTGACGGTCACCCGGCCACCTGGTGCGAGTCCAGCGGCGATGCCGGTGACGGAGATCGTCTCCTTGCCCGTCAGCCCGAGGCTCAGGCGAGTGCTGCCAGGCTCGTACTGCAGTGGCAGCACCCCCATGCCGACCAGATTGCTCCGGTGAATCCGCTCGTAGCTCTCCGCGATCACCGCCTTGACCCCCTGCAGCGCCGGGCCCTTGGCGGCCCAGTCGCGACTCGAGCCGGTGCCATACTCCTTGCCGGTCAAGATGACGAGTGGCGTGCCGGCGCCCTGGTACTTCATCGCCGCGTCGAAGATGGACATGACCTCGCCGCTTGGGAATGTGCAGCGTCCAGTTGCCTTCCTTGTCCGGGGTCAGCGCGTTCTTGATGCGCACGTTGCCGAAGGTACCGCGCATCATCACTTCGTGATGGCCGCGGCGGGCGCCGAAGGTGTTCCAGTCCACCTGCTTCACGCCATGGTCCAGGAGGTACGCCGCGGCGGGCCCGTTCTTCGGAATGGCACCGGCGGGCGAGATATGGTCGGTCGTCACCGAGTCGCCGAGAACCGCGAGGACTCGTCCGTTGATGATGTCCTTCAACGGTCCCGGTTCGGTCGAGAGATTCTGAAAGAATGGCGGTTCGGCCACGTAGGTGCTCTTGGGATCCCAGGCGTAGCGACTCCCTTCCGGGACTGGGAGCGCCTGCCAGACGGCGTCGCCGTCGAACACCGAGGCGTACCGCTCGCGAAACAGCTCGGGCTTCAGCGCGGCGGCCATCGCGTCGGCGATTTCCTTCGGTGACGGCCAGATATCCTTGAGGTAGACAGGCTTGCCGTCGCGGCCGCTGCCGATCGGTTCGGTACTCAGGTCGAGGTCGACTCGGCCGGCAATGGCGTAGGCGACGACCAGCAGCGGCGAGGCGAGGTAGTTCGCGCGCACCTGCGGGTGCACCCGGGCTTCGAAGTTCCGATTGCCGGAGAGGACCGAGGCGGCGACCAGCTGGTGCTCCTCGATCGCCTTGCTGATCGCTTCGGGGAGTGGCCCGCGAGTTACCGATGCAGGTGGTGCAGCCGTAGCCCACGACGTTGAATCGGAGCTGCTCGAGGTAGGGCAGCACGCCGGCGGCCTTGAGGTATTCGGTGACGACGCGGGAGCCCGGGGCGAGGCTGGTCTTCACCCACGGCTTGGTCTTCAGGCCTTTCTCGACCGCCTTCTTCGCGAGCAGCCCGGCCCCCATCATCACCGACGGATTCGACGTGTTGGTGCAGCTGGTGATCGCCGCGATCACCACGGACCCATCCCGCAGTTCGCAGACTTCGCCGTCGAGGGTGGTGGTCACGGGCGGGTGTTCGGTCAGCACGGCGACGGGTTCGGCGCCGCCTTCGTTGTTCCAGCGGGCGAGCAGTCGGCCGCGGCGAGTTCGCGGCGAGCCGCCGGCACGCCGGGAGTCATGAGCTCCGGCAGGGAGACCTGGAAGTTGCGCTTGAGCTCGGTGAGCGGCACCAGATCCTGCGGGCGCTTGGGGCCGGCCAGGCTCGGCACCACCGTCGAGAGGTCGAGCGTGAGGGTGCTGGTGAACTCCGGGTCCGGGGTCTGGTCGGTGCGGAAGAGCCCCTGCTCCTTGCGTGTAACGCTCGACCCGCTCCACCACGGCCTTGTCGCGGCCGGTGCGCTCGAGGTAGCGGATGGTCTCCGGATCGACCGGGAAGAAGCCCATCGTGGCGCCGTACTCGGGCGCCATGTTGGCGATCGTGGCGCGGTCGGCCAGGCCGAGGCTGGAGAGGCCGGGGCCGTAAGAACTCGACGAACTTGTCGACCACGCCCTTTCTTCCGCAGCATCTGCGTGGCGGTCAGAACCAGGTCGGTCGCGGTGGTGCCGAGCGGCAGCTCACCGATCAGCTTCATGCCGACCACCTCCGGGATCAGCATGAAGTAGGGCTGCCCGAGCATGACCGCTTCCGCCTCGATGCCGCCGACGCCCCAGCCCAGCACACCCAGGCCGTTGATCATCGTGGTATGCGAGTCGGTCCCGACGCAGGTGTCGGGGTAGGCGGTGAGTTCGCCGTGCTAGCTCGCGGAGCTGGACCACGGGGCGAGATTCTCGAGGTTGACCTGGTGGACGATGCCCATTCCCGGCGGGCACGACCCGGAAATTCGCGGAAGGCGCCCTGGGCGAACTTGAGCAGCTGGTAGCGCTCGCGGTTCCGCTCGAACTCCAGATCGACGTTCTGCCGGTAGGCGTCGTCGGTGCCGTAGTAGTCGACCTGGACCGAGTGGTCGATGACCAGGTCGCAGGGGACGATCGGGATTGATCAGCTCCGGGTTGCCCTTCATCCGGGCCATCGCGTCGCGCATGGCGGCGAGGTCGACGACGCAGGGCACCCCGGTGAAGTCCTGGAGGACGACCCGGGCCGGCATGAACGGGATCTCACTCCTGCCGGCCGCCGCGGGCGCCCAGGCGCCCAGTTGCCGGCACGTGCTCCTCGGTCACCGGCGCCGCGCCCGCGAAGCGCAGGGCATTCTCGAGCAGGACCCGGATCGAGAACGGCAGCCGATCGAGCCGGGCGACACCCTGGCGTTCCAGCGCCGGCAGGCGGAAGATCGTGGCGCGATCGGTTCCGAGGGTGAGGGTGCTGCGGCTGCCGAACGGGTTGGGAGACGGTGGTGCCATGGTCGAGCCGGGGTGGGGAGTCGAGGGATCAGACCAATTATAAGACGCGCGAGGCGTTCGCGGGATGCGGCCGGAGACCGGTGGTCCCGTACGCGATCACCGCGAGGATGCGGGCTGCGGATCGAGTGGGACCAGGCGGGCCACGCCAGGGTTCTTCCCGGCGCGGGCGCTCCGGCTCGCCTGTCCCTGTGCCGGCTGCGTCGAGGAGATGACCGGCCGCCCGCTGCTCGATCCCGGCCTGGGTGCCGCTGGAGGTCCGGCCGCTGTCGCTGGCGCCCTGGTCGGTGCCTACGGGCTGCGGATCGACTGGAGTGATGGGCACGGCACGGGGATCTACACCTTCGAGCGACTGCGGCCGCAGCTGCCCCTGTCCGCCCTGTCAGGCCCGGCGTACTGGTGTGACCGCATGATTGCGCCGCATTTTCACTTTCCGCTGATCGGGCGGGGGGTCTGGACCTGGATCTGGGTGGCTCCTCGTCCTCGGCAGTGTCTGGGGCTGGTCCCCGCGGTGCAGTGGGGCCGGGAGACGCACTGGAGCAACCTGGACGAAATCGCTCCGTGGTGCCGGCACCATCACTCGTATCCACCGGCATGATGCTCTTCCTGCAACGGCGTGTACAACATCTTCGGCTCCGTGTGCTGATCTTCGCTGGCCGCTTTTCTTCGTCTTCGTCGGGGCCTTCATCGTCGGCAAGCGCGACCGACGAGACCCGCGAACTGTCCTGAGCCCGCACCGCCTTTCGACGCTCCGGCGGGCCTGACTACCTTGCCCCCGGTGCAGCCCAGTCCCGCCGCATCAGCCTCGCTCTCCTGCCTCCTTGCCCCTCGTCCCGATGTCTCTCAGCGCAAGCTGCTCGAACCGCCCTCCACCGGCGGCGACGTCGCGCTGGAGCCAGCGAGCTGCAGATGCTGGGCCACCACGAGCGGGTGCTGATGATCGGCGCCCATCCCGATGACGAGGACACCGAGCTCCTCACGATCCTGGTCCGCGGCATGGGGGCCGAGGCGGCGTACCTCTCGCTCAATCGAGGCGAGGGGGGGCAGAACCTCATCGGCCCCGAGCTGGGAGAGGCGCTGGGCATGCTGCGCACCGAGGAGTTGCTCGCGGCGCGGCGACTCGATGGCGCACGGCAGTTCTTCACCCGGGCCTACGACTTCGGCTTCTCCAAGACCCAGGAGGACACCTGGGCCCACTGGCCCCGCGACTCCGTCCTCAAGGACGTGGTGCGTATCATCCGACGCTACCGGCCCCAGGTCGTCGTCTCGATCTTCAGCGGCACGCCGCGCGACGGGCATGGCCAGCACCAGGCCGCGGGGTGGGCGGCGCAGGAGGCGTTCCGGATCGCTGGTGACTCGACCGTCTTTCCGGAGCTGCTGTCCGAAGAGGGGCTGGCTCCCTTCGCCCCCGCTCAAGCTGTACCGCAGCACCCGGTTCGACTCGGCGGCGACCACGCTGACGCTCGATGGCGGAACGCTCGATCCCGGCGATCGGGCAGTCGATCACCAGATCGCGATGCGGGGCCGGAGCCTGCACCGCTCGCAGGACATGGGACAGCTGCAGGGGATCGGGCCGTCGGTGGTGCGATTGCAGCTGGTCCAGGACCGATCCGGTCACGGTGAGGATGGCCTCTGGTCAGGCATCGATACGACGCTGGCCGGAGCGCCGCTGGTCCAGGAGTTGCCGCCCGAGTCCGCCCGGCGCGTGAGCGAGCTGCTCGCGCGCTATGTCGCGCGCATCGATTCGGCGCGCCCGCTGGTTGCCGCGGTGCTCCGCCCACGCCTGAGGGAGCTGCTGACCCGCGCGGGGGAGGACCTCGAGCGGGCCCGGCAAGGGGTCGACGACGGCCTGGCCGTCGGGGTCGCTGCGCACACCCAGCTGACCCGGGCGCTCGAAGGCGATCCATTCGAAGGGGAACTCCGGCGGCTGCACTCCGCCCAGCTCACGAGCTCGGACCTGATCGTGGACGGCACCAGCGAGGATGCCAGGGTGGTTCCGGGCCAGCGTGTCGGGGTGACGGTCTCGGCGTGGAACCCGGGCACGGAGCCCGCGACCGCCGATCTCTGCCTGGAGGGCGGCGATCTCGCCTGGAAGCTGGCCGGCGACAGTGGTGCCCGGCGGGACTTGCCGCGATCGCCGGGGCGCGGGGTCTGTCTCGGCTTTCGCAGCGCGAGCGGGATGCTGGTCGGTTCCGACCCGGGTGGGGATCCCCTGCCACCCGGGCGGGTCGCAACGGCACGTCTCGAGGCGACGGTTCCGCGGTCGGCGGAGTATACGGCGCCGTACTACCTCCGGCTGCCGCGTCAGGGGGACCTGTACCAGTGGGACCGGGATGACCGCGCATCCTGGGGACTGCCCTTCGAGCCAGCCCGTTTTCGCCTGACAATTGGCGCCGGGGACGACCATCGCGAGATCACGCTCCGCGGCAATGACCAGGGTTCGGGAGAGTTCCGCCGCCCGGTCGCGGTGGTGCCGAGGCTGGATGTGCGCCTCGATCCGGAGCTGGAGGTCTGGCCGATCGCGGGACGTACCGGGCATGCCTTCACCGTGACCCTGATCCACGGCGCACGGGACACTACGGCTGGCACCGTGCGGTTGCAGGTTCCGCTGGGCTGGTCCGCGTCCCCACCGCAGTCGTTCCAGTTCACCCGGGAAGACGAGCAGGCGGAGTTCCGGTTCACGGTGGATCCCCCGGCAAGCCTCGGCCCGGGCGCCTATCCGGTCTCCGCGCTGGCATTCGACAATCGGGGGCCGGTGTACGACGTCGGGCTCGTCACGGTGGATCATCCGCACATCAGGCCGCGCACCTATCTGCGGCAGGCGGCGGCCACCGTCCGGGTGGCTGACCTCGTGCTCCCCGCGCTGCATCACGTTGCCTACCTCCGCGGCGCGGCGGATCGGCTCCCGGAGGCGCTGCAAAGCGTCGGGCTGCCGGTCGAGCTGATCACCGGCGCGGAGCTGGGCCATGCGCCACTCGCGCGCTACGACGTGATTGTGGTGGGCCCGCGTGCCTGGGAGACTGATGCCGAGCTCGCGGAGAACAACGACCGTCTGGTGGCCTATGCGCGGGGCGGCGGGACCGTGATCGTCCAGTATCAGCAGTACGCCTATTTCCTCGGCAACTTCGCGCCGTTCCCCCTGACCGTCGGTTCCCGCGCGCCGGGCACGCCGAATGCGGCCACGTCGACGACCCGCCCGGCGGGCGCCGCGACACCCGCACTGCTTGGCGGGCACGACCGGGTCACGGATGAGACGGCCCCGGTGACCGTCGTGGACCGCGCGAGCCCGCTGCTGCGCCAGCCTAACCGGATCGGCCCTGCAGACTGGCAGGGTTGGGTGCAGGAGCGGGGGCTGTACTTCGCACACTCGTGGGACCCGGCGTGGAAGCCGGTCCTCGAGATGCACGACCCCGGCGAGCCACCACTCGAGGGAAGCCTCCTGGTTGCCGGGGTCGGTCGGGGGCGCTACGTCTACACCGGCGTGAGCTTCTTCCGGCAGCTTCCGGCAGGCGTCCCGGGGGCGTGGCGGCTGTTCGCGAATCTGCTCGCGCTCGGTGAGGCGCCGCGGGGCGCCCGTCGGGCACCGGCCACACCGGGCACCCCGAAGGTCGAGCGGGAGTGATCCGGCGCCGCTTCGCTGTGGGTGTGCTGATCACCCTGACGGTGGGCTGCGGCGACGGCCGGATCCCGCTCACCCTCTATTCCCCCCACGGACGGGATCATCTCACCCTCCTCGAGCGCGAGTTCGAGCGGCTGCATCCTGAGATCGATGTCCGCTATCTCGATCTCGGCAGCCAGGAGGTGCTCGACCGGCTCCGGCTGGAGCGGGTGAATCCCCAGGCCGATGTCTGGTTCGGCGGTCCTACCACGCTTTTCGAACGCGGGGTGCAGGATTCGCTGCTCGCGCCCTACCGTCCGAGCTGGGCGGACCGGGTCGACACCGGGGGGATCGGTCCCCGGGATCTCTACTTCCCGGCGTATCGCACGCCGGCGGTGATCGTCTACAACAACATCGCGGTACCCGATTCGGTGGCGCCACGCGACTGGGACGACGTCCTCGCGCCCCGGTGGCGCGACAAGGTCCTCATCCGGGATCCTGTGGCGAGCGGGACGATGCGGGCCATCTGGGGGCTGATGCTGCAGCGCAGCCTGCGCCAGACCGGCGATACCGCGCAGGGGATGGCGTGGCTTCGGCGACTCGACGGCCAGACCAGGGCCTATGCCCTGTCGCCCGCGCTGCTCGACGCCAAACTCGCGCGCCAGGAGGGGCTCGTCACCCTCTGGGATCTGCCCGATGTGCTGATCGCCCGCAGCAAGGGGATGCCATTCGGATACGTCTTTCCCTCGAGCGGCACGGTAGTGATCGACGATGCGATCGCCCTGGTAGCAGGGGCGCCGCATCCGCAGGAAGCGAAGGCCTTCATCGAGTTCGTGGGGAGCATCGAGGGGCAGATTCTCGCCGCGGACCGGGTCTTCCGGCTCCCGGCGCGGCACGACCTGCCGCCGGAGCGGGTGCCGGCCTGGGTGGCCGAGGTCGAGCGGTCGATGCGGGTGGAGCCGATGGATTGGGGGCTGCTCACGCGCGAGGGGGCGGGGTGGATGGGCTACTGGGACCAGCACGTCCGGAACACCGGGCGATCGCGATGAGCGCGCGGGCGACGCTGCGTACCGCGGGCGTGTCGGGCGCATGAGCTATCTGCGCCTCGAGGCGCTCACCCGTCGCTTCAGCGCCGCGGCAGGAGTGTTCGAGCTCTCGCTGGAACTCGAGCGCGGGCGGACGCTCGCGCTGTTGGGGCCGAGCGGGAGCGGCAAGACGACCACGCTCCGACTGCTGGGCGGGTTCGAATCGCTCGATGCGGGCCACATTCTGGTCGAAGGGCAGGATGTCGCTCGGCTCCGGCCGGAGCAGCGGCGGTTCGGGATGGTGTTCCAGCACTATGCCCTCTTTCCGCATCTCGATGTCGGCGACAACGTCGCGTTCGGGCTTGCGTCCCTTGGCGTGACAGGCGCGGAGGCCGATCGGCGCATCGCCGCCGCGCTGACGCTCGTCGATCTCTCCGGGTTCGAGCGACGCACGGTGGGTGCGCTCTCGGGCGGGCAGCAGCAGCGGGTGGCCCTCGCCCGGGCGCTGGCTCCCGAGCCGAGGGTGTTGTTGCTCGACGAACCGCTGTCGAATCTCGATCCGGCCCTTCGCGAGCGCACCCGCCGTGAGCTGCGTGCCCTGATCCGCCGGATCGGGATCACTACGGTGATCGTCACCCACGAGCAGGAAGACGCCTTTGATCTGGGCGACGTCGTGGCGGTGCTGCGCCAGGGGCGCCTGGAACAGGTGGGCACGCCGGAGGAGCTCTATCAGGCGCCGGCCACCGCGTTCGTGGGCTCGTTCATCGGCCGCGCCAGCTGGCTTGCCGGAGCGCTGATCGCGCGCGGGGCCGAGTCCAGCATCGTCCGGGTGGAAGGGACGGACTGGCGGTTCGGTACCGTCCGGATGGACGCCGGCGACGGGCCGGTTCGGCTGCTGGTGCGGCCCGAGGCGCTGCGCCTGGCGCCGGCGGGCACCAAGGGATTGTCAGGCACCGTGGCCGACCGCCGCTTCGCCGGCGCCATCGCCTTCTACGTGGTGACGACTGCGGGAGGACAGGTGGTCGAGCTGAGCGCCGCACCGGGCGCCGCCGCGGTGGGGGACCGGGTCGCGCTGGTGCCGGTCCGTGACCCGGCGGACGGGGGCGCAGGGATGCACTGCTTCCCGGTCGAGGGCGTGTGAGCGCCATCGCTCGCCGCTGGGTTGCCCTGGCGCTGGTCGCGGTGCTCGGGTGGCTGGTCGCCTATCCGCTGCTCCTCGTAGGGCTGGAGAGTGTGCGCGGGCCGACCGGGCTCACCTGGGCGTATTTCGCGCGGTTCATCGCCGAGCCGCGCGAATGGCAGGCGCTGTGGGGGAGCCTGTGGACCTCGGTGGCGAGCGTACTGCTGGCGGGCCTGCTCGGTGTGCCGCTCGCCTTTCTGTTTGAACGCTGCGACTTTCCCGGCCGCCGGACGCTCGGTGCGCTCGTCGCGCTGCCGGTGGTACTCCCGCCGTTGGTCGGCGTCATCGCCTTTCTGTTTCTGTATGGCGAGACCGGCTTCGCGGCGCGGGTGGTGCAGGCGCTGCTCCGCCTGGAGGACCCGCCGTGGCGCCTCGAGGGGGCGTGGGCGATTCTGCTGGTCCACGCCTACTCGATGTACGTCTATTTCTATCTCTTCACCCGCGCGGGCCTGGCGAGCCTGGACTATGCGGCGCTCGAAGCGGCCGCCTCACTCGGCGCCGGGCGCTGGCGCACGCTCCGTCGCGTGACGTTGCCACTGCTCGCGCCGTCGCTCCGGGGTGCCGCGCTGCTCACCTTCATGACCGCGCTCGCGTCCTTCAGCGCTCCGTACATTTTCGGCGGCGGCTTCCGGGTCATGACGACGCAGATCGTCTCGACGCGCCTGAATGGTGACTACGGGATGGCGATGGCCCAGACGGTGGTGCTGAGCCTGCTCGCGCTCTCGGGGCTCTGGCTGGTGCGCGACGGGTCCGCCATCGCCGGGCCGTCGACCGGGAAGGGCGTCGCCCCCGCCGCGCGGCAGATCCGGACCCCCAGCCTGCGGCTGGCCGCCACGTTCGGCGGCTGGATGCTGGGCATCCTGCTGCTGCTGCCGCACGCGACGCTGCTGCTGCTGTCGTTCGTCCCGGTGGGGACCTGGACGGTCGAGACCCTGCCGCCGGCCTACACCCTCCACAACTACCTCGCACTCATCACCGAGCCCGAGCGGCTGCGGCCGCTGGGCAACAGCCTCTGGATGGCGACGGCCGCCACCCTCGTGGCGCTGGGCGTCTCGGTGGTGGCCGGGATGCTCGTGGTGCGGAAGGCGGATGGCTGGACCCTCGCGGCAGAGCGACTGCTCTCACTCCCCTGGCTGGTGCCGGGGACGGTATTCGCGGTGGCGCTCGCAACGGCGTTCAGCGTCTCCGCACCGTGGGCGGGACGGATCATCCTCGTGGGCACCGTCTGGATCCTGCCGCTCGCCTACGTGATCCGGAATCTTCCGATCGCCAGCCGTGCAGTGGTGGCCGGCTTCCGTGCCCTGGATCCCGCCCTCGATGAGGCCTCCGCCTCACTCGGCGCCGGGCGATGGCGCACCTTGCGCGAGGTGACACTTCCACTCCTCCGGCCCGCCCTGGCGGCGGGGGCGACTCTCGCCTTCGTGACGGCGCTGGGAGACTTTGTCACCTCCATTATCCTGTACACGTACGACACCAGGCCGCTGTCCCTGGAGATTCTCGCCAGTCTGCGTCAGGGTGACGTCGGGGTCGCCGCCGCCTACGGTGTGTTTCTCATGGCCCTCTCCGCCCTGGTCTTCGCGCTCGGAAGCGAGCGGAAAGTCGTGATCCGGTGACCGCCACCCGCCGCCTGCCGACCGAGCTGCAGCAGCTCTCGATCCTCATCGCGACCTGCTGCGTCGACATGATCGGCTTCGCGATGATCCTGCCGCTGCTCCCGTACTACGCCCTCAAGCTGCATGCGACGCCCGAACTCATCGGACTGATGACGGCGACATTTTCCGTCGCCCAGCTGATCGCCGCGCCGTACTGGGGTCGCCTCTCCGATCGCTACGGCCGCCGCCCGGTGCTGCTCATCGGCCTCTCGGCGTCGGCGGTGGCCTATGTCATCTTCGGACTCGCATCGTCGGTCTGGCTGCTCTTCCTTTCACGCCTGGTACAGGGCGCGGGGGGTGGCACCACGGGCGTCGCCCAGGCCTATGTCGCCGATACCATCAAGCCGGCGGGACGGGCCAAGGCCCTCGGGTGGCTGTCGGCCGCGACGAGTGCCGGAGTGGCAATCGGGCCCGCCATCGGCTCATTCAGCCACGCACACCTGGGGCCGGCGGCTCCGGGATTCGTGGCCGCCGCGCTCTGTCTGATCAACGTCGCCTTTGCCTGGCGCTGGCTGCCGGAATCGCGGGTCCCCGCACCCGCCTCGGGCGGGGCCGTCCGGCGCCCGGTGTGGGCCGCCGCGGCCGATGTGCTGGAACATCCCGCGCGGCCGGTCTCGCGGCTGATCTGGATCTACGGCGTCGGCATGTTCGCCTTCAGCTGCCTGACATCGGTCCTGGCGCTCTTTCTCGATGCCCGGTTCGGGGTGACCGAGGAGACGATCGGCTATTTCTACAGCTACATCGGTGCGCTCTCGTTCACGATGCGCTCCCTCTTCCTCGGCCCCATCGTGTCCCGCTTCGGCGAGACGCGGACCATGCGCTACGGGACCGCGATCCTGGTAGCCGGGCTGGTGCTCTACACCGTGGCGCCAAACGTCTGGGCCCTGGCCTTTATCATTCCGCTGGTCCCGATCGGGACCGCGCTGCTCTTTCCGTCGACGACGGCGCTCATGTCCCGCGCCTCACCAAAGGAACAGCTCGGCACCACGATGGGGGTCGCACAGACATTCGCGGGCGTCGCGCGGGTCGCCGCACCGCTGCTGGCCACTGGCGCCTTTCAGCGGATCGGCCATGCCGCACCCTTCTACCTCGCGGCGGCGACCGTGACCCTCGTCGGGCTCATGGCGCTCCGGGTCGAGCCGGTGCCGTTCCACGGCGGAGACACCGGTGCCCGTGCCCACGTCCAAGGAATCCGCATGAGTGACGACGATCGCATCGAGCGGCTCGAACAGCGTCTGCAGGTCCTCGAGGGTCTGGTGCGGCAGGTGATGGCGTCGCGAAGTGTGAGCCCGCCTCCGGGCTCCGAACTCCGGGGGGCCACCGCCGAGGCTCCGCCCGCCGCCCGTCCGGTGATGCCCACGGCGCCCGCGCGGCCGGCTGCACCGTTGCCTCCGCCGCCTCGCCCTGCGGTGCCCCGCGCGTCGGTGTCGTCTGCGGTGCTGAGTGAGCAGTGGCTCGGCCAGCGGGGATTGCTCGCCGTCGGCGTGACCTTCATGATCCTGGCCGCCGGGTACCTACTCAAGCTCTCGTTCGACCGGGGCTGGGTGTCGCCGCTCATCCGCTGCATCACGGGAGCGCTCGCCGGCGCGGGCATCGGTCTCCTGGGCTGGCAGTTGCATGCCCGCGGAACGCGCACCTACGGCGCTGCGCTGATCGGCTGCGGCGCCGCCGTGCTCTATCTCGCGGTGTGGGCCGCCACCCGGCTCTACCAGTTCCTGCCGCCGACGTCCGCGATCGTGGCCCTGGCCCTCGTCTCGATCAGCCTCGCCGCGGTGGCCCTCGCCATCGACGTCCAGGCCCTGCTCGCGAGCGCCGCCCTCGGCGCGTTCTTCGCCCCGATCGTCATCGGGAAGGAAGGGGGCAGTGTCGACCTCCTCCTGCTCTATCTCGGCGCGATGGGCGCCGCGCTTGGCTGGGTCGCCGCCCGCCGTCACTGGCGTCTCGCGACCTTCATCGTCGCCCTCGCCTATTTCGGCATCGCCAGCGCGGGGATCCTGCCCCAGGCCGATCCGGTCGTGCTGTACCTCTACGCCATTCTCGGTGGTGGCGCCGGTCTCTTCGTCGGGTTGCGAGAGGCATGGTTCGAGACCCGGTTCCTCGCCTTTGGTGGCGGCTGGGCGGTGCTCGGGGTGGCCAACAACGCCTCCTCGACCCACTGGCCGACGCTGCTCGGTGGCATCGTGCTGACGGTACCGGTCTGGTGGCGGGCGCTCACCGCGAATTCGGTGTGGCCCCGGAACTCCGCCGGACAGGATCCGGGCCGCATCGGTTTCGGCGATTCCTTCTACTTCTACCTCTCGCCGCTGCTGCTCGGCGCCGCACTCCGTGAGGTCGCTCCCGGGTGGTTCGATGCCCACGATGGGTTGCTGCCGGCACTGATCGCGCTGCCCTATCTCGTCGCCGGGCTGACCGCGGTGCGCCGTCCCTTTGCGCTGGTCGCCGCCATCGCGCTTGGCGGCGCTGCCCTGGTGCGGTGGCCAGGTCTCGAGGCCGTCTGGGGGCTGCTCCTGCTGACTGTGGCGTGGGCGGCCGTCGATCATCTGCTCCGACGGCTGGACGGAGGCCGGTACGCGCTCCTGTCGCTCGCGGCGGCGCTCCTGCATCTCCTCCTGACCGATCTCCCGACGCAGCCCGAGCTGGAGCATGCATTCACCGGTCCATGGGCCCTCGCCCTCTGGGGCACCCTGGCGGTGACCCTGGCGCTCGCAGCGGGGCTGCTGAGGGAGGAGCCCGTCCCGGGCCCGCGGCTGCGGCCGATGCTGTGGGCGCTGGCGGGCGGGTTGCTCTTCTTCGGCCTGACGGGAGAGCTGGTGCAGTACTTCACGCACACCGGGCTGGACGACGAGACGGCCCACCTCGCGGGTGGACTGGCGGTGAGCGCATGGTGGATCCTCTACGCCGCGGGCTGCTTCTTCCTCGGCTTCCGCCGGCAGATCGCGATTCTCCGTCAGGCGGGATTCGCCGTCGTGGGTCTGGCGCTTGCCAAAGTCCTGCTGGTGGATCTGGCGCGTCTGGACGCACTCTACCGGGTAGGATCCTTCCTGATTGTGAGCCTCGTCACCCTCGCGGTCGCGTATGCCTATCACCGCAAAGGCCAGCGCGACGCGGGGGCGGCCTGATTGCAGATTTCGGGGATCCTGAGTAGCCTCCGCGTTCCATGATCCTTCCTGCCATCACCTCGCTGACTCCCTCGGCGCTCGCCGACGTGACGTGGGAGGAGCTGCGCCCGCTCTACCAGGAGTTGATCGATCGTCCCGTCGATGCCGGGTCGGTCGAGGCGTGGCTCTCCGACTGGTCGCGGCTCGAGGAGGTCGTCAGTGAGGCGGCCGCGCTCGCGATGATCGCCTACACCTGCGACACCACCGACTCCGGCCAAGGAGGCGGCCCACCTGCGGTTCTCCACCGAGATCCTGCCCCGGATCGAGGAGCTCGGAGGTCGAGCTCGCCAAGCGGCTGCTGGCGCTGGGGCACACGCCGTCCCGGGCTGGAGGTGACGATCGCCCGCTTCCGGCGCGACACCGAGCTCTTCCGCGAGGCCAATGTTCCGCTCAGCACCGAGGTCGGAGGAGCACAGCTCCCGCTATCAGAAGATCACCGGCGGCCTGACCGTCACCTGGGACGGGGTCGAGAAGACGCTCCCCGAGCTGCAGCCGATGCCTGCAGGGCACCGACCGGGCCGATCAGGGAGCGCGCCTTCCGGCTCGGCTGTGCAGGCGTACGCTCGTCGTCAGGAGGAGCTGGCGGGATCTTCGACTCCGCTGCTATCGCCTCCGGGTGCGGATGGCGCGCAACGCCGGCTTCGCCGACTTCGAGGCCGTACGCCTTTGCCGCCAAGTGCCGCTTCGACTATACCCCGGCCGACTGTCGCCGCTTCCACGAGGCGGTGGAGCGGTACGTGACCCCGGCGGTCGAGCGACTCATCGGCGCCGCCAGGAAGCGGATGCGGCTCGACGTCGGGGCTGCGCCCCTGGGACGTCGGCGCCGACCCGCAGGGCGCGGGGCCGATCCGGCCCTTCACCGAGGTCGAGGAGCTGATCGGGACCAGCCGCCAGGTGCTGCGATCGGGTCTCGCCGGCGCTGGGCCAGCGAGTTCCGAGACCATGGTCGACGAGGGGCTGCTCGATCTCGGCATCGCGGAAGGGCAAGGCGCCCGGGCGGCTACTGCGAGACGCTGCACGCACCGGGGCCGGCCGTTCATCTTCATGAACGCGGTCGGCGTGGCTGGACGACGTCTCGACCCTGCTGCACGAGGCGGGGCACGCCTTTCACGCCTTCGCGGCGCACGCCCAGCCGCTGGTCTGGCAGCGGCAGCCCGGGGCTCGAGACCTGCGAGCTGGCCTCGATGTCGATGGAGCTGCTGGCGGCGCCCTATCTGGGGACGCGACCAGGGCGGCTTCTTCACGCCGCGAGGAACTGGCCCGGGCCCGGACCGAGCATCTCGAGGACATCCTGATCACCCTGTCGCACGTCGCCTCGGTCGACGCCTTCCAGAGCTGGATCTACACCAGCGGCGCAGGGGCGCGATCCCGCGGCGCGCGACCGCGGCCTGGCTGCGGCTGCGCGGCCGCTTCGAGCGGGGCGTCGACTGGAGCGGGCTGGAGCAGGAGCGGATCACCCGCTGGTACCGGCAGCTGCACATCTTCCTGTACCCGTTCTACTACATCGAGTACGGCATCGCCCAGCTCGGCGCGCTGCAGGTCTGGCGGAACAGCCTCGCCGACCAGGGCCGAGGCGGTCGCGCCGCTATCGGGAGGCGCTCGCGCTCGGGCGACACCCGGCCGCTGCCCGAGATCTATCGCGGCGGCCGGCGTCGAGTTCTCATTCGACGCCGGATCGGATCGGGTGAGCTGGTCGCGCTGGTGGAGGAGGAACTGGCTCGCTGGGAAGATCGCCGCGGGCTGAGCCCGCCATTGCGCCGCCCTGACCGCCGGGTGAATTGGGTCCCGATCCGCCCGGGTCCACCGGGCGAACCTTGTCGGAGAGAGGTGCATGGCGAAGGAAGAAGGAATTGAAATGGAGGGCGTCGTCACCGAGGTGCTTCCGGACCGCAACTACCGGGTGCTGCTCGAGAACGGACACTCCATCCTGGCCTATGCGGCCGGCAAGATGAGCAAGTTCAAGATCCGCGTCCTCGAGGGCGACCGGGTCAGCGTGGTCCTCTCTCCCTACGACCTGACCCGCGGCCGGGTGATCTACCGCCACAAGTAGCCGCCCGACTGCCTGGTCGATCCAGCGACACGACACGGGGGCGGGTCAATCGACCCGCCCCTGCCCGTTTTCCCCGACGCCGCGGTCCGACGCTACTTCCTTGGTCACATTCTCCGCGGCGGGACCCTTCGGCGCCCTCGACGATGTCGAACTCGACCTTGTCGCCCTCGGCCAGGCTGCGGAAGCCGTCGGCCTTGATGGCGGTGTGGTGCACGAAGCAGTCCTTCGTGCCGTTGTCCGGGGTGATGAATCCGAATCCCTTGGCGTCGTTGAACCACTTCACCGTACCAGTTGTGCGTGCCATTGTGACCATACTCCAGTGGGAGGGTGAACCGTGCCGGGTCCGGCGGGCGCCGGGCTCGGCGGGATTCGCGCTGACACCGAGGGCGGCCGGCCCGGGTCGCGAGGTCTCCAGACAGGAAAAGTCCGCTCGCCTGCCACCGGACCCCGGCGCCGTCAAGGGGGCACCTCCCCGGCAGGGGGTCTGCTCAGGGCTTCCACCAGCGGAGGGCGAGCCTTGGCCCACTCGCCGCTCCGCTGGCGGATGCCGACGGTCGCCCGGTTGATGCGCCTGGAGGAATTCGGTGGCGGACGGGATAGCGCAGTTCCACCTCCGCCTGCAGGGCCCGTTCCAGAGCGCGCCAGGTCGGCGACCTCGCTCCATCGGGCCGCTGCATCCGGAGGTGGGGTACTGGTTGGTGGTCTGCTTGGTCAGCACCTGCTCGACCGTCTGACCGCCGAAGGGCGGCTCGCCGAGCAGGGCGAAATAGGCCACCGCCGCCAGGCTGTAGAGATCGGACCGCTGGTCCACCCGCTCGCCCAGCAGCTGCTCGGGGGAGGCGAACTGGGGGTGCCGCTCTGGCTGGTCGCACCGCCGAAGCGGCCGTGGCCGCGCAGCGCCAGCGCGAGGCCGAAGTCGGTGATCCGCAGCGTTCCGTCCGGCTCGATGAGCATGTTCTCCGGCTTGATGTCGCGGTGCACCAGGCCGGCGGCGTGGGCGTGGGCAGAGCGCGCTGAGCGCCTCGCGCAGCAGTCGGAGCGTCCGCTCGAGGGGCAGCGGGCCGTCGCTTCTCGACCAGCTGGGCCACGTTGGGGCCCCGCACCATCTCCATCGTGTACCAGACCAGGCCGGCCCGGCCCGCCGATGTCGTAGATGCTCACGATGTTCGGATGATTCAGGCGGGCGGCGAGCTGGGCCTCGCGCCGGAATCGTTCGACGCACCGCGGGGTCGGCGGTCAGCTCCGGGATGCAGGACCTTGAGCGCCACCTCGCGCTCCAGGTGCAGGTCGCGCACCCGGTAGACCCGGCCGTAGCCGCCGGTGCCCAGCAGCCGACAGCAGCTCGTAGTCGTCGCCCAGGGCCCGGCGCAGCCGCTTCTCCCAGTGGCGGCCCTCGTCGCTTCGCTGGTCGGGAGCCGAGAGTTCACTGCACCCTCGACCGCCGGATTGTCGAAGGTGCCCGCGTCCGAGGCGAAGTCCTCGAGCATCTCCGCCGCCGTGAGGTAGCGCTCATCCGCGTCGGCCTGCAGCGCCCGCAGCAGGATCCGCTCGACCGCCTGGGGGCAGTTGGGCCGCAGCTCGCGCGGCGGCCTGAGTGGCGTGGCGTCCAGCGGCGGCTCCTGGCCGGTCACCGCGAAGTAGAGCATGGCGCCGGCGGTGTAGATGTCGCTGGCGGGATCACCCGTGGCGCCGTCGCGGATCTCCGGGGCCATGAACGGCTGCGAGCTGGCGACCTCGCCCGGGGGAATCGACGGGCAGCGTCCAGTTGGAGAAGCGGAGATCGGTGATCGTGCCGCGGCCCGCCAGGTTCACCAGCAGCGAGGTCGGGCACGATCCGGCGCACGACGATGCCGTGGCGTGGGCGTGCTCCAGGCCGCCCAGGAGGTCGCGGGCCAGGACCATGCACCGCGGGGAAGCGGTCGGGGCCCGCGCTGCGATCGCCTCGGCCAGGTTCTCTCCCTCGATCCAGTTGCCGACCCGGTAGGCCAGCTCGCCGACGACGCCGGCGTCGTAGACGTGGCGGATCGCCGGGTGATCGAGCTGGGCCAGCGCCTCGGCCTCGCGGAGGAACCAGGTGCGGACCGATCGTCCGGAGTAGAAATTGACCCGGAGGCGACACCCGGCGGACAGGAGGACGTCGACGGCGGTGAACAGGACCCGCTCGCGCGAGGCGCGACCAGGCGTCTCGAGCTCGAACCGGTGGCCCAGGGCGGCCTGCGCGCCCTCGAAGTAGGCGAGCGGAGGCAGCGTCGTCATCGGCAGGGCCTCACGCCTCGGGACCACCGGCGTGGGACGAGCGTGCCGCGCCGGCGCTCGATCGGCGCCGCTCGGCCGCAGGGAGCTCCGGGTGCACCAGTAGCGGGACTGGTCCGGGTGGTTTCGTCCGGAAGTAGAGGCCGCAGTCCGGGGTGGCACAGCGTCGCACCCGACACCGGATCGGTCAGCGTCTGCGCCGCGGAGCGGGCGATGGCCTCGAGCGCGCGTGGGGGGCGGACGGCCTGGAACCGCAGCCGCCAGATGCCGCTCACCCGGATCAGCTGCTCGCGCCCATCCATGCCGCGCAGCTGGCGGTTGATCGCCTCGATGGCCGAGGGCGGCGGGCGTCGGCCCGCATCGAGGCGCCGGGCCAGCGCGGAGCAGCTTGGTCGCGGAGGAGCGCGCCGCCTCGAACGCGGCGCGCATCCGCGTGGCGGCTCGACCCGGAGGCGTCCGGGTCCAGCGGAGGTAGGCTCCCGGATCGCGGCAGTGCATCGTGGTCTCCGCCACCCGGCTCCGGCGGTGTTGACGAACTCGAGCCAGAGCGCGTCGCCCAGGAGCAGGAACTCGGCGTCCGACACGCTCAGGGATCGTCGGCGATTCGACGGCGTTGCGGCCGCCGCGCTTGGCGCGGTAGAGCGCCGCGTCGGCCGCGCCGAGGACCGCTGTCGGGGGTGATCCCGTGGCGCGGCGCTTCGGCGATGCCGAGACTGAGCGACGGACGGCCGAACTCCGGGTGGGTATGCTCCAGCCTGCCGACGCGCCTGCTGCACCCGCTCCACGAAGATCATCGCTTCCTCGGTGGAGGTCATCGGCAGGATCACCAGGAACTCGTCGCCGCCGATGCGGCCCACCGCGTCGAGGGTGCGGCACTGCTGCCGGAGCATCTCGCGAGAGCTCCGCCAGCAGGCGGTCGCCGGCGCCATGCCCCAGGCTGTCGTTGACCAGCTTGAAGCGGTCGACGTCGAACATCACCACGGTGGTGCGGATCTGGTGGCGCGAGTCCGCGACAGCTCCGCGTCGAGCCGCTCTTCCATGGCCCGGCGGTTGGAGAGTCCGGTGAGCGGATCGGTGGTGGCGGCGCTCTGCAGCTGCTCGACCAGCTGGGCGTTCTTGAGCGCGATGGCGGCGGCGAATGCCAGCGTGCCGGCCAGCTCGCATTCGGCGGGGCCGAAGGCCTGGTCGTGCAGCCGGGGCCCGAGGGCCAGCACCGCCAGGCGCTCGGCGCCGGCATCGAGAGACACCACCACCTGCGCGGTCGGCGGGAAGAGCTTGCCGACCGCGGCGTCGTGGGTGGTGGTCACCGGGGTATCGGGCGGCATGGCGTGGTCCAGGGCCGCCCGCTCGATCGGATTCAGCGACATCGCGCCCTTCAGCGAGCGGACCACCTTGGGGACGTAGATGTCGCCCAGGGGCCGGTAGAGGCAGGCCCACCAGCCGAAGAACACCTCGGTCATGAAGTCGAGGATCAGGTTCTCCGTCTCCTCGGCCGAATGCACCGAGGAGAGCAGGCGGGCCACCTGGCGCAGCGCCCGGAGCTGGAAGACGGCGTCCTCGAGCTGGCCCTGGCGCTCCCGGAGCACCGAGTGGAGCTCGAGCATGACGGAGAGCCCGAGCGCGATCGGCGTCGCATGCGGCCGCAGCTCGGCCGCCACCGTCGGGTCGGCGAAGATGGCCAGCTCGGTCTGCCCGCTGGAGAGGCGCACCACTTCCACCGCTCCCGCCAGCCAATCCGGCGGAGGCAGCACGTTCATCAGGGCGCCAGGGGAGGTGACACTGAACCAGATCCGCTCACTGCCGAAGCGGCGGACCAGCGCCTCGCGACACCGCTCGAAGAGTTCGCTGTCCGTGCGCGCCTGGCGGCACGCGGCGGCAAAGGCACCCGGGATCGAGGCGAGCGCAGGGGGGGCGGCGGAAGGTTCCATCTTGTTGAGCAAGATAGCGATAGGCCAAGAGGAGAGCGAGCCGGAATCGGGGCCACACCCGATGGCCAGCCCCCAACGCCGCCTCGCTCGGTGCGGACACTGCGAGGCTATGCCAGCCGAGGAAGGGGCGGCGCGGGCGGCGCGGCCTAGATCGTTTCGCCCAGCCGACTGCTCAGGTCGCGCAACTCGGCCAGCATCCCGGGCCGCGGGCCGGTGGGGTGCCGCTCGAGGGCATCGACGACTCCCTGGAACCAGCGGATCAGCGCCGGTGCCCCGCCCGGCGCATAGCCGGAGAGATACTCGGTGCCGAGACGCCGGGCGTCGGTGACGACCGCCCCGCACTGATAGATCTCATTCGCCGCGCAGACCTCCAGCGCCCGCTGATCGGCCGTCGCCAGGTCCGCGAGAAACTCCATCTTCGCCGCCTCCCAGCTCCGCTCCTTCCCCCGAGCATCGTACCTCGGCTCGACCGTCTGCCTGAGCACCTCGACCACGCGCTCGCCAAACTTCCCCGCCACTTTCTGCACCAGCCCCGCTCGCAGTCTCGGTTCGGTCTCGTTGAGCAGCGACGTGAGAATGCCGGCTACAATGGTGACCTCGTCCGCGCCGTACCGCGCAAGAATCACCGCAACATTGGACGGCTGAGTGAGCCAGCTGCCGCCGCTGCCTCGCCGGGGCCTGGCGGCGCCGTGCTTGGCGGTGAAGGCGAGCGCGTGCGCGATCCGGTCCGAATAGCCATGGTTCATGGGATACCCAGCATCTTGTGAGTCTGCAGGCTCAGCCGCCACTCCGGGTGTGCGAGACAATACGCCACCGCAAGCGCGGTATTGCGGGCGCGATCGGGTCCATCCATCGGCTGCAGGAAGAAATGCGTGAAGGCCAGCCCGCGAAATCGTTCCGGTTCGGCGCCCGGCTGGGGGAATACCAGCTTCAGCTCGTGGCCTCCCGTCAGGACGGGTGGCGCGCCCGCCTTCGGGCTCATGCAGATCCAGTCGAGCCCCGGCGGTGCTGGCTGCGTGCCGTTGGTCTCCACCGCGATCTCGAACCCCTCGCGATGCAGCGCGTCGATCGCGGCGCCGTCCAGTTGCAGCAGCGGCTCGCCACCGGTGCAGACCACGAGAGGCCTGGCTGCGGGAGCATGCTCCACCGGCCAGGCGCGCCGCACAGCACCCGCCAGCGAGGCGGCCGTCGCGAAGGAACCGCCGCCGACCCCATCAGTGCCGACAAAGTCGGTATCGCAGAACTGGCAGACCGCGACCGCCCGCTCTGCCTCCCGGCCCGTCCAGAGGTTGCATCCGGCAAACCGGCAGAACACCGCCGGTCGGCCGGCGTTGTTCGCCCTCGCCCTGCAGGGTGTAGAAGATCTCCTTGATGGCGTACGTCATCGCGGAAAATAGTCGGGGGGAAGGGGGGTGCGGTCAACCAGGCTTCGTGGCTCGCTCGCTACTCGCTCGTCCTCACCCGAATGTACGGTGCGGGATCCGGGACGCCGTTCTCCCGGAACCCCTTGAGCCGCAGCTGACAGGAGTCGCATTCGCCGCATGCCGCGCCGTCGGCCGAAGGGTCGTAGCAGCTGCGCGTGATGCCGTAGTCGAGCCCGAGACCGAGTCCCGTCGCGATGATCTCCCGCTTGGTCATGCGGATGAGGGGCGTATGGATCTTCAGGGTGGTGGTGCCTTGCACGCCCGATCGGGTGGCGAGATTGGCCATCCGCTCATAGGCCTCGATGTACTCCGGCCGGCAGTCGGGGTAGCCGCTGTAGTCGAGGGCGTTGACGCCCATGAAGATGTGCGCCGCGCCGAGGACCTCCGCCCAGGCGAGCGCGTAGGAGAGGAAGATCGTATTGCGCGCCGGGACGTAGGTGACCGGGATCTCCGCGCTCATCGTTTCCAGCGCGCGCCCCTTGGGGATCGGCAGGTCGCTGGTGAGGGCGGAGCCACCGAAGAATCGCAGATCGATCGCGACCACCACGTGCTCCACCACGCCGATCCGCCGGGTCACCTCGCGGGCGGCGGCGAGCTCCACGGCATGTCGCTGACCGTAGCGGAAGCTCAGCGCGTAGCATTGGAAGCCGTCGCGCCTGGCCATGGCCAGCACGGTGGCGGAGTCGAGCCCGCCGGAGACCAGGATGACAGCCCGCGGCGCGATGGGTGGAGACATGCTGGTAAGGTACGAACCTCGGTACCACACCCGTAAGGGCGCCCCCCAGTGATGTGCTACCGCCCGAGTACGTGCCGCAGTGCGCGCTCCAGCGTGGCATGACGAAACGGGTAGCCGGTCGCCAGGAGTTGAGTCGGCAGGACCCGCGTACTCGCCAGCAGCAGCTCATCGGTGAGCTCACCCAGAATCAGGCGCAGCGCCGCGGCGGGGACCGGGAAGGGGGTGGGTCGCCGGAGGACTCGGCCCAGAACGGAGGTAAAGGTGGCGTTGGTGACCGGCTCGGGCGCAGTCAGGTTGACCGGCCCGCGCAGCGAATCGGTCATGAGCGCATGATGCATCGCCCCGACGACGTCGTCGATCGAGATCCAGCTCATGTACTGCTGGCCGCCACCGAGCCTGCCCCCCAGGCCGAGGCGGAATGGAATCAGCATCGGTCCGAGTGCGCCGCCCTGTGGCGTCAGCACGACCCCGATCCGCGCTCGTACGACCCGGATTCCGGCCCGTTCGGCCGGCGCAGTGGCCGCCTCCCAGGCGTGACCCACCTGTTCGACGAACATGCTCGCCGGGCCCGCGCGGAGATGCGACGCCTCGCTGAGCACCTCGTCCCCCCGATCTCCGTAGATCCCGACCGCCGAGGCGGACAGCAACACCCGGGGAGGCCGCGTCAGGCGCGCGAGGGTCTCCGTCAGCAGCGTGGTGCCACGGATGCGGCTGTCGAGGATGCCGCGCTTCAGCTCCGGAGTCCAGCGTGCGCCGGCGATCGATTCGCCTGCCAGGTGAATGACGGCGTCGACCCCTTCGAGCGCCGCAGGGTCCAGCCGCCCCGCTGTCGGGTCCCAGGGGATGTCGCCCGGCCCGGCCGCGCCACGCACGATCCGCCGCACCTGGTGGCCGCCGGCGAGGAGGAAGGGGACGAGGTTCCGGGCGAGCAGGCCGGTGGCGCCGCTGATCGCAATGATGAGTGGACCGTGGGCCGCATGGCGAAGATGCGCCGCGAGATCCTCCCGGACGGTGTCGTGCCGGTAGCGAAAGGTGCGGGCCAGTCTCCCCGCTGCGAACGGTTCGCCGAGCTCCCCCAGCGCGCCGAAGGGCAGGGTGTACTCGATGCGGTCGGTGTAGCGGGTCCGGGCGCTCGCGGTCGGTTCGAAGAGATGGGTGTGCACCCAGCTGGCGAACGGGCCTTCGAGTTGCTCGTCGACGAACTGCCGGCCGGGGATCGCGTCACGGTGCCGCGCGACCCAGCGATGCGTCGTCGGCCCCAGCGAGACGTCGAGGACGACGGTGCCGTCCTCCAGCGTGCCCCGCCGCTCCACCACCCGGACAGTCTCCCAGGGCGGCGTGAGCCGCTCCAGCGCCCCGGGTCGGGCATGCCAGCGATACGCCTCCTCGGCGGTCACCGGGAGTTCACTCGAGAGCTCGAATCGACTCATGGCCTGTGTCACTCCGTGTCGGAGTATAGAGCGGGGCCCGCGGCCTCGCTGGCTGCGACCCGACGCCGGGAAGACGGTGCCTGAGACGCCGTGCCGGGCCGCCGGGTCCGCCCTACTACCGGGTCCGGTCGCCGCGGGTATCTTCACCCCGTTCCGCTGGTTCCCCCCGATCCCCGCCACGTACGGAATCCGTGTCCCGCATGCGCCACTTCGCGTTCGCTGCCGTGCTGTGCATCGCCGTGCCCCTCAGCGCCCAGGTCGCCGACAGCTCGCCCTTCCGTCCGCTCACTCTGGCGACGCCATCCAGCGTACGGACCGGTTCCGGCCGGCCTGGCCCGGGGTACTGGCAGCAGCGGGTGGACTACCGGATCCGGGCCACGCTCGACACGACCACGGGAACGCTGATCGGCCAGGAGACGATTCACTACCTCAACCGCTCGCCCGACGCACTGCCCTATCTCTGGATGCACGTCGAGCAGAACATCTGCGCCCCCGGCAGCGTCACCAGCCTGCTCGATCAGCCGCCGCTCGTCTTCCTCGGCAGTGTCTTCGATTTTTCATGCAAGGTGGACGGCGGCGGGCTGCAGCTCGAATCGCTCACCGCGCTGGGCCGACCGCTGCCACACACCGTTTATGGCACGACGATGCGGGTGGATCTGCCGCGCCCGCTGGCACCCGGGGCGGCGATGGACATCGCCGCCGCCTGGCGCTTCCAGGTCCCGGCCTTCGGCGCCGGGCGGATGGGGCGCGACGGATCGCTGTACGAGTTCGGGCAGTGGTATCCGCGCATGGCGGTGTACGACGACGTGAAGGGGTGGAATCACGAGCCCTACATCGGCGCCGGGGAGTTCTATCTCGAGTACGGCGCCTTTGATGTGGCCATCACGGTGCCGGCCAGCTACATCGTCGCCGCGACCGGGGTGCTCCGCAATCCGCTGGAGGTGCTCACCGCCGCCCAACGCGCCCGGCTGCTCCGCGCCAGGACCTCCGACTCGGCGATCGCGATCATCAACGAGGACGAGGCCGGCGACCGATCGAAGACCCGCCCCGCCGGGCCCGCCCGATTCACCTGGCGATTCACCGCCGACAGCGTCCGCGATTTCGCCTTTGCCGCCTCACCCGCCTTCCAGTGGGACGCGAGCGGCTGGGATGGCATCCTGATCCACACCTTCTACCGACCGCGGCCGGCGCTCTGGCACGAGGCGAACCGCATCGTCCGCGAGGCGGTGCGCTACTACAGCCAGCAGTGGTACCACTACCCCTATTCCCACATCTCGAGCATCGAAGGTCCGATCGAAGGCATGGAGTATCCCATGATGACCTTCGATCCGGCGGGCCCCACCCGCATCGATCTCCAGTGGGTGCTCGCCCACGAACTCGGCCATCAGTGGATGCCGATGATCGTCGGGTCCAACGAGCGACTCTACCCGTGGATGGACGAGGGGTTCAACACCTTCATCGATCTGGCCAATGCCGCCGAGTACTTCACCGGCACCCCGTACGGCGATTCGATCGAGGTCCACCCGCTCCGGCTCTACCCCGACGCACGCCGCCCCCGGGCTCGAGCAACCGCTGATCACCCGGCCGGTCGAGTCGCGCGACCTCTTCTGGACCGGCTATCAGAAGCCCGCCCTGATGATGCAGCAGCTGCGCTTCGAGGTGCTCGGGCGGGAGCGCTTCGATGCGGCCTTCCGCGCCTACCTGCAGGCGTGGGCATTCAAGCATCCGACGCCGGCCGACTTCTTCCGGATCATGCGCGACCAGTCCGGCATGGAGCTGGACTGGTTTTTCCGGGAGTGGATCTACACAACGGCCCGCCTCGATCAGGCGATCGATTCGGTGCGCACGGTGAATGACTCACTCACCGAAGTCTATCTTTCCAATCGCGGCCAGATGGTGATGCCGGTGACGCTCGCGGTCCGGCTCCTCGACACCGACCGCACCCCGATCACCCGGTACACCACCCTGCCGGTGGATCTCTGGAATCTCGGACCGAAATTCACCTTTCGGCATCGCGGCCGGGAGACGGTTCTGGAGGTGACGCTCGATCCTGCCGGGGCGCTTCCCGATATCGATCGCTCCAATAACCACTGGGCCCGGTGAACCGCCGGGCACCGACTCGCCCTGCCACCTGCGACCGCGCAATGGCTGGCTCAGTACGGGCGAGAGACGTCAGGGGTTGCTCCCGGCGGCGGCTCCACCCTGGAGACCGTGTGACATGACGCCTCACACCACTGACCCGAATGATCCGGTCCGCGACTTCCTCCAGCGGAACGGGGAACCTTACTCCGTCGTGACGCGGGGACTCCGCGGGCTGGTCGAGAATTGGGAGCGGATCGTGGCCCAGGTGCTCGAGGGGTACAATCTTTCACTCGACGACTATCTGAACGACATGGACGGCCGTCAACTGCTCGAGAACGCGCTCGAACTGGCGCCGGGCGAGGTGCGTGATGCTTTCCTTGAGCGGGTCCGGGACGCGGATCTGCGCATTCGGCGGCATCTCGACACCGCCGGGCGCTGCCTCTGGGGCGGCATCGTTGCCGACGACGAGGGGTGGACCGGCGAACGCAACTGGTGGTACTTCGAGCGGCCTCGCCTGGCCGGGCCGCGGCTGCGGGAGGAGCTGGACGCGATCTAGGCCGCTCCGGCCGCGCGCCCGTCCCCTATGCTGACTCCCCTGGCCCTGGTCCACGATTCCCGCGTCCTCTCGCTGACCGGGCGCGCCGTGCATATCGGACGCCTCCCAGATTGCGAAGTCCGCCTCGAGGGATCGGAGGTCTCCCGCCGCCACGCCCGCATTGTGCCCACGCCGGGTGGCCCGGTCATCGTCGATCGCAGCCGCTACGGCACGCTGGTCAATGGCTCGCAGGTGATCGCCCCACTGCTCCTGTACGAGGGCGACGTGATCCAGGTGGGGTCCTCGGTGCTCAAGGTGATTCGCGCCGCGGCCGGCGATGGTGCGGAGCGTGGTCACAAGGCCGAGTGGCACAACCAGCTGCGGCAGTGGCGCCGACGGTACGGCCTCTCGGAGATCACGGGAACGATGGCGGCCGTCACCGTCGCGGTGCTCACCCAGCGATGGAGTGGCAGCGTCGTCGCTGCGGCCTATGCCGGCATGTTCGCGGAAATGACCTGGTTCTACGGAGTCCTTGCCGTTCGCGATCTTCGCCGGGAATTCCGCAACGCGGCCCAGGCCGGCCGGCGCCTCGATCGTCGCTCTGCCATGGCCGCCATCCGTAGCATCTTTGTCGAATTCGGTGCCGCCGAATCGATGGATGCGCTGGTCTTCCGCCCGCTGTGTATCGGTGGCGGACTCCACCTGATCGGCGGGCCCCTCGGCGCGCTGGCGGGAAAACTGGTCGCGGACGCGCTCTTCTACGGGCCCATTCTCCGACTGGTGCACTGGCGGGTCGTCCGGCTCGCCCTGGCCGACCTGGCTGCCGATGGAGAGCGCCGGCGCCGCGAGACCACCGCAACCGCGCTGCCACTGCCCCCGATGGAGAATCCTGATGAGTAAGACCTTTGGGGCACAGTCGATGGTCGCGCCACTCCGGCGGGTGGTGGTGCGGCCTCCAGACGAGGCGTTCGGTGCCGCCGATGCCGCGGCGTGGCACTATACCGCCCGGCCCGACCTCGCGGCCGCTACCCGAGAGCACCAACACCTGGTGCGGCTGCTGACGGACGCCGGCGCCGAGGTGATCCTCCACGACGCCCCGCTCCAGAACCTTGCCGACGCGATCTACGTCCACGATCCCGTGCTGATCTCCGATCGCGGCGCGATCCTGATGCGCATGGGCAAGCCGCTGCGCCGCGGCGAGGAGGAGGCGATCGGGCGGTGCCTCGAGCGGGCCGGCGTCCCGGTGCATTACCGGCTCCACGGCGACGCCCTCGGTGAAGGGGGCGACTGTCTCTGGCTCGACCGGGAGACGCTCGCCGTGGGCCAGGGCTACCGCACCAATGCGGCAGGCCTCGCTCAGCTCCGTGAGGCGCTTGGCTCAGCCGTGAACGTCGTTCCGGTGGAGCTCCCCTATTACACCGGGCCGGACGCCTGCCTGCACCTGATGTCGCTGATCAGTCTGGTGGCCGACGACCTCGCGGTTGTCTATCCGTCGCTGATGCCGGTGCCGTTCTACGAGATGATCGGGAGGCGGGGCATCCGGATGGTGGAGGTGCCGGAGTCCGAGTTCCTGACGATGGGGTCCAATGTCCTCGCCCTCGCGCCCCGGCGCTGTCTGATGCTGGAAGGGAATCCGGTCACCAGGGCGCGGCTCGAGTCGGCCGGCTGCACCGTCGTCACCTACCGCGGCAACGACATCTCGCTCAAGGCCGAGGGCGGACCGACCTGCCTGACTCGACCGGTGCTGAGGGGGTAGCCGGAGTTGAACCCGCTGAGCCCGAAACTCATCGCAGGCCAGCCGCATCAAGCCCCGCGGCAATGTCGGCCAGCAGATCCTCGATCGCCTCACAGCCCACGCTCATCCGGATGTACCCCCCGGCGACCGGATCGCCCCCCCAGCGCGCCCGCCGCTCCGCCGTGGTATGCAGGCCCCCGAAGCTGGTCGCCTCGTACACCAGCCTCGTCGCGCCAAAGAATCGCTCCGCGGCGACCTGGTTCGGCAGCGTGAAGCTGAGTACCGGGCCGAACCGGGCCATCTGCCGGCGTGCCACGGCATGGCCGGGGTCACCCGGCAGGCCGGGGTAACGGACGGCATGGACGGCAGCATGGCTCGCCAGCAGCTGTGCAACCGCCAGCGCGTTGGCGCTCTGCCGTTCCAGCCGCACGTCCAGCGTGCCGAGCGACCGATGCGCGAGCCAGACCTCCATCGGACCGGCGATCGCGCCGAACCGGGTGCGCCACGTCAGCACCGGGGCGAGGAGCGCCGGGTCCCGCACCGATACGTGGCCCAGAACCAGGTCGGAATGTCCGGTGAGTGCCTTGGTGTCGGAGGCGACGGAGAAGTCCGCGCCCAGGGCCAGCGGACGCTGACCCAGCACGGTGGCGGTGGTATTGTCGACTGCGACCAGCGCCCCCGCTGCGTGCGCCGCCTGCACCAGCGCCGCGATGTCGCAGATCTCCATGCCGGGGTTTGACGGAGTTTCCAGCCAGAGCAGCCTGGCGCCACCAAGGGAGGCGCGCTGGCCGTCGCCCGCCGTCGGCGCCAGCCGCACCTCGATCCCCTGTTCCTTGAAGTACCCCTCGGCCACCAGCCGGCAGGTGTAGTAGGCATCCGACGGCAGCGCCAGGATGTCGCCGGGTTTCAGCAGCGAGGCGAAGACCGCCGTGACCGCGGCCATCCCGGACGCGAATACCAGCGAAGGCCCTCCCTCCAGATCGGCGAGCGCGGCCTCGAAGGCGGTCCAGGTGGGATTGTGGAATCGGCCGTAGCTGAACGGGGAGTCGGCGGGATCTCCCGCGGCGTGAAACGCCCCGGCGAAGGTCGGGCCGGACAAAAACGGGGCCCCCGGTGCGGGGGCGGGCAGACCGGCGGTGATGACCCGGGTGGCGTCACGCATTGGCGGGATGGGGAGGGGGTGGGCCTACCGTGCCACGGCTTGCCTGACAAGGACGAGGTCGTTGATGTTGTCCAGCGTCAGCAGCCCGACCAGCCGGCGATTCCCGTCCACGACGGGCAGGGCGGGCAGGCCGCTCGCACGAAGCCGGCCGAGGGCCTCCTCGAACTTGACACCGAGGGTGAGCAGCGGGACACTGCGAGCCATCGCCTGGGTGACGGGCAACTCGGGCCCGTGATCGGTGAGGGCCCGGATCAGGAGGTCCCGAGTGAGGAGCCCCTCCACTCCGCCCGCGTTGTCCACCACCGGGAACTCGCTCTGCTCTCCCTCGAGCAGCAGGTCCACCGCCTGGCGGAGGGTGCTGTAGACCGGGATCGTGACGAACCGGGTGATCATCATCTGGTCGACGATGATCCCCTGGCCCGCCGCCCGGGTCTCGACCATCGCCGCCTCCAGGCCCGCCGCGAAGAAGACGAAGCTCGCGATCAGCGCCAGCATCCATTGCGGCTGCCCGATGAACAACGCCCAGATGCCGCCGCCGATGGCGATCGTCTGGCCGATACGCGCCGCGATCCGAGTCGCCCTGACCATCCCGAGGCGCGAGGCGAGCAGGGCGCGGAGCACTCGGCCCCCGTCCATCGGGTAGGCGGGAATCAGGTTGAAGCCAAGCAGCATGGCATTGATGACCGCCAGCAGCATCAGAAAGGCGCGCATGCCGCTGGCGTTCTCGTCGATCGGCCACGGCAGATCGCCCGTCAGGCGGAGCCCCGCGAAGAGCGCCAGCGCGATCACCAGCGTCACCGCCGGCCCCGCCAGCGCGATCCAGAACTCCTGCTTCGGTTGGTCCGGCAGCCGCTCCAGCCGAGCCAGCCCGCCGATCGGGAGCAGGATGACGTCCGGCGTGCGGATGCCATAGTGCCGGGCCATCAGGATGTGCCCGAATTCGTGGAGCAGCACGCAGGTGAAGACCCCCACGGTCAACGCCACCTGATACAGCGCGGCGGCTCGGCCGCCCGTGCCGTACGCATCGACAGCGTAAAAGGCGAGCAGCATCACGAAGGTGACGTGCACCTTGACGTCGGTGCCCAGGATACGGGCAATGCGGAGCGACCATGACATGGGCCGAATAGTAAACAGAAAACCCGCTCGCGCTTCCGCGATCGGGTCTTCAGGCCGGCGTCATCACCCAGACCGGCCCGCTGGGGCCCCGTGGGGCTATGTCCTGAGTTGAGCTGACTATCGGCGGGCGCCGTGGAAACTTGAGTGCACAGGCTGTCAACCCTTTCACCCGACCCCCAACCCCGCTAGAATCTCCCCCCTCACCGCGTGCCCGGAGGCTGGCCATCGCCGCGAATCACTGGTCCGTCAAGGACTCGGAGAAGCTGTACAACATGAAGGGCTGGGGCCTCGGCTTCTTCCGGATCAACCCCGAGGGGCGCGTCGTCGTCCACCCCGACGCGAATCCCAAGCGCGGACTCGACCTCCACCACCTGGCCCTCGACCTCCACGCCCAGGGCGTCGGCCTGCCGCTGCTGCTCCGCTTCTCCGACATCCTCCAGGCCCGGATCGAGACCCTGGCCACCCAGTTCCAGAACGCCATCAAGGAATTCGGGTACGAAGGGAGCTACACCACCGTCTACCCGATCAAGGTCAACCAGCAGCGCCACGTGGTCGAGGAGATCGTCCAGTTCGGCGCCCCCCGGCGTCGGCCTCGAGTGCGGCAGCAAGGCGGAGCTGCAGGCGGTCCTCGGCCTGACCGACAAGGGCGACCACATCATCGTCTGCAACGGCTACAAGGACGAGGAGTACACCCGGCTGGCCCTGATGGGCCAGCGGCTCGGCCACACCGTCTACATCGTCATCGAGCAGCTCAGCGAGCTCGACACCCTGCTCAAGGTGGCCGACGAGATGAAGCTCACGCCCACCCTGGGCGTCCGGATCAAGCTCGCCACCGAGGGCTCGGGCCGCTGGGCCAAGAGCGGCGGCGAGAAGTCCAAGTTCGGCCTCAGCGCCGTGGAGCTGGTCAAGCTGCTCGACCAGCTGCGAGGCCGGCGGCCGCAAGGACCTGCTCAAGCTGGTCCACTTCCACCTCGGCAGCCAGATCACCGACATCCAGTACATCAAGGCCGGGCTCGAGGAGATCGGCCGGTTCTACGTCGAGATCCGCAGGATGGGGTTCGACCTGACCCACGTGGACGTCGGCGGCGGACTCGGCGTCGACTACGACGGCTCCCGCTCCACCCGGCCGGCCTGCATGAACTACTCGATGCGGGAGTACGCCGAGGACGTGGTCTACACCCTGGGCACCGTCTGCAAGGCCGAGGCGGTCCCGATGCCCCACATCATCTCGGAGTCGGGCCGGGCCATCACGGCGCATCACGCGCTGCTGCTGGTCAACGTGACGGACGTCGAATCGCTGAGCGAGCCGGTGGTCCCGACCTGGGGAAGGAGCCGCATTCCCTGCTGGTCGAGCTCAAGGAAAATCTCGAATCGATCAGCCCCGACCGGCTGCAGGAGGTCCACCACGACGCCACCTTCGGCAAGGAACGGGCGCAGGAGCTGTTCGCCAGCGGGGTGCTCACCCTGCGCGACCGGGCCAACGCCGAGCAGCTCTACCTCTGCACCATCAATCCGCTCTCCCGGATGGTCGGCGACGAGAAGGCCAACTATCCCGAGATCTGGCCGACGTCGAGTCGACCCTGGTCGACCGCTACTTCTGCAACTTCTCGGTGTTCCAGTCCCTGCCGGACAACTGGGCCATCGACCAGCTCTTCCCGATCATGCCGATCCATCGGCTCGACGAACAGCCGACCCGCCGCGGCACCATCCAGGACATCACCTGCGATTCCGACGGCGTCATCGACCGCTTCGTCGGCGGCCGGAAGGGGAAGCCCTCGCTCGACCTGCACCCGATCCGGGACGACGAGCCCTACATCCTCGGCATCTTCCTGACCGGCGCCTACCAGGAAATCCTGGGCGACCTGCACAACCTCTTCGGCGACACCAACGCGGTGCACGTCCGGCTGACCGACGAGGGCTACGAGATCACCGACCTGGTCCACGGTGATACGGTGACCGAGGTGCTCAACTACGTCCAGTTCCGCCGGCCGAGCTGCTGACCACGTTCCGGCGCAAGGTGACCAACGCCAAGGACCTGCCGCGCGACGATGCCAATCAGTTCATCGCCGACTACGTGGCGGGGCTGGAGGGGTACACCTACCTGGAGGGGGAAGAGCTGCCCGGGATGTAGTCTGTGGCAGGACGGGGGACCGGACATGCGCAGGGGCGGCCGTACTGGCCGCCCCTGCGCCGTTCGGAGCGCCGCGCGAGCCGTCAGTCCGGATGGCTGAGCAGCCGGTCGACCGAGACTGCGCCACCGCCCCGAATGATGATCGCGATCGCCAACCCGGCGGCCAGGATGTGGTACTCGAAGCCCTCGCCCTTCTGTGTCCCGAACCAGTTCATGAAGAAGCCGTTGCCCAGATGGGTCAGGGCCACCGCGACCACCATGTTGCAGAGGATACCGAAGGCGGCGATCCGTGTCAGGAACCCGGTGAGCAGCCCGAGAGATCCGGCGAACTCGGCCGTGATCGCGAGGAGTGCGAAGACTGTCGGGATGTGCATCTGCTGGGTGAAGAACTGCATGGTGCCGTTGAAGCCATAGCCACCGAACCAGCCCAGCACCTTCTGCGCGGCGTGAGGAAACATTACCAGCCCGAGGGTGAGCCGGAGCAGCAGCGCGGTGCGGTCGTCACCGGTCTGGATGAGTTTCTTGAACATGATCATTCTCCCGTGTCCCGGACTCAGGCGTTGCCGGCGTTGTAGTAGAAGCGCTCGTGGGTGATCTGGCCCTTCTGCCACTTCCGGACGGCCACCTGCTCCAGCTTCACCCGGACCCCGCCCTTGAAGGTCACGTCCATGACCCATTCGGAGAAACTGACGTCACCCTGGACCGCGGTGTTGAGGATTGCGGCGCTATGAAACTGCTCGATGCTTTCGACGAACTTGACCTCCCGCTCCCGGTTGGCAGCCTTACCGGCGACGGCGGGCGCATTGTTCTCCTGCATGACTACCTGGTCGGCATAGAAGCGGTCGAATGCGTCGAGGATCCTGCCTGCGAGCACGGTCTGATTGAGCTCCGCGTCGAGTGAGGCAATCGTGGGGGTAGCGATGGCAGCCATGATGCGACTCCTGTGATGAAGTGGTTCTTCGCTGATCAACTAGTGACTGATCAAGTAATACCGGGTGATGACATGTCCCGGGTTCCGGCGGCTAGTGCTGGCCGAGGCGCTCCCTGATCCGGTCCAGCAGGCCGATCAATTGCCGAGTTTCCGTCAGGGTGAGTTCGCCGAGCAGGGTCTCGTCCGCGTCGTCGATCACGGCGTCGAGCCGGCCCAGCAGGGTGAGACCACCGGTCGTGATCCGGCAGGTGACCTGGCGCCGGTCCTCCGGGCACCGTTCCCGGTGTACCAGCCGCTTCGTCTCCAACCGGTCCAGCAGCCGTGTGATCCCCGGGGCCTGCTCGATCATCCGCTCGGCGATCTCGAGCGTGGGGAGTCCCGTGCTGCCCGCCCCCCGGAGAATGCGGAGGACGTTGTACTGCTGAGCGGTAATCCCTTCCGGTGCGATGAGCGCCGTCATTTGGCGACGGAGAACGTCGGTGGTGCGAAAGAGCCCCAGGGCTGCCTCCTGGGCCGGCGAACGAAACGGCTTGGTCTGCTTGATCTCCCGCTGCAGTCGGCTCGACGGTGTCGGCATGCGCGAGAGTATAAGGACAATTACTTGATTAGTCAAGCATTGTCCGGCCACGACGCCCGAATGCGACCGACCGCCCCGCCGATCCCTTCCCGGAGCATCACCAAGGCATCCATGCCCAGGTCGTCCTGCGCCGCCCCCGCCGAGGGGCCCGCGGCCGTCCAGTTCCTTTACCTTCGTTTCGTCAGCCGGTTCCGGATCCACTCGGCGAGTGTATCCAGTACCGGACTCGGCACCGCCACCTCGCGCAGAGAGGCATACTCCGAAGGCGAGCCGTCGGTCTCGGAGACCAGGAAGAGGTGATTGAGGTGAGGGAAAATCCGTGCCGTCACGTCCCGGTTCCCGCCTCCGCGGATCGCGGCTGCGAGCGTGTCTGCCTGTCCGGCCGAGACCTGGCGGTCGAGTGCGCCCTGGAGAATCAGCGTGGGCTGACGCACCAGCCGGGCCGCCCGGATCGGGTCGTAGTGGAGGAACCAGCGCAGCCATGGATTACGGGGGAGGGAATCTCGCCGCACGGCGGTCTCGACCTCCAGCAGTCGGGCCCGCCGCACCTCAGCCGAGAGTCCTGGAGTTGCCAGCACCGGCCACTGGGCCTGATCCACCAACACCTCCACTCCGGGCTTGGAGGGGCCCGCAAGGATCACCAGCGCCGCCAGGCGCCGGTCCTGCGCTGCCAGCAGCGGCCCGATCATCCCCCCTTCGCTGTGCCCGACCAGGCCGATCCTCGCCGCATCGATCTCCCGACGTGCACGAAGCCACGCGATCTCCGCGCGGGTGTCGTTGGCCAGGTCAGCCGTCGTTGCCGAATCGGGAGAGCCGGTGCTGCCCCCGATCCCCCGGTCATCGCAGCGGAGTACTGCGATGCCTTCGCGGCCGAGGCGGTCGGCGATCTGACCGAAGGGCCGGTAGCCACGCACCAGAGGCCAGAGCTCCTCGTCCCGGGTCTGGCTGCCCGAACCGGTAATCGTCACGACGGCAGGGACGGGCCGATGACCCGCGCGGGGCACAGTGAGGGTGCAGCCGAGCGAAAAGGTATCGGTGCCGGCCTGCACCGGCACCCGTACCTCGACAGCGGTATACGGCGCGTCCGCCGAGACGCTGTAGTCGGGGGCGGGGCGGTGGAGGCCGGTCAGGGGAGGAAGACTGTCCGGCGCGCTCGCGCGGACGACGCGCACCCGTTGCGCGGGAATCTCGATGGAGGTGACTCGGTCGCCATCGAGCACTGCCAGCATCTCCAGGCCCGCGAACGTGACGCGTGCCGAATCACCGTTGAATCGCAACACCGCCGGCATGACCGTGTCCGGGCCGGCGACCAGCAGGCGGAGGGTCGTGTCGCGTCCCTGCACACGCAGGATCAGCTCGGCGAAGCTCAATACCGATTGTGGCGGGAGGATGGCGTCGAAGGCCGCATCGCGCACCCGCTCGACCGTAGTCCCCTTGAGCTGACCCGTGGTTCGCACCGAGTCGCCCGCGATCACCGCGCGATAGAATCCGCGACTCGAGTCGCCGGCTGCATTGCTCACTGTGAGAGTGAACCCGGTCACCATCCCGCCCGGTCCCCGCTCGGTACTGCCCGCGAGGCGCAGGTTGAGCACGGGGATCACCGATTCCTGATCGAAGTGTCCGGCGCTCCGGCGAAAGCTCTCCCGTCCGATTTCCACGCTGCCCTGCCACATCTGGTAGACACCCGCGTCGGGTGCCTGGGCCCCTGCCATGGCAGTCAGCAGGCCGGTGAGCAGAAGCCAAATGATCGTCGCCCAGCGGGTGATGCTACTCCGTCGGCGCATACGACTCCAGGAAGCCGCAGCGGCCGCAGCGGTAGGTGAGGATCTTGTGGCGCGCCCGGCCCCTGGTCGCCAGGCCGGTCCAGAACGATCGCACTGGCTTCCCCTCGATCCACGAGGCCTGTCTGGACTGATTGTGATGCACCAGATCGAGGGTGAATCCCTCCTCGAGACGGCCGGCGCACTTGGGGCACACGGGTGTTGGCATCCGAGACTCCGTTGTCGGACCGGAAGGTGTTCCCCGGTCAGCCTGACTTCCGCTGTGACAGTCGCCCAGCATCCTTGAGCGATTGTCGCAGCAGGAATTCCAGCTGCCCATTGAGCGAGCGCAGGTCGTCCGACGCCCAGCGCTGCAGGGCGTCGTACAGCTCCGGGTCGATCCTCAGCAGGAACGGCTTTCGCTCGGCCACGACCCCGCCTAGTAGATGGTGCCGGCGTTGACCACCGGCTGGGTGGACTGCTCGGAGCAGAGCACCACCAGCAGATTGCTCACCATCGCGGCCTTGCGCTCCTCGTCGAGCTGGACGATCTCCTTCTGCGAGAGCAGCGCCAGCGCCATCTCGACCATGCCGACCGCGCCCTCGACGATCATCTGCCGGGCGGCGATCACGGCGCTCGCCTGCTGGCGCCGCAGCATCACGCCGGCGATCTCCGGGGCGTAGGCCAGGTGGCTGATGCGCGCCTCGAGAATCCTTCACCCCCGCCTTGAGCAGCCGCTCCTGGATCTCGCCCTTGAGCTTCTCCGCCACGTCGGCGGTGTTGACCGAGAGCGACATCTGCCCCTCCTGGTGCGCATCGTAGGGATACTGGTTGGCCAGGCCGCGCAGCGCCGACTCGCTCTGCACCTTGACGTAGTCCTCGTAGTTGTCGACCTCGAACAGCGCCTCGGCCGTGTCGGTCACCTGCCAGACCACGACCGCGGCGATCTCGATCGGGTTCGAGCTGTGGTCGTTCACCTTGAGCTTGGTGGTCTCGAAGTTCCGGACCCGGAGCGAGATCCCCCGCTTGGTGAAGAACGGATTGGCCCACCACAGCCCGGCCGTGCGGACCGTGCCGGCGTAGCTGCCGAAGAGCTGCAGCGCCTTGCCCTGGTTGGGCTGCACGGTGAACAGTCCGGTCACGAGCACCACGAGGATGCCGTCCGCGATCGCGAACACCGTCGCGCGCGCGGGATCCTGCGCCTTCGCCGCACTGATCAACCCAAGCAGCCCGAACCCGATCAGGACCAGCAACAGGATCAACATCAATCCGCCCGACAGCGCCTTCTTCTCGATCTCGCGAATCACGGCCGTACCCTCTGGGAAGTGAGTGGTATCGCTATGATATCACAGTGCTAGTATGACGTCAAGGGGCGCGCGCGGGTGCCTCGTCCAGCCAGGTGGCCCGATGCTCGGCGATGAACGGTCCGTCGAGCAGATCAGGGTAGGCGGCGACCACGCGAGTGATGGCCTCTCGCTGACCCAGGGAGAGGCCCTCCGAGGGATCGAGGCACCAGGGTCCCGCCATCAGCCCATCGAGACAGAGCAGCGCGTGGATGCCGGCGATGCAGCCGGCGAAGCCGTTGGCCGCATCGAACAGCGCGGCGTTGAGATCGGTGATTTCATTGGCCATGCGCAGCCAGAGAGGCTCGATCGATTCCCCTGGCGGGAGCGAGCGGACGGCGTGCAGCAGTTCAACTGCGCGCCTGGTGCCGACGGCCCACTGGCCAAGCAGGCCGCCGACGATCCGCCGCTCGCCGTCGCCGAAGGAGAAACGGGAGAGCAGGTCGATCAGGATGTTGTCATCGTTGCCGGTATAAAGGGCGAGGTCGTCGCGGCCTGCGTCGGCCACGGCGCGCACCACGTCGAGCGTCTGATACCGGTTGAATGGGGCGATCTTGATGGCGACGACGTTGGGGATCTCCGCGAAGCGCCGCCAGAAGTCGTAGCCGAGGATCCGACCGCCGACCGCGGGCTGCAGGTAGAAGCCCATCAGCGGCAGAATCTCCGCGACGGCGCGGCAGTGGCGGAGCATCGCCTCATCGGACGCTCCCGTCCAGCCGGCCAGTGAGAGCAGCACGGCGTCATACCCCAGGCGCGCCGCGATCGTCGCCTCCCGTGTCGCCTGCAGCGTTGGTCCGATCGCCCCGGCGATCCTCGCGAATGGCCGTGGGCGCGCTCGCAGCGCCTCGGTCGCCGTCTCCATCGCCAGCGCGAGCACCGGCTCGAAGAGCCCGTGGTCGCGGATGGCGAACTGGGTCGTGTGCACCCCGACGGCGATGCCGCCGGCGCCCGCGGCGATGTAGTAGCGGGTCAGGGCGCGTTGGTGGCGCTCGTCCAGGGTGCGGCTGGCGGTGAGGGCGAGCGGGTGGGCGGGGATGACCTGTCCCGCGAGCAGGTGACTGCGCAGATCCGTCATGGGAAGAAGTGTAGAGCGCTGACTGGTCGGTGGCGAGCCGGGTCTGCGACCGATTGGGGCGGCCCACCGTCTGGCGGCGGGGGCGGCGCGCGGTACCTTCATGCGGCGCTCGAGTGCTCGCTTGCTCACCAGGTCGACACTGGACTCTCGCGGATGCGGGGGACTGGCCGGCTTGCAGCGGAGGAACCTGATGCGGAATCGTCGGCGAATGGCAGGCTGGTTGCGGAGTGGTGGCCTCATGCTCGGGGTGCTGACGCTGGGTGCGGCCGCACCGCTCACCGATCCACCGCTCGCTGGGTATTCCGCCGCCGCCTCCGCAGTCGAGCGGGACTGGGAGGGGCGGCTCCGCGCGCTGCCCGATCCCGATACGCTGCGCGAGAGCATGCGTCACCTCTCTGCCCGGCCGCACCACGTCGGCTCCGCCTACGACAGGGAGAACGCCGAGTGGATCCTGGGCCGTTTCAAGTCGTGGGGACTCGAGGCGCAGATCGAGCGCTTCGATGTGCTCTTCCCGACTCCGCGTGAGCGCGTGCTGGAACTGGTCGCACCGACGAAATTCGTCGCCAGGCTCGAGGAGTCCGTGCTCGCGGTCGATCCGACGTCGGGCCAGCGCACCGAGCAGCTTCCGACGTACAACGCCTACTCCATCGATGGCGACGTCACCGCGCCGCTGGTCTACGTGAACCGTGGCATTCCGGCGGACTACGAGGAGCTCGAGCGCCGGGGCATCTCGGTGCGAGGGCGCGATCGTCATCGCGCGCTACGGTGGTTCGTGGCGCGGCATCAAGCCCAAGGTGGCGGCGGAACATGGCGCGGTCGGCTGCCTCATCTACTCCGACCCGCAGGACGACGGCTTCGTCGCCGGGCGAGGTCTTTCCCAAGGGAGCGTTCCGGCCGCGGGACGGCGTGCAGCGCGGCAGCGTGGCGGATATGCCGACTCTATCCTGGCGATCCGCTGACGCCCGGCGTCGGCGCGACGCCCGGCGCCAAGCGCCTCGCCGCTCGCCGACGCGCCGACGCTGACGAAGATTCCCGTGCTGCCGATCTCGTACGCGGATGCCGAGCCGCTGCTGCGGCGCTCAGTGGGCCGGTCGCGCCGCCGGCGTGGCGTGGCGCGCTGCCGATCACCTATCGCATCGGTCCCGGCCCGGCGCAGGTGCACCTGCAGGCTCGCGTTCAACTGGGATATCAAGCCGCGTCTACGACGTCATTGCGACGATTCGCGGGCACCGAGGCCCCGGATGAATGGATCATTCGCGGCAATCACCACGACGCCTGGGTCAACGGCGCCGAGGACCCGATCTCGGGCGCAGGTCGCCCTGCTCGAAGAGGCGCGGGCGATGGGTGACCTGCTGCAGCCAGGGCTGGAGGCCGCGGCGCACCATCATCTATGCCGCCTGGGACGGCGAGGAGCCGGGGCTGCTCGGCTCCACCGAATGGGTGGAGACGCATGCCGGCGGAGCTGCGCCAGCATGCCGCGGTCTACATCAACACCGACGGCAACGGTCGCGGCTATCCTCGGCATGGGGGGATCGCACACGCTGGAGCGCTTCATGAACGGTGTGGCGCGGGACATCGAGCGATCCGGAGACCGGCCTCACCGTCTGGGCGCGCGCGCCAGCTGGCGCGCGCATCCGCTCGGGCGACGCCGACGCGCGGGCCGAGGCGCGCCAGCGGGCCGACCAGCGGCTGGAGCCGCTGGGCTCCGGCTCCGACTTCACGCCGTTCCTCCAGCACCTCGGCATCGCCTCGCTGAACCTCGGATTCGGCGGTGAGGACGACGGCGGCATCTACCACTCCATCTACGACGACTTCTACTGGTACACCCACTTCAGTGACTACCAGCTTCGTCTATGGCCGGGCGCTGGCGCAGACGGTGGGGACTGCGGTCATGCGGCTCGCCGATGCGGAGGTCCTTCCGCTCGAATTCACCGCCCTCGCCGACAACATCGGCAAGTATGTTGGTGAGGTGAAGAAGCTGCTCGCGGACCGCCAGGACACGGCCCGGGAGGTGAACCGGGAATTGGACGAGGGAGTCTTCCCGGCCACCAACAACGTGCGGAACCCATCCAGCCCTCCGGAGCGGCAGGAGCTGCCTCCCTATCTGAACTTCGCGCCGCTCGACAACGCACTCGATTCCCTGAAGCGGAGCGCAAGCCGGTACGACTCCGCCTTTGTCTCGTCAGGCAGGGAGGGTGGTGCGGGCTACGCCCGCGCGGCGACCGATGGGCTGAATGGGCGCCTGATCGAGAGCGAGCGGCGGCTGACCCATCCCGCCGGCCTCCCGCACCGGAACTGGTTCATCCACCTCATCTACGCTCCGGGCTTCTATACCGGTTACGGCGTGAAGACGCTGCCGGGAGTGCGCGAGGCCATCGAGCAGAAGAATTGGCAGCTGGCGGAGGCAGAGATCGGCCGGGTCGCGGCGGTGCTGACTGACGAAGCCGCGCTCATCGCGTCCTCCGCCGAGCAGCTCGCCCGGACCGCCCGGTAGCGGCACCGGTCAGAACCGGCCGGAGCGTTCCTCGAAGTGCGTCGGCCTGGCGAGCAGGGGGCCGCCCTGTTCCAGCCACTCGGCGACCCAGGCGAGCATCGACTCCACACCCACGGTCGGCGGCCCAAAGCGGGCCACCGACCGCGCGGCGTTGCTCAGGAGGGCATCGGAGCCTTCGGTGCCCTCGAAGCGGGGCGCGCGGCCGAACCGCTCCCCGAACCGCTCCGCCAGCCAGCGCACACCGAGGGTCTCCGCCCCGGTCACATTGAGCACCGTCGCGGGTGAGGCTGCCAGCGCCAGGCACTCGAGGGCGTGGGCGTTCGCATCCCCCTGCCAGATCACATTCACATGGCCCATCGCGAGCGGCACTGCTTCGCCAGCGCGCACCCGGCGGGCGATGTCCACCAGCACGCCGTAGCGGAGATCGATGGCGTAGTTGAGCCGCACGATGCAGACCGGCGTACCGGTCGTAGCAGAGGCGTGTTCGAAGATCCGTTCACGCGCGAGGCAGCTCATCGCGTACTCACCGACGGGGCCGACTGCATGGTGCTCCTCGGGACCCCCGGAGTCGGCCGGCGTGAGGGGATACACGTTGCCGGTGGAGAAGACGACACTGCGTACGCCGCGATACCGCTGGGCGATGAGCGTGGGGACGATGGCGTTCATCGCCCAGGTCGTGTGCGGCGCGGCCTCGGTGCCGAACTTCTGGCCCGCCATGAAGATCAGGTGCGGAGCGTCCGGCAGCCGTGCGACCGCGGCCGGGTCCATCAGGTCTGCGACGAGAGTGGTGATGCCGGCTGCATCGAGTCTGCTGCGCGCGGCAGGGTCGGAGAAGCGCGAGACGGCGTAGACCCGATGGCGATGGTCCAGCGCACGACGGGCCATGGTCGCGAGACTGGGACCCATCTTGCCCCCGGCGCCCAGAACGAGAAGGTCCCCCGGCAGGCGCCGGAGGACCTCGCGTACCCCGTCGGTCGGACGGGAGAGCCGTTCGTCCAGCTCGGCCTCGGTCATCCCCGCATCGCCATCGGGGTGAACTGTCGCTCGGCGTAGCCGGTGTAGATCTGGCGGGGGCGGGAGATCTTCTGCTCCTTGTCGCGGAGCATCTCCTCCCACTGCGCGATCCATCCCGGCAGCCGCCCCAGCGCGAAGAGGACCGTGAAGTAGTCGGTCGGGTAACCCATCGCCTGATAGATCAGCCCCGAGTAGAAGTCCACGTTGGGGTAGAGCTTCCGCTTGATGAAGTACTCGTCCTCCAGGGCAATCCGCTCCAGCTCGAGTGCAATCTCCAGCTTCGGGTTGAGTCCGGTCTGCTCGAAGACGTCGTACGCCACTTTCTTGATGAGCTTGGCGCGCGGGTCGTACGATTTGTACACCCGGTGTCCGAAGCCCATCAGCCGGCCGCCGCCCGCCTTGCACTCCGCGATGAAGGCCGGGACATTCTTTTTTTCGCCGATCTCGTCGAGCATCGCCAGGACCGCCTCATTGGCGCCGCCGTGCAGCGGGCCATACAGGGCGGCGATACCGGCGGAGACGGCGGAGAAAGGATCCACCTGTGAGGAGCCGACGCTGCGTACGGCGCTGGTGGAGCAGTTCTGCTCGTGGTCCGCGTGCAGGATCAGCAGGATTTCGAGGGCCTTCTGCAGCACCGGATTCGGCTCGTGCTGGCCGCCGATCTCGAACGTCATATTCACAAAATTCCCGATGTAGCTCAAGTCGTTCCGCGGGAAGACGTACGGCAGGCCTCGGCTGTGCCGGAATGCGAACGCGGCGATGGTCGGCAGCTTGGCGATGAGCCGTACGCGCTGCAGGTAGCGGCATTCCGGATCCTCGATGTGCTTGGCATCCGGGTAGAAGGTCGACAGCGCCCCCACCGCACCGAGCAGCGTGCCCATCGGATGCGCGTCGTACCGGAATCCCTCGATGAACTTGATGATGTTGGTGTGGACGTAGGTGTGGTACCGCACCTCGTGCTCCCACTTGTCCAGCTGCGCCTTGGTGGGGAGCTCCCCTTCGAAGAGGAGGTAGGCGGTCTCGAGGAAACTCGCCTTGTCGGCGATCTGCTCGATCGGGTAGCCCCGGTAGCGCAGGATCCCCTTGTCGCCATCGATGAAGGTGATGGCGCTGCGGCAGGAGGCCGTATTGAGGAACGCCGGATCGTAGGCCATCAGGCCAAAATCCTGTTCGTCGGTACGGATCTGCCGAAGATCGCCTGCCTTGATCGTGCCTTCGCTGATCGGCAGGTCGTACTGCTTGCCGGTGCGATTGTCGGTTACCGTCAGTGAGTCCTTGGCCACGCGCCGCTCTTCATGGATGGGAGCTGAAAAGATAGCCAGCATCGGCGGGGCGGGGGAAGGAGGGAAAGGAGTTCCGAGCCGGTGCCGAGTCTGTCGGTCCCGGCACTCGGAGCTACTTCACACGATCGAGGATCAGCCTGGCGAGCCCCCGGAAATCTCCGCCGAAATGGTGCCCCCCTTCCAGCCGGACGACCTCCGCCAGTCCGGCGGGCAGATCGGGGCAAAGGGTATCCCCTTCCCGGGCCCCGTAGACGCAGAGCATCGGCTGGCCCGCCAGCTTCTGCACCTCCGGGAGCAACGGGTAGACGGCCTCATGTTTCGAGCCGAGCCAGTCACCCAGCCGGAACTCGAGATCGGTCTGATGTTCGAGACCGAGAAAGGCGATCAGCCGGACCTGCGCCAGCAGGGCCGGCGGCAGCCGCGAGGCCATGAGCGGCAGGACGTTCGCCCCGAGGGAATACCCCACGAGGACGACCCTGTCGCAATGCAGCGCCACCTGGTAGTGACGGATGATCTTCTCGAGGTCACCTGCAATCTCCTCCGGGGTCCGCTTCTTCCAGAAGTACTGCAGCGAATTGAAGCCCACCGTCGGCACGCCAGCCTTCACCAGCTCGTCCCCGATCTGCTTGTCGATGCTCGCCCAGCCGCCGTCACCCGACAGCACGATGGCAAAGAAGTCACCCGGGGTCTCCGGCAGGGGCAGCGCGACAATCGGCAGATCCCCGAGGTCCGCCGGAACCGCCAGGGCGCCGGTGGCCGGCCGCGGGGCGAGCCTGGCGAGGGCGTCGCGGAACTGCGGCATCCACTGGTTCTGCCTCGAGAATCCGTGGCCGACGTGTGGCAGACGCACCACCTCGGTCCCCGCGACCGCTGCGGCAAAGGCCTCGACCGAGTCGATGGGCGAGACACTGTCCGCCGCGCCATGCAGGATCACCCATGGGGCCGGCAGCTGAGGGACGGGCGAAACCATCCGGCTCCGTCCCCTCGGCCCCGGAGTGCTGCCGAGGCCGTTGCGTTCGCAGGGCGAGGTCTCAGTCGGTAACAGGGGGTCGAATCCGATGCTGACGGCACCTTCGAAGGTGTTGTCAGGCGCCTGGGCGAGCGTGGCGTAGACCAGACCCGCCCCCGACGAATAGCCGGCGAGTATCGGCGGCTGGTACCGGGGCAATCCAAGGCGCTTCTGCGCGAACTGACTGAGGGACTCGGCGTCAGCAGCGTAGTAGGCACAGCGCTCGTGGCTCGCATCCACGGCCTTGAGATAGCGTGGTGTGTCGACGCCGAGCACCAGGAGGCCATCGGCGGCGGCGGCCCGGGCCATGTCGATGACCCCCAGGTTCCAGCCGCCGTCCCCCGAGAACAGAAGCACGATCCCGGTGGTTGGACCCGGAGGACGGTAGACATTCACCAGACCAAACCGTCCATAGCGGAACGCCGCATCGTCCACGGGCGTCTGGGGAGGAGCGGCTGTCAGCGAGGCAAGGAGCAGGAAGGACCCGATCATTTGGCGAATACCCCCTTGATCCCGCCACCGATCAGGGTCGCGATATCGGTGAGAATGAAGGGGAGGGCAAGGCCACCGGGCGACGCGAGGTATCGCGGCTCCCAGACCGGATCGAACCGGTCCTTGTACTCCCGGAGCCCCCTGAAGTTGTAGAAATTCTCGCCCTGACGGTACACGAACGCCCCGATCCGGTTCCACAACGGCGCGACGCGCCCGGCTCTCGAGCCCGGCGAGAGGTGCCATGCCCGAGGTCGAACCACTGATAGCCCTGCTCCCGTCCCCACACCATGAGCTGCACGAAGAGATAGGTCATGACGTTCGGCGGCGCGTCCGCGCCGTAGCGCATGAGGTCGACCGTGATTTCGTCGTGGGTGGCGGTGCTCAGCAGGGTGGCGAACGCCACGATTCGGTCCTCGCTGGCGCACCAGGGCGATGGGGAAGTTTCGAAGGTAGTCGGGCGAAAAGGCGCCCAGCGAGAAACGCTTCTCGCGGGTGTGCTTCACGGCGAGCCATTCCTCGGAGACTCGCTGCAGATCGTCGAGGGCTCCGTCGCTCGAGCCGCGGTGAGCAATACCTCGACGACACAACCCGCGCGCTCGCACGCGTTGCGCCAGTTCCGGAACGCGTGCCCGGCTGCTGCCTTCGAGCGAGAAGCTCGGCAGGGCGACCCGTGCCACTTCCCCGATCTTGGCCAGGGTGAGCCCCTGTTCGAGGTAGATGCGGGAGCTCGTCTGCGGGCTGATCTCGTAGAAGACCGGCCAGCCGCCCTGGCGATCGACCAGCTCGCGAAAGCGCCAGGCCAGCTCGCGCCGCGCATCGGCGTCGGGACCGACGGGATCGCCGAGGGCGACCCAGCTCCGGCCCTGGACGCCGATACATGAGGAACGCGGTTGCCGTCATCGTTGAAGAGCAGGCTCTTGTCCCCGAGCAGCGCGAGATTGGCGGCGGCGCGCGGGTAGCGCTGCAGGATGGCGCTGGCTCGCAGCAGATCTGCGGGGGAGGGCTCGACCTGTTCCGAGGCGCGCCGGCCGGAGCAGTCGGACGATCGCGAGTACCAGCCCGAGGCTCACGGCCCCGACGGTCGCGCGGAGAAACCGGGGGCGTCCGCGCCGAATTCGAACTGCCACCAGAGCGAGTTGGAATAGTCGACATGCTGGTAGGCGAAGAATCCCAGCCACACCGAGGTGCCGATTGTCACCGTGACCGCCACGATCCACCCGAGACTCCAGCGCTCGTCGAGCAGGGAACTGCGACGGTAGAACCAGCTGCGCGCCGGCAGCAGCGCCGTGAGCGCCAGCGCGGCGACGGTGGCTTCCTCGAAGTCGAGCCCCTTGAGCAGCGAGGTGACCGCACCGGTGGCCAGCAACGCGGCGGTGAGCACCCAGGCGGCGTTCATCCGGCGGTACAGCCCGTAGGCGAGGACGACCAGTCCGGCCCCCGCGAGACTCGCGATGAAGTGTGAGGCTTCGAGCACGGGAAGGGGGACCAGGTCCTGGAGCAGCGTGAGCCGCCACGCCGTGGTCGGGGTGGCGCCTGAAAGGAGGAGAATGGTGCCGGTCGCGAACACCGCCACCGCGAGGAGGGGTGCCGCGAAATTGGGGACGACGCGCGAGACCGCGGCGGAGATCTCCCCGAGATGCTTCCGGTGCCGTAGCCCTTCCGCTCCGACAAGCAGGGCGGTGGCACCCATCATGGGAAACAGGTAGTACAGCGCGCGGAAGGCGACGAGGGCCCCTGCCAATTCGCCAGCCGGAACCCGCTGCCCCACGAGCACCAGCATCGTGCCCTCAAACACGCCGAGCCCGCCAGGCACGTGGCTCGCCAGGCCGAGTCCCTGCGCGACCACGAAGATCCCGGCGAATGCGGGATAGGAAAGTCCGGTATCGGGTGGGAGGAGCGCGAAGAGAATGCCTGCAGCCGCGAGCCATTCGCCGGCCGATACGAGCAGCTGCCCGAGTGCAAGGCCGATGCTCGGCGGGGCGAAGCTCCAACTCCGGATCAACAGCGGGGTACGCCAGACCGCGCACCAGAGCAGGTAGGCCGTGACCAGTGTCAGGCAGACGGCTCCAGCGACTACCGCTAGCCAGGCCGGGGCGCCGATGAGTGGGGCAATGGTGCGGGGCTCGACGACCAGTGCACTGCCGGCGACGGCGAACAGGCCAATCCAGAGCGTGGCCGCTCCGAAGGCGACGATCCGGCCGATGATCGGTGTCGGCAGTCCCCATGAGGAGTAGAGCCGAGTGCGTACGGTCGCGCCGGTGAGCATCGCAAGCCCGATGCTGTTGCTGTAGGCAAAGGCGATGAACGAGGCCAGCCCGGCGCGCGGATAGTCGAGCGAATGCCGGACGTAGCGGAGCGCGAGGACGTCGTAACCGGTGAGTGTGAAGTACGCGAGGACCGTGAGCCCGATCGCCAGGGCGGTCCTCGCCGGGGGCACGGACAGAATGGCGCGCCAAAGTGTCGCGTAGCTGGTGCCGGCCAGCGCGTGATGTACGCCCCAGAGGGCCAGCACGAAGAATCCCGCAGAGACAAACGGCGCGAGCCGGCCGAGGACGCGGGGTCGACTCCCGGATGCCGGAGCCTCGGCGGGCAGGGTTACCTTAGGGGCAGCAACGGGTTGCCCTCCAGAAGCCGGGTATTGGGTCGCGGCTCGTGGCATCTGGGACTCCTCGACGATACTGCTCATGAATGCTCCTGATCTCGCGTCGCGCGCCCGTGGCGCACTCCTCGGACACGCCACCGGTAACGCACTCGGTGTGCCAACCGAATTCCTCGAGACGGCGGAGCGGATCGCCGCCACCTTTCCCGGCGGCGTGAAGGAGATCGATCCCGCACATCCCCCCAACTCGCCCTACGACGACGACCTCGCCCTGAGCTTGATGCTGGCCGAGGAACTGCTGGAACCCGAGGTGGACCTGCACCGGCTTGCACTCCGCTGGGCCGATTGGGCCGAACGGGATGGCCGCGGCATCGGCATCTGGACGCGCACCGCTCTCCGTCACATCCGGACTCACGATTCGCCCCCGGCCAGGACCGGGGGGCAGGCGGGGAACGGGACGATCTCGCGCTGCCTGCCCGTAGCGCTCCGCACCTTCGCCCAGCCCGCCAACCTGGTGAGCGGGACGTACCACACGGCGGTGCTGACTCATCCCGACGAGCGGTGTGCCTGGGGCGCGGTGGCGGTAAACGTCGCCGCAGCCTGCTTTCTTCGAGGTCGGCGGGACTTCATCGGCGATGTCATCGAGTCGCTGGTGAGCAACCAGGCACCGGAGGAGCTGCTCGCGGCTGTTCGCCGGGTGCCGCTGGAGAAGCGGGAGGAACTGCCGGTGGTCGGCCCCGGCGCGGGGTACGTGGTACACGGCGTCGAGATCGCGCTCTGGTTCGCCTATCACGAGCCGACGCTCGAGCGCGGCGTGGCCTGGCTGGTCAATGCGGGAGGAGATACCGACACCAACGCGGCGGTGGCCGGTGGATTGATGGGCGCCCGGGACGGCGATGGGGCGGTGCCCGCCCGCTGGGTGGCGGCGGTACCGGGCAGCGCCAGGATCGCCGAGCTCGCGGAGCGACTCGTCGGGGCAGCGCCTGCCTGACGTGACGATGGCAACTGCGGAAACGACAGAGGGCGCCTCGGCTTCGGGCGCCCGTGCTGCTCACCCTCCGGCAGGCCATACGATCAGGTAGAAGGGAGGCGCACCGAGCAGGTGGTGAGAAAGCCGCCCCGCACCTTGTACACCGTCCGTACCTCCAGCCACTTCGGTGTGAGGCACCGGTGCAGGTCTTTCGCCATTTTCGCCGTGGCATGCTCCTGGAAGATGCCGACATTCCGGTAACTGGTGACGTAGTACTTGAGACTCTTGAGCTCGATGCACTTCGCACCCGGCACGTAGCGGATGATGAGGGTCGCGAAGTCGGGCAGCCCGCTGTAGGGGCACACCGCGCTGAATTCGTCGGTCTCGGTGACGATCTCCTGCTCCGGTCCCTCATAGGGAAAGGTCTCGAGCACGGCGACATCCACCTGCTCCGGACCCACGAAGGCCAGCGTCCGCCCCTCTGCTGTCGCCATGCCGTCCTCTCCTGTGATAGATCGCCAGTCTCATCCGACGTCATCAAGCGGAAAATCTACTGCCCCGCCCGGTAGACTGCTGGCCCAGCGTAATCCCCGGATGGCGGCTTTCACATCAGCCGATTCCGGGGTCTGCGATGGTGTCACAAGACCGGACACCTGGCGCCGGGACGCGCTTCCCCCATTCAACCGCGCCTTGCCGGTACCCCACCTTCGATGCCCTCGGCTGGGGAAGCGCATGACGTTTAACAGCAACATGTTAGATGCTGCGGCCAGCACGGTACGCAGGTTGCTTGACAGGGAGTGGACCCACTCAGGATCGCCCCGTCATGCGTGTTCAATATCACACAGTAGGCTTGCTGCTCATGCTCCAGTCGCCGCTGCTGGCGCAGCAGGAGGCTGCGCGCTTCACGGCCCGGACCAACGATGCCTCCGACATGGTAGGGCTGATCCTCGGCACCACGACGCTCACCGAGATAAGGAAAATATTCGCCGATCGCGGGCAGCGAGAGGCGCTCGCCAGTGCTCGGGTTCCGCGACGCCTCACGCCTCAGCCTCAATGGACGCTGGGCGGCGCCGTGATCCGGCCCAGCCTGAAGGTGGATGAGACGAAGGAATCGCCCACGCTCTATTTCGACACTGACCAGCGCCTGGTGCTGGTAGTCGACCCCGCCGCGAGCGGCCACATGTCGCGCACCGAGTTCGAGCGGCAGCACCCCCAGGCAAAGGTCGCGGGTCATTATCGGGGCACCATTGCGCTCGAGGCTCCGCTGGACCGATGTGTGACGGTGAGCGGGCTCTTCGAGGATAAGCGCGGACTGCTCCAGCAGCTGGCCTACGGCTACACCTGCCAGTCACGGGGCCCCGACAAACCCTAAGAAGGATGGCCGGAGGCCGGAACAGGCGGCTACCGGTGAAGGGACCGGCAGACAACAGCGGGGCGGGCCACTCGGCCCGCCCCGCTGTCCTGTCGTTCGACATCTGTCTCGAGCGGCTACGCCTCGCCCTTCACGATTCCGTCCTCGAGCCAGCGGAACTGGTCGTCGAGAACGTGGCGCGCGGTGCGATAGGTGATGTCGTCGTCATTTGACCACAGCTCGCGGAATTTCTGGTTCACCCGCCGCCGGGCCTGGCGGCTGAAGACGTCGGCCAGCTCTTCCGGGCCGGTTTCCGTCGGCGCCTTCTTCAGCAGCATCTGCGCGCGGGCACAGGAGGCCGAGATCGCGAGCAGCTCCGCGCCGATCTCCACCAGCCGGCCCAGGACCGCCTGCTTCTTTTCCAGCTTCGGTCCGAAGCGAATCATGCAGTGGAACAGGTTCCGGGCAAGCCGGCGGCTGGACCGCTCGACAAATCGCATGTGTCTTCCCAGGCGCCCGAACTCGCCGTACCCCAGCCAGCCCTTGAATGGCAGCCAGAGCTTCGGATACCACAACCCGTAGAACGCCGCCGACTTGAGCAGCGCCTGGAACTTCTGTGCGCCGGTCGACTTCGGGTCGATCAGCGCGCCGGCCACCCGGAGGTGGGTGTCCACCGCCTCGCGGGCGATGAACAGCCGCATGATTTCCGAGGAGCCTTCGAAGATCAGGTTGATTCGGAAGTCGCGCAGCATGCGCTCCACCGGCTCCGGCCGCTCGCCCCGGGAGCGGAGACTGTCGGCCGTCTCGTAGCCACGCCCTCCCTTGATCTGCAGAGTGTCATCCACAATCCGCCATCCGAGCTCGGTATTCCACATCTTGGCGATCGCCGCCTCGAGCCGGATGTCCCGTTTGCCTTCATCGGCCATCAGGCTGGCAAGGTCGCTGACCGCCTCCATCGCAAAGGTCTCGGCGGCCATCCGTCCGATCTTTTGGGCGATGGCATCATGCCTGCCGACCGGCTGGCCCCATTGGACCCGCTCGTTGCCCCATCGCCGCACAATTTCCAGACACTTCTTGGCGCCCGCCACACATGAGGCGGGTAGCGTCAGTCGACCCGTATTCAATGTGATCAGCGCGAGCTTGAGGCCCTTCCCCTCGCCCCAGATGATATCCTCGACCGGCACCTTGACGTTGGTGAAGCGGATGACGCCGTTCTCGATCGCCTTGAGTCCCATGAAATGGAGCCGCTGAACCACTTCGACACCGGGCCAGCTCGCCTCGACGATGAACGCGGTGATCTTCTTGCCCGTGGTGCGCGCCATGACGACGAAGAGTTCGGCCACGGTGCCATTGGTGCACCAGAGCTTCTCTCCATTCAGGATGTAGTGGGTGCCGTCGGCAGAGAGCTCCGCGTGCGTGGCGAGCCCCGCGGGGTCGGAGCCGACATTCGCTTCCGTCAGTGCGAAGGCGGAAATCGCACCCTTCGCGAGGCGGGGCAGATATTTCTTCTTCTGCTCCGGAGTGCCGAAGAGCTTGAGTGGCGTGGGCACGCCGATGGACTGCGCCGCCGACAGCAGCGCCGTCATGCTCCCGTCCTGGCTCGTCACAATGCCGATCGCCTTGGTGTACATCAGCTGCGAGAGCCCGAGGCCGCCGTACTCTTCCGGGATCTTGATGCCGAATGCGCCCAGCTCACGGAGACCCTGGATGATCTCGGGCGGGATCTTTCCTTCGCGGTCGATGCGATCGCTGTCGACCTTGGTGCTCATGAACGCGGTGAGTTTTTCCATGAACGGCCGGGCCTTTTCCACGTCCGCCGCCGATGGCTCGGGGTACGGGTGGATCAGGCTCACCTGGAAGTTTCCTTCGAAGAGTTGCCGGACAAAGCTGGGCGCCTGCCAGTCCTGTTCGCGCGCGGCCTCGGCGACATCCCGCGCCTCTTTTTCCGTCGCCAGTGGCGTCGCGGGGGCTCCGGACTTCGGCTCTGGCGTCATCACATTGGTCATCGGTCCACTTCCTTAAGGGGCTGGTCCAGAGTATCGGCCACGGTCGAGCCGGCCTGCGTCACGAGAGGCGCCCAGTCGTTGAGGCAGCCATTAAACGTCCGGAGTATTGACGTACTCCGCGATCCCCAGCCGTCCGCGCACACCTTGGACGACCAAATTCACTACGTGTCGACGACGCTCCTCCCGAAACGCCGGATCCGCAGCGTCCAGACCCAGGGCCCGGAGGACGGTGGGGGCATGCACCACATGAAACCACGACAGGGCCAGCATGCTCACGATCAATTGCCGGGCCTCACCCTGGTCTGCGGGCTCCAGGGCCAGTTCCGTCACGATAGTGCTGAGGGCTTCCTGCGCGGCCTCGAGGTGCGGCGGGAGCGTGGCGATCTGCTTGCCACCATCCAGCGCCTCACGCTCGAGAAGCCGGACGAAATCGGGGTTGGCGGTGATGAAGTCGAAGTACTCACCCACCGCGCCGGCCAGCACCACCTCCGGCGACTCGTGACTGGCAAGCGCCCGCTCGTGACCGTTCCGTACCGCGGAACGCACCCGCTCGAGACACCGCTCCAGCACATCCCGATAGAGCTGCTCCTTGGAGCCGAAGAAGTATCCGGGGGTGCCACGGGAGACACCCGCTGACGATCCGACATCGGTGAGGCTGGTCGCATCGTAGCCACGTTCCGCGAACAGGTGCTCGGCCGCATCCAGGATCGCCTCCCGGCTTCGCGTCGCGTTGCGTTCTTTCTCCGCTGGTCGCACCATGCCGCCCTGCCTGTAGGGACTCAGTCGCTTGCTTGTTGTCTAGCAAGCTATTCACCCATTCTTGCACCTGCAAGGCCCGCCGCCGGCGATTCCCTGGGTGCGAGGTCAATTAACTGTCAGGCCGGGTGCGTCCACCGCGGGCACGACGTCACGCGAGGCATGGCCTCGGCGTCTCGGATCCAGCCGATCCATTGCGCTCCGTCAGGAGCGGGTGCCAGCCGGTTCCGGGGCGGGTTCGGGGGCCGGCTCCATTGGCTGCACTGATGCCTTAGGCGAGTTCGGCGTGGTATTCGGCACCACCTTCTTGAAGCAGGGGCGAAACTCGGCCCACTGTTCGATCAGCTGGCGAGCCCGCGCGCTCCCGGTGCGCTCCTGGTGCTCATGGATCAGCGCCAGGAGGAGACGCTCATCCTCCTCGGTGCAGCTGTCCACGCAGACCATGTCCATGTTCACTCGACTGGCGAATCCGCCGTCCTCGTCCAGCACGTAGGCGACACCGTTGGACATCCCGGCGCCGAAATTTCGCCCGACCGGCCCGAGCACGACCACCAGCCCCCCGGTCATGTATTCGCAGCAGTGGTTGCCAGCGCCCTCGATCACGGCGGTCGCGCCGGAGTTGCGGACTGCGAAGCGGCTGGCCGCCTGGCCGGCAGCGAAGAGTCGGCCCGCCGTGGCGCCGTACAGGCAGGTGTTGCCCAGTATGGTGTTCTCGTGCGTCGCGAGCACGTACGCCGCCTGACGGAATGGCCGGATGCTCACCTCGCCGCCGGAGAGCCCCTTGCCCACGTAGTCGTTGGCTTCCCCTTCCAGATCGAGGTGCATGCCGTGTGTCGCAAAGGCGCCGAAGCTCTGGCCTGCACTGCCCCGGAAGCGGAGGTGCACGTGGCCGTCCGGCAGCCCGGCATCCCCATGCTTGGTCGCGATGGCACCCGCCACCCGTGCCCCGACGGCGAGGTGATGGTTCCGAATGTCGTAGAATCCCGAGAACGGCAATCCCTGCACGATATTCCCCCGGCACTCCTCGAGGATCTCATCGTCAAGGTAGATGACACCGGGACGGTCGTTCCGTTCAATGGTGCGCTTGATGTCCGTGCCGGGCATGGCGCGGGCAGGACTCATGAGCATCGACAGATCGAGCATCTGCGCGCGCGGCAGATCCGGCCGCTCGATCCGCTCCAGCAAGTCTGCGCGGCCGATCACCTCGTCGATCGATCGTGCGCCCAATCCGGCGAGGATCTCCCGCACCTGCTGCGCCACGAAGCTGAAGAATGTGACGACCTGGTCTGGCGTTCCCTTGAACTTGGCTCGCAGGTCGTTGCGCTGGGTCGCGACCCCGGTGGGGCAGGTGTTCAGGTGGCACTGTCGAGCCATGGCGCAGCCGATGGCCACCAGCGGCGCCGTCCCGAACCCGTATGACTCGGCGCCGAGCAGTGCGGCGATGACCACGTCGCGGCCGCTCTTGAAGCCACCATCCGTACGCACCTCGATCCGGTGCCGCAGGCCATTGGCCACGAGGCTCGCCTGCGCCTCGGCGAGCCCCAGTTCCCATGGACTGCCGGCGTGCTTGATCGAGGAGAGCGGCGAGGCACCAGTGCCGCCGCTGTGCCCGGCGATCAGCACATAGTCCGCGTACGCCTTGGCCACCCCAGCCGCGACCGTGCCCACGCCCGTTTCGGCCACGAGCTTCACCCCGACGCGCGCCCGCGGGTTGACGGTCTTCAGGTCGAGGATGAGCTGCGCCAGATCCTCGATCGAATAGATGTCGTGGTGCGGCGGGGGCGAAATCAGGGGAATGCCAACCGTCGAATGCCGCAGCCGTGCGATCAGCTCCGTCACCTTGTGGGCCGGGAGCTGTCCTCCCTCGCCCGGCTTGGCGCCCTGAACCACCTTGATCTCCAACTCCTCGGCACGCACCAGATATTCGGTCGTCACGCCGAACCGTCCCGAGGCGACCTGCTTCACCCGGTTGTCCACCCGGTCGCCGTTAGGCAGCGGCGTATAATTGAACGGATCCTCGCCCCCCTCGCCCGAGTTGGAGCGCGCCCCGATCCGGTTCATCGCGATCGATATGGTGGCGTGCGCCTCGGGGGAGAGTGCGCCGAGCGACATCGCGGACGACACAAATCGCCGCATGATGGACTCGACCGGCTCGACCTCCGCGAGCGGGACTGGCGTTGCCCGGCGGAAGCCGAGCAGGTCGCGCGGATTCGAGGGACGCTGCTGTTCCACCCGTCCGACATATTCCTTGAACTTTCGATACCCGGCGCCGACCTCGTCGGCCACTTCCCCCTCGGCGGCTTTCCCCCGCCCGCCGATCGCCTTCTGCAGCGCCAGCACGACCGGGGGCGCCCAGCCATGCTCCTCCCCTTCCTTGCGGAAGCGGATCCGGCCGTAGTCCGGCAGGCCCGGGGCCTCGAGTCCATCCGCTGCTCCGTACGCGAGCCGGTGCCGGGCCAGCGCGTCCTCGGCGATCTCCTCGAATCCGATGCCGCCGATGGGGGAATCGGTGCCGCGAAAGCAGCGCTGCACGACCTCCTGGCCGAGGCCGAGGCACTCGAAGATCTGCGCGCCGTTGTACGACGGCAGCACCGAGATACCCATCTTCGACATGATCTTGAGCAACCCCTTCTCCGCCGCCGATCGGAAATTGCGTCGGGCCTGCTCAGGGGTGGGCCGATCGCCGGCAATATCATACCGGCTCTTCCGCTGCCCGACGCGGGAGTCGCGCTCCGTCGCGGCATCGGTGAACGTCGCGCTCACCGCTTGCAGCGCAAGCCAGGGATACACGACCTCGCATCCGTACCCGATCAGGGCCGCGAAGTGGTGGATATCCCAGGCATCGCCGGTCTCGGCCACCAGTCCGAGCCGCATGCGGAGCCCGCTGTCCATCAGGTGCCGGCGAATGGCGCCCAGTGCGAGGAGCATCGGGATCGGGGCCTGCTCGCGGTCCGCGGCCCGGTCGGAGAGGACCAGCAGGCGGGCGCCGTTCCGGGCGGCGTGCTCGGCGTCGGCGCAGAGGCGGTCGAGGGCAGTGCGGATCCCTTCCGGGCCGTCGACGGCGGGGAAGAGGGTGTGCAGCGTGACGCAGGAAAAGCCCGGCATGTTCCGGAGCGCGGCCATCTCCTCGTCGAGCAGGATCGGATGATCGACTCGCATCACGCCCGCCAGGCTCGGGTGCTCGACTAGGAAGGACCCGTGCTTGCCCATGTGCACTCGCAGCGACATCACCACCGACTCGCGCAGCGGATCGATCGGGGGATTGGTGACCTGGGCGAAACGCTGGCGGAAGTAGGCGTAGAGGCCGACGTGGGTCCGGGAGAGCGGCGCGATCGGTGCGTCGTCACCCATGCTCCAGACGGGGTCGATCCCCGCCCCGCCCATGGCCTCGAGGACGAAGCGGACCTCTTCGCTGCCGTAGCCGAACGCGATCTCCCGCGTCACGAGCTGTTCGGCGGGCAGCGGAACAAAACGCGCCGCCGGATCGGCCTCCAGCACCTGCATGTTGTCCCGGCACCACTGACCGTACGGCTGCCGCGAGGCCACGCGGCGCTTGACGTCCATGTTGCGCAGCACGGTCCCGTGGGTCAGGTCGACGGCGATGAATTCGCACGGGCCGAGGCGGCCGCTCTCCACCACCTCGCGGGGATCGAGGTCGACGAGACCCACCTCGGATCCCGCGACGACCAGCTGGTCGCGCGTCACCTTGTACCGGCAGGGGCGGAGGCCGTTTCGATCGGTCGCCGCGCCGGCAATCACCCCGTCCGTGAACGCCAGTGCGGCGGGACCGTCCCATGGCTCCGTGAGGTGGGCGTGGAAGCGGTAGAAGTCGCGGATGGCCGGTTCCACGTCGGAATACTGCTCCCACGCCTGCGGCACCAGCATCATGATCGTGTGGAGCGGGTCGCGGCCGGAGCGGACCAGCAGCTCCATGGTGTTGTCGAAGCCCGCGGAGTCGCTTCCGTCGGGCCAGATCACGGGCTTGACCCGCTCGATATCGTTGCCCCAGATGGGCGAGGAGAGGTCGGATTCGCGGGCCGCCATCGCGTTGCGGTTGCCCCAGAGCGTATTGATTTCGCCGTTGTGCGCGATCATCCGGAACGGCTGAGCCAGCGGCCAGCTGGGCAGGGTGTTGGTGGAATACCGCTGGTGAAAGAGTGCGACCGCGCTCTCGTACTCCGGATACCGCAGGTCGGGATAGAAAAGCGGGAGCGCGGTCCCCGTGAGCAGCGCCTTGTAGACGATGGTCCGGCAGGAGAACGAGCTGACGAAGTACGGCGCCAGTCCCGCCGCCTCGGCGTCTCGCTCCATGTCGCGTCGGGCGAGGTAGAGGGCACGCTCCCAGGCATCGTCGTCCGCGGCAGTGATCGGCTTGCCGACAAAGACCTGCCGTATCGCGGGACAGCTGGCGCGGGCGAGTGGCCCGAGCGCGCTCGGTTCGAGCGGCACATCCCGCCAGCCGAGACAGGGGATGCCGTTGCGTTCGAGCGCCCGCTCGGTCAGCCGGATCGCACTGTTCAGCGACTCGTGATCGGGCGGAAAGAAGAACACCCCAACCCCGAACGGCTGGCCTGGCTGCAGCCGCAGCCGCAACCGGTAGGCTTCGCGGTGAAACAGCCGCGCCGGAATCTGGGTCAGCAGTCCCGCACCGTCGCCGGAGTTGTCGGTCGACGCCGCACCGCGGTGGGCCACTCTCGCGACGGCCTGCAGTGCCATGCGGACGATCTCGTGGGAACGCTCCCCCGTCGCTCGGGCGACGAACCCGACGCCGCACGCGTCATGCTCGCGGGTCGCGGCACAGGTGGTGGTGCGGGCATGGGCGGCAGAATCCTGCGGACGAGCGGGCATGGGTGTCCTCCTCGACAGGCATGAAAAAGGCCCGCTCCGTCTGGGAGCGGGCCGGTCAGCATCGGGCGAATTCGCGCGTCAGCTTGCCGGACCGCTCCCCGTGGGGAGGGCGGTCACGGTAATAAGGACCAGGACGGCGTTGCGGCGGGTCGGCGAATACATGTGAATAAAAATACAGCCCGGTGAGGTCAGGTCAAGGGTCGGCTGGCCTGCGCCGGTCGGGCCACCGCCGGGCCCGGTGGAGGTTCCCGGGCGCTCTTGACAGGCCCGGCCGGATTCCGTAGGTTGGCTGTTCCATCGGCACGCATAAAGTTGCTATCTGACCGACGTGAGACAGGATTGTGATGCTCCGCTCGTTCCCGCTCGTCCTCGGCCTTATTAGCCTCGTGCTGGTCCTTCTGGGACTCGGGCACGGGGATCGCGGCGCTTGCGGGCAAGAGTAGTCGAGCAGAGCAGGATCGAGCCCCCTCGCCGCGGACCCCACCATGGTCCGCGGCTTTTTTTCTGCCCCGTCACGGGGAGGATGGAGAATCCGAATGGCCAGGAATGTGATCATCTTCGATACAACGCTTCGTGACGGCGAACAGGCTCCGGGTAATACCATGACGCCGGAGGAAAAGCTTCGGCTTGCGAGGCAGCTCGACGCCCTGGGCGTGGACGTCATGGAGGCCGGCTTTCCCGCCGCCAGTGAGGGGGATTTCCGGAGTGTACGGGACATCGCGCAGGAGATCCGGCGCCCGGTGATCGCGGCCCTGGCCCGGTGTCACGAGCGCGACATCGAGATGGCCGGGGAATCGATTCGGGGAGCGGAACGCGGCCGGCTGCACATCTTCCTGTCTACCTCCGACCTGCACCTCGAACACAAGCTCCGTATCACCCGACAGGACGCACTGGAGCTGGCCCGGCGCTCCATCCGGCAGGCCCGCGCCTACACCGATGATGTCGAATTCTCGGCGGAGGACGCCAGCCGGACCGATCTCGACTTCCTCTGTGAGGTCGTCGCGATGGCCATTGCGGAGGGTGCGACCACGATCAACCTCCCCGATACCGTGGGTTACGCACTGCCGGACGAGTATGCCGCGATGTTCCGCTCGGTCCGCGGCCGGATGACCGATCCGGACAAGGTGGTCTGGAGCGCCCACTGCCACGACGATCTCGGCCTTGCGGTCGCCAACTCGCTGGCTGCGATCGAGGCCGGGGTCGGGCAGGTCGAGTGCACGGTGAACGGGATCGGCGAACGGGCGGGGAACGCCGCTCTCGAGGAGATCGTCATGGCCGGCCGAGTGCGCCCGCAGCTGGCCCAGTTCCAGACCGCGATCAATTCCCAGGAGATCTTCCGCACCAGCCAGCTGCTCTCCTACCTCACCGGGAGTTTCCCCCAGCCCAACAAGGCGATCGTGGGGCGGAACGCCTTTGCGCATGAGGCGGGCATCCACCAGCACGGCGTCCTGCAGCACGGCCTGACCTACGAGATCATCCGGCCGGAGTCGGTGGGGATCCCGCGTTCCACGCTGGTGCTCGGCAAGCACTCGGGGCGCCACGCGCTGGAGCGGCGTTACCGTGAACTCGGTTACGAGCTGCCGGAGGAGAAGCTGTCGCAGCTATACAAGGACTTCACCACTCTGGCGGATCGCAAGCGCGAGATTCTCGATGAGGATCTGCTGGCCCTCCTGCATGAGAGCTTTCACGATGCGCCAGAGGAGCATATGCTGACCCACCTCCGCATCGTCTGCGGGAGTGTACCGGCCGATGCGGAGGTACGCATGACCGGACCCTGGGCGGGTGAGCGCGCCGCCCGCGGCAAGGGCGATGGACCGATCGCGGCTGCCTTTGCCGCCATCAGCGAGATTCTGGAGCGGCCCGTGGAGGTCATCAACCTCTCCCTCCGTTCGGTGACCCCGGGGCGTGACTCCGTTGGTCAGGTCTTCCTGCAGTGCCGCATCGGCGGGAAGTCGCTCTCGGGGCAGGGAGCCTCCACCGATATCGTCGAGGCGGCCGCACGGGCCCTCGTGCATGCGCTCAACAAGGAGCGGCACGCCGAGCGCCTGGAGGCCACCGCGTACAACTCCACCCAGCACTGGGGCGTATGAGCGAGCTGCTCTCCGGCGCGCAGATCGTCTGCCACCTGCTCGAGGAGCAGGGGGTGGAGGTGGTCTTCGGCTATCCGGGCGGCGCGATCATGCCGTTCTATCACGCGCTGCCGGAGTATCCCGGGCTCCGCCACATCCTCGTCAGGCACGAGCAGGCGGCTGCGCATGCGGCGGATGGCTATGCCCGCGCCTCCGGCAAGCCAGGGGTGTGTGTGGCGACGTCCGGGCCGGGGGCGACGAACCTGATCACCGGCATCGCCACCGCGCAGATGGACAGCTCGCCGCTGGTCGCGATCACCGGTCAGGTGCCCCGCAACATGATCGGCCGGGATGCCTTCCAGGAGACCGATGTCATCGGCATCACGCTCCCCATCACCAAGCACAGCGTCGTGGTCGGAGACATCTCCGAGCTGGGCACCAAGGTCCGCGAGGCGTTCGCCATTGCGACCGAAGGCCGGCCCGGTCCCGTGCTGATCGACATCCCGAAGGATGTCCAGAACCAGAAGATGGAGTGGGCCGGCGACGGCACGCCCCCCGTGCGGACGCCGGCGACCGCGCTGGAGCGGCCGCACCCGGGTTCCTCCGAGGCATTCCGCGAAGCGGTGCGGCTGATCTCGGAGGCCAGACGACCGCTCCTCATGGTGGGGCACGGGGTGATTCTCAGCGGCGCCTACGGCGAGGTCCGCCGTCTCGCGGAGCGGACCGGGATACCGGTGATCACGACCTTGCTGGGAATCAGCTGCTTCCCCGAGTCGCACCCGCTTCACCTGGGCATGCCCGGAATGCACGGCGAAGTGCACGTGAACCGCGCCATCCAGCATGCGGACCTGATTCTCGGAATCGGGCTGCGATTCGACGATCGGGTCACCGGCAATACTGCCGCCTTTGCGCCGCAGGCGAAGATCATTCATGTCGACCTCGACCCCGCCGAGATCGGCAAGAACGTCCCGGTCGCGGTCGGACTGGTTGGCGATGCGCGCGAGATCACGATGCGGCTGCTCGACGCGGTGCCCGCACGCGGGTGCGAGGCGTGGCGGGCCGAGATCCGCGACTTCATGCGGGAGCGCCACGAAGCCTTCCGCGGCGCGATGGCCCCGGAGACGATCCTCGCCGGGATCCGCGACGGCACCGGAGGCCGCGCGACGATCGTGTCGGATGTGGGCCAGCACCAGATGTGGATCGCCAAGCTCTACGGCTACGAAGAGCGGAACAGCCACATCACCTCGGGCGGCCTGGGCACCATGGGATTCGCCGTTCCGGCCGCGATGGGGGTGCACTTTGCGCGGCCCGATCGCCCGGTCTGGGCGATCTCTGGGGATGGCGGCTTCCAGATGAACATGCAGGAGATCGCGACGATGGTGCAGGAGGGGATCCCGGTCAAGATGGCGATCTTCAACAACGGCTACCTCGGCATGGTTCGGCAGTGGCAGCAGTTCTTCCACGGTCGCCGTTACTCGGCGACCCCGATCTGGAGCCCCGACTACGTGAAGCTGGCCGAGGCCTACGGCATCGCCGGCTATCGGGTGGAGCACTCCCGGCAGATCGAGGAGGCCGTCGACCGGGCCATGCGCGATCCGGGGCCGGCGCTGGTGGAGTTCATGATCGAGCAGGAGGCAAACGTCTTCCCCATGATTCCGCCGGGGGGCTCGCTCTCCGAGGCCATCGAGTCGGCGCCCGCCGCCGCCCAGGTCCCGTGAGCGCGCCGATGCCGACCTGGGTGATCACCGCATTTCTCGACGACGACGTGCTGGCCCTGAACCGCGCGATCGGCATCATCCGCCGCCGGAACATCGGCGTGCCCAGCCTGTCGATTGGCCCCAGCGACCGGCCCGGGGTGAATCGGGTGAATTGTGTCGTGGTGACCGACGAGGACGCGGCCGCGCGGATGGCCAACCAGCTGCGCAAGATGGTCGGAGTGCACGCGGTGATGATGCATCCCGCGTCGGAGTGCACATCGCGGGAGCACGCACTCGTGCGGGTGCGGGTCTCCCCCGCCCAGCTGTCCGCACTCCTCGACGCGGTCGCGCTGTACGATGCGCACATCGTCGGCGAGAGCGCCCACGACCTGCTCATCGAAGCGACCGGAACGGCGCCGTTCATGGTGTCGCTCCTGCGTGCGCTCGAACCGTTCGGCATTGTCGACCTGGCGCGCAGCGGCACGCTCGCCTTGCCGCCGGCGGCCGCACCGGAAGCCGAAGCGGTGCGTGCCGAGGCCACCGCCGCCCGCGGCGTGACGGCCGTCCCGGCCTGACCACCGGCCAGTATTCACCTTCACGTTTCTGGAGACACGATGACGGCAGCAAATGACGGGGTCCGGATCTACTACGACCACGATGCGGATATGGGCCGACTGGCGGGCCGGACGGTCGCGATCATCGGCTATGGCAGCCAGGGGCATGCTCACGCGCTCAATCTGCGCGACAGCGGCGTGCGGGTCATCGTGGGGCTTCGGGCCACAGGCGGATCGTGGAAGAAGGCGCAGGCCGCCGGGCTGGAGGTCATGGAGGTCGCGGAGGCGGCACGCGCGGCTGACGTTATCATGATGCTCGTTCCCGACCAGGATGGCCGCACGATCTACGACGCCTCCGTCGGGCCGAACCTCAAGGCCGGCAAGACGCTGATGTTCGCCCACGGGTTCAACATCCATTTCCACGAGATCAAGCCGCCGGCCGACGTCGACGTGTCGCTCATCGCGCCCAAGTCGCCGGGACACCTGGTGCGGAGCGAGTTCGAGGGTGGGCGCGGCGTGCCCGGCCTCGTCGCCATCCACCAGGATGCGAGCGGGCAGGCACGCGCCAATGCGCTGGCCTACGGAGCGGGCATCGGCTGCGCACGGGCCGGCATCATCGAGACGACCTTCCGCGAGGAGACCGAGACCGACCTCTTCGGCGAACAGGCGGTGCTCTGCGGCGGGACCTCAGAGCTGATCAAGGCCGGGTTCGAGACGCTGGTCAACGCCGGGTACCGGCCGGAGATGGCCTACTTCGAGTGCCTGCACGAGCTCAAGCTGATCGTGGACCTGGTGAATCGGGGCGGTCTCGGATTCATGCGCTATTCGATCAGTGACACCGCCGAGTATGGTGACTACACCCGCGGCCCGCGGATCATCACGGAGGCGACGCGCGCCGAGATGCGAAAGATCCTGGCGGAGATCCAGAGCGGGCAGTTCGCCAAGGAGTGGCTGGCGGAGCATCGTGGCGGCGGGGCGAACTTCGCCCGGATGCGCCAGCGCGACGCCAATCACCAGATCGAAAAGGTCGGCGCGCAGCTTCGGGCGATGATGCCGTGGTCGGAGGAGGGCAAGGCGGCACAGCTGGCGGCCAAGGCCAGACCACCCCGTGCCGCCACCGTCTGACCATGATGATCGGTCGCACCCTCTTCGAGAAGCTGTGGGACGTCCACGTCGTGCATCAGTTGCCCGATGAGGGTCCCGCCATGCTGTATGTCGATCTCCACCTGATCCACGAGGTGACCACGCCGCAGGCCTTTGAAGGGCTGCGGCTGGCGGGGCGCCGGGTGCGCCGGCCCGATCTCACCATCGCCACGGTGGATCACAACGTGCCCACCGACGACCGGAGTCTCCCAATCGCCGATGCGATCAGCCGTCGCCAGGTGGAGTTGCTGCTTCAGAATGCACGCGACTATGGGATCGAGCTCCATGACCTCGCCTCGCCCGGGCAGGGGATCGTCCACGTGATCGGGCCGGAGCTGGGTGTGACGCAACCGGGGATGACGATCGTCTGCGGCGATTCACATACGTCGACGCATGGTGCCTTTGGCGCACTGGCCTTCGGCATCGGGACCAGTGATGTCGAGCATGTCCTGGCCACCCAGACGGTGCTGTTTCAGAAACCGAAGACGCTGGAGGCGCGGTTCGTCGGTATGCCGGGCACGGGGGTCGGGGCCAAGGACCTGATCCTCGCGCTGATCGGGCAGATCGGCACGGCGGGCGCCACGGGGCACGTCATCGAATTCACCGGACCGGCCATCCGGGCGCTATCTATGGAAGGCCGGATGACGGTCTGCAACATGTCGATCGAAGCGGGCGCGCGGGCCGGGATGATCGGGCCGGACGAGACGACGTTCATCTATCTGATGGGCCGGCCGCACGCGCCGGCGGGGCGGGCGTGGGCGAACGCGGTGGATCGCTGGAGCAAGCTGGTGAGCGATCACAATGCCCGGTATGACAGAGTCGTCACCATCGATGCCGCGGCGATCGCCCCCCAGGTGACGTGGGGCACGAGTCCAGGCATGGTGACGGACGTGACGGGGCGAGTGCCCGAGCCGGCGAGCTTCCCGGACGAGGCGGAGCAGCAGGCCTGCGCCCGGGCGCTCGAATACATGGGCCTCGAAGCTGGGACATCGATCGAAGGGATTCCGATCGACCGGGTCTTCATCGGCAGCTGCACCAATGCGCGGATCGATGACCTGCGCGAGGCGGCGCGCATCGTGCGCGGGCGCAGGGTGGCGGCCGGGGTCCGGGCGATGGTCGTGCCTGGCTCCATGCCGGTCAAGGCGCAGGCCGAGCGGGAGGGACTCGACCGGGTCTTTCTCGACGCGGGGTTCGAATGGCGCAACGCCGGCTGCTCGATGTGCCTCGGGATGAATCCCGACATTCTGGCGAGCGGGGAGCGCTGTGCCTCGACCTCCAACCGGAACTTCGAAGGCCGGCAGGGGAAGGGGGGGCGCACCCACCTGGTGAGCCCCGCGATGGCCGCCGCTGCCGCGATTGCTGGGCATCTCACCGACGTCCGCCAGTGGGACTTCCTCGAGGAAGAGGTCCTCACCGCCCGATGACCCCGTTCACGATCCACACCGGAACTGCGGCCGCCCTGCCGCGGGTCAATGTTGATACCGATCAGATCATCCCGAAGCAGTTCCTCAAGCGGGTCGAGCGGACCGGTTTCGGCGTCGCCTTGTTTCACGACTGGCGCTACCTGGCGGACGGGTCGATCGACCCGCGCTTCGAGCTCAATCGGCCCAAGGCGGCCGGCGCGTCGATCCTGATCGCCGGCCCCAACTTCGGCTGCGGCTCCTCGCGGGAACATGCGCCCTGGGCGCTCGGCGAATATGGCTTCCGCGCGATTCTCAGCGAGTCGTTCGCCGACATCTTCTTCGCCAACTGCTGCCAGAACGGTCTGCTCCCGGTGCGGCTCGCAGCGGCGGAGATGACGGAACTCTTTCGCCGGTACGAGGCCGACGCCGGGAAGTACACGCTGACGGTCGACCTCGTGGCGGGCACCGTCTCGGATGGCGCCGGATTCCGAGCGACGTTCGTGATGGAAGAGTACCGCCGCGACTCGCTGCTGCAGGGACTCGATGAGATAGGGCGGAGCCTTCAGCTGGAAGGGGCGATCGCCGCATACGAGCGTCGCCGCGCCGCCCACCTCGCCCGGCTCGAGGGATGACCAACTACCGGATCGCGGTCCTCCCCGGCGACGGGATCGGACCTGAAGTCGTCGCGGGCGCGCTGGCCGTTCTCCGCGCGGCGGGAGAGCCTCGCGGGCTTCATTTCGATCTGGACGAACTGCCAATGGGGTCGGCGGCCGTCGCGGTCACAGGCGAGCCCTTTCCGCCGGCCACCCGGGCGGCGGTGTTGCGCGCCGATGCCGTTCTGCTCGGTGCCGTGGGTGACCCCTCGCTCGACAATGCACCGAGGCATCTCAAGCCGGAGACCGGGCTGCTCGCACTCCGGGCTCTGCTCGGCGTGTACGCCAATCTGCGCCCCGTTGCCATCCATCCCGCACTCGCGGACAGCTCGCCGATCCGGCCGGAGCGGCTGGCAGGCACGGACATGATGATCGTGCGCGAGCTGACCGGCGGGCTCTATTACGGCGAGCCGCGCAGCAACGACGGCGAGGTCGCGGTGAACACGCTGCGCTACACCCGGGCGGAGATCGAGCGGGTCGCCCGGCTCGCCTTTGCGATGGCGCGGGGTCGCCGCAAACGGCTGCTCTCGGTCGACAAGGCGAACGTGCTGGAGGTCTCCCAGTTGTGGCGGAAGGTCGTGACCGTGGTGGGTGCGCAATATCCCGACGTGGCGCTCGAGCACATCTACGTCGACTATGCGGCGATGCGCCTGGTGAGCGATCCGGCGACGATCGATGTGCTGCTGACCGAGAACATGTTCGGCGACATCCTGAGCGATGAGGCCGCGGTCCTCGCCGGCTCCCTGGGCCTGCTGCCGTCCGCCTCACTCGGCGACGGCGCGGGGCTCTTCGAGCCGATCCACGGGTCGGCGCCGCCGCTGGCCGGCAAGGATGTGGCCAATCCGATCGGCACCATTGCCAGTGTAGCGATGCTGCTGCGCCACGGACTGCACCAGCCGGACGCGGCGGATGCGATCGATCGGGCGATTGCCACGGCGCTGACGGAGGGAGCCCGCACCCGTGACATCGCCCGGAGTGGCGAGGCGGTGCTCGGCACCCGGGCGATGACCGAGCGGATCGTGCGGCTGGTCGGCTAGGAGCGCTGCCTGGGGATCGGCAGGCAGAGGGTGAATTTCAGCATCTGATCGGGGACCGCGCCGAGGTCGGCGTCCGTCAGGGCGGGGGCGCGGCTGGCGATGTCGGCGCGGAGTTCCCGATTGTACGGCTCCTGCAGCACGACGATGCACTCCGGACAGAAGTAACCTTCGATCTCGCCGAAGAGGCGAACCCGAGCCGGCGTCCCGTTCCGTTCGATGGCATCACGCGATTGGCAGTGCTGGCAATGCATGCAGGCCTCCGCTGTGTCAGGGTCTCCGATGAACGGGGACATGACGCACTGGAGGCCGGTTAGTTTCGGTCAGAAGAGGTCGGTCACCGCGCCGAGGCTGGCGCTCGAGACCAGCCTGGCGTACTTGGCGAGCACGCCGGCGGTGTAGCGGCTGGGGCGGGGATGCCAGGCGGCGCGGCGGCGCACCAGCTCCGGCTCGGGCACGTCGAGTTGCAGCAGGCGACGTTCCGCGTCGATCGTGATCGGATCACCCTCCTCCACCAGGGCGATCGTGCCACCGACCGCCGCCTCCGGGGCCACGTGGCCGACGACCATCCCGTAGGTGCCGCCTGAGAAACGACCATCGGTGATCAGTCCGACCGAATCGCCCAGGCCGGCGCCGATGATCGCGGACGTCGGCGAGAGCATCTCGCGCATCCCCGGGCCACCTTTGGGGCCCTCGTAGCGGATCACCAGGATGTCTCCCGGGCGGATGCGGCCTTCCAGGATCGCGGCGAGGCAGAGTTCCTCGGAATCGAAGACTCGCGCGGGGCCGGTCATCCGCGGCCGCTTCACCCCGGTGATCTTGGCGACGCTGCCCTCTACGGCGAGGTTACCGCGCAGAATGGAGAGATGCCCCTGGGCGTACATCGGGCGCTCCCACGGCCGGATGACATCCTGGCCGTCCGGCGGCACCGCCGGCACGCCGCGCAGGGACTCGACAACGGTCTCGCCGGTGATTGTCAGGCAGTCGCCGTGCAGCAGCCCGTGATCGAGCAGCATCTTCATCACCTGCGGGATGCCGCCGACCTTGTGCAGGTCCGTGATGACATAGCGGCCGGACGGCTTGAGGTCGCACAGCACGGGGACCCGGGCCCGGATCGATTCGAAATCGTCCAGCGCCAGGGGGACGCCTGCCGTGTGCGCAATCGCCAGCAGGTGCAGCACCGCATTGGTGGAGCCGCCGGTCGCCATCACGACCGCGATCGCGTTCTCGAAGGCCTTGCGGGTCATGATATCCCTGGGCAGACGCTGGGCCTTCACGGCGTCCAGCAGCACCGTCCCCGACCGGGCCGCACTCTCGGCCTTTTCCGCATCCTCCGCCGCCATGCTCGAGGAGCCGACCAGGCTCATGCCCATGGCCTCGATCGCGGAGGACATCGTGTTGGCGGTGTACATCCCGCCGCAGGAGCCGGCGCCTGGGCAGGAGTGGCACTCCACGGCGTGCAGCCGCGCGGCGTCGATCTTCCCGGCGCTGAACTGGCCGACCGCTTCAAAGGCGCTGACGATGGTGAGGTCCTCGCCGTCGAGATGCCCCGGCTTGATGGTTCCGCCGTAGACGAAGATGCCCGGGATGTTCATCCGTGCGATGGCCATCATCGCGCCAGGCATGTTCTTGTCGCAGCCCCCGATGGCGATCACGCCGTCCATGCTTTCCGCACTCACCGCGGTCTCGATCGAGTCGGCAATGACCTCGCGAGAGACGAGAGAAAACTTCATCCCCTCGGTCCCCATCGAAATGCCGTCGCTCACGGTGATCGTGCCGAAGAGTTGCGGCATGCCGCCCGCGGTCCGGATCGCGGCTTCCGCCCGGCGCGCGAGGACATCGAGCCCCGCGTTGCAGGGGGTAATGGTGCTGAAACCGTTGGCGACGCCCAGGATCGGTTTGTCGAAGTCCCCCTCGCCGAAGCCGACGGCCCGGAGCATGGCGCGGTTCGGGGCGCGCTGGACGCCCTGGGTAACGGTCTTGGAGCGAGCGTTGAGTGCCATCGGAGGTCGGGTTGAGGGGAGGGGGGATTGGGACAGCAGATAATCTATCTGCTCGCGCGGTGGAAAAGCAGTGACCGCAAAGGCGCGAAGCGCGCGAAGAACTGCCGAGGTCCTTTGCGTCCTTTGCGTCTTCGCAGTTGAAGAGCTGTTACCGCAAAGGCGCGAAGAGCGCGAACCAGCTGGCGGCTTCCCGGCGGGGGTGCAAGTGATCCGAAGGGTTTGGTAAACGCCTCGGATGACTCGGAGAACGGGCCGGACAATTGCCAGCCTCGAAAGCCGCGGTGGACGAGGGCCGGCTTGCATGCCGCGTCGGGAGTCTGCAATTCCGGATGTCCAGCCTGGAGATCGGGAGACGGGATCGGGAATTCTGGCACTCCGTCCTGCACCGGCGTTCTGCGATCTGAAAATCGGAACTCCGATGTGCAACCGGGAAAGCCCTCCTGACAATTGCATCCCTCGAAATGCGGGCCGCGGAGATGGGTGCTGAACAGCCGCAGGAGCGATCTGGAAGTGATGACAAGCGACCTGCGCAAAGTGAAATCCGAGCTGCAAAGTCGACCGGCGGAGCTCAACGGTTGGATTGCGGGGCGTGCAGCCAGGAGATCCGACCTGCACGGCTGAAAAGCGATCTGCCAGCGCATTCCGCGATCTGACCAGGCGAAACTCCGATCTGCAATGCGATAGTGCGGATCTGCACAACTGATATCACTGCTGCGACCCTTTGCGCTCCTGGCGTGTTCGCGGTTGAACAGCATTGACCGCAAGAACTCCTGACGTCTCCTTCGTGCTCAACCGCGGCGCGCCGCCTCGATTGTCGCGATGTCGATCCTGGTCATCTCCATCATCGCGTCGAACGCGCGCTTGGCTGCAGCGGGATCGGGATCGGCTATCGCTTTCGTGAGAGCCACTGGTGTAATCTGCCAGGACAGGCCCCATCTGTCCCTGCACCAGCCGCATGCACTCTCCTGGCCCCCGTTGCCGACGATGGCGTTCCAGTAACGATCGGTTTCGGCCTGGTCAGCGGTGGAAACCTGAAACGAAAATGCTTCGGTGTGCCTGAACGCGGGACCGCCGTTGAGGCCGAGGCAGGGAATGCCCAACACCGTAAACGCGACCGTCAACACATCCCCTTTCTTCCCGGACGGAAAGTCTCCCGGTGCGAGATACACCGCGCCAACGGAGGAATCGGGAAAGGTCGCAGCGTAAAAGCGCGCCGCGGCCTCGGCCCCGCCGTCATACCAGAGACAAATCGTATTCCTTGCTTGCTTCGCCATGGCATGTCTCCATCGTGATGGGCCGCCCGTCGCTCCAGGACGAGGTGCTCAGGAGGCTGGTGGGGATCAAGGCACAACAAATCCGCCACCTAACAAGCGGTATGCTGCAGTGAGGGCCGCGTGCGCTGCAATATCCGGGTTGGGCGGAGCGATGCGTGTCGAAGACGGCGTTGGCACCATCGCACGTGAACGTCCCATCGAGCCGAGGCTCACCGCCGGGCGCGAAAGGGCATCGGGTCCGACTACGCCTTTCGAGGGTTGGTGACTGGGGTCCGTTATGACCCACGCATGGTGATCGCCGGGTCGATCCGCGCCGCGCGCCTCGCGGGGAGCCAGCAGGCGGCCACGCCGATCGCCGCCATCAGCACCGCGACGCCGACGAGCGTGGCCGGATCGCCGGGCGTCACGCCGAAGAGCAGTCCCTGAATGAGCCGCGTGGTGAGCAGCGCGCCAGCCACGCCAAGGCCGAGTCCCGCGGCGAGCAGCACAGCCACCTTCCTTCAGCACCATTCGCTGCACCAGCCCGCTGTCGGCGCCGAGGCTCATCCGGATGCCGATCTCGTTCGTGCGCGCGCTCACCGAGAAGGCGAGCACGGCCGGCAATGCCGATCGCGGCGATCACGAGCGCGAGCAGGCTGAACGAGCCGATCAGCATCGCATTGACGCGGCGCGGGCCGACGCTCTCGTCACGAATCGGCATCCAGCGCCATGAGCTTCTCGATCGGCTGTCCGGGATCGACCGAGTGCACCACCTCGCGGGCGGCCCTGGCGAGGCCCAGCGGGTTCACGGCCGTCCGAATGACCAGTCCGCCTGTCGGAAAGACGCCCTGCTCGAACGGCATGTAGATCGCGCGCAGCGGCTGCGGCGTCGAGCCCGCCGTCCTTCGTGTCGCCGAACGACGCCGACGACCGTCATCCAGTCTTCCTTCAGCCCGATGAACTTGAGGACCTCGCCGGTCCACGTCACTCGGCGGCCGATCGGGTCCTGGCCCGGAAAGAGGAGCTTCGCCAGTGTCTGGTTGACGATCGCCACGTGTGCGGACGTCGCGTTGTCCGTCGTGGTGAAGTCCCGGCCGGCGGTCAGCGGTCATGCCCGACGCCTTGAAGTAGCCCGGGTCCGCCGTGCGAAACTCCGCCTGCGGCTGCGGCTCGCCCGGCGCCAGGGCGCGCCCCTCGGCCTTGACGTCGAGCTGGAACTGCGATACCCGCAGCGGGACGTTCGAGCCGAGTCCGACGACCTGCACGCCGGGAATCGCCTTGAGTTCGGTCGCCATGCGCTCGTACGTCGCGATCGCCACGTCGCGGTTGGTGACGGCGCCGAAGTCAGCCGGCACTTCCATCGTGAGGACGTTCCTCGTGTCGAGTCCCGGATCGACCGCGGCGAGGCGCTTCATCGACTGCACGAGCAGCCCCGCGCCGGTCAGCAGGATCACCGACACGGCGATCTGCGTCACCACGAGGGCCTGCTGCAGCCGGCGACGGCGCCCGCTTCCGGTGGTACGGGTGCTTGCCGGCGGTGAGTCCGCTCCCGAGCTGGTGTTCGCTCCCGACCCGCGGGCGCGAACGAGAGCAGCAGCGCGACCACTCCCGCGATGCCGAGCGTGAACGCGAGCACCACGCCGTCCACCTGGATCTCGCCGGCGCGATTGCTCATGCGCGACGTGAACGTCGACAGCATACCGGTGCCGGCGTAGGCGATCGCGATGCCCGAGCGCCGCGCCGGCCAGCGCGAGGACGAGATGCTCCGCGAAGAGCAGCCGGCGCAGCCGTGCGGTGCCCGCGCCGAGCGCGGCACGCACCACCATTTCATGCTCGCGGCGCACGCCGCGCATCAGCGTGAGGTTCGCGACATTGGCGCAGGCGATGACGAGCACGAACGCCGCCACGCCCATCAGCAGCCAGAGCGTGAGCCGCGCGTCCTTGCCGAGCACTTCCTTGAACGGCGTGAGCGTCACCGTGTAGCCCGAGCCCGCGTCGTACGTTTCCGGATAGTCCGCGTGCACCCGCGCGGTGATCGCCGCGACTTCGGCGCGCGCCTGCGTCCACGGTCACGCCCGGGGCGAGGCGCGCGATCATCTCGGTCATCCGGTGCGTGCGGCCCTGCACCATGGTCGCGCTCACGTGGTGCTCGCTGATGGACATGTTCATCAGCGCGTCGATCTTCTGCGGGAAGAACGGCGCCGGCTGCAGCACGCCCACCACCTCGGCGGTGCGTCCGCCGATCCTGAGCGACTTGCCGATGACGCGCGCGTCGCCACCGAAGTGGTTGAGCCAGTAGTCGTGGGTGAGCATGATCACCGGCGCGGCGCCCTCGCCGTCGTCCTTGCCGTGAAGCCGTGCCCGAGGATCGGCGCGAGGCCCATCACGTCGAAGTAGTTGCCGGTGACGAGGCCGACCTGCACCTGCGATGCGCCCGCGTCCTCGACGAGGTTCAGCGTGAGCGGCGAATACTCGGCGATCTGCGCCGAGCGTCTTGGACGACGCGCGGAAATCGTTGATCTCGGGGACGGAGAAGGCGATGTTGTCGCTCCCCTTGAGCTTCGGCCGACTGGCGCAGGTACATCAGGCGGTCGCCGTCGCGGTGCGGCAGCGGTTTCAGCAGGACACCCGCGCACGGCGCTGAAGATGGCGGTGTTGGCGCCGATGCCGAGCCCGAGGGTGACGATGACGGCGAACGCGAAACCGCGCGCCTGGGAAAGACTGCGAAGGGCGTAGCGGAATTCCTTCATCAGCATGGCAAGGCCGTCCGGCGTGTCGGTAAGTGAGGAATAGTGCGACTGCGTCTACAACGCCCGCATGGTGATCGCCGGGTCGATCCGGGCTGCCCGAAGCGCCGGAAGCCAGCACGCACCGATCCCGATCACCGCCATCATGCGCGCGACCCCGATGAACGTGATCGGATCGTACGGCGCGACCCCGAAGAGCAGTCCCTGAATGAGGCGGCCGGCGAGGAAGGCGCCGGCAACGCCGAGCACCAGGCCGATCGCCAGCAACACGCCGCCTTCCCGCAGGATCATCCGCTGGACGCGACCGCTGTCGGCTCCGAGGCTCATGCGGATGCCGATCTCGTTGGTGCGGGCGCTGACCGAGAAGGCCAGGACGCCGGCGATCCCCACCGCCGCGATGATCACCGCCAGGATGCCGAACAACGAGATCAGCGCGGCATTCAGGCGTCGAGGCGACACACTCTGATCCTTGATCTGCGCCACGGTCAGCACATTCTCGATGGGAGCCGTCGGGGCGATGTCCCGGACCACGCGCGTCGCCGCGGCCGTCAGACCCGCGACGTCGCTGTCGGCCCGGATCACCAGGGTACCCGCAGATCGCCGGCTCCTGGGCAAACGGCATGAACACCACCGCCGGGGGCTCCGCGTCCAGACCACCATCCTGGGTATTGCCGACCACGCCGACGACGGTGCGCCAGTCGCCGCTGAAGGGCGTGAATCGCAGCACGTCGCCGGTCCACGCGATGCGCTTGCCGATCGGGTCCTCGCCGGGGAAGAACTTGTCGGCCAGCGTCTGATTGATGATCACGACCCTGCCGGAGCCGTCCCGATCGGTGGCAGCGAACGGCGCGTCCCTTGAGCAGCGGAATCCCGGCGGCGCTGAAGTACTACGGGTCGGCGGTGCGATACTCGGCCCGCGGAATGGCCTCACCGACGGCAGCGTCTTGCCCTCCGCCTTGACCTCGAGCTGGATCTGGCTGTTCCGGAGCGGCATGGTGGAACCGACTCCGACCTCGATGACGCCGTGGAGGGCCTGCATCTCACGCTCCATCCGCTGCGTAGCGCTGCTTGGCGTCGACGTCGTCCGCGGGCCGTCGCCGTGGCCGGAGCGAAGAGCGGCACCTCCATCGTGAGCACCTGCTCGGTCTTGAGACCGGTGCTCACGTCGGACAGCTGGATCATCGTCCGGGTGAGCAATCCGGCGCCGGCCAGCAGCACGACGGAGACGGCGATCTGGACCACGACCAGTCCCCGCTGCAGTCGCTGCTTCTTCAGGCTGCCGCTGATCCGGCGCACCCCGGCGGCAATCCAGGACGCAAAGGTGCCTTCCTTGGGCAGCGACGCCAGGAACGAGAGCAGGAGGGCGAGCGCGACCGCCAGCGCGGTCGTGTAGCCCAGCACCACACCGTCGAGGCGGATTTCGTCGGCGCGCGGCGAGTACCGCTCGGCGAGCGAAGTGAGCAGCCGGACGCCGCCGATCGCGAGGAGCACGCCGAGGCCGGCCCCCATGAGCGTCAGCGCGAGATTCTCGACCAGCAGCAACCGTCGCAGCCGGGCCACGCCCGCACCCAGCGCGGCGCGCACCACCAGCTCGTGCTCCCGCTGGACGCCGCGCATGAGCGTCAGGTTGGCGACGTTGGCGGCCGAGATGATCAGGACGAAGGCCGCGGCGGCCATGAGCAGCCAGAGCGTCAGGCGGGCCCGTTCGCCCAGCACTTCCTTGAAGGGGATGACCGCGACGCGGTAGTGGGAGCCGGGATCGTACGCGTCCTTGATGATCGCTCTGCATGCGGGCATAGACCGCGGCGACTTCGGCCCTGGCCTGCTGCACGGTGGCGCCGGGTGCGAGCCGGGCGATCATCTCGGTCATGCGATGGGTGCGGCCCTGGACCATCTGGGCGCTGAGGTGGTGCGGGCTGATCACCATGTTGAGCAGCGCGTCGACCCGGTCGGGAAAGTACGGTGCGGGCTGGAGCACGCCGATCACCGTCACCGAGCTGCCGTCCAGCCGCACCTGCTTGCCGATGATGCCCGGATCGCCGCCGAAGCGTCTCTGCCAGAACTCGTGCGTGAGCACCATGACGGGAGGCACCCCGGGCCCGTCGTCGCTCGGCCCCGTGAGCCGGCCGAGCACCGGTGAGAGCCCCATGACCTCGAAGAAGTTGCCGGTCACGAGGCCCGCGTTGACGCGGACGGCGTCGTCCTTGCCCTGAAGTGTCAGGGTGTATGGGGAGAATTCCGCGATGGCGCCCAGCGACCTGGCGCCGTTGCGGAAATCGTTGATCTCAGGAACGGAGAAGGCGATGTTCGCTCCGCCGGGTCCGTCGACCGACTGTCGCAGGTAGAGCAGCCGGTCGCCGTCACGATGCGGCAGCGGCTTGAGCAGCACGCCGCGGACGACGCTGAAGATCGCGGTGTTGGCGCCGATGCCGAGCGCCAGGGTGATCACGACCACCGTGGTAAAGGCGGGGCTGTGGCGCAGCGCGCGCAGGGCGTAGCGGATGTCGGCAACGACGCCCTCGACCCACGGCAGTCCGCGCTGATCGCGGACCGCCTCGGCGGCCTGGGTGAGACCGCCGGACGCGAGCAGCGCCTGCCGGCGCGCCGCGTCCGGCTGCATGCCACGCCGGATGTTCTCGGCGGTCTCCATGTCGAGATGGGATTGCAGCTCGTCGCGGAGATCGTCGTCGGCGCGGTGTCCGGTGAAGAATCCCGCGATGCGCGCGAGCGCGGCACGAAGGTGTCTCATGGCGCCTCCCGGCGCGGCGCGAGAAAGGCGGCGATCAGATCGGCGGTCCGATGCCAGTCGCGGGCTTCGCGCGCCAGCTGCTTGCGCCCCGCGGCGTGAGCGCGTAGTACTTGGCGCGGCGATTGTTCTCGGACTGGCGCCACTCCGCGGTGACGAACCCCTCCTGCTCGAGCTTGAGGAGCGCGGGGTAGAGCGTGCCGTAGTTGAGCGTGAGGCGGTTCTTGCTCGTCTCCTCGATGCGGCGCGCGACGCCGTAGCCGTGCAGCGGGCCGAGCACCTCGAGGGTCTTGAGAATCATCAGGGCGAGGGTGCCCTGCTTCACATCCAGCTTGTCCGCCATGTGCGTGTCCTATGGGATACCCATACGACGATAACTGCCGAGCGGGTGGATCACGCAATAGGCGACCATGCGAGGGACTGGCGGGTCGCCTTCGTCGCGGCGCCACGAGAGCCTCGGCCGGGTGCCGTTCCTCACGCTTCCCCCGAGGCGAATCAGCATCCCGGAGCGCCACCGCCGCCGGGTCGCCTCGCTTCCAAGGGCGACTCGGTCGCACGGCTCCCAAGGGCACTTCGGTCGCCGCTCCCGCGTCAGGACGGAAGCAGGTGACGCCGTTGCTGCGCTGCCCAACCGGCCAGCCGGCGCCCGCCACTTCCGCCCTTTGCGCTGCTGTCCATCTCAGGCCGCCGAGGTGTCGTGATCCGCGGCTGGCGGGGTCGCCGAGTCGGTGGGAGGTTCCGCCGGGTCGGACTCCGGCTTCGGGGCCCGTCGCTGAACGGTCCGGGCACTCTTCCAGGCGGCCCGCTTTTCCAGGTCGTGACGGAAGCGCGGCCGCTGCACCGCGTCGAGCAGCCGGACGAGGCTCACGATTTCGACCGCCACCTCATGCATTTCGGCGTTGGCGCCCACATGCGCGCTCTGGCCGGACCCCTTGGCGCCGATGGCCTGTTCGTACTGATCCACCGTGCTACTCAGGTGATCCAGGAAACCGGTGGTCATGCCGAACGTGGTGAGAACGTCCTGCTGAGCCTTGGCCTCGGTCACCACGACGCGGGCACCGGTGATCAGGGCCTGTTGGGTGCTGTGAGGCTTCGGGAGGGTGAGACGCACCGGCATCGCGGGATCTTCCCGGGTGGCGGTCACCGAGAGACGAGAGAGCAGGATCAGGCCATCCAGCAGATTGGCCTCCAGCTCGTCCTTGGTGACCACCGCGGCGCTGACGCCGATGTGACCGCTCCGTTCCTGGGCCGCGAGGGCCTGGAGCTTGGCAGCGCTGGCCTCGAGACGAGCCACGGTCGCGATGTACGCGGGGTCGTCGGAGGGGTTCGCGCGCAGGAAGTTCAGCACGCGGAGGACCATTTCGAGGGTACGACGGATCTGACTTGTCATACGACGCTCCTTTCTTGGGCGCGTCTGCGGGACTCGGTCGAGGGGTGCGTCCCGCTGGTTCATCGAGTTCGACGGTATGATCCAGTCCCGACCGATACTGGATCGGCGGAGTGCTACTGTAACTTTCGTGCCAGACACACGGTGATGTGTCAGGCGTGGTGGCGATTGCGGCGAGGAAATGGATCGTGCTGGCGAACAATTTGACAGGCGGCGGTCGAACCCCGGATCAGCCATCCCGGCGCTGAACGGCGATCGTTGCGATCAGCGTTCCGGTCGAGAAGATCGTACCGGAAGATGTGACATGCGGATTTCCGGGCGCGGCGTTTGATCTGCCGAGTTGGACTGCTGTCAAGCAATCTGACAGCGAAACGAGCGCGCCGAAACGGGGAAAATCGGGCTGAAAAACGGGGTGTCGGACCCGAGTGTACACCCACGATCGTGCGAAAGTCTCCCGCGGTGGACACCGGGGGACACTCGGGGAGACTGTGGGAGACACCCCGGTGGACACCCTCCTTAGCGTACCAGGCGTCTTCGCGGTTGAACAGGAGTGACCGCCAAGGTGCGAAGAGCGCGAAGAACGGCTGACACCTCCTTCGCGTCTTCGCGGTTGGACAGCAGTGACCGCCAAGGCGCGAAGAGCGCGAAGAACCACCAAGAACACCCTTCGCGTCTTTTGCGCCTCCGCGGTTGAAAAGTGGTTACCCCAAAGTCGTGGATGTCGACAAGGGTTGTACCCATGGTAGAAGAAAACGTTGAATTGGAATGGCTCGCCACGGAACTGGTCGACGCCGCCTACAAGGTGCACGTGGCCCTGGGCCCAGGGCTGCTGGAATCAGCCTACCAGATCTGCCTTGCGTACGAGCTCCGGAAACGGGGAATCGAGGTCCGGTCCGAGGTGGCCTTCCCGGTCCATTACGATGGTCAGGCACTCGATACCGGATACCGGGTGGACCTGCTGCTTGCGGGGCGGATCATCGTGGAGAACAAGGCGGTCAGCGCCATCGCCCCGGTCCATCTGGCGCAACTGCTGACCTACCTGAGGTTGTCTGGACTCAAGCTCGGCTTCCTGATCAACTGGAATGTGCCGCGGATCAAGGAGGGGATCAAACGGCTCGTGAATGGACTCTAGGAGGCACACGCCCTTCGCGTCCTTTGGGTCTTCGCGGCTGAAAAGCAGTTACCGCCGCTGCTGAACAGCTATCACCGCCAAGGCGCTAAGGGCGCGAAGAACCGCGGGAGACCTCCCGGGCCGCCGCCCGGCCCAGACTCCACTTGAGCGCGGGCGGAGTAACGACCGTTGTGACGAGAACCATGAGGACGATCGTGGAGAAGAGGGCGTGGTCCACGATGGCTTCGCCGTTGATCGTCATGCCGAGGCCCATGCTGGCGAAGATCAGCCCGACCTCGCCTCGCGGGATCATCCCGATGCCGATCGACAGCTTGTCGAGTGTCGTCCCCAGCCCGCCGAGCGCACACGCCTGCTTGCCGAGGATCGCGACCACGATCACGGCGGTGGCGAGGCCGAGGTGGGCAGGGTCGACGATCCCGGCCAGCTCGACCTTGAGTCCCATCATCACGAAGAAGATCGGCACCAGGAATCCGGAGATCGGTCGCACCAGCTCCTCGAGGTGCTGCTCCCCGCGCTCGGAGAAGCCCTTGTAGTGCACCCGTTCGAGGATCAGTCCGGCGGCGTAGGCGCCCACGATCGGCGCGAGTCCCAGCGCCGCCGCTCCGCCGGCGAGCAGGAAGCAGAACACCAGTGCGGTGACGAGGAGCAGGCTGGCGCCGCGGAGGCGTGCGGTCAGGCCGAAGAGCCTGGGGGAAATCAGCGTCCCCAGCCAGAGCGAGCCGAAGAGAAAGGCAACGGCCTTGAGCACGACAAAGGCGACGCCGCCGAGCGAGGCCTCGGTGCCGCTGTTCGCGGCCAGGATGAGATTGCCGACGACCGCGAGGATCACCAGGCCCAGCACGTCGTCGATGACCGCCGCCCCGAGGATGATCCGCGCCTCGGCGGTCTGCGAGCGCCCCAGATCGCGGAGCACCCGCGCGGTGATGCCGACGCTTGTGGCGGTGAGGGTGGCGCCGAGGAAGAGGTAGACATAGGGGCTGTGGTCCGGCAGGAGCAGCACTCCCACCGCATACCCCAGGATCCACGGAGTCACGACGCCGAGGGCCGCGACGATCAGGGAGCGCCACCCCACTCGGCGCATGTCCTGGATGGTGGATTCAAGGCCTACCTCGAAGAGCAGCAGCACGACGCCTACGTCGGCGAGGCCAGTAAGCGTGGTGTTCGTGGTGAGCCCGCGGAACCAGTCCGAGACCGGCGAGATCGAGATTGCCAAGCAGTACGCCGGCGAGCAGCTCACCGAGGACCGCGGGCTGGCCGAGTCGTTCGGAGAGATCGCCACCGAGCTTGGCGGCGGCGAGGATGACCGCAAGGGCGAGCACCAACTGGGCACCGCCGTCGTGGGCTGTTTGCACCGCGGGTTCGAGGAGGGGCAGCATGGGGGTCAAAGATACCCGCGCCGGTAGTGGTCAAGGAAAAGACAGGAGGCCACTGGGCCCCCTGTCTTGGGTCTGCGGCTGCGTGACGGGTCAGCCTACCGCGATCGTATCCTGCAGGGCCTGGCGCTGGACCGCGTCGGCGGTCACCGGCGTCAGCGCAGCGTTGTCCCGTTCTCCGGTGCGGATGCGGATGACCTGTTCGATCGGTTGCACGAAGATCTTGCCGTCGCCGACTTCGCCGGTACGGGCGGAGGCGAGAATCGCGCGGATGGTGGGCTCGACGAACGGCTCCGAGACCGCCATCTCGATCTTGACCTTTTCACGGAATTCGAGGATCACGCTGGTCGCGCGGTACATCTCGACCAGCTCCTTCTCGCCGCCATGGCCGCTGACGCGGGAGATGGTGATGCCGGTGACACCGGCCCGGAAGAGCGCCGCCTTGACATCGGGCAGCCTCTCCGGACGGATGACGGTGCTGATGAGCTTCATGGCTGACTCCAGCGCAAAGTAGAGGGTGAGGAAAGGCTGCCAGTTGCCCGCTGCCGTCCACTGGTGTCCGGCGATCCTGGCCAGTCCGCGTCCCGGGGAGGGGGCGGCAGAATCCCGCGGATCCGGCAGCAGACAGCGGCTGGCTGGCAGCCCTTCGAGCCGATCATGATCAGGCCGCTTCCTTCTTGAGCGACGTGGTCTTGGAGTGCGCCGACGACGTGGCGAGCACCACGGCCGACGAGATGTCCTGCGTATCCGGGTAGGCCAGCGCGCCCATTTCCGGGATATCGAGGCCGATCTCCTCGGTCTCCGGTGACACCCGGTGACCACCGGTGATCAGTCCGACGATCTGCCAGGCGATGAACGCCATCGCTCCGACGGCAACGATGTTGGTCAGGGTGCCGATGACCTGGGCCCCGAACTGACCGGCGTCGCCGTAGAACAGACCCCGCACCCCACCCGCGACCCCGTTCCAGCCATCGCCGTAGGTGCCATCGGCGAAGAGACCCAGCGACAGCACACCCCAGGCGCCGTTCACACCATGCACCGCGATCGCGCCAACAGGATCGTCGATACGGAGGGTGCGCTCCACGAAGTACACCGCCCAGCAGACCAGCACACCTGCGATGCCGCCGATCAGCACCGCCACCGGCGCCGTGACGAAGGCGCAAGGCGCCGTGATGGCGACCAGGCCCGCGAGCACGCCGTTCGCGAGCATCGAGGGATCCGGCTTTCCGTAGCGCGTCCACATGTAGATCATCGCCGTGATGCTACCAGCCGCCCCAGCCAGCATCGTATTGGTTGCAATGACCCCGATGCGCAGGTCGGTGCCGGCGAGGGTGCTGCCGGCGTTGAAGCCAAACCAGCCAAAGCAGAGCACGAAGGTGCCGAACATCGCCATCGGAATGTTGTGTCCGGGAATGGCGTTCACCCTGCCGTCGGGGCCGTACTTGCCGCGGCGGGCACCGAGCAGCTTGCCGGTGACCAGGCCGATGACACCGCCGGTCATATGGACCACGGATGAGCCGGCGAAGTCGACGTGGCCATGTCCGAGCCCGAGGTTGCTGCCGAGTTGCGAGAGCCAGCCGCCGCCCCAGACCCAGTTCGCGTACAGGGGATAGATGATGCCGCCGATGAACAGGCTCAGCGCCGATGAAGGACGCGAACTTCCACCGCTCGGCGAGGACGCCCGTAGGAATCGTCGCCGTGGTGTCCATGAACACCATCTGGAAGAGGAAGTAGGCGAAGATGGCGGCGGTGTAGTTCACGCCGGAAAGGAAGAACCCGGAGTAGCCCATCAGGTTCCAGCTATGCCCGCCGAGGGTGACGCTGATCGCCTTGGTGAGGGTGGCGGTGTCCGCCGTCTGGCCCAGGGTGAGCACGGGCCCGAGGCCGCCGGCCTGAATCGCGAAGCCGACCGCCCAGTACGCCATCATCGCGACGCCGTAGACCATGAAGTTCATGGTGGCGGTGTGCGCGGCATTCTTGGCGCGGGTGAAGCCGGTCTCGACCATCGCGAAGCCGAGCTGCATCAGCATGACCAGGAAGCCCGCCACCAGGGTCCAGACGAAGTTGATGGCGACTCCATTCGCGACCGCGGCCGTATTCGCGGCGTTGGCGATCGAGTCCGCCGAGGAGTGAATGGCCGCCGCCGCAGGGGCGACGGAGGCGGCGGAGTCGGCCGGAGCGGCTTGCGCGGCAAGGGCCGCGGGCACCGCGAGCGCGGCCAGCACGAGGAGGAGCCGGAATCGTGGCATCGCAGGGTCCTGGTCAGGAGTTGGCGTCGAGAGCGGCACTGTGGCCGCCGGTTCTCCCGTTCAGCCCGACTGGTTCGGGGAGCGGTTCGACGGGCAGCAGTATATGGCTCCTGTACAGAACTGTCAAGAGAATTTTGCATAAACAGCACATTTTGTTGAGCGTTTATTCGTGGGGTATCGTGAAAGTCAGCATCTATCGACTAAAAAATGCAAAGCCGCACGAATTTCCGTGCGGCCAGCGTTCGCCACTTCCAGCGCCTGTGTCGCGCCAAATCGAGGTTCGGCAACGACTTGGGGCTAGATCCCCTGGTCCGTCAGCCCCTCCTCGTTCCGATCCCAGTGGTATTCCATGTGCATTGCGGCCTCCTCGGCCACCTCCGGGCCCAACAGCCGTTCCACCACATGGAGCGACATGTCGATCCCGGCCGCCACCCCTGCGGCAACGACGAGGTGTCCATTGTCCACGAACCGCTCCCCTTCCCGCACCCTCGCGCCGGGCGCGACCTCCCGCAGCAGCGAATAGGCGGTGTGATGGGTGGTCGCGTCCAGCCCATCCAGCATCCCGGCCTGTGCCGATGAGCAACGCGCCGGTGCAGACCGAGAGCACCAGCTCCGCCTGGGCGCCGACTCGGCGAATCCATGCGAGCAGCCCGTCGTTGTCGAGCTCGCGCCGAGTGCCGGTGCCGCCGGGGATGATCAGGATATCGGCGTGGGGGGCGGTCGGTCAGCGTGAAATGGGGCAGCACGGTGAATCCATTGCGCAGCGTTACCGGTCCCGGTCGCTCGGCAACCATCGAGACCTGGAAGGGAGGCAGAACGTGCGCGCCTCCCGGCGACCGAGAAGACCTCGTACGGCCCGGCGACGTCGAGCACCTCGGCATCCTCGAAGACCAGCAGCAGGATCCGGCGCAGAGGGGACGGCCGCCCGGGCTCAGTCATGCTCCACCAGCGCCGCCGACTGCTGGTCCAGCCACTGGAGCCGTTCCTCGATCTCGGTATCGAGGCTCTTGCGAAGCTCGTTCAGCCGGAGCGCATGTTCCTCCAGCGCGCGCTCCACCGCCGTGCGCCGGCGTCCACTTGGGGACCGGCATCGGGTGGCCCTGCGCGTCCGATGGCAGACGAAGACCACCACGCAGTGGCACGAACGATTGCGGGTCGCGCTGCTTGGGATCGCCGGCGTAGATGTCCACCGAAACGTGCAGGCTGGTCTGTCCGGTGTGGATCACCTGGGCGCGGACCTCGACCAGCTCGCCGACCGCGATCGGGTGCAGGAAGCGGATGCCGCCGACGTACGCGGTGACGCAGTATTCGCCGGTCCAGCCGGCGGCGCAGGTATAGCCGGCCTGGTCGATCCATTTCATCACGGCACCGCCGTGCACCTTGCCGCCGAAATTGACGTGCGTCGGTTCCGCCAGGAAGCGAAGGGTGACGGCAGCAGGTCGCGTCATCGGTGCCGTGCGCGAGAGAGGAGCCCGAAAGGTACGGCGAAGCGTGCACGGGGTACAGGGAAACGGCCACCGGGCCGGCCTCTACCGTTCCCGGTTCCCTGTTCACGGTTTCGCCGTAGATTCGTGCCATGGCCGAGATCCCCTGTCCCACCTGCAAGACCCCGATGCCTGACGCGGCGCTGTTCTGTCCCGGTTGCGGCAGCCGCACCGGGAGCGGGGACTCGCGGCTGGCAGCCGAGCCGGCGGTCGATGTGCCCGGTTCGCCTGGCGCGGGCGCTGGGTCCGAAGTTCGAGGTGCGCCGGCTGCTCGGCGAAGGGTGGGTTCGCCCAGGTCTACGAAGTCTTCGACACCGATCTGCAGCGCCGCCTGGCGGTCAAGGTGCTCAAGCCCGACATCGCCTGGTCGGCGGGGATGCTGGAGCGCTTCCGCCAGGAGTGCCGCTCCATCGCCCGGCTGAGCCACCCGAACATCCTCGCCGATCCACTTCGTCGGGCGAAGGCGAGGGGCTGGTCTACTACGCCATGCCCTTCGTCGAGGGCGAGGCGCTGTCCGCGCTGCTGCGCCGGACCGGCGCGCTCTCGCTCGACCGCGCCCTGGCCATCATCCGGCCGCTGCTCGACGCGCTGGCCCATGCCCACAGTCAGGGGCTGATTCACCGCGACATCAAGCCGGACAACATCATGCTGGAGGCGAGCAGCGGCCGCCCGCTGCTGGTCGATTTCGGTATCGCCAAGCGGATCGACGGCGAAGGCCACAAGACCCAGACCGGCTTCGTGGTCGGCACGCCGCAGTACATGAGTCCGGAGCAGGCGCTGGGGCAGGGCGACCTCGACGCCCGGTCCGACATCTACGCGGTCGGCGCCGTGCTGTACCAGATGGTGACCGGCGCGCCACCCTTCGAGGGGGAGAGTTCGCAGGAGATCGTCGGCAAGCACCTGAGCGAGCCGGCGCCCGATCGCGACCGCCAAGAACGCCCGGATTCCGCTCTGGCTCTCGAATGTGATCGTGCGCTGCCTGGCCAAGCGACCCGGCGAGCGCTATCCAGTCGGTGGCCATGCTGCTGGATGCGCTGGCCGTCGGTCGGGAGTCGGGTGCGCAGGATGCGGTGAGTGCGGAGCGGATTGCGCGGAAACTCCAGAGCGAAGACGCGACGGCGATCATGCCCAGCGCGGAGCGACCGCGGGCCAGGACGCCGCAGACTCCCGGCCCCGCTGCCGCGAGGACGGCCGTCGCTCCGCCGACCGCGCCGGCAGCCGTGCCCGCCGTCCGATCCTCCGGCAGCCGCCTCACGGTCTTCCTTCTGGTGCTCCTCCTCGGGGCTCTGGCCGCCACGTGGCTCCTGTATGGTCGGGCCCCGCTGCTCATCGTCGAGAACCGGTTGGTCGAACCGATCCGGGTGACCGTGGGGGCGGCAATATTTGAGGTACCCGCCGGCGGGCGTGCGGAACAGAGGGTCAGGCGACGGGGTCCGCTGGTGGCACAGTGGTACCTCGTCCGTCCCACCGGACCCGGGGGAGCGCCGCTGGGGATCGAGCTGCAGGGAAGCCTGACGGAGCCCAAGCCCTCGGGACGGATCCTGCGGACGGTGGACGCCGGCAGTACCGCCGACCCGGTCTTCGCGCCGCTCATCACCAACGCCACCGATGGACCGGTCTCCATCATTATCAACGCCGGCACGGTGAACGCGCAGCCCTGCAACTGCCGCGTCAATCCGGGAGCGAGCCGAGCCCGGATCGGGTACTACCCCCTCTATTTGAACAGCGCGGTTCAGGCGGCCACGGCCGCCGGTGGAACGGCGACCTTCAAGCAGCTGGGTGTGGAGGTGGATCGTCAGACCGGAGCCGTCGGGCTCCGGTTCGAGCAGAAGGATTTCCAGCGGTGAGCGATGCTGGTCAGAGATCTCGCGCTTCCAGGCCCCTCCGCCCTCAATCGCTGAAACCTCTCGGTCCGATCGGCATCCCTTCCTCCAGGGTCGGTGCCAGCCGGCACGCGGCGTTGTTGCCGACCTCGCAGGCTCGGCGGTAGAGCGCCTTGGCGCGGTCCTCGTTCCTGCCGACTCCGCGCCCCTCGAAATACATCAGTCCCAGGCGCACGCAGCTGTTGGCCTCGCGGAGATCGCAGCCTCGCTGATAGAGGGCGACGGCGCGCCCTTCATCGCGGGAGGTGTTGCCTTCGCCCCGTTCGAGTCGCTCTCCGAGGCGGAGGCACGCCCGCGCTCCCCCGGCATCGCAGGCACGCTGCTCGAACCCCACCGCGGTCTGCAGGTTGGGAATAGTTCCCTCCCCCGCCTCGTAGGCCAGCGAGGCGGCCTCGCAGCCGTCGGGATCCCGTGCGTCACACGCCCGGCGGAAGAGCGCGAGGGCCCGATTCTGATCGACGTTGAGATACACCCCATGCAGCAGCCACCGTCCGAGCTGGGTGCAGCCTTCCGGGGCGCCCAGGTCACACGCCCGGAGCGACAGCTGTTCGGCGCGCGACGCGTCGGCGCCGGCACCGATCCCTGTTGCCACCCGGCGGGCGAGCTGGGCGCAGGCGGGGGCCTCCCCGTCGGTGCAGGCGACCGTGAGGCTGGAATTCCGGGCCTCTTCCTGGGCGATGAGCGGCGCGGTGGCCAGGGCGCACAGCAGCAGGCCGATGGGGTACCTCATGTCCGATCCTGACGTTTGAGCTTGAGAGTGGCGGCGGAGGCGACGGCATCGAAGCCGAATCGTTCCCGGACCCGGTCGACGGCGACGGTGAGTTCGCGGAGCCGGGTGCGTTCCGCCGGTTCGAAGAGGTCGGCCGGAGCGGACTGGGTCAGGTTCGTCGCGGCGAGGCCGATCAGGCGGACGCCCTGTCGACGGGCGCGGGTCTCCTCAAAGGCGGGGCGGAAGAGCGCGCGGGCCGGCGCCAGGAGCTCGGCGTCGAGGTCGGTGGCCGTCTCCAGGGTGACGCGCCGGGTCACGGTGTGAAAGTCGGTATGGCGGAGCTTGAGGACGACGGTACGGGCGACCAGTCCCTCCTCGCGCAATTGTGCGGCGACCAGTCCCACGAACCGGGTGAGCAGTGAGTCGAGGTAATCGCGGTTGGTGGCATCCTCGGCGAGTGTGGTCTCGCGACTGATCGAGCGCGGCAGACGGCCGCCGTGCAGCGCCGACGAGCCGTGACCGTGCGCTCGCCACTTGAGCTCGCGGGCGTAGTCCCCGACGAGACGCGTCAGGGCCGCCTCCGAGAGTCGCTGCACCTGGACGACCTCCGTCAGGCCGAGGGCGCCGAGCCGCTGGGCCGTGCGGGGCCCCACCCCGGGCAGCGCGCGCAGCTCGAGGCCCGCGAGGAAGCCCTCCTCCCACCCGGCGCGCACCTCGCAGAGGCCGCGCGGTTTGGCGTAGTCCGAAGCGAGCTTGGCGAGCATCCGATTCGGGCCGATGCCGACGCTCGCGCTCAGCCCGGTCCTTGTCAGGATCTCCGACCGAACCTGCTCGGCGACCGGGAGCAGGGAGACGGGGTGCAGCCGCTCAGTCCCGACGAAGTCGAGGTAGCCCTCATCGAGGGACGCCATCACCACCGTCGGGGTGTGCCGGGCGAGGATCTCGCGCACCGCCTGCGAGGCCTCCCGGTAATGGGAGAACTCGCCCTTGAAGAAAGTCGCCCCGGGACAGCGCCGCGCCGCCTCGGCGATCGGCATGCCCGAGCGGACGCCGAATCTCCTGGCGGCATACGAGGCGGACTGGACGACGCCGCGCGATTCCCGCCGACCGCCAACCACCAGCAACTCCACTTCGCGCAGCTCCGGGTGGCGCTGACGGCAGACCTCCACAAAGAAGGCGTCGAGGTCAACATGCATGATGCGTGGCGGCATGGCGGAATCGTCCGGGGCTCCTGGAGTATGACCGCTCGGAACATCCGTAACCTAATTGACGGTGCGGGGGGCCGTATGCACACCGTTCTGGCAGGGGGGGGCACGATCGGGGCGCGTCCCCATCATTCGCACATGTGACTGGCCGCCCGAGCCGGGCCGGTATACCGTTCACCCTTCGCTGACCGACACGGAGAGAGTTTCTCGATGACACCGACCACGTCCCTGCCGAGGGCCCGGATGGATCCGCGCCTCGGCGGCAAGGCTGCCGAGACTGGCATGGGGACGCGCTGATCATGCGGATGGCCTTTCTGGGGCTCGGTGCCATCGGTCGTCCGATGGCGGGCCACCTTGCACGGAGCCATGACCTGGCGGTATGGAACCGCACCGCGGCCCGCGCGGAGGAATTCGCCACCGCCTTTCCCGTGCGCGTCGCGCGCACGCCGCGTGAGGCGGTGCTCGGTGCCGACGTGGTCCTCACCTGCCTGCCCACTTCCGCTGAAGTCGAGGGTTTGCTCGACGGCCCCGATGGTCTGCTCGCGGGCCTCAGCCGGGGCACCCTGCTGCTGGATTGCACCTCGGGCGATCCGGAGAGCGTCCAGCGCATTGGGGCCCGCCTCGCGGAGGTCGGCGTCGCCTTTGCAGATTGTCCGGTGAGCGGCGGGACGAACGGGGCGGAGGCGGCCGCGCTCACAGTAATGGTGGGGGCTGACCCCGAGACCTTCGTGCGGGCCCGTCCGGTGCTCGCTGCCTTTGGCAAGCGGATCGAACACCTCGGCCCCGTCGGGGCGGGTTCCGCACTCAAGGCCGTCAACAACGCCCTCCTCGCGGCCAATATTCTCGCCTTTGGTGAGGGCTTCGCGGCCCTGGCCAAGGCCGGTGTCCCCTCCCGCAAGGCGCTTGAAGTCCTGAACGCTTCGTCCGGGCGCTCGTTCGTCTCGGAGGGTCTGGTCCCCGACCGGGTTCTGACCGGCGCGTATCCGAAGACCTTTCGCCTTGCGCTGCTCGACAAGGACGTGGCGATCGCGGTGCGCTTCTTCGAGAGTCAGGGCGTCGCTGCGCCGCTGCTCACCCGGGCCAGCCAGTTGATGCACGAAGCGCGCGTCACGCTCGGCGAGGGTGCCGATTACCTGGAGGCGATCCGCCTGCAGGAAGAGCGTGCCGGTGTCGGCATCCGCGACCGATGACCGACTGGGCCTCGACGCAGCGGCTGCCGGCCAGAGTCACCCTCGCGGAGGGCCTCATCATCAAGGGCGAGGTGCACCTGCAACCGCGGGTGGCCTGGCGCGACGGTCCCGAGACGCCGATCGAGATGCTCAATCGCCCCGATGCATTTTTCGCGATGAGCCTGCCCAAGGGCGAGGTGGTGTTCGTCGCCAAGGCGCAGGTCTCGGCCTTTTCCTTTACCGCTGCTGGCGAGGCGGGGGACCCCGAGCGGCAGCATGTCGCCCGGCTGATCCCGCTCGAGGTCATGATGATTGGTGGAACGGAATTTCGCGGCGTCGCGGTGAGTGAGCTCCCCCGGCCCGGTCCCGTGCGCTCGACTTCCTGAACGATCCCGAACGTTTCTTCACCCTGGTCACCGACGAAGGGAGCCTCTGTCTGAATCGCGGCTTCGTTCGTGCTGTGCGACCCCTTGCCACCTGACGACGTGCCGAGACTCGACCGATTCCTCCAGGCGATCTTCGATCATAAGGCCCAGGGACTGCTCCTCGCCCCGGGTCGTCCGGCGAGCCTGCTGTTCAACGGCGCCCCACGGGCCGTGACCAAGGAGCCTCTGACCAGTGTGCAGATCGTGGCGCTCGTCAAGGAGATCACGCCGTCCGCCGATCAGGCCGGACTGGAGGGCGGTGCGGCCTGTACGTTCACCTATGCGTTCGGCAGTCACCTGATCGCGGTGCAGGCCGGGCCCGAGGGGGACGGGACCCACGCCGTCCTGCGTCCGGCCTCCGCTGTCGCGGAGAACGGGACACAGGCGCCGCCGGGCGCCGTGGTCGCGAGCGAAGCCACCGCCACCAAGGCGCCGGGACGGCGTAGCGCGATGTTCACCGCGGCGGCCGACGGGAGCGGGGGGCGGGCGGAGCTGGAACAGCTCCTCCGCCTGACGTCGGACCGCGGTGCCTCGGATCTGCACCTCCGGACCGGGGAGCAGCCGATTCTGCGGCTCGACGGCCACCTGGTCCGCCTGGAGGGCGCCGTCCTCGAGGCGGATCACCTGCATGCCATGATCACTTCCGTCATGCGCCCCGTTGACCTCGCCCTGTACAAGGAGACCGGCGACGTCGACTGGGCATGGGAGGTGGTGGGCGTCGCGCGCTTCCGCTGCAACGCGGCGCAGGAGCGGCGGGGACCGATGGCGGTCTTCCGGGTGATCCCCTCCCGTATCATGACAGTCGAGGAGCTCGGGCTCTCGCCCGCCATCCAGAAGCTCTGCTATCTGACCAAGGGGCTGGTGCTGGTCACCGGTCCCACCGGCTCCGGCAAATCCACCACGCTTGCCGCACTGGTGGACCTCATCAACCGGACCCGGACCGATCATATCCTCACGATCGAGGATCCGATCGAGTTCGTCCATCCGCCCAAGAAGTGCATCGTGACGCAGCGAGAGATCGGGCAGCACAGCCAGAGCTTCAAGGCTGCGCTCCGGGCGGCGCTGCGCGAAGATCCCGATGTCATTCTCGTGGGCGAACTGCGGGACCTCGAGACCGTCTGCCATCGCCATCGAGACGGCCGAAACCGGGCACCTGGTCTTCGGGACGCTGCACACCACCACTGCCCCGTCCACCATCGACCGGATCATCGACCAGTTCCCCGCCGATCGGCAGGCGCAGGTGCGGGTGATGCTTGCCGAGTCGCTGAAGGGGGTCATCGCGCAGGTGCTCCTGCCCAAGACTGGGGGGCGGGCGGGTGGCGGCGAAGGAGATCCTGCTCTCGATCCCCGCCGTCTCCAACCTGATCCGGGAGGGGAAGACGTTCCAGATCCCGTCGATCATGCAGACCAACCGGAAGACCGGCATGGTCATGCTCAACGATGCACTCATGGAGCTGGTGGAGCAGCAGCTGGTGGAACCGCGTGAAGCCTATCTCAAGTCGGCCGAGAAGTCGGCCTTCGTTTCCGCACTGAAGGCCAAGCGGGTCGACACGTCATTCCTCGGGGACCCTTGAGCTAAACCCCGGTCCCCCCATAGATTAGCGGTGTAGTTGGTCCGCCCCCCAGGACCGAGTCTGCGAAACGGCGCCAGCCGTTTTGTCTCCCGGGGAGCGCCTGCATGCCAACGCTGTCGGCCGATCAGCAGAATAGCTCGCTGTCCCTTCCCCTCGCTCCACTCCACGCCGACGGTCTCGGCACCCTGCTCGATCTGGCACTTGAAGCAACCGCCTCCACCGGGGCGGCATTGCTCGTCCCCGAAGCCGATACCCTGCGCGTCCTCCAGACCCGGGGCGCCAACGCGCCGATGGTGGACGATCGCCTCAGCATGGAAGAGAGTGTGGCGTCGGAGGCCTGGTACCGTTCGCGTCTCGTCACCGGTGCCGAGCCGCCCCCGAGGGGGCGCCAGTCCGCGCTGTGGCAGGACGATCGCACGATCGATGTCATGGCCGTTCCAGTGATCGTCGCAGGGCACCCGGCGGCGGTGTTCGTACTGTATCACCGCCATCTGGGACACTTCCGGCGCAACGACGCGACCACGCTCAACCGGCTTGCGGCCCTCGCAGCCGGGCTGTGGAGTTCCGGGTCCGGCGCTCAGCTGCCGGTCGACGCGCGGACAGTCCTGGAGGTGCGCGCCGCGGCGCGCGTGGCGCTGGTTGCATCGGGAGGGCTGGGCACGATCGACGCGCTGGCCGAAGTCGCGCGCACTGCCGCGGCGCTGATGGAAATGCCGTCGGTCCGGCTGTCCCTGCTGGAGGGCGATGAGCTCGTCTGTCGGGCGGCGACCGGCCGATTCGCTGCGGATCTCGGTCGCCAGCGGCCGCGGGCGTTCGGGTTCGAGGGCGTGGCTCTCGACAGCGTTGAGGGAGTGCTCGCGAGCGACTGGACCGCGGACGGGGTCGCGACCGGCGCCTCCGGGTGGATCCGCTCGCTGGTCGCGGTGCCGCTGCGTCGGGTGGAGCAGGTGGTCGGCGTGCTCACGGTGGCGGGGGAAGTCACCGGTCGATTTGGCGAGTCGGACCGCGACGCGCTGCTCCGGTTCTCGATGCATGCCACGGCGGCGTTGAGCGAGCTCCGGCTGCTCGCCGAGGCTGAGCGGCACCTGCAGGAGAACCGGCTGGCCACCCAGGTCGCCGCTGGCCTGGCGGCGGTGGAGGACACCCCGGCCCTCCGGCGGGTGATCGCCATCGAGGTCCGCCGTGCCCTGGAGGCCGACGGCGCGCGGCTCAGCGAGATGGTGCAGGGTCACATCGCGGTCACTGCGGTCGATGGTGATGCGCTGGCCATGGCGGCGCCGCCGCTGGCCGGAGCGGGTCTCCTGTGCGGGCACCAGCTCCCCGCATCCGAAGGCGCGCACCGCTGCACGCTGCCGAACGGCGAGGGCTTCCTCCTCGCCGCGCAGCTGGGCCAGGTCACGGCGCACCCGGGGTGTCTGCAGCTGGTGCGGCGGTCTCGGGCGTTCGATCGGCACGAGGAGGACCTGCTCTGCCGGCTGACGGAGGTCGCGGAGCTTGCGCTACTCTCCCGGCTCGCCAATGTCCGGGTCAGCCAGTACGCCGATCGCATCCGGTCCGTCGCGGAGGTCTCCGCCAGCCTGCACCAGTCCCTCCGGCCAGCCGATGCGATGAGCCAGGCGGCGGAGATGCTGCGCCGTGCCCTGGGGGTCGGGACGGTACGGATCGGCATCGTCGACGAGGTATGGCAGGAGATCACCTTTCCGGTCTATCGCCACGATGGCGAGGTACGCGACGCGACCCGCCGGCCGCTCGCGCGCGGCCTGCTCGAGGAGGTGTGGCGCACCGGGCGCACACACTTCTTCCCCCAGAATGCCACCGAGGAGGCGCTCGGGCTCGGCCTCACACCGGACACCGCCCCGCGCTGCTTCGCCGCCGTCCCGCTGCGGACCCGGGGGACCATCACCGGCGTCATCAGCATCGAGGACGAGACGCACGACAACGCCTTCGAGGCGGAGGACGTCCGCATCCTCGAGATCGTCGCCCAGCAGCTCGGGGTCACCCTCGAGAATCTCGAGAGCCTGGAGGAGGAACGGCGCCAGCGGATCACCGCGGAGTGGCTCCGGCAGATGGCGCGGACGGCCACCGATCCCGAAGCCCGTCCCTCCCAGGTATTCGCGCTCGCTGCCGATGCCGCCTTTCAGGGGATCGGGGGTACCTCGGCCATGGTCGGACTGATCGCCGCCGATGGGACCCGGGTGCTGGTCGCGAGTCGTGGACCGGTGCCGCGGCCGCTGACCGAGCCGGTGCCGGTCGAGGGGTCGATCGTGGGCTGGATGCTGGAGGAGCAGGGGGCCGTCTTCATCTCGGCGGACCTCGCAGAGGACCGGCGCCTGGCCCCTGCGCTGCGTGAGGGCGCGGGGGCGATGGCGATCGCGGCGGTTCCGATCTGGTGCGAAAACCGCATCCTCGCCGTGCTGATGCTGGGCCGGGCGGTCGGTGCCTCGTTCCTGGTCGCGGAGGTCGAACGGCTGGCGCAGATCGCCGATCACGCCGGCGCCGGCTACCAGACCGCCCGGGCTGGTGAGGCGCTCCGCAAGTCGGAGGACCGCTACCGGCGGCTGTTCTCGGCGGCGTCCGACGCAATCGTGACACTGGACCGGCAGGGGGTGATCACCTCGTTCAACGAGGCGGCGGAACGGACCTGGAATGTCCCGGCGCGCGACGCGGTGGGAGGAGGATGGGCGGTGGTCCTCGCGTTTGACACCCCGGCCGTTGTTGCGGAGCAGATCGGGCGGGCGCTTGCCGGGGAGTCGTGCGACTTCGAAGTGAGCCTGCGGCGGCCGGACGGGGAGCGCGGCGTGGTCGCCATGACCATCTCGCCGCTGGTCGAGGACGGGCAGGTCACCACGGTGCTCTGCATCGTGCGGGATGTGACCGATCAGCGCCGCTTCCAGGCCCAGCTCCTCCAGGCGGAAAAGATGTCCGCGATCGGGCAGCTGGTCGGCGGCATGGCGCACGAGATCAACAATCCGCTCGCGAGCATCCTGGTCAACATGGAGCTGCTGTTAGGCGACGCGAAGGACCCCGCCCAGGCGGAGTCGCTGCAGGCCATCAAGCTGGAGACCGATCGCGCCGCGCAGATCGTCCGGAACCTGCTGACCTACGTGCGGGGGCAGGGCTCGGAACGGGCGCTGATCGATCTCCGCGAGGCGATCCGCAGTGCGCTCGCGCTGCGGCGCAATCAGCTGGTCAACCAGCAGATCGAGGTGCTCGTGGATCTGCCGTCGGACCCGGTGCTGGTCTGGGGCAACAGCGTCAATCTGCAGCAGGTCCTCATGAACCTGTTCGTAAACGCGGAACATGCCATCCGGGGACACTCCGGGCGGGGCCATCTCTGGATCCGGCTCGCGGTGGCAGAGGGGCAGGCCACCATCTTCGTGGACGACGACGGGCCGGGGATTCCCCCCGAATTCGTCACCCGGATCTTCGATCCCTTTTATACCACCAAACCGGAGGGCGAGGGCACCGGCCTCGGCCTCTCGGTGAGCGCGGGCATCGTGGCCGATCATCAGGGGAAGATCGCGGCGACCCCGCGCCCCGGCGGTGGTGCCCGGTTCCAGGTCGACCTGCCGCTGCGTCAGGCGGAGCCCCGGGACAGCTCGCCCCTGCCGCCGGCCGTGGCGACAGCCCCGGCGGTCGCGAGCCGCTGTGGCCGGATCCTGCTGGTCGACGACGAGCCGGACATCCGGCGCAGCATCTCGAAGTTTCTGACCAGGATCGGCTGGTCGGTGGACCTCGCGGACTCGGGGGACGAGGGGCTCCGTCTCCTCGCCGCGGGCAGCTACGACGTGGTGCTCTGCGATCTCCGGATGCCGGGGATGAGCGGGCACGAGTTCTACCGCAAGCTGCAGGGGATGCACTCGCCTGCGATCGACCAGCTCATCTTCATGACCGGCGACGTCCTGTCGCCCGAGGCCTCGCGCTTCCTGCAGGAGGCGGCTCGTCCGGTCCTCTCCAAGCCGTTCGCGCTCAAGGATCTGATGGAGGTACTGGCGCAGGTGGTGCCGGGGTAGGGGCGGTCGGGCGCCGGTCGCCCCCTACGCGGGCCGCCCCTCCCCCAATGATATTGCCGGGCATGCAACCCGCCCCCATCCTTGTCCTGGTCGCTCCGCAGGACATCGTCAACATCGGCAGTGCGGTCCGGATCGCGAAAAATTTCGGTCTCGCCCAGGTCCGGCTGGTCGCCCCGGAGGTCTTCGACGCCTGGCGGATCGAGGGCATCGCGCACAATACCGGGGATCTGATCGAGAAGATCACGATTCACGACACGCTCGAAGCGGCGATCGCGGACTGTACCTGGACGCTGGCGCTGACGGCGCGGGAGCGGACAGCCAAGCGGACGGTCTACCGGCCCGGGCCCGCGGCCGCGGAGCTGATCGCGCACGCCGAGTCGGGGCCGGTCGCCTTTGTCGCGGGGCGGGAGGACAAGGGTCTCTCCGAACGACGAGCTGGATCGCTGTACCGCGCTGGTCACCATTCCCACCAACCCGGAGTACAAGTCGCTCAATCTGGCCCAGGCCGTGGCGATCATGTGCTACGAGACCTGGCTGGCACGGGGAGGGGAGCGGCGGCCGATCAAACCACCCCGCAAGCCGGCGGAGCCGGCCTCGATGCAGTTGATGGAACGGGTCTTCGCGGACTGGCGCCGGGCGCTGTGGGCGATCGAATTCTTCAAGACCCGGCAGAGCGACCACGTGATGCGGTCGTGGCGGGAGGTGCTGTTCCGGGCGGAGCTGGACGGCCGCGAGGCGTCGCTGGTGCGGGCGATGGGAATCGAGGTGGTCCGGTTTCTGGAGCGGAGCGGACTTCCGCTGCCACCGGAGGCGCAGGGACCCGGCACGCCGCCGGAGGACGCGCTGGAAGAACCGGCAGAGCCCGGTTAGCTTCCGCCGTCCATCCCTAATGCCATATCACCCGGGAGCCTGATCAGTGGGGCGATCCGCCGCGTACTGGGCCACGAATCTGTACTCCAATTCCCGCCAGGAACCGAAGCCGTCGGCCCCGTACAAGGATCTCCCTGCGGCGTCCGCGGCGCGGTTCCGCCGGCTGCGCGAAGGGCTGCAGAAGCTCCCCGGCGTGACCGAGCATGTGAAATACATGGGGAACTCCTGGCACTGGGCCTGGGAGTATGCGGTGGGGCACCGGAAGCTGTGCTGGATCCACATCATGCAGTCCGGACCGGCGCTGACATTCACCATCGCCGATGCCGAGGAGTCCAAGGCGTTGGCGGTGCCGCGCCTCGCCGCGGCCATCGGCGTTGCGATCCGGAGTGCCCAGCGCACTGGCCCGGTCCGCTGGTGCGCGCTGGATGTCGGAGACCAGAAGGCCGCCGACGCGTTCTTGAGTTTCGTCCGTCGCAAGCTGGCCTGGCTGATCGCAGAGACCCCCGGGCCGCAGGGGCGTCGCTCGCTGGCCAGCTGACGCTCGTGGCGGCGGGAGAGCCATCAGGCGGGGCGGTGTATCCGGTTTGGTCCGTCGCAAGTCCCTGACTATAATTGTCGCGGCAATCGTTGCCCCTGCAATGGCTTGCCGTCTCGTGAATGCATTCACAACCGGGTGGACCCCCCCCAGGCCACTGGCGGGCCAACTCCCACGGCCGTGAGCGAACATGCGAAAGCTGGCATTCCTCGGAGCAGGGTCTCTCGTACTCGCCGTCGGCGCGGTCGTCGCGTCAGAGCGCCCCACGTCAGCCCAGCAGGCGGCGCCCGCCAGGGTGGATACGCTCGCGGCGTGGGTCCTCGCCCGGGGCGACACCGCGAGCCTGAAAGGGCCCCGTCAGCCGATCTTCTTCCGCCACGATATCCACGCCGGCGGCAACAAGATGCCCTGCCAGTACTGTCACTACAGCGTAGCAGTCTCGAGCGAGCCGGGGATCCCCAGCATGCAAAGCTGCATGGGGTGCCACCTGATCATCGGCGGGTCGGATTCGTCGCACAAAGTGGAAATCAAGAAGGTGCGCGAGTCGTGGAACACTCAACAGCCGGTCGAGTGGGTGCGCATTCACACCCTGGCCCGGCACGTGCATTTCCCGCATGCCCGCCACATCAAGGCGCTTGGCGCGAACGCCTGCCAGACCTGCCACGGCGACGTCGCCCGCATGCCGCAGGTATTCATGGTCAACAACGTCAACAATATGGGCTTCTGCATCACCTGCCACGTGGCGCGGAAGATCATCCGCGACTGTACGGTGTGTCACTACTGACCGTCCGCCCCCGACCTGACGCCGTGCCGGCTGTGGACGGCGCGCTGCGGGCTGAGCGGCTGACGGCTGACGGCGCTCACGGAGCTTCAATGTCCGACGATTCCAAGCACGAAGGCATGGACCGCAGGCGCTTCCTCTCGGTCCTCGGCGTCACCGGCGCGGGAGCGGCGGTCGTCTCCGGCTGCTCGACCGCAGAAGATCGAGAAGCTGGTCCCCTATCTGGTGCAGTCCGAAGACCAGGTGCCCGGGATCCCGACCTGGTACGCGAGCACCTGCACCGAGTGCGCCGCCGGGTGCGGCCTCCACGTGAAGACCCGTGAGGGCCGGGCCATCAAGCTCGAGGGGAACCCGGACCACCCGGTCAATGCCGGGAAGCTCTGCGCCCAGGGGCAGTCGGCGCTGCAGGGCCTCTACAACCCCGGCCGCCTCCGGGGACCGATGGCGCGCCAGGCGGATGGCACCTTCAAGGACATCACCTGGGACGAGGCGATCGCGACGCTCGCGCAGAAGCTGCAGGGTGCCGGCGGCAAGCTGGCGGTCCTCAGCGGAGCGGGCCGGGGCAGCTTCTCCGATCTGCTCGCCGCGTGGACCCTGGCGCAGGGCGGCACGGTGGCCCGCTACCAGCCGTTCAGCTACGAGCCGATCCGGGCGGCCAACCAGCAGATCTTCGGCACCTCCGAACTGCCCGCGTACGACCTGGCCCGCGCCCGCTATATCCTCTCCTTCGGCGCCGACTTCCTCGACGGCTGGATATCGCCGGTTGAACAGCAGCGGGGCTTCGCCGCCTCGCACGGGTTTGCCGACGGCAAGATGGCCAAGCACGTCATGTTTGCGCCGCGCATGTCGCTCACCGGCATGAACGCCGACGAGTGGGTGCCGATCAGGCCGGGGAGTGAAGCGGCGATCGTGCTGGCGATGGCGAACCTGGTGCTCACCGAGCGGAGCCGGCAATCCGGCCGATGCCAACGGGCTGCGCGGCATGCTGGCCGGTTACACGCCGGAGAAGGCACAGCAGGAGAGCGGGGTGAGCGCCGAGATCATCCGGCGGATCGCACGGGAATTCGCCTCCGCCGAACCCGGCCTGGCGCTGGCCGGGGGCATCTCGGCGCAGCATCGTGGCGCGGTCGAGGTCTGCGCCGCCGTCAATCTGCTCAATTATGTCGCCGGCAACGTCGGACAGACCGTCAGGTTCGGCGCCGATCTCGACAGCGGCGATGGATACGGTGCGACGCTCGCCCTGCTCCAGCGGATCGATCAGGGCGGCGTCCAGGTCGCCTTGGTCCACGAGGCGAACCCGGCGTACGGGCTGCCGAACTCGGTGGGATTCGCGGCAGCCTTCAAGAAGGCCCCGTTCAAGGTCTCGACATCGCTCTACCTGGATGAGACGGCCCAGCTCTGCGATCTCCTGCTCCCGAATCATCACCCGCTCGAGCGCTGGGATGACGCCCGTTCCCGGACTGGGGTGACCGGGCTGATGCAGCCGGTGATGGAGCCGGTGTTCAAGACGATGGCCACCGGCGACCTGCTCCTCAAGGTGTCCCTGAAGGCGGGGGGGGCCCTGGCCCAGTTCAACGCGCCGAGCTGGGAGGCCCAGCTCAAGACGACATGGCTCAAGAACCTCGGCACCGACGAGGCCTGGCGCGCGGCGCTGCAGCATGGTGGCATCTTCGCGGATGCCCCGGCGACGCTGGTCAAGCTCGCCCCGAGTGCCCAGAGCCTCACTTACACAATGCCGGCGTTCGACGGCGACGCGGGCAATGAGGCGTTCTACTTCGTGCCGACCGCCTCGGTCATGGGCGACGGCCGATTCGCCAACCGCCCGTGGCTGCTCGAGCTCTCCGATCCCGTCACCAAGATCACCTGGCATTCCTGGATCGAAATCAACCCGCAGACCGCTGCGCGTCTCGACGTGCAGGAGGGTGAGATCCTCAGGCTCACCTCGCCGCACGGTTCCATCGAGGCGCCGGTCTACGTCTATCCCGGCATCCATCCCGACGTCCTCGCCGTTCCGCTGGGACTGGGTCACACGTCGTACGGGGAATGGGCGACCGGCCGCGGCGTCAACGCGCTCGACCTGCTCGACGGCAAGGACGCGGGGGGCTTTCTGCCGTACCTCTCGACCCGGGTGAGCGTCACCAAGACCCGGGACTTCAAGAAGGTCGCCAAGACCGAAGGCACCACGCGCCAGCTCGGGCGCGGCCTCTCCGACGCAATGACCTTCGCCCAGGCCAGGCAGGGGATGACCCCCGCCCTCGCAGCCCGGGCCGAAGGGCATGAGGAGCATGAGGTCAACACCGAGCGGGAGGTCGAGGCGATCGGCGGGTTCCGCGCCTCCCAGCTGGAGAAGCGCAAGCACGGGGATTACGCCGCCGAGCATCCGATGTGGGGGATGGTCATCGATCTGGCGCGGTGCACCGGGTGTTCGGCCTGCGTGACCGCCTGCTATGCCGAGAACAACATTCCCTTCGTCGGTGAAGAGCAGATCCTTCGCGGCCGGGAGATGACCTGGATGCGCATCGAGCGCTACTGGGAGGGGGGCGGGGATGGCGAGCCGCTCGAGGCCCGCTTCCTCCCGATGCTCTGCCAGCAATGCGATGCGGCGCCCTGCGAACCGGTCTGCCCGGTGTACGCGGCCTATCACACCGCCGACGGCCTGAACGGGCAGGTGTACAATCGCTGCGTCGGGACCCGCTACTGCGGCAATAACTGCCCCTACAAGGTCCGCTACTTCAATTGGTTTGCGTACAACAAGACGGCCTTTCCCGAGCCGCTCAACCTCCAGCTCAACCCCGACGTGACGGTGCGGGCGCGGGGCGTGATGGAGAAGTGCACCTTCTGTGTCCAGCGCATTCGGGGGGCACAGAACAGGGCGCGACTCGAGGATCGTGCCCTGGTGGATGGTGATGTCGTGACGGCGTGCGCGCAGGCCTGCCCCTCCGGCGCCATCACCTTCGGGAACATGAAGGACGCGGATTCCCGCGTCTCGAAGCTGGGTGCCGACCACCGCGGGTACCATGTCCTCGAGGACCTCAACGTACGTCCCGCAGTGACCTATCTCGCGAAGGTCCTGCGCCGGACGGAGGCATAGCCGATGGCCGCCATTCTGCACGATCACGATCCGCCGCCGCCCACCCAGACCCACCACGAGGTCACCCGGGACGTCGTCAACACTCTCGGCACGGCGGGGAAGGGCTACCTGCTCCTCCTCGCGGGGGCGGTCGGGCTCTTCCTGGTGGGTGCCGGCACCTTCGTGATGCTGCTCAAGGATGGTCTCGGTTTGGCGGGGTACAATCCGCCCGCCTACTGGTCGGTGTACATCACGACCTTCGTGTTCTGGGTCGGCATCGGGCATGCGGGCACTCTGATCTCCGCCATCCTTTTCCTCTTCCGCTCTCCCTGGCGCACGGCGGTGTACCGGGCGACGGAGGCGATGACGGTCTTCGCGGTCATGACGGCGGGGCTCTTCCCGATCATCCACATCGGCCGTCAGTGGTTCTTCTACTGGCTGCTGCCGTATCCGAATCAGCGCTTTCTCTGGCCCAACTTCAAGTCGCCACTGGTGTGGGACGTGTTCGCGATCTCCACATACCTGACCGTCTCCACCACCTTCCTCTGCGTCGGACTGGTGCCGGATATCGCCGCCGCACGCGACATGGTGCACGGCTGGCGCAGCAAGGTGTACAGTGTCTTTTCCCTCGGCTGGAAAGGGACCGACCAGCAGTGGCGGCACTACTCCCGCGCCTACCTGTACCTGGCGGCGCTCGCCACCCCGCTCGTGCTGTCGGTACACTCGGTGGTGTCGTGGGACTTCGCCATGTCGATCGTCCCCGGCTGGCACGGGACGATCTTTGCACCGTATTTCGTGGCCGGTGCCATCTATTCCGGCGTCGGCATGGTGTTCACCCTGCTCATCCCGCTGCGCAAGGCGCTCCACCTGGAGCACATGATCACCGACTACCACTTCGACAACCTTGCCAAGCTCACGCTCCTGACCGGCTCCATCCTGTTCTACGCCTACGGCATGGAGTACTTCATCGGCTGGTACAGCGCGCAACACCTTCGAGCAGACCACCTTCTGGCGACGGCTCTTCGGGCCGATGTGGTGGGGTGGCTGGACGATGGTGATCTGCAACGCCTTTGTGTCCCAGCTGCTCTGGTTCAGGAAGGTGCGGACCAACCTCACCGCGCTCTTTGTCATCTCGATCTTCATCAACATCGGTATGTGGTTCGAGCGGTACGTGATCATCGTTTCGAGCCTCGCCAACGACTATCTCCCCTATGCCTGGAGCCAGATGCGTCCGACCTGGGCGGACTGGGGCATTCTGGCCGGCTCATTTGGCTGGTTCGGCATGTGGTTCCTCCTCTTCGCCCGGACCTTCCCCGTGGTCGCGATTCAGGAGATCAAGGAGCAGATCCCGATGCCTCGGCTTCGCAAGGGAGGCCACTGATGGCCCGGCCCATTCCCGGCGTGCTCGCCGCCTTCGAGCACATCGACGCGGCCTGCGACGCGATCCAGGCGCTGCGAGCCCAGGGGCGAAAGGATTTCACGGTCTATTCGGCCGCTCCCAATCACGAGCTGGAGGATGCCCTGGGCATCACCTCGAGCCCGGTGAGCCTCTTCACCCTCTTCGGCGGACTGACCGGCGTCGGTGCCGGTGTCGGCATGACCTACTGGATGTCGCTCGATTGGCCGCTGCTGGTCGGTGGCAAGCCCATTGCGAGCGCCCCACCCTATGTGGTGTTCATGTTCGAGCTGATGGTGCTGCTCGGTGCGCTCTCGACCGTCGCCGGTATCATCATCCTTTCCCTCCGGACCCCGACCACCGGCATGGCCTACGATCCGAAGTTCACCGACGATCGCATCGGCATTTTCGTCCCGTGCGGTCCGGGCGACCTGCCACAGCTCGAGCGCATGCTGCGCGACGCAGGTTCGGTGGAGGTCCGCCATGCGGCGTAAATTTCTCGGCGTCGCCGTGGTGCTCCTGGCGACCGGATGCGACTACTACTACAACGACGTGCCGTCGCCTGATGACTTGATGCACATTGTGCCCTGGTTCGATGCCATGATCAAGCAGCCGTCGGTGCATCCGTACCAGCGCGCCGATATCCCGCGCAACACTGTCGCGGGCACGGTGCCCATCACCGGTGGCGAGGCCGACTGGTTCGCGGAATGGGGAGTCGCCAACACCACCACCGCGGACAAGCTGGTGAACCCGCTCGCGGGGCAGCCCGCCACTCAACGAGGGGATACGCTCTACCATACCTACTGCGCGATCTGCCACGGCAATGCCGGTTACGCCGATGGTCCGGTGGGCCCGAAGGTCGCCGCCCTCCCGCTCATCACCCCGCGGGCCATGGCCTGGAGCGATGGGTACCTCTACAGCATCATCCGGTATGGCAGGGGCGTCATGCCCCGGTACGGGGACCGGGTCCGGGGACAGGCGCGGTGGGAGGTCGTGAACTACGTCCGGCAGCTGCAGGCTACAGCCCGGGCCCAGGCCCAGGCCGATTCGGCCGCGGCCAAGGCGGGGGGAGCCCAGTGATGGCGAATATTTCCGTACGAGAACAGCTGGTGGCCCGATCCGTGACCGCCCGCTACAATCTGTTCGTCGGGCTGGGCACCGCGCTCGCGGTGGTAGGCGCCATCCTCTTCGTGGTCTACGCGCGCGGGGCGCAATCCGATCGCGCCTGGCAGCTCTTCCACGTCAACTGGATCTACTTCACCGGTCTCACGGGGGGCAGCTTCGCCTTCGTGGCCGTCCAGAAAGTCACCAACGCGAAGTGGTCGGGGCTGATCATCCGATTCGCGGAGGCAGCACCGTTCTTCTTCTTCCCCGTCTCGCTGATCGGCTTCCTGCTGATCTTCACCGTGGGGTATCCGCACATCTTCCCCGAGATGCACGGTCTCAGCCACGGCAAGGAGGTCTGGCTCTCCCACGGTGTGATGTTCACCCGGCTCGCGATCGGCCTCTCCGTCCTGTACTACCTCGGCTTCAGCCTGGTCAAGGCCGATCTCATCCCCGATCTCTACGAGGTCAAGGGGGCGGTGAGCGACGCCCGGCGCCCGCTCTACGAGCGCTGGACGCGGGGCTTCGACGCCTCGCCCGCCGGGCGCGCCCGCCACGACGCGCGCATCCGCACCCTCGCCCCGGCATACATCGTCGTCTATGCGATCGTCTTCTCGATGGTCGCCTTCGACACCATGATGGCGCTCCAGCCCCACTGGTTCTCCAATCTGTTCGGCGGCTGGTACTTCATGGGCTCCTTCCTCGGCGCTCACACCCTGCTCGCACTGATGATGTTGTACGGCCGGAATGAGATAGGCATCGCCGAGTTTATCAGCCCCAAACAGCGCCATGACCTCGGCAAGCTCGTCTTCGGCTTCTCCGTGTTCTGGACCTATTTGATGTGGTCCCAGTTTCTGGTCATCTGGTACGGTAATCTGCCGGAGGAGACCGGATTCGTCTTCGCCCGGCTCTGGGGCGAATGGCGTCCCATCGGAGCCACCGTCTTCCTGGGCATGTTCGTGATCCCCTTTGTGGGGCTCCTCGGTGTCGCTCCCAAGAAAGCGCCGCTGACCCTCGGGATCCTGACCGCAGTCAGTCTCTGCACGCTCTGGCTCGAGCGCTATCTGCTCGTGATGCCGTCAGTGACCAAGGAGGCCGGTCCGGTCTTCGGCATGCCAGAACTCGGATCCACCATCGGATTCCTGGGGGTCTTCCTGCTCTGCTACGGCTACTTCGGGCGCACCTTCCCCATGGTGTCTCCACGTCTCGCGATGATCACGCTCGACAAGGAGCGGGGGCACCACTAGCCCTCAGGTCGCCTGCTGGCCTCAGCACGAAGCGGCCGGGTCTCCACCAGGAGATCCGGCCGCTTCTTCGGGAGGACCTGCCAGCCGTTGGCGGCGTCCCCTAATATCGACGTCGGGTGTTGACCCGCGACAAGAGCGAGCCGAGGGCGTCCGAGGGGCCTGTGACCGCCACCATCCGGTCTCCCTGGCGAATCGTCACCGTGACTCGGCCATCCCCCCTCAGCCGGCCGTCGCTGTTTTGCGCAGGATCATCGACAAGGGTACCGACCCGGCTCGCCGGTCCGGCGATTGTGCGGATCATTTCGCCCGACTCCAGGACCTGGTCGACCGCGGTGACCTCGCCGTCCTCTGCGCCCTGACCCGGCTGAACCCGCATCTGGAGCACCGTCAGGCCGGGAACCAGCGGGAGGTCGCTGCCCCTCGCACCTGGAATGCTGTCCGGAATCACCGTGCGCCAGAGCCCCGACAACTCCGGCGGTGCACTGACGGGCTGGGCCGAAAAATCGGACGCCTCCATGGCGACCTGCATCGTCACCGGTGCCAGCGACCGAACGGGCGACAGCGCCGAGGGATCCGTTTCCACGGCATGAGAGAACCCCCAGGTCGCGGCCGGTTCCGTCCCTCGGCGCTCGACGCGCATCAGCCGAGGCCGGTGACTGTGCGGGGTGATCATGGCGGTCGCTGTGGGGATTGTGACCTCGCGAGCGAGGTCCCGTCCCTGCGAAGACGCCGGCAGAACGGTGAGGGTGGCGTGCGTCCCCGCCGCGGATGGTGGCGCCTTGGCGGAGTCCCCGTTCAGCGCCCAGCCAAGCGCTACGGCTCCCGCGATGCTGGCCGCTCGCGCGCCGTTGACGATCCAGCGCCTGCGGAGCCGTGACCGTTCGGCGAACCGTGCTTGCAATGATGCGTACGGAGGCGGCAGAATCAGGGGCGGACCGATGCGGGCGAGCAGCGCAGTTGTCTGATCACGCAGGGCGGCAATCCCGTCCCGGTGCGACTGACAGGCCATACAATCCGCGAGATGCCGCTCGATCTCGACGCACTGAGACCGGCTCAGTGCCTGGTCGAGATAGGCGTGGAGCTCGGCTTCAGGAATGTGCCGCACGGATCTCATTTTCCCTTCGGTCGTAGGCATCCACCAGCCGCTTCCGCGCCCGGGCGAGCGTGGTCCCCACAGCGCCCACCGCAAGGCCGGTCTGCTGGGCGATCTCCGGATAGCTCATCCCGGCGTCCCAGAGCAGCAGTACCTCACGATCCCGCTTGGTCAGGGTCGCCAGGGCACCGTCCACCTTCGCCCGGCGCTCATCGTCCTCCACCGCTTCATCGGCCGGCTGGGGCATCGACGGCTGGGTGATGGGGTCGTCCTTGAGCAGGGTGAGGTGGCGCTTCCGGCGCACCGCGGCCCTCGCCTCGTCCCGCGCCAGGTTGGCCGCCACCGCGAAGAGCCATGCTCGGGGCTTCTCCGGTCGGTGCGCCATCGCACGAATGAAGACCTCCTGCGCCAGGTCATGGGCCCGATCGGCATCCCAGACCTTGCGATAAAGAAATCGAACTACCGTGGTATATGTCGTCTTGTATAGCTCTTCGAGCTCGTCACCCATCTTGGACTCCCGGCGAGGGACCTGCGGGGCGCCGCCGCAGAGGGCATAATATTCCGGCGGATAGTGTTACGACGTTCCGGAATCCGCCAGCAACACATCTATGGCGAGGTGCTGTCGTGGTGCTGCCTCTTTTTCCGCTTCGTCGGCTTCACATAGTAGATACAGCCGGGATGCATCCCTTTGCCATCATCCGGCCAGGCGCTGCACAGGTCCGGCTTCGCCGATCGGCCATCGGGCCGGGTGCGCCCATGGAGCGTGCAGCTCTCGCCGGCGTCATCCAGAAATCCGCAGGCAGAGATCATCTCCGCTTCCAGCGAGTCCTTGGACTGGCGGCTGACCTTGCAGAGATACGGCGACTGTCTGGATCGGATCAGGGCCTCCAGGGGGCCATCGCTGGTCGGGCAGGCGATCTCGATCTGCAGGTCTCGGCAGCAAGCGCTGCCCCGGGTGTGATCCGCCGTTGCGCAGGGCGCGATCGAGCAGGGGTTCACCCCGTCCAGGTCATCGACGAGCACCGGCAAGGTGCGAGACGGGAGGGCCAGCGCCATGGCCGAGAGCTCCCCCTGGTCAACCACCAGATAGCGATCCTCTCCGAGCCGGCGCGGCTGATGGGCGCTGCGGGAGGCCACTGGCACCGGTCCCTCGTAGCCGTGCGCCGAGCATCGGGCCCGCCCGGTGTCGCCCACGCCGCTCGACTTCAGGTAGCGACACCGGACGTGAAGCGTGGAGTCCACGAGCAGCTCGATTCCGTCTCGCCGAAAATTCCGGAAACTGATGCGCTCGGTGTGACCGACCAGCCAGGTGGCTTCATGGTCGGCCGATCCAAGGCCGGAGTCGAGGGTGCCGACCCGAAGGGTCACGGCCAGTTGCTGACAGTGGACGCCGAGGGTGGTACATGGCGGTGGTGGGTGCACGCGAGTAATCTAATGCCGCGTGGGACCCCTCTCCCGAAGTGGACGAGGGGCGTATATCTTTGTGAACCTTTTCACAAAGTGTTCTCTCCTACCTGTTCCTGTGAGCGGAGGCGGTATTCGATGCGCGCGATGACGATGGTGGCTGGCATGACCCTGGCCCTTGCGGCCTGTGGTGGCAAGGAGAAGCCCGCGGAGCAGCCGGCAGCGGCTCCCGCCGCTGTGGCGACTGGCGAGACCCACGAAGTGGCGATGGATTTCGACGGCAAGGTGGGCAAGTTCACTCCGGCCGAACTGACGATCAAGACGGGAGATGTGGTGAAGTTCGTGGTGAAGAGCGGCCCGCCGCACAACGTCGGTTTCGTGGCGGACAGCATCCCGGCCGGTGCGGCGGATGTGCTCAACAAGGCGATGGCGGAGACGATGGCTCCCCTTACCGGTCCGATGAAGGTCGGCATCGGCGAGGGCTATGACATTTCGTTCGCCGGCGCTCCAGCGGGCGTCTACCATTTTCATTGCACGCCCCACGTTCCGTTCGGGATGCACGGCGTCATCACCGTTCAGTAGGCGGAACGCGTCTCCCATCCGGCAGGGTCGCCGGATGCGGGATGGCTGACCAGCAGGGGGGCCTTCGGGCCCCCCTCTGTGTTGCTCCCCTCCCATCCCCACCATCCCGCTACCACCCCAGCCGCGAGCACTGCTCCGGCAATCGCGTCCACTCCATAGTGCATCTGGCAGTAGACGACCCCCACGCTGAGCAGGATTGCCGGTGCGATGAGCCCGATCCCCAGTCGCCGGTCCCCGCGGAACGCTGCCGCGGTAGCGACCAGGGTGGCAGCCACGTGCGAGGAGGGGAACGCCGCACCATAGGCGCTGCCGGCGGCGAGAGTAGCGTATACCAACCGGGCAGCGGGATTGGCGAGGAACCAGGCGTCGGGCCGCGGATATTCGTAATAGGGCCCGGCGACCGGATAGAACAGGAAAGCGAGATAGCAGAGGAGAAAGGTGCTGAGGACCCAGCACGTGGTGCGCCTCGCCGCCGGCAGGTCTCCCCGCACGACGAAATACACCAGGGGCCCGAAGATGATGGGATAGTAGGCCAGGTAGGCGGCATGGAGTGCCGTGCTCCAGAAGGTGCTCGGTGAGGCCTGCCACCAGGTGCGGCTGACCTCTCGGCCGAAGACGGTGAGCTCCAACACTCGAACCGCGCGGTCGTGTGTGACGATGGCGCCGAAGTTGTTGAGGATGTCGAGCGCGGGATAGAGGGCGCTGAGCAGCAGGAGAGGGTAGAGCTCACGGATCGTGCGGCCGAACGGGCCGAGTGTGGGCTGCGCCGCGAGCAGGATCAGGAGGATGCAGAGCCCATGGGCCAGGAGCACCCAGGCGATGGCGGGCTGGCCCGACAGGCGACAGGCGCCGACGAGACTCGCGATGCCAAGGTAGGCGAGCAGCAGCCGCTCGGCAGGCCGGACTAGAGCCAGCCGTGCTGTCGGTACCACTCGGCGGTCGCGGCGAGGCCGCTGGCCAGGTCATGGCCAGGCTGCCAGCCGGTGTCCCGGATGAGTGCGGAGGGGTCACCAGTCCAGGCCGGCTGAAAGAATTCATTCGCCTTGTCGGCTGTGAGGATCGTCCGGCGCCCAGTCAGGCGGGCGAGCGCTCCCGTCACCCCCAGGGCGCTCCGAGCGACCCATGCAGGCAGAGGGAGAATACGGACCTGACGGTTGAGCGAGCGCCCCACCGCGCGGACGAACTCTGCGCTGGTAAATCGCTCAGGATGGCAGGCGTAGTAGGTCCGTCCGATCGCCGCGTCAGTCCGAGCCACTGCGATGAGTGACTCGGCGAGGTCGGGGCCGTAGACGGCGGAAAGCTCCTGGCCCCCGTCGCCAAAGACCGGCACGAGGCTCGACCTGGCGATCCGGAATACTTTCAGGATCTCGGTGTCTCTCGGTCCGTAGACCAGGGGAGGTCGGAGGATGGTCCACCGGAGCCCACTGCGCCGGACGACCTCTTCCCCCGCGAGCTTGCTGCGCCCGTACATGGTCACAGGGGCATTGGGCTCATTGCCCGTCCTCGGGCGGGTTCGCGAGGCCGGGCCCCCGGCCGCCATCGAGGAAACCAGCACGAAGCGCAGGGGAGACAGGCCCGATGGCGGCGAGGAGATTGGCCGTGCCGTCCCGATTGCCGGCGAGGAATTCCGCCTCGTCTCTGGCGGCGATGACGCCCGCGACATGGTAGATCACGTCCTGCCCGGCGACGGCGGATCGGAGCGCATCGGGAGTGTGCAGATCGCCGCGGACCTGACGCACATCGAGCTGGTTGAGGAGCGTCGCTTTGCCGGGGGAACGGACGAGCGCGGTGACCGCATCACCGCGGCGGAGGAGGGCCTCGACGAGATGGCTGCCGACGAAGCCCGTGGCCCCGGTGACCAGCGCCTTCATGTCGGGCGGTCGTAGAGGCGGTAGGTCTTGTAGACGGTGAATTCCATCTTCTCGAGCCCGGCGTTCATGGCGGGATTGTCCTCGAGAATCCAGCCCGCTTCGCCCCAGTAGATCCGATGCTCCGCGGACTTGGTCCAGATCCAGTGATAGAGCATCGCGTCGATGCCCTTGCCGCGCCAGCTCCGGAATGACGCCCAGCAGCAGGATGCGGGCGCGGCGGAGCTTCTTGAGCTTGAGGGAGAAGAGCAGGTCGGCCAGCACGGCCGGGGACAGCCTGCCGGACCGATGCCGGCGGAAGACCTCGTTGAAGTCGGGCAGCGCCAGTCCGAACCCGACGACCTGGCCGTCCTTCTCCGCGAACGGGACCAGGTCCGGGTTCACCACCGGCTTGAACTGCTCGGCGAGATGATCGATCTCGTGATCGGTCATCGGGATGAAGCCCCAGTTCTTCTCCCAGCACCGGTTGTAGAGCACCTTGATCTTCTCGACTTCGCTCTCGAAGTCGGCCATGTTGAGCGGCCGGATGGTGATGCCGAGCGCTTCCGGAGGAGTTCGGTGCCGCGGGGCAGGCGTTCGGGGACGGGGAGATAGTCCGCCGATCCAGCCGCCGCGGTAGACCAGCAGGTCCTTGGCCTTCGCAAACCGCGCCGCTTCGAGCAGCGCTGAGTAGTAGGGCGGGTTGTGCGGCATCATCAGGGTCGTCGGCGTGTCGAAGCCGTCGACCAGGAGGCCGCACTCGTCGTTGACCGAGAAGGAGGCGGGCCCGCGCATGGTGTCGAGTCCCCGTGCCCGGACCCAGGCCTCCGCCGCGTCGAGCAGGGCGTCGGCGACGGCCTGATCGTGGATCGCATTCGAAGAAGCCGAAGAAGCCGACCTTGTCGTGGTGAGTCTCGTTGTGGAGCCGGTTGTGATGGCCGCGATGCGGCCGACCACCTGGCCGTCCCGCTCGGCCAGGAAATAGTCCGCCTCGGCGTGCTCGAAGAACGGATTCTTGGCGCGGTCGAGCAGCGTCTCCACGTCCATACGCAACGGCGGGACCCAGTTCGGGTCCCGCGCGTGCAGTCGTAGGGCAGGGCGATGAAGCGCTCGAGATCGGCCCGGCCGCTGACGCGGCGGACCGCGACGTCTGCGCGTCAGATGACCCCCAGCTCCTTGCCGATGCGGGCGAACTGCTCGAGGCAGAAGTCGATCTGCTCGAAGTGTGCGTGGCCATCAGGCTGGTGCGCAGGCGGCACTGCGACGGCGGGACCGCCGGCGGTGCGACCGGGTTGGTGAACACGCCGGCGTCGAACAGCTTCGCCAGAAGAGGAAGGTCGTGTCCAGCGGGCCGATGAGCACCGGCACGATCGGGCGTCTCGGTCTCGCCGATGTCGTAGCCCAGGCCGCGGAACCCCTCGTGCAGCCGCTGGGTGTTGGCCCAGAGCCGCTCACGGCGATCGGGCTCGGTCTGGATCACCTCGAGCGCCGCCAGCACGCCGGCGGTATTGGCCGGCGGCAGCGACGCGGTGAAGATGAGCGGCCGGCTGTGATGCTTGAGGTAGTGGATGACGTTCTCGCAGCCCGCCACGAAGCCGCCGATCGACGCCAGCGACTTGGAGAAGGTGCCGGCGATGATGTCGACCTCGTCCGTCAGCCCGAAGTGCGCCGCGGTGCCCTCGCCGTTGGGGCCGAGGACGCCGAGGGAGTGCGCGTCATCGACGGCGAGGGCGGTGCCGTGCTTCTTGGCGATGCGAACCAGCTCCGGCACGTTCGCGATGTCGCCTTCCATCGAGTAGACGCCGTCGACGACGATCATGCGCGCCGCGGTTGCTGCGGGTCCGTTCGAGCAGCCGGTCCAGGCCGGCCCAGGTCGCCATGGTTGAAGCGCACGGTCTCGCCGTAGGACATCTTGGCGCCGTCGACGATCGAGGCATGGTCGAGCTTGTCGAGATAGACCAGGTCGCCGCGGCCGACCAGGCCCGCAGATGAAGCCGAGGTTGGCCGAGTAGCCGGTCGAGAAGACCAGGCAGTCTTCCTTGCCGAGGAACTCGGCAAGCGAGGGCTCGAGCTGGCCGTGCAGGTCGAGGGTGCCGTTGAGGAAGCGGCTGCCGGTGCAGCCGGACCCGTAGCGGGCACAGCGCCCGGGACGCGGCCTCGAGGACCTTCGGATGATGGGTCAGGCCGAGGTAGTTGTTCGACCCGAGCATGATGCGCTTCTGCCCCTCGATGACGACGGCGGTGTCTTCGGACTCCGAGATCGGCTTGAAGTACGGGTAGAGCCCAGCCGCCTGGATTTCGCGTGCCTTGGTGAAGTTCCGGCACTTGTCGAAGAGCTGCACGCACTCTTGGGTCTGGATATCCACTAGGCCTCGATACTCGGACGTGGTTCACCGTTTACGGTCACTAAGCCGTTACAAACTATAGGTTTGAATCCGTGAGCACAACCCTCTCGGATACAGGGATTCCCGGAAAATCGGTGGTGCTGAGTCTCCGCTGGCGGCGGCGCTCTCCCCGAGATGGCCCGCCCGACAGGGGACCCTGCCGAGGGAGGGTAGCACTTCTACCGCGCGTCCCGGTGCGCGCAAGAGTAGAAAGGGCTCCGGGTAGAGGTTGACAAATCAATTTACATTGATACGTTCGCTCCATGACGACCGTCGTACGACCCAGCGATCTCGCCCGGCTGACCCGGGTGTTTCATGCGCTCTCCGACGAGACCCGGCTCTGCCTGGTGGCGATGCTCCGGAGCGGCGAACGGTGCGTATGTGATCTGACCGAAGCCCTGGACGCCGGACAGTCCCGTCTCTCCTTTCACCTTCGGACGCTCAAGGATGCCGGCTTGGTGCAGGACCGGCGGGAGGGTCGGTGGGCCTACTACTCGCTGGTCCCCGGTGCGCTCGATGGACTTGAAGAGGCGATCGCCGAGCTTTCCCCGCGGCGGCGGTGCGCAGCGTAAAGGCGCGCTGCTGCTGATCGGCGCCTTGGCAATTGTCAAATATATCAACGTAACTTGATTGGAGGATACCATGACCGATGTGACCAGTGTCGTGCGCGAACGGTACGGCAAGGCCGCGCTGGATGTCGTGCAGGGCAACAAGGCCGGCTGTTGCGGTACCGGAAGCTCCTGTGGCAGCGCGGATCCGATCACTCGCGATCTCTATGACGCGATGGAGACCGACGGACTTCCCGCCGAGGCACTCGCTCGCCTCGCTCGGCTGCGGCAACCCGACGGCCCTGGCCGAGCTCCGCCTCGGCGAAACGGTGCTGGACCTCGGATCGGGCGGTGGGATCGACGTGCTGCTCTCCGCCCGGCGTGTTGGGCCCACCGGCAAGGCGTACGGTCTCGACATGACGGACGAGATGCTCGCGCTGGCACGGGAGAACCAGCTGCGGGCCGGCGCGACGAACGTGGAGTTTCTCAAGGGACAGATCGAGGCAATACCGCTCCCCGACAGCTCGGTCGACGTGATCATCTCGAACTGCGTGATCAATCTCTCGGCGGACAAGGACCGGGTGATCGCGGAGGCGTTCCGGGTACTCAAGCCGGGCGGACGCTTTGCGGTCTCCGATGTGGTGACGCGGGGCGAGATCCCCGCGTCGGTGCGGGCGAGTCTCACCCTGTGGACCGGCTGCGTCGCCGGCGCGCTGGATGAGGACGACTATCGCGCCCGTCTGACCCGTGCGGGATTTGCGGACACTGCGGTCGAACCGACCCGGATCTACCGGGCTGAAGATGCCCGGGAATTTCTGGCGAGCGCCGGCATGGACGCGCCCGGATCGCGGCCGAGCTGGATGGCAAGGTGATGGGTGCGTTCGTTCGGGCGCAAAGCCCGAGGGCTGCGGCTGCGGCCCCGGCTGCTGCGGTGGCTCACGGTGAGCATCCGGCCCCTCGGCGCGGACGAGCCGCCGGAGATCGTCGCGCTGCTCACGGCGAACGGGCTTCCAACGACCGACCTCGAGGCGGGCGTAGCCCGGTTCCTGGGTGTCCGGGATGGGCGCGGACTCGAAGGGATCGTCGCTATTCAACCATACGGATCAGCGGGTCTGTTGCGTTCGCTTGCGGTGCGCGCCGATCGCCGTGCCAGCGGACTCGGATCCGCGCTGGTGCTGGAAGCAGAGCGTCTGGCGGCGGCGGAGGGCATTGGGTCAGCTCTACCTGCTCACATCCGACGCCGGCCCCTTCTTTGCCCGCCGTGGCTTCACCGAGGTGTCCCGCGACCAGGCCCCCGCTGCTCTCCGCGCGACGCCACAATTCACCACCCTCTGTACGGCCTCGATCTGCATGCGCAAGTCGCTGAAGGAAAGAGCGGAAGCGTCCGGCCGGTGACCGGCGCCCTCGCCACCATGCCGCCACCCGCGCCCGTGCTCGGCCGGCTCTCGACCCTCGATCGATTCCTGCCGATCTGGATCTTCGCAGCCATGGGTCTGGGCCTTTTCCTCGGGCGACGTCTTTCCGGGACTCGGGCGCGTTGCTCGATCGGGTGAAGGTCGCCGGTGTCTCGGTGCCGATCGGCGTCGGACTGCTCTGGATGATGTACCCGGTGCTGGCAAAGGTGCGCTACGAGACGATCCGGGAACACGCCGCCAACCGCCGCCTGCTGGGAACGTCGCTGGTGCTCAACTGGGTGCTCGGCCCCGCTCGTGATGTTTGGCCTGGCGTGGTTGCTCCTCCCCGACCTGCCGGAGTATCGCAACGGCCTCATTCTCGTCGGCCTCGCGCGCTGCATCGCGATGGTCCTGATCTGGAACACCCTCGCCTGCGGCTCCGGCGAACTCGCGGCGATTCTGGTGGCGCTCAATTCGGTCTTTCAGGTGCTGACCTATTCCGTCCTCGGCTACTTCTTTCTCGCGGTGGTGCCCGGCTGGCTCGGAAGATCCGCGACGGCGATCGATATCTCGATGGGCATGATCGCCAGGAGCGTGCTCATCTTCCTCGGAATTCCCCTTGTCGCCGGATATCTGACCCGCACGCTGCTGGTCCGCCGCCGAGGGGTCGTTTGGTACGAATCCCGGTTTCTCCCCAGGATCGGACCCACCGCACTCCTTGGCTTGCTGTATACGATCGTTCTGATGTTCGCGATGCAGGGGACTCGGCTGATCGAACGGCCGATCGAGGTGCTCCGCGTCGCGCTCCCGCTGCTGGTGTACTTCGCCGTGATGTTCGGGCTCGCCTTTGCGCTCTCCCGCCGGCTGGGCTTTTCCTACGCCGAGACCGCTGCACTCTCGTTCACCGCGGCCGGGAACAACTTCGAACTGGCGATCGCCGTCGCCGTCGGAACCTTCGGCATCACGTCCGGCGAAGCGCTGGCGGCGGTGATCGGCCCGTTGATCGAAGTGCCCGCCCTGGTCGGTCTGGTGTACGTCATCGCTCTGGGCGCGACGCTTCTTTCCTGGCGAGACCGCGGCGATCGTAGCCTGAATACCCCCACCATCCGCCACCATGTCCACCACCGTACGTCGCTTCCGTGTCCTGGTGCTCTGCACCGGCAATTCCGCCCGCAGCCAGATCGCGGAGGCACTCTTCGGGCGCCGGGGCGCGGACCGCTTCGAGGTGACTAGTGCCGGATCGAAGCCCGCGCCGCGGGTGAACCCCTTCGCGATCCGGGTCCTGGCCGAGGCGGGGATTGCGTGGGAAGGAAAGACGCCGAAGGGACTCGAGGGCCTCGATCGACAGCCGTGGGATTTCGTCATCACGGTGTGCGACCGGGCAAAGGAGGCCTGCCCGATCTTTCCCGGTACACCCATCCTGGCGCACTGGGGCATGCCCGATCCGGCCGAGGTCGCGGGCGACGACCAGGTGAGGCTGCGTGCCTTCCGGGAGACGATGATCGTGCTCGCTCGGCGGATTGACCTGATGCTGGCGCTGCCGATCGAGAAGCTGGAGCGGCTCGCGCTGGAACGGGCAGTTCGGGGGATCGGGGCGGAAGGTCCCGACTCGGAGCTCCTCCGGTGAAAGGTCCGCCGTGAAGTGGCCAGCCCCTTCCTACTAGAAGGCTCGGGCTGTCGTCACCTGGTTGGTGCTCGGGACCCAGGGTCGTCGATGGTGGGAAGTCGTTCGGCCCTCGTGCCAGCATTGACCGGCGCCTACCTACTAGTAGATTTGAGCTGTGACCACTGCTGACCGCATCCTCGACGTCGCCGAAGAGCTGGTCCAGACCCGGGGCTATGAGGCGTTCAGTTACGCCGACATCGCAGAAGCGCTGCGCATTCGCAAGGCGAGCGTCCACCATCACTTTGCGACCAAGGGGGAATTGGCCCGAGCGGTCGCGGCGCGCTACCGCGTGAGCTTTGGCCAGCGGCTCGGCCTGCTTGATCGCGACTTCCCCGACCCGACCCGGCGGCTGATGCGCTACGTGCGGCTCTTCCAGGATGCGTTGCGCCAGGGCGATCACATGTGCCTCTACGGCATGCTCGCGTCGGATTCCGCAACACTCCCCGCCGCGGTGCAGCATGAGGTGATCGGCTTCTTTGCGGACCAGGAGGCGTGGCTGACCCGTGTCATCGGCGAAGGCCGATCGGCCGGGGAGTTCCGCTTCGAGGGGAAACCCTCCGCGGCGGCGGAGGCGCTGCTGGCAGGGCTGGAGGGCGCGATGCTGCTGGCGCGTGCCCGGCGCGATGTCACCCACTTCGCGGCGGTCGCGCTGAGGCTGGTCGGGGCGCTTACGAGCGGGGGGTAGAGATCGCCGTCGCCCCGAAGATTCGGCGTTGCTTGACGGGTACCGTCCGCGGTCCCAGCTTGGACCATTCAGGGCGAAATCAGAATGGAGGAGTTGATGAGTCTCGACTTACCGATCCAGCGACGGTCCTTCCTGCAGGCAGTCGGCGTGCTCGGCGCGTCGCTGGCCCTCGAGGGGGCGAGCGGTGCCTCCCGCCATCTGCCGGCGGCGATCCGGGTGAGCCGTCCCGGGCCGGACGACCCACCGGTGCCGAATGACATTGTGCAGCGGATCCTGACCGAACACTTCCAGGGGCGTCCGATCCTGCGCGGGCATGTGACTCTCGACATGCCCCCGATGGCAGAGGATGGTCGGTACGTGCCGGTGATCATTGAAAGCGATCTCCCGATGGCCGCCGACGACTACGTCAAGGGCATCTTCCTGATCGTCGACCACAATCCCGATCCGCTGGTGACCGCCTTTCACCTCACGCCCGCTCTGGCGGCGGTGCAGCTCCAGACACGCATCAAGATGAAGCGGACGAGCTGGATCCGGGCCATCGCGGAGACGAGCAACGGTGCGTTGTACGCGGACTACCTGCAGGTCGAAACCACACTCAACGGGTGCGGGTGATATGCCAGAGACCGGCAAGACCAGGGTCGTGGTTCCCGACCGGATTCAGCGGAACGATGTGATCCGTGTGCAGGTCGTGATGCAGCATCCGATGGACACCGGGTTCTTCCGCGATGCCAATGCCGAAGTCATCCCGGCGTGGTTCATCAGCGACGTGCGGGTGCTGTACGGCGAGGCGGAAGTCGCGCGATTCGAGTGGACGTCCGGGATCAGCCGGGATCCGATGGTCTCCTTTCAGCTCCGGGCGGACCGGGAGGCGACGCTCGCGATCGTGTCGAAGGACAATCGCGGCAGCGAATACCGGGGGACAGCCGAGATCAAGTTCGCCACGACGTGAGCGCGCGCGGGCGGTGCTGGGCAGGTCGCGGGGCGGCGAGGGCGGGGGCGCAGTGGGTCGCCTTCGCCCTTCTTGCATGGTGTGTGCCGCCGGCACTCGCGGCGCAGGACCGCGCGCCGGTTCGCGCCTATTCGCTCACGACGGAGCACACGATCTATCCGCTCCGGCGGCTCGCGCCGTCGGTGTACGCCATTCTCGGCGACTCGGGGCAGGGCGCCGAGGGGCGTCCCAACGCCGGATTCATTGCGACGCGCGCGGGAGTGGTGGCTATCGGCGGCCTCGCAAGCCCCGCGCAGGCGCGGGCGGTCATTCGCACCATCCGCACGCGCACCGGTCGGCCGTTGCGGTGGCTGGTCCTCTACGCGCATCATCCCGACATGATGTTCGGCGCGATCGAATTCAAGCGCCGGGGCGCGCGGATCATCGCGCATCCCGATACCCGCGTGCTCGCGGGGGAAGCCGGCCCCGATGCCATGCTCGCCGACTGGGACCGCGTCGTGGGGCTGCAGGAGCTGCTCGGCTTCGAGTACGCCAACATCCCCGATCGTCCGGTGCCGGCGAGCGACACCCTGCGCACCGGCGGGCAGACGATCGTGATCTTCCATCCGGGACCGGCGCATTCCGCCGGAGACCTCATCGTCTGGCTGCCCCGTTCCGGGGTGCTGTTCGCGGGAGACGTCCTGCTCGAGGATGGCGGGACGATGGTCGTGGACGGCAACTCCGAGGTGCTGCTCCGCACGCTCACCTTCATCGACTCGCTCAACCCCCGCGTGGTCGTGCCGGGGCATGGGCGAATCGCGAATGATCCGAAGGCGCTGACCAGACGGACCCGCGCCTACATCACCATGATCCGGGATTCGATGCGGGCGGAGGTGGCTCGTGGTACGCCCATGCGGCGGGCACTCGATGGCTTCCCGCCCGTGGATGCCGGCCGGCCGGTGGGCTTCAATTCGCGGACCCGACGGAACGCGGTGCGGATCTTTCTGGAACTGGAGCGGGCCTCGATGGGTATCGACCATGAAGAGTAGCGACGCGCGATGGTTCATCGGCGGCGTGGCGGCCTGGGCGCTGCTGCTCACCGGAGCGGCGCCGGGGATCAAGGCCCAGGACCGGTCGCCACGACTCATCGCGTCCAGCGAGCTCGCGGTGCTGCTGCGCCGGGATAGCACCACGAAAGCCATCGTCGACAAGATCCCCGCTGTACTCGTGGACGTGCGCCAGTCGTGGACCAGCTATCTCCAGAATCATCTCCCCGGCGCGGTCTGGCTCAATGTCGAAACCCTTCGGGCAGAGCAGGGGGAGCTGCCCTTCCAGCTGCTGCCGGCGAATCACTACGCCGACCTCTTCCGCCGCCTCGGACTCGCCCCGGATGAGCGGATTGTGATCTACAGTGCGGGGGATCAGGCGGACGTCGACGCGACCTACGTCGCCTGGCTGCTCGCGAGCGCCGGCGCGAGCGAGGTGCGGGTCCTCGACGGCGGCTATGCCAAGTGGGAGCTGGAGAACCTGCCGGTCACGCAGCGCTATCCGCGCGGTGCCCCGGTCGGTGGTGAATTCAAGCCGGGACGCTTCCGCCCGGCGACGGCGTCGCTCGAGGAGGTCGAGGCGGCCGCCCGTGGCGCCGGGGCGCTGCTCGTCGATGCCCGACCGCCGGAGCAGTTCGCGGGGGCTGCCGGTGCGCAATTGCGCCGAGGCCACATCCCGGGCGCGGTGAACCATCTCTGGAAGGACGACCTGGAGAAGGTCGATCTCGCGCTGGTCTGGAAATCGCCCGAGGCACTCCGCGCCGCCTACACCGCGCAGGGGATCACGCCGGACAAAGACATCATCCTCTACTGCAACACCGGCACGGAGGCGAGCCACCTCTTCTTTGCGCTGCGCTATCTGCTGGGATATCCCCGGGTGCGGATCTTTGCCGGCTCGTGGACCCAGTGGTCGGAGCGCGAGGAGCTGCCGATCGAGAAGTAGGGACAGGGGAACGCTCTTGACCCGGCGACGCTCCTCCCGCACCATCCAGTCTGTTCCGCCCCCCTCACCCCTCCCAACGGTGGACCGCGTGATCGAACTCAACATCAATGGCCAGTCGCACTCGGTCGACGTCGCGCCTGACACGCCGCTTCTCTGGGTCATCCGCGATACGCTCGGCCTCACCGGCACCAAGTTCGGCTGCGGCATGGCGCTCTGCGGTGCCTGCACCGTCCACCTCGACGGCGATGCCATCCGCTCCTGTGTGACGCCGGTCTCGGCGGTCGGCGCCAGGCGAGTGACGACCATCGAAGGGCTCTCCGCCGACGGCAGTCACCCGGTGCAGAGTGCCTGGGTCGCCGAGCAGGTTCCACAGTGCGGCTACTGCCAGTCGGGGCAGATCATGCAGGCCGCCGCGCTTCTTGCCAAGACGCCAGCGCCGACCGACACCGACATCGACGCGGCGATGAGCGGGAACATCTGCCGCTGCGGCACCTACCAGCGGATCCGCTCCGCGATTCACCGCGCCGCCGCCAAGGAGGGCTGAGCCATGCCGACGACACAGGTAACCCGGCGCGACTTCCTGAAGGTCGGTGCCACGGCAGGGGCCGGACTGACGCTGGTGTTCTCGCTGCCCGGCTGCGGCCGGCGCGAGGGAGCCGGGGGATCGGGTGCCGAGGATCAGGTCTCGACCCCGGTCTTCGAACCGAACGCCTTTGTACGGATTGGCGAGGACGGCTGGGTGACGGTCGTCGCGAAGCACCTCGAGATGGGGCAGGGCACCTACACCGGCCTCGCCACGATCGTCGCCGAGGAGCTCGATGCCGACTGGAGCAAGATCCGGGTGGAGGGCGCTCCCGCGGACGCCGGCAGGTACAGCAACACCCTGATGGGGCCCATTCAGGGGACCGGCGGCAGCACCGCGATCGCCAACTCCTGGGAGCAGCTGCGGAAGGCCGGCGCGACCGCGCGAGCGATGCTCGTCGCCGCTGCGGCGAAGGAGTGGGGTGTAGACGCCGCACTCCTCGTCACCGAGTCCGGCGTCGTGACCGATCCGAAGAGCGGCAAGCGCGCGAGCTACGGTTCGCTGGCCGCCAGGGCGGCGCAGCTCCCGGTGCCTGACAACGTACCGCTCAAGGACCCGAAGGACTTCCGGCTGATCGGCCACAAGGCTGCCGCGAGTGGACGCGCGGGCCAAGTCCACCGGCAAGGCGATCTTCACCCAGGACGTGCAGCTCAAGAGGATGCTCACCGCGCTGGTCGCTGCACCCGCCGCGCTTCGGTGCGACGGTGAAATCGGTCGATGCCGCTGCAGCCAGGGCGGTGAAGGGCGTGCATGATGTGGTGCAGATTCCGAGCGGTGTGGCGGTGCTGGCCGAGGGCTTCTGGGCGGCGAAGCAGGGGCGTGACTGCCCTGAAGGTGGAGTGGGATGAGAGCCACGCCGTTCGCTCGAGCAGCGCGGACATCTCGGCGCAGTACCGCGCGCTGGCGGCGAAGCCCGGGATGGTCGCGCGCAAGGACGGGGACGCGGTGGGGGCGCTCACGCGCGGAGCAAGGGTCGTGGAGGCGGTGTACGAGGTGCCATTCCTGGCGCACGCCTGCATGGAGCCGATGAACTGCGTAGTTCAGCTCGCGGCGGATCGGTGCGAGATCTGGAACGGAGAGCAGTTCCAGACGGTGGATCAGGGGGCGATTGCGAAGCTGACGGGCCTCAAGCCGGAGCAGATCCTTCTCAATCAGCTGTTCGCCGGCGGAAGCTTCGGCCGCCGCGCGAATCCCCAGTCCGACTACGTGGTGGAGGCGGTCTCGATCGCCAAGGCGAGCCAGAGTACCGTCCCCGGTCAAGCTGGTCTGGACCCGTGAGGATGACATGCGGGCGGGGATGTACCGGCCGCAGACGCTCCACGCGATGCGCGGGGCGGTGGACGCCTCCGGCAAGGCGGTGGCGTGGCATCAGCGGATCGTGGGCCAATCGATCATCAAGGGCACCGCGTTCGAGGGATTCCTGATCAAGGACGGCATCGATAGCACCTCGGTGGAAGGCGCGGCGAACACCAGGTACGCGATTCCCAACCTGCGGGTCGAGCTGCACTCGCCGGAGCTGCCCATTCCGGTGCAGTGGTGGCGATCGGTCGGGAACACCCACACCGCCTTTGCGGTCGAGGCCTTCATGGACGAGCTCGCGGCGGCCGCGCACCAGGATCCGGTCGACTTCCGCCGAGTGCTGCTCGCCGGCTCGGCGCGCCATCTCGGTGTGCTCAACCTGGCGGCCGAGAAGGCGGGGTGGGGGACGCCGCTGCCGACGGGCAGGGCACGGGGCATCGCGGTGCACGAGTCGTTCAATTCATTTGTGGCGGAGGTGGCCGAAGTCTCGATCGAAGAAGGCAAGCCCCGGGTGCACCGGGTGGTGTGCGCGGTGGACTGCGGTGTCGCAGTCAATCCGGATGTGATCACGATGCAGATGGAGAGCGGGATCGCCTACGGGCTCTCGGCGGCGCTGCATGGCGAGATCACCCTCAAGGAGGGCCGGGTGGTGCAGGGGAATTTCGACACCTACCAGCCACTCCGGCTCAACGAGATGCCGGTGGTCGAGGTGTACATCGTGCCTTCGACCGAAGCGCCGACCGGTGTGGGAGAGCCGGGAACCCCGCCGATCGCGCCGGCGGTCGCCAATGCGCTGTTCAAGCTGACCGGCAAACCGGTGCGGAGTTTGCCGATCAGGATCTAGCGAATGGGGCCCCGATGAATCGGGGCCCCACCGGTCCACGGCTCAGCACACCATGAGGGCTCCGATCGATCGGGGCCCTCGACGGCGTTTCGTCAGGTCGACAGGCCTCCCTGTTTCAGGGCCCGATTCTGCCAGAGGACGGTCGCGCCGAGCAGGAGCAGGCTGCCGGTCAGGATCGCGGTGGCCACCACGTTGATCTGGGGCGGGTAGGCGGCCCGCTGGGCGCCGTAGACGTACAGCGGGTAGGTGACCCGGCTGCCCGAGTTGAACAGCGTGATGATGAAATCGTCGAGCGACAGCGCGAACGAAAGCATCCCCGCCGCCGCGATGCCCGGTGCGATGAGCGGCAGCGTCACCTTGCATGACCACCCGGAAGGGATTGGCGCCGAGGTCCATCGCCGCTTCCTCGAGGGTCCAGTCGAAGCCCCGGATACGGGCCTTGACCGTGAGCGCCACGTAGCTCACCGAGAACATGATGTGGGCGATGACGATCGTCGCGAAGCCCATCTGGCGTGTTCAGGTTGCAGGAACAGCGACAGCAGCGACGAGCCCAGCACGACTTCCGGCGTGGTCAGCGGCAGCACCAGCAGCAGGTTGATGAGGCCGCTGCCCTTGAAGACTGTAGCGGCAGAGGGCCAGCGCGATCAGGGTGCCGAGAAAGGTGGCGACCACGCGGTGGAGAGGCTGGCCACCTTGAGGCTCAGCTTCATGGCGTCGACCAGCGGCGGATACTTGAACGGGATCGCGCCAGGCGTCGAACGAAAAGGCCTTCCAGACGAAGTTGTACTTCCCCTCCGGCTTGTTGAAGCTGTACAGGATGATCACGAAGATCGGCAGGAAGAGGTAGACCAGCACCAGCACGGCGTAGATGTCGAGCAGCCGGCTGGCCAGGCGGCGCCGACCGCAGCCGCCGGCGTGACGGCGCCGCCATCAGGCCAGCTCCTCCGTGCCGAGGACCCGGGCGTAGGCCAGCACGCCGATGGTGATGATCGACCATCAGCACGAAGCGAGAGCGAGGCGGCGAGCGGATAGTCGCGCACCTGCAGGAACTGGTTCTGGATCACGGTGCCGATCATCTGCTGGTTGGGGCTGCCCAGCAGTTCGGCGTTGATGAAGTCACCGGTGGCCGGGATGAAGGTGAGCAGGCTGCCGGCGAAGACCCCGGGCAGCGAGAGCGGCAGCACCACCTTGCAGAAAGGCGCGCCACGGGCTGCGAATAGAGATCCTGCGCCGCCTCGATCAGCCGCCGGTCGATCTTCTCGAGGCTGACGTAGATCGGCAGGATCATGAACGGCAGGAAGTTGTAGGTCAGGCCGCCGATCACCGCGATCGATGGTGTTGAGCAGGCGGCCCCCCTCCGGCAGGACGATGCAGGCGGGTCAGCAGCCAGACCGCGGGCCCGCCGTCGTTGAGAATCGTCTTCCAGGCAAAGGTCCGGACCAGGAAGGTGGTGAAGAACGGCAGGATCACCAGGCCGAGCAGCAGGTTCTTGAAGCGGCCCGAGCGGAAGGCGATGACGTAGGCCAGCGGGTAGCCGAGCGCGATCGCCGAACAGCGTCGCGCGTCAGCGCGTACCGGAACGAGCGGAAGAAGTGGCGCGCCGTAGGCGGTAAAGGCGCGGGCGAAGCCGTCATACCAGGGAGCGCCCTCGGACCGCGATCGAGGTCTTGCCGAGGGTGAGCGATCGGCACGACGTAGAAGAACAGCAGCCAGAGGATCCCCGGCGCCACCAGGAGATAGGGGGCGACGGGGCTGCGCCGGGATCCGCCTGCGGCGATACCTGCCATCGATCTTAGGCTCCGATCGCGTCCTGGAAGAGCTGGTTGAACGCCTTGTCCTCGGCGTCCTCCAGCCACTTGAAGACGTGGAGCCGGGCCCGGAGCTTCGTCGGTCGGATTGACCAGCTCGCTCTTGGCCAGGTCGGGGTCGATCTTGGCCAGCGCCTCGCCGGTGCCCTTCACGGCCGAGAGGTACGGCGCGGCGGTGACGATCTGGGCCGAGTGGGCCGGATCGTAGCACGTAGTTCATCCAGGCGACGGCCAGATCCGGCGCGGTCGCTGGTCTTGGGGATCATCATGTTGTCGGAGTAGAGCATGGCGCCTTCCTTCGGCGCGATCCAGCGGAGGTCCGGGTTGTCCGCCGCGAGGCCCTGGATGTCGCCCGACCAGGCGATGGCCACGGCGATATTGCCGGCCGCGAGATCGGCGGCGTAGTCGTTGCCGGTGAACTTCCGGATGTGTCCGTTCTCGCGGTACTTCTTGATCTTGGCGCAGGCCGCCTTGGCATCCTCGAGGGTGCAGGTGGTCGGGATCCTTGCCCTGGCCGAGCATCACCAGGCCGAGCGTGTCGCGCATCTCGGTGAGCATCGTGACCTTGCCCTTGAACTTCGGGTCGAAGATGTCATTGATGCTGGTGAGCTCGCGGCCGGTCTTCTTGGGGTTGTAGCCGATGCCGGTCATGCCGGAGAGCCACGGCACGCTGAACTTGCGGCCCGGATCGAAGCCGACATCCCGGAGGCCGTCGACCAGGTTGGCCTTGTTCGGGAACGGTGCGTCGGGGATCGCCTGGACGTAGCCGAGCTGGATCAGCCGGCCCGCCATCCAGTCGGTGAGCACGATGACGTCGCGATCGATCGACTGGCCCGCGCTTGAGCGGCTCGTCGATCTTGGCGAAGAACTCGTTGTTGTCGTTGACGTCCTCGGTGTATTCGGCCTTGATGCCGGTCGCCGTCTCGAACTCGCCGACCGTCTTCTTGTCGATATAGATCGGCCAGTTGGAGATCCGCACCGTCTTGACGGCGGTGCTGGTGCGGCGGCGGCGGCGGAATCGGCACCTGCGGCGGCGCCCTCCTTCTTGGCGCAGGCCGTCAGAAAGGCACTGCCAAAGGCGACCGTACCGGCGGCGAGCGCGGTGCGGCCGAGGAAATCACGGCGTGACAGCGCGCGGTGCACCAGTTGCTGCAGCTCCTGTTCGTCGTACGATGTGCGCTTGCTCATGGGCTTCCTCAGGCGAGTCGGGGTGGCGCTACCGCTAATATTGGCGAGTTCGATGGTGGTGCGAAGATTCAGGTCCAGCGCGGACCGGGTACTGGCGCGGGGGAAGCAGACGGGCGGCGTCCGCATCCCAGTGCAGCGACGTAGCCGCCGGCCGGTGTCGAGGTCGGGGCGCTCGCCCTTCGGAGCCGACGTGCGCGACGACCTCCACACCGTCGGCGGTGCGCAGCAGGCAGCGGATCACCGGGCCCTGGAAAACGGCCGCCTCGAGAACGACGGGGACGCCGCGGCCCGGCGTCTCGAGATGCAGCCGCTCCGGGCGGACCATGAGGGTCGCCTTGCCGCCTGCCTTGGCGCCCCAGGAGGGCGCTGCCGCTTCCATCCGGGTGCTGCCCCCGACGGTCGCCACGCAGGTCTGGTCCATCACCCCGATCACCGTGGCCGGCAGCAGATTGGCGACGCCGATGAAGTTGGCGACGAAGACGCTCGCCGGAGAGTGGTAGATCTCCTCCGGGGTGCCGATCTGTTCCACGCGGCCTTCGTTCATGACGGCGATCCGGTCCGACATCGTGAGCGCCTCTTCCTGGTCGTGGGTCACGTAGATGAAGGTGATCCCGACCTCGCGCTGAATGCGCTTGAGCTCGATCTGCATCGCCTGGCGCAGCTTGAGGTCCAGCGCGCCGAGCGGCTCGTCGAGCAGCAGGGCGCTGGGATAGTTGACCAGCGCCCGCGCGAGCGCCACCCGCTGCTGCTGGCCGCCGGAGAGCTGCGCCGGCTTCCGATCGGCGAAGGTGTCCAGCCGTACGACCTTGAGCAGCTCTCTCCACCCGCTTGGTCACCTCCGGCTCCGGCAGCTTCTTGCTGCGCGGGCCGAAGGCGACGTTGTCCCGCACCGACATGTGGGGGAAGAGCGCGTAGTGCTGGAAGACGGTATTGACGTTGCGGCGGTAGGGCGGCGTCGTGGAGACGTCCTGTCCCTCGAGCAGGATGTGACCGCCGCTCGGCTGCTCGAACCCGGCGATCATCCGCAGCGTCGTGGTCTTGCCGCAGCCGGAGGGGCCGAGCATCGAGAAGAACTCGCCCTTGCCGATGGTGAAGTGCGCCTCGTGGACGGCGATGTAGTCGCCGAAATGCTTGCTGACGTGATCGAGGGTGATGACTGCGTCCATGCGGGGCGGCCTCAGCGGTTGAGGGGGGAAGCAACGTGACTAGCCCAATGTGCAGCACAAACGGAGAGTTGACAACCAGCGTCCCGGACCCCAGTATGAATCCAGCCTCGGCACACAGCCGTGAGTGTCCCCGCAGCGAGCGATAGCACCCAGCTACCCGATTCACTCAAAACCGACAATCCAATGACCGCCACACTTCCCTCTGGGGAACCGGCGGGTCTCGACCGTCTGCTGACCCGGGCCCATCGGCTCGGTGCAGTGGAGACGGAGAGGCTCCTCGCCAGCACCCCGGCCTCCGCCCGGCTGTATGAACGGGCCACGCGCACCCTGCCATTCGGGGTCGTCTCGTCATTCCAGAAGGGGTCACCCTACCCGATCTACGTCTCGCGCGGGAAGGGCAGCCACATCTGGGACCAGGACGGGCACCGAGTATGTCGACTTTCACGGCGGCTTCGGTGCCATGGTCGTCGGGCACGCCCATCCGCGCATCGTGGAGGCCTGCCACGAGGCGGCCAGCCGGGGCACCCACTTCGCGGTGACCACCGAGGAAGCGGTGGAATATGGCGAGGAGATCTGCCGCCGCTTCAACCTCGAGATGATCCGCTTCACCAACTCGGGCACCGAAGCGACGATGGACGCGATCCGGGTGGCGCGCGCCGCGACCGGCCGCGACGTCATCTGCAAGATCGAGGGGTCGTATCACGGCCACCACGACGCCGTGATGTTCTCGGTGCTTCCCAACGCCGACACCATGGGCGGGCGGGACCGGCCCGCCAAGGCGCCGGTCTCCCGGGGACTCGTCAAGGACGCGCACCGATACATCGAGGTGGTGCCGTTCAACGATGCCGCGGCGCTGGAACAGCTGCTGACGGAGACGGGGAAACGACATCGCCTGTCTCATCATGGAGCCGTCCATGATGAACATCGGCATCGTGCAGCCGCAGCCCGGCTACCTGAAGCGGGTACGCGAGCTGTGCACCAGGTTCGGTGTGGTCTTCATCTTCGACGAGATCAAGACCGGATTCACGATTGCGGCCGGCGGCGCGACCGAGCGCTTCGGGGTGCAGCCCGACCTCATCTGCCTCGCCAAGGCGATTGCCGGCGGGCTCCCCGCCGCCGCGTTCGGCGGCCGCGAGGACCTGATGCGGCTGATCGAGAAGGGCGTCTCCCAGATGGGGACCTACAACGGGAATCCGCTGGTCTCCCACGTCGGGCTGGTCACGCTGCAGGAGATCCTCACCCCGTCGGCCTACGCGCACTTCACCCGGCTGGGTGCCCGGCTGAGTCGCCGGCTGCGATCGGGTGATCGCCAAGTATCAGCTCCCGGCGCACACCGTCGATCTCGGCGCCAAGGGATGCGTCTCCTACCGCGCCACGCCGATGACCAATTACCGTGATTTCCTGGAAACCCGGCCGGAACTGTTCGCCGCGTCGTATCCCTGGCTGCTTAACCGGGGTGTCTTCATGACGCCGGGCGACGAGGAGCAGTGGACGCTGTCGGTGCAGCACAGCGATGCCGATGTCGATCTGTACATTTCAGTGTTCGAGGAGTTCGCCAAGGCGCTGACGGCGTAGGCTGCGGCGCGGTTAGGCGATTGGGCGATTGGGCGATTGGGCGATTAGGCGATTGGGCGATCAGGCGATTGGGCGATTAGGCGATTAGGCGATTGGGCGATTGGGCGATTAGGCGATTAGGCGATTAGGCGATTGGGCGATTGGGCGATTGGGCGATTGGGCGAGTAGGCGAGTAGAGGGAGGATCTCTCTGACAATCGCCCACCCGCCCGATCGCCTCAGTGCCCCGGAACCGGCCGGTCGCGGTACGGATACCACCAGCTCTTCCGCTCCATCAGGTAGTCGAGGTGCACGTGCTTGGGCTCGCGGAAGGCGTCGAGCCCCTCCTCGCCCAGCTCGCGCCCGATCGCCGCTCCAGCGCATGCCGCCGAAGGGCGCGGCGTCGTTGTCGGTCAGCGGGTCGTTGATCCAGAAGGTGCCGGCCTTGATGTTCTCCATGGCGCGCATCGCCAGCTCGAGGCTCCGTTGGTGTAGACGCAGGCGCCGAGTCCGTACTTCGAGTCGTTGGCCATGGCGATCGCCTCGTCGGCGTCCTCGCCACGGTCAGATCGAGATGACCGGGCCGAAGATCTCCTCGGTGGTCGGCAGCGTGCCGTGCCGCACGTTGGTCAGGATCGTCGGCTGCGAAGAAGTGGCCCTTGAGCCCGCCCGGCTGCACCCGCTGGCCGCCCAGCAGGACGCCGCGCCCTCCTGCATGGCCGTCGGCGACCTGGCGCTCGACCTTCTCCAGCGCCTCGGCGCGAGATCAGCGGGCCGACGTCGGTCGCCGGAGTGCATCGGATCGCCGACCGTGAGGGTGCGGACATGGGCCTCGAGTCGCGCGGTGAACTCGGCGGCGATCGACTCGACCAGGTAGATCCGCTTGGAGCGAGGTGCAGACCTGACCGGCATTGAGCAGCCGAGCCCAGGCCACGCCGGGCACCGCGACGTCGAGATCGGCGTCGCCGAAGACGATGAACGGGTCGACGCTGCCCAGTTCGAGGTTCACCTTCTTGAGTTCGGCGCCGGCCGCGAGGCCGCGATCCTGCCGGCCCGCCGCCGCCGAGCCGGTGAAGGCGATCAGGTCGACCTTCGGATGCCGGACCAGCGCCTCGCCGGTCTCCCGCCCGCCGGTGACCACATTCACCACTCCCGGCGGCAGCGCATCGTAGCACTGGGCCAGCAGCAGGTTGGAGAGCGGGTTCTGGTGCGGCGGCTTGCAGACGAGGGTGTTTCCGGCCGCCAGCGCCGGCGCCACCTTCCACGCCATCAGCAGCAGCGGGAAGTTGAACGGCACGATGGCCGCCACCACGCCGAACGGCTCCTTGATGGTGAAGTTGAGCTGGTGCGGTGCCACCGGCGGCACCGAGTTGCCGTAGCTCTGCCGCCCCACCTCGGCGTAGTACTCGAAGCAGGCGGCCACCCAGTCGATGCAGTCGATCGACTCGATCAGCGGCTTGCCGGTCTCCCGGCGGTCATCAGGGTGGAGAGCTCGCGCTCCTTCAGGCCCGGATCCGGCCGGCGACCTCGCGCAGCAGACTTGGCCTTCTCGACGCCGGGGATCTTCCACCAGGCCGTGCTGGGCCGCGCCGCGGCCGCGACCGCGTCGGCCACGTCCTCGGCGCTGCAGTCGGCGCATCGTGCCGACCAGCTCGAGGGTGGCGGGGTTGTGGATGAGGCGGGTCACCCGGGAGCGGGCGGCGGCGCGGCGACCGGCAATGATCACGGGAGCGATGTCGGACATGCGGGAGCCTCGGAGGTGAACGCCAGGGAGAGCGGGGTCCCTGCGGGCCCTGTAAGGTGCACCGTTGTGATTCGGGCCGGAAGGAGGCGCCCCCGCGGGTGCCCGGGCCAACGCATCGGGGATCCTCGGCCAGCCTCACCACATCTTCAGCGCTTCTTCAGCTTTGGCGGGCGATATTTCCGACTGAACTTGCAGCAGAATCCTCGCTGCGGCGCATCCTCTCCTATCAGGTGATGGCTCGATGACGACTGCGCTCGCACTCCCCGAGATCATTCAGGGCGGCATGGGCATCGGGGTGTCCGACTGGCGCCTCGCTCGCGCCGTGGCGCAGCAGGGGCAGCTCGGCGTCGTCTCCGCTACCGCCCTGGACTCGCTCATGGTCCGCCGGCTGCAGGACGGCGACCCCGAGGGGGACACCCGTCGCGCGATGGAGCGCTTCCCGATTCCGGGCGTCGCCGAGACGGTGCTCCGGCGCTACTTCCTGCCGGCGGGCCGGCCGGCTGGGTCACCGTACAAGCTCCTGCCGATGTATCGGCAGGCGGTGGTCAAGACGCGGCAGCAGCTCACGATGCTGGCCGGTTTCGTCGAAGTCGCGCTGGCCAAGGAGGGACACCGCGGCCTGGTCGGGATCAATCTCCTGACCAAGATCCAGCTGCCGAATCTCGCCCTGCTCTACGGCGCGATGCTCGCGGGCGTCGATGTGGTGCTGATGGGCGCCGGCATCCCCAAGGAGATTCCCGGCGTGCTCGACGCCTTTGCAGCGCATCGCCCGGCCGGGTTGCGCATGGAGGTCGAGGCACTGCCACCCGAGCTGACCGAGTTCACCACCTTCGATCCGCGCATTCACTGGCCCGAGGGCCACACCCCCGTGCCGCTGGTCCGCCCCCAGTTTCTGGCGATCGTGGCGAGTAATTCGCTGGCGACGATGCTCTCCCGGAAGGCGAGCGGCAAGGTGAACGGATTCATCGTCGAGGGACCGACGGCCGGTGGACACAACGCACCGCCACGGGGCGAGACGCAGCTCAACGAGCACGGTGAACCGATCTACGGCGACCGCGACGTGGTGGATCTCGCCAAGCTGCGCGAACTCGGCGTCCCCTTCTGGCTCGCGGGAGGGGCCGGTTCCCCCGAGGCGCTGCAGGCGGCGCGCGCCGCCGGCGCGTCGGGGATCCAGGTCGGTACCCTGTTCGCGTACTGTGACGAGTCGGGATTCACTGCGGCGGTCAAGCAGTCGGTCCTGCGTTCCGTCACGCAGGGCACCGTCGAGGTGTTCACCGATCCGCGCGCCTCACCCACCGGCTATCCGTTCAAGATCGTCCGCTGGCCCGGCGACCCCACCCAGGGGGAGGCGGAGCCGCGCGAGCGCATCTGCGATCTGGGGTATCTCCGCACCGCCTATCATCTGCCGGCGGGAGGGATCGGCTACCGCTGCCCCGCCGAGCCGGTGGAGGATTTCGAACGGAAGGGGGGGGCGGTGGAGGAGACGGAAGGGCGTCGCTGTCTGTGCAACGCCCTGATGGCCAATGTCGGCTTTCCGCAGCCGCGGGGCGATGGTGAGGTTGAACCGGTGCTGATCACCAGCGGGGATGATCTCGCCGGCATGGCCCGTTTTCTCGGTGGACGCGATCACTACTCGGCGGCGGACGTGCTGGCGTACCTCACCCCGAGTGCCGGCCCGCCGACGCCGGAGTCGTAATTCGAGCACGGGCCGGCCCCGCCGCACCGACGCCTCCCCCGCTTGCTGGAGCCGGGCCGGCCGCCCCAACTTCCGCCCAATGCTCACCGGGATGTAGCTTGGTCCTTCGACCAATTTCCGGGAGAGCCGCATGTCCATCCGGCCTGTGAATCGCATCGTTGAGGCGACGCCCACCCTGGAAGGCGCGGGTGTCCATCTGCGGCGCGCCTTCGGCTTCGGCGACACCAGCGAGACCGATCCCTTCCTGCTGTTCGATGACTTCCGCAACGACCGGCCGGCCGACTATCTCGCCGGATTCCCATGGCATCCGCACCGCGGTATCGAGACGATCACGTACGTGCTCGCCGGGACGGTCGACCATGGCGACAGTCTCGGCAACCGGGGCGTGCTCGGTGCCGGCGACGTGCAGTGGATGACGGCGGGGAGCGGCATCCTGCACCAGGAGATGCCGCAGGGCGACCCGGCGGGGAGGATGCACGGCTTCCAGCTGTGGGCCAATCTGCCCGCCTCACTCAAGATGACCCGCCCGCGCTATCAGGATATCAGTGCGCTCGACATCCCATCGACGACCGATGATGATGGCACCGCGGTCCGGGTCGTCTGCGGCTCGTTCTGGGGTTTGCGCGGCCCGGTGGAAGGAGTGGCCGCCGATCCGAGCTATCTCGATGTCTCGGTGCCGGCCGGGAGACGCAAGGTGCTGCCGGTGGCCACCTCGCACCACGCCTTTGCCTACGTGTTCGAGGGGAGCGGCACCTTTCGCGATGCCTCGGCACCGTTCGGCGTACTGACGGAAAAGGCGGGGCGGGAAGAGACGGTGGTGCGGGAGCAGACCGGCAACCGCTCGCTGGTGCTCTTCGGCAGCGGCGACGAGGTCGTGGTGCAGGCCGGAGAGCAGGGGATTCGATTCCTGCTGGTCTCGGGCAGGCCGATCGAGGAACCGGTCGCGTGGTACGGACCGATCGTGATGAATACCCAGGGTGAATTGCGTCAGGCAATCACGGAGCTGCAGGATGGTTCCTTCATCAAGACCAGGTGATGTCGGGCTTGTCTGCCCGGAGAAACCCCATAGCTTCCCCGATTGGACGCCGGAACACCCTGTTCGGTGTCTGATCGCCGATGGCCTGTGGCTCCCACTGACGAGTTCCCCCGCTCGACTCCGGACCAGCCGACGACCGAGATGCCTGACCACGGCAGCTCGGGCTCGCAACCGCTGAAGCCTGAGGTATTTCGATGAGCGAGCAGGAGGAGCGACCGACTGAGTCAGCCGACAAGGATATTCCCGGCCGACTTCTGGTGGCGCTGGTCGACTCCACCGACGACGCCCTCCTGTCGCTGGACAGTGAGGGGATCATCCTCACCTGGAATGCTGCAGCAGAACTCCTCCTGGGCCATCCCCGCTCCGAGGTGGTCGGCAGGCATTGCGACCTCTTCTGGCCCTTCTCCCGCCGCAACGAACTGAATGACGTCCTGGGTCGGCTCCGGAGCGGTTCGCTCACGGAGCATCTTTCCGTGGAGTGGTTGCGCCGGGATGGACATCTGCTCCAGGTCAATCTCGCGCTGCGGGCAGTTCGGGAGGGCGCTGAGCGGCTGGTCGGCGTGGCGGTGTGCGCCCGCCCCGCTGCAGGGCATGCCGGCGGGCGGTCCGCGGAGGAATTGCTCAGCGAGACCCAGCTCCGTTCGCTGACCCTGGCCATGGAACAGAGCCCGGCGGCGGTCATGATCACCGACACCGACGGACGCATCGAGTACGTCAACCGCCGTTTCACCGAGATGACGGGCTATTCGGCGGGGGAGGCGATTGGCCAGACGCCGAGGCTGCTCAAGTCCGGGCTGACCCCTCCGGAGGAGTACGCCCGGCTCTGGGCGACGGTGCTGACAGGAGCGATCTGGCGGGGTGAGCTCAGCAATCGCCGGAAGGATGGCGAGCTGTACTGGCACTCCACCTCCATCTCTCCTGTGCGGAACGCCGAGGGGAAGGTGATGCGGTTCGTCGCGATCCAGGAAGACATCACCGAACAGCGGCGGGTGGTGGAGGCGTTGCGGGAGAGTGAGGCGCGCTGGCGCCGAACGGTTGAGACGGCCTCCGAGGGGATCTGGCAGGTGGATAGCGAGCACCGCACGGTGTACGTGAACGCCCGGCTGGCGGAGATGCTGGGATACTCCGAAGCGGAGATGCTGGGCCGGTCGGTCTTCGACTTTACCGACGCGGAGGGGCGCATCATCGCGGAGGGGAGCCTGGCGCGACGGAAGCAGGGTATCCGGGAGCAGCTCGAGTACAAGCTGCAGCGCCGGGATGGGTCGACGTTCTGGGTGCTGATGTCGACCGGCCCGCTGCTGGACGCGGCAGGGCAGTATGTCGGGGCGCTCGCGATGGTTACCGACATCAGCGTGCGACGGGCGGCGCAGGAGGCGCTGCTGAAGACCGGCGCGTATTTCCGGGCGTTGATCGAGGAGGCCCAGGATCTGATCATGGTCCTGGACCCCGATGGCATCTTCCGCTACGCCAGTCCCTCGCACGAGCGGATCCTCGGCTATCCGCCCGCCGAGCTGGTGGGGGTGTCGGCGTTCGGCTTCATCCACCCGGACGATGTGGCGACGGTCAGGCAGCTCTTTGACGAGGCGTCGCAGGAATCGGGGGCGGTGCGGCTGCGGCAGTATCGCTTTCGGCACCGGGACGGGAGCTGGCGGGTACTGGAGGGGATCGGCCGGAATCTGTTCGGCGATCCCGTGGTGCAGGGCGCGGTGATCAACGGCCGCGACGTGACCGAGCGGGTGGGGCTGGAGGCCCAGTTTCGGCAGGCCCAGAAGATGGAGGCGGTGGGACGCTTCGCCGGGGGGGTGGTCCACGATTTCAACAATGTGCTGAGTGCCATTCTCGGTTTCAGCTCGCTGCTGCAGTCCGATCTGCCGGCCGATCATCCCAGTCAGGTGGATGTGACCGAGATCCGCAAGGCTACCGATCGGGCGGCGGCGCTCAACCGGCAGCTGCTGGCGTTCAGCCGGCAGCAGGTGCTGATGCCGCAGCTGGTGGACCTCAACAGCATCGTCACCGGCATGGAGGGGATGGTGGCGAGGCTGCTCCGGGAGGACATCGTGCTCGAGACTCGGCTGGCACCGGAGCCGGCCACCGTGATGGCCGACCCGATCCAGGTGGAGCAGATCCTCCTCAACCTCGCGGTCAACTGCCGGGACGCCATGCCCGACGGGGGCAGGCTGACGATCGCGACGGCGCGCGTCACCCTCGATGCGGACTATGCGGCCAAGCACATCCCGACGCGCCCGGGAGAGTACGTGCTCATCACGGTCAGCGACACCGGGGTCGGGATGAGCGATGCCGCCAAGGCGCACGCCTTTGAGCCGTTCTTCACCACCAAGCCGGAGGGACAGGGCACCGGACTCGGCCTCGCGACGGTGTACGGCATCGTCAAGCAGAGCGGAGGGTTCATCTGGCTGTACAGCGAGCTGGGTCATGGCACCTCCGTGAAGATCTACCTGCCATGGGCGGCCGGGAGGGCCTCGGCCACGAAACGGATCTCGGGGCCGCAGTCGCTCCGGGGCACGGAGACGGTGCTGCTGGCGGACGACAATGAACCGGTGCGACTGATCGCGCGCCGGGCGCTGGAACGGTACGGCTACACCGTGCTGGACGGCACCGCGTCGGTGGCGCTGGAGCTGGCGACGCATCATGCCGGCGAGATCCACCTGCTGCTCACCGACGTCGTCATGCCTGACTTCAGCGGGCCCGAACTCGCGCGGCGAGTGCGCGAGCTCCGGCCGGGGCTCAAGGTGCTCTACGTCTCCGGCTTCACCGGCAACGCCACCCTGCTCGAGGGTGTGACGGACGGCGAACGGGGGTTTCTGCAGAAGCCCTTCACCCTCGCGGGGCTGGCGGAAAAGGTGCGCGAGGTGCTCGACCGGGCCGAGCCGCAGGGCCAGGCCCGATAGGGCGGCCGGTGGCGGAGGCGGCGCTCGCGGCGCTGCAGGTGTCCCCGGGGTAACGGATGGGCGGGCCCAAAGGCCCGCCCCTCGCGTTCATGCCGCTGGATCGACCGAGTCCTTGGGGGGCTGGGCCGGTTCGGGCTTGGGCGTCCGGCGGACGATGCTGTGGGCGCTCTTCCAGGCGGCCCGCTTCTCCGGATCGTTGCGGAAGCGGGGGCGCTGGATGGCATCGAGCAGCCGCACCAGGCGAACGACCTCCACGGCCACCTCCTGCAGCTCTGCGCTGGCACCCACATGGGCGATGATGCCGGAGTCCTTGGCGCTGATCGCCAATTCGTACTGATCCAGCGTCCCGGCCATCTGGTCGAGGAATCCGGGAGTCATCCCGAACTGGGTGAGCGGCTCCTGCTGGGCCCGCGCCTCGGCGACGACCGCCCGCGCGCCGGTGAGAAAGGCCCGCTGGCTGCTGTGCGGCTTGGGAATACTCAGACGCACGGGAATCGAGGGGAACTCCCGGGTCGCGATCACCGCCAGACGGGCGAGCAGCGTCAGGGCGTCCTGGAGACCCTCCCGAAGCTCCTGTTTGGTGACCACGGCGGCACTGGCCTCGATGTGCCCGGTCTGTTCCTGGGCCGCGAGGGCCAGGAGTTTGGCGGCATCCTGCTCGAGACGAGCCACTGCCGCGAGATAGGCGGGGTCGTCGGAGGGATTCGCGTGCAGAAAGCCGAGCACACGAAGGACCATGTCGAGGATACGGCGGATCAGGTTTGGCATACGACGCTCCTTTCGCGAGCGCAGTCGCGGGACCCGGTCGAGGCGAGCATCCCGCAGGTACCGTGAGTCGGGTGTTCCGGTCCAGTCTCGACCGAAGCCGGACCGGGGGGCACCTCACGGATATTTCGTGCCACGAACGCTGGCGTGTGTCAGGCGCGATGAGATGTGGCGGCCGGACCCGGAGCGAGGTGCCAAACATTTTGACAAGCGGGGAAGGAGAATGTCGGGCGGCGGATCGGGGTGCCGGAGCGGGGGCCTGACGGAATGGATTTGGAGGTGGCGCCGGCGGAGAAACCGTCCGGCACTCTGTATCAGCGTCCCGGGTCGGTGTACCGGCGAGTCGGCACGTCGATTTGTCGATGCTGGAGCGGATTTTCCCCGTGGGGAAGTGCCTTTTCGCGACTCGGGGGCACGGAGCAGCGGCCTGACAGTGTGATCCACCGATCCGGCGGTCGTGATCTGCGACCGGGACGGAGATATTTCCGGTTCTGCAGGGCGAACCTGGAGGCCGTACATGCGGATTTCCGGACGCTCACTTCGGTCAGGCGGCCCGGCACGCTGTTCAACAATCTGACAGCGCAATGAGCGACCGGCGATGTGAAAGATCGAGCCTGAAAATGGAAGCATTGTCCCGGTGAACGGAACCACGTGTCCATGAGTTTGTCTCCCCGGGTGGACAGCCGGGGACAGCGGTGGACAGGTGGTGACACCTCGGTGGACAGTTGAAGAGGTGGGAGTCGGGACAGATGCCGGGAAGGGTGATGTGGTCCCCGAATTCGACGGCAGGGAGCACGTAGAGTAGGTTCGCCGCTGAGGCCCGCCCAGGACCGAGGAGCGCGAGCCATGAAGAAGTCGAGATTCAGTGAAGAACAGGTAGCGTATGGCCTGCGCCAGGCCGAGAGCGGGACGGCCGTCGCCGATGTCTGTCGGCAGCTCGGCGTGAGCGAGGCGACATTTTACGTGTGGAAGAAGAAGTTCGCCCACCTGGGCGTGAGCGAAATGCGGCGCCTGCGCCATCGGAGTCAGTTGTGTGCGGGCGTGTCGGCTGGCGGGGTTCAGTCGGGCCGCGTGGTACCGGAAGAGCCGGGCGAAGGATGAAACGGCCCTCCGGCTCAGGTGCGGCTGCGCGTGCGCAAGCATCGGCACCGGTCATTGCACCGCGGCCCGGTGCCAGCGCGGACCGGGCTGCCGCAGCGCTGGAGCATGGATTTCGTGCACGATCAGCTGGCCGACGGCCGGGCGTTCCGGGTGCTCACCGTCGTCGATCAGTGGAGTCGGTTGAGTCCCATTCTGGACTTGGCCCAGCGGGTGTCGGTCGCTGATGGGGCGGCGGCGCTCGATCCAAGGAGCACCATCTTGCCCAGACCTCGGAAGTGAGGGCTCATGCAGGTCACGCGCCTGCGCCTGCTTGCCCTGCCAGTCGTCTTCGCCGCCTGCACCAGCAGTGTCCCCACCCCGCATCGCCTGACAGGCGCCGGGGTTTCTCCCGCAGTCTGGGGCATCCTCGAGGTACCCTCATCGCCTGGCCCCCACGCCGCGGTATTACTTCTGCCCGGATCGTACGGCTGGCGTCCGGATTACGCACGGTTCGCCAGGAGCTTCGCTGACTCCGGGTTTGTCGCCCTGGCCATCGACTATTACGCCGAAACCGGGCGAGGGAACGCATCTGCGGAAGAATGGCGCAATTGGCCGGTGTGGCAGGCCACGGTCCGCAACGCGGTCGCCTACCTGGAGGCGACGCCGGCCGTCGCCGGCCGGCCTATCGGGCTGGTGGGTTACTCCCGAGGCGCATTCCTGGCCATCTCCGTCGCCGCCTCGGCACCGTCAATCAGAGCCGTCGTCGACTACTACGGCGGGGGGAGCGATGACGATCCTCCCGAAGATCAGATTCCCCGATTCCCGCCCATCCTGATTCTGCACGGGGAAGCCGACAGCGAAGTGCCGGTCGCACTCGCGCACAGGCTCTACGAACGGTTGCACGACCATGGTGGAGATGTCGAGATGCATCTGTACCCGAGCGCGCAGCATGCCTTCAACGGTCCCTGGGCCTCGAGCTACTCAGAGCCCGACGCGACGGATGCCTGGGGCCGGACGATCGCCTTTCTCAAGCGTCGGCTGAAAGCGTGAGATCACGTTTTCCGGCGGGCGGACCACCGCATGAAGCTGGCAGGGGGGGCAAGCTCCTTCCGTCCGGAGCCGGCGCGGCGTATTCTCGTGCAGCACTGACCGGAGCGGGACAGCGACATGCGCATCGGCGACATGAACTGGATGCAGGTCGAGGCATACCTCAAACGCGATGACCGCGCCGTGCTGCCCCTCGGCAGCACCGAGCAGCACAGTTACCTCCGACTGACCGTCGACTGCATCCTCCCGGAGCGCGTCGCCGCGGACGCCGCCGAACCACTGGGGATCCCGGTCTTTCCCGTCCTCTCCTACGGCGTCACCCCGTACTTCCGGGAGTTCCCGGGATCGATTTCGATCCGGGTCGAGACCCACCTCGCCTTCGTGCGCGACATCCTCGACGGGATGGCGCACAGCGGCTTCCGGCGCATCATGATCTGCAACGGCCACGGCGGCAACGGCGCCGTCCAGCAGTTCGCCCAGGAGTGGGCGGCGGACCACCCTCGCTGCAAGGTGCTCTTCCATAACTGGTGGAATGCGCCGAAGACCTGGGCCAGGGTGCAGGCCATCGATCCGGTGGCATCGCACGGGTCGTGGATGGAAAACTTTCCCTGGACGCGGCTCCCGGGCGTCGAGCTTCCCAAGACGCAGCGCCCGATGGTCGACCTGGAGAAGGTGCGCCTGCTCGATCCCGTCGCGATGCGTGGCTACATTCCCGACGGCAACTACGGCGGCCTCTACCAGCGGTCCGACGCCGATATGCTCTCCCTGTGGCAGGTCGCCGTCGAGGAAACCCGCGCGCTGCTCGACGGTCCGTGGGGCGGCCCATCGTAGCGGCGCCGAAGGGACGCTGTCTCGTCTGGGGCGCGGGCGCGATCGGTGGCACCATGGGTGCGTTCCTGGCGCGCGCCGGTCACGACGTGACCCTGGTCGACACCGTGACTGACCACGTCGACGCGATCAACCGCACCGGCCTCCGCATCACCGGGCCCATCGACGATTTCACCGTTGGCCCGTCCGCGACCGAGCCCCTTCGGGAGCGCGCAGCGCGACCCGGGGCGAGGGAGTCCTTGAGGGCCTTCACGCCCGATGGCCTCCAGGGAACCTGGGACACGATCATCCTCGCCACCAAGGCGCATCACACCGCCGCCGCCGCGCGGGCACTGCTCCCCCACCTCGCCCCCGCCGGTTGCGTGATCTCGGCGCAGAACGGCCTCAACGAGCTGACCATCGCCGAAGTCGTCGGCGAGGGACGCACGGTCGGCGCGTTCGTCAACTTCGGCGCCGATTACCTGGAGCCGGGGGTGGTGCTCTACGGCGGGCGCGGGACGGTGGCGGTGGGAGAGGCGTTCGGACCGCCGGTCTCCCGACTCTCCTCCCGGGCGCTCCGGATTCGCGATATGTGGCGCGACTTCGACGAGCGCGCCATCGCAACCGCCAACATCTTCGGGTACCTCTGGGCCAAGGAGGCCTACGGCGCGATGCTGTTCGCCACGGCCCTCACCAACGATTCGATCGCCGATGCGCTGGCCGCGCCGGAGTATCGCGCGACTCTACATCGCGCTCGCCCGCGAAGTCCTCGCCGTGGCACTGGCGGAGGGGGTGCGCCCCGAGTCGTTCGACGGCTTCGACCCCGCGGTCTACCTGCCCGGTGCCCCTCCCGGTGCCGCAGCACGCTCGCTCGATGACCTGGTCGCCCACAATCGGAAGTCAGCCAAGACGCACAGCGGGATCTGGCGGGACCTGGCGGTCCGCAAGCGGCCCACCGAGGTAGACGCGCAGCTCGGGATTGTGGTACGACTCGGCGCGGAAGCCGGGGTGCCGACGCCGCTGACGGCGCGGGTGGTCACGCTGATCCAGGAGATCGAGCGGGGCATCCGCCCGCTGGCCCGCGAGAATCTCGAGGCGCTCGCATCGTGAATCTCGACTTCACGGGCCGGACCGCGATCGTCACCGGCGCGGCGCACGGATTCGGCCGCGCGATCGCCCTCGCGCTTCGCGGAGCGTGGCGCGGCGGTGTGGGCCTGCGATGTGATCGAAGACGAGCTGGCCGAGACCGGGCGCCTCTGTCGGTGCGCGCGTGCGGACCGTGGACGTTCGCGATCGCGAGGCGGTGGTCCGCCTTGTGGCCGAGGCGTCGCTGGCGGCGGGTTGCGTGCACATGCTGGTGAACAACGCCGGCGGCGTGCTGGGCCAGGTGGGCCGGCCGCTCGAGGAGGTCACGCCGGCGGAGTGGCAGGCCATCTTCGACGTGAACGTGACCGGGGCGTTCCTCTGCTCGCAGGCGGTGGCCCCGGGGATGAAGGCCGCGAAGTCCGGCCGGATCATCAATATCTCGAGCGGCGCCGGACTCGGGATCAGCCTGACGGGAATCCAGGCCTACGCCGCGGCCAAGGCGGCGCAGATCGGGCTCACCCGGCAGCTCGCCCACGAGCTGGGACCCTGGGGCATCACCGTCAACAACGTGGCGCCCGGGTTCGTGCGCTCGAATCCGACGACCGAGCGGCAGTGGCAATCATACGGCGCCGAGAAGCAGCGGGCGCTGATCGAAGGCATCGCGCTCAAACGCCTGGGGACGGCGGAGGATATCGCCGCCGGCGTGCTGTTCTTCGCCTCCGAGTCGGCGGGCTGGGTGACGGGCCAGGTGCTGTCGATCGACGGTGGCAAGTGACGGGCCTCGCCGCGGTGCTGGCATACCTCGAGGAAGGGCACGACCGGATTCTCGCGGAGCTGATCGAGTTCGCCGCCATCCCGAGCGTCAGCACCGATCCGGCGCACGCCGCCGATCTTCACGCCGCCGCGGCGTGGGTCGCATCGAAGCTCGCGGCGGCGGGCCCGTTCACCGTGCGGACGATCGCCACGCCCGGTGCGAGCGTCGTCTATGCCGAGTGGCTCGGCGCACCCGGTGCACCGACGGCGCTGATCTACGGCCACTACGACGTGCAGCCGGCGGACCCGCTCGAGCTGTGGCACAGCCCGCCGTTCGGGCCCACCGTGCGCGATGGTCGGCTCTATGCGCGCGGGGTGTCCGACGACAAGGGGCCGATGCTCATTCCCATCAAGGTCGCCGAGGCGTTCTTCGCCGCCCAGCGCCGCCTGCCGATCAATGTGAAGTTCATGATCGAAGGCGAGGAGGAGATCGGCAGCCGCCACCTCGAGGCGTTCGTCGCCGAGCACCGCGAGCTGCTCGAGGCCGACATGGTCATCTCGGCCGACGGCGCGATGTGGCGCATCGACGAGCCGTCGCTCACCGTCGCGAACCGGGGGCTGGCGGGGCTGGAGCTGACGGTGCGCGGGCCCGCCAAGGACCTGCACTCGGGGCGCCATGGCGGCAGCGTCGCCAACCCGCTGCACGCGATGGCGCAGCCTCATTGCCTCGCTGCACCAGCCGGACGGCCGGGTCGCCGTGGCCGGCTTCTACGACCGGGTGCGCGAGCTGAGTGCCGCCGAGCGCGCCGAGATCGCGGCGCTGCCATTCGACGAGGCGACGTATCTCGGGCAGGTCGGCGCCGCCGCGGCCGTCGGCGAGCCCGGCTACACCACGCTCGAGCGGCAATGGACCCGGCCCACGCTGGAAGTCAACGGGATGTGGGGCGGGTACCAGGGCCCGGGAGAGAAGACGGTCATCCCGTCCGTGGCGCACGCCAAGATCACCTGCCGTCTGGTGCCGGACCAGGATCCGGACGAGGTCGTCGCGCTGGTGGCGCGGCACCTGGAGAGCCACCTGCCGGCCGGCGCGCGGATCACGATCACGCCCGGCGATCACGGCGCGCGGCCCTGCCACATCGCCCGCGACAATCCCGTGCTCAAGGCGGCGGCGGCCGCGCTCGAAGCGACCTACGGCGTGCGCACCGCTCATCGTCCGCATGGGCGGCACCGCTGCCGGTCGCCGAGATCTTCCAGCGTCTCCTGGGACTGGACACCGTGTACTTCTCGTTCTCGACCGGCGACGAGGACTTTCACGCGCCGAACGAGTTCTTCCGGGTGCACCGCCTCCATGAGGGCCTCGCGGCGTGGACGCGGCTGTGGGACAGCCTCGGCGGGCCGGCCACGTCATGACGCTCGCGCAGGAAGAAGCCCGCGTCGAGGCGCACAGCGCCGCGCTCAAGAAGGAGCTCGGCGTCCGCGATCTCGCGCTCACGCAGATCCTGTTCATCATCGGCCTCACCTGGATCGGCGTGGCCGGCAAGCTCGGGCCGTCGCACGTCGTCCTGTGGCTGCTCGCCATCGTGCTCTTCTACCTGCCGATGGCCGCGGTGGTGATCTACCTCAACCAGCTGATGCCGCTCGAGGGCGGGCTGTACCAGTGGGCCAAGCTGGGCTTCAATCCGGTCGGTCGGCTTCCTGCTGGCGTGGAATCTCTGGCTGTACGTCATCGTCTACACGTCGGAGATCGGCATCCAGTGCGCGACGTACCTCGTCGTACGCGCTCGGGCCCAGCGCGGCCTGGATGACGTCGAGCACCTGGTTCGTCGCGCTCTCCTCGGCGGTGATCCTGGCGCTGATGGTCGTCGCGGCGACGATCGGGCTGGCGGTCGGCAAGTGGGTGCACAACATCGGCGGCGTCTTCATGCTCATCATCTTCGCCGTGCTGATGGCTGCTGCCGTTCATCGGACTGGCCACCGGCCACCTGCGCGAGTTCCATCCGTTCCGCACCGAGCATCCCCGAGTTCTCGCTCTTCAACCTGAACATCCTCGGGAAGCTGGGCTTCGGCGCGCTGGGCGGATTCGAGTACATCGCCATTCTCGCCGGCGAGACCCGCGCCCCGGCGAGCGCGGTCCGGCGGTCGGTGTACATCGCGGCGCCGGTCATCGCCATCATGTTCATCATGGGCACCGCCACGGTGGTCGCCTATGTCCCGACCGACGATATCGACCTGATCGGACCGATGCCGCAGGTGCTGCGCATCGGCTTCGGCCCGTTCGGCATCGCCGGCCCGCTCGTCACCATCGCGATCCTCATGACGCTGGCGATGCGCGTGGCGCAGGTCGAGCGTGAGCTTCACCGCCGTGACGCGCCTCCCGATGGTGGCCGGCTGGGACCGGCTGCTGCCGGCCGCGTTCAGCAAGCTGCATCCGCGCTATCGGACGCCGGTGAACTCGATCCTGCTGGTCGCGGTGTGCGCCTTCGTCGTGTCGCTGCTGAGCCTGATCGGCGTCGGACAGGCCGAAGCGTTCCAGCTGCTGTTCAACGCCGGCGGCATCTTCTACGCGCTGGCGTATGTGGTGATGTTCGCGATCCCGCTCGTTCGGGCTGCGCGGTGTGACGCCGCGGCCGTCGCCGTGGCTCCGCATCGCCTCGGTGTCGGGGCTGGTGATGACGCTGCTCTATATCGTGCTGTCGATGTTTCCGATCATCAAGGTGGAGAACGTGGCGGGCTTCGCGCTGAAGATCGCGTCGATGATCGTGGTGATGAACCTGGTCGGTGTCGGCATCCTGGTCGCCGCACGGCGGCGAGCCCCGGTGCCGGCAGAAATGGAGAGCTGAGATGACGGTCCTGGCTTCACGCGCTCCGCGGCGCCGCTGCGCTGGTGCTCTTTCTCGCGATCGCCGTTGCGGCGAGCGCCGTCGCGGCCAGTCGCTCCGCGCCCGCCCTGGCCGGCGAGTGGGACGTCTACATCGCGCTCAGCGCGCGGCCGCATTTCGGCTTCGAGGGGTGGCGCCGGATGGGGTTCGCGCACTTCGCCGACAGCGACTCGGGCAACGTGGGCTGGCTGCGCCGCCGCACCGGCCAGCCGATGCTCACCGTCACCAGCATCGCCGCCACCGGCGACTCGCTGCTGCTGACTCAGGATTCGGCGACGATCATGCGCGCCGCCTGGCATGGGGACACGCTGGTCGGGCGTGCAGTTCACCAATGGCAGCCCGCTGGATCGTCGCTTCCGGCTGGTGCGCCGAGCGACGCCGGGCGTGGTCGAGCAGGATCTACCAGGTGTGGACGATGCCGGCCTCCGACTCGCAGTACGCCGTCACGATCGACAGCTCGACCCTGATGCCGCTGCGCGATGGCGCGAGGCTCGAGACCTACATCGTCCGGCCGGTGGGGCCGGGCCCGTTCGGCGTCGTGATGCAGCGCTCGCCCTACCGCGCCACCAATCCGGCGGCCGGGACAGTGGTGGGCGTCGCGCGGCTACATCTTCATCGGGCAGCTGGTGCGGGGCCGCGGCAAGTCGAGCGGCGACGTGGCCGACTTCGGCGACTACACCACCGACGTCCAGGACGGCTACGACGCCGTCGAGTGGGCGGCCAGGCTCCCCGGCGCCAACGGCAAGGTCGGGTTGATCGGCCACTCCGACGAGGGGCGGCTCGCCTGGTACGCCGCCGTCAGCACCCCGCCGCACCTCGCGGCGCTTTCGCCCATCGGCGGCGTCGCCCGATCCGTGGGGGATCGTCCCCTACGCCGCGATGGCGTTCGGACCGATCAACGTGGACTGGGCCTGCCTGATGCGGGGCCGAGACCTGGATCCGCAACACCGCGGAGCTCGACATCGGCGAGGCGATCACCCACCTGCCGCTGGCCACCCTGCCACAGCGCCTGGGCTGCGGCGACGTTCCGCTCTGGGACCGCTGGATCGCGCATCCCACGCTCGACGCGTACTGGCGCGCAGCACGCGGCCACCACCTACATCGACAAGGTGCAGCGCGCCGGTCGCTGTCGCATGGCCGGCTGGCACGACGATTCGCGCGGGCCGATCGACTACACCGACGCGCTGCTCGAAGCACGCGAACCACCCCACTGGCACATCGTGATGGGCGTGCACGCGCACAAGGGCGTGGACTACGTGGCCGGCGACTTCGGGCCGCAGGCGCGCTACGAGTACCGCGATCTCCAGCTCCGCTGGTTCGACCACTACCTGCTCGGCAGGAACAACGGCGTCGACAAGCTGCCGCCCGTCGACATCTTCGTCCAGGGCGACAACAGCTGGCGCAACGAGAACGAGTGGCCGCTGGCGCGCGGCAGCACCTGACCAAGTGGTACGTCTCCTCGGGCGGCCACGCGCAGACCAGCGCGGGCGACGGCGTGCTCGATTCGCTGCCGCCGCAGCGGCGCCGCCGGCCGACACCTTCACCTACGATCCCGGCCGATCCGACGCCGTATCTCATCGACTCGCGCGAGCTCGAGGAGTCGCTCAACGAGGACTACACCGCGCTCAACGCCACGCGGCGCGACGCGCTGGTGTTCACCTCGAAGCCGCTCACCAGGCCGCTCGAGGTCACCGGCGAGATGTCGGCGCACGCTCTGGGCCGCGAGCGACGCCGGGACACCGACTGGACCGTCATGCTGCTCGACGTCTTTCCCGACGGCCACGCCGAGCGGGTGCAGGACGGCTTGGTGCGGGCGCGATTCCGGAAGGGGATGGACGGGAGGTGCCGCTGGTGCCGGGGCGGGTCGAGCGGTACGACATCGACCTCTGGTTCACGTCGAGCGTCTTCGCGGCCGGGCATCGGCTCCGGGTCAGCATCGCGTCGGCGCTGTTCCCCAAGTACGACCGGAACCTGAACACCGGCGGGAACAACGAGCGGGACTCGACCTTCGTGGTGGCGCACCAGCGGCTGCTGCACGACGCGGCGCACCCGACGCATGTGGTGCTGCCGGTGGTGCCGCGCTAGGCTGGGGCCGCGCTCGAGGACGGACGTTCACGTCGCAAGAACCCGGAGGATCGTATGGCAGTCAGCTCCGTTGGCGCGAAGGCCACGCCGGAGGCCCGGCTTCGATCCCTCATCGCGAAGTGCGATCGCAAGCACCAGAGTCTCATCCGCTCGGTCCGATCTGCTCTGCGCAAGCGTCTGCCGACGGCCAACGAGCTGGTGTACGACTACACCAACTCCCTCGTGATTTCGTATACGCCGAGCGAGCATGGAATAGAAGGGATCGTCTCGACCGCCGCCCGTGCCGGCGGTGTGGATCTGTACTTCAATCAGGGACATCGATTGCCCGACCCGAAGAAGCTGCTGATGGGGTCGGGCAGGCAGGTCCGCTTCATCCATGTGGAGGCTGCCAGCCGGTTGGCGCATCCGGATGTCAAGGCGCTGATCGCCGCTGCGATTGCCGCGTCAAGTGTGCCGTTGCCATCCACGGGGGGCGGCAAGCTCATCATCCGGACCGATAGTACGAAGAAGAAGGCTCGTCGGAAGCCAGCGAAGTGACGGCAGACGTTGCGAGGGGCGTGGGCCCGCCGGGAGCTGCCCCTACTCGGCGCGCCCCGTGGCCTGGCGGCGCAGCTCCGAGAACCAGTTGAGTATCAGCTCGATGTGGGTGATGGCGGGGACCGGATCGACCGGCTGGATGCGGAGGAAGCGGCTGCCGTCCCGGGTGATGCTGAAGCTGGTGTTGCCGGTGATCGTCCGGAGGAACCTGCCCTCATGCACCGGCCGCGGGGCACTCGCCGAGAACCCGGCGCCGGGCGTCACGGTGACGCCCATCAGCTTGTTCCCGCTCTGGAAGAACAGCTCCCGGCCATTACGGGACCAGAGCGGCTCGGTGCCGCCGTCAGTCGAGACGAGGCGCCGCTCGCCGGAGCCCGCGAAGGGCGCCACGAAGATCTCCTGTCGCGACGCGACGCTTGCCTGAAACGCGACCCACCTCCCGTCGGGCGAGAGCTGGCCGTCATGACCGGTGGCCGGCAACGGAAAGAGGCGGCGGGGTGCGGGCTCGCCGTCGAGCCGCAGCACCCAGATCCCGGCGCCCTCCGGCTCGTCCGGCCCGGTCTCGTCGAACAGGAGGATACGGCCATCGGCGGACACCGACGTGGGCGTCTGGATCACGCCGCGCTTCGTGGTGAGGCGCTCCTCCCCGCCCGAACCGTCGACCGGAAGCCGATAGAGATTCCGGGTACCCTGGCGAGTGCCCCGGTAGACGACGTGCGTGCCGTCGGCCATCCACTGCGGCGCCTGGCTGCTGCCGGTGCCCGGGCCGAGCGGCGTCATGGTGCCGCGGCCGAAGTCGTAGATCCAGAGCCGGGTCGTGCCCTCCCGAATCTGGATCATGGCCCGGCTCCCGTCCGGTGAGAGCGCCACATTCTCGTAGGCGCGCTCGGGCAGTGGCACGAGGGTGTTCGCCCCCGCTCGGCTGACCCAGACCAGGCGCTGGGTGTTGTAGGATCCCGCGCTGGTGATGAACGCGAGCGTGCCGTCATCGGACACGGCGTAGTTCCCCGAGCCTTCGTTCCCGATCCCGTCGTTCGGCCGCTCCTGGGCGGTCACCGGCACCGCCTTGCCGAGGCCGGCCTCCGATGGCCGCCACGGCACCGTGAACAGCTGGCCGCGATGGGTATAGAGGAGGAGCCCGGCGCATCGGCGACGTACTGCGGGGCGTCGGCGCCCTTGACGAGGAGGGAGTGCTCCGGGGTCCCCATCGTCTGCGCGGCAACATTGTGCTCGTCGTCGCCGGGTCCGGTCCACGCGGCAAAGAGCAGCGCCTTCGTCCCCGCGACCCGGTGCGGCCAGCGATGGCTGATCTCGCCCGCCACCGTGTCCAGCTGGGTGACCTGGGTGGCGGCGCCCCCGCCCTCCGGCACCCGCCAGATGCCGCCGATGTTGGTCGGCGCGAAGTAGATGAACCCGTCGTCGCCCCAGTCACCGCCCCGGTGGAACGGCGCATCGGCGAGCGGCTGCAGCGCCGCCCCGCTGACGGCGATCTTCCGCAGCTTCGAGGCGGCAAAGAAGCCGATCCACTGTCCATCCGGGGAGAAGAACGGCCCATCGCCCCCCTCGGTGCCATCGAGCGCCTGCGCCTCGGTCTGGTCCAGCGCGCGGACGAAGATCCGGTTCTTGCCGTCCTTCAGCCCGACGTAGGCGACGCGGGCTCCGTCGTGGGAGATCGCCACCGGGTTCAGGTTGCCGGCGCCCACCTCGTACCCTTCGGGCAGCGGGATGCTGACATGGGCGCTCCGCCCGCCGGTGCTTCCGCGGGGGGAGCCGAGCCAGCGCGTCAGCCCGAAGGTGACGACGGCGACGGCGGCCGCGGTGGCGAGGACGACGCGCAGGATGGTGCGCCGCCCGCGGCGTGCCCCGGGCCGCCTTCGCTCCAGCACCGGCGGCGCCCGTCGCGCCGGTGAAGGAGGCGTTGTCGAGCGCGGCGGCGAACGCCGCCGCGCTCGCGAAGCGGTCCGCCGGCAGCTTCTCCAGCGCCATGTTCACCGCGGCCTCGACATGCGGCGGGATGCTCTTCCGCTGCAGGGTGAGACTCCGCGGCGCCTCCATCATCACCCGCGCCACGATCGCCTGCGCGGTGGGTCCGACGAAGGGCGGCTCGCCCGCCAGCATCTCGTACAGCACGCACCCGAGCGCGTAGACGTCGCTCCGCGACGGTGATCTCCCGCTCGCCCATCGCCTGCTCGGGACTCATGTAGTGCGGCGTGCCGAGCGACATCCCGGTCTCGGTCATCCGGGTGCCGCCGTCGGAGCGCGAGGCGGCGAGGGCGATGCCGAAGTCGGCCACCAGGGCATGGCCCCCGTGCAGCAGGATGTTCTCCGGCTTGATGTCGCGGTGGACGATCCCCTGCGCGTGGGCGTACTCCAGCGCGTCGGCCACCTCCCGCGCGATCCGCACCGCCTCGTCCACCGGGAGCTGCTTCTCGCGATTGAGCCGGTCGCGCAGGCTCTCGCCGTCGACGAACGGCATGACGTAGTAGACGACGTCCGTCGCCGCCCGGAGCCGTCCCCGGTGCGGCCCGACTCGAACAGCGCCAGGATGTGGGGATGCTGCAGGTTGGCGGTGGTCTTGATCTCGGCGAGGAACCGCTCGGCGCCGATCACCGCCGCGAGTTCGGGGCGGAGCACCTTGAGCGCGACCTTGCGGTCGTGGCGGAGGTCGTGCGCGAGGTAGACGGTGGCCATGCCGCCGGCGCCGAGTTCGCGCTCGATCCGGTAGCGGTCGGCGAGGGCGCGTGGAGAGCTGCTCGAGGGTCGTGGGCATGGGGGTCGGGGAAAGCTATCGCCCGGAGGGGGATGGGTAGGGGCGCCCGTCCGGCCCGGGACGATGGCCGTGACGCCGAGTGCGAGGTCCCCACGGACCATCGCGACAGGGGTCGCCCGCTGCCACCGGAGCCAATTTGTCCTTGCCGCGGGCGCGAGCAGCCGTTGCGGCCGTCGGTCCGACCAGCAGCCAGAGGAGGAGGCCTCACCGCTACTACACCATGCTGCGCCGCGCCGTCGCCTCCGCGAATTCGCCAGAAAAACGTCTGGAATCCTACTTGACAAGAAAAGTTGTCAATGCTATCATCTCCTCATGCTCGACATCCAAGTCATCGATGATCCGGCGGCGGCGACGGTGGCCCTGGAGCCGATGCGAAGCCGGCTCCTCTCCGAGCTGGCCGCGCCTGCCTCGGCGGCGACGCTGGCCACGCGGGTCGGCCTGGCTCGGCAGAAGGTCAACTACCACCTGCGCGCGCTGGAGGCGCACGGGCTGGTGCGGCTGGCCGAGGAACGCAGGTGGGGCGGGCTGACGGAACGGCTGCTGGTCGCGACGGCCGCTTCCTACGTCGTTTCGCCGGGCGCCCTGGGCCCGATCGCCGTCGATCCCGATCGGGAAGTCGATCGGCTCTCCGCGAGTTATCTCATCGCCCTGGGCGCCCGGATTGTCCGCGAGGTGGGCGATCTCGTCCGTCGTGCGAAAGAGACGGGCAAACGCCTGGCGACCCTGTCGGTCGATACCGAGATCCGCTTCCGGTCGCCGACAGACCGGGCGGCGTTCACCAACGAACTCACCGAGGCCATCGCAACGCTCGTTTCGAAGTACCACGATGCATCCACCCCCGGCGGCCGCGCGCATCGACTGGTGCTCGTGGCGTACCCGCTACCGCAGAAATCCATTCCCAAGGAGCAACTGTCATGAGCGTGAAGCAAGAAGCCGTCCGGACGCCGGTCGATGGTACACCGAATTCGAAGTCGCCGGCACGCCGGAAGAAGTGTGGCAAGCGATCGCCACCGGTCCAGGTGTTTCGTCGTGGTTCGTGCCAACTGAATTCGAGGAACGCAACGGCAAGCCGGTCGCGATGAAGGTGAGCTTCGGCCCGTGGCCGGAGATGCGCTCCGAGATAACGGCCTGGGATGCGCCACGGATGTTCGCCACGACGGCCGACGGTTGGCTCCCCGGGTCGCCACCGATCGCGAGCGAGTGGACTGTTGAAGCGCGCGGCGGTGGCAAATGCGTCGTCCGCATTGTGCAGAGCCTTTTCGCGAGCACCGACGACTGGGACATCGCAACTGGAGAGCGCAAAGGCTGGCTTCGCCAGTTTCCTGAAGATCCTGCAGATCAACCTCGCGCACTTCCGCGGGCAGCGGTCGGCAACGCAGCACTTCACGGCTCCCGCCCCGGGGACCGAGGCGGAGAGTTGGGATGCGCTGACGGCGGCACTGGGACTGAAGGGGATGAAGGTCGGGCAGCGCTTCACGGCACCCGCAGGTGTCCCGGCGTTGAGCGGTGTGGTGGAGTATGCGACACGAGGAGCCGTTCGACGCTGTGCTGCGGCTCGACAAACCGGCGCCGGGAGTCGCTGCCCTGGGCATCGCCGGCATGCCGGGTGGCCCATATCACCTCGCGATGGTTCTCCATCTGCACGGTGATCAGGCGGCCGAAACGCTCGCCCGCGAGACACCGCGGTGGCAGGCGTGGTTTCAGGAGCGGTTCCCGATGCCGGCGGAGCTGAGCAAGAGCGAGTGAGACAGGAACGCCGCCCGGCACCATCATCGGTCATTACCAGGTCGCGGGGCCTCTGAAGACCGGGCAATTGGACTGCGCGAGCGCCTCTACTTGACTCGCACGCGAGCTCACTCGGGCGTGGGACCGCGCTTTACACCCTCACTGGAGCTACTGCACGCAGCAGATACGACTGCCGCGCCTTGCTCTCCTGGCCCTTTCGATTGCGGCGACGGACGCGTTCGCGCAGACCACCGCCGCATCGCCAGCGCCCGACTACGGCAACCCGCAGCTCTGGCTCTGCCGCCCTGACCGCCTCGCCGCGTGCGACGTGGATCTTTCCACCACCGTGATCGGTCCGAGACGGCCAGCCGACGGTCGAGCGCGCGCGGCTGGATCCCAAGGCGCCGGTGGATTGCTTCTATGTCTATCCGACGGTATCGACGGATACGACGACGAACAGCGATCTCGTCCCCGACGACGCCGAGCGAAACGTCGTGAGGCTGCAGCTGGCGCGGTTCGGCACACAGTGCCGGCTGTTCGCGCCGATGTACCGGCAACTCACCCTCGCCGCCATGGGTCGTTCCACGTCGCCGGCATCGAGTCACCCGATTTCCTGGGCCTCGGATACCAGGACGTCCGCGCCGCGTGGCGCTACTACCTCGCGCACGACAATGGCAATCGCGGGATTGTGCTGATCGGCCATTCGCAGGGCACCGTCATTCTGACCGAATTGATCCGCCGCGAGATCGAGGGCACGCCGATGCAGTCACGCATCGTCTCCGCGTTGCTCATCGGCGCACCGGGAGGGATCCTCGTGCCCCGCGGGGGGGACGTGGGCGGCACCTTTGCGCACATGCCGCTCTGTCGCGCGGCCACCCAGACCGGCTGCGTCGTGGCGTATTCCTCATTTCGCAGCACCGCGCCGCCGACGGCGAGCACGCGCTTCGGGCGGTCCACCGACTCGACACTCGTCGCGCTGTACCAATCCCGCGGCGCTCGGCGGCGGCGAGGCCGCCCTCAACGGCTATTTCGACGCGGCCGGAGGAACTGCCCTGCCGTTCGGCCCCACCGAACCGTGGACCGTTGGCGGACGACCCATTGCGACGCCCTTGGTGCGCGTGGTGGGGCTGTTGAAGGGGCAGTGCAGGTCCAACGCGTTCGCCTCGTATCTCGAGGTGTCGGTCGAGCGTGGTCCCGGCAGTCCGGCGAGCCGTGACATTCAAGGGGACCTGGCGGAGGGGCTTGGCCTGCATCTGGTCGACCTGGAAGTGGCCATGGGCAACCTGGTCGATCTCGTCGGCCAGCAGGCCAGGAGCTATCTCGACAGCACCCGCCGACACTAAGGGTAAGCGACGCCGCGCAGGCGTTGCGCAGACGACTCACATCCCCTGATGTCGCGTGCTGAGGGTTGACCCCAGAACAGGGAAACTCACGTGAGAAAGCTCAAGATCATCGAACACATCTCGCTGGACGGCGTGATTCAGCATTCCGCCGATGCCGGCGATTTTCCCTACAGCGACTGGACCGCGCCCTATCGGACCGCAGCCGGCCGGGATGCACTCCTCGCAGCGTATGGCGAGAGGTTCGATCTGCTGCTCGGCCGTCGCACCTACGACATCTGGTCGGGCTTCTGGCCGAAGGCGCCGAGCAGCCCGATGGCGGACGTGCTCAATGCGGCAACCAAGTATGTGGCGACCCACCGTCCGGAAAGTCTTGATTGGGGCCCGTTCGAGGGTCTTGGGCCGGACATCGTCGAGGGCATTCGCCGCATCAAGTCGCAGGACGGTCCGGACCTTTTCCTCTCGGGTAGCTCCACGCTGACATCGCCGCTACTCGACCAGGGGCTTGCTGATGAAGTCCTCCTGGTCGTCTCTCCGGTCCTGTTGGGGACGGGGAAGCGCTTCTTCGCTGAGGGAACCCCGGCACGCTCATTCGAGCTCGTCAGCACGAGCGCCACGCCTTCCGGCGTCATCTTCAGTACGTACAAGGCCGCCGGGCCTTTGAAGACCGGATAGTTCGACTCCCGCTGCCGCGGGAGATCAGGTGCCCTCGTCAGGCGTGCGCAGCAACGTGGCCGACTCGACCACCAGATCACTCCACGCGACCTCGATTTCCAGAGAGCTCCGCACGGCAGAAATTGCCGCCCCTCAAGTCTTCGCCTGGCGGGCCGTTCGGGCCGATCGTCAGGCGGGAACCCCCCCCCGCAAAAACTACCCGCCGCCTCCGTTTCATCTAAACAGTCGGCACCGGTGAGGCCTCGAGGCCCCCGATACCGAGGTCCCCCGCGGGGGAGCCCCAGCTCTGGGGGGCCCCCGGATGCAGGCAGAGATGCCCCGCCGGCCGCGGCGGTAATCAGGGCGGCGTGGCCCCAACAGGAGCTGTGACTACCATGCGACTCTCAACTCTCTTCTCCCGTAAGCCCGCCGTCGATCCGCGACTGCTGGGGCCCTGGTGCCGTGTCGACAGCGAGGGAGAGACCGATCAGTACGAGAGCCTCGAGGTCGAATTCCTCGCGGACGGCACCCTCCGCCGTGCCATGTACGATGGCAAGGCCTGGCGGGTGGTGGAGCTGTCGTATCATGTCGACGGCCCGGTCGTGGTGTCCCGGCACCGGTCGGCGTCCCGGGAAACCCGGATGGGATATGCGCTCGAATTCGACGGCATGCTGCGGCTCGACGACGCTTCAAGCTGCACCTGGTATGCGCCTGGCTCCCGGCGGGATGCCGCCGAGAGCGAGGCGGGCTCCACCTCAACCGCGAAGGCCTCATGAGCGACACCGGCGCTGTATCCCCCTCGAGCGCAGTCCACGGGTTCATCTCTGATGCCCCGGGCATCGTGGCCGAGCTCCGCAAGGACGCTTCGGCGTTCGGGGCGGGTGAGGGGGATGCCGCTGCGGCGCTGCTCCGTCACTTTCATGATCTTGCGACCGCGGCGGATGGTCACGGCCTTCCGCGGGTCGCCGAGATCGCTCTCCGCGCCGAGCAGCTGATGGGCGCCGAGGGGATCTCGACCGAAGCTGCGACTCAGACGAAGATCGGCGAGCTGCTGGGTCAGATCGCGACCGAGTTCGATGCGGCCGCCGAGGAGCGCGGGGTACCGGCGTCGGGGCCCGTCACCCCGAAGTTCGGCTGGCGGGCGCTCGCCATTGGTCGCGAGGGGCCGCTGCTGGAGGCGGTGCGCTCGACGCTCGCCAGCGCCGGCTTCGCCGCGCAGGGCGTGCCTGATGCGGCTACCCGATCGTCGCGGCTGTCGGAACGACCCGATCTGCTGGTGGTGGTGGACGATGCCGCCGGTGACGATGTGCTCGCGAGGGCGGCAGAATTCTCAGGCGCGGGCGCACTCCGGCCGCGGGTCATCGCCCTGGTGAGCCCGGCGGAGCGCGCCGATCGTATCCGCCGGCTGGTTGCAGGGGTCGATATTGTCATCGATGCGGCCCGAGTAGCCGTCGAGCTGCCGGCCCGCGTCCGCGCCCTGGCGTGCATGGGGAGCCTGCCGCCCCGGGTGCTGCTCGCGGCTGGCGATGGTCCCGCCGCCCGGACGACGGTGGAGTGGCTCGCGGTCCTGCATGCCCAGGTCACGCACTGCTCGGACGGCCCCAGCGCCCTCGCTGCGCTCGCCTGCGAGCCGCCGGACGTCATCCTGACAGATCCGCACCTGCCGGGACTCGACGGCCCGTCGTTCGCGCGGCTGGTGCGCCAGCACGCCGAATTCGAGCTGACGCCGATCATCTGCCTCGGCACCGACGGCACCGTCAACGCGCAGATCGAGGCGATCAGGGCGGGCGCTGACTACGTCCTCAGCGCACCCCTGGATCGAGAGCTGCTCCTGAATCTCGTCGGCGAGCGGACCGCCCGGGCCCGACGCCGGCGCGAGCTGGTGCACCGCGATGGACTGACCGGGCTCTTCAATCATCCGACCCTGATGACGGAGCTGGAGTACTCGGTCGAGTACGCCCGCCGTCACTCCGAGACGATCGCGTTCATGCTGGTCGACGTCGACCACTTCCGCCGGATCAACGAGCGGTATGGCCATCTGGTGGGAGACGAGGTCCTGCGGCACCTCACCCGGGAGTTCCAGAAGGCGGCTCGCGGGAGCGACCTGCTCGGGCGGCACGGCGGCGAGGAATTCGGATTCATCCTCCGCCGGACCGACCGCGCCGGCGTCCGCGCCTTTGCGACCAAACTGCGGATCACGCTCCAGGCCAATCCCGCCGTCCTCCCGACCGGGGAGAAGATTCCGGTGCGGATCTCCGTTGGGGCGGCCTCATTCCCGGATGACGCCGCGTGTGCCTCGGATCTGGCGCTCGGGGCCGAGGCGGCGCTCCGTCGGGCCAAGACCGGTGGGCGCGACAGGGCCGAGTTCCAGCCGCAGTTGGCTGTCGAGCTCCATTAGAGGAGCCGCTAGAGGGACTCCCTGTTGCTACGCGTCCCGGCGCGGTATTCGCTCAAGGTCCGAAGCTGCGAAAGCCCTGCGCCGACAGCGCCCGCCGCAGCTTGGTGAGGACCGACCGAAGGGCCCGGAAGGCGTGGAAGGTCGTCGGCATGCCCAACAGCTCGGCGATCTCCCGCGCAGAGCAATCGTCCTCGAATCGAAGCGCGAGCAACAGCCGATCGGCCTCCGAGAGCTGCTCGATCGCATGCTGGAGTGTGGCACTGAGCTCGCGCCTCTCTGCGATCTCGTCCGGGGCCTCGCCCGGGTCGGCGATCGGCTTGGCGGTGTTCAGGTCCTCCGCGATGAGGTGGACTAGTCGCCGGCGGGTGGTCCGCTCCTCAGGATTCGCAAGGTCTGATCGACCCTCTTCTCCTCGGATCTTATCCAGGCAGAGCCGCTGGACGACGACCACAAGCCAGGTGGAGAACTTGGCTCCCGGATGGGGCTGGTAGTGCCTCAGCTTGGCACAGTCGTCCTTCTGGAGCCTCTCCAGCACAAAGGCGTAGCAGTCCATCGTCCGGTCCTGGTCGCGGGCCACCTTGCGTGCGGTATGCAGGAGCAGGGGGGAGTAGGCCGCGATGAAGCAGGCCCAGGCCTCGTCGTAGTCCGCCGACGTCTGGGCGTTGAGCAGTGCAAGCAATTCCGGCGGTAGGCCGGTCATTGGGTACGCAGAATGGGGATGCGTCCTGTTGCAATTGTGGCGTGTTTACGCCACGAACCTACCCGCGGGACCGTCGCCCGCAAGGAAGGCCGACCGGGGGGAGTCTAGGTTCTGAATGGGAGGGTCGGGGTGGTCACTGTGGGGAGGTGCGCCTTTACCCAGTCCTGGTACGCTCCATCGTAGAGTCTTACCGGGTATCCGAGGAGAACGGCTGCGAAGTACAGGGCGCTCGATCGGCCGCCGTTGAAGCAGTAGACCACCACGCTGTCTCCCGGCGCGACCTGGGCCCGCAGCCGTCGCTGCAGCTCCTGACGGCTTCGGAGCACGAATTCGTCGGAGTTGTTCGCGAACAGCTCGACCCATGGGAGGTTCCGGGCGCCCTGGAGATGACCGAGGCTCGGGACGTCGTGCCACACGGTATCGCCGTCGTATTCCTTCGGGGTGCGCCCGTCGAGCACTGCATATCCGGGCCTTCCGAGATGAGCACGGACGAACGAGCGATCCGCGAGGATCTCCGGGCGGAGCCGGGGTTCGATCCGGCCGCGTGACGCGAAGACGGCGGCGGTGCTCACCACCGGCCGTCCTTCATCTCGCCAGCGGGTCACCCCGCCATCCAGCACCGAGACATTGGAGAGGCCCAGGTAGCTCAGCGTGAAAAAGGCGCGTCCGACCATGACGCGCCCGCCAGTCAGTACGATATGCGAGGAGCTGGAGACGCCGAGGGACTCGAGGTAATCCCGCAGGGTGTCTGCCGATGGAAGCTCCGCCTCCAGACCATCCCGGTCCGGGGCGATCGTCGGGTACACCAGCTCGCGCGACCCGGGGATATGGCCAGCGGCGTAGCGCGGCCCCCTGACATGATGCTGGTCGTCGGGCGCATCGAGGTGGAGCACGACAACATCGGGGTCGGTGAGGTGGTCCGCCAGCCAGGCGGTGGTGACGACCAGGCCCCCGGGCTGCATCGGAGCCGGTCGATGGCTGACCACGAACCAGGCCAGCACGGCGGCGGCGGCGGTCAGGATCGGGTAGAGCCGGGTTCGCCGGTGGTGTGTGGCGCGGGTTGTAAGGATCCGCCGGACGGCGATCCACTCTGCACGGCACTCGGGGCACTCCGCGAGGTGGGCCATGGTGCGGCGTCTCTCGAGGTCGGTGTCGGCTCCGTCGAGATGGCGGCAGAGCGCGGCTTCGTCCAAGTGTCCTGGCTCCATCACGTCCATCCTCCAGAGGTGCGCTGTTCGGACATAATACTCCGAAATCACGACGAGGGGCGAAACGGAATGGAAATCAGTCGCCGAGCAGTTGCTGCTCCATTATAGGAACGGCAATCGGGAGCGGAACTGCCACCCGGAGCAGAGATTGTTACACAGCCGGTTGCGGCGCCGGGGGAGCGCCGGCATCGGGTCCCTGGCCCTCGCCGCGAGGCGTTGCCCCATCCGTCCGTTCAGCGTCGAGGGGACGCCACACGTCCTGCTCAGAGCCTCGCCTGCCGGGTTGGAAACGGGCCGTAAGTGACTATCTTGATGCTCCTTGAGGGGCGGTAGCTCAGCTGGGAGAGCACCTGCTTTGCAAGCAGGGGGTCATGGGTTCGATCCCCATCCGCTCCACTCAGAGTCCGGCCGGTTGACCTGCGGCCGCTGCGCGGCCTCGGTCGCGTTCGGCACGATCCCGGTCCGGTCCACTCATTTGGTCAAGGCTCCATCGCGACGTCCGCGATGGGGCCTTTCGTCGTTGGGCCAGGAGGTGTGATCTCAGTCACAGGATTGTCGAAATCGGGACCCCGCGACGCGATCGCTCGGGGGAGCTCCATCGCAGATGGCCAAGCACTCCACGATTCAGTCGCGTGACGATCGCGGTCTCCGGTGTCGCTCCACTGGCCAGCTCACCTCCATGGGGCAGAGCAGGAGGGTGGTTTGGAAGAGCCGCCCGCCGGGGACCGCCGTGGCCATGATTGACAGGCTTTGGCAGTGTCTCTATGTTGAACACTGGTTCAACAACGAATCGGATACATGTCTGATGTCCTCACCCTGAAACAACTCGCCGAACACCTCCAGCTTTCCGAGCGCACCATCTATCGGCTTCTCGGCCGCAACCAGCTTCCGGGGTTCAAACTTGGCGGTCATTGGCGGTTTCGCCGATCCGTCGTGGATTACTGGCTGGACCTGCGGATGGGGCGACTGAGCCCGGCGGATCTCCGTGCGATGGAGACGGAGTGGCCGGCGTCGGCGCTCTCGCTCAGTGATGCCCTGACGGTGGAGAACGCACTCCTGCGGCTCGCCGTCGGCTCACGGCGTGCGATCGTCAGCGAGCTGGTGCAGTCGGTGACCTTTCCGGAGCCCGTCGACGTGGACCAGGTTGCCTCCCGGGTGTGGGAGCGGGAGCAACTCGCCAGCACCGCCACTGAGGGTGGTGTCGCCTTCCTCCATACCGCGCGGTGGGACTCCCGGGCGATGCGTCGCAGCGACCTGCTCGCCATCGGGCGACTGCCGACCGCGATAGACTTCGGCGCCACAGACGGTGGGCTCACGGATCTGTTCCTGCTGCTCCTCGCCCGTGACGCACGACAGCACCTGATCCTGCTCGCCAAGGCGGCGCAGCTGTGCCGCGATCCCGGGTTTCTCGGTCGGCTACGGACCGCCAGCTCCGGGGCGGCCGTGGTGACACTCGTCCGCAACGCCGAGCGGATACTCTTCTCCAACCTTTCGTCATCACCTCCGTCCTGACCCCATGCAAATCACCCTGCGACAGGCCGCCACCTACCTCGGCGCGAACGAGTCCACCCTGCGGCGCTGGATCAAGGAGCGGGGCTTCCCGGTCCACCGCGTCAACGAGCGCCTCCACCTGAATGCCATCGAAGTCTGGGAATGGGCGGTGGAGCACGGCGTGCCGGCCTCGCGAAGCCTGCTCGAGGAGGCGCAACGATCGCCCGAGGAGGTCCCCCCGCTGTCGACCCTGCTGCGAGACCGGCGGGGTCCACCGCGACGTCGAGGGCGACGACAAGAGCGCCGTCCTCGCCGCCATCGTCCAGCGCCTGCCGCTCTCACCGGAGGTCGATCGCGACTTCCTGCTGTCCGTGCTCGACGCGCGTGAAGCCATGGGCTCGACCGGCAGTCGGTGACGGGATCGCGATTCCCCATGTGCGGAATCCCATCCTGCTGCATGTCGACCAGCCGTTCGTGTCCCTCTGCCTCCTGCGCCGAAGCCGGTGGAGTTCGGCGCGATCGACGGCAAGCCGGTCCATGCCCTCTTCCTGGTCGTGAGTCCCAGCGTGCCCGCCCACCTGAGAATCCTGGCCCAGCTCGGGTTCATCCTGCGGGACGCGGGGACTGCGCGATCTGCTGGCCCGCCGCGCACCGACCAGCCGAGATCCTCGACTCGCGTCCGGGAGCTCGAGAAGCGGAGTACCGGGTCCTTCCCGGTGGCCGGGATGAGTCCGCCGGTGATTCTGCCCTGATGCCCGCCCTCCTCCTGGGCTGCGGGCTGATCCTGGCCGGCGGGCATCGGCCGGCTGGCTCCTCGCCGCACGGCCCAGGCTTGGCGAACCGGCTCCACGCGTCACTCCTGGTCGCCGGGTGCGCTGCTGGGCCTGAGCCCCGCGATCGGTGTGCTCCGCGGCGGCCGGCCTGCAGCTGGTCACGCTTCCTGGCTCGCTCCCGGGTGGCCCGTGGGCCTTCGGCCTCGATCGCTCTCGGCCTGGTTTCTCCTCGCCGGTGCTCGGGGTGGGGGCCTGCGCCGGGCGTGTTCGGCATCGGCTACCTCAGCGCCCGAGCGGCCATCGCCGCGTCGCGGCCGCTCGCACGCGCTCTTCGCCCTGCTGCTCGTGGCGCTGGTCGGCGTGGTGACCGCCCAGGCCGTGGTGCCCTTCCTGGCGGCGTGGGAGGTCATGGCGGTCAGTGGCTACCTGCTGATCATGTTCGAGCATGAACAGGTGGAGGTGCGCCGCGCGGGATTCATCTACATCGCGCTGACGCATGTCGGCACGCTCGCCCTGGTGGCCATGTTCGCCGCGCTGAGTGTCCATGCCGAGGGCCGGTCCTTCGCCGCGCTCGGCGCGGCCAATCAGGCCGCCAGCACGCGCCCGCACACTGGCGCTGCTGTTCGCCGCGGTGGGGTTCGGGCTCAAGTCGGGCGCCATCCCGCTCCACGTCTGGCTGCCCGGCGCCCACGCCGCCGCCCCTTCGCACGTGTCGGCGGTGCTGTCGGGGGTGATGCTGAAGATGGGGATCTACGGCCTGCTGCGGGTGCTGAGCCTCGAAGGCGCGCCGCCGGCCTGGTTCGGGTGGACACTGTTCGGCGTCGGGCCTGGTCTCCGGCGTGCTGGGCGTGCTCTGGGCGCTGAGGGAGCGGGATCTCAAGCGGGTGCTGGCCTACAGCAGCGTGGAGAACATCGGGATCATCCTCCTCGGCATGGGCGTGGGAGTGCTCGGGCGTGGCCTACGGCCAGCCGGCGGTGGCGCTGCTGGGATTCACCGGTGCGCTGCTGCACTCGCTGAATCATGCGCTGTTCAAGAGCCTCCTCTTCCTGGGAGCGGGGACGGTGCTGCGGGCGACGGGCACCCGGATGATCGACCAGCTGGGCGGGCTGGGGCGGGAGCTCCCGTGGACGGCGCGCGGCCTTCGGCCTCGGGGCGGTGGCGATCGTGGGACTGCCGCCGCTCAACGGCTTCGTGAGCGAGTGGGTGGCCGTGCAGGGGCTGCTCGACGGCTGCCCGGCATGCCGGGGTGGCAGGCGCTGCCGGTGCTGGGCGTGGCGGGGCTGGGACTGATCGGGGCGCTGGCGCTGGCCTGCTTCAGCCGGGCGGTGGGCGGCGTCTTCCTGGGCCAGGCGCGCCGGCCGAGGACGCGGTGCGCGAGGAACGGGGCTGGTGGCTCCCATGCTCGCCCTGGTCGCGGCCTGCGCTGATGATCGGCGCTCATGCCCATGCTCGCCATTCGGCCCGGCGATGACCACGGCCGTGGAGCTCATGATCTCGACCGGAGTCGCTCCCGTGGACGCGGTGCCGGCGGGTGCCGGCGGCGCCGTCAGGCCTGGGCTGGCTCTGGACCCTGCTGCTGGTCCTGGCGCGGGCTGGCCTGGTACATCCGTCACCGGGCTGGCGGTCGCCCGGACGCGCGAGACGCGCCGCGACCTGGGGCTGCGCCTACGCCGAGCCGGGCCCGCGCATGCAGTACACCGCCGGGTCGTTCAGCACGCCGCTGCTCCTGGCCTTCGGGAGGGCGGCAGCGCCGCGAGTCGCGCGTGGACCGGCATCGCTCGAACCCGGCCGAGCGACCCGGTCCTCGCACGGCGCTGGTGCGGCCGCTGTGGCGTCGGGCCAGGCGGGTCGCCGCCGGATTCCGTCCGCTGCAGCAGGGGCCCGTCACGCGGTACCTGCAGTACATCGTGCTGACGGTCCTGCTCCTGCTCGGCGGCCCTATTCGCCTCCATCGTGAGGTGGCCGTGAGCCTGCTGCTGCTGGCGGCGGCCTGCCTCATCCTCGGTGCGGGCGCCGGCGCGGTGCTGCTGCGGCAGGTGGCCAGTCCTGGCCGATCGGCTCTATGTCACCCTGCTGCTCGCCGGGGCGGCGGCCGGCCTGGCGCAGGTTCCGGCGATCGGTCCTCGGCGGGGGGCCCGTGCCCGGGTGACACTGTCCGGCTCGCTGCCCGGTGGAGCCTGGGCCTTCGGCCTCGATCCGCTCTCCGCCTGGTTCCTCCTGCCGGTCCTCGGCGTCGGTGCCTGCGCCGGCGTCTTCGGCATCGGGTACCTCGGCTCCGAGCGGGCGCATCGGTCGGTCGCCGGTCGCCCACGCGCTCTTCGCGCTCCTGCTCGTCGGGCTGATCGGTGTCGTGACCGCCCAGTCGATGGTGCCGTTCCTGTCCGCGTGGGAGGTCATGGCCCGATCCGCGCCTACCTGCTCGTCATGCTCGAGCACGAGCAGGCCGAGGTGCGGCGGGCGGGCCTGATCTACATCGTGCTCACCCACCTGAGCACCCTCGCCCTCATCGGCATGTTCGCCGCCCTCAGTGCGCACGCCGACGGGCAGCTCGTTCGACGAACTCGGGCGTGGGCAGTCGATCCCCGGCACCGCACAGACCGTGGCGCTGGTGCTCGCGCTGCTCGGGTTCGGCCTCAAGGCCGGTGCGGTCCCGCTGCACTTCTGGCTGCCGGGCGCCCATGCGGCCGCCCCCTCGCACGTCTCGGCGGTGCTGTCGGGCGTCATGCTGAAGATGGGGATCTACGGCCTGCTGCGGGTGCTGCTCCTCCTGGGTGGGGCACCGGCCTGGTTCGGGTGGACCCTGTTCGGACTCGGACTCCTGCTCCGGCGTGACTGGGGGTGCTCTGGGCCCTGGCCCAGCACGACCTCAAGCGACTCCTGGCGTATCACAGCGTCGAGAATGTCGGGATCATCCTGCTGGGCATGGGCGTGGGAGTGCTGGGGGTGGCGTACGGCGCAGCCGGCGCGTGGCGCTGCTGGGGCTTCGCGGGAGCGCTGCTGCACACGCTCAATCACGCGCTGTTCAAGAGCCTCCTGTTCCTCGGCGCCGGGGCGGTGCTGCGGGCGACGGGCACGCCGGGTGATCGACCAGCTCGGCGGGCTGGCGCGCGAGCTGCCGTGGACCGCGCGTGGCGTTCGCGGTCGGGCTCGGTGGCGATCGTGGGGCTGCCGCCGCTCAACGGATTCGTGAGCGAGTGGATCGGTGTTCCGGGGCCTGCTCGCGCGCGGGCGCGTCCAGCGCGATGCCTCCGCTTCGCGGTGATCGGGGCCGCGGGGCTCGGCGCTGATCGGGGCGCTGGCGCTGGCCTGCTTCACGAAGGTGGACGGGATGCCTGTTCCTCGGGCAGCCTGCGGTCCGCCGCCCGCAGCCCCGGCCGTTTCGAGCGATCCGGGGCCGACCATGCTGGTGCCCGATGCTGGTGCTGGCCGGGCTCTGCGTCGCCATCGGCCTGGTGCCGGGTCTGGTGCTCGTGCCGGCGCGGTTGGTCGCGACCGGCCTGCTCGGTGGCCTCGACGGCGGCGCGGTCGGCGACGCCGGCTGGGTGGCGCGGCGCGCGGCGCGATCTCCGCTGCTCGGGTCCGGGCTCCTCGCCCTGATGCGGGCGGCCTGCTCCTGCGTGCGCCGGTGGCTGCCGGTACCGCGACCGACTCCGGCTGGCCCCGACGTGGGGCTGCGCGTTACCGCGACTGACACCGCGCATGCAGTACACCGCCTCCTCGTATGCCGCGCTCCTGCTGGCCGCCTTCGGTCCCTTGCCGGGATGCACGGGACGCGGTGACGGCCGGCACTTTCCACTCGATCGCGGCGGACCCGGCCCAGGACTGGGTCGTCCTGCCGGCCTGGCGTCGGCTGGAGCGGGTGAGCCTGCAGGCTGCGAGGCACTGCAGGGGGGACGGCTTCGGTGGTATCTGCTGTCGGTGATCTTCACGCTCGTGGCGCTGCTGTTCTACCTCACGACCGCGAGGCCCACGCCCGGTGACCCCCGGACCTCTCCTCACCCTGTTGCTGGTGCTCGCATGCTGGCCCGGCCCTCCCGGGTCTTGCGACCCGCACCCGGGCGCTGCTGACCGGCCGGCGCGGCGCGCCGGTACTGCAGCTGTACCGCGACCTGGCCAAGCTGATGCGCAAGAACGTCGTCTACAGCCGGCACCACGACCTGGGTCTTCCGGATCGGACCGATCGTCGTGCTGGCGACGACCGTGGTGGTGGCCGCCGCTGCTGCCGCTCGACGGGCCATCGGGCGCTCTTCAGCTTCAGCGGCGACCTGGTCGCGTTTGCGGGCTTGCTCGGACTCGGGCGGTTCGCCCTGGTGCTCGCCGGACTCGACACCGGCTCGAGCTTCGAGGGCATGGGAGCCAGCCGGGAGGTCACCGTCGCGGCCTTTGCGGAGCCGGCGCTGTTGCTCTGCTTCACGGTGCTGGTGCTGGCCACCGGTGAGCTGTCGCTGGCCGGGCATGCTCGGCGAGCGGCTGGCGGCGGTCTGGTCGGGCGCGGCGCCCTCGCTGGTCGCTCGCCGCCGCCGCCCTGTTCATCCTGGCGCTGGCGGAGACCTCCCGGGTGCCCGTCGATGATCCCGGTGACCCACCTGGAACTCACGATGATCCACGAGGTGATCGTCCTCGATCACAGCGGGCCGGAGCTGGCGATGATCCTGTTCGGGAACGCGGTCAAGCTCGCGCTGTTCGGCGCGCTGGTGGTCAGCGTACTGGTGCCGCGAGGCCAGCTGCCGCCCTGGCTGGCGCCGATCTGGTCCTGCTCGGCCGGGCTGGTGCTGGTCGCCGTCGCGCGTCGGCGTGGTCGAATCGAGCATGGCGCGTCTGCGCATGAACCGGATGCCGCAGTTCCTGGTCGCGGCCGCCGCGCTTGCCGTCTTCGGCGTCATCCTGCTGCTGAGGTGAGCGATGTCCGGATCTGCATGAGCTGCTGCTGCTGTGCGTGGTGCTCACCAACTTCTGGGTGCTGGGCACCACGCGGCTGAGCTCGGCGATTCGGGCCACCGCGATTCAGGGCGCACTGCTGGCGCTGCTGCCGATCGCGCTGCATCCGGGGTGGTCGCTGCACATCATCGGGCTGGCGGCTGGCACCTTCCTGGTGAAGGCGGTCCTGCTGCCGACCTTCCTCTCCTGGGCCATCCGCGAGGCGGCGGTTCGTCGGGAGATCGAGCCGCTGATCGGCTTCTCGGCCTCGCTGACGCTGGGCGCGGTGGCGGTTGCCCTCTCGTTCGGCATCGCCCAGCGCATTCCGCTGCCGGAATCGGCCAGCGGCGCTCCTCATCCCGGTGGCGCTCTCGACGGTGATGGTCGGCCTCCTGGTACTGACCACCCGCAACAAGGCGCTCAGTCGCAGGTGGTCGGCTATCTGGTGCTGGAGAACGGGATCTACGTCTTCGGACTGAGCCAGGTCGAGCGCGTGCCGTTCCTGGTCGAGCTCGGCGTCCTGCTCGATATCTTCGTGGGCATCTTCATCATGGGCATCGTGGTGTTCCACATCAATCGGGCGTTCGACTCGCTGGACTCCACCCGGCTGACCGAGCTGAAGGACTGATGCAACTCCTCCTCCTGATCCTGCTGCCGGCTGCCGTCCAGCGGCGCGCCGCCTACCTGGTGCGGCGCGTCGCGCCTCCGCCTCTGGTTCCTGATCGGCACCGCGTGCACCCACCGTGCGCTGGTGGGCTGGCTCTGGCGTCGCGCCGATCCCACCGCAGCTCGGCGGCTGGCTGGCGGTCGATGCGCTCGGGTCTGCTGGTGCTCTCGCTGGTGAGCGTGCTGTTCCTGGTGATCGCGGTCTACTGCCGTCGGATTCCTGCGGACCGAACCTCCTCGCGGCGGTCGCGTCTTCGTGAGCGGGCTGCTCGGATTCCTCGCCGCGGCGACGCTGGTCGCCCTCAGTCATCACCTGGCGCTCCTGTGGGTCGGGATGGAGACGACGACCCTCGCGCTGGCTCCGCTGGTGTACCACCGCCACGATCGCCGGTCCCTGGAGGCGGTCTGGAAGTACCTGCTGCTCTCGTCGGTCGGGATCGCGCTGGCGCTGCTGGGGACCTTCTTCCTCGCGGCGGCGCAGACCTCGGGGCACCCCCTGCTGCTCGAGGATCTGATCGGCGGGAGCGACGACCCTGCAACCGGCGCTGCTGCGGACCGCCTTCATCTTCCTGCTCGTGGGCTACGGCACCAAGATGGGTCTGGCGCCGCTGCACGCCTGGAAGCCGGACACCTACGGTGAGGCGCCCAGCCTTGTCGGCGGGCTGATGGCCGGCGGCCTGACGAGTTGCGCCTTTCTGGGGCTCGCACGGATCACGGAGATCACGATGGCCGCCGGACAGGCGGACGTTCGTGCAGCCGCTCCTGCTCGCGTTCGGCAGTCGTTTCGCTGGTCGTCGCGGCGGCCTTCATGATCGGGCAGACGGACCTGAAGCGACTGCTCGCCTATTCGAGCGTCGAGCACATGGGGCTGCTGGTGCTCGGCCTCGGCCTTGGCGGCGTCGGACCGCTACGGGACAGTGCTGCACCTCGTGAACAACGCCCTGACCAAGGGCGTGATCTTCCTCGTCGTGGGCAACGTGGTGCTCGTCACGGGATCGGCGACGTCCGAGGCCAGCCCGCGGCATCCTGCGCCGGCTACCTGTCACCGGCGTGCTGCTGCTGCTCGGACTCTTCGCCGTGACCGGTTCGCCCCCCTTCGGACTCTTCATGAGCGAGTTCACCATTCTCAACGCGGCGATCGCGCAGGGGCACCCGTGGATCGCCCTGACGGTCGTCGTCCTGCTGGCGATCATCTTCGTCGGCATGGCGGCGGTGATCCTGGAGGTGGTCTACGCGCCCGCCGAGACGCCGGCGCCGATCGTCCGGGAGAGCCTGCTGCTCGTCGGCGGTCCGGTCCTGCTGCTGCTGGCGCCGTGCTGATGCTCGGACTCTACGTCCCGCCAGCGCTGCAACGGCTGCTCGTCGATGCCGCCCGCGGCCTGGGGGTGGCGGCGCCATGACGACCTTCGATGGTCTCGGCCTGCGGAACCGCCGCGCGATCCCGCTCGCCGCGCTGCCGCGCGAGACGGTGACCCGGTTCCGGGAGATGGTGCTGCAGGCGGATCCGGGACGGGTGGCGGCTGGTCGCCCTCTTCGGCTGTCCGGCCCGCTGCCGGGCAGACCCTCCTGATCGCCGTCCTCGGCCGAGGACGAGCGGGGGCAGCTGGGTGCGCTCTCGACCCTGGTGCAGGAGCGCTATCCACGCTCACACCGGAATGTCCCGGAGGCGCACCTCTTCGAGCGGGAAATCGCGGAACAGTGCGGGGTGGTGCCGGAGGGACATCCGTGGCTCGAAGCCGGTGCGCCGCCATCCGACCGACCACGCCGGCGATCGTCGCCGACGGGGAGGCGATCGACCGGGAGCGGTATCCGTTCTTCCAGATCGACGGTGAGGAGGTCCACGAGGTGGCGGTGGGGCCGGTGCATGCCGGCATCATCGAGCCAGGCCACTTCCGGTTCCAGGCCCACGGCGAGGAGGTGCTCTTCCTCGAGATCATGCTCGGGTATCAGCACCGCGGGGTCGAGCGCCTGCTCGAGACCCGCAGCTGGCCGGACGCCGTCCTGGTGGCGGAGTCGATTGCCGGGGACACGGTCATCGGCCATGCGAGCGCGGCCTGCGGCGCGATCGAGGCACTCGCGCGGAGCCGGAAGACGCCCCGGGCCCAGACGTATTCGCGGCATCGCCCTCGAGCTCGAACGCCTGGCCAATCATATCGGCGATCTCGGCGCGATCGCGGGGGACATCGCCTATCAGCCGGCCGCGGCCTACTTCGGCCGGATGCGCGGCGAATGCCTGAACCTGCTGATGACGCTCTCGGGCAATCGATACGGCCGGGGCCTGATCCGGCCCGGGCGGGATGCTCTTCGACATTACCGCCGGGATGGCAGACGAGATCGCAGTCGAGCTGCAGGTGCTGTCGGACGAACTGGCAGCCCGTGGGTCACCTGATGCTGAAGAATGCCTCGGTGCAGGCCCGCCTGGAGGGCGTCGGGCTGGTCGTCGACACGACAGACGTGCCTCGATCTCGGCCTGGTCGGTGTGGCGGCGCGGGCATGCGAGGTGCCGCGCGACGTGCGTCACGACCATCCGTACGGCTATTCCGGTTCGCCCACATTCCCGTGGCGACGGCGTGGGCGGGCGATGTGCTCGCCCGCGCTGCTGGTGCGCTGGCTCGAGATCCAGCGTTCGCTCGAGTTCGTGATCGAGCAGGTGCAGGGCGCTGCCCAGGGGCGCGGTCCAGGTCGAGTGCGGCGCGCTTCGGCCGGCGGAGATTGGTGGTGTCCCTGGAGGAAGGCTGGCGTGGAGAGATCGCCCACGTCGTCATCACCGATGACGCGGGCGGGGTCCGCCGCCACAAGGTGGTGGATCCCTCGTTCCACAACTGGGCGGCGCTCGCGGCGGCGATGCCCGGCAATCAGATCTCCGACTTTCCGCTCTGCAACAAGAGCTTCAACCTCTCCTACGCGGGGCACGATCTCTGATGCTGGACTTCCTCCGGACCCGGTGGGCGCAGGGCACGCGGACCTCGCCCTTCCCCGCGGGCGAGATCGAATTCCCCGAGCGGTTCCGCGGGCCGGCCGCTGCTCGATCCGGCCCGTGTGCCGAAGGCTGTCGCGAGTGCGTGCAGCGTGGTCCCTCCGCCTCGATGATCGTCGGAGCCCGACGGTCGGGCGTCGCTCGACCTCGGCGCATCCCTCTTCGCTCCCGAGGAGGCGTCGCGCTGCCACCAGGGTGCGGTCTCCTTCTCGACGGATCACCGGCTGGCCGCCCGGAATCGGGGCGACCTGGTTACCTCCACGGGTGAGCTGCCCGGCGGTCCAGGCGCTCGAGGAACGGTACCCGGACGCTCTTCGGAAGATCGCTCCGGCTCCGCTCCGTTGCCGCGGGAAGCTGCAATGGCTGCGAGGCGCGAATTGGTCGCGCTGGGAAACGTGGTCTTCGACATGGCCCGCTTCGGCGTGCAGTTCGTCGCCTCGCCACGGCACGCCGACGGACTGGTCCTCACCGGGGCGGTGAGCCGGAACATGCGGGACGCCGTGTACCGCACCTACGAAGCGATCCCGGAGCCGCGACTGGTGATCGCTGTCGGCGCCTGCGCGATCAACGGGGGCCCGTTCAGCGACAGTCCCGAAGTGGAGCAACGGCGTCCCGGCCGATCTGCCCGTCGACCTGTGGATTCCGGGCTGCCCGCCCCACCCGCTGACGGTCCTCGACGGGCTGCTGCGTCTCCTCGGTCGCCTGGAGGAGCAGCGGAGTTAGCGGTCTTCGCGCACCCGCAGTCGAGGAGTTGGCGCGGACGGTCCACGGTCGCGTTCCACGTTACGCAGATATCGGCGGGACCAATCGAGCTCAGCGCGCGCGGGGTCGGGTGGTCGATTGCCTAGCGGAGTGAGCCACCTGGAGGGAGCCGTGCCCGAGATCCGCGGCCCGCACCGCCACGTGATCCGTGGGAGCATGCATCGCGGCCGTGCGGCAAAACTTGCTGACGGCGTGATGCGGACGGCGAGTGGTATCCCGCAGACTATCGTGGGCGACGAGGGTGAAGCTGGTCGTCAGCTCGGCTGCCGGTCGGCGGGGTGCCCGCTTCGGCAATCGCTCGACTGGCTGGTCAATCGGAGGTGGGATCGGGGAGCGGCGACTCGACCAGCCCCCGCGCCAACCGCTCGGCGACGGCGTCGATGAGAGCGATGCGGTCCGCGGCGAGCACCAGGTCCTCGCTGGAGTACAGACTGAGGCAGCCGAGGGGTTGAGGATGGCGGGGGACGTAGAGGAGCGCGTGGAAGGAAGAGACCGCGCCTGGAACCGGGGTAGTAGTGATGGGGGTTGAAGTCGGCACTGGGAAGAGCCGCTCGATTTCGACCCGAGTCTTCGTCGCGCCGGCGCTGCCTCCGGTCGACCCCGCCGGCGACCAGCGCCGTGAGTCCCGCCCCTCGAGACCGTAGCCGGTCGTGATCCGGCAACAACGAGCCTCCATCGCCTGCACCATCGTCACGGTCGCGTAGCCCGCCCGGATGGCCTCCATCAGGAGAGTGACCGCGCGTACCCAGACGGGGAGGTCGAGCGTTTGCTCGCTGGCGGCGGTACGAAACAGCTCCGCCGCAGCCGCGGCTGCCTGCTTGCGTCGCTCCGACCGAACCTGGTCGGCCCGTTCCTGATACTTCAGGGTGCCCGTCCGCGAGATGGCGCGAACCGGAACGACCGCTACGATCTCCTCTGCCATCGGTGCACCCCTTCAAGACGGCTACTTGCATTGACCGGGAGGTCAACATAATATGAATTGAACGCTTGGTCAACATCATGACGCGTCGAGGGACGCGACCCGAAGTGCTCCGCGTTCTCTCCGGGTGCTGGCAGGCGGTGCGCGCCCCAGTGCACACGCGGCTGCCTGCGGCCACCACCGCCGGATGATAGAGGTTCACATGCCTGGACGGAAAGCGTCGGAGGCGACTCGGCGCGCCCAGATCGTCAAAGCGACGTACGATGTCGCCATGCGCAAGGGACTCGAGGGCCTCACGGTCCGGTTGGTTGCGTCCAAGGCGCGGCTGAGCACGGGCCTGGTTCTGTTTCACTTCAAATCCAGAGACCAGCTGGTCGTGGCCCTGCTGGATTGGTTGCTGACCACGACGACCGTGCTCCACATCGGTCCGGAGATCGTGGCCGTTACGGCCCCGCTGGATCGCTTGCTCGCGTTGTTGCGACAGGAGATGGACCGGCTGTCGCGTGAACCGGAGAGGCTCCGGCTCTTCTTCGAGTTCTGGGTCATCGGGGGACGCCATTCCCAGATAGGCACGAAGATGCGCGCGGAGCTGGCCCGGTATCGAGAGGCCTTTCGGCCGATGGCAGGCGAGGTGCTGGAGGCCGAACCCGAACGCTTCTCCCATGTCACCGCCGACGGGCTGGCCGGGGTGGCGGTGAGCTTCATCAAGGGGTGCGCGGTGCAGGCGATGATCGATCCGGAGCACTTCGATATTCAGGAATACCTGGTGGCAGCCGAGGGGCTGCTGGGCCAGCTGGGGCCGGCCGCTTCGACGGCGACCAAGTAGTCGGCGGACGCTACGCCGGGCGCCGTTCGTCGCCGCGCGCGCGGAGGGCCTCGTGCGGCGCGCCCCGATTTCCCGATCTCCGGGCCCCGCGCGGCGCGTTTATTTCTGGGAGGATTCAGGCATCCGCGGAGACGGGCCGGTCGCCGGGGCTGCCGGCCGGCGGCGGGAGTCGTCCGGGGCCGCGGAGCGTCGACCAGGCGGCCACACTGGCGACGAGGACATTCGCCGCAATGATCGGGCGGGCACCGATCACTGCGCCGTAGGTCATCCACACCACCGCCGCCACCGCCTGTACCCGGCGCAGCGTCAACTGGCTGCGGCAGAAGTACGAAGCGACCGTCATCGCGGTGGCCAGCCACCCAATCCACTGCAGCTTGTCAGCGGTCATCTGGCCCCACCCCGGCAGTCTCGCGGATCGTGAGGGTATCGGTGCGGATCTTGTCCCACTCCTGCAAGACCAGTCCGTGACTCTCGAACAGGGCGCGGATCGCGGTCGGCTCCCAGCCGACGATCTCCTCGAGGATCGGCACCAGCACGCTGAGGGCATTGTCCCCCAGGACGGTGCGTTTCGCGATGGGGGTCAGGTACCTGTTCTCCGAGACCGCGATGGTCAAGCCATCGAGCCGGTTGACATGCAGCATGACGTGGACATCGGAGCTGCCGTCGCCGATGTAGACGACCTGGTCGTGACCGATCGGGAGACTCCGACGGAGCTCCTCGAGGACGGCGACCTTGCCGTAGCCCGCCGGAACCCGCACAATCGATTCGATCTCGCCGGTGATCGGGTCATAGCGGAACCGGGTGCCGAAGATGCGATCCGGCGGCACGATCCCCTCCAGGGCCGACCGGATGACTTCTTCCGGCGCCGCGGAGATGACGTAGAAGGCGAAGCGGTGCCCGTGGAGATCCGCGAGCAGTTCGACGAGGAGCGGGATATTCTGCCGCAACTGGACCCGCTTCCCCACTTCGATGAGATCGTGCTTCCGCACCTGGCGATATTCGGGATCGTGCAGCAGCAGGTACGCCAGTTCCGCGCCCTGCTGCACCAGGTGGATCTCCGACAATCCCGCGATGCGCTCCTGGAAGTCGGAGAGCCCGAGCAGTTCGCTGAGGATGTGGCCGGAGTCGTTGAAGCTCAACGTCTGGTCGAAATCACTTGCCAGCAGGTATTCCTTCATGCGATCTGCCTCGGGGCTGGAGCAGTGGCCTGCACACGGAGGAAAGCTAGTGGAGCGGTCGGGCGGTCAGTAGGGCATTCGGCGATCCGCGGGGTGGTGCCTGACAGTTTTGTCACCTCGCAGCAGGAGTGTCTTCGGCCATGTCCGGCATGTGATCGCAGTCACCGGAGAGGCGAGGTCACGACTGTGTCACGGTCTCGGGCCGCCGAGGGACGCCGCCGCACGCAACACGCAGATCGAGGATCGCGTCACCACGCCGCCGTTCCGCGCGGCCGGACCGACCCGCCGAATTGTCAGCGCATCATCTCCCGGAAGGGCGGCCAGCTCTGGTGCAGGCCGATGGTGAGCGCTGTACGCCGATCGGTCAGCCCGGTGGCAAGATCGATGCGGACGACGCCGAGCTGGCCGTCGAGTATCGCGATCCGGAATCCGCCGCCGGCATCGAGGTAGAACCGCTCCCCGCTCGCGCCGGAAGCAGGGTGGACAATCTCGGCCGCATCCAGAAAAAGGCCGGCCGCCAGCAGGAACGGGCCCACGTGATACATCGGATGGTCGCCGGAGAGCCCTCCGTGCAGCATCCGCCGGCCTGCGGTCGACCCGGGGAGGAGGTCCTCGCTGGTCCGGGGGTGAGCGCGCAAAGGGATCGCCCGCGCGATGTCTCCGCTCGCCACCGGCCAGATTCCGACGGGCGTTCGGTCGCTCACCAGGTCCATCCCCACCCGGGCAGACCAGGCGGCGTGGCGGAGACCCGACGATGATGACCACGCCGCCAGGAGGTCGCCACGCATGTAGGAGGGGCGGGGCGCAATCGCCCGGCCATACTCCACTGTGGTGAAGAGGACCAGGCGATCCGTTGCCGCGCGAATCTCCGCACCGGCCGTGGCGGTGAGGTACTCCCTGCCTCCCGACCACTGCTCCACCCGCAATCCCGCGATTGGACGCAGGGCGGGAGTGACCCAGCCGCCGAACCCGACTCCGCCCACGTGCCGGGTCTCCTCGATTGCGCCGTTCCGCGCCGTGTCGACGGCAAAGCGAAACCGCTCCCAGGTACCCTCCACGCCAATGATGCCGCTGAATCCCAGATGGGCCGGCAGGTCGACCCGAAGGACGACCCGTGGATGCGCGTGCTCCCACCGCCACACCCCGGTCCAGAGTTCTCCCGCTCCAGTTGGCGACGCGATCGACACGCCCACCTCCTGCTGGGTGACTGCGTGAAGCATTGCCGCCGCCAGCAGGCGCCACGCGGGGCCGAGCACGGGCCGTTCGGCGACGGCGGCGCGCACTTCGACCAGGCCACCACCGACGGGCTGGTACTGGACCGTAGCCCGGCGGAGCGCCGGCAGATCCGCGGTGCGTCGCCGCGCGAGAGCGAGGCGAGCAGGCGTGAGCACCATTCCATGGGGCAGCCGTACCACGGCCGCGATCGCCTCGAAGCGTACCTCCTGGAGGCCGTCGACGCGGAGCAGGTCGACGGCGGGCCGTCCGTTGCGATTCCACGCCGCCAACGCGCCGTCCCGGTCACCGGCGAGGTAGCGGCTCGCGGCGAGGAGCTGCCAACCGAGCGTGTCCTCCGGGGCTCGCGCGAGATACCGCTCGGACAATGCGATCGTCTCGGTCAGCCGCCGCTGTCGAAACCGGATCCCGGCCAGTTCCCGCAGCACTCGTGGCTCCACCGGGCATGCCTGGCGCGCCAGCGTGAGCAATCCAGCGGCCTCTTCCAGTCGATCAGCGGCCACGGCATCGAGCGCCCGGTCGAGCCAGGGGCGACAGGGGAGCGAATCGATTGTCAGGCGACCCCGGGATGCCTCCACGGAGTCCGGAGGTGGGCGCGCGCCGGGCCGCAGGGTCATCGCCCAGCGTTCGGCGCCGTTCCACTCTTGGAGGAATCGCGACTCGTCCAGCATGCGTGCGGGCGCCCGCGCCGGATCGTGGAAAACAATCTGGCCATCGGACCACTCCAGCAGCACGACATAGTGGAATCGATCGGGTGCGACTGCGAGAAGGGCGATCACCGGCACGCCCGACGCGAGGAGCCGCTGCACCTCGTCCTTGCCGCCGTCGAACGTTCGGGTCTCCCAACCGCGGGTGCGTGTCGCGGCCGCGAGATCGGTGGTCCCGATGCCTCGCAACTCGGGGCGGAGGAGTCCGGCGAAGTCTTCGGCGTAGACGCCGCGCCGACCCCACCAGCGTTCGACCATCGCGACCGCCGCCCCGCCGCAGAGCAGTTCCGACTGGGGGAGATAGGGGACGTCGAGTGGGGCGGTCCGATGGGCCCGCGGTCCCGGAGACGGCAACTGGGCAGACGCAGGCGCGTTGCCCAGGATCACGCCGAGACCGCACAGCACGGTCGCCGAGCGGACGATTCGCCGCACCGGCGGCTCGGCTCGCCGCTACTTCACCAGCAAGATGAGGATCAGGAGGCCGATGATAATGGCCGTCGTGCTGATGACGACGGTCTGGTTGCCGCCGGCCAGCTGCCGGTCCGATGCGCGGGTCCGCTCAGCCACCTGATGCAGTGCGGATGCATCCAGCGTCTGCACGCCGGCGGCGAGGTCGGACGCGCGGACACCCATACTGGTCGCAGCCTCGATCACCCGGTCGTCCTGCAGGAAGCGCTGAACGGTGGCCTCGTCGGTGCCTGGTGCCGTGATGACGGCCGACTCCAGGTCGGCACTGCTGACGGTGCTGCGGGCCTGGGCGGCGAGGGGAGCGGACCCGCCCAGGAGAACAAGGCCAAGGACTCCCAGCACTGCGATGGATTTCAACAAGGTGTCTCCTCGAGGAATGTGGTCAGATCGTGGTCTTGCGATGAGCGGCGAGCCGCAGCAGGGCGTTGACGCCTGCGTGCAGCGCCATGTAGGCGAGAATCGCAATGACCACCGGGACGGCGAAGGTGAATCCCCCGTCTGCCGTGAGGCTGGGTACGATCCCGCGGAACGGCGCATAGAACGGGTAGGTGACCCCGCTGATGAACTGCACAAAGCCGCTGGTGGAGCGCGCCGCGATCAGAGACAGCACCAGCCGGATCGTCAGCAGCGCGTAGACGAGGTAGAAGGCAAAGTCGACGTACTGCGAGACTCTCGCCGCCTGACGCGACCGGGCGACCTCGTGCTCGCTGGCGACAGTCTCATCGATCGCGCGGCCCCGAAACTCGTCGGCGACCTGCCCGACCCGCTCCGACTGTTCCTCGGTCGCCGTCCGGGCTCGCCCCTTGATCTCGGCGTTGACATTGCCTTCGATCTGGGACTTGACGGAGGCGTGCTGCGCGGCGCGCCTCGCCTCATCCACGGCCACCCTGTCATCGTCCACACCCGCCTCCACCGTTATCCCTCGCCCCGGTCACCCCATGGCCGGTCACGCAACTCACTCCGGCCGATCGAGTCGGAGCCGCTGAAGCCGGGAGCCGCCGACTCGAAGGAAGCTGTCGCTATCGAAAGGGGAACACCATCGATCATTGGGCGGGTCGGCTCGCTCCGAAGAGTGAGCCTCGGTTGGCGGCGCTCGTCCGCGGCCGACTCGTCTCGAGGGGCCGCGCGTCCCACGGCGCTGGCTGTCTCGGGTCGAGTCTGCCTGACGGGAACAGTCGCGGCAGGGGGCGGATCGCTCGGGAAGTGACGGCCGGCCGGTGGCGCGGTGGGTGGATCGTCGGCGGCCGGGGCCGGTGTCGTAGCGGAAGGGGGACGAGGCGGGGCTGCCGTCTCACCTAACTCAGGATGTCGGCTCCACGTCCGCTGGCAGCCGCTGCAACTGGGCGAGCGCCTCGTCCCGTTCCGCCTGCAGCGCGCGAAGCGTGGTGTTGGGCAGCGGTGCTCGGCGAGCCGAGTCGAGGCGGAACTCGAGGGTGGCCAGGGTGTCGACCAGCAGGGATCGGGCCGCCTGTGCGGCCTGCGGATCGGTCCGCGCCTTGGCGAGGAGGGCGCGCCGATGTTCCAGCGCCGCCCGGTAGAGCGTACGGCTCAATTCTGCCGCTGCCGCGAGGTGGGGCCCCATGTCGCCGGTCCGCTCGAGGGTCGCGAGCTCACCGTCGATCACGGCTGTTCGGTCGGCTCGATCGGTGACGAGGCTCGTATCGCTCGCCGCTCCGGCACGCCAACGGAGGAGTGCGCGTGCGGGTCCGTGCAGGGAGATCATCGCGTGCTTCTCGACTCAGGAGGGTGAGCGCTAAGGTACCGCCGGCGGGAGGCACCGCCAGATCTACCGCCCGGGCAATTTCGCTGCCCCGGCCGATCTGGCGTGGTTACGGTGTGGCTTCGGGGTAAAGCACCCGATACGCGGCCACATTTCGCTGGACAATCCGCACGTAGTCGCGGGTCTCGGCGAAGGTGATTCGCTCGACGAAGAGGTCGGGGTCGCCGGCCGCTGGGCCGGCGGCCCAGCCCATGACCCGCGAGGGGCCGGCGTTGTATCCCGCGAGGGCCCGATTCAGGTCGCCATCGAATTGCCGCAGGGTGGCCGCGAGATACTGCGTCCCGATCCGGATGTTCATGGAGGGATCCAGCAGTCGGTCGGAGCTCCACCCGTGCAGCAATCCCAGCCGTCGTGCCAGGTGTTTCCCTGTCGCCGGCATCAACTGCATCAGGCCCAGCGCACCGACCCGTGAACGGGCCGAGGGCTCCCAGACCGACTCCTGCCGGATGAGGCCGGCCACGAGGCTGGGTGCGAGCCCGGCATCGGCCGCCGATCGACGCACCTCGTCCTCGTGCAGGAACGGGTAGATGAGACGATAGGTGCGCGCGTCAGCCGGCGCACCCGCCTTGAGCGCCCGCCGCGCCAGGGAGACGGCGATGCTCGGCTGGCCGATCCTGCGGAATCCATCGGCGACGGAGAGGAGTTCCTCGGCCGTGGAGCCAACGTGCGAGAGCAGCCAGTCGCTCTCCCATCCGGCCTCGGTGTCCATCCCTGCATCGCGCAAATCGGTGATTCGGGTGAGGGCGCTGTCGAGTGATGGCCAGTGCAGGAACTGCTCGGCCGCCGGCGCAGGGCGCCACCCGTCGGTGCCCAGTCGTCGCGCGCTGGCGATGGCGTAGTAGGTCAGCGGATCCGCGGCGAGGACCGTTCGCCACGCGGCTTCGGCTCGCGGGCGGTCGCCCGCAGCCTCCCAGGCGCGGCCGGCCCAGTAGCCCGCGGCGAGGCCCTCGGCGCCGCGGTCCGTCTGGCTCTGGCGACTCCACTCCTCTGCCGCGTCCGCGAAGCGACCGCTCTCCCAGCGCACCAGTCCCGCGAGAAAGGAGGCTCTGCCCGCGGAGGGGCTCATCGGAAACCGCGCCGCCAGCTCCAGCCAGCGTGCCCGCGCGTCGTCCGGCCTGCCAGCGCGCCACGCCAGATCACCGGCGAGGAAGAGCGCCTTCGGAGCGACAGTGGAATCGTCGGGGAAGCGCCGGAGCAGGGCACGCAATCCGGCATTGACTCGCGCGCTATCCTCTGCCTGTTGCCAGGCCAGCGCGCTCTGAAAGGCCGCCTCCGCCGCCAGCGGCTCCGGCATGGTGATGCGTGCCAAGGCGGCGATGGCCGGCCGGGCTCGCCCCAGCTGCATCAGCGCACGGCCGTAGGAGAGCCTGTCCTCGCTGCCGCCAAGCCGGCGACCGAACGCCCGTTCGAAGAGTGGCACGGCACGCGCGGGCTGGCGCATTATTACCGCTGCCCGGGCGATCAGCAGCGTGGTCTGGGGCGAGAGGGCGGGCGGCTTCCTGAAGAGCAGCGCCATCGCGGAGTCTGCCTCACTGGTGCCGGCGTGATCGGCGACGTACTCTGCGAGCGCGGTCAGCAGACGCGCCCGGTCGGCGGCCCGGGTGACCCGCGAGAGGCGCAGCCGGGCGGCATCGGTGACCCGGCCCAGCGAGTCGTACCGGAGCGCCGCCCCGATCAGATCCCCGCTCGCTTCCCGGGCCTCGGCCTCGGTCTGCAGCAGACGGGCGCGAACAACGGGGGAGCGGATGCGGGCATACAGCGCCATGCGGGCAGCCGCTGCCGGGGAGTGTATCGCCGCCCGGCGCAGCAACCAGTCACCGATGCTGGCCGTGTCCGGCGCCGGCGAGCGCACCGGGGCCTGCGTCAGGGCAACGAGACCAGCGTACGCGAGGGCCGTCAGCACTCCGGTCATGAGCGTGTCACCAGGAATCGCGTCCAGTATCGGTCCGACCGGCCTCGATCAAGTTCCGGCGCCTGACTTCGCCGGGAGCAGGACGGTCGTCGGGATGAGCGCGCGGCATCAGGGTTGGATCGAGAGAGCGCAAGGCAGGGTGGACCCGCACGGAGGAATTCGGTGAAGCTCCCGCAAGACGAAAACGCCCGAACCCTGTTGGGATCGAGCGCCTTACCACGGCCTGGCATCACCCGGTTGCCGTCTCCGGGGCCCCAAAGGGCTATGTCATTCACTGCGCGAACTATACCCTCCCGACGTGGCTCGGGCAAGGGCGGGACCACCGCTCGGTGGCCGGAATGAACCTTCCCCACTGGGCGCTGCTCGGGGCGGTCGCGCTGCTGGCCGGTCTGCTCCCTACCGCATCCGCCCGCCGGCGCGGGATGGCCGGGGCGCTGCTCATTGCGCTCGCGCTTGCTTCCTTGTCCCACGCCGGGGGGAGGGTCTGGCGGGGCGCTGCGTTGCCGGGGTCTTTCCTGGGCATCACTGCGGCGCTGCTGCTGGCAGGACTCGGGATTCCGCTGCTCCTCGTCGTGCAGGCGCTGCGTGGCGAAAGGTGGACTCCCCGCGCACGTAACGTCGCGCTGCTCACGGTGATCGCCGTCGTGGTGGTTGGCCTGGTGATCGCGACGCCGCTTGCAGTGCAGGGCGGGAGGACGACGCTCGTGGCACTGGCCGGAATCGGCCTCTGCGCAGGGATACTCGCCTATGCCGCACCGCGCATCGCCGCAGGGACGCGCTGGCTCGATGCCCTGATCTTTCCCCGCCGATCGGCGCCGTCGCCGGCATCCGACGGGCGCAGCCGAGGGCTGCTCGGCGTCAGCGCCGGCTGTGCCTTGGGCGCGCTCCTGGTGTCGCGGCTCGATCTGCTGCTGCTCACCGTCGTGATCGGCGGGCTCGCCGGGGTGCTGCTGGAACATCGCCTGACCCGGCGGTGGCCCCTCGTGGCCCCGATCGCTCTCGCCGGTGTGCTGGTCGTCGGCTACCTGATGATCCATGTGGCTGGCGAGACCCCGCTCACGATGGAGAGTCTCGAGGCGGCACCGTACAGCGACGCCTTTGAGATTCTGATCGTGCTCCTGCTCGGGCTGGCGTGCTGGGTGTTGCTCGGACTCTGGCCCTTCGCTTCCACGCTGCGAGGGCCGCACGCCACACTGCTCGCCGCCGTGCTGCTGGTCCGGGTGGTCGCCCCGATCCTGCCCGATGGTGCCACTCACTGGCAACCGATTTTCTATCTCATCCCCGCGATCGCGGCCTGGCATGCCGCGGCGACGGGACGCCACAATGAGGCGCTGCGCGCACTGGGTACGCTGGGGCTGCTATCAGGGTCGGACGTGGCCGGGTGGGCGGGGATCGGCCTGGCGGCATGCGCACTGGTTGGTGAGGGGGCCGTGCTGGTGCCTGCGTCGGGACGGGAGGCGACCGGCGTCTGGCTGTTCGCGCTCCGGGCCACGGCGGTTGTCGCGGCGCTGCTGCTGCTGCCACTGCTGCAAGGCGCGCTCGAAACGCAGGTCGTGTACACCGTCCTCACCGTGCTCGGTGCCACCCTCTCGCTCTTCGGGTTGAGGGCTGTGGAGATCGCGTTGACCTCGCCCACGGACGTGACGATATTGCGACCCGGTCACTCGGAATCCTGACCCGACTCACGATCCAACCCCGTCTGGAGCTCACCATGGCGCACACCCTGCCGCCGCTGCCGTACGACTACACCGCTCTGGAGCCGCACATCGACGAGTTGACGATGCGGATCCATCACGATAAGCACCACGCCGCGTACGTGAACAACCTCAACGCCGCGCTCGAGCCCCACGCCGCGTTGCAGGCCAAGCCCATCGACGAACTCCTGGCCACGCTGGACGCCGTGCCGGAGGCGATTCGTGGCGCCGTCCGCAATAACGGTGGCGGGCATTTCAATCACACGCTCTTCTGGGAAATCATGGCGCCGGGCGGCGCCAAGGAGCCGACCGGCGCCCTCGGCGAGGCGATCACCAGGAGTCTCGGCGGGTTCACCGCATTCAAGGAGACTCTCGCCAAGGCGTGCACCACGCGCTTCGGCAGCGGCTGGGGCTGGCTCGCCCTCAAGAAGGACAAGACGCTGGAGGTGTACAGCACGCCCAACCAGGACTCACCCGTGATGGAGGGGAAAGTGGCCCTCCTCGGCTGCGACGTGTGGGAGCATGCCTACTATCTCAAGTACCAGAACCGCCGGCCCGACTACGTGGGTGCATGGTGGAGCGTGGTGAACTGGACCGAGGTGGGCAAGCGGTACGAGAAGGCGGTCAAGTAATGCCCATGCCTGCGGTCGGGTCGGTGGCCCCCGATTTCACGCTGGCCTCGACCGCTGGCGCCGATGTCACGCTCTCGTCGCTGAAGGGTGCGACAGTGCTCCTGGCGTTCTTCCCGCTCGCCTTTACCCGTACCTGCACCAGTGAGATGTGCGCCTTTACCGAGGACTACGCACAGTTCCAGAGCACCAACACCATCGTGCTCCCGATCAGTGTGGATTCGGTACCGACGCTCAAGGAGTACAAGGCCAAGGAACGGATTGGGCCCGACCTCCTCAGCGATTTCAAGCGCACGGTGAGTCGGTCCTACGGCACGCTTCTGGACGATCACTTCTATTCGAACCGCGCCTACGTCATCATCGACCGGCAGGGCATCATCCGCTGGACGTACGCCGAGTCCACCCCGGGCACCAGGCGGGAGAATGCGGAGATCCTGGCCGAGCTGAGGAAGCTCGGCTGAACCCTTCGCCTCCTGCCGACCGAGGGCGGGCACGCGCCCGCCCTCGCAATCTCCCCCATGTCTGATATCACCATCGCGCTGATCGCCACCGGCGAGGAGGGCGAGGCTGCGGCGCAGTGGCTCTCCACCGTTCCCGGCGTGCGGCTCCATCGCGCCCAGTCGCTGGCGGACTTGGTGCTGGCCGGAGTCGAGCGGATCTGGGTGCACGCGGTCACGGTCGAGCCGAGCCTCGAGCTCCTCGCGTGGCTCCGGGCCGGCGGGAGGATGCTCGCCACCCTCGGAGCCGCCGAGCTGCCGTGGCGCCTCGGTCTCGAACCGGAAGCGCCGGATGATCGTCGGCAGGGATACTGGTCGAGTGCCGCGGAGGAGTTTCGAGCCGACGCCGCCAGCGAGGTCCCCCACCTCCGGCATGTGCGCGGCCTGGCGGCATTCGGTCCGCATCCGTTGTTCCGCGGGTTCGGCAGTGGTGCGCTGACGTGGGCCCCCGGGGATGGCGAGCCCTACCAGTGGCTCGCCTACCGCGGCCGCCGTCCGGAACGCGGGGCAGGAGTCGCCGTCGAGCGAGTCGGCCGAGCCATCCACGCGGCCCGCTGGGTCGCCTGGGAGTACGAAGTTGGCGAGGGCGGGCTCCTCTGCCTCGGCGCCTTTGTGCAGCTCCTTCCCGCGGAGCCGCGGCTCCGACTCGAAGTGCGCGCGCTCCTGGCCAACGCACTCATCCGTGATGCGATTCCACACAGTACCCGTGCCGCCGCCGCCACGCACTGGCCGGGGTTGCTCCCCGAGGAGGACGAGAGCGCGCTGGTCGCAGCAGGAGCCGGAGCACCGTCACACCTCGAGGCGATCTGGGATGAGTGGCCGCCGACCTCGTCCACCATCCTCACCGAATCGGGCGCGCGCGAGGAGCGCCTCTGGAGTGTCGCCGGTCGCCGAATCCTGATCACCGGCGGGGAGCGGGCGGGCGTGCACGAGATCTGGGCCCACCCGTACCGACTGCTCAGGCAGGCCCGGATCCTGGTGAACGGCCAGGAACCCGAGGTGAGCCTTGTCAGGCTGTCACCGGACGAGCTTGTCCGGGTGCTCCGGCTCGGTGAGATCGAGCTCACCGAGCGGCTCACGGCCGCCGGTGATCATGGGCTCGTCTTCTGGAGCATTGTCGCCGACGGACCAGCGGTCGTCACGCTGCGCTGGGAGACCGACCTCCGGCGGGCTGCGCCCTATCCCGCACGGAGTTCGGGACTGCGGGTGCAGGCGGTCGGCGACGCCGAAATGCGGGTGACGCTGAGTCACGAGCCGGGGACGGCGCAAATCATGGCCGCCGCCGGGACGCTGACCGCCCATGGAACACGATGTGAAGTCCAGGGCGAAGGACTCATCCGGGTCATCCTCGCCGGCGCGGCGAGCGAGGCCGATCTGGGTCGTACGCTGGACGCCCTCAAGCGGCGAAAGCTCCGGGCGTTTCGGCAGGAGCGGATGCTCTCCTCGCGCCGGATCGAGGAGCGTCTCGTGGTCCTCGAGGCGCCTGACGCGGGACTGGTGCGCGCCTTTGCGTGGGCCAAGGTGCGACTTGACCGCGCCCACAGTGAGGCGCCCGGGACGGGTCGCTCGGTGCTCGCTGCCGACTGCGCCGAGCGGCCCGAACGAGCCCGCTTCGTCACCCTGGAGGCCTGCCGCGTCGCGACCGCGGCGCTGGCGGCCGGAGATCGGGACATCGCGCGTGACGTGCTGCGCTTCTGTGCGCGGTGGCGCGATCACGGGGGCGGGGCGCCGCACGAGGTCACGACCACGGGGCTGGCCCACTACGACTCCGCCGCGAGCGACGCTGCGGTCGCGCGGCTCGCCGCGGACTACGCCGCGTGGACGGGAGACAGCGCTCTCCTCGAAAAGCTCGGCGTGCACCATGGCGCCCCGGATCGCGGGTCGGGGCCGCACGCCGAGGGGATGGGCGACGGAGCGTGGGACGAATGGTTCGAGGGCCTGCGCCGTGCATCGAACGAATCGGCGATTGTCGAAGGGGTGATCATCGGGCTCTGGGGGATCGTACCGGATGCGATGCGGGAGGCCTGCGCTATCTCCCCGCGCCTGCCCGATGGCTGGAACGAGATGACGCTCCGGCGGCTCCGCGTCGGCGCTTCAACGGTGAATCTTCGTCTCAGGCGCCGGCCCGGATCGATCGTGCTTCGGGTCGAGCGGGCGCACGGCCCGCGCCTCCGGCTCGCCGCGTCGCTCCGCTCCAGGGACGCGCCCGCCGGACTGACCCTGAACGACGAACCGCTCGGCGGGCACCGAGCGGTCTTCGACGTCAGCGGGGAGGAGGAGGTCCGCTGGTTCAGCGCGTGAGGTTGAGCACCAGCATGCGCGGCTCACTCATCTCCTCCATCGCGTAGCGCACCCCCTCCCGGCCAAAGCCCGAGTCCCGTACTCCGCCATAGGGATAATTATCGACCCGCATCGTCGGGAAATCGTTGACGATGACCCCGCCCGTCTCCAGCCCGTTGAAGGCGGTGAAGATGCGATTGACATCGTGGGTGAAGATGCCCGCCTGCAGGCCGAAGTCGGAATCGTTGACCATCGCGAGGGCGTCCCCGAAGCTGGCGTACGGCGCGACAATGGAGACCGGGCCGAAGACCTCGCGGCAGGAGACCTTCGCCTCGCGCGGCACATTCGCCAGCAGCCCGGGGGTGAGCACGTTCCGGGTGCGCGTGCCGGCGAGTAGCACCTCGGCACCGGCCGCCACCGCTTCGGCTGTCCAGGCCTGCACCCGGTCGGCGGCGGCGCCATCGATCATCGGGCCGACGACCGTCTTCGGATCCATCGGATCGCCGCAGGGCAGAGCGGAGGTGGCGGCCACGAGCTTCTGTACGAATCGATCGTAGATCGGCTGATGCACCAGGATGCGCTGCACCTTGATGCACACCTGGCCCGCGTAGGCAAAGGCGCCGAGGGCGAGCCGCTGGGCGACCCAGTCGAGGTCGCCCGCGTCCTCATGCACCACGGCGGCCGCGTTGCCCCCAAGTTCGAGACAGACCTTCTTCTTGCCCGCGACCTGCTTCAGGTGCCACCCCACCGTGGGGCTCCCGGTGAAGGTCAGCATCGCGAAGCGCGGATCGGTCGCGAGCGCCTCGGCGACGGGAATCGGGAGGTGCAGCACATTGTACGCGCCGGCGGGCAGACCACAGTCGGCCAGGATCCGCCCGAGGCGGAACGCCATCTGCGGGCACTGCGGCGGCGGCTTGACCACCAGCGCGCTCCCCACGGCGATCGCCGGCGCCACTTTGTGGGCGAGCAGATTCAGCGGAAAGTTGAACGGCGTGATGGCGCTGATGGGCCCGACGGGAAAACGGTGCACCATGCCGGTATACCCCACGGTGCGCGGATCGATATCGAGCGGGACCACCTCGCCTCCGAAGCGGCGGGCTTCGTCGCCGGCGAGGGAGAAGGTCATGATCGCGCGGTCCACTTCGCCGAGGGCCTGTCCAATGGGTTTACCGCAACTCAGAGCGAGTTCGGTCCCCAGCGCCTGGCGCTCACGGGTCATCGCGTCGGCGATGCGCAGCAGCAGATCCCGTCGCGCGTGGCGGGGCATCGCCTTCATCGCGGTGAAGCCGGCCTGCGCCGCGGCGATGGCGGCGTCGAGGTCCTCCCGGCTCCCCTGCACCGCGAGCGCAACCCGCTCTCCGGTAAACGGTGCAAGGATGGGGTCGGTGGCGCGGTGCTCCGCGGGGCGGGCAGCGCCGTGAATCCACGGGGCGAGGACAGGGATGGTCGTCATCCCGGGAATCTTGCGCCGAGGCCCAACTGCGGCAACTTACCTGCACCCATGTATCGATCCCCCGGCCGTCCGATGGTGCGCACTTCCCGGTGACGGGAGCGGTGCGGTGGCCTGTCGTGGCCGGGCCGACACTGGTGTTGCTGGCGACGGCCGGGCTCTGGTGGGGCGCCTCGCGCGCCGAGCAGCGCGTGCTCGACGACAGCGATGCGGTCCTGGCACGGCATGCGGCGGCGTTTCTGGGGGTGCTCACCCCCGCTGCCGGTGATGGGTACGACGCTCCACGGCTCCTGTCCTCCGCGAACGCGCTGGCCGACGCTTCATTCTGGGGTGGCGGGCTGCAGGTCGCGCTCGGTGCCGTCCCGCTGGTCGCCGACACGATCGGGCTGGTACCGCTGCCGGACTCGGTGCAGGCGCGGCTGGAAGAGGGAGCCACCGTGGTCATCACCACCCACGCCCGCCATCGGGTGGCGCTGGTCCCCTTCTTCTCGAGGGACCACCAGTCGCGCGTGGGCTGGGTCGCGGCCTGGCGGACGCTGACGCGGCAGATCCCGTCGCGGCGCCACGTCCTGCTCACGGTCGGCGTGGTGTTTGCACTCGTCTCGGCGACGGTCACCCTGCTGCGCTACACCCGTCCCCGCTGGCGCCTGGTCGCGGTGGTCGCGGCGTTCGGGATGGTCGGATTGCTCGCGTTGAGCCTCGGGCTCAGCGTGCGGCGCACTGCGGTGGCGGCCACCGATCTGCGGTTGCTCACCCTCCGGCGCCTGGTCGAGATTGCCGCGACGGCGGAAGGCGTGCGCCAGGCCCGCCTGCCGGAGATCGGCGTCGGCACCGTGGTCCGGCGCCTCGCACCACCGGGTGCGCCACCCGACGATGTGATGCGGGAGGAGGCCGCCGATGGGAACGATCCGGTCGCCAGTATTGTGGCCGCCACACCGCGCACCCAGGGCGGCATTGTCTTTCGAGTGACGCCCGCGGAGGCTGGACTCGGCCGACTGTGGCTCGGGCTGACTGCGTGGCTGGGGCTTGCCGGACTGGGCCTGGGCCTGCTCGCGTCGGGCGGCGGGGCGCGGCCGAGGGTGTGACCGCAGCCCGGCTTGCTCCCGCTCCGGGGCAGAGGGCGATATTTCCTGCCCGGGCCGCTCCGGGGCCGGCTGCATACTTCCGACCTGAAGGACCGCATGGATATCGAAGGGCAGAAGATGGAGGACGGTCTGGCGCTGGTCGGCCGCGTCGCGCGGCTGCTCAACACCGGACTTGCTGCCGAGGAGACGCTGGCCGCGGTGGCGGAAACGCTGCGCCGCGGCCTGCAGGCCGGCAATGTGCGGCTGTGGCTGCGGGAGCCGAACGCCACGACGCTCAAGGCGATTGGCGCTCCGGCCCCCGCCGGCGGGCCGCGGACCAGCCGCTCGTTTGCGGTGCTCCCGGACGCGGCAGCCGGCATGATCCGGCTTCCCCTGCTGCACGAGGGAGAGCGGCTCGGCATGCTCGAGGTCGGACCGGGCCCGCTCGCGCCCGCAGCCGAGGCGCTGCTCCCGATCATCGCCGACATTCTGGCGCCGTTCCTCGCATCGATCGAGCTGTCGGAGGACCTGGCCTTCGAGGTCGCGCGTCCGCGCCCGGGAGATCGAGGAACAGCGCCGGTTCATCACCCTGGTGATCGACTGCCTGCCCGTCGGCCTGTACGTGGTCGACCGCGACTACCGGATCCAGATCTGGAACCGGAAGCGGGAGACCGGCACGCAGGGCCTGCAGCGCGACGAGGTGGTCGGCCGCCCGGTGTTCGAGGTGCTCACCCGGCAGTCCGCGCGCGCAGCTCAAGGAGGAGTTCGACCAGGTCTTCGAGACCGGCCGAGATGCGGCAGATGGACATCGAGGTCGCCGTCGGCCGGCGAGGACCGCTACTACCGGATCAGCAAGATCCCGATGCGGCTGGACGGCGACGAGATCACCCACGTGATCACCATCGGCGAGGACGTCACCGAGTGCCACACGGTCGCACCGCAGCAGATCCTGCAGAGCGAGAAGCTGGCCGCCGTCGGGCCAGCTGGCGGCCGGCGTCATGCACGAGATCAACAACCCGCTCGCCACCATCGGGGCCTGCGTCGCGGCGCTCGAGCTCCGGCTCGACGAGAGTCGCTGCCGAGGTGCCGCCCGCCGATCGTGGAGTACCTCAACATCATCGACAAGGAAGTGCAGCGCTGCACCGGCATCGTCGACGGCCTGCTCGATTTCAGCCGGCCCAAGGAGAAGGACCAAGCGGCAACGGTGGACCTGACGCACGCTCGTCGAGGAGACCCTCTTCCTGCTCAAGCACCACCAGCGGTTCAAGCGCTCGACGGTGCGCCGCGAGCTGGCCGAGGGGCTGCCGGAGGTCCGGGCCAACGCCGAGCAGCTGATCCAGGTGTTCATGGCCATCATGCTCAACGCGCTCGACGCGATGGAGGACGGCGGCGTCGCTCACCGTCCGGACCCGGCTCAATCCCGGGCGCGGGGCGACGAGGTCGTGGTCGAGATCGAGGACACCGGCATCGGCATTCCCCGGACCGAGCTGCCCAAGATCTTCGAGCCGTTCTACACCACCAAGCCGCCGGGCCGGGGCACCGGCCTCGGCCTGTCGATCTGCTACGGCATCGTCGAGGAGCACCACGGGCGCATCGAGGTGGACAGCATGCCCGGGCGGGCTCCACCTTCCGGGTCTACCTCCCGGTCGCGCGGGCGAGACGGTGTGAAGATCCTCGTCGTCGAGGACGACCGGACCGTCGGCGCCGTACGTCCGCCGCGGCCTCGAGGAGCACGGCTACCACGCCGACCTGGTGGACGACGGGCTCGAGGCGCTCAGGCTGCCTCCGGGCGGACTCTACGACCTGCTCGTCCTCGACCTCCGGCTGCCGGGCATGACCGGGCTCGAGGTGCGTGCGCACCCTGCGCGACCGGGGCAGTACGATCCCGATCCTGGTGCTCACCGCGCAGGACGCGGTGGACTTCAAGGTCGCAGGCGCTCCGGGCCGGCGCCGACGACTACGTGACCAAGCCGTTCGCGTTCGAGGAGCTGCTGGCCCGGGTCGAGGCGATCGGCCGCCGCCCCAAGCAGGTGGCGCCGCCGGTGCTGCGGGTGGGCGACCTGGAGCTCGACGTCGGCACGCCGCGAGTCCCCCGCGGCGGCAGGCCGCTCGACCTGACGCCCAAGGAGTACGCGGTGCTCGAGTACCTGATGCGGCACGCCGGGCGGGTGATGTCGCGCACGCTGATCACCGAGTACGCCTGGGACTACCACTTCGACCCGGGCACCAACATCGTGGACGTGGTGATCAACCGGCTCCGCAAGAAGGTGGACGCCGGCCAGCCCGGCAAGCTGATCCACACCGTGCGCGGCGTGGGGTACGTGGTCGCAGCCGACTGGCAGGTAGGTGCCATCCCAGCATCCGCCGGCAGCTCACCCTCTGGTACGTCGTCGCCCTGACGCGTGGCGATGCGGGGCTTCGGCGTCGCGCTCGTACTTCGAGCGCCGCCTGCTCCAGTTCCGGGCAGCTGGACCAGCGCCTCGCCCTCGAAGGCGGACATCGCCGCGCGGTACTTCGCTCGTCGAGTCCAGCGGGTCGCTGGGCACGCGCTCACCGCCTCCGACAGACGCCGCGTCGCTCGCCATCAGCGTCGTCGGTCCGCTAGTCGCCGTACGCGATCCCCTGACTCGTCGTCGGTCTTCGACGGGCCGACCGCTCTATCTATCGCGAAGACCGGCGCCGCCGCCTCGACTACCAGGATCATCGAGCAGCTGATGCGGCGCGGCCTGCGACCCCGGCCCACGCTGCCGCGCGGTGTGTCGGCATCCTCCGATGGCGACGGGCTCGGCGATTACCGCTACCTCGCAGTGCCGGTGCCGCGAGGTCGGGCGCCGAGATCGGCGCCATCCTGGTGGCGCGCCGCACTCGGGTCGCGTGCCGTTCGGACCCGCGAGCTGGCTCCAGTCGATGCTGGTCATCGCCCCGATCCTCCTCCTCGGGGCCCTGGGCCTCGGCTACTGGCTGGCCGGGACCAGCTCCGGCCGCTCGAGGAGATGATCGACGAGCTCGAGGAGATCACCGACGGCCGCAGCCTGCACCGGCGGCTGGCGGTGCCGACGGTCGGCCGACGAGCTGGCCCGGCTCGCCGCGCACGGTCAACGGGATGCTGGCCCGGCTCGAGCAGAGCTTCGCCAGCCTGCACCGGTTCACCGCCGACGCCAGCCACGAGCTCAAGACGCCGCTCATGGTGGTGCGGGTCGGCGTGGAGCGGGCGCTGACCAACCCGGGACGCCGCCCGAGGCGCTGCGAGGCGCTCGACGAGGCGCTCGAGGCAGATCAATCACATGAACGAACTGGTGGACAACCTGCTGACCCTGGCGCGGGCCGACGAAGGGCGGGCCGTCGCTGGCCGTGGAGCCGTCGCGACCTGCGGGACCTGGTCAACGAGGCCGGCGAAACGGCGGGGATGCTCGGCGAGCAGCAGCAGATCGCGGTCCGGATCGAGGTCCCGGAGCAGCCGGTGGTCGTCCCGGTGGACCGGGGCCGGATCCGCCAGCTGCTGCTCAACCTGGTGACCAACGCGATCAAGTACACGCCGCCCGGCGGCAAGGTGAGCCTCGCGCCTGGTGGACCAGGAGCGAGGTCGCGATCATCGTGCGGCGACAACGGGATCGGGATCGCCGCCCGGCGACCTGCCCCACATCTTCGACCGGTTCTGGCGGGCCGATCCCGCGCGCGACCGGACCGGCGAGCGCCCGGGCACCGGCCTGGGCCTCGCCATCACCAAGTGGATCGCCGAGGCGCACGGGGGAACGCATCACGGTCCAGAGCCGGCCGGGCCGGGGCACGGTCTTCACCGTCACCCTGCCGCGGGGGCGACGCTGACCGGATCGGGGCCGGCCTGCCTCCGGCACGGTCCTGCCCCTCTGCGGAACGCCGTGGCGCCTAGATTCGCCGCTTCCCTCGCCCATGCGCAGCGACTTCGGCGAGAGCGATCGCCGCGTCGCCGCTCAGAAGCGGTGCCGAGCTAATCCGGTTGTTATCGAATTGTCATCTTATCGGGGCCACGGCCTGAAATCCGGGGCCGTGTAGCTTCTCCGCACCGCTCATCCACCGGAGGCGCGCGCGTGTTCGAAAACCTCATCGAATCGAGACGAAGAAGACAGCGGCCTCGCTCGCCAGACCGTGGTCTCCCTCGTTCGTGCACGTGGCTCCTGATCTACGGCGCCGTCAAGGCGACCCGGGTGCGGCCGAGTCGCTCAAGGACATCGCTCAGGACACCACGATGGTGTTCCTCGAGGCCGCCGAAGCCGCCGCCGCCGCCGCGAGCGCCCCCGGAGAACGCGATCGTGAGCGCCAATCCGCCGCCGCAGGGATTCCAGACGGTGATGCCGCCGACAGAAATCCCGACGGAGATTCCGCCGGTCAACCTGAATGAGCGCTTCGACCCGAAGGACTTCACGGGCAAGGGCGTCGAGGGCGGCATCGCGGCGGGCGTCGCGGGCGGCACCGGACCGGTGCCGATCGAGGCCGGCGAGGTCTTCCTCGCGGCCGAAGTGGAGAGACGTCCACCGGTCGATCGTCACTCCGAGTCGCGCCGCGGTATCCGCCGGCGTCATGCAGGCGGCCGGCATCCCCGGCAAGGTCACGGTTGCAGTTCGTGGTGGACACGACCGGTCACAGTGGAACCGGCAGTCATTCAAGGTGGTCAGCAGCACCAACACGGCGTTCGAGGAGCCGGCCCGCGAGGCATCCTGCTCATGCGCCATCTTCAAGCCCGGCCGCGTCCAACGGCCAGGCCGGTGCGCGTGCTGGTGCAGCAGATCATCATCGTTCAAGGTACGGTCGAGTAGCAGCCCGCCGCCATCTATTTCGGAGAGCGCACACCAATGAAGCTCGGTCGTTGATATTCTGAAGCTGCTGTGAGATCGATGGGCACGTTCGCCCGGGGCATCGTGCTGGCCGTCATGGTGATCATGTCGCATCTACTCGCTGTCGATCGCGATCGGCAAGGCGTCGACGATCTGCAAGAGCCAGTCGGCGACCAAGAAGTTCGCGCCCGCAGTTCTCCCGCGCGCTTCAGGAAGAGAAGCTCGAAGGAGGCGATCACGCTGGCCGAGAAGAACCAGGAGCAGCCACGTCGCCCGGGTGCTGGGCGGCGCGCTGGCGCGAGGTGAAGCCGCTGCTCTCCTGACCGCGCCACCATCACCGTCGGCCGACATCAACTCGGCCGAGCGGGCGATCGAGCGCGCAGATGCTGATCACCGCTCGCCGAGTTCAAGCGGGGCCTGGGCGTGCTGGCGACCGTGGGCGCGACCGCGCCGTTCGTCGGCCTGCTCGGCACCACGATGGGTATCGTCAACGCCTTCACCGGCATGGCGGCGGCGGGCGCCTCGGGCGGCCTGGCGGGCATCTCGGCCGGTATCGCCGAGGCGCTGATCACCACCGCGTTCGGCCTGATGGTCGCGATCCCGGCGGTGTGGTTCTACAACTACTTCACCACCAAGATCGAGAACCTGACGGTCGAGATGACCTACAGCGTCGAAGGAACTGATCGACTACCTGATCAAGAGCGTCGGGGTCACGAGTTCGGCCGCTCGATCTTCACCAAGGAATTCCAGGCCCAGAAGGCGGTGACCGGCAGTGGCCATCTCAACGGGTAGTGCCGGCCGGGCAGCGTCAAGGCCGACATCAACGTCACGCCGATGATCGACGTGATGCTGGTGCTGCTGATCATCTTCATGATCGTGACGCCGCTGATCGCCGCGGGGTTCAAGGCGACGCTGCCCAAGGGCAAGAACCTCGACAAGGACCCGAGGGCGACAACGAGATCGTCCTGGGCATCGACGCCGGCGGGAACTACTTCCTCAACGGCAAGGTCCGATCGACCCAGGAGGCGCTCGAGCGAACAGCTCCGTGCGATCTACGCCGCGCGGCCCGAGGACAAGATCCTGTACTTCAAGGCCGACAACCAGCTCAAGTTCGGCCGGGTCCAGGAGGGCATCGAGATCGCCCGGCGGGCCGGCGTCCGCGTGATGGCCGCGGTCACCGAGCCGCAGAGCCAGGGCGGCCTGTTCGACCCGACGAGAAGGAGAACGTAGCACATGGCCGATGGGTGCCGGCTGCGGCTCCGGGCGGACTCTCGTCGCGACATCAACGTCACGCCGATGATCGACGTGCTGCTGGTGCTGCTCATCATCTTCATGATCACGCAGCCGCTCTCCCGGATGACGATGCGAATCCAGGTGCCGCCCCGGAGCAGCGACCAAGTGCCGCCGCGGCCTAGACAACCAGATCGTGCTCGAGCTCGGAGACGACGGCAGCTACGCCATCAACACCCAGCCGGTGCCCGTTCGACCAGCTGGACACCCAGCTCCACGCGATCTACGACAACCGTCCGGCCAAGCTGCTCTTCATCAAGCCGGGCCGGACCGGATCTACCAGGACGTCATCCAGGTCATGGACATCGCCCGCGGCGCGGGGTCCAGGTCATCGGCTTCACCCCGGTGGAAGCGACTACCCGGCCGAAGTAGCTGCGACCAGCAGGTCGCCTCGACGCGGCCGGAGTGACAGACAACTGGGGGGCCGTCGCCCGACGAGCCCCGTTCGGAAGTGCGGAGCGCGGCACCGACTTCCGCGTCTCGCCGTCGCCGCAGGCCTCACTGCCGTGCCCCGATCGGGAGAGTCGTCTGTCACAACGTTCGATTTCGATGCCGACCGCGCCGTCCGCGCGGCTCGAACGGCCGGGGTGCTGCTCTCGATCGCTGCTGCACCTGCTGGTCTGCTGGCGATCCTGCTCGGCACGCATCGCGTCACGACTGCCGCCGGGTGCTCGAGCGCGGGCCCCGCTCGTGCGGGAACTCGGGCGGCGGTGGTGGCGGTGGTGGCGGTGCCGGTCGGCTGGCGTATATTGCCCTGCCCGCACCGGTGGCCGTCCCCTCGGGTCACTGCCGAGGTCACACCAGCCGAGGCCCACGCCTCCCGCGACGGTGATCCGTCACTCCGGTCGTGCCGACGGACGATACCGCCGAGCGTTCCCGAAGACTCGAAGCCCGTCGTTTCCGCGTCCGTGGTCCGCTGCGACGGCGCCCGCAAGCGGCGCCCAGCCGGCGACCGGACCAGGACACGGGGGGTGGCGCAGGTGGAGGCACCGGAGGACGGGCGTCGGACCGGGCGACGGGGCCTGGGGCGGGTCCCGGCACCGGCGGCGGTGGTGCAGGCGGCACCGGCACGCAGGCCGCGTCCCGACACCGTCGGTGCCGCCGATCGGAGAGCGCACCCAAGGAGCTGCGGGGCCAGCCGCTCCGCGGTCACCTTCTGCGTGGATGCCGACGGGCAAGGTCGAGCGGGTCGGATGTCGAGCCCGAAATCCAGCGACAAGGCGCTACGCCGCAAGTTCGCCGAGGCGATGCGGGGCTATCGAGTTCCATCCTGCGCGCGACGCCGACGGCGTCCCGGTGGCGAGTACTGTCGACAGACGGTCACGATCTTCTAATCCACTGGTCCCGCTTCCCGATCTCCCGAGATCCCATGCCAGCCTCTTCGTCCGGAAGTCCGTCCAGAACTGTGAAGACGACCTCGCCGAGCGCGGCGGGCTCAAGCGCTCCCTCGGCAAGTGGCACCTGACTGCGCTCGGCGTCGGCGCGACGATCGGCGCCGGCATCTTCGCCACCACCGGCACCGCGATCGCCGGCGACGTCGCTCCGGCCCGGCGCCGGTCCGGCGATCATCTTCTCCTTCCTCCTCACCGCGCTGGCCTGCGGCTTCGCGGCGCTCTGCTACGCCGAGTTCGCGGCGATGGTGCCGATTGCGGGCTCGGCGTACACCTACGCCTACGCCTCGCTCGGCGAGTTCGTCGCCTGGATCATCGGCTGGGACCTGATCGTCGAGTACGCGGTGGGCAACATCGGCGTGGCGATCGGCTGGTCGGGCTACTTCCGGGAACTGCTGTCAGCCACTTCGGCATCTCGCTGCCGGCCTGGCTGGCCACCGACTTCCGCATCGGCCCACATGGCGGCGGACGCCATCGCAGCGGGCGCCACCGATCCCGCGATCGTCTACACTCGCCTCCGCCCTCGACGTCGCGCCGCACCTCTTCGGCATTCCCGTCATCGCCAACCTGCCGGCCTTCGTGATCGTCGCCGCTGATCACGGTGATCCTGGTGATCGGCATCAGGAGTCGGCCAATTCGAACAACGCGATGGTGATCCTCAAGATCGGGATCATCCTCTTCTTCGTCGCCGTCGGCGTCACCCTGATCAAGCCGATCAACTGGAACAACCCGGCCACCGGCGGATTCGCGCCGAACGGCTTCGCCGGCATCAGCGCCGGCGCGGCGATCATCTTCTTCAGCTACATCGGATTCGACGCGACGTCTCGACCGCGGCCGAGGAGGCCAAGGACCCCGGCCGGACATGCCGTTCGGCATCATCATGAGCCTGGTGGTCTGCACGGTGCTCTACATCGTGCTCTCCGTCGGTGATGACCGGGCATCGCGCCCTGGAAGCAAGCTGGGCACCGCCGAGCCGATGATCACCGCGCTGTCGCTGGCCGACGGACCGCCGGCCTCCTCAAGGTCTCGCGGATCATCATCGCCGTCGGCGCCGTCATCGCGATGAGCAGCGTGCTGCTGGTCTTCCAGCTCGGGCAGCCGCGCATCTTCATGTCGATGGCGCGGGACGGCCTGCTGCCGCCGTTCCTCGCCAAGGTGCACCCGCGGTTCAAGACGCCCTACGTCGGCACCATCCTCACCGGCATCTTCGTGGCGACCTTCGCCGCCTTTGCCAACATCGCCGAGGTGGTGGACCTGACCAACATCGGGACGCTGTTCGCCTTCGTGCTGGTCTCGGTCGGCGTCATCGTGCTGCGGGTCAAGGAGCCCGGAGCGGGTCCGGCCCGTTCCGGGCGCCCTGGGTGCCGTGGACCCCGATGATCTCGGTGGTGACCTGCCTCTACCTGATGTACAAGCTGCCCAGCGATCACCTGGATCCGGTTCGGGGTCTGGCTGCTGGTGGGCCTCGTGATCTACTTCCTGTACGGCGCGAAGCACAGCCGGCTCAGGAATCAGGCGTAGCGGCGGCGGGGGTCTAGAGTCGTGAGGAGTGAGGCGCTCGTGGAGAGTGCCTCACTCCTTGTCGTTTACGGCCGGCCGGCCAGGTGGATCGCGCCGGTGGCAGGGTCGAGCGGGGTGTCTCGGAGGCGGATCCGTGGCTCCTCCTGCAACTTCACCCGCAGCATCCGGTGCAGTGGCCCCTCATGATAGAGGAGCCCGCCATTGCAGGCGACATCCACCGAGGCCCGTTCATCGGCACCGAAGTGCGGCAGCAGGCGGAGCACCAGGGAGGCGAGCTCGCGCGCGGCGTAGTCCATGATGCCGGCAGCCACGGTATCGCCCTGGTGCGCCGCCTCAAACACCGACGGCGCGAGGGCCGCGACCTCGGGCACTCCGGCGGCGGCGGCCCAGCGAACCAGCCCCTCCATGGAGGAGCTCCGGGTGACGGTGAGGAGCAGTGCCTGAAGCTCGGTCCGCGGACTGCGGCCATCTGCGGCACGACCTACCGCTCCCAACGCGGCTCGACCGATCGCGTAGCCGCTGCCCTCATCCCCCATCTGCCAGCCGAAGCCGCCCGAACGATGCAGCCGCCCGAAGGGGTCGCGGGCGACACCCATGCTGCCGGTGCCCGCCGTCACGACGATTCCCGGCTGATCATTGAAGGCGGCGGCGAGTGCGATTTCGGTATCCCCCATGATCAGGATGCGGTCGGCGACCGACTCGCTCCGGAGCGCCTCACGCAGTTCGGTCCGCTCCTCCTCCCGCCCGGCGCCGGCGACGCCGGCGACGATCACATCCCCACGCAAGACGCCGAACTCTGCCAGCGCGCGCCGGGCGACCTCGCCGATGGTCGTGGCACAGGCGATTCCCCTGCCGCTCCGCATCTTCGCACCGCCGCCGATGGCCCGGGTCCGGACCTGGTCCCCTTCCGCGACGATCACCACGGTCTTGGTCCCGCCCGCGTCGACGCCCACGATGATCCGGCCCATCAGCCCGCCTTTCGCTGCTGCCAGACGGCGCTCAGCACCAGTCCGGTCGCTACGGTGATGGCGCTCCCCAGCGGCACATACCAGGGCCACGCCAGACTCGATTTCGTGAGAAAGAGGGCCAGCATCCCCGTCACCGCGACCGCGATCCCCGCGATCACATGTCGGCCGGCCACCCGGACCGGTGACCCGGCCAGCAGATAGGCGCCGAGCAGTCCGCCGTAGGTGATCGAGGCGATCTGCAGCGCGAAGACCACGACGGGGGTCTTGCCGCCGCCCGCCACCACAAAGAAGCCCAGCGCCGCACCGGTGACCAGCAGGCCCCAGAGGATCGACATCAGTCTGCCTACCTTGAGGAGGCGGGCGGGATCGTGTTCGCCGGTGTACGAGGCGTAGATGTCATGGGTCATCGAGGAGGCGAGCGCGCTGATCGCCGAGCTGTGCGTGCCCATCGTCGCGGCCAGGATCGCCGCGATCAGCAGGCCCGACAACCCCGACGGGAGGTGGTCGACGATGAAACGCGGGAAGATCTGGTCCGCCGCCATGCCAGCCGGGGCGAAGCCGCCGGCCCAGACGGCCGTGCCGATCAGCATGAAGAGCGTGAACTGCAGCAGCACGACCACCCCCGATCCCACCAGGGCGCGGCGGGCATCGCGGAGCGACCCGCTGGCGAGCAGCCGCTGGACGATGACGTGATCGGTCCCGTGTGAGGCGGCGGTGAGCATGCCGCCCCCGACGATGCCGCCGACGAGGGTGTAGGGGATCCTGAAGTCAAGACGCAGGTCGATCAGCTTGAGCTTCCCCGCAGCGGCCGCGGCGGCCAGCGCCGGTCCGGCACCGCCGGCAAGCGAGCAGGCGATCGCCAGGGCGGCGATTCCCGCTGATACGTACACGCACCACTGGACCACATCGGTCCACACCACCGCCTTGAGGCCCCCGTGCCAGGTGTACACCATCGTCACCAGGCTCATGACCAGGATCGAGAGCGGAATGCTCCAGCCGGTGATGAGCGCGAGCGGGACGGCGCTCGCGTATACCCGGACGCCGTCCGCAAGCATCCGGGTGACCAGGAAAATGAGGGAGGCCAGCCGTCGGGTGGCGGCGCCGAAGCGCGACTCGAGTCGCACATACGCCGTTTCCTGCGCGCCCTCGAAATACCCCGGCAGCAGCCACCAGGCGACGACCAGCCGGCCGATGAGGTAGCCGAGCGGAAGCTGCAGGAAGGTGAGATCACCCTGGGCCGCGATCGACGGGACCGAGATGACGGTCAGCGCCGAGGTTTCCGTGGCGACGATCGAGAGCAGGATCGCGCCGGCGGGAAGGTCTCGCGCGCCGAGAAAGTAGTCCCCTGCGGTCTGCTGGCGGCGGGAGACCCACATCCCGACGCCCAGCGTGAGCGCGAAGTAACAGAGAATAACGGCGAGATCGAGAGCAGGCATGGCGGGGTACACGTAGGGGGCGGGTCTTAGACCCGCCCCCGGGACTGCGGCGTCGTCACGATCAGGCGGTGAACGACGATCCGCACCCGCATCCGCCGGTCGCGTTGGGATTGGTGAAGGTGAACCCCGAGCCCTGCATGGAACTGGTATAGTCCACCGTCACGCCATTCAGGTACTGCAGGCTGAACCCATCCAGGAAGATGCGGGTGCGGTTGATCTCCATCACCACGTCGTCCTCCAGCGCGCGCTCTTCGATGTTGAGACTGTACTTGAATCCGCTGCATCCGCCAGGGAGCACGCTCACCCGAAGCCCTGCCGTCTCTACCGGCACTGCCTCCGCCGCGATGAACTTCTGCACCTCTTCCGCGGCCCGATCGGTCAGCACAAGGGCGAATCCCGGGGTGGTCACCTGCTGTTCAGTGCTGTCCATTGTGCTGGCTCCATTCTCGAAGATACCAAAGCGCCGGGCAATGCCGCCGGCGCTGTTTCGGCCTGTGATGAAGGTAGGGAGGGGGTAGAGCGATGTCAATTGCGGTAAGTGTCTTCGGAAATAGCTAACTCTTGCAGGGTCATGGAGTAACCATCGAATCGTGAAGCATCTCCACCACCAGGTCAGCAGCCCCGATCCGCACCGGTCCCCAGCGGGAGTTGGTCCGTGTGGGGTGGACCCGATTGCTGAGCAGCACGATCACCAGGCAGTGGGTAGGGTCGATCCAGAGGGAGGTTCCGGTGAAGCCCGTGTGCCCGATGCTGGCGTGTGCGAGGCGGTGGCCAGCACTGCTCCCTTCCGAGGGGGTGTCCCATCCGAGCGCTCGGCTCGAGCCGGGTGGGAGCTCCTGGCGCTGCGCGAAGATCGCGAGTGCGCGAGGCGGAGCGAGCGGGAATTTCAATTCACGCGGCATGCATCCGTCGCCTGCCTGCGATCGGTTCAGGCCGAGCAGCAGCCAGTCGCCGAATCGCAGCAGATCGCGGGCAGAGGAGAAGAGTCCGGCATGTCCGGAGACGCCGTCGAGACGCGCCGCATTCTCGTCGTGCACCTCGCCGCGCAGGACGCGGCCGCGCCAGGGATCGTTCTCGGTCGGGGCGATCCGCGGCAGCCACCCAGCCGGCGGGAGGTAGCGTGTGTCGGCGAGGCCGAGGGGCGCGAACACTCGACGGTCCAGCAGCGAGTCGAGACGCGACCCGTAGACCGCTTCCACCGCCTGAGTCAGCAGTATGGCGCCGAGGTCGGAGTAGACGAAGCGCGCGCCGGGGAGGGTATCCAGTGGTGTCGTGTCCGCAGCGGCAAGCGCTTCCCGTCGGGTGCTCGTCTCACGGAAGAGCGGTCGCCAGGCGGGCAGGCCGCTCGAGTGGGTGAGCAGGTGCCGGAGGGTCACGCTCTGGCGGATCAGCGCCTCGGCACTCGAATCGTTGGTCCGGCGGAACGCGGGCACGTACTGCACGATCGGCGTGTCGAGCGTAAGGCGACCCTCGTCGACGGCCAGCATGATCGCCGTCGTGAGACCAACAACCTTCGTGAGGGAGGCGAGGTCGTAGATCGTGGCACTGTCGGGGCGGGTGGGATCGTCGGTACCGAGTCGTCCGGTGCCGTGGAAGCGATGCTTCCCCCGGACGCTGATACCGAGGACGGCGCCTGGAGCGGCGCTGTCCACGACGGCGGAGTCGAGAAACCTGGTGACGGCCTGCCAGGTGCCCTGGTCAGGCGGCACCTGCGGCAGCGCGCGGGATGCGCAGGTGATGATGCTGAGCAGGAGGGCCCCTGCGACGCGGTGTGCTCGACTCAGCGGTGGCCCCCGGGGTCTCCGTCGATGCCACTGCTGGTGCCGCGCTCGAGACCGCTGCCGAGCGGGAAGTTCGGCGGTACGAGGACGGGGAGCCGGCCGGTGATCGGTGCCTGTCCGGTGAGGGCGCGTGCGACGGCCCATTCCCCGAGGCCGGCGCTGGTCCAGCCGAGCAGGTAGGAGCGGAGGTGCGGGACCTGGCTCCCGATATAGGGCGATCCAAAGGAGATCAGCAGGGTGTGGCGTCGGTGATTGGTTTCCTCGATCAGGCGCGCGACGGGGGGCGGTAGTCCGACGGTGCCCTTCGCGGCTGTCACTCTCACCGAGGTGGCGAATATCGTGTAGCTGTTCCTTCGGATGAGGCGTCGCGCCGAGTCGAGGCTCGCCAGACCACTCGCGGGCCAGAGGCGGAAGATGGTCACCGTGTATCCGGCGTCGCGCAGGCGGCGGGCGAGGGTGTTGCCGACGGTGCCGGCGTTTTCTTCGCCGTAGGTGACGAGGGCGACCGGGCGCGGCCGGGCACGGAGGCTGTCGACGGTACTGGTACTGTCGACCACCAGTACGATGGAGCGCTGGCTGATGTCGCGCGCGGTCTCGAGAAAGCGGGTGCTGCCGACCAGCTCCGGGACGCTGTCGAGGGGCACGCTGCGCCTGGAGAAGAGGCCGAGGTGCCGCTTGATGATGAGCAATCGGCGCACCGAGCGATCCAGGCGCTCGTACGGGACCCGGCCCGATTCCACCGCCTCGGTAAGCGCGTCGATGGCCAGCTTCGGATCGGCCGGCTGCAGCAGGAGGTCGGCGCCGGCGAGAAAGGCCAGCACCGCGGCCTCGCCGGCGCCGTAGCTATTCACGATGCCGCCCATGTCGAGCGCGTCGGTCACCACCAGCCCGCCGAAGCCCAGCGAGTCGCGCAGCACGCCGGTGAGGATCTGCGGGTCGAGCGTGGCGGGCCGGGTCCGTTCGCCGTCGATGGCAGGCACGGCGATGTGGCCCGACATCACCAGCGCCACTCCCGGCCTCGATGGCGGCGCGGAACGGCACCAGCTCCACCGAGTCGAGCCGGCTCCAGGGGCCGGCGATGACCGGCAGCGCGATGTGGGAATCGGTGCCGGTGTCGCCGTGCCCGGGGAAGTGCTTCGCCGTCGCGAGCATGCCGTGGTCCTGGAGCCCGTGGATGGCGGCGACGACGAGCCGCCCGACGGCCTACGGGTCCTCTCCGAACGAGCGGGTGTTGATGATCGGATTGGCGGGGTTGTTGTTGATGTCGGCGACCGGGCGAAAAGGCGAGGTGAATGCCGACGGCCCGGCCTTCGAGCGCGGTGATCCGGCCGATCTCGTAGGCATCCAGGTCGCTGCCGGTCGGCAGCCACGCCCATATTGGTGGGGAAGGGCGTGGCGCCGGTGAGCCGGAAGCTCGGCGCCGCTCTCGAGGTCGGCCGCGATGAGCAGCGGCAGGGCGGAGCGGCGCTGCAGCCGGTTGAGCTTCGTCGGCGACATCGAGCGGTGACCCGATCGAGACGATGATCCCGCCGACGTGCAGCGAGTCGACCCAGCCCTGCGTGACGCTGAAAGGCTGCTGTCGTCGAAGGCGGCGTAGCTCCCCGGAATCCAGGGCATGACGACCTGGGCGACGCGATCCCGGAGCGGCAGTGAATCGAGCAGCTGCTCCACGGCGATCGAGTCGGTCACCGACGCGGTCCTCAGGCCGTCGAGGGTCCCGCCGCCTGCTGCGCGGCGGCAGGCGCGGCGAGACAGCAGCGTCACGAGAAGGATGGTGCCATGCGAACGGGCCACTGGGCGCTCGGATTCTGGCTGGTGTGGATGTCGTGGGTCGATTTCGGCCCCCCTGTCGCGGTGGGCGGGCCGGTCCGCACGCTGGTCGCGGACGCCGGTGTGCGCCCCGGCATCGACGTCCTGCTGAGCGACAGCCTGCATCTGGTACGCGGCCGCCGGGTCGGCCTGGTCACCAATCAGTCCGGGGTCGATCAGGCCGGGGTCAGCGACGTCGATCGGCTGCGCGGTGCTGGCGTCGCGCTGGTCGCGCTCTTCAGTCCGGAACATGGCTTCCGCGGCTCTGCCGATCCCGGCGAGGCGGTCGCGTCCTCCACCGACTGCGCCACCGGTCTCCCAATCTACAGCCTCTATGGCAAGACGTCCGCCCCGACCGACTCAATGCTCGCCGGAATTCGACGTGCTGCTCGTCGACCTGCAGGACGCCGGCGCGCGCTACTACACCTACCTCTGGACCACCGTCGAGGTGATGCGCGCCGCCGCCCGGAGGGGGATCCCGTCGTCGTGCTCGACCGCCCCAACCCGATCGGCGGCGCGGTGCAGGGCAATGTGCTCGACACCGCGTTCCGCGTCCCCGGTCGGTCTGCTGGCCATCCCGATGCGGCACGGCATGACGCTCGGCGAGCTGGCCCGCCTCGCGCGCGCAGACCTCGGACTCGCCGCGGATCTCCGGGTCGTGCCGGTGGCGGGGTGGCGGCGCGACGATGTACTTCGACGACACCGGACTCCCCTTCGTGCCGCCGTCAGCCCAATCTCAGAGCCTTGAAGCGCTGATGCCACTACCCCGGCCTCTGTCTCTTCGAGGGCACCAACCTCTCGGTGGGGCGGGGGACGCGAGCATCCGTTCGAGCAGATCGGTGCCCCCTGGCTGGACACGACGCAGGTGCTCCACGCGCTGCGCGGTGGCCGGCCTGCCCGGCGTCAGCTTTCGCGGGGTGAGCTTCACGCCCAGCGCGGCCGGGAGACGGGAAGTATGCCGACACCCTGGTCGTCGGGATCCGATTCACGGTCACCGATCGGGCGCGCTACGATCCGACGCGGACGGCGCGTGACCCTGCTCACGCTCAGGCGGGACGCCGCTCCTGCAGCTTCGTCCCCAGACAGTTCGACCGACTCGCGGGAGACGACTGCGGGCGCTCAGGCGAGCACTCGCGAGCGGGATGTCGCCCGAGGTCGACGCGGCGCGCTCGCCACTTTCGGGAGCCGTCGCCGTCCGTTTCTGATCGTATCCCCGGACTGAGGCCCTCCTCATAGTGCCGCGACTTCCGCCTAAACCGTTCCGCCGGTTATTGTTTGCGCGGTTTTCGGGGGTCCGTCGGCCCGGTCCTCCGCCCGTGGCATCCCCGAGGGACAGGCGCCAGGTGAAACTGATCCCCAAGCCGGTCGAGCGGGTGTTCTACGCCGTGACCCGGCCGTTCGTGGACGGGCTGATCCGGGCCGGCGTCCGGCCCAACGCCATCACCACCGTCGGGACCCTGCTGGTGATCGTCTCGGCGGTCGCCTTCGGCCTGGGGTCGGTGCGGCTGGGCGGGCTCCTCTACCTGGTCAGCGGGATCGTCGACACCCTGGATGGCGCGGTGGCACGCGGCAACGGGCAGGTGACGAAGTTCGGCGCGTTCTACGACTCCACGCTGGACCGGGTCGGTGACGGCGCGACCTTCATGGGGATCGCGGTCTTCTACTGCTGGCGCCGCCGGGCTCGGTCGCCTATCGCGAGTGCCGGCGATCATCATCTGCATGTCGGCGATCATCGCCTCGCTGCTGGTCTCCTACGCCCGGGCGCGGGCCGAGGGGCTGGGGATCGACTGCAAGGTCGGGCTCGTGCAGCGGGCCGAGCGGATCGTGGGGCTGGGTGTGCCGACGGTGCTGGTCGGTGCGGGCTCCGGCGGGCTGGTGCTGTTCTGGATCGTGACGATCTGCTCGACGCTGGCCTCGGTGATCACCGTCGTGCAGCGCTTCGTCTACGTCTATCAGGTGACCGAGGGCGGCTGATGCGCCCGACGCATCCGAAAGGACAGGCCAGTGGCAAACGGACTCGCCCGGCCGATCGCGCCGGCCAAGGGCAAGCTCGGCGTTCTCTGCGTCGGCCTCGGCGCGGTCGCCTCGACCTTCATCGCCGGTGTCGAGACTGTCCGCCGCGGCAAGGCCAAGCCGATCGGCTCGCTGACCCAGATGGGCACCATCCGCCTCGGCAAGCGCACCGAGGAGCGGTCCCCGCTGATCAAGGAGTTCGTGCCGCTGGCCGAGCTCAAGGACCTCGTGTTCGGCGCCTGGGATCCGGTGCCGGACAATGCCTACCAGTCGTGCCTGCACTGCGGCGTGCTCGACAAGCACGAGCACGTCGAGCCGATCAAGGACTACCTGCAGACGATCACCCCGATGCCGGCGGTGTTCGACCAGTACTACGTGAAGCGGCTCGAGGGCAAGAACGTCAAGACCGGCAAGAACAAGAAGGAGCTGGCCGAGGCGCTGCGGAAGGACATCCGCGACTTCAAGGCGAAGCACGGCTGCGACCGGCTGGTGATCGTCTGGTGCGCCTCGACCGAGATCTTCATCGCGCCCGGGCCCGCGCACCAGACGCTGGCCGCCTTCGAAAAGGCGATGGACGCCAACGACCCGTCGATCGCGCCGTCGATGCTCTACGCCTACGCCGCGATCATGGAGGGCGTGCCGTTCGCCAACGGCGCGCCCAATCTCTGCCTGCGACATTCCGGCCCTCGAGCAGCTGGCCAAGGACAAGGGCGTCGCGATCGGCGGCAAGGACTTCAAGACCGGCCAGACCATGCTCAAGACCGTGCTCTCGCCGATGTTCAAGGCGCGCATGCTCGGCGTGGCGGGCTGGTACTCGACCAACATCCTCGGCAACCGCGACGGCGAGGTGCTCGACGACCCCGAGAGCTTCAAGACCAAGGAGGAGTCGAAGCTCGGCGTGCTGGAGTACATCCTGCAGCCCAAGATCTACCCCGAGCTGTACGGCAACCTCTTCCACAAGGTGCGGATCAACTACTACCCGCCCGCGCGGCGACAACAAGGAGGGGTGGGACAACATCGACATCTTCGGGTGGCTGCGGCTACCCGATGCAGATCAAGGTCGATTTCCTCTGCCGCGACTCGATCCTGGCCGCGCCGCTGGTGCTCGACCTCGCGCTCTTCTTCGACCTGGCCCAGCGGGCGAAGCTGTCGCGGGATCCAGGAGTGGCTCTCGTTCTACTTCAAGAGCCCGCAGATGGCGCCCGGGCTGTATCCGGAGCACGACCTCTTCATCCAGCAGACCAAGCTGAAGAACACCCTGCGCTGGCTGATGGGTGAGGACGTCAGATCACGCATCTCGGCGTGGAGTACTACGCGTACGGAGAGAAGTAGGATGAAGTACTTCCACCGCACCCAGCTCGCCCCGGACGCCGTCATGGCGCGGGCGAACACCTTCTTCGGTGCGCGGCTGGCGCCGACCGAGGAGGCACCCCGCCGGCGCCGGTTCACCGGCACGTTGGGCCAGATCGCCGTCAACGTGCAGGCCGAGGGTGGGCACTACACCCTGGTCACCGTGGAGACCAATCAGCCCGGCGAGAGCGAGGCCGACCAGCTCGCCAAGCGGTTCCTGGCCGTGGTGCATACGCATCGAGCCGATCCGTCGTCACGAGGTGCGCGGCGCGTACTGAGTTGGCAGCGTCGATCGCAGCACGAGGGCGGGTCCTGGACCCGCCGCCTTCGCTCCCGGCCGACATTCATTCCCATCCCAGGAGAAGTCTCCCCATGATGAAGACGTTGTCCCTGTCTCGTCGCCCTGGCCGTCCTGTGCAGTCTCGCGCTCTCCGCCTGCACCGTCGTTGCGCAGGACGCCGCCGTCTGTCCCGGCGGCGCGTCGGCCCAGGCCAGCATGCCGGCGGCGAGGCCAACCTCGTGCTGCCGGACCTGGGCTCGGTCAACTTCCTCGGCGGGACCAGCGGCCGCACGCCTGCTGATGGTCGGCCTGCTGGTGTGCGCTGCTGGGACTGCTGCTTCGGGCTGGCGATCTACACCCAGCTCAAGAACATGCCGGTGCACCAGTCGATGCTGGAGATCTCCGAGCTGATCTACGAGACCTGCAAGACCTACCTGATCACCCAGGGCAAGTTCCTGATGATCCTGTGGCTCTTCATCGGCGCCATCATCGCCTTCTACTTCGGCGTCCTGCAGCACTTCGCGCTGGTCAAGGTCGGCATCATCCTGGTCTTCAGCCTGATCGGCATCGCCGGCAGCTACGGCGTCGCCTGGTTCGGCATCCGGGTCAACACCTTCGCCAACTCCCGCACCGCGTTCGCCAGCCTCAGGGGCAAGCCGTATCCCTGCTACGCAGATCCCGCTCAAGGCGGGCATGAGCATCGGCATGCTGCTGATCAGCGTCGAGCTGCTGATGATGCTCTTCATCCTGCTGTTCGTTCCGGGCGACTACGCCGGCCCCTGCTTCATCGGCTTCGCCATCGGCGAATCGCTGGGCGCCGCGGCGCTGCGCATCGCGGGCGGCATCTTCACCAAGATCGCCGACATCGGCGCCGACCTGATGAAGATCGTCTTCAAGATCAAGGAAGACGACGCCCGCAACCCCGGCGTCATCGCCGACTGCACCGGCGACAACGCCGGCGACTCGGTCGGCCCCTCGGCCGACGGCTTCGAGACCTACGGCGTCACCGGCGTGGCGCTGATCTCCTTCATCCTGCTGGCGGTGCCGGACCCGACCATGCAGGTCCAGCTGCTGGTCTGGATCTTCGTGATGCGCGTCATGATGGTCGTCGCGTCCGGCGGTCTCCTACTTCATCAACGAGGCGATGGCCAAGGCGAAGTACGCCAGCGTCGAGAAGATGAACTTCGAGGCGCCGCTGACCCGGCTGGTCTGGCTCACCTCGATCGTCTCGGTGGTCGCTGACCTACGTCGTCTCCAAGCTGCTGATTCCCGACGCTCGGCGGCGATCCGACGCTCTGGTGGAAGCTCTCGACCATCATCACCTGCGGCACGCTGGCCGGCGCGATCATCCCCGAACTGGTCAAGGTCTTCACCTCCACCGAGTCGCGGCACGTGCGCGAAGTCGTCACCTCGCTCGCGCGAAGGCGGCGCGTCGCTCAACATCCTCTCCGGGCCTGGTCGCCGGCAACTTCAGCGCCTACTGGATGGGCCTGGCCATGGTGCTGCTGATGGCGCATCGCCTACTTCGTCAGCACCTCATCGGCGGTCGATCCGTCCAAGGTCGCTGCCGGCGAGCATGATGCTCGCCCCGGCGGTCTTCGCCTTCGGCCTGGTGGCCTTCGGCTTCCTGGGCATGGGCCCGGTGACGATCGCCGTCGACAGCTACGGCCCGGTGACCGACAACGCCCAGTCGGTCTACGAGCTGTCGCAGATCGAGACCGTGCCCGAGCATCAAGGAGGAGATCAAGAAGGACTTCGGCTTCGACGCCGACTTCGAGAAGGCCAAGCACCACCTCGAAGAGAACGACGGCGCCGGCAACACCTTCAAGGCCACCGCCAAGCCGGTGCTGATCGGCACCGCCGTCGTCGGCGCCACCACGATGATCTTCTCGATCATCGTGGCGCTGACCCACGGCCTGCAGCCCGAGCTGCTCGCCAACCTCTCGATCCTGCACCCGCCCTTCCTGCTCGGCCTCATCACCGGCGGCGCGGTCATCTACTGGTTCACCGGCGCCTCGATCCAGGCCGTGACCACCGGCGCCTATCGCGCGGTCGAGTTCATCAAGGAGAACATCAAGCTCGAGGGCGCCGACCAAGGCCTCGATCGAAGACAGCAAGAAGGTGGTCGAGATCTGCACCGAGTACGCGCAGAAGGGCATGTTCAACATCTTCCTGACGGTCTTCTTCGCGACGCTCGCCTTCGCCTTCGTCGAGCCGTACTTCTTCATCGGCTACCTGATCTCGATCGCGCTCTTCGGCCTGTACCAGGCGATCTTCATGGCCAACGCCGGCGGCGCCTGGGACAACGCCAAGAAGATCGTCGAAGTCGAGCTCAAGCAGAAAGGCACGCCGCTGCACGACGCGACCGTCGTCGGCGACACCGTGGGCGATCCGTTCAAGGACACCTCGTCCGTGGCGCTGAACCCGATCATCAAGTTCACCACGCTGTTCGGCCTGCTGGCGGTCGAGCTGGCGGTCGCTCACCGCCGAGCGCGAGCCGGGTCTCAGCCACGCGCTGGCCGCCGTCTTCCTGGCCGGTCGTCGCTGCTGCTTCGTCTACCGGTCGTTCTACGGGATGCGGATCGAAGCGCGGTAACTACCCGCTTTGCACTCTGCGGCCCCTCCGGGCCGCACCACGGGGGGTGGCCGAGCGATCGGTCGCCCCCCGTGGACGATTCGGCCTCCATCGCACTCTCGTGCCCACACGGCACGCCCTTACTGCCTGGGCCGATGCATTCTGCGACGTGGCGCTGCGTGAATGTGTTCGGGTTGGAACCGACGGCCGTCCTGCTGCGTACGATGCTGGAATTTCTCCCCTCGCCCCTCCGCTGGAGACTCTGATGACTCGTGCCCGATGGTTTGGAATGCTGGTGTTCGCCCTCACGGGGATGGTGCCGGTCGCGGCTCACGCGCAGGACAGCGGCGCTTTTCTGGTGCGACTGGGCAATGATACCACCAGCGTGGAGCGGTTCACGCTGACCCCTGCGCGGCTCGAGCTCGATCAGGCCGGTCGCGCGCCTCGCACGCTGCGTCGTCACGCGGTGGTGACATTCGGCGCGAATGGCGTGGTGACGGCCGTCGACGTCGTGATCCGCAAGGTGGGTGTGCCGGCCGATGTTCCGCCGGTGCAGCACCTGACGGCAAGCTTCACGCGGGACTCGGCCCAGGTGGAAATGCGCGCCGACACGACGGTCCGGAAGATGAGCGCTGCGGTGCCCGCCGGCGCGGGCGTGCCAGTCATCTCGCCCTGGGCGATGTACGACATGCTGTCGATGCGGCTCACGGCCACCCGCACCGATTCGCTGCACGTGCCCCTCTATTATCTCGGCGGGCCGCAATTGAGCTGGGTGGCGCTCCGGAGGCTCGGCCGGGACTCCATCGATATCGAGACGGAGTTCGACCGCTATCACGCCCTCGTCGACGGCAAGGGCCGGGTGCAGGGCATCCGGCCGCTTCACGGAACCCAGCAGTTCTCGGTAGATCGTGTGGCGACGCTCGACGTCAACACCTACGCGGCCAGCTTCGCCGCGCGGGAACAACAGGGCGGCCCGCTGGGGCAGCTCTCGCCCCGGGATACGGTCACGACCGCCGCTGCCGGTGCCACCCTCTGGGTGGACTACGGCCGGCCGTCGGTACGGGGCCGAACCATCTTTGGTGCGGTGGTGCCGTGGGACGATGTGTGGCGGACTGGTGCCAATGCCGCGACTCAGTTTCGCACGGACAAGGCGCTCGCCTTCGGCAGCATCGTGGTGCCTGCCGGCATGTACACCCTCTGGACGATCCCCTCGCAGCATGGATGGACGCTGCTCGTCAATGGGCAGACGGGGCAGTGGGGGACGGAGCACGATCCGTCCAAGGACCTGTACCGGATCCCGATGTCGGACGAGTGGAACAAGGATGTGACTGAGCGGTTTGTCATCCATGTTGCGCCGGACGACCAGGGCGGCCAGATCCACTTCGTCTGGGACCATACGGTGGCTGCGGTGAACTTCACCGTCCAGCAGTAGCCGCGCATGCTGGCGGGATCGGGAGGGCGGCCGCAGGACGGGGCCGCCCTTTCGTCTTTGCGGGGCCTGCTCTATTCTAGTCCGACCCCTACAGGATTCTCGATGCGTCCAGCCGCACCCCTGTTCCTTGCTTCCCTGTGCATCGCCGCGCCACTGGCCGCTCAATCCGACGCCGACGTCGCGGCGGCGGTCGCCCGGATCGCCCCGCGGATGATCGAGATCCGCGAGGATATCCACCGCAATCCGGAGCTGAGCAATCGGGAGACGCGCACCGCGGCGCTGGTCGCCGCCGAACTGACCAGGCTTGGTTTCGAGGTGCGGACTGGCGTGGCCCATACCGGCGTGATCGGTATCCTGCGCGGCGGCAAGCCGGGGAAGGTCGTCGCGGTTCGCGCCGATATGGATGCGCTACCGGTGACCGAACAGACCGATCTGCCGTTCAGGTCGGTGGCAACGGCGACCTACCTCGGTCGGGAGACCGGCGTGTCCCACGCCTGCGGCCATGATATCCACGTCGCCTCGGAGCTTGGCGTGGCCAACGTCCTGGCGGGGATGAAGTCGAGGCTCGCCGGCACGGTCGTTTTCATCTTTCAGCCAGCTGAGGAGGGGGCGCCGGACGGGGAGACCGGCGGCGCCAAGCTGATGGTCCAGGAGGGGGCCCTCGAACATCCGCGGCCCGACCTCATTCTCGGCTTTCATACCCAGGGGGCCCCGCCCGACGCTCCGGGTGATGACGAGCTGCTGGGTCGCATCTCGTACACCCCCGGGCCGGCGCTCGCCTCGGCGACGAAGTGGACCGCGCATGTCACCGGCCGTCAGGCGCACGGCTCCACCCCGCAGCTGAGTATCGACGCGATCGTGACGGCGTCGCAGGTGGTCCTCGCGCTCCAGACGATTCATTCCCGCAATGTCTCCCCCTTCGCGCCGAGTGTGCTGACGGTCGGCGTCTTCCGCGCCGGAGACCGCAACAACATCATCACCGGCGACGCCTATCTGGAGGGCACCATCCGGACCTTCGATGACAGTCTGATGGGATTCTACGAGCGGCGGATGCGGGAGGTCTTCGACGGCGTGACGCGCGCCGCCGGGGCCAGCTACAGCATCGATTTCAGCGAGCCCTATCCGGTGACGGTCAACGACAGCGGGCTCACGGCCCGCTTCGCGCCGGTGCTCGAGCGTGTGGTCGGGGCCGGGCATATCCGTCAGGCGCCGCCCCTCACTGGTGCCGAGGACTTCTCCTACTTTGCGCGAGTGGTGCCGGGATTCTTCTTCTTCGTGGGCGTCGTGCCGCAGGGCAAGGTCTCGGGAGGACACCACACTCCGACGTTCTATGCTGACGACCAGGCCATCCCCGTGGCGATGCGCGCGATGACCGCCCTGGTCCTCAATGCCCTCGGCAGCTGACTGAGTACAGGCGGGTGACATACGGCGGGGAGCAGGCCAGGCCGCTTGACTCCCTCGCGCCGGTTCTCGATCTTCCCGGCCGGAAATCACTCACCTCATGTCCTCCCCCTCCTCTCCCGCGGCCGCACCTTCGGCACCCCTCCCCACCGGCCTCGATCGCCGGCAGGTGCTCGATCTCTATTACTGGATGCGGCTGACGCGCTCACTCGAGGAGCGCTTGGTCCTGCTGCATCGGCAGGGCAAGCTGGTCGGCGGGCTGTTCCGCTCGCTCGGCCAGGAGGCGGACGCCGTGGGCAGTGCCTACGCCCTTGAACGGGGGGACATCCTCTCGCCGCTGATCCGCAATCTCGGGTCCATGCTCGTCAAGGGCGCCACGCCGCTCGAGGTGCTCCGGCAGTACATGGCCAAGGCGGAGAGCCCGACCGCCGGTCGCGAGCTGAACATCCACTTCAACGATCTCGAGCGTGGCTTCCTCGGGCAGGTCTCGTCCCTCGGCGCGATGGTGCCGGTGATGGCCGGCATTGCGCTGCACTTCAAGCTCACGAAACAGCCGCGGGTCGGTCTGGTCTATGTGGGCGACGGAGCGATGAGTACCGGCGCCTTTCATGAGGGGATCAACTTCGCGGCGGTGCAGCGACTGCCGCTGGTCGTCGTCTGCGAGAACAACGGCTACGCCTACAGCACTCCCGCACGGCTGCAGACCGCCGCAACCCACCTTACGGACAAGGCGGCCGGCTATGGCATCCCGGGTCTCCGCGCCGATGGCAACGACGTGATCGCCACGTACGAGACGACCCGTGCCGCCGTGGATCGCGCCCGCGCGGGCGGCGGGCCGACGCTGGTGGAGCTGGTGACCTACCGCCGGAAAGGGCACGCCGAGCACGACGACCAACGCTACGTTCCGGCGGGGGAGATCGAGGCATGGGAGCGGAACGATCCGATCGACCGATACCGTCTCCGCCTCACGGAATCGGGCTGGAGTACCGAAGCCGATCTTGCGTTGACTGATGCGCGTGTTGTCGGGGAACTCGATACGGCGTTGGCGCGCTGCATCGACGAGCCATTCCCCGACCCGTCGAGTGCGCTGGCCGGGGTCTACCTGGATCCTGCATCGGTCGAGATCGAGTGGTATCGCGAGGTCGCCACGACGCCGCGTGCTCCTCCCGCCCGATCACCCAATCGCCCGATCGCCGAGTCTCCGCGTGGCTGAGACCACCTATCTTGAAGCAATCCGTCAGGGCATCTGGGAGGAGATGGAGCGCGACCCTGCCGTGTTTCTGATCGGGGAGGATATCGGCGCGCTCGGTGGTCCCTTCCGGGTGACCGAGGGGTTGCAGGCGCGGTTCGGCGCCGAGCGGGTGATTGACACGCCGATCAGCGAGCAGGCGATCATCGGGGCGGCCGCTGGCGCGGCGCATATGGGACACCGGCCGGTGTGTGAAATGCAGTTCATCGATTTCATCGCCTGCGCCTACGACATGCTGACCAACTACGTCGCCACTGCCCGCTACCGGGCGGGGCTTCGAACGCCGATGGTCGTACGGGGGCCGAGCGGTGGATATGTCCGCGGGGGGCCGTTCCACAGCCAGAACCCGGAGGCTGCGTTCCTGCATACCCCCGGGCTCAAGATTGTCTGCCCGGCGACGGCCAGGGACGCCAAGGGACTGATCAAGGCCGCCATCCGGGACGAGGATCCGGTGCTCTTCTTCGAGCACAAGTATCTTTACCGGCGGATCAAGGAGGACCTCCCTGGCGGGGAGGAGATCCTGACTCCCATCGGCTCGGCCCGGGTCGCCCGCCTCGGGACCACGCTGACGATTGTCACCTGGTCGGCGATGGTATGGAAGGCGCTGGACGCGGCCGAACAGCTGGAGCGCGAGGATGGGCTGCAGGTGGAAGTCCTCGACCTCCGGACCCTGGTGCCGATGGACGAGGCGGCCATCGTGGCCTCGGTACGGAAGACCAATCGGGTGCTGGTTGTCCACGAGGATACGGCGACGGGTGGCGTCGCGGGCGAAATCATCGCCCGGATCAGTGCACTCTGTTTCGAGTGGCTGGACGCGCCGCCGCGGCGGGTCTGTGCCCATGACGTGCCGCTGCCGTACGCGCCACCGCTCGAGGATTTCGTGCTGCCGCAAACCGAGGACCTGGTAGCCGCCTGCCGGTGGCTCGCCGCATACTGAAGGACGCTGGGCGCCTTTTCCGGAGACTATTCGCATGGCCCGCATCGATGTCATCATGCCCCAGATGGGCGAGTCCATCGCCGAGGGAACACTCTCGAAGTGGCTCAAGAATCTGGGTGATGAAGTGAAGCGCGACGAGCCGATGTTCGAAATTTCCACCGACAAAGTGGACGCGGAGATTCCCGCGCCGAGCGCAGGCGTCCTCGCCGAAATCCTGGTGCAGCAGGGAGAGACCGTCGCGGTCAATACCGTCGTGGCGCGCCTGGAGACGGAAAAGGGGGCGGTGGCAGCGGTGCCGGCCGCCGCGCCAACCACCCCCGCCGCCGCTCCCGCCCCCGCCCCCGCCGCAGTAAAGCCGGTCGCGCCGGCTCCAGCGCCGAGCCAGCCCGCTCCGGTGGCGGTCGTTGCGGCCCCGTCCGGCAATGGCCCGGAGACCGCAGAGGAGCGGCTGCGCCGCAAGTCGACGCCGCTGGTGCGCAAGATCGCGGCGGAGCATGGGATCGATATCGGCACCGTCTCGGGCAGCGGGATCGCCGGCCGGGTGACCAAGAACGACATCCTCGGTTTCCTCGACGCGGGCGCGCCGGCGGCGGCGGTTGCTGGCGTGACGCCGCGGGCGCCTGCACCCGCCCCGCCCGGTCTGCCGCATGGCCCTGTCGCGGAGCCATGGGCCGGGGATCGGGTCGAGCCCTGGTCGCGGATCCGGAAGCTGACCGCGGAGCACATGCTCATGTCGCGCCGGGTCTCGGCGCACGTGCAGACCATCTTCGAGATCGACTACACCAGGGTGTCTCAGCTCCGGGCCAGGCGCAAGAAGGAGTTCACCGAGCGTGGGGTGAACCTGACCTACCTGGCATTCATCGCCAAGGCGATCGCCGATAACCTGCGCCGGCATCCCGGACTCAATGCCGCGGTCGCTGCAGACGCCACGATCTTCCGGCGGGAGATCAACCTCGGCATCGCTGTCGCGCTGGACTGGGGACTCATCGTGCCGGTCGTCAAGCACGCCGACGAACTCTCGCTCCTGGGGATGGCGCGGGCGATCAGCGACCTCGGGGAGCGCGCCCGCACCAAGAAGCTCAGCCCCGACGACGTACAGCGTGGCACGTTCACGATCACCAATCCGGGGGTCTTCGGTTCGCTCGCCGGACTGCCGATCATCAATCAGCCGCAGGTCGCGATTCTCGGCGTCGGCACCATCGAGAAGCGGCCCGCGGTGATCACCCTCCCCGATGGCACCGACACGATCGCCCCCCGGCTCAAGGGGCACCTGACGATGTCGTTCGACCACCGGGTCGTCGATGGCGCCAACGCCGATCGCTTTCTGGCGGACGTCAAGCAGATGCTCGAGTCGTTCCCCGAGGACGCCGGCTGAGATGGGTCGGGCCCTGTCGATCGCGCGGGCGACGGTGTCCCCGGAGAGTGAAGAGGAGTATGTGCGCACCGTCCACGCCCTCGCCGAGCTCGGTGCGGGCCGCGGACAGCGGCTCTGGCTGTTCCGCAGCGGCACGGCGCCGGGCACCTTTCTCGAGTTCAGCGAGAGCCGGACCGAGATGTCCCATCGGGCCCGCGCCTCGCGGACCGATCTGGAAGCGAAGCTCGAACAGCGGCTGGGAGAGATCGCCCGCTACGAACCGGGTGCGGAGGCGCTGTGGGACGAGGTGCCAGCCGTGCAGACGTTCGACGCGGAAGAGGAATAGGCCGCGCGCCGGATCCGGCGCGCCTGACACGAGGGTGGCATGCCACGACAGAGCATCGAGTCCGACGGCCAGGTGTGGGACATCAGCCCGACCGGCCGGGTGACCCAGTATGCGCGCGACGAATTCGGCGTGATGTTCCATCGCCGGGGAGGCGCCCCGGCGGAGGTCCGGGTCTCGCGCTTCTCTCCGCTCGGCGCACGCAATCCCGAGGACGCGCTGGCCGAGCTACTGCCGGCGCAGCTGCAGGAGCTGTTCCTCCGTTCGCAGCCGGCGTGGACCGCACCGGAGACGGGATACCTCCGCTGACCACCTCCACCGAAACCGCCGCACGGTGCGTCGATCTCCATATGCACTCCACCGCCTCGGACGGCGCCTGCCCGCCGGAGGAGGTTGTGGCGCGTGCCGCCCGCGCCGGCCTCGTCGCGATGGCGCTGACCGATCATGACACCCTCGACGGTCTCCCCGCCGCGCTCGCGGCAGGCGAGCAGCTCGGCATGCGCGTCGTCGTGGGCTGCGAATTCTCGGTCGCGGTGCCCTGGGGTGAGATGCACCTCCTCGGCTACTTCCTTCCGTCTGGGGTGGCGGCCGCTGGACGACTTTCTTCCAGCTGCCGTGCGGACCGCGAACGGCGTGGCGGCGAGATGGTTCGCAAGCTCCAGGGGCTGGGTCTCAGCATCGATCTCGCGGACCTGCTCGCGGAATCGGATGGCGGCGCCATCGGACGCCCGCACGTCGCACGGGCGCTGCTCAAGCGGCGCCAGGTCGCGACCATCCAGGAAGCGTTCGACCGCTACATCGGCTGGGGGCGCCCCGGATTCGAGGAGAAGCGTCTCCCCCGCTTTCGCGACGTGGCCGAGCTGGTCCATGCTGGCGGGGGGATCGTGTCGGCGGCACACCTGCGCGACCGTGGCACCCGGAGCGCTCTCACCGCGCTTCGTGCCGAGGGGCTCGATGCCGTGGAGACCCGCCACCCCGTTCACGACCCCGATACGCGCGGCCGCCTCACCGAGATTGCCCGGGCGCTGGGACTCGAACGGAGCGGCGGTTCCGACTGGCACAACGACGAGCCCACCATGCTCGCGCACGCTCAGCTCGGCGGTCAGGAGGTTCCCGTCGAGTGGCTGGATGCGCTCGAGCGGATTCGCCCGGCGCCCCGGGAATCTCCCACGACGGCAGGACACTGAACTCTCCCGCCGCGCGCGGCGGCCGACGCACACCCTGAGGACGGGCAGATGCCAACGCACTTTGATTTCTCCGGCAAGACGGTACTGGTCACCGGCGTCGGCCGCGCGGGCCAGATCGGGCACGCCGTGGCGCGCGCCTTCGGCAAGGCGGGCGCCAGCGTGGTGGCGGTGGATCGCAACGCCGTCGGGGTCGCGGAGCGAGTTCGGGAATTTGCCGGCGGAGGGGATCGATGCGCGGCCCGCCGCGGGAGACCTGACCGAGCCCGACGTGGCGGCCCTTGCGATCGAGACGGCGATGAAGCATTTCGGCCGCCTCGACGCCGTGATCAACGTGGCTGGCGGTCTCACCACCTTCGGCTCGGTGGCCCTGAGCGGGCCGGACGCCTTTGACCGCGAAATCGCGATCAACCTCAAGACCGCCTACCTGATGTCCCGTGCCGCCGTCGATGCCCTCGGCAAGGCACACGGTGCCGTGGTCAACTTCGCCTCCCTCGCCTATTATCGGCCCGCAGGCCAGATGGCGGTCTACAGTGCGGCCAAGGCGGGCGTCGCGGCCCTGACCCAGAGCCTCGCCGTCGAGCTGTGGCCGCTCGGCATCCGGGTGAACGCGATCGCGCCCGGCATGGTGCGGACACCCGAGAACGTCGCCTCCGCAGGCGCGGCAGGCCCACTACGTCGAGATGAGTCAGATCATCGACGCGGTGCTTTTCCTTGCCGGGGAGACCGCTGCCGGGATCACCGGCCACATACTTCCGGTCACCAACGGGACGGTCTGACGTGGAGCTGGGCTCTCGTGTTGCGCTGGTCACAGGGGCGGGCCACCGGCTCGGCCGGGCGGTCGCCCTGGCGCTCGCCGGACGGGGCATGCGGGTCGCCGTCCACTACCATCGCTCCGCCGAGTCGAGGCGGCAGCCACCGCAACCGCCATCCGGGCCTTCGGCGTCGAGTGCGACACCTTCGGCGCCGATCTGGGGGATGCCGAAGCCGGCGCGGCACTCGCTCCGCGAGTCGCGGCGCGCTTCGGCGGCCTGGACGTGCTGATCAACTCCGCAGGCATCATGACGGCGCGCGACCATCGAAGAGACCACGCCTGCGCTCTGGGACAAGGTGATGGACGTGAACCTCCGTTCCGCCTTTTTCACGTGCCCAGGGCGCGCTGCCCTTCCTCCGGGTGGCCAAGGGCCGGATCGTCAACCTGGCGGATGTCGGCGGACTGGAGCCGTGGCCGCAGTACGCGGCGCACTGCGTCGAGCAAGGCGGGCGTGGTGATGCTCACCAGGACGCTGGCCCTGGCGCTCGCCCCGGACATCACGGTGAATGCGATCGCCCCGGGCGCGGTGCTCCCGCCGGATGAATGGAGCGACGCGGCCCGCGAGCACCTCGCCCGGACCACGCCGCTCCAGCGTCTCGGCTGCGCCGGCGGATGTCGCGGCGGCCGTGCTCTACCTGCTCGAAGGCGGCGATTACGTGACCGGTGAGACCATCGTCGTCGATGGGGGCCGATTGATCCGGTGAAGTGCGGGGACATCGTGATCGTCGGCGGCGGATGCTACGGCACCTTCTACGCCCGGCAGCTGATGACGGCGCGAGAACGGGGCAAGGCGGAATTCGATCGGCTGCTGATCGTGGATCGCGACCCCGCCTGCCAGATGCGCCGGGAACTCGGCGAGGCGGCCGACCGCAGACTGGTCGTAGCGATCTGGGACGATTTCTTCGACGAGTATCTCGCGTCGCCAGTCGACTCGGGGAGGTCCGACGCAGCGGAGGCTCACATCGTCCCCTCGCCGCTGATGCCGCACCTGATGTACACTTGGCTGGTGCGCCGCGCCCGGGGCCGCTGGCCCGGCCGGATCGTCGAGACCCGGCCGCTCCCGGGCCCGGTGGGAACGCCCTACGATACCGCCGCACCCGATGGCACCCGCTACCTCTCGCACGCCGACTGGCTCTGTCCCACCCATTGCATCGAGCCGGCGCTCTGTCCAGTCACCCGCGCGCCCCGCACCTGGGAGATGCGCGATACCCTGGGTGAACTGGCCCGCCTCCTGGGCGCGTCAGGGGCCAGTCATCCTCCATTGCGAACACCGGGTCTTTGGCGTCGGGACGTTTTCCGTGACCGAGGTCATGGCCGGTGCGGAGCTGGTCGGCGCCGCCGGAGCGACGGGCGTTGCGGCGGACGTGCTGGTCGGGACCGTCTCCTCCTGCCATGGTGCCGTGAATCTCCTGCATCTGGGGCAGGGCTGATCGCAGTACCTGCGGGAATGTCTATATTTCCCGCCGACGACGGACGACCGACGCCACCCACCCTCCCTGACGACATGACCAGCCAGACCGAGTTCGAATTCGACACGATCATCATCGGCGGCGGCCCGGCCGGCCTCTGCGCCGCCATGTACGCCGGCCGCGGGATGCTCAAGTCCGTGATCCTGGAGAGCGGGGTACCCGGCGGCGAGCTGCTCAACACCGAGAAGATCGAGGACTACCCCGGTTTCGAGTCGATCCTCGGCCGCGAGCTGGCCGAGCGGATGACCGCCCACGCCAGGAAGTTCGGCGCCGAGATCCGGCAGGCGACCGTCGACGGCGATCGTCCGCCGGGCCGACGGCACGCTTCGAAGTGACGACCATCGATGGCGACCAGTACCGCGCGCCCGACCGTGATCCTGACCGCCGGCGGCACGCCGACCAAGCTCGGGGTGCCGGGCGAGACTGAGTATGCCGGCTTCGGCGTGTCCTACTGCGCGGTCTGCGACGGCGCCTTCTTCAGGCAGCAGACCATCGCCGTGATCGGCGGTGGGGACGCGGCGGTCGAGGAGGCGGACTACCTCACCCGCTACGCGGCGAAGGTGTACCTCATCCATCGCCGGGACGAGCTGCGCGCCTCGAGGATCCTGCAGGAGCGGCTCTTCGCGAATCCGAAGATCGAAGTGATCTGGAACAAGCAAGGTGCTCGAGGTCGGAGGGTCGGGAGGACAAGGGCCTGCGCAGGTCACCGGACTCCGGCTCGAGGACACCGTGACCGGCCAGCGCTCGACAGCTGCCGGTCGTCGGCTGCTTCGTCTTCGTCGGCTTCCAGCCGAACACCGGCCTGATCAAGGAGCACTTCCAGCACGACGCCAGCGGCTACGTGATCACCGACGACCGCATGATGACCTCGATCCCGGGGCTCTTCGCCGCCGGCGACCTGCGGGTCCAGCTCATCCGCCAGGTCACCACCGCGGTGGGCGACGCGACGACCGCCGCGATCGCCGTCGAGAAGTACCTGACCGAACGGCGGAGCCCGGTCGTTGTCTGAACTCGAGGTCGTTCCCCTTCCCAACGGCCAGTTCGTGCAGAACTGCTACCTCCTGGCCGATCCGGTACCCGGCGGGCGGTGATGATCGACCCCGGCGAGGAGCCCCAGCTCTTCCTGGCCGAGCTCGACACCCGGGGCTGGAGCCTGCAGTCGATCTGGCTCACCCACGGCCATGTCGATCACATCATGGGCGTCGCGGCCATCAAGGCGGCGACCGGTGTCCCGATCTTCCTGCACGCCGCCGACCGCCCGCTGTACGACGCCCTGCCCGCACAGGGAGAGTGGATGGGGCTCGCACTGGAGGCCCCGCCGCCGCCTGACGAGGAGCTCGCCGACGGTCAGATGCTCCATCTCGGCGGGCACGAGTTCGCGGTGCGCCACACGCCTGGCCACTCGCCGGGCAGCGTCAGTTTCGTCGGGCCCGGGCTGGTCCTCGGCGGCGACGTGCTTTTCAGCGGCAGCATCGGGCGCACCGACCTGCCCGGCGGCGATCTCCCCACGCTGATGCACAGCATCCACGGCGTCTTCCTGACCCTGCCCGACTCGACGGTGGTCTACAGCGGACATGGCCCCGAGACCACCATCGGCGTCGAGCGGATGACCAATCCGTTCCTGACCGGTGCCTATCGTCATGAGTGACTCGAGCGGGGACGCTGCCGGGTCGTCGCCGCCCGCGGATGCCGACGGCGTCGCGCCTCAGCGGGATCCCTTCGCGGGCATGCAACCGTTGCGGCTTTCCGGTCCGGACCCGCCCCTGGGGCTGCAAGAATCCGTGCCGAAACTGCGGCACCGTGTACCCCCTCGGTGACTGCTCTGACTGAGCCGGTACCCGCCGTCGCCCGGCCGCTCACGGCCGTGGTCGGCGCTGACACGGGCGCCACCACGCTCACCCCTCGCCTCGACCTCTCCCGCCTGACATTTCCGCCTCCGCTCCGCCCCGCCAGCCGGCTCGGCGTCCTCGACATCACCAAGTATTTCGGCGACGCGACCGGGGGCATCCGTACCTACCTTCTCGCCAAGGCGCGATACGTTCAGGCCCATCCGGCGGTGCGCCAGGTGCTCGTCGTTCCGGGCGCTGCAGACGCGCTCGGCGAGGAGGAGGGCGTGCGCTGCTACCGGCTCCGGGGCCCCCGCATTCCGTTCGATCAGTCGTACCGCTTCCTGCTCGCCACCCGGACCACGCGCCGGATTCTGGAACACGAAAGGCCCGACCTGATCGAGGTCGGCAGCCCCTGGCTGGTCCCGTGGGTGACCCGTCGGGCCAATCGCGGCCTCCGCGCGCCGCTCGTCTGGTTCTATCACACCCACTTTCCCGCGATCCTCAATCCGGGCGGTGAGGGCGGTTCCACCGCCTGGCGACTCCTCGGCGATACCGCCTGGCGCTACGTCCGGAGGCTGGCCGCTGGCTACCGTGCCGTGCTCGTCGCCTCCGCCAGTGTGGCGCGCGAGCTGGAGCACGAAGGGGTTGAGCGCGTGCACCGCGTCACCCTCGGCGTGGATCTCGATCGTTTTCATCCTGCGCGTCGAGCTCGGAGGGGCCGACACCCGTCGCCGCTTCGGGCTCCCGGAGGGACCGATCGTCGTCTACCTCGGCCGATTCGCCGAGGAGAAGCGAGTCGAGACTGTACTCGAGGCATGGCGGGAGGTCGAGCGCCGCACCGATGCCTGCCTGGTGCTGGTCGGCGCCGGTCCCCGCGAACCGCGGCTGCGCGCCATGGCCGAAGGCCGGCGGGTGCGTTGGGTGCCGTATCAGCGGGACCGCGATCAGGTCGCGGACCTTCTCGCCGCCTCGGACCTCTACCTCGCTCCCGGCCCGGTGGAGACGTTCGGGCTGAGCGCGCTCGAGGCGATGGCCGCGGGACTGCCGGTATTGTCGGTCGACGCCGGCGGTGTCTCCGACCGGGTCCACGACTCGGGGGCAGGGGCGGTCTACCGTCCAGGCGATGCCGGGGCCTGCGCCGCGGCCGCCATCGCCCTGCTTCGGGGTGATCTCCGGAGCCTGGGGCGGCTCGCGCGCACCTACGCCGAGCGCTACCACTCGTGGGACGTGGCGTTCGACGGGATCTTCGAGGTGTACCGATCAGTGGTCGGCGCCTGACGCGATGGCCCTCTCCTTCGCGACGGCCAATTGCTGCTGCGCGGCCCTCTGGCTCGGGGATCTGCTTGCGCGCGCCCTTCGCATCCAGTGGCTGCTGCGCGGCCTGGGCCACCGGGTCCGCTTCCGCGACGCCTTCCGCTTCAACGCATGGGGCGAGGCCGGATGCGCCCTGACGCCGATGCGCGTCGCCGGCGAACCGGTGCGCCTGCTGGGGATGCTGCGCGCCGGCGTGCCTGCGCCGGCGGCGTTCGTGGCCATCGCGGTAGAAGTGGTCGCCGCCTGGCCGGTCATCATCGTGCTGGCGGCCATCGGCCTCTGGCGATTCGCTCCGGAATGGCTGGCTGAGGCGGCTCCCGGCCTCCTCCATGGTATCCGTGCGCGGGCGGCCTGGGGCGCCGCTCTGCTGCTGGTGAGCGTGGTCATCGGGGTGATGGTGGGACGCAACTTCCGACGGGCGGGCGGGGCGCCACGGCGATCCTGGCGCCGGATGCTGGTCTATCGCCGGCGGTTGCCAGGCTGGCCGGTGGCAGCGAGCGCGCCACTGACCGCCGTCAACATTCTCAGCCGGAGCGCCATGTTGCCGATCCTGGCCCTCGCGCTGCCCCATCATCCACCGGTGGGGGTCATGCTCATCGGATCCTTTGGTCTGCTCTACAGCCAGCTCGTGTTGCCTACGCCGGCTGGAGCCGGCGTCGTCGATCTCGGATTTCTCGCAGGTGCCGCAGGCGACCTCGCGACAGGGGCCGGGCCCTCGGCGGCGGTGCTGCTGCTCGCCTGGCGGTTCTGGTCGGTGGCCGCCGGCGCCGGTCTCGGCATCCTGCTCGCGGTGCAGACCCTGGAGTGGCGGGAACTCCATGCACTGGTCCGTCGGGCTCCCTGACGTTTACCGCGGGGCCGGAGGTGGAGCGATCGCCACCAGCATCACCGTCCGCTCCAGCGCCTCGAGCACGCCGTGCGGCACACCCGCCGGTGCCCAGACCAGACCGTCCCCGCCTCGGCGTCCGACGTGTCGCTCTCCCACCGTCATCCTCGCCTTTCCCTCACCACGAAGTAGAATTTGTCCGCGCCCGCGTGGCTGTGAGACCGGCTGTGACTGCCCCGGCTCGAAGCAGTTGAGCCCGGCGAACAGCCGGTGCCCCGGAAGAGGTCGGCCTTGGTCGCGCGTTCGTCGCTGAAGGTGATCGCGCTGTCGATCGCCGCAAAGAAGGACTGCTCATGGATTGCTCGTTCCTCCGTTCACCGTTCCACCGTGTCACCGTTCACCCGCGGTCAATGACCACACGCCTCGAAAAGGACCCGCTCGGCGAGAAGCCGGTGCCGGCCGAGGCGCTCTACGGCATCCAGACCCTGCGCGCCGTCGAGAACTTCCCGATCTCCGGCCTCCGGCCGCTGCCCGCCTTCGTCGACGCCGTCATCTGGATCAAGCGGTCCGCCGCCCTGACCCACAAGGAAACGGGGCGCCTCGAGCCCAAGCTCGCCGACGCCATCGTGCGGGCCGCCGACGAGGTCCTCGCCGGCCAGCACCGCGACCAGTTCGTGGTCGACGTCTATCAGGCCGGCGCCGGCACCAGCCACAACATGAACTGTAACGAGGTGCTCGCCAACCGGGCCAACGAGCTGCTCGGGCGCGGCGCGCGGCAGCCTACGCGCCGGTGCATCCCAACGATCACGTCAACATGGCGCAGAGCACCAACGACGTGATCCCGACCGCGATGCGGCTGGCCACGCTCGCCACGCTGCCGGTCGCTCCTGCGCGGCGATGGACGCGCTGGCCGACGGCGCTTCCTCGCCAAGGGCGAGCAGTTCGACCACGTCATCAAGTCGGGCCGCACCCACCTGCAGGACGCCACCCCGATCCGCCTGGGCCAGGAGTTCACCGCCTACGGCCACACCGTCGCGCGCCACCGCCAGAAGCTCGAGCAGGCCGCGCGACTGGCTCCGGGCCATGGGCATCGGCGGCACCGCGGTCGGCACCGGGCTCAACGCCGAGCCGCCGTATCCCGGCGCTGATGGTGAAGTACCTGCGGGCAGGTGAGCGGGCTCGAGCTCGAGGTGGGCGAGGACCGGATCCAGCTGATGCAGTCGATGGGCGACATCGCGACCTTCAGCGGCGCGTTCCGCGCCTACGTGCTCGACCTCAACAAGATCGCCAACGACATCCGGCTGCTCGCCTCGGGCCCGCGCACCGGCCTGGCGGAGATCCTGCTGCCGGCGGTGCAGCCGGGGTCGAGCATCATGCCGGGCAAGGTCAATCCCTCGATCGCCGAGATGGTCAACCAGGTCTGCTACCAGGCGCTCGGGCTCGACACGACGGTGGCGATGGCGGCCGAGGCGGGCCAGCTCGAGCTCAACGTGATGATGCCGGTCATCACCCACAACATCGTCTTCGGGCTGATGATCGTCGGCAACGCCACGCCGGGTCTTCGCCGAGCGCTGCATCGCGGGCATCGACGGCCGATGAGGCGGCTCTGCGCCCACTGGCTGGAGCGGAGCCCGGCGCTGGTGACGGCGCTGGCGCCGAAGCTCGGCTACGCCGAGTCCGCCAAGCTGGCCAAGGAGGCGATCGCCACCGGCCTGACCGTGAAGGAACTGGTCGTGAAGAAGGGGCATCCTGCACGGCGAGGAGCTCGAGGAGGTGCTCGATCTCCGCGCCATGACCGAGACTCGGCGTGCCCGGAGGCAAGGGCGCTCCCCGGCGGGGGGTGAGCAGTTGAAGACCTTCCCGGTTGCCTCGCCACTGCCCACGGGCCCATATTGCGCCCATGCGAATCACCACCTGGACGGAATACAGCCTGATCATCTCGATCCACCTCGCCGCGCGCGCGGGCGGCGGCAGCGGCCGGTGGCCGCGCGCGACATCGCCGAGCAGGAGCGGCTGCCCGGCGACTACGTCGAGCAGATCCTGCTTCGACTGCGCCGGGCCGGCCTGGTCGAGAGCGTGCGCGGCGCCAAGGGCGGTTACTACCTCGCCAAGGACCCCGCGACGATCACGATGCGCGACATCATGACCGCCTCCGAGCACCAGACCTTCGAGATGAACTGCGAGACGCATCCGGTCGACGACGAGCGCTGCCGGCCCGGAGCGCCTGCAGCATCCGCCCGGTCTGGCAGGCGCTCCAGCGCGGGTCGATGAACTGCTGGGCAGCATCTCGCTCGCCGATCTCATGAAGCACGAAACCCAGGTGCAGGAACTGGTGGGCATCCGCCGGTGCCATCTCCGCGTGAGCCGGCCGACACCCTGCACGCCCGGCCCGCTCCGGCCGGGCGTTCTTCGAGCGCGTGACCGCCCGCACCTCTCAGACGAGATTCCTCCGCTACTCCCGCCACCTGCTCCTCCCGGAGGTCGGCGTGGATCGGGCAGCGGCGCGCTGAAGGCGGCCCGCGTCCTCGTCGTCGGCGCGGGCGGGCTCGGCTCGCCCGCGGCGCTCTACCTCGCCGCCGCCGGCGTCGGCACCCTCGGTCTCGTCGAATTCGACATCGTCGACCTCACCAACCTGCAGCGCCAGGTGCTCGCACGGTACCGCCGGCGTCGGCCGGCCGAAGCTCGAGTCCGCCGTGGCCCGTCTCGCGCGACCTGAATCCGCACGTGCGGTCGTGCCGCATTCCCGGAGCGGCTCACCTCCGCCAACGCGCTGGAGATCCTGCGCGGGTTCGACTCGTCATCGACGGCAGCGACAACTTCCCCACCCGCTACCTCGTGAACGACGCCGCGGTCCTGCTCGGCAAGCCGCTCGTCTACGGCGCGCATCTTCCGCTTCGAGGGCCAGGTCTCGGTCTTCGACGCGACGCGCGGGCCCTGCTATCGCTGCCTCTACAGCGAGCCGCCGCCGCCCGGCCTGGTGCCGAGTTGCGCCGAGGGCGGCGTGCTCGGCGTGCTGCCCGGCATCATCGGCAGCCTGCAGGCGCTCGAGGCGATCAAGCTGGTGCTCGGCGCCGGCGAGCCGCTGATCGGCCGCCTGCTGCTGTTCGACGCGCTGCGCCTGCGGTTCCGGGAGCTGCACTGCGCAAGGATCCCGCAGTGCCCGGTCTGCGGTCCTTCACCCAGCATGACCGAGCTGATCGACTACGAGGCGTTCTGCGGCATACGCGCGCCGCTCGGCTCCCGGGCCGGAGCTCACGGTGCACCAGCTCAGCGAGGCGCTCGCCCTCGGGTCGTTCCATCGCCATCCTGGATGTACGGGAGCCGCACGAGCACGCCATTGTCCATCTTGCCGGGGCGACCCTGATACCGCTTCGCGAGCTACCCCATCGACTGGCCGAGCTCGATCCCAGTGCAGAGCTGGTCGTGCACTGTCACCACGGCGCTGCGTTCTGCGGAGGCGGTTGCGCTGCTCCGTGCAGCCGGGTTCGGGCTCGCAAGAAACCTGGCTGGCGGAATCGATGCGTGGGCAGCGGAGATCGATGCCGATATGGCTCGCTATTGATGGCGCGTGGACGCGCCCGGCGTCCCGGTTGACGCGGTCTGGCCTGGACCCAGTACCTTCTTGCCCCACGCCGAAGTGGTGGAACTGGTAGACGCGCTGCGTTCAGGGCGCAGTGGGCGCAAGCCCGTGGGGGTTCGAGTCCCCCCTTCGGCACTCCAACCAAGCATGCGACAGCCCATGCGTGGCTCGTTCGGCAGGGCGTCCGGGATCTCGGACGCCCTGCCGTTTTTCGACTCCAGAGCTGCGACCCGGCCTCCACACGCCCTCAGAGGCACCGGCTGCTGTCGCGAAACACCCACGAATCGGCAGACTTGGCGCCTCAATTGAGGGGAATTGTCGTTCCTGATTGGAGCGTCGCGAACGTGTTTCTGGGGGTGCTTCACCTCTGAGAGGCTTGATAGCGCAGCACTTTCGACCTGGGGGCTGTTCGATATTTTGACAGTAATATTCTGCAGTTACAACGGGGGCACGCCGATTGCCTTTCAGGTGATCCTAAATAGGGCGGTTCTCCTTGACCGGAGGGCCAAGTTGTATAATGGTTGAGCCATGCGCCGACTCGAATCCCGGTGGCGCGCGGCAAATGGGGCCCAGCGCTCGGTGCCCGAGATCGGTAATGATCGTGGGTCGTTGTCGTCTTTTCGCGCAGGCGGGGGTTGGCAGCATGAAGAGCGCAGCATCGTTCCGAACGAACCGAGCCGGATGGACCGTTGTTGAACTCGTGGTCACGATCGGGATCATCGGCGTGCTGACCACCATCGCGTTTCTGCGGTTGGATGTCGCCCATGTCGAGATAGGCACGAGCATTCGGAGTGTAGGTGTGGCGCTGGCCGCGGCCCAGCGTGAGGCAATGGTGAAGCATCACAACGTGGTCGTCGCCTTTGATGTGCCTGCGGGGCAGATCCACATTCATTCCGACGACAACAATGACTTCGGCGTCGACCCCGGGGAGCACACCAAGGTGATCACGCTGGATGATCGAGTCGTCTTCGGCCTCGCCGGAGCTCCCGCTCGAAGCTTCGGAATCGATCCGGTGGTCTTTGATCGAACCCTGAACGGGCTCCCCGTCCTGGTGTTCTATCGGAACGGCTCCGCCAGTTATGGCGGTGGTTTCTATCTCACGTCGCGGCGGGCTGCACTGAACCCTGGCCAGTATCTCGGGGACAATCATGCTGTCGAGATCGAACGCGCCACCGGCCGGGTCCAATGGTGGCAGTACTCGCCCACCGGCGGCTGGACGCAGGGGTTCTAACATGCGCGATCAACGCGGCGCCGAAGGCTTCACCCTGGTTGAGGTAATCGTGGCGCTTGTCATCCTGAGTGTCGTGCTGCTCGGGATGGCCGGGTCGACCGCGCTGCTGGTTCGCGGTACCACCGCCCAGCGGAGTCGCGCCGACCTCGTGGCCGCCGCCGATGCGCGCATCGCGGAGGTGGTGGCGTATCCCAACTATGCCGGCATCGAAACCGCCTTCGTCGGGACGATCCGTGATGTCCCCCTGCCAGGTCTGACCCAGGTCACCGAGGTGAATTACGTGACGACCCACCTGACCCATGGAAGCCTCGACTACAAGACCGTCACGGTGACCGTGACGGGTGCCGGGATCATCGGGTCGGTGCGGCGTACCATTACCATCGCGAGCCCATGATGGCTACCTCTCGAAGCAGCACCCGCGGCATGTCGCTCATCGAGCTGCTGGTCGCGGTATTCCTCTTCAGTGTGCTGGGACTCGCGGCCAGTCGGTATTTCGTGGCCATGTCGCGATCGTTCCGGAAGGGCTGGAGTCAGACGGCAGTGGTGCAGAATCTCAACTTCGCTCAGGACTTCCTGCCGCAGCACATTCGGGCCGCGGGAGCGCACGTGGCGAGCGGACAGCCGGCGTTGGTGTATGCGTCGGCAAACTCGTTCGCCTTCAACGCCGACTACGCCTCCAATCTCCCGGACGATCCGTACGCGCTCTACAGTTTGCCGGACGCTCCCGCCAGTCAGGTGAGCGGGCTGACCGCGGCGGCGCCGATCGCCATTCCCGGCTCGAACCCGCTGGTGTCCTATCCCTGGCTCGATTATCTGGATGCGGGCGTTCCGAGCGCGGCGGAAACGATCACGCTCTTCTTTACCCCCGACAGCGAAACGACTGATCCGGCCGACTGGCGCCTGATGCGGCAGGTCAACGCCGGGCCGGCCGAGGTGCTCATCCGCAACGTCCTGCCGGACAGCGGGCGCCCCTTCTTCCGGTACCTCCGGATCGATACCACGGCCGCGGGGGCACAGAGCCTTTCCGGCGTGCCACCGGCCCGACTACCCGTGCTCACGTACGGCACTGCGGCCGTCGGCCTGCTCGACAGCCTCCGTGCAGTGGAAGTGCGCTTCATGGTGGCGCCCATGTCGGGAACCGACAACTCGGCGCCCCGGCCGATGCGCCTCTACATCCCGCTGACAAACGTCGGCAAGGCGACCCTCCGCACCTGTGGCGATCCACCGGTGTTCAATCAGTCGATTGCCAGCACGCTGAACATGGCCACCACCCCACCCCAGGTGGAACTCCGCTGGGCACCCGCGGTCGACGAGACCGGCGGCCAGCGAGACGTCTCCCGGTACGTCATCTACCGGGCGACAGCGGCGACCGACTGGGGTGATCCCTACGCGTCGATCCCGGCGGGTTTGCCGGCATACTTTTTCTCCGATCCTGCCCTTGCACCGCATCAGCAGTACCTCTACGCCGTGGTGGCACAGGATTGTACGCCGTCCCTGTCCGCCCTCAGTCAAACCCCCCTCCTGGGGCTCCCATGACCACGTTCCGATCGTACCGGCTCGCCGGCCCCGGCTGGGGTGACCGCCGCGGCACCGTCCTTGTCGCCGTCATGCTGATGGCACTGGCGATCAGCGCTCTCGTCGTCGCCGGCATCAGCATCGCCGGCAGCACCGATGTGGTGCAGAAGAGCGGGGAGCGGAATAGCATCCTCGAGAATGCCGCAGACGCCGGCCTCGCCGAAGCGCGGAGCACCCTGAACGCCGAACCGGGGTACTTCGTGCCGCCCAGCGGGTCGCTGTACCGGATGCTGGAGACGAACGCACCGGTCCTCGACGCCGCCGGCACACCCATTGCCGGCCTCACCCGGTCGCTCTATGTGGGGCCCACCGGAAACACTTCCGGAGCCTACGGCATCTACGGCAACATCCTCTCGGCGGTCACCGATCAGTACGGAAATCGCGCCATCCGGCGCGGCGAGGTGTACGTCGATCCGTTCACCAAGTACGCGATGTTCGAGGAGCACGAGGGTGGCGTGAGCTTCGGCGGCGGTGACGTCATCGACGGCCCGTTTCACAGCAACGACGATGTCAACATCCTGGCCTCGGGCGTCGAGTTCAAGTCATCGATGACCGTCTCCGGCCGGGTGCGCGGGGCGAACTACGGCGTCTTCCGCGAGGGCTACGACGAGCGGGTGCCACAGATCCATCTGCCGGATCCGCAGGCCATCGAGGAGTTGCGCGGGTCGGCACAGCTCCGCACACACCCTGTTCGTGGACAACACCGGTCACTCCGCGATGCATTTCCGCGTTGAATTCGTCGCGCTCGACCTCAACAACGATGGCAGCACGGCGGGCGACGATGAGGGCTTCATCCGAGTCTTCACCTCCAGCGACAGCGCCTATCTCGGCGCGCTGTGGGATGGCGGCACCGGCGGACCGGCGGCCTCCCACAACTGCGGCAGACAAGATCTTTCCGGCGTGTTCGTACGAGCCGACAGCTTCACCAGCCTGACGACTCAGAATGCCCTCCTCGAGAGCGCCAGCGGCGTATGCCTCCTCGGGGGGGACCCGCGGCTCCTGAACGGCTGGCCGGCCGGCGGCATCGTGGATTCCGTCGCCCACCCGGGTCATTCGGGACACTGGGTGTTGTGGACCGGCGCGGTGGACCCCCGGGTCGTCGCGGCGGTCACCCTGCTGGCCCATGGCGGGCCGGGCACACCTGCTCAGGAAGCCCAGGCCTACATTCCGATCAGCCGGGCGCTCAACCCCGCCTTCGGCGGCGTGGTCTTCGTCGACGGAAAGGTGGGGGTGAGTGGGCAGGTCCGTGGCAACGTGACGCTCGCCACGCCGTACACGATCACGGTGCTGGACGATGTCACGCTCAACACCGATCCGAGCGCCAGCCACTGCGAGGATCAGCTCGCGTTGCTCGCTACTGGCGATGTCGTGATCTCGGACAACTTCATCAATTCGCCCTGGCAGCTCAGCGACGGAACGATTGCCTCGTTCGAAAAGGGCGAGCGCTTCGGCACCGATGAGACCCTCCAGGCGATCGTCATGACGCTGGGTCGCTTCCAGGTGCAGGACTACAGCGGGGGGCCCCCGCAGGCCCAGGGCTGCGACACCTGGACGGCGGGGCGGGGCTGCCTCCGGCTGACCGGCGGAATCATTCAGGATACCCGCGGCCCGGTGGGCACGCTCAATCTGGGCGGAACCGGCGGTGCGACTGGGTACATCAAGCGCTACAGCTACAACGCCTGCGGGGCAAGCGCGCCGCCGCCGTTCTCCCTGCTGACGAATCACTTCAACGCCAATCACGTCTACGAAATCGACCCGGTTGGGTTCAACCCGGACGACTACTTCGCGGCGCTGAGCCGGCACGCCTCCAACCTGTTCCCCGATCCGCCACGCCCGGCGCCGCCGCCGCGCGTGCCGCCGCCGCCGCAGCCGCCGCAGCCGCCGCAGCCGCCGCGGCCGCCGCAGCCGCCGCAGCCGCCGCAGACGCCGCAGCCGCCGCGGCCGCCGCAGCCACAGCCGGCACCCGCTCCGCGCCCGGCGCCGACGCCGCAGCCCCCGCGGCCGCCGCAGCCGCCCCCGCCGCCGCGGCCGCCCCAGCCCCCGCCGCCCCCACCGCCCCCACCGGTCGGGCCACAGGTCTGATCGGGGAGCTGAGGACCAGATGCACGAACGACCAACGCCCCGGAGCTGCTCCCTGCTCCGGGGCGTTGGGCGTCCCCCGTTCCCTTGGCTCAAGTCACACTCTATCTTCGGGTTCGATGACCACCCGCGCACGGACCGTGGCCGATGAGGACGGCAGGCTCTCGGTCGCCCGCAATCCCAAGGCAAGGCACGACTACCACATTCTCGACACGTGGGAGGCGGGCCTCGTGCTGACCGGCACGGAGGTCAAGTCGCTGCGCAATGGCAAGGCGTCCATCAAGGAGGGCTTTGCCCGGCTCGCGAACAGCGAGGTGTTTCTCGAGGGGGTGAACATCACCCCGTACGAGCAGGGCAACCGCTACAATCACGATCCGGTGCGCTCCCGGAAGCTGCTACTCAAGCGGCGGGAAATCGAGAGACTGATCGGTGCCGTGGAGCAGAAGGGACTCACGCTCGTCCCCTTGGAGCTGTACTTCCGGAAGGGAGTCGCCAAGGTGACGCTCGCCCTCGGCCGAGGGAAGAAGGACCACGACCGCCGTGAGGACCTCAAGAAGCGCGATGCCGAGCGTGAGGTTGCCAGAGCACTGGTCCACCGGGGACGAGAATGAGTCGGAGCGCCGCGCTGTTCCTGACCGGCATCTGCTGGGCTGGCCTGGTCGGGCGAGCCTCGGCCACAGCGCCCCGGCAACTGATCGTGCAGACGCCGCGCGGGACGGCGCGCCTCGCAGTGCTGCAGGACCCGCAGGCCGGCCCGGTCGTCGCCGGTGAAACGCTCGTCCGGGTGCTCAACGGCGCCGTTCGGCGCGGTGAACCCTGGGTCGAAGTCACCATCGCCCGTCAGTCGTTTCGGTTCCTCGAAGGGGCAGCCCTCTTCGCCTTCAACGACCGGCTTCAGCCGCTGACCGGGTGGGCAGTGCGGGTACGCGACTCGCTCTACCTCCCGCTCCAGTTCGTGACGGAGGTCCTGCCGCAGGTGCTTGCCGAGCGGTACCAGTACGATCCCGTGCGCGGTCGGCTCCTGGAGACGGGTCCGGTGCCTCCACGACCGGCTCGGCAGGACAGCGTCGCCCGCTTGCCGAACGGACTCCTGCCCGGGCACGTCGTCACCGTGGACGCCGGGCATGGCGGGCGGGATCCCGGCAATCCCGGGCTCTACTTTCCAAAGGGCCTCAAGGAGAAGGACGTCACCCTGGCCGTATCACTGCTGCTCCGGAAGGAACTGCAGCGCCAGGGCGTGAAGGTGGTGATGACCCGTACGACCGATACGCTCATCAACCGCGTAGACCGGGCCCCCTACTGCACCAACGAGTGCGACCTCTTCGTCAGTCTGCATGTCGATGCGCTGGATACCCGGGCGAGGCGCCGCTATGGCGAGGTCCGGGGCTTCCATACGATCATCGTCGGCGAAGAGAATACCGAGGACGCCGATCGCATCGCCCGGATGGAGAATGACGCGGTCCGCTACGAGGACGCGCAGCCGGATCGGCCAAGGGATGACGTCGATTTCATTCTTCGTAACCTCCAGATGAACGAATATCTGCGCGAATCGGCGCGGGCCGCCGAGCTGGTGCAGGAACACGTCGCCCAGGTACATACCGGTGACAATCGGGGAGTGAAGCAGTCGAATCAGCTCGCCGTGCTCAATACCGCCCGTCGTCCTGCGATTCTCGTGGAGATGGGATACAGCACCAATCCGCTCGATGCGAAAATCCTGACTGGGCGGCAGTCCCAGCAGGCGCTCGCGACTGCGATTTCGGACGCAATCGTGGCCTACCTCCTGGAATACGAGCGCAAGACCGGGAGTCCGGGCAGCGGTGGTGACCGATGATCAGGCTGGGCTGGGCGCCGGCACTGTGCCTCTTGGCCGGGTGCAGTGGGTATTACAACGGCGCGTATAACGCGGAACGCCTTGCGACCAGCGCTCGGCGCGCCGAGCGAGCCGGCCGCACTTTCGATGCAACCACCCTTTGGGGACAGGTAGCCGTCCGCGCCGAATCGAGCCTCGTCCGACATCCGCACAGCGGCTGGTCTGACAGAGTCCGGCTGCTCCAGGGTACCGCGCTGGTCAAGATCAATGACTGTCCCCGCGCCCTGCCGCCGCTCGAGCACGTCATGGTCGCCGCGCGGCAGTCGGAGCTAGTGGAGCAAGCTGCCTTACTGGTCGGGACCTGCCGAATCGCCACTGGTGACCCGATGGGCGCGTCGAGTGCCTACGCACGCCTGACTGCCAGCCACGACTCCGCTCGCCGCAACTTCGCCCTGTGGGCGCACGGCCGTGCCCTGCGGCTGGGCGGGAGCCCTGCGGAAGCACTGGCCGAGCTCTCTGGCTCGACCGATGCTCGCGCGCGGGGAGAACGCGCTGCGGCGCTCGCTCTCCTCGGCAGGCTGACGGAGGCCACCGCCGTGGCTGACAGCCTGCTGCGCGAGACCGACTCGCTCGCGCCCTGGGATTCCCTCTACGTGGCCTTCGCCGCCCATGATCCCGCGGCCGCCAGCGCTCTCGCGGATCGTCTGTCGGCGGCTCCGGCGTTCCCGGTTGCGATCCGGGTTCGCGTCCTGCTCCAGGACGCGCGGCGGCTCCTCGAGGCGGACCCCGTCGCGGGCGGTCGACGCCTGACCGAGGCCGAGAGGCTCGCCTCGGCGGGTCCGCTGCGGGCCGAGGTGCTGCTGCACGCGTCGATGGCGCGGATTGCCGCCGCCGATTCCCCGGTCCAGCTCCAGGCGGAAGTTGACAGCCTGGGTGACTTGAGTGAGGGAGCGGGGCCGTCGGCTGCACGGATGCTGCGCCTCGTCCTGCTCACGAAACGGGTGCTGCTCGCCGCCGATTCCACGACACCAGGCACTCCCGAGGCGGATCTCCGGCTCTTCCTCGCCGCCGAAATGGCACGGGACTCGATCGGAGCGTCGCGCTTCGCTGCCGGCCTGTTTCATCGGGTCGTCACCGAGTGGCCCGACTCGCCGTTTGCTCCCAAGGCGCTGCTCGCCTTGATCGACCTGCAGTCGCCGTCAGGCGACAGCCTCCGCGCCGTCGCTCGGGCGCAGTACCCCGACAGCCCCTACATTCTATTTGCCGAAGGCGAAGAGGCGCCTGCCTATCAGGCGCTCGAGGACTCCCTCCATCAATTCGCGCTGAACTTCCGTCCGGAGAGTCGTCGCCCCACCGCCCGGCCCCGGCGTCCGGCGAATCCAGCGGGGCAGCCCAAGCCGACCACGCGCACCCCCGACGATCTGCCGTGACCCGCGATCTCGACCGCACGGTGTTCGGGCAGCGGTTCCAGAATCCGGTACTGCTTGCGGCAGGCACCGCCGGATTCGGCCGCGAGGTTTCGGGCGTGATCCGCCTCGATCGGCTCGGGGGAATCGTGACGAAGGCGGTCTCGGTGGAGGCACGTGCCGGGAATCGCGCCCCGCGGGTGGCGGAATTTCCCGGCGGGATGCTGAACTCCATCGGCCTGGCGAATCCCGGCCTCGAGCGTGTCCGCGACGAACAACTGCCATGGCTGTGCGCGAACCTGCAACGCGCGAGGGTGCTGGTGAATGTGGTCGGGTTCGTGGCGGAGGAGTTCGCCGAGGTGGTCGCCGGCCTCGACGACGCGCCGGGCATCGCCGCATTCGAGATTAATCTCTCCTGTCCGAACACCCACGCCGGTGGCGTCGAATTCGGGGCCGATCCTGCCACCGCGGCTCGAGTCATAGCGCTCTGTCGTCGAAAGACGAGTAAACCGCTGCTGGCGAAGCTCTCTCCGGCGCTTCCCGACATCGCTGGAATGGCTCTTGTCGTCCGGGACGCCGGCGCCGACGGCGTAACGGTGGTGAATACCATCCCCGGGTACCTGATGGATTCGGCGGGGGCGCCGCGACTCGGAAATGGGCACGGCGGAGTGAGCGGGCCCGCGCTGCTGCCGGTGGGTCTTCTCGCCGTGCGCAAGATCATGGATCGGAGCGGCGGGCTTCCCGTGATCGGGGTGGGTGGGATCCGGACTGGGGAGGATGCCCGGCAGTACCTGCGCGCGGGTGCCTCACTGGTGGCGATCGGGACGGCCGCGCTCGCCGACCCCCGGATCCCTGAACGGGTCGTCGCCAACCTGGAGCAGCACGGTGGCTGAGATCATCCTCGCCCTCGATCTGTCCCGCCGACGAGGCGCGGCGGCTGCTCGACCGGATCCCCGATGTCCGCTGGGTCAAGGTCGGGTCGATACTCTTCGCCAGGGAGGGCCCGGATTCGTCCGGGAACTCATCTGCCCGCGGTCTGAAGGTCTTCCTCGACTTGAAGTGGCATGACATTCCAAACACCGTCCTGGGCGCTGTTGCGGCCGCGGCCGACCTTGGCGTCGCGATGGCCACGGTGCATACCCTTGGCGGGCCGGGGATGATGGAAGCCGCGGCCCGAGCCGCGGGAGCAACACTGGGAATCGTCGGGGTGACCGTCCTGACCTCGCACAGCGCCGAGAGCTACGCCGGTGCGGTGGGTCGGGAATCGGTCGTGGTGTTGGAGGAGGTAGCTCGGCTCTCGGGCGCAGCCCTTCAGGCCGGACTTCGCGGGATTGTCTGCTCGCCGCTGGAGGTTGCCGCGGCGCGCCGTGCGGCGGGAGCCGGGATGTGGATCGTCGTGCCTGGGATCCGGCGCGCCGTCGACCGGGCGGGCGACCAGGTCCGCACGGCATCCCCGGCAGCGGCGGCAGCGGCGGGGCCAGCCACCTAGTGGTGGGTCGGCCCATCCTGGCTGGCAGGAGACCCGGAGGGGGTGTTTCGGGAGATGGTCGGGGACGCCAGCTAAGCCGCTTCACTCCCTTGCATTACCCACAGGCCCCCGATATACTTGCGTGCTCTACAGTAACCCGGTTCCTGGGAGTCGTCCGTGAAGGTTCGCTCGAGCATCAAGCCGATTTGCGAGCATTGCAAGGTGGTCCGGCGGCAGGGGTCGCTGCGGATCATCTGCAAGCGCAATCCCAAGCACAAGCAGCGGCAGGGATAAGCGATGGCACGTATCGCAGGCGTGGACCTTCCGCGCGAGAAGCGAGTCGAAATCGGCCTCACCTACATCTACGGCATCGGCCGTCCGACCTCGCAACCGGATTCTCTCGGAGACCGGAGTGAGTCCGGACACGCGGGTGCGTGATCTGTCGGACGCGGAAGTCGCGCGGCTCCGCCAGTTCATCGAGCGCGCGCTCAAGGTCGAGGGCGCGCTGCGCACCGAAGTCGCCATGAATATCAAGCGGCTCATGGACATCGGCAGCTATCGCGGCATTCGGCACCGCCGCGGCCTGCCGGTGCGTGGGCAGCGCACGCATACCAACGCCCGGACCAAGAAGGGCCCACGTCGGGCCATCGCGGGCAAGAAGAAGGTGACGAAGAAGTAAATGACGACTCCAGTGACGCCTGCGGTCCCGGCGACTCCAGCGGCTCCGGCTCCGGTCAAGGCCGCGAAGAAGGGCAAGAAGATCGTGGAGAGCGAGGGCGTGGCGCACATCTCCGCCACCTTCAACAACGTGCTCATCACGATCACCGACATGAAGGGGAACACGCTGGTCTGGGGTTCCGCCGGCAAGGCCGGATTCAAGGGGTCCAAGAAGTCGACGCCGTTCGCCGCCACCGTCGCCGCCGAGAACTGCGGGCGCGAGGCGATGAATCTCGGTGTCCGCCGGGTGCACGTGCGGGTGCAGGGTCCGGGCAGCGGCCGCGAGTCGGCGATTCAGGCGCTGGCGTCGGTCGGGTCTCAAGGTCGCCTCCATCCGGGACGTCACGCCGATCCCGCACAACGGCTGCCGTCCTCCCAAGAAGCGGCGGGTCTGAGCCATGCGCTATACCGGTCCCAGCTGCCGCCAGTGCCGTCGCGAAGGCACCAAGCTGTTCCTGAAGGGCACGCGCTGCCTCACCGAGAAGTGCGCCGTCGAACGTCGGGCCTACGCGCCCGGCCAGCACGGTCAGTCGGGTGGTGGACGGCCGCGCAAGACGTCGGAGTACGCCAAGCAGCTGCGGGAGAAGCAGAAGGTGAAGCGGATCTACGGCCTCACCGAGCGCCAGTTCCGCAACACCTTCGACCGGATCTCGCGCGAATCCGGGGTGAAGGGCACCAACCTGCTCGTGGCGCTCGAGTTCAGGCTGGACAACATCATCTTCCGGATGGGCTTCGCCGCGAGCCGCAAGGCGGCGCGCCAGCTGGTGCGGCACGGGCATGTCAACGTGAACGGCCGCAAGGTGGACGTGCCGTCCTTTCACGTGAAGCCCGGCCAGGAAATCAGGCTCGCGACGGCGAGCCAGGAAATCACCGCGGTCAAGGCCGCGCTCGAGTTCGCCGCCCGCGGCCAGAAGGTCTCGTGGATCTCGGTCGACGGCGACAAGGGAACCGGCAAGGTGACCGAGCGGCCCACGCGCGACGCGATCCCGCTCAACGCCCAGGAACAGCTCATTGTCGAGCTCTACTCGAAGTGACCATGACCATTGACCTGACCGGACTGGTCCGCCCGCACCTGGTCGAAATGACCAAGCGGGATGACAATCCGAACATCGCGGAATTCCGGCTGCAGCCGCTGGAGCGCGGGTTCGGGTACACTCTCGGCAATTCGCTCCGCCGCCTGCTGCTCTCCTCGCTCCGCGGTAGTGCCGTGTGGGCGTTCCGCCTCGACGGTGTGGTCCACGAGCACCAGACCATTCCCGGTGTCCACGAGGACGTGCATCAGATCATCCAGCGCCTCAAGGGGCTGACGATCGTGCTGGCGGAAGACGTCGATGAAGCGATTCTGAAGATCAAGAAGGATGGCGCAGGCGCTGTGTACGCCCGCGATATCGTTCCGAGTGGCTCGGTCCGGGTCGTGAATCCCGACCACCTGCTCTTCACGGTTCAGGACGACCGGGAAGTGACCGGCGAGCTGTACGTCAACAAGGGACGCGGGTACGTCGAGTCGGAGCTGCACCTGCGAGACCGCTCGCTTCCCGTGGACCTGATCAGCATCGATGCGATCTACAATCCGGTCCGCCGCGCCAACTTCGCAGTCGCCGAGACGCGCGTCGGCCAGCGGACGGACTACGATCGCCTGACCGTGAGCGTAGAAACCAACGGGACGATCACCCCCGAGGATGCGATCGCGTACGCCGCGGCGCTGGCCCAGGAGCACTTCCGCTACTTCGTCGAGTTCGGCAAGGTTCCGATGGGTCGTCCCGAGGCACCCGTCGCGGGTCATGGCAGCGGCGCGCTCCGCGACAAGCTGGCCCGGCTGATCGACGACTTCGGGCTGTCGGTGCGCTCGCTGAATTCGCTCAAGAACTCGAACATCCGCACCCTGCGCGATCTCGTCCAGTACACCGAGGACGACCTGCTCAAGGTGAAGAACGTCGGTGAAAAGGCGCTGAAGGAAATCGCCGATCTGCTCCGTGCACAGGAACTGAACTTCGGCATGCTCTTCGAGGATGCCGATGACGACCTCCGCGTGGTGCAGGCCGGCTCCCCGCCGAGCGCCCGCGTCGTCGTGGATGCGGGCGAGGAGGGCTGATGCGACATCAGTCGAAAGGCCGTCAGCTTTCACGCACCTCGGAGCACCGGCGAGCCCTGCTGCGCAACATGGCGACGAGCCTCATGATCCATGGCGGCATCGAGACCACGGTGGCCAAGGCCAAGGAGCTCCGACCCTACGCCGAAAAGCTGATCACGCTGGCGCGCCGGGGCGACCTGCACGCCCGGCGCCTCGCTTCGGAGAAGATCCGGGAGCGTGAGGCGCTCACCCGGCTCTTTGCCGAAATCGGACCGCGATTCGCGGGTCGTCCGGGCGGGTACACCCGCATCCTCAAGCTGGGGCACCGTCCCGGCGACGGCGCTGAGATGGCGCGGATCGAGCTGCTCTCCGAGTGACGGTGGCGACGGTGCGCAGCGGCGGAAACGACGAAAGGGGACCGGTTGGTCCCCTTTTTTCTAGCCCGATACTGCCATGCGGGACCGCGAGTGATCGAGCCTCGACCGGCGGCTCAGGTCGCCTTCTTGACCCGGTTAGACTTGATGCACTGCGTACAGACGGCCTGCCGCCGAGGGGCGCCATCGACCAGCACGCGCACGGTCTGGAGATTGGGATACCAGCGGCGCTTCTTGCGATTGTTGGCGTGGCTGACATTGTTGCCAGTCATCGGCCCCTTCTTGCACACAGTACAGACCCGGGCCATACGGGTGTTCCTTCCGGAGATCGGTCGATGAAGACTGCCAAAACAGCCCAAAATTATAATCGCGCACGTCCCGTGACACAACTCCACACCTGTCATCTCCTATGCCTCGGGCACTGATTACCGGGATCACCGGCCAGGACGGGTCCTACCTCGCCGAACTGCTGCTGGCGAAGGGCTACGAGGTGGCCGGGGTCGTCCGGCGGACCAGTCACCACAGCTACGAGCGGATCGAGCACCTCCTCGACCGGGTCCAGATTCTGCCCGCGGACCTGCTCGACCAGCACTCCCTTACCATGGTGATCCGCGAGACGGAGCCGGACGAGGTCTACAACCTCGCCGCCCAGTCGTACGTACCCACGTCCTGGACTCAGCCGGTGCTGACCGGCGAGTTCACGGCGCTCGGGGTTACCCGGATTCTCGAAGCGATCCGGCTGGCCTGGCCGAAGGCACGCTTCTACCAGGCTTCGAGTTCGGAGATGTTCGGCCGGGCGACGGAGACCCCACAGCGGGAAAGCACTCCATTCTATCCCCGATCTCCCTACGGAGTCGCCAAGGTATACGGGCACTGGATCACGGTGAATTACCGTGAGTCCTATAATCTCTACGCGGTGAGCGGGATCCTCTTCAACCACGAGTCGCCGCGGCGCGGTATCGAATTCGTGACCCGCAAGGTGACCGATGCGGCCGCCCGCATCAAACTCGGCCTCGCCACGGAGCTCCGTCTCGGAAACCTCGATGCCCGGCGGGATTGGGGCTTCGCCGGGGACTACGTCGAGGCGATGTGGCGCATGCTGCAGCGGCCGGAGCCGAAAGACTACGTCATCGGGAGCGGCGAGACGCACACCGTTCGGGAACTGGTTGAGGTCGCGTTCGGCCACCTCGGCCTCGACTGGCAACGCTACGTGAAGACCGACCCGAAGTTTGTGCGCCCTGCGGAGGTCGACATCCTGCTGGCCGACCCGTCGCTCGCGCGTGCCGAGCTGGGCTGGAGCCGGACGGTGGACTTCCGGGGTCTGATCACGATGATGGTCGATGCCGATCTGGCGGAGCTGGGGCGTCGCCGATGAAGGTGCTGGTGACGGGGGCCGCGGGCTTCGTGGGCCGCTGGCTGCTGCCGGCGCTGGTCGCCAACGGCCATGAGGTGATCGGTACGCGGCTCCCCGGGGAAGCGCCACCGGAATTTCTGCCGGCGGCCGAACGGCGCCACGTCCGCTGGCTGCCGCTTGATCTCAGGGAAACCGAATCCGTGCGGGCGGCCGTCGCGGAGTGCCCCGATGCCGTGATCCACCTCGCCGCCATCGCGTCTGGCGCCGAGGCGCGCCGGGATCCCGGACTGGCATGGGACGTCAATGCGGGAGGGACCGCGCGGCTGGCCGATGCGCTCGGAAACTGGCGGAGCGAGGCGGGCGCTGATCCCCTGCTATTGCTGGTGTCGAGCGCAGAGGTCTATGGCGCGGTGACTCAGCCCCGTCTCCGGCTGGAGTCGGATCCGGTGACGCCAATCTCGCCGTACGCCGCGAGCAAGGTCGGGGCGGAGGTGGCTGCACTCGAAGTGGCGCGCCGCACCGGCGTCCGAGTGATGATCGCTCGCCCCTTTCCGCATACCGGCCCCCACCAGACCGACCGCTACGTCGTGCCGGCGTTTGCCCGCCGCCTCAAGGCCGCGCGCCGGATCGGCGCGACCGTCGTCAAGACCGGCAATCTTGAACCGGTGCGCGATATCCTCGACGTGCGCGACGTCGTACGGGCCTATGTTGCGCTGCTCTCCCGCGGCCACGCCGGCGAAATCTACAATATTGCCTCGGGCGAGGGGCGATCCCTCGCCGCCGTGTTTGCCCGCCTCACGGAACTCATCGGCGTCCACGCGATCGCGGAGGTGGATCCCCAGCTCTCGCGCGCCGCCGACCTCACTCACCTTGTGGGCGATCCCTCCCGGTTGCGGGACGCGACCGGCTGGTCGCCTGCGATCGATTTTGACCAGACCCTCCAGGACGTCGTCAATGCCCAAACGGACTGACCTCCGCTCCATCCTCCTGCTCGGCTCCGGCCCTATCGTGATCGGCCAGGGCGCCGAGTTCGACTACTCGGGCACCCAGGCGGTGCGCGCGCTCCGGGAGGAGGGGTATCGGGTCATCCTGGTCAATTCCAATCCTGCCACGATCATGACGGATCCGGAGATCGCCGACGCCACCTACATCGAGCCGGTCACGCCGGAGTGGGTGACCAAGGTGATCGAGCGGGAGCGTCCGGATGCGCTGCTGCCGACCATGGGCGGGCAGACGGCGCTCAACGTCGCCATGGCACTGGTAAAGGATGGCACGCTCGCCAGGTTCGGTGTCGAGTTGATTGGCGCCAACGAGCGCGCCATCCGGGTCGCTGAGGACCGGGAGGAGTTTGCCAAGGCGATGGTGCGGATCGGGCTGGCCACTCCGCGCGGTCGGGTGATCCGCACCCTCGATGAGGCGCTGGAGGCGGTGGCCGATACCGGATATCCGGCGATCATCCGCCCCTCCTTCACACTGGGCGGCACCGGTGGTGGCATCGCGTACAACCGGGAAGAGTTCATCACCATCATCGAGCGGGGACTGGAGCTGTCGCCCGTGGGTTCGGTCCTGGTGGAGACGAGCATCGTCGGCTGGAAGGAGTACGAGCTCGAGGTGATGCGGGACGGGGCGGACAACGTGGTGATCGTCTGCTCCATCGAGAACCTGGACGCCATGGGCGTGCACACGGGGGACTCGATCACCGTGGCGCCGGCGATGACGCTGACCGATCGCGAATATCAGGCGATGCGCGATTCGGCGATCAAGATCATCCGCGAAGTCGGGGTCGCCGCCGGTGGCTGCAATATCCAGTTCGCGGTGAGCCCGACCACCGGGGAGCAGCTTGTCATCGAGATGAATCCGCGGGTGTCACGGTCTTCGGCGCTCGCCTCCAAGGCCACCGGATTCCCGATTGCGCGGATCGGCGCCAAGGTTGCCGTCGGCTACACGCTCGATGAATTGCCCAACGATATCACCAAGACCACGCCGGCGTCCTTCGAGCCGGTGCTCGACTACGTGGTGGTGAAGGTGCCGCGGTTCGCCTTCGAGAAATTTCCGACGGCGGATCCACGACTCGGCACCCAGATGAAAGCCGTCGGCGAGGCGATGGCGATCGGCCGGACGTTCAAGGAGGCCTTTCAGAAGGGCTTCCGCGCGCTCGAGATCGACCGGGCGGGTTGGGAAATCGGCAAGACCCCGATCGACGACCGCCTGACGGACACCTCGCTGGAGGCGATCAAGGCCGCCATCCGGACGCCCACGCCCGAACGGATCTTCCAGGTGAAGCGTGCCCTGCTGCTGGGGGTCACGGTCGAGGAGGTTGCGGAGCGTACCGGTTACGACCCGTGGTTCGTCGACCAGATGCTGCAGCTTATCGAGGCCGAACGGACCTGGGCGGCGGCTGGTCGGGCGGAGGTGTACGGCGAGCTCTCGCTGATCCGCCGGATGAAGCAGTTCGGTTTCTCGGACCGGCAGCTGGCGGACCTGCGCGGCATGCAGGAGGCGGAGATTCGCGCCATCCGTCACGAATTGGGACTCCGGCCGGCGTACAAGACGGTCGATACCTGCGCCGGGGAGTTCCCCTCGAAGACGCCGTACCTCTACTCCTGTTACGATGAAGAGAATGAGGGGCAGTTCAAGGGGAAGAAGACCGTCATCATCCTCGGCAGCGGCCCCAATCGGATCGGGCAGGGCGTCGAGTTCGACTACTGCTGCGTCCGCGCGGCGCTCGCGTTCCGGGAGATGGGCTACACCACGGTCATGGTGAACTCGAATCCCGAGACGGTGTCGACCGACTACGACATCTCGGATACGCTCTATTTCGAGCCGCTGACTCTGGAGGATGTGCTCGAGATCATCCACGTGGAACAGCCGCTTGGTGTCGTGGTGCAGCTCGGCGGTCAGACGCCGCTCAAACTGGCGCGGGGCCTGGAGGCCGCCGGGGTCACCATCCTCGGCACTTCACCCGACAATATCGATGCGGCCGAGGACCGAAAGCGTTTCGAGGCGCTGGCCCGTGAACTTGGAGTCACGCAGCCGCCCGCCGGGACGGCCATGACACTCGATGAGGCGCTCGCGGTGGCGGAGCGGGTCGGCTACCCGGCGCTGGTGCGCCCCTCCTACGTGCTGGGCGGCCGGGGGATGGAAATCGTCTACGATGAGACATCGCTGCGCGATTACTTCATCAGGGCGGTGCGCGTGGCTCCGGGGCACCCGGTGCTGATCGACCGGTTCCTCGAGGATGCATTCGAGGCCGATGTCGACGCGATCTCCGACGGCAACCGGTGCGTCATCGGCGGAGTGATGCAGCATATCGAGGACGCCGGCATCCACTCCGGGGACTCTGCCTGTGTCCTGCCGCCGTACCTGATCTCCGAGGCGCAGGTCGAGCAGATGCGGCAGTACACGCGCGCCTTTGCCAAGGCACTCGGGGTCATCGGCCTGATCAACGTGCAGTATGCCATCAAGGATGGGGTCGTCTACGTCCTCGAGGTCAACCCGCGCGCCTCCCGCACGATCCCCTTTGTCTCCAAGACCACCGGGGTGGCCCTGGCGAGTCTCGCGGCGGCGGTGATGATCGGTAAGACACTCGAGGACCTCGGGTTGCAGGACAACGTCGGCCAGCCCTACGTGGCGGTGAAAGAGGCGGTCTTCCCGTTCAACAAGTTGCATGGCGTCGACCTGATTCTCGGGCCGGAGATGCGTTCCACCGGCGAAGTGATGGGCATCGCCTCCTCGTTCGGGATGGCCTACGCCAAGGCGCAGACTGCGGCGGACGGTGCGCTGCCGTTGGAGGGCGGGGTGTTCATCACGGTCAACGATCACGACAAGGTAACGGTCGTCCCGATTGCGCGGCGGCTCCACGAGATGGGTTTCACGATCTTTGCGACGGAGGGGACGGCCCGGCATCTCCGGGTCCGGGGGATTCCGGCAGAGCGGGTGCTCAAGGTATATGAGGGGCGTCCGAATCCGATCGACCTGCTGCTCTCTGGCCAGATCGGCCTGCTGATCAACACCCCCCTCGGCAAACTGACCCAGCAGGACGACTACGCCATCCGTGCGGCGGCGCTCGCACAACGGGTGCCGTACACGACGACGATGTCTGCGGCATCGGCGGCGTGCGATGCCATCATTGCGCTGCGCAGCCGGGAGCGGGAAGTGTGCTCCATCCAGGAATGGCACGAGATCGCTCGCAAGGCTCGCGCCGCGGGATGACTGGAGCGCGCGACCCAGGTTTCGCCGCGCGTCTGCGCGCCGCCGTGCGAGGCGAGGTGCGGGAGGCCGAGCCCCTGGCGCGCTATTCCTCGTACCGGATCGGCGGACCCGCTACGCTGCTTCTGCCGCTGACCGCGGAGGATGTCGGGGCCGCGCTCCGGCTGGCCCACCAGGTGGGGGTGCCGTGGTTCGCCCTCGGGCTTGGCTCGAACCTGCTGCTTCCCGACGAGGGGCTGGAGGCGCTCGTCATCCGATTGGGCAAGGGTCTGGATGCCCTCGCCCACCTGGGCGGTGGCCGCTGGCGCGCCGGAGCGGGCTTACCGCAGCCGCTGGCGGCGCGGAAGACCTCCGACGCTGGATTCGCCGGGCTGCACCGGTTCGTGGGAGTCCCCGGCACCGTCGGTGGCGGCGTCTACATGAATGCGGGCTGCCACGGCGGAGACTGGGCGGGGGTCGTCGAGACGGTGACCGTCGTGGATGCCCGGGGGAGTGACGTGGTACTGTGTCGCGCCGACATCCCGTTCGGGTATCGGCACGCCGGACTCGAAGGCCGGGTCATCCTGCAGACCACGGTGCAACTCGCCGACGCCGATCCCGTCGGCATTCAGGCCGAAGTGGCGGAGCTGTTCCGCTGGCGCCAGGAAGGCACGCCCTTCAACCAGCCCTGCTGCGGCAGCGTGTTCAAGAATCCCGCCGGGCCGAGCTGGCAGCAGTCGGGCGGACCGCGGACAGCCGGGCAGCTCATCGAGGCCGCGGGCCTCAAAGGCGCGCGAGAGGGCGGCGTCCAGGTCTCGCCGATGCACGCCAACTACTTCGTGAACACCGGGGGCGCAACGGCCGCCGAGGTCCGCCGACTGATCGCCAGGGCCCGAACGGCGGTGCGGGAGCAGTGCGGAACGGAACTGGAGACTGAGGTCAAGATCGTGAAGCAGGACGGTACCTTCGAGGCCAGCCATGAATGATGTATTCGTGCACGAGTCCGCCTACGTCGACGAGGGCGCGGTCATCGGGACGGGGAGCAGGATCTGGCACTTCTCCCACATCATGCCTGGTGCCATCATCGGCGAGCGCTGCAATCTGGGTCAGAATGTGGTCGTGATGCCGGGGACCAGATTGGGCAACAACGTAAAGGTGCAGAACAACGTTTCGATCTATGAGGGCGTCGTGCTGGAGGACGACGTCTTCTGCGGACCGAGTTGCGTCTTCACGAACGTCTCCAATCCTCGCAGCCACGTCTCCCGGAAGCACGAGTACCGGACCACGCTGGTCAAGCGGGGCACCTCCATCGGTGCCAACGCAACCATCGTCTGTGGGGTGACGATCGGGGAGTTCGGTTTCATCGGGGCGGGTGCGGTGGTCACCAGCGATGTCCCGGCCTACGCTCTGATGGTCGGGGTCCCGGCACGGAGGGTGGGATGGATGTGTCAGTGCGGCGAGCGGTTGCAGCTGCGCGACAGGGCCGCCGCGTGCGGTGTCTGTGGGGCGACGTATCGTGAAGAGCAGGGCGCACTTCGGTTGATTGACCCCCCTCAGGATCGCCGCTAGGTTTCGGCCTCTGTTCCGGCCCTGAAATTGCCCCGCCGAACGCCGTCGTTGGCCGTGCTCCACCATTCCCCGCGAGGCTTGGCGTGAACGTTCCGCTGCTCGACCTGGTCGCACAATTCCAGTCGATCCGGGAGGAGGTTCTCCCCGCGCTGCTGCGGGTCGTGGAACGGCAGCAGTTCATTCTGGGGGAGGAGGTCGGCGCGCTGGAGACGGCGGTGGCATCGCTGTCCAGTGTGAAGCACGGGATTGGCTGCGCGAGCGGGACCGATGCGCTGTTGCTCCCGCTCCGCGCACTCGACTTGGCGCCGGGCGACGAAGTGATCACGCCGGCCTTTACGTTTTTCGCCACGGCGGGAACGATCCACAACACGGGCGGGACGCCGGTCTTCGTGGACATCGATGCCGCGACCTTCAACCTTTCACCGGCCGCTGTCGAAGCCGCGATCACTCCGCGGACCCGCGCGATCGTGGTGGTGCACCTCTTCGGACAGATGGCTGCGATGGAATCCGTGCTGTCCATTGCGGCGCGCCATGGCCTTGTGGTGATCGAGGATGCGGCTCAGGCGATCGGGGCACGCCGCCGGATCGAGGGTGCCTGGTTCGTGGCCGGATCGCTGGGACAGGTGGGATCCCTCTCGTTCTTTCCGAGCAAGAACCTGGGCGGCTGGGGCGATGGCGGGATGATGGTCACGCAGGACGATGCTCTCGCGGCGCGGCTGCGCCGGCTGCGGACTCATGGGGGGGCCAAGCAGTATCATCATGACGAAGTCGGCTACAACAGCCGCCTGGATACGCTCCAAGCGGCTGTCCTGCTCGCGAAGCTCCCCCACCTCGCCGCATGGAGCGCCGCGCGCCGGGAGAAGGCGGCGTACTACACCAACGCCTTTGCGGGGCACCACGCGGTCTGTCCACCGAAGGTCGACGCCGCGAACGAGCACATTTTCCACCAATACACTCTCCGGGCTGAGCGGCGCGATGCCCTGGTCGAGCACCTCAGGGCGCAGGGCATTGGATGCGCGGTCTACTATCCACTGGGGTTGCACCTCCAGCCCTGTTTCGCCCACCTGGGCTATGCGCGAGGCAGCCTGCCAGTGACGGAAACGGCGATGGAGACGGTCATCTCGCTGCCGATTTATCCCGAACTGACGCGAGCCCAGCAGGACGCAGTGGTCGGGGCAGTCAACGCATTCTACCGGTGAGCGGGGAGAGGCAAGGATGAAAGTTGCGGTGGTCGGGAGTGGGTACGTCGGGCTGGTGACCGGGGCATGTTTCGCGGAGACCGGCAACGACGTGGTCTGCGTGGACATCGATGCGGCGAAGATCGAACGCCTGAAGGCCAACGACATCCCGATCTATGAGCCGGGGCTGGAGGAGATGGTTCGCCGCAACCAGTCGGAGGGCCGGCTGGCGTTCACGACCGATATCGGCGGCGCCGTGGCGCGGGCGAGGGTGGTGTTCGTCGCGGTCGGCACGCCCCCGGGCGAGGATGGCTCCGCCGATCTGCAGCACGTGCTGGCCGTGGCGCGGACGATCGGTCAGCACATGACCACCCATAAGGTCGTGGTCACCAAGTCCACGGTGCCGGTCGGGACGGCGGAAAAGGTGCGAGCGGCTATCGGGGCAGAGACGCGGCTTGCCTTCAGCGTCTGCTCCAATCCGGAATTTCTGAAGGAGGGCGCGGCGATCGATGACTTCATGAAGCCGGACCGGATCGTGATCGGGATCGATACGGAGGAGGCCCGAGAGGCCATGGCCGAGCTCTATGGTCCCTTCGTCCGGACGGGGAACCCGATCCTCTTCATGGATATCCCGTCGGCTGAAGTCACGAAGTACGCGGCGAACGCGATGCTGGCCACCCGGATTTCGTTCATGAACCAGATCGCGCTGTTCTGCGAGCGGGTTGGTGCCGACGTCAATGACGTGCGGAAGGGCATCGGCACGGACCGGAGGATCGGGCAGGCCTTCCTCTTTCCCGGTCCTGGCTACGGTGGGTCGTGTTTCCCCAAGGATGTCAAGGCGCTCATCCGCACCGGCCGCGAGGTGGGGCTTCAATTCGAGATTCTCGATGCGGTCGAGCGCGTCAACGAGCGCCAGAAGCAGGTGATGCTGGAGAAGCTGCGGGCGGCCTTTCCGGCCGGGCTGGCGGGCACGGACGATTGCGATCTGGGGGCTGGCGTTCAAGGCGGAGACCGATGACATGCGGGAGAGCCCGGCGATCCCGCTCGTCGAGGGGCTGCTCGCGGCAGGCGCGCGGGTGCAGGCGCATGATCCCAAGGCGATGGAAACGGCGCGCGAGGTGTTCGGCGACCGGATCGTCTATACCGCGGACCCGTACAGCGCCGCCAACGGAGCCGATGCCCTGGCGATCGTCACCGAATGGCTGGTCTACCGCAACCCGGACTTCGACCGGGTGAAGGCCCTGCTCCGTCACCCGCTGATCATCGACGGGCGCAATCTGTACGACCCGGCCCGGATGCGGAGCCAGGGATTTGCCTATCATGGAATCGGCCGGAACCCGGGGGCATGAAAGTCCTCATCACGGGGGCCGCAGGGTTCCTTGGATCGCACCTGACGGACCGCTTTCTCGCGGAGGGTCACGAGGTGATCGGGATGGACAACCTGATCACCGGTGCCCGGGAGAATCTGGCGCACCTCGAAGGCAACCCGCAGTTCCAGTTTGTCCTGCACGACGTCAGTCAGTACATCAGCGTCGAGGGCCCGCTGGATGGGGTGCTGCACTTCGCTTCGCCGGCGAGTCCGATCGACTACCTCGAGCTTCCCATCCAGACGCTGAAGGTCGGTTCCCTCGGGACCCACAATGCGCTCGGGCTCGCCAAGGCGAAGGGGGCGCGATTCTTCCTGGCCTCGACTTCCGAGGTGTATGGCGACCCGCAGGTGCACCCGCAGCCCGAGAGTTACTGGGGGCATGTCAATCCGGTCGGCCCGCGCGGCGTCTATGACGAAGCCAAGCGGTTCGCCGAGGCGATCACGATGGCCTATCATCGCTTCCACGGCATCGAAACGCGGATCATCCGGATCTTCAACACCTATGGGCCACGGATGCGGGCTCGCGACGGGCGGGTGGTGTCGAATTTCGTGGTGCAGGCACTCAGGGGCGAGCCGCTGACCGTCTACGGGGAGGGGGAGCAGACCCGCTCGTTCTGCTACGTCTCCGATGAGGTCGATGGGATCTACCGGCTCTTCAGGAGCGATCTCACTGATCCGACGAATATCGGAAACCCCAACGAATTCACGGTGCGCCAGCTGGCGGAGCTGGTGCTCAGGCTGACCGGTTCTACGTCGCGGATCGAACACCGCCCGCTGCCGACCGACGACCCCAAAGTGCGCCGGCCCGACATCACCCGGGCGCGCACCCTCCTCGGCTGGGAGCCGACGGTAACGCTGGAGCAGGGACTCGAGCAGACCATCGCCTACTTCGCACGACAGTTCGGCCGATGACGCGGGTGCTCATTACGGGGGCCGCTGGCTTCATCGGATCGCACCTGGCCGAGCGCCTGCTGGCGCGCGGCGACGAGGTCGTGGGCATCGACAACTTCGACCCCTTTTACGACCGGCGGGTCAAGGAGCGGAATCTCGGCGGGGCCCGGCAGCATCGGCGCTTCAGCTTCCACGAGGCGGACATCCTCGAGACCGACCGGTTCCGGCAACTGCTCACTCCCGGCACGGTGATCATCCATCTCGCCGCCAAGGCGGGAGTACGACCGTCCCTGCAGGATCCGATGGGGTATCTTCGGGCCAACGTCACGGGGACCCAGTCGGTCCTTGATGCGGCGCGCGGGGCAGGGGTGACCCGAGTCGTCTTCGGCTCCTCGTCCTCCGTCTATGGCGACGATACCGCGCCGCCGTTCCGCGAGGACGCCGCCGCCGTGCACCCGATCTCACCGTACGCCGCGACCAAACGGGCGGGGGAGCTGATCCTGGAGGCGCTCGCGCCCCACTATGGACTTCGCGTCGCGTCCCTCCGCTTCTTCACGGTGTACGGGCCACGGCAGCGACCGGACCTGGCGATCCACAAGTTCACCCACCGGATCAGCGCCGGGGAGCCGATCACGATGTTCGGCGACGGCACCGAAGCCCGGGATTACACCTATATTGATGACATCGTGACGGGGGTGGTGGCCGCGGTGGAGTGGACTGCCTCCGGCCCCGCCGGCCTCGAGGCGTTCAACCTCGGCGGCAATGAGACGGTGGCGCTGTCGCGCATGATCGCCGAGATTTCCGCCGCGCTGGGGATTGAACCCCGGATCGAGCGCGGGGAACGCCAGCCGGGAGATGTGCGGCTGACCGCCGCGGACCTCACCAAGTCCGGCCGGGTGCTGGGATATCGGCCCGCCACGCCGTTCCCCGATGGGATTCGCCGTTTCGTCGCCTGGTTCCGGGAGACTCATGCGCATCAGTGATGAACCCCTGATCAATCAGGCCCGCGAGCGCTTCGCGCTGCAGGACTATTATGGTGCCGTGCACCTGCTGCGGGACATCGTGGAGTCGGGCCGCGACTTCGCCGACTGCCATCACCTGCTGGGGCTCTCGTACGCGATGCTGGGACAGCCGCAGCGTGCGCTCGAGCATTTCGGCAAGGCGCTGGAGCTGAATCCGCGGTACATCGAGGCCCACATTCATCGCGGCATCCTGCTGAATGATCTGGGTCGGACCGAGGAGGCGGAGGCCGCCTTTCGCGACGCCGCAGCCCACAATGCGACGCAGGACTCCGGCTTTCCGGCGCACGTCGCGGCCAGTCTTGCGAATCATCATGCCCTGCTGGCCTCCGCGTATGCGGAGTCGGGAGCGGTGACGCTCGCCGTCGAGCAGTATCGCCGCGCCGTCGAACTCGGCCCGAATTTCGCCGATCTGCGCTACCGGCTCGCCCGGGTACTGCTGGAGGCCGGAGATGTGCTGGCCGCTCGCGATGAACTCGAGCGGGTCGTCCGTGACCGCCCGAACTTCGTCGATGCGCTCGCGTCTCTCGGTCTGGCCCGTTACCTCTCCGGCGACGCCGCCGGGGCTCAGCAGATCTGGCACGATTCGCTCCTCGCCAGGCCGAAGAACGCCCGCGTCGAGGCCTACCTTGCCATGCTGGGGCGGACCAGCGAGTGAGAGGCTGGGCGCTTTCGATGGTGTTGCTCTCCGGCTGTGCCGGCTCGGCCGCGGATCACGAACGCCTGGGTGACACCGCGTACAGCCAGGGGGAGTATGTGGTTGCGCTGGACGAATATCGGGCTGCCGCTCGCGGCGACGCCCAGGCCCAGCTCCTGGCGAAACTCGCGGCCGCTGCGAGCAAGGCGGGGGAATACCGTGAGGCGGCCAGCGCCTACCAGAAGCTGGCCGGCACCGATCCCACCCGTGCCTCCGAGGCGGCGCGCGGCCTGGAGCAGGTGGCGCGCGGAGCCGACCAGGCGGCCGCCGGAATCGCCCTGCAGGAAGCGGTGGAGGACCTCCGCCGTCTCGCGCCGGAACGGGTGAGCCCGCGACATACGCTCGCGTTGGTGAAGGGCGGACGCCTCGATCCGGGACAGGTGGTTGGCATCGGGCCGAACGCCCTCGCCGCCGCCGGTGATGCCGCGGCTGTCGACCAGATGCTGCTGCAATACGGTGAGGCACTGCAGGGGACCACGGCCTGCACCGATGCCATGGACGCCTATCTTGCCGTGCTCCGTCGCTCGCGCGATCCCGTGGCTCGGGAGCGGGCGAGCGGCGGAGTCGGAGAGTGCGGAGTTCAGCTCGGACTCGAGGCGCTGCTGGTTCAGAAGCCGGAGATCGCGTCACAGTGGTTCGGCCGGGTCATCACCGCCGACTCGACCTCCGAGTCGGGGCGCCTGGCCTTGATCGGGCTCGGGGATGCCCGGGTCACCCAGGGCGATCTCCTCGGCGCGACGATTGCGTTCCAGGACGCCATGGGGCCCGGGGCGAGTGATTCGATCACCGCCCTGGCCGCGAGCCGGCTCGCGCAACTTGGTGCCAACGCCGCGAAGGCGGATTCACAGTGATGAGAGGATGGATGCCTGTGCCCCTGACGTCTCGCGCGACCCTCGCCGCGCTGATTCTGCTCGCCGCCTGCGGTCACCGGGGAGTCAAGCCGGTCGCGACCGTGACGCCTGTGGCCTCGGGGATCTCGCACGCGGAGATCCAGGCGCTGTGGGCGCGAGCGATGGCCGAGTACTCCCGGGGGCGGTGGGGCAAGGCTGCCACGCTGCTGGAGCGGGTGACCCTCGAGGTGCCCGCGGGCGACACCCTGGCGGTCGAGGCCCGGTTTCGGCTGGCGGAGTGCTACTTCGGACAGAAGAACCAGCTGCAGGCGGCGCGGGAATTTCGGAAGGTCGCCGATGATACGCCGGACGCCGCACTGGCCCCGGAGGGATTGCTGCGTGCCGGTGATGCCTATGCCGATCTCTGGCGGCGCCCCGAACTCGACCCGACGTACGGACAGACCGCGCTCGCCACCTACCAGGAATTGCTCAATCGGTACCCGGACTCGCCTGCCGGCGCGCGGGGGCGGCTGCGCATCGTCGAGCTGGAGGAGTCGTTCGCGCGCAAGGAGCTCAAGTCGGCGGAGTACTACTTCAAGCTGAAGGCGTACGATTCGGCGATCCTGTATCTCAAGGACATCGCCGCGACGTATCCGAGAGCAGAGGTCACCCCCGCCGCCCTGCTCCGGCTGGTCGATTCCTATCGCAAGGTGGGATACGCCGAGGATCTGCAGGAGACCTGCGGCTACATCCGGCGGTACCATCCCTCCGCGCCGGGACTGGAGCGGTCGTGTCCGGCCCCGCGCGATTCCACCCCGCCGCCCACGCCGGCCGGCAGCTAGCCCGCCATTCGTGCGCGTTCCACGCACCGGATCGCCGTGATCGGCCTCTTCGGTGGTTCGTTCGACCCGATCCATCATGGACATCTGCTGGTAGCCCAGGCCGTTCTCGAGGCACTGGGCCTCGACGAGGTACGGTTCGTCCCGGCTCGGGAACAGCCCTTCAAGCGCGGTCGTCACGCGGCGCCGGCGGAACAGCGCGCCCGCATGGTCGCGCTTGCCATTGCCGGCGAACCACGCTTCCGGCTGGACCGGGCTGAGCTGGATCGACCCGGGCCTTCCTACACCGTGGATACCCTCCGGGCGCTGCATGCCGCCGAACCGGGGCGTACCTTTGCGCTGCTGATAGGAGCCGATGCCGCTGCGGAGCTGCCCGCCTGGCATCTGGCCCACGAACTCCCGCTCCTCGCGACCCTGGTGGTCTTCGCCAGGCCGGGGACGGTCCTGCCGATATTGCCCTGGCCGGTCCGGGGGGTGACGGTGCCCGGGGTCGACATCTCCGCGACCGAGATCCGGAACCGCGTCGCCGCGGGGCTGCCAATCCGGTACTGGGTGCCTGATGCGGTCGCGGAGTTCATCGCGTCGGACCGGTTATATTTGCCCGATGCTTGATTTCATTCAGAAACCGCTGACTCGGCTCTTTGGGACCCGGTTCGAGCGCGAAGTGAAGAAGGTCCAGCCTATCGTGGACGCGATCAAGCGCCACGAGGCCCTGCTCCAGGACTACCCCGAGGATCGCCTCAAGGCCCAGACGGCGCTGTTCCGTCAGCGGATTGCCGAGCGGACCGGGGCGGTGAAAGCCGAACGGGAGCACGTCCGCCAGCTGCGTCACGACTGCGCCGATCCGGTGGAGCGCGATCAGCTCGAAGAGCGGTTCAACGCGCTCGAGACGCGCTTCAGGCAGGACCTCTCCGCGGCGCTCACCGACATCCTGCCCGAGGCCTTTGCCACGGTGCGGGAGGCGTGCCGTCGGCTGATCGGCACGACGGTCATGGTCACCGGACGCGCGCTGGTGTGGGACATGGTGCCGTACGATGTGCAACTGATCGGCGGCATCGTGCTGCATCAGGGGCGAATCGCGGAGATGGCCACCGGCGAGGGGAAGACGCTCGTGGCCACTCTGCCACTCTATCTCAATGCGCTGGCCGGGCGGGGTGCGCACCTGGTCACCGTCAACAACTATCTGGCCCGCCGCGACTCGCAGTGGATGGGACACGTCTACACCTATCTCGGGCTCACCGTCGGCTGCCTCGACGATACCGAGCCGAGCTCGCCGGTGCGCCGCGGCGCGTACAACGCGGACATTACCTACGGCACCAATAACGAATTCGGCTTCGACTACCTCCGCGACAATATGGTGTTTTCTCTGGACCAGCGGGTCCAGCGGGAGCATGCCTATGCCATCATCGACGAGGTCGACTCGATCCTCATCGATGAGGCGCGGACGCCGCTCATCATTTCGGGGCCGGTGGGGAACGAGAACGACGAGAAGTACGCCCACTTCAATCGCCAGGTGGTGGAACTGGTGCGCCGGCAGAATGGGGTCGTCAGCACCCTCATCGCCGAGGCCGAGCCACTGCTGGCCGATCCAAAACTGGTGAGTGACGCCGCACGCAAGCTCTACGTTGCCCGGCTCGGCATGCCGAAGAACAAGAAGCTGCTCAAGTTTCTCAATGAGCCCGGGGTCAAGAGTGCGGTGCAGCGCGTGGAGCTGGACCACATCGCGGACCGCAAGCTTCCCATGCGCCAGCAGGGGATGCGTGACCTCGAAGAGGTGCTGCTCTTTGTGCTGGACGAGAAGGGGCACTCCGTGCACCTCACCGACCAGGGCGCGGCGGCGATGTCGCCGAACGACCCGGGCCTCTTCCTGGTGCCGGACATCTCGGAAGAGGTCCACCGAGTCGATCGCGATCCGGCACTCACACCCGCGGAACGGGTGGCGAAGCGCCTCGAGGTCGAGGGCGAGTACGCCATCAAGAGCGAGAAACTCCACATCATCCACAAGCTGCTCCAGGCCCATGTCCTCTACGAGAAGGAAGTGGACTACCTGGTGCAGGAGGGACAGGTGGTGATTGTGGACGAATTCACCGGCCGGGTCATGACCGGGCGGCGCTGGTCGGATGGGCTCCACCAGGCGGTGGAGGCGAAGGAGGCGGTGCAGGTGAAGGGGGAGACCCAGACGCTCGCGACGATCACCATCCAGAACTACTTCCGGATGTACGACAAGATCGCGGGGATGACGGGCACCGCGGAAACCGAGGAGCAGGAGTTCTTCACCATCTACGGCCTGGAAGTCTCGGTCATTCCGACCAACCGCCCGATCAAGCGGGTGGACGAGGAAGACCGCATCTACAAGAGCCGGCGCGAAAAGGCGAACGCGATTCTCGATGAAGTCGAGCGCCTCCACCTCGCCGGACTGCCGGTGCTCATCGGCACCGTCACTGTCGACATGTCGGAAACCCTCTCGCGTCAGCTGAAGCGGCGCGGGCTCAAGCACGAAGTCCTCAACGCCAAGTATCACCAGCGGGAGGCGGAGATCGTGGCTGGGGCGGGGCAGCGCGGCTCGATCACCATCGCGACCAACATGGCGGGCCGGGGCACCGACATCAAACTCGGCGCGGACGTCGCCAAGGTCGAGGATGTCGATGGATTGCAGATCATCGGCACCGAGCGCCACGAGTCGCGTCGGATCGACCGGCAGCTCCGCGGCCGCGCCGGCCGCCAGGGCGACCCGGGTCGGTCCCTCTTCTTCCTGTCGCTCGAAGACGACCTCATGCGACTGTTCGGCTCCGACCGGATCGCGGGCTGGATGGACAAGGGCGGAGCGGAGGAGAATGAGGTCATCTCCCATCCGTGGGTCACCGGCGCCATCAGTCAGGCGCAGAAGCGGGTCGAGCTCCAGAACTTCCAGTCACGCAAGCGGCTGCTCGAGTACGACGACGTGATGAACCAGCAGCGCGACGTGGTCTATTCGCTGCGGCTCTTCGCCCTCGAACGCGGCGAGCAGATCAAGGCCGAGGCGACCCGGATGGTGGACCAGGCGCTGGAACGTGCCGTGACCATGGCACTGCTGGAGGCCCAGCGCCCGGAGGAGTACGATCGGGCGGGGCTGCAGTCCGCCCTGATGCAGCAATTTCTGGTGGAGGTGCCCGAGCTCACCGATGCCGGACGGTCGCCGACGCTGGAAAAGATCATCGTCGCCGCGAAGCTGGCCGGTCACGATGCCTTCCACCGCAAGATCGCTTACCTGCAGGAGTTCGGCGCCCAGGTCGGGGCGACGGACGTGGATGGCCAGGTACTTTCGACGGTCATGCTGACGGTGCTCGATGAGAAGTGGAAAGACCACCTCTACGATCTCGACCAGCTCCGCAACGCGATCCAGTATCGTGCGTACGGCCAGCGCGATCCGCTGGTCGAATACAAGAAGGAGGCCTTCGACATGTTCGAAGACCTCATGCGCGACATCCACGCGAGCTTCACTGACCGGTTCCTGAAGATCCAGGTCTCTGCCGAGCAACAGGCACCGCCCCCACCGCCTCGGCCCAGAGGGACGGTGTCGAGTGGCTCGGATGATCTGTTCGCTCCGGGGACCCGCGACGCGGCGCCGGCGCCGCCCCCCGCGATCGGCCCCCGGCTTCCGGCGCCGCCGGTCGTGAGCACGAATCGCGGACCGCTCGTCCCCCAGACCGAAGGGGGGCAGCCACGGGTCGGCCGCAACGATCCCTGCCCCTGCGGATCGGGCAAGAAGTACAAGAAGTGCCACGGCGGGGGGACTAGCTATCTGGGTTGCCCCGATACCAACGGGCCACACCAAGCGACCCCCGGGACGGCGTCCCGGGGGTCCTGTTGTTTCGTCCAGCCGTCGGTCAGCTGGGCTCGGCCAATCACGGCTCCACGGAAACGGAGGCGCTATAGCTCCCGTTCGCAGCACGCTGCAGGACCACCTGCCGCTTCTCGCCGGCGGGGACGCTGAACGAAACCTGCGCCAGGGTGGTGGTATCGCCGGCCGCGACGTACCGGATGTCGAACGCCCCCGGGTCGAAGTACATCAGGGACCAGTAGGTGGGAATGGTGGCGTCGATGTTGGACGTCACGACGGAATCGGGATTCGCGTTCGGTGCGTGGATGAGGGCCTGCAGCTGAGTCGGGGCCGAGCCGTTGCTGCCCGCCACGTTCACCAGCCGGATGTTGGCCTTGGTCGCAATGGGTTGGCCGGTGTCAGGCTGGACCACGGTGCTGAACTGGGGCGCGCTATCGACGATCAGCAGGCTGTTGAGGTGGTTGGTCGCCAGCGTGAACTGCACGCTCCCCAGCGTGGTGGCGCCGGACCGTACCACTATGTCCTGGCTTCCGCCCGGGGTGGTGACCAGCGCTGAGCTGTTGCCGTAGCCGAGGCCGGTAACCACGGGGCTGCCGTTCACCAGGACGTCGATCGCGCCGAGCGAGGGGGTCGCATGCGTCACCCTGAGCTGGGCCGCGACTGGAGGAAAGACCGTCGGGGTGACATCACTGCATGCCGCGAGGATCATGAGGGCGGAGGCGCAGAGGGAGAGTCCGGCGGCTGACTTGGGCATGGTGTCCTCGTGAGGAATGAAGTCGGCGGGGTGAGCGCACCGGGGATCACTGAGTAGACCCTCGACGGGCCCCGAGGGTCACCACCGCCATCCGTCAAGCACCGTGTGGCGCTTCCCGCGTTTTCCGGATGCCACCCCTCGCGCGGAATGTCCCCATCCTGGAGGGATGCGCCACCCTGACCCGGACACCCTGTCCCCGCACCGCCCGCGGGAGCGCCTCTGGGCGCTCGGGGCCAGTGCGTTGACGTCTGCCGAACTTGTCGCCATCCTGCTAGGAACCGGGGAGGCCGGGGTGGAGGCTCGGCAGCTTGCCGAGGCCCTGCTCGACCGAGGCGGGGGCTCACTCCGCACTCTCGCGGCGCGGCCGCCGGCGGAGTTGACCCGCACCCGCGGGGTCGGTCCAGCCAAGGGGGCGAGGCTCCTGGCGGCCTTCGAAGTTGCGGCCCGACTGGTGCAGGAACAGTGGCCTGCCCTTCCCAGGGTACGCGCCCCGGAGGACGTGGCGGCGCTTCTCGGCCCCCGCCTGCGGGACCTGGCCGTCGAGGAGTTCCATGTACTTGCGCTGGACAGCCAGAGTCGCGTGCGGCGGGATGTGCTGGTGACACGCGGGCTGCTGAACAGCGCGCTGGTGCATCCCCGCGAGGTATTCCGGGCGGCGATCGCGGAGGCCGCCGCCGGGATCATCGTGGTTCATAACCATCCGAGCGGCGACCCCACGCCGTCGCCCGAGGACCAGGCCGTCACCCGCCAGTTGGTGGAGGCGGGCCGCCTGCTCGACCTGCCGGTGTATGATCATGTGATCGTGGCCGGCGACCGTTTCCTGAGCTTCGTGACCGCGGGATTACTGTGACTGGAACTCTGCCCGACATCGCCCCGGATTTTCGCACCCTGCTCGAGCGCCACGCCGACCGGCTGGATCTCGAACAGATCGATCGTGCGCTCCGGTTCAGCGCGTCGGCCCACCGGGGCCAGAAGCGGGTGTCCGGCGAAGATTTCATCCAGCACTCCATCGCGGTCGCCAAGACCCTGGTGGAGCAGCTGCTGGACACCACGTCCATCGTGGCCGCGCTGCTGCATGACGTGGTGGAAGACTCCGACATCCGGACCGAGGATGTCGCCCGGGAGTTCGGGGCGGAGGTCGCCGCGATCGTGGACGGGCTCACCAAGATCTCCAGCCTGACGTTCCGGTCCACCGCCGAACAGCAGGTGGAGAATTATCGCAAGCTGCTCCTGTCGATCGCCAAGGACGCCCGGGTCATCATCATCAAGCTGGCGGACCGGCTGCACAACATGCGCACGCTGGACCCGATGCCCCCGGAGAAACAGCTGCGCATCGCCACCGAGACCCGCGAGATCTACGCGCCGCTCGCGCACCGGTTCGGCATGGCGGGGATCAAGGCGGAACTCGAGGATCTGGCGTTCAAGTATCTGGAGGCCGAGGACTTCCGGACCCTGGTGCAGTCGATCGCCGCGCAGAAGGCGGAGCGGGAGCAGATGATCCTCAAGCTGCAGGTGCCGCTCGACCACGAGCTCAAGACGGCGGGCATCACCTGGTCCGAAGTGACCGGGCGACCCAAGAATCTCTGGTCCATCTACCAGAAGATGAAGCGCCGCAACAAGCCGTTCGACGAGATCTACGATCTGATGGCGGTGCGGGTGATCGTCAAATCGGTGCAGGAGTGCTACCACGTCCTGGGGATCATCCATCATAACTGGACCCCGTTGCAGGAGCGGATCAAGGACTACATCGCGTCGCCCAAGTCGAATGCGTACCAGTCGCTGCACACCACGATCTTCGGCCCGGGCGGGCATCTCTTCGAAGTGCAGATCCGCACCCAGGAGATGCACACGACCGCCGAGTACGGCATCGCCGCGCACTGGTTGTATAAGACCGACGCCAAGAAGGGCGGCGATATCGAGGCACACTTTGGCTGGTTCCGGCAGCTGCTGGAGCTGCAGCAGGACGCCCATACGCCGGAGGAGTTTCTCGAATTCCTCAAGGTCGACCTCTTCCAGGACGAGATCTTCGTCTTCACGCCCAAGGGCGACGTAAAGCAGCTCCCCAAGGGCGCGACGCCGATCGACTTCGCCTTCATGGTCCACAGCGATGTCGGCATGCGCTGCCAGGGCGCCAAGGTAAACGGCAGGATTGCGCCGCTCCACCGCGAATTGAAGAATGGCGACACCGTCGAGGTGTTCACCGGTCCGGCGCCACGGCCCAGCCGCGACTGGCTGGCCCACGTCAAGACCGCCCGGGCACGCCACAAGATCAAGGCGTGGATTCGCCACCAGGAGGATCAGGAAGCGCAGGAGCTGGGCAAGGAGCTGCTCGCGCGCGAGACCAAACGCCGCCGGCTCGCGCCCCCGGAGGCGGAACAGCTGCGCACGGCGGCGGAATCCCTCGGCCTCGCCGATGCCCGGCTCTTCGCAGTCGCCCTCGGCCGCGGTGACGTCAGCATCATGCAGGGGATCAAGGCGCTCTACCCCGGGGTCCCCTCGGACGACCTGCAGGATCAGAAGCCGGGCGTGATCGGCCGGGTGATCGATCGGCTCCGGCTCGGCTCCGGTATCAAGATCCAGGGGCTCTCCGGACTGATGGTGCGCTACGCCCAGTGCTGCCAGCCGGTCCCGGGCGATGCGGTGGTTGGCTATGTGAGTCAGGGACGCGGCATCTCGATCCATCGCGCCGATTGCCCCAACCTGCTCACCCTGACCGGCGATGGACGACGGGTCGAAATCGACTGGCAGGAATCCAAGGGAGAGGCCTTTGCGGTGCGGCTCGCCGTGAGCGGGGAGGATCGCCGGGGCCTCTACGCCGACGTCATGCAGGCCATCAGCCTGTCCGGCACCAACGTCAAGGCCGCCGAGCTCGCCACCAAGGACGGCACCGTCTTCAGCACGATCGTCGTCGAGGTGGACAATCGGGCCCACCTCGCCAAGGTGATCAAGTCGATCCGGAAGGTGAAGGGGATCACGGATGTCGAGCGCCGTGAGGGCCCCACGCCGAGCCCCACCAACTGAGCCCCATGACCAGGTACTGGCTCCTCAAGACCGAACCGACGACCTACTCCTTCGATCGGCTCGTCGCCGAAGGCCGTGCCGTCTGGGATGGGGTCCGCAACAATCTCGCGCTGCAGCACCTCCGCGCGATGAAAGCCGGGGACCGAGTTCTGGTCTATCACTCCGGTGCCGAGAAGTCCGTGGTCGGTACCGCGAAGGTCGTCGCATCAGCCTACCCCGATCCGAAAGAGTCGGACGCGAAGCTCGTGGTGGTGGATATCTCCCCGGATACTCGACTACCGCGTGACGTGCCCCTCTCTGCGATCAAGGCGGAACCGACGCTCGCCGAACTCGGGTTGGTCCGCAACTCTCGGCTCTCGGTGATGCCGGTGACGGGCGAGCAGTGGAAACGCCTCTTGGCCATGGCCTCCCGAATATAGGCCGAAGTCGATATATTGCCCGTCCATGTCGAACTCCCTCTTTCAGGTCGTGGCGCCGTTCGACCCAGCGGGGGATCAACCGCGGGCAATCGCGCAGCTCTCGGAGGGTCTCCGCCAGGGCGAGAAGTACCAGACGCTGCTGGGCGTGACCGGTTCGGGCAAGACGATGACGCTCGCACATGTGATCGCGAACTACGGCAAGCCGACCCTCGTGCTCTCGCACAACAAGACGCTCGCCGCCCAGCTCTACGGTGAGTTGCGCCAGTTCCTGCCGAATAACGCGGTCGAATATTTCGTCTCGTACTACGATTACTACCAGCCCGAAGCGTACGTCCCCACGACCGACGTCTATATCGAGAAGGACGCCTCGATCAATGCGGACATCGAGAGTCTCCGCCTGCGGGCGACCTCGAGTCTGATGGAGCGCGAGGACGTGGTGATCGTCGCCACCGTCAGCGCCATCTACGGTCTCGGTGACCCGGTCGAGTATCGTCGGCTGCTGGTGACCGCGGAGCGGGGGGAGCAGAAGGGACGCGACACGCTGCTCGGCGACCTGGTGCGGATTCAGTACAGCCGCAACGATGTCAGTTTCGAGCAGGGGACCTTCCGGGTGCGCGGCGACACTGTGGAGGTTTTCCCCGCCTACGCCGAGCATGCCATCCGGGTCGAATTCTGGGGCGATACAGTCGAACGCATCACCCGGATCGACCCACTCACCGGCAAAGTCACTGCTACACTGGAGCGCTGCGCCATCTACCCGGCGAAACATTTCGTTACGCAGCGGCCCACCATCGAGCGCGCAGTCACCCTCATCCGTGCGGAACTCGCGGAGCGGCTCCCGCTGCTCCGCGGGGCGGGCAAGCTGCTGGAGGCGCAGCGGCTGGAGTCGCGGACGACCTTTGACATCGAGATGATGCTCGAGGTGGGAACCTGCGCCGGCATCGAGAACTACTCCCGGCACTTCTCCGGGCGGAGTGAAGGGGAGCGACCCGCCTGCCTCTTCGACTATTTCCCGGCCGACTTCCTCGTGGTCGCCGACGAGTCCCATGTCACCCTGCCGCAGGTCGGCGGGATGTTCAACGGCGATCGGGCCCGCAAGCTGACCCTGGTCGAATACGGCTTCCGGCTCCCCTCCGCCCTCGACAATCGGCCGCTGCACTTCGACGAATTCATGCGCCTGACGCCGCAGCTGCTCGCCGTCTCGGCCACGCCGGGGGAGCTCGAGCTCCGGCTGTCCAACGGGCACGTGGTGGAGCAGATCATCCGGCCCACCGGGCTGATCGACCCCGAGGTGATGATCCGGCCGGTGAAGGGGCAGGTCGACGACCTCCTGGGGGAGATTCGCGAACGCGCCCGGAAGCGGGAACGGGTGCTCGTCACCACGCTGACCAAGCGGATGGCGGAGGATCTCACCGATTATCTCCAGCAGACCGGGGTCCGGGTGCGCTACCTGCACTCCGATATCGATGCGATCGAGCGGATGGAGATCCTCCGCGGCCTTCGCCTTGGCGACTTCGATGTGCTTGTCGGGATCAACCTCCTCCGGGAGGGGCTCGACCTGCCTGAAGTCTCGCTGGTGGCCATCCTCGATGCCGACCAGGAGGGGTTTCTCCGTTCGGATCGCTCGCTCATTCAAACGGTCGGTCGGGCGGCGCGGCACATCAACGGCAAGGCGATCCTCTATGCCGACCGGATGACCGGCTCCATGGAGCGCGCGCTCGCCGAGATGACCCGGCGTCGGAGCATCCAGGTGGCGCACAACCTGGAGCATGGCATCACCCCGCGCTCGATCATCAAGTCGCTGGAGGAGGTGCGACTCACGACCCGCGTGGCGGATGCGCGCACGGAAAAGGTCGAGAAGAAGAAGGAGGAGCGTCTGGTCGCACTCGACTTCCGGGATCCGGCCAAGCGTGCCCAGACGATCGCCGCGCTGGAGCGGCAGATGAAGGAAGCGGCGGCCAACCTGGAATTTGAGATGGCGGCGCTGCTTCGCGACCAGGTGAACGACCTGCGCGCCCTCGACGCTCCTGATGTCGCCCGCGGCAAGGGCCGCGACGGGCAGGGGGCACGCCCGCCGCGGCCGCGCCAGTTCAAGAAGCGGGCGTAATGCGGATTCTCACCGAAGCGGAACTGATCCTCGACGGGGAATCGTTCGGGCGGCGTCTTGCTCCCGGAGCGATTGTCGCGCTGGAAGGCGAACTCGGCGCCGGGAAGACGACTTTCGTGCGGGCGCTGGCCCGCGGGCTCGGCGTGGTCGCGCCGGTTACCAGCCCGACCTATGCACTGGTGCATCGCTATGATGGACCGAGGGGCCCGGTGTTCCACCTCGACTGCTACCGGCTGAGTCGCCCCGAGGAGGCCGCCGATCTGGATTGGGAGTCGCTGCTGGCTGAAGGCGACGCGATCCTGGTGGAGTGGCCGGAGCGCGCCGGGACGTGGCTCCCCCCGCCGACTCACCGCCTGCGGTTCCACCACCTGCCGGACGAGCATCGCCGGGGTCTGGAGGAGGTGGGCTGATGTGGCTCGCGATCGACACGGCGACCGATCAGGCGGCCATTGCGCTGGGCAGCCCGGGAGTGGTCCTCGCCCGTGAGGCGATCGACGGAGCACGTCGGCATGCCGCCGCTCTGCTCCCGGCGATCGAACGCTGCCTGACACAGATCGACGCGGGGTACGCCGAGATCGAGGGCGTGCTCCTCGCAGACGGACCCGGCAGCTTCACCGGCCTCCGCGTCGGCGCCTCGGTTGCCCAGGCACTGATCCGCGTGCGGCCGATGCCGCTCTGGGTGGTACCCTCGCTCCTGGTCTGCGCCGCCGGAGCTGCCACGCCTAGCGGAGACACCGTGCTCGCCGTGAGCAACGCTCTCCGGGGGGAGCTGTTTGCGGCGGCGTACCGGTTTGCGCCGGGGCGGGTGGACACGCTCCTCGCCCCAACGGTGCTCGGGCCCGACCTGATCCGCACCCGCCTCCCCGGTCCCTGGCAGCTCGTAGGGCCCTCCGCTCCGACCCTCGGGGGAGTCCCGACCTGGCCTGATGCCGGGGTGATGCTTGGCCTGATTGGCGTCGCCGGGGCCCTGCGGGTGATTCCCGATGCGGCGCGCTGGGAACCGCAGTACGGTCGCCCGGCGGAGGCGCAGGCAAAATGGGAGAGGGATCATGGACGGCCCCTGGCAGATCCGGCCCGCCCGCACGGCTGATGGGCGCCGGCTGGTGCCGCTCGAGCGGCGCTGCTTCGGCGATCCTTGGACCCAGGAGGCCTTCGAGGAGCTGTTCGCCTCTCCCTTCGGCCGCGGCCTCGTGGCGGAGCGGCTCGGTGAAGTTGAAGGGTATCTTGTAGCGCGTGCGGTTGCCGGGGAGGGCGAGATTCTCAATCTCGCGGTGGCGCCGGAATCGCGGGGCCAGGGGCTCGGTGGCCTGCTGCTCGCGTCGGCCCTCGAGCGCCTCATTGAGGCGGGTGCGCGCGAGGTGTTCCTCGAGGTGCGGGAGAGCAACGTCGCCGCGCAGGCGCTCTATCATCGTCGGGGGTTCCGGCCCATCGGCCGACGGGCCGGGTACTATCGAAACCCGGTCGAAGATGCGATCGTCCTCCGCCTTGCCCTGCCCGGCGGTGCGTGATCCCGGTACCATGGCGCTAGATTTCGGCTAACCGGCTGTCAGGCTCCCCTGTTACCGTGGGGACATGTCCGCCAATCTTCTTGCTCCCACCAGCAGTGGAGGTTCCCGTGAGTCGCAGCCTGAACAAAGTCATCCTGATCGGCAATCTCGGTCAGGATCCGGAAGTCCGCAGCATCGCCAACGGTGGCCGGGTCGCCAACTTCAGCCTCGCCACCAGCCGCCAGTGGTCGGGGCAGGGTGGGGACAAGCAGGAGAAGACCGAGTGGCACCGCATCGTCGCCTGGAATAACACCAAGGGCGCCGGCACGGGACTGGCCGATGTCGTCGAAAAGTTCGTCAAGAAGGGCGACAAGCTGTATGTCGAAGGCCGGGTGGAGTACCGCTCCTGGCAGGACAAGGATGGACAGACGCGCTACACCACGGAAATCATCGCGAACGAGATCATCCTGTTGTCCGGCAAGGGTGGCGGAGAGGGAGGCTACTCGCCGGCCCGGGCTGGCGCGGGGGCCGCTGCCGGCGCGTCCAGCACACCGGCCAAGAAGGAGGGGAAGGAGGAGGCGTTCGGGGATTTCCCGGAAGCCCTCGACAGCGAGGACGACGACCTCCCGTTCTGAAATTGGGGGTCCCTCGTCCATCGGCAGCCGTCAGTCCTCAGCGTTTTGGCTGGGGGTTGGCGGCTGCTCGCTGCCGCCGAGTGAGAGCAGCCGGACCATCACCCACGACGAGGAGCGGAAGAGATGAGCGAACGCATCGTGCTGCGCACTGGCGAGGCACTAGTGGAGGCGGAGCCGGCCTGGTCTGCCGCCGAGCCTGAGGTGGTGATCGGGGAACTGGACGGACCCGTCGGTCAGGCACTTGCGACGCTCCTGGGAGATCAGGTCAAAGGACACACGCGGGTCTTCGCGATTCTCAACAGCGATGTCCAGGTGAGGCCCGCCACCCTGATGGTCAGCAAGGTGACGGTGACCGACAGTCGCTATACGAACATCCTGATGGGCACCGTGCAGGCTGCCACCGCGCACGGGGTGCTCGATGCGGTGCGCAGCGGCGACATCCCGAAATCCCGAGTGAACGAGCTCGGCATCATCATTTCGGTATGGCTCGATCCGGGGGTGCTGGAGGCCGCTGACTTCGACCACGCACTCCTGTTCCAGACGCATCGTGAGGCGACCGCCAAGGCGCTTCGCAAGGCGATGCGCCAGGAGCCCACGATCGACTGGTTGCTGGAGCACCAGCACGATACGGTGCACTACTACCATCAATTGGGGCTGGACGGTCATCTCTGACTAGCGCCTCGACGGGAGCCGCATACCATCCTCCGTCGCGTGCGACAGCCGGCGCCGGAGCCCGTCGGGTCGCCCGGAACGTCGCGATCGGGGCTGTGGCCTCGCGCACCCAGCTCAAGATATGTTCCGGCATACGGTTAGGTTGTCTCGGCTCACGTAGTCTCTGAGTGGCGCGTCGGAGCCGCCTGTCATATATTGCGTTACCACGATTCCCACCATCAGAGGGTAGCCTGATGACCTGTACTGCTCGGATCCGGTTGGCGGCCGTGCTGGTGGCGCTCAGCGTCCCGGCGGGCCTCTCGGCGCAGAACGCCCGGCCGGAGTCTCACACCGTCCGAACCGGGGATACACTCTGGGAGCTCGCGCGGACGTACCTCGGCGATCCCTTGCTCTGGCCGGAGATCTACCGGCTGAATACCACCGTGGTCGAAGACCCTCACTGGATCTACCCCGGTGAGGTGCTTCGACTCGGTGGGACTGCGGAGGTCAGCGCCGTCCCCACAACCGACACGCCGCCCCCCCGGGCCGATTCGACGAGTGCGTCGAGCGTACCGCCGATTGGAGCGCCCAGTGTGGCGCCAACCGGTGCGCCTCCCGTCGAGCTCGCGACCGGCAAGCCGCCGGACACGGCGACGGGTCAGCCTCCCGCCGCCGCGGATGAGCCACCGGCAGCGGCGGGGCTGAATGAGCCGCAGGTGGTCGATCTCCCCGACGACGCCGCCCCGGACGCCCGGGACAGCGTCGATCTCTCGCCGCTCGTCGGCGATAGCCGTCGGGTGGTCAACAGCGGCCCGAGCATGGAGATTTCGCTCCGTCGTGCGTACCGCCCGATCCGCCGAACCGAGTTTTTCAGTTCCGGCTTCCTGACGGAAGACCAGGTGCTTCCCCTCGGCACGAGTCTCGGCCTCGTTACTCCCTTGCAGATCGATGAATCTTCCACTCGCTCGACCGCGCAGATGTACAGCCAGGTCGCGGTGGTGCCGCCGCCCGGCGCGACGTATCAGGTCGGTGATACGCTCCTGGTGGTCCAGATCGCCCGTCCGCTGACGGGCTACGGCCAGGTCGTCGTGCCGACGGGCCTGATTCGTGTCACGGACGCCAGCCGGCGGGAAAATGTGGCCGAGGTCATCGCCGCGTATGGGGCGATCCGGGACCACCAGCGCGTGCTGCCCGCCGAAACGTTCGTCGATCCGGGGAATGTGCGTCCCGTGCCGATCTCGGATGGCGTGAAGGCGAGGGTGATCGGGCATCGCGACAAGCAGCCGCTCACTGGACCACAGGATGTGCTCTTCCTCGACCGGGGGCGGAAGGACGGCGTGGCCCTGGGGGATGTGTTCGAACTGCGGCAGGCTCCTCGGGCGCGGATCGGTGCAGCCACGGTCATCGATGAACCGATGGCGACGGTGCAGGTCGTGCATGTCGGCGAGCGGTCGTCCACGGCGCGGGTCGTCCGCGTGATCCAGCCGGATATTCCGTCCGGGACCGAGGCCCGGCAGGTCGCCAAGCTGCCGTCGTGATGCGGCGTGCGCTTCGGCCACGCCCCCTCCGTCTCCCCCGGGCCCTCAACGGTACCGTCGGCGTGTTCGCCCGGTACCCCCGTTGAGGGCCCGATTCCTGTGTGAGGAGCTCTTCCGGTGATCCTCCTGATGCCTCAGGCCTCGTCCACCCTGCCCTCGTCCTCCTGGGAACTCGTCGTCCATTCGAGCCCCGAGACCAAGATCGTCCTGGCGATCACGCTGGTCTTCTCCCTGGCCTCCTGGTTCGTGATCGTCATCAAGTGGTGGCAGTTCCGCCGGGTCCGCCGTCAGGCGGACCGGTTTTTCGCCGTGCTGGAGCGCACGACCCGGCTGAAGGACGCCTACAGCGCCGTGATGAAGCTTCCGCCTTCGCCCTACAATCGGCTGTTCCGTGAGGGGCTGAGTTTCTTCAGCGAACTGCGTCCCGGCGCGCTCAAGGATGAGGGACAGGCGGCGTCGGCCGGCACCTTGAGCATGACCCAGCTCGAGGCCCTGAAGATGGTGCTCGGCAAGGAAGTCGGCGCGGAGCGGGACCTGATGGCACGATTCATCTCCTGGCTCGCAACGATCGGCTCCGTGGGTCCGCTGCTGGGGCTGCTTGGTACGGTCCTCGGTGTGATGGACGCGTTCATCGGCATCGCCGCGCGCGGGTCCGGTAACATCGGAGCCGTCGCGCCAGGCGTGGCAGAGGCGCTGGTGACGACGGTGGCAGGCCTCGCCACCGCGATTCCGGCGGTGATCGCCTACAACGTCTTCGTCAATCGCCTCGGTCTCTTCGCCGGCGAGCTGGAAGGCTTCGCCAACGAGATGATCGGGACGATGGCGCGCGAGGGATTGCTTTAGTATGGGCTGGGGCGTGGGGCGGGGCGGGGGATTGCGCGGGCACGGTGAGTTGCCCCTCAACGCGGATATCAACGTCACGTCCCTCGTGGACGTCGCGTTCGTGCTCCTGATCATCTTCATGATCACCGCCCCGATCATGCAGGGCGGGGTCGACGTGCAGCTGCCCAAGGCCGAGGCGCGCCCGATGACCGCCAAGGAGGGGATGGTTGTCAGCGTCGATCAGCAGGGGCGCATCTTCATCGACGAGACGGCGGTCTCGCTGGCCGACTTCCGGATGACCTTCGGTGCGCTGGTGAAGAGCCGCAAACCAAAGTCGGTGTACCTCCGGGCAGACCGCCGCGTACCCTATGGTGACGTGGTGCGGGTGCTCGCCACGATCCGGGCCTCCGGAATTTCCGACGTGGGGCTCGTGGCCGAGGAGGAAGACCGACCGTGAAGTCGCGGCTCCGCTCCCGCAGGGAGCGCAATGGGTTCGCAGCTGGAGTGACGGGGACCCTGGTGCTGCACGCCGCAGCGATCAGCCTGCTCTGGACGACGGTGAAGCCGGTGGAGCTCGGGCCCCCGGTCTACGCCGTCGAACTGGTGGCCGCACCCGCCCCACCGCCGGACCTCACTCCCGCCCCTGAGGCGGCGCCCCGGCCGCCCGCCGACGAGCCTGCGCCGCCCGCGCCCAAGGCGCCCAAAGCGGCTCCGGCAAAGCCCAAACCCCTGACACCGAAGCCGCCCACGAAGACGGAACCCAATCCGAAGACCTCGCCGCGCGTTCAGCCGCTTCCCGGAGAGACACCGGGTACCGGCAACGATCTCGTGAGTGTGAGCATCCCGGGATTGGCGTTCCCCTACCCGGACTATCTGCGGAACATCGTGCAGGAGGTCTATCGGCGGTGGCAGCGGCCGCTCGGGAACGCGGCGCTTCGAGCGGAGGTAAGCTTCCTGATCCTCCGGGACGGCACGGTTCACGAAATCACGCTTACCCGCGCCTCGGGAAGTTTTTCCTTCGACCTCTCGGCCCAGGGAGCGGTCGAGGCGGCGGGCACCTCGCACGCCTTCGGGCAGCTGCCGGACGGGTATCCTGCCGACGTGCTGCCCGTTTCATTCTACTTTACGCCCCGGACGCAATGACCGCCTCTCTCCGCACCTTGGGGCTGCTGGCCGCCCTGTCGGCCTTTCCTGTTCTGGTCGCCGCTCAGGATACGCTGCGTCCCCCCGATGGCGTTCGAGTCGGGATCGACTATCGCCCGGGCGTGCGACCGTCGATCGTCGTGCTGCCCGGCCGCGGGCTCGACTCCCTGCGCACGATTATAGGCCGTGACCTCGACTACAGCGACCGCTTCGATGTCATTGCGCTCGGCGCGCAAGACAGTGGTGCCTTTGCCGCGAATGCAGGCGGGCGCACGGTGAACTACGGCCTCTTCCGGGCCATCGGGGCGGAGTATGCGGTGGAGGTCGTCCCCGATGGTCCGGGTGCCACGGTCCGCCTCCACGACGTGATCCAGGGGACGCTGCGCCGGGAGCAGCGCTTCACGCTCCCCCCAGGCTTTGATGTCGCGTTCCGGCTGGCCGCACACCAGGTCGCCGACGAGGTCGTGCGCTGGATCACCGGGACGCCAGGGTACGCGGCCTCACAGTTACTATTCCTCGTGGACCGCAGGTTGTACCGGGTCGATAGCGACGGTGCAGGGGAAGCGCAGCTCTCTCCCGCAGGGGAGGAGGTGCTTTCCCCGGCCTGGAGTCCCGACGGCGCGCGCGTCGCCTACACCCGGTTCGGTGCCGGGATCGGCAGTCTCGTCCTGCAGACGATCGCGACCGGCCAGAAGGCGGTGGTGACCGGCACAACCAGCGGACTCAACATCACGCCGGCCTTTTCGCCGGATGGCCGGTTGCTCGTGTACGCGCGGTCGGACGAGAGCGGGACCGACATTTTTACCGTCGACGCGACGCAGAATTGCTGCGTGCAGCGGTTGACCGTAGGTCGCTATGCCGATAATCTTTCCCCGACCTTCGCCCCGGACGGGCGACGATTGGCATTTGTCTCCACCCGCGCCGGCCAGCCGCAGATTTACGTCATGGCGGCGGATGGTACCGACCAGGAGTTGTTTGCCGCATTCGATTTCGGTGCGACGGGCAGCTCCAACGCGCCGGAGTGGTCGCCCGATGGCGCCAGCTTGGCATTTCACCGCGAGGTCAACCGGACGCCCCAGGTCGTGATCCTGGATGTGGCCAGCAGAAAGGTCCGGCAGCTCACATCCGCCGGGCGCAATGAAGATCCAACGTGGGCGCCGGACGGCCGACACCTCGCATTCGTCTCGGACCGGTCTGGTCGGCGCCAGCTCTGGGTGATTGACATCGTCACCGGGCGTATCCGTCAGCTCACCTTTATCGGCCAGGTTCGTCTCCCGGCGTGGTCCCGGCGGTTCGCCGGCCCCGCCCCAGCCGCTAACTGAAGTACATCGGAGGTCACATGCGTTCTCCGTCCCGATTCGCACTCGCGCTCGCCGGTTCGGCCCTGCTCGCAGGCTGCGGCGCCAAGAAGGCGCCCGAGCAGCCCGCCCCTGAACCCGCCCCCACGCAACCCGCGCCGGCCCCGGCTCCGCCGCCGGTCCAGGCCGCGCCAAGCGGGCCCAGTGCCGAAGACGCGGCGGCGGCGGCGGCGCGGGAGTCGGCCTCGCTGCTCGCCGAGGTCAAGGCGATGGTCCACTTCGAATTCGACCAGGCGGAGATCCGGGCGGAGGATCGCTCCATTCTCGACCGGAAGGCGCAGATTCTCGGCGCCAACGCGGCGCTGCGCCTCACGGTCAGCGGGCATGCCGACGAGCGCGGCTCCGATGAGTACAATCTGGCGCTTGGCAATCGCCGCGCGGCGGCAGCCAAGACCTATCTCGTGAACAAGGGCATCGACGCCACGCGTCTGGCGGTGTCCTCCTATGGGGAGGAGCGGCCGCTGGACAGCGGGCATGACGAGAATGCCTGGGCCCAGAACCGCCGGGCCGAATTCGATGCGACCGCGGGGGCTAGCAACCTCCACACGCCCTGATGCGCGGGACCCGCTCACTCGCGCCCTGGCTCGTCCTGGTCGCCCTTGGGGGCTGCGCCTCCAAGGGCGACGTGCGCCGAGTGGAGGATCAGCTGCTCCTCAGTCGGGCGGACAATCAGCGTGCGGACTCCGCGCGCGCCAGGCAGCTCTCCGAAATCCTGACGTCGCAGCGGCGCATCATGGATTCACTCGATGCGGTGGATCGCCATGTCGGGCAGGTGACCGCCCTCATGTCAACGCTGAAGGGTGACGTCGCCAACGACCTGATCAGCATCCAGCAGCAGCTGGTGCAGGTGCAGGCGCTGACGGGGCAAAGCCAGCAGCGGCTCACCGAACTCCAGACCCAGCTCGAGGCCCGGAGTGAGCAGCTCAATGCCGCCCCCGGTCCGGCAGATACCACTCCCGCGCCGCCGCTCACCGGGAGTCCTGCCGCGAGCCCCGCTGGCGGCCCGGCGCCGCCGGCGGGTTCGCCGTCGGCTGAGCAGATCTACTCGGCATCGCTTCAGCAGCTGCGCCGGGGCAGCCCGGGCACGGCGCGCATGGGATTTCGGGAGCTGCTCCGCCTCTATCCTGCGCAGGCCCGAGCAGTGGACGCGACCTATTTCCTGGGCGAGACCTACGCCGCGGAGGCGCCGGATTCGGCCGCACTGTACTACGGCAAGGTGGTCGACGGCTATCCGCAATCGCCTCGCGCCGCGAGCTCGCTGTACAAGCTCGGGCTGCTGGCCGAACGGCGGAAAGACGTCGAGGGCGCCAAAGGGTTCTATCAGCGCGTGGTCCGCGACTATTCCCGCTCCGATGAAGCCGCCCTCGCCCGCGATCGCCTGAAGACGCTCGGCCGTTAGAACGGCCCAGGAAGTTCGATGACCGGTCCCAGCGCGGAGATGCCCTTCCTCGAGCACCTCGAGGAGTTGCGCCAGCGCCTGGTGCGCACGCTGATCGCGCTGGTGGCCGGATTCCTGGTCGGATACTGGGCCGTCCAGCGCTTCCAGGTGGTCAACCTGATCAAGGCGCCGATCGCGCAGTACCTCACCGCCACCGGCGGCAAGCTGGTCGTGACGAGCCCCACGGAAGCCGTCATGATCACCCTCAAGCTCGCCCTGCTCGCCGGCCTGGTGCTGGTCGCCCCTTACATCGTCTATCAGGTCTGGGGATTCCTCTCTCCGGCGCTGTATGCCAGGGAGAAGCGCCTCGTCCTGCCGGCCATGTTCGCCGGGAGTCTGATGTTCGTCGCCGGGGCGGCGTTTGGCTTCGGCGTGCTCCTGCCGCAGTCGCTCCCCATCCTGTTCAGCTTCCAGTCCGAAGGACTGGTCAACCTGATCACCTATCAGGAGTACTTCAGCTTCGTGGTGCAGATCATGCTCGCGATGGGGCTCTCCTTCGAGATCCCTCTCGTCATCATGCTGCTCGCCGCGCTCGGCATCGTGACCCCGGCGGGGCTGAACCGCTTCCGCCGGTTCGCGATCGTGCTGTCGGCAACCGCCGGTGCGATTCTCTCGCCAGGTACCGATGTCCTGTCGATGGTGCTGATGACGGTGCCGATCCTGCTGCTCTACGAGATCGGCTTCCTCGGATCCTGGGTCATCCACCGGCGCAAGCTCGCCCGGGCGGCCACCGCCGCCGCCACCGTCCTGGTGCTCTGCCTGCTGGGCACGGCAACCCTGCGGGCGCAGGAGCCGAAGCCGCTCCCGATCCGGAAGAAGCCGATCGTCTCGACGACGGACACCACGCGGATCGATTCCACCGCGGCGGACTCCCTGAAGCGGCGGCCCGGTCAGGCCGTGGATACCGCGACGGCGCGCCGCCTGGGGCTGCCCACGGCACCGCGCCGCAGCCTTCGCCCCCGACGATTCGGTCGTGACTGAGCTTCTGGGGCGCGAGGGCTACCAGTCCACCCGCTTTCGTTCCGACTCCGCCACCGTATTCGCCGATGAGCGGCGCCTTCACCTCCGCGGCGAAGCGAGCACCAGGCGCGGCGAGACCACGCTCGAGGCGGATTCGATCGCCTACCAGGAGTCGGATTGCCTGATGCGCGCCACCGGGGATCCCGCACTCTTCGACAAGGAGACGGTGTTGTCGGGCTTCGGCGGGATCCGTTACAACACCTGCATCCGGCGCGGCGTCGTCTCCGATGCACTGACCAGCTTCAAGCAGGGGGGGAGCGACTGGTTTCTGCGGGGCAACCTGGCACAGGATTCCAGTGCGTCGCGACTCTACGCCTCGAACGGGGACATCACCAGCTGCGACCTTCCGGAGCCACACTATCACTTTTCGGCGAAGGAGGTCAAGTGGATCTCCAAGACCGTCATGGTGGCCCGCCCCGCCGTGCTCTATGTCCGCGATGTGCCCGTGCTGTGGCTGCCGTTCATCTTTCAGGATGCCCGGACCGGGCGGCGCTCCGGAATCCTGATCCCGCACTTCGGGCTGAATGACATTGTCAGGCAGAATCCGGGATACAACCGCCAGATCACCAATATCGGCTACTTCTGGGCCCCGAATGACTATTTCGACCTCACCGCCAAGCTTGACTGGTTCGCCAACCGCTATGTGACATACGGCGGGGCAATGGAGTACCGCTGGCTGAATCGGGACCTCAGCGGGGCGATCGGCTACCAGCGCACGGTGGAGAGTGGTGGGCAGCGCTCCACCAACATCAACTGGAACCACCGGCAGAATTTCGATCTGTCGACGTCGCTCAACGTCACCTTCAATTACACCAGCAGCGGATTGGTGCAACGGCGCAACGCGATCGATCCAGTGCTCTCCACCCAGCAAATTGTCAGCGCGGCGAACTTTTCCAAACGCTACGCCTGGGGTTCGGTTGCCATCGGGGGCAACCGGCGGCAGAACCTGTCCGACAAGAGCGTCTCGATGCAGCTCCCTTCGCTCTCGATCTCGCCCAAGCCGATCGATATCGCGCGTGACGTGACCTGGTCGCCCGGGCTTTCGGTCACCAACAATCTCGAATCGAACTTCCCGGTCACTGGTCAGCTTGCGGTGCTGCCGAACGGCACGCTCGACACGCTCGCCACGACCCGCAGCAGCCGTACCACGACCGTCGGCTTTCAGACTCCGATCAGGTTCGGCGGCTTCAACTGGGCCAATGCGTTCAACTACAACGACCACCAGGCCAGAGGGCCCCAGGTGATCGGCGGGATCCGGGTGCCCGATCCGACGACGCCCGACCCGACGGACTCCATCACGGTGAGTCAGTTCACGAATGGGGATTTCGAGAGTGATGTCGACTGGCAGACCGGGATCAACCTGCCGACGGCCTTTCGCGGTTCATGGAAATTGCAGCCCAGCGTGGGCATCGTGAACTCGACCTCCGGCGCCTTTCTGGTGCGGAACCGGAATACCAACGGCAACTGGGTGCGGCAGGGCAAGCGGTTCAACTTTTCGCTCGCGGCCTCCCCGACGTTTTTCGGCTTCTTCCCGGGATTCGGGCCGATTCAACGCATCCGCCACAGCATCTCGCCCAGCATCAACTGGAGCTACAGTCCGGCTGCCTCGGTCAATCCCGACTACGCCCGGGCGATCGCCCGCCCCGGCGAGACGCTCAGGCTCCGCAGCGATCCCACCATGCTCCTCAGCGTGGGCCTGTCACAGAACATCGAGGGCAAGTCGATCCGCCGGTCGGAGACCACGGACTCCGCCGCTGCCGAGACCCCCGAGGGCGATAACGCCCGCCGCTTCCGGATCCTGGGCATTCAGACGACGCCGCTCCAGTATGACTTCGAGCAGGCGAAACAGCCGGGGATGACTGGATGGCGCACCAAGTCGATGACCAACCAGTTCCAGAGCGATCTTCTGCCGGGGTTCAACCTGAGCCTGACGCACGATCTCTGGAATGGCGACGTCGGGTCCGACACGTCCCACTTCTCACCCTTCCTGCAGGCAGTCACCGCCAGCTTCGCAATCTCCGGCAGCACCGTGAAGTCCGTGCTCGGTCTCGTCGGCCTCGGCGGCAAACGCGACACAACCCGGAGCAGGGAGGCACCCCCTCCGTCATACCTCGCGAGCCAGAGCCGCTTCGGGCGACCACCGTCATTCTACGGTGCCGGGGCGGACCAGAGTGTCGGCGTCGGGACCAACCACCGCTTTACGGCGAACTTCAACTACAGCCTTTCCCGCCAAAGGCCGCTCCGCAATCCGCCGGCGAACACGACCGCCCCCCGCCCCCAGCAGAGTCTGGGGTTCAGCACAGCCTTCGCTCCGACCTCCTTCTGGAGCGTGTCGTGGTCCACCCAGTACAACATCACCGACAAGAAGTTCGAATCGCAGGTGGTGCGGCTGGAGCGGGTGCTGCACGAGTGGCGCGCGAGCTTCAACTTCGTGCGCAATCCGAACGGCAACTTCGCCTTTTTCTTCTCGGTCTACCTCTCCGACCTGCCCGAGATCAAGTTCGACTACAACCAGACTTCGATCGACCGCTGAGCCGGCCCCCGGGGTGTCCCCGGTGGACAGGAGGTGACCAGCAGATTGTCTCCCCGGTGAGACTTTCGCCGGGAGTCATTTCTCAAGTTTCAGTGATTCAATGAGTTGCGGTCGACGTAGGCGCTGGCATCGGCCATGCTCTGCGGGGGCCCGTTCCCTCTCCGGAGTCGTTATGCGTTCCTTCGTGTGGGCCTTGCCCCTCCTGGTGCTGGCCGCCTGCAGCGAATATCAGTCCGCGGCGGCGGCGGGGGTGCCCTCGTCGATCCCCCTCAATCTCAGCTATACCGTCGAGCCGAGCGGTACCCCTGGCCAGCCGGACGGCGTGCTGCTGACCTGGGACTTCGACAACGATCCCGAATCTTGCGTCGTGGAACGTGTACTCGCGCGGCAGCACCACCGAGTCGTACCGGCTGCGGGGCACGACGACCTCCAACTCGTTTCACGACGCCGGCATCCCGCACCTGCAGTACTACGTGACGGCGCAGGACGTCGACGGCAACGAGACCGCGAGCAGCAATGTCGTGACGGTGGACGAGCGGCTGGCCCTCGACCAGCCGACCACCCTCACGAGCACGACGCTCAACGCGGCCATCGCGCTGACCTGGTCCGACAACGCCTACACCTCGAACCCCTCCCGTTTCCGGATCTACCGGGTGTACAGCACGTCGTACGATCTCAACCAGAATCTGTGCGGTACCACCTGGTCTCTCGAGGGCACGCACCGTGGCGCCGGAGTTCATCGTCGAGCGCCCTGACGAACGGCGTATCTCATTGCTTCGCGGTATCGGCGGTCAGCCAGGAGGGGTTCGAGAGCCTCTGGTCGCCGCTGCGCTTCGACACCCCGCGTCCGGATGCCCGCAACGTCCTCATCTACGCCCGGCAGTCCCAGGACGCCGGCAGCGGATTCCGCTTCTGGCGCGATCTCAACGCCAATGGCGTGGCCGAGTCGAGCGAAATCGGGCTGATCCTGAATGGCTCCTCGGTGCTCAACGACTTTTCGGTCGAGCGGGACGTCGCGGGTGCACTCTTCCTGACCCCGGTTCGCAGCGGCACGGGAGTGGTGGTCTACGGCAGCATCGCCAGTGGCGGATCTCTCGAGCATCGACGTCGCGCCGAGCGCGACTTACGGCACGGCGGGCATCGAGGCGCTCCCCGGGTGGGGTTACGTCTTCCAGACCGATGGGGGCGATGGCTTCCACCGCTACGGTGCAGTCCGGGTGACGCATGTCGGACAGAACTATCTGATCCTCGACTGGTCGTTCCAGACGGACTACGGAAACCCGGAGCTGCTGCGAGCGCCCTGAAGGCGCGAGCGCTGCACTCTGCCCGAGGGATCCTCAAGCGCGTGGCGCTGTGAGGGTCCCTCGGGCACGCCGGGGCGGCGTGGTCGGTCGGAGGAGTGTAGCGTGACCGGGCCTGCTGCTTCTGTCTGCAACCGAGAAGGGTGCGCGCCCAGACCAGCGGCGGTCAGGCCATGGAATTTCACGGCTCTGGTGCATGCTCCTCGATGGGAATCAGCGTTCGCTCGGGGTGACAGTCTCAACGCCGCCCGCTATAGTTTCCGCCATGCCCATCCCCTCGCTCGTCCTGACCGGCGGCAGCCTCACCATCCCGGATGTCGTGACCATCGCCCGTGCACCGGAGGCGATGGTCCGTCTCGATTCCACGGCCCTGGCGGCGCTCGGCAGGAGCCGCGCGCTGGTGGACCAGGCCATCGCGCGGGGCGAGACCATCTACGGTATCAACACCGGATTTGGAAAACTCGCCAACGTCCGGATTGCCGCCGACCAGCTGGAGCAGCTCCAGGTCAACCTGATCCGGAGTCACGCCGCGGGTGTGGGCGAGCCGCTGCCGGCCGACGTGGTCCGGGCCGCGATGCTGCTTCGTGCCAACGTGCTCCTCCGGCCCACCAGCGGCGTGCGACCGACGCTCGTCGAGGCGCTGGTGGCGCTGCTCAACGCCGGCATCGTGCCGGTGGTGCCGGAGCAGGGCAGTGTGGGGGCGAGCGGCGACCTCGCTCCGCTCAGCCACATCGCGATGGCCCTGATCGGCGAAGGGCAGGTGCTGGGAATCGAGCGGGGCAAGTCGCGGCCGGCGGCCGACGCGCTGCGGGCCGCCGGGCTCACCCCGTTCCGCTTCATGCCCAAGGAGGGCATCAGCTTCATCAACGGGACCCAGGCACAGACCGCGCTGCTCTCGCTGCTGGTGCACGACGCAGAGTCGCTCTGGCGCACCGCGGTCGGCGCCGCGGCGATGAGCCTCGAGGCGCTCCGCGGAACGCCGACCCCCCTCGATGCCCGGATTCACGAGGCGCGACCCCATCCGGGCCAGCTGCGCACGGCGACGCTGATGCGCGAGCTCCTCGCCGACAGCGAGATCCGCGAGTCGCACCGGGAAAACGACCAGCGGGTCCAGGATGCCTACAGCCTGCGCTGCACGCCGCAGGTGCTCGGCGCGGTCGCCGACGCGATCCGATTCGCGCGCGAGGTGGCTGCCATCGAGCTCAACGCCTCGACCGACAATCCGCTGGTCTTTCCGAACGGCGACGTGCTCTCCGGCGGCAACTTCCACGGCCAGCCGGTGGCGCAGGCGCTCGACTTCCTGAGCGTGGCGCTCACGACGCTGCAGGCGATCGCCGAGCGTCGGGTGGAGCGACTGGTGAATCCGGATCTGTCGCAGGGCCTCCCTGCCTTCCTGACGCGGGATCCGGGACTGTCCTCGGGATTCATGATGGTCCAGATCACCGCCGCTTCGCTGGTGGCGGAGTCGCGTTCGATCGCGACTGCCAGCAAGCATCGGGTCGATTCCGACCGACGCCAACCAGGAGGACTTCGTCCCCATGGGGATGGCGGCGGCCTGGAAGGCTCGGCGGATCCTCGCCAACGCCCAGAAGGTGATCGCGTCCGAGTTCCTCTGCGGGGCGCAGGGCCTCGACTTTCTCCGGCCCCTCAAGCCGGGTCGGGGTGTCGAGGCGCTCTACCAGAGGGTACGAGCCCCGAAGGATGGCGTCACGCGACTCGAGGAGGACCGTCCGCCCAGCCCGGATCTGGCCCGTCTGGCGCAGCTGGTGGCCCGGGGTGAGCTCGATCCGGCCCCCGGTTTACCTTGCTAGGGGTGGGGGGCGCCCGTATCTTCTAAGTAGCGGTATTCCATGGGCCTCCACCCTCTCACCCGCCCGGCTGGATGAACTTCGACAAGCTCAAAGAGACCGCCCGGAAGTACGAGCAGAAGGAAGAATGGCGGCGGGCCATCGAGGTCTATCTCAAGGCCATCCGGGAGTTCGAGTCCGGCAACGATCCTGTGCCGGATCTCTCGGTCTACAACCGGGTCGGCGACCTCTACCTCAAGGCCAACGAACCGGGCGCCGCGGTCCAGGCCTACGAGCGGGCGGCGGACCTGTACGGCGAGCAGGGCTTCTACAACAACGCGATCGCGCTGTGCGGCAAGATCCTGCGGGTCAACCCGGGCCGGATCCAGACCTACCTGAAGCTCGCCCACCTGCACGCCCACAAGAACGTCGTCATCGAAGCCAAGAAGAACCTGCTCGAGTACCTCGAGCGGATGAATACGCTCAATCAGCTCGACGAGGCCTTCAAGTCGGTCAAGGATTTCGCCGATCAGTTCCCGGGCAACAAGGACATCCGGCTGATGCTGTGCGAGCTGCTGCGGGCCTCGTCACGGAACGACGAGGCGCGGGAACAGCTCGAGAAGCTGGCCAGCGACCTGGAGGCTCGTGGCGATACCATCGGCGCCCGCAAGACGCTGAAGCGGTTGCAGGCGCTCGATGCGGAGGAGGTGCCGCCCGAACCGGTCAAGGCAGCCTCGCCAAGGGTCGGTCCGGTGACCTGGTCTTCCTCGACACCTCGTTGGCCTCGGACCGTCCGGCGGCACGAGTGTCCGGCCCCAGCGCCCGGAAGACCCGGGCGATCAATGTGCCCCCGGAGGCGCCTGCGCATAAGCCGGCCTCGCTCGCTCCGGACCTTCCGCTGCTGGAGATCGAGGCCGATGATGCCCCGCTCGACCTCGAGTCGGTGGAGCTCCTCTCCGACGGAAGCGCAGCTGGAGGCGTCAGGCCCCGGCGATGTCGCCAAGGCGGTGGGCTTCGAACCGACATTCGCCGGGGAGATCGAGGCGCCTGACGAAGCCCCGATGGACGGGCTCCAGCTGGACGAGCCACCGCCGCACTCGGTCGAGTTGAATATCTCGACCGAGGGCCTGCTCCTCGAGCGGGCGAGCCTCCCCTCCGGGGCCGACTACGAGCCGGTCGAGTTGCCTGACGAGTTGCTCGACACCTCCGAGCTCGCGGGGGACTACGCTCGGGGCATTGCGCCGCCCTCCGATCTCGACGTCCACGATTCGGGACTCGGGATCGTCGACACCGGTGATGTCGAGACGCTCCCGGCAGATGTCGGGGCTGCGGAAGAGACCGTCACATTCCTCGACGTGGATGCCCCCGCGGAACCGACAATCTCCGATCTCGAGGATCGGGTGCTCGAGGATCCGGACGATCCGGAAGCCCACCGTGCACTCGGGGAGGCCCTGCTCGCCACCGGAGAACCGCTCCGCGGACAGGAAGAGCTGGAGCTCGCGCTGGCCGGCTACGAGGGCCGGGAGGACTGGCACCGCGCCAGCGACCTGATCCACGAGCTGATCCGGCTCGACCCGAACGGGGTCCGCTACCATCAGAAGCGGGTCGAGATCGCCTTTCGCACCGGCGAGCGCCCCAAGCTGATCGAGGCCTATCTCGAGCTGGCCGATGCCCTGCTCCGGGTGGGAGCGCTCGACAAGGCGCTCGCGGTCTACCGGCGGGTGTCGGAGCACGATCCGGGCAACGGCAGAGCCCTGGCGGCGCTGGACGCACTGACGCCCGTCGAGGAGCCGTTGCCGCCCACCCAGGCGCCACCGGTGGCCGAGGTCGCGGCGGCGACGAACAGCGGCGGCGCCGCCCATCGACGCGATGGCGGACGAGACTGATGCGGCCTTTGATGCCATCGCCGAGCCACTGCCGCCGGCTCCCGCGCCCAGAGCGGGACGGAAGTCGCGCAAGTCCGCGCCGGTGCGCAGCCGCCCGCGCCGGTGCTGGAGGCGACTTCATCGACTTCGGCGCGCTGATCATGGACGACGAAGCGGTCGAAGGACACCCGGATGCGGGTGGAGGACGAGGAGCCGACCGGCGACGAGCAGAACGACTTCCAGGACATGCTGCAGCAGTTCAAGCGCGGTATCGACGCGAACATCGACGCCGAAGATTTCCAGTCGCACTACGACCTGGGCGTGGCGTTCAAGGAAATGGGCCTGCTGGACGAGGCCATCGCCGAATTCCAGAAGGCGCTGCGCTCGCCCGAGGGCCGGCTCAAGACCACCGAAGCGCTCGGGAGCGCCTTCTTCGAGAAGGGCCAGTTCGCCATCGCGGAGGCGATTCTCAAGCGCGCGGTCGAGAGCCTCGGCGCCACCGACGACGAGCAGATCGGCCTGATCTACTGGCTGGGCCGGTCGCAGGAGGAGCAGGACAAGGCGGAGCAGGCGATCACGACCTACGAGCGGGTCCTGGCCGTCGACATCGGCTTCCAGGATGCAGGCGTTCGTATGAAGAGGCTCGGCCGAGGCGGACCTCATGACCTCCTCCGCCGCGGGCATCACGCTCGCGGGACTGCAGGCCAGCCTGGTGCCACGGCTCGAATCGGTGCGGCGCGAGCTGCGCCGGACGATCGAGAGCGATTTCGGGCTGATCGCCGAGGTGAACGGCCACCTGCTGCAGATGCAGGGGAAGATGTTCCGGCCGACGCTGCTGCTCCTCAGCGAAGAGGCGAGCGGCGCCCCGGATGCCCGGGCCGAGACGCTGGCCGCCGTGGTGGAGCTGATCCACCTGGCCACCCTGGTGCACGACGACTCGGTGGACCACTCGGTGCTGCGTCGCGGCATGCCGACGATCAACGCCCTGTTCAGCCACCAGATCACCGTCATCATGGGCGACTATCTCTACTCCCGCGCGGTCGTCGAGCTGACCCGCCTGGGTGACATCGAGCCGCTCCGGGTGCTCTCGCGGGTGACCAACGAGATGACCGTCGGCGAGATGCGCCAGCTGATGGCGCACGAGCCGCTCGCCTTTTCCGAGGAGGAGTACGATCTCCTGATCATGGCGAAGACTGCCTCGCTCCTGTCGGGTGCCTGCGAAGTCGGAGCCCTGCGCGCCGGCCATCGCGAGCGAGACGCACTGCGCCGGTTCGGAGAGCACCTGGGGATGGCCTTCCAGATCGTGGACGACCTGCTGGACTACACCGGGGACGAAACCGTCACCGGCAAGCCGTCCGGGAATGACCTGCGGGAGCACAAGGTGACCCTGCCCCTGATCCATGCCCTGGACCGACTCTCCGCTCCGGCCCGCCGTGAAGTCACCGCCCTGATGGCGGCCCCCGAGCCGAGTGAGGCGCAGATCGGGGCGGTCATCGGGCTGGTCGCGGACGCAGGGGGACTCGAGTATTCCCGCCAGCGCGCCCAGCGCCTGGCCGAACAGGCCGACCATGAGCTGGACGGGTTGCCACCCAGCCGGGCCCGGGATGTGCTCCGTGATAGCATCACTTACGTTCTCGACCGGCGGCGCTGATGGCCAGTGGACCTCGTCGTCCCATGTTCCACCTCGGTGTCCTGATCGCCGGGTTCATCCTGGGTGGATTCCTCAACGCGCTCGTCCAGGCGGTCATACCCGACAGTGTCGCGAAGCAGGTGTTCACCTTCACGGCCAGCGCGAGTCTCGGCCCCGTCTCGCTCAACCTGCTGGTCTTCAGCTTGACCCTGGGCCCGTTCGCGGTGCATGTATCGCCGCTGGCGATTCTGGGCGTGGTCATCGCCTACTTGATCGCTCGTTCACTCTTCTAAGGCAGGACCGCCATGTTCGGCAACCTTGGTTTCGGGGAAATCGTAGGGATTCTCGTGATCTGCCTCCTGCTCTTCGGCTCCAAGCGGCTGCCCGAGATCGGAGCCTCGTTCGGTAAAGGCATTCGCGAGTTCAAGCGCAGTCTCAGTGACGCCGGTGACGCCGTGACAGGCAACGACAATGCCTCGACGCCGACCTCACGACAGATCGACAACCGCACCGGACCGACGCCCCCATCCGGCGGCGAACCCAAGCGGCTGTCGGAGTAGCGCGGTTCAGCGGCTCGAACGCAAAGAACCCTCCGGCCTGCGCCGGAGGGTTCTTCGCATGGATGCCGCCCGACCCCTCACGCCGCCAATCGCGGAGCGGCTAGCTCTTCTGCCGGCTCTGGTCCAGCTCGACCTGAGCGTCGGTACGGTAGATCTGCGCCCGGTGATCCACCACCTTGGCGCTGGTGCGCAGCGCTTCGAGGTAGTTGCGCACCCGGTCCTGGCGCGCCAGTCGAATCTGCTTGGCGCGGAAGTCGTCGATCTGCTTGACGAATTCGGTGGAGTCCGCGGGGTCGCGCTTGATCACCCGGATCACGTAGAGCCCCTCGCTGGTCTCGATCACACCGCTGGGTTTGCCGGGAGCGAGGCCGAACGCCGCCCCGACGACCACCGGTTCCGGCAGGGGCGGATTGATCCGGGTGAATGGAGGGAATTCCTGGTGCGGGAGCTTGAGCGCCGCCGCAGCCTGGGTCAGTGTGCTGCCTTCCCCGAGGCGCTTTTCCAGATCCGTCGCAATGCCGCGGGCAGCGGTCCATTTCTTCTTGTCCCGTGCCGCAAAGGTGACCGCTCCCTTGATCGCCTCGAACGCCGGGACTCCCTCCGCCCGCAGGCTGTCCAGCCGGAACAGGAAGTAGGCATACGTCGTCTCGATGATCCGACCGGTTTCTCCCGGTTTGGCCTGAAAGGCCCACACTCCGGCGTCGGGTACCACCTGTACCCCGATCTGGGCACGGCTGCCTTTCTGCATCGGCATCACGGCACCAACCCGGAGGCCCAGGACCCGTGCGGCGGTGTCCAAGGCACCCGGGTCCAGCTTGTCGGCGCCCAGGGACTCCAGGCTGTCGGCGCGGGCGTCCAGGGCGTCTCGGTGGGTACCGGTGATCTCAATGGGGATGAGAATGTGCCGGGCCCGGACCTTGGCGCCCACCCGCTTCTCGACCTTGATCAGGTGATAGCCGAAGGCCGAGAGCACCGGCTCGGAAAGCGCCCCGATCGGGAGCGTGAACGCCGCGCGCTCGAACGCCGGGTCCATGGTCCCCTTGCCGAACTCGCCCAGGTCGCCGCCCTGCTTGGCGGCGGTGGAATCGGCCGATTCCCGTTTGGCGACCTCCTCGAACGGCGAGCCGGCGAGAATCTCCTTGCGGAGGTCGAGGGCTCGCTGTTGCGCCGCCGCCGTGTCACTCGCGTCAGGCGTCCGCAGGATCTCGACATAGCTCAGATAGGCGGTCGCGGGCCGCTTGAACTCCTCGCGATGTGCGTCGTAGTACGCGCGGATCTCCCCGTCCGTCAGGGAGACGGCCGAGTCCGGCACGGCGGTCCGTGGCACAATCGCGATGACCTCCGCCGAGGTCTTCTCGTTGCCATCGCGCCAGGTCTGCCAGAGTGCGGCGTCGGAGAGGTAGACGTCGCTGGCGACGACGCGAAACAGTTTCGACTGGCGGATCTGCTCGGAGTATTGGGAGAAGAGGACGGGCACCACCTGCTCCCCGCCGCTGGAGTGCAGCCAGCGCTGGTACTTGCTGATGTCGAATCTCCCGTCGGTCTGGAACTCGGCCTGCTGCATCAATTCCGGCGGCGGGCTTTCCTGGATCGCGGCCAGGATCTCATCCGGGGTGGCCTCGATCCCACGCTCCTCATACGCTTGCTCCAGGCTTTGCTGCTGGACCAGGTCGTTCCACACCGAGTTACGGACTTCCTCGATCTCCTCGGCGCTCAGCGTGTGGCCGAGCTGCCGCTGACGCTGGTCCGTGGCACCCTGCACCATCTGCTGGTAGTTCCGGAGGGGGATCTTCTGACCGTTGATCTCCCCGACGTTAGACCTGGAGCCCCCCAGGGCCTGACGCCAGTCGACGCTGGTCCAGAGGAAAACGAGCATCAGCACCGCGAATACGACCGCGGCGATCTTGCCGGCGAAGCTACGGAAGGCTTGCATCATAAAGGAACTGCCCTGCGGCTGGGGGAGGGGCCGAAAAAGAGGGCTAAGTGTAAGCCGGGCAACGCGGAATCTCAAGCCGATCCGGTCTCCGACCGGTTGACACCACCCCCCCGGTACTCTAATCTTTATTCAATCGCCACAACAACTTACGAACAGGGCCGGGGATGCCACCGAACAGCGAGATCGAGAAGCTCGAGCGCCGTTGGAAGGAGAATCCCAAGGGGACGGTGTTTGCGCCGTATGCGGAAGTGTTACGCAAACACGGCGACCATATCCTCGCTCGCGATATCCTCCGCCAGGGCCTGGAACTCCACCCCGATCATATCCCCGGCAATATCGTCCTGGGGCGCTGCTGCCTCGATCTCCGGGAGGATGGGCCTGCCGAGGCGGCGTTTACCCACGTGCTGGATCTGGACGCCGAAAATGTCATCGCACTGAAGGCGCTGGCCGACATTACGGAGCGGCAGGGCCGCCTCATGGAGGCGGCGTCCTGGCTGACCCGGCTGATCGCCGTCGACCCGAGCAACGATGAGGCGCGGGATCAACTTGGCCGGGTGGAGGCCACCCGTGAGGCGGCCGCACTCGCCCTGACCGCGCCGCTCACCCATAGCGGCGGCCAGGCGCCGGAGCCGGTCCGCGCTGCCGATGTGACCGAAACGCTGCCGCTGGTCCCCCGCTCCTCCGGGACCGGGTCGGCGAGTACGCTGCCGACGGTCGAGGTGGCCGCCGGGCAGATCCTCGAGGAGGATACCGACTTGGCCCTGGATGCCCGCTTCGGCGCCATTCAGGCCCCGCCTGCCGACCCGCCGCCGACTCCCGGGACTCGGGAGCCCGAGGTTACCACCGAGGTGGTCGCGAAGGAGGTCCCTCCGACGCCGGCCGGGCTACCGCTCGCGCTGGATGTGGTCGATCTCGGTGACGGTGGCGCAGCGACTCCCCCGGACGAGCCGGAGCTGGTGCTCGAGCGAGCCAGCGGTGACAACTTCTTCGCCATCGATCAGGTCGACTCGGGGGCCATAGACATCCGACCGTCCGGCGCCACCGAATTTCAGGTTCCAGACGCGTCGACCGAGCTGATGCTCACCTCGTCCGGCGGCGCGGAATATCAGACGCCGAGTGGATCGGAGGAGCTGCTGCGGATGGCCGAGAGCGCCGCCGCCGCGGCCGCCGCGGTGCCCTCTCGGCCGGAACCGCCGCCGCCCGAGGCCGCGGCCCCCGACGGACTGCGGCCCGTCAAGCAGGTGATTACCACGGGGTTCGCGGCGATCACGCTGATGCCGACGCAGGAATTGCCGACCGAGCCGCCGGACGCACCGATGGAGCTGATCGCTCCGGAACCGGAGTCGATCGAGTCTGCCGAAGCGGCGTCGATGCTCGTCGAGCTCGAACCGGAGCCGATGGTCGCCGAGCAATACCCGGAGGTCGCGGCGGTCGAGACGGAGTCGCTCCTGGACATGCTGGCTGCAGCGGCCGCGCCGGCTCCCCTCCCCATCCAGCCCGCGCCTGCCCCGATCGAGCTGGCGGCGGAAGCGGTGCCGGCGCAGCCATCGGATCACGAATTGAAGCTGATCTTTCCCGAGGATGCGGCTGCACCGGAACCGCCCCGCAAGCGGAGGATCTCCAAGCCGGGCGTCCAGCCGGCCTCGCAGCCGGCCGAGCGCGAGCTTCCGGAGCCCGGAGTCCTGGAACCGGCACCGGTCATGACGGAGAGCATGGCCGAATTGTATGTCCGCCAGGGGCATTTGTCGGACGCCATCCGCGTCTACCAGGCACTGGTGGAACGCACCCCCCATGATGAGCGGCTGCAGGAGAAGGTGCGGAGCCTGCAAGCCGCCCTCGGTGGGGGGAGCCGACGCCTTTCCTACGTCGCGGTGGACACGGGTGGAGAGTCGGTGGAGTCCTTTTTCCGATCGCTCGCCGATGCGCGTCCCGCCGGTGCCGCCGCCCAGCGCCAGCTCGTGGACGGCCAGCGGGGTGGTGCGCCGACGCGGCCGACCAACGATCCGCTTTCGCTCAGCGCGATTTTCGGGGAGGCGCACTCGGACGGGTCGGCGAACTCGGCCGGGAGCGAGCCCGCGGGCAAGCCCTCGACGCCCGATGCCTTCAGCTTCGACCAGTTTTTCGGGGGATCGCTCTCCGGGGGCGGGGCGGGGGGCGCGGGAGGCGGCCGTCTGCATGGCGAGGATCTGGACCAGTTCCAGCACTGGCTCAAGAGTCTCAAGAAATAATGCGCATCGCGGTTCTCAACGGCCCGAACCTCAATCTGCTTGGCACCCGTGAACCGGACGTCTACGGCCGGACGACGCTGCCCGAACTCGAGGCCCAGGTCCGCGCCGAGGCCGGGCGCCTCGGGGTGACGCTGGAGTGGATGCAGACGAACCACGAAGGGGAGTTTGTCGAGGCGGTACAGGCACTTCGGGGACGGGTCGACGGTGCCCTGGTCAACGCCGCCGCCTTGACGCACACCAGTCTCGCCCTTCGCGACGCCTTTCTCGCGGTGAAGGTGCCCTTCGTCGAGGTCCATCTCTCCAACATCTTTGCGCGCGAGGAAGAACGGCGGCACTCCCGTCTTGCGGACCTCGCGATCGGCATCGTGGCGGGCTTCGGGCCCAAGGGGTACCTCCTCGGGTTGCAGGCGCTGGTGGCGAAGCTCGGTGGAGGCTGACCCGCGGGAGACGCGACAGGCCGCGCTTCGGGAGCGTCTGGCCGCCGCCGGTCTCGAACTGCTGCTGGTCCAGTCGCTCCCCAACATCCGCTACCTCACCGGTTTTACCGGTTCGTCGGGTCTGCTTGCGGTCCGCCCCCACGATGCCGTCCTGGTCACCGACTTCCGGTACGCTGTGCAGGCCCCGCGGGAAGTCGGCCGTGTGGCGCGGGTCGAGATCGACCAGATCAACATCTGGGACCGGCTCAAGCGGGTATTGGGCGAGCGGTCGATAGGGCCGGCCGGCTTCGAGGCGCATATCGCGACGGTGCGGGAACAGGAGCGGCTGCAGGCCCTATTCCCCCAGGTGCATTGGGACGCAACCAGTGAGCTGGTGGAACGGCTTCGGGCCGTGAAGGATGCCGGAGAGGTGGGGGCAATCCGGCGCGCGGCCGCGCTCGCGCAGGAGGCGCTGGCCGAGGTCCTGCCAACGGTGCGCGCCGGGGAGTCTGAACTGGCCGTGGCCGCGCGACTGGAGGGAGCGCTCCGGATCCGTGGGAGTGAGTGGCATCCCTTCCCGACGATCGTCGCCTCCGGTCCCCGGGCGGCCCTGCCGCACGCACGCACCAGCGAGCGGGTGATCGCCTGCGGGGACTGGCTGCTGCTTGACTTCGGCGCGCAGGTGGACGGATACTGTGCCGACCTCACGCGCACCGTGGTTGTCGGCGCGAGGGCCAGCGCCCGCCAGCGTGAGGTCTACGAGGTGGTCCGTCAGGCCCAGATGCGCGCACTGGCGAACATGCAGGCCGGCATGTCCGGACGCGAGATCGACGCGCTCGCGCGCGAGGTGATCACCCGTGCCGGCTTTGGGGAGTCGTTCGGGCACTCGCTGGGCCATGGACTGGGCCTCGAAGTGCATGAAGCCCCGCGACTCGCGCCCACGGGAGAAGCAACGGTCACCGTTGGGGCGGTGGTGACGGTGGAGCCCGGGATCTATCTTCCCGGCTGGGGTGGTGTACGCCTGGAAGATGATGTGCACCTGGCGGTGGCCGGGCCGGAGCTCCTGTCGGACAATCGGGTGGAATTCCTCGAACTGGTCTGAGGGAACAGCGGTATGCCGCCGGAGTCTCCTGGAGACTCCGGCCGCTATCTCCGCTCCACGCGGCGCTGAGTGCTGAACCTTGAACCCTGATGCCTCAATGAACGCCAAAGACACGACCGACCTCGCCAAGCTGCTGGGCAAGCTTCCCGGGATCCGCTCGGTGGAACTCAAGGATGTGCGGAAGCTCGCCGAGCTGCTGCACGAGTTTCCTGAGCTGGGGTCCATCGAGGTGAAGGGGTGGTTCGATACCGGGGTGGTGATCACCCGCACCGGGCATATCTCGGCGCCGGTGGCCGCGGCGCCAATGGCCTACGCGCCGGCGCCGGCGCAGGCCTCGGTGGCTCCATCCGCAGTGTCCGCCGGGGCGCCAGCGCCCGCGGCGGCTGTCCCGGTGCCTTCGACGCTCAAGGAGATCCGCTCCCCGATGGTCGGTACCTTCTACAAGTCGCCCGAACCGGGAGCGGAGGCCTACGTGAGAGTCGGCGGCCGGGTGACCTCCGGGCAGACCGTCTGCATCATCGAGGCGATGAAGATCATGAACGAGATCGAGGCCGAAGTCTCGGGTGTCGTCCGGGAAATCATGGTGGAGGACATGCAGCCGGTCGAATTCGGCACCGTGCTGTATCGGGTCGATCCCAATGGCTGACGCGACCGGGCCTGTCGGCATGCTGCCGCCGTTCAATTTCAAGCAGGCGATCTCGCTGATGGTCCAGCGGCACGGGTCGGACCTGCATCTCAAGGTCGGCCGACCGCCCACGATTCGGGTGAATGGCGACCTCGCACCGCTGGACATGCAGCCGCTCAAGCCCGAGGATCTGAAGCTGCTCGCCGAGCAGATCATGACGCCGCGCCAGGTGAAGGAGTTCGCCGAAAAGAAGGAAGCGGACTTCGCCATCGGCGTGCCGGGTGTGGGGCGGTTCCGCACCAACATCTATCAGCAGCGGGGCACCCTCGCCTTTGCCTTCCGGGCCATTCCCTACGAAGTGAAGACGGTCCGGGAGCTCTGCCTCCCCGAGGTGCTGGAGGAGATCTCCATCCGGCCGCGCGGTCTGGTGCTGGTGACCGGCGTGACCGGCTCCGGCAAGTCCACTTCGCTTGCGGCGATGGTCAACCACGTCAACCAGAATCGCCGGGTCAACATCATCACCATCGAGGACCCGATCGAGTTCCTGCACCGGGACGTCCAGGCGAACATCTCCCAGCGCGAAGTCGGCAGCGACACGCTGGCGTTCGGCACGGCGCTCCGTCACGTGCTCCGCCAGGACCCCGATGTGATCCTCATCGGCGAAATTCGTGACGCGGAGACGCTGGACGTGGCGCTCAAGGCCGCCGATACCGGGCACCTGGTCTTCTCGACGCTGCATACGACCGATGCCACCCAGACGATCAACCGGGTCATTTCCTTCTATCCGCCCCATCAGCACCAGGAGATCCGTTCGCTCCTCTCCACCGCGCTGGCCGCGGTCATCTGCCTGCGGCTGGTGCCCCGCAAGGATGGGAATGGGCGGGTGCCGGCCGCGGAGGTGCTGATCAATACCGCCGCCGTGGCCGACAATATCCGGGATATCGACATGGCGCTCAACATCCCGGACCTGATCGCCGAGGGGACCGAGGCGTACGGCATGCAGAGCTTCGACCAGTCGCTGATGCAGTGGTTCAAGGACGGCGTGATCGCCTACGAGAGCGCGCTCTTCTACTCCACCAACCCGAGCGAGTTCGCACTGCGCGCCTCGGGAGTCAGCTCCGCGTCGGACCGGACCTTCAGCGGCCTCGCTACGACCGCGGCCAAGTCCGACCTCGCCAAGGACATCACGCCCTGATGTTCAAGAAGGTGCTCATTGCCAATCGCGGGGAAATTGCCCTTCGGGTGATCCGCGCCTGTCGCGAACTCGGCCTCGAGACGGTGGCCGTCTACAGCGAGGCGGACCGGGAGTCGCTGCACGTGCGCTTCGCCGATGACGACGTCTGCATCGGGCCCCCGCCCAGCCGCCAGTCCTACCTCCGGATCCCGCACCTCATCGCCGCCGCCGAGATCACCGGCGCCGACGCGATTCACCCAGGCTACGGGTTCCTGGCCGAGAATGCCGAGTTCTCCGACACCTGCAAGGCCTCGGGGATCACGTTCATCGGCCCATCCGGTGATCAGATCCGCGCGATGGGCGACAAGGCCACCGCCAAGAAGCTGGCCCAGGAGGCTGGGGTCCCCACCGTGCCGGGGACACCGGGGACGATCCACGAACTCGAGGAGGCGCTGACCCATCTCGAGGGAATCGGGTTCCCGGTGATCATCAAGGCGACCGCGGGTGGTGGCGGCAAGGGCATGCGGGTCGCCCTCGACGCCGACCAGTTCGCCCAGTCGTTCTCCCTCGCCCAGAACGAGGCGCTGGCCGCCTTCGGGAACGGGGAGGTGTATGTCGAGAAGTATCTCGCGAGGCCGCGCCACGTGGAGATCCAGGTCATGGGAGACACCCACGGCCGGGTAGTCCACCTCGGCGAACGCGACTGCTCGGTCCAGCGGCGGCACCAGAAGCTGATCGAGGAGAGCCCGAGTCCCGCGCTGAACCAGGCGCTCCGCTCGCAGATGGGGGATGCGGCGGTGAAGCTCGCCTCCGCGATCGGCTACGTCGGCGCGGGCACCATCGAATTTCTGCTCGATGCCGATGGCCACTTCTATTTCATGGAGATGAACACCCGCATCCAGGTGGAACATCCCGTGACCGAGATGGTGACCAGCTTCGATCTGGTGAAGGAGCAGATTCGGGTCGCCGCCGGCGAGCCGATCAGCTTTCGTGGCGAAGGGGGGCGACTCCGCGGCCATGCCATCGAGTGCCGCATCAATGCGGAAGACCCCTACCGCAACTTTCAGCCGTCGCCCGGCCTCATCACGGCGTATCATCCACCCGGCGGCCCCGGTGTCCGTCTCGATACCCACGTCTACGCCGGATACACGGTGCCGCCGTACTATGATTCCCTCCTCGCCAAGGTGATCGTGCACGGGAATACCCGGGAAGAGGCGCTCGCGCGGATGGGACAGGCTCTCGACAGCTTCATCATCGAGGGGGTCACGACCACGATTCCCTTTCTCGCACGTATCATCCGGCATCCGGAATTCGCGGCCGGTGAAGTGGATACCAAGTTCCTCGAGCGTCATCCGGAGCTGCTGCGCCCCGAAGTATGAAGCTGGATGTCGTTTTCACGCCGACTGGCCTTACCGCCGGTGAGGTCCAGGGCCGGGTCGTCTTCGTCATCGACATCCTGCGCGCCGGCACCACGATGTGCGCTGCCCTGCATCACGGTGCCCGTGCCGTGGTTCCCGCCGCCAGCACGGAGGAGGCACTCCGCCTGGCCCAGACTCTCGGGAGCGACGACACCCTGCTGGCCGGCGAACGCAACTGCCTGCCGATCCCCGGATTTCACCTCGGCAACTCCCCGCGCGAGATGCTGCCGGATGTGGTGCGCGGCAAGACCCTCATCATGACTACAACCAACGGCACCGCCACCCTGCTCGCGACCAGCGGCGCCCGGGAGGTGTATCTGGCCGGCGCGGTGAATTTTTCGGTGGCCTCCGCCCGGGCCCATCAGGGCTGGAGCGACGGCGAGGACCTGCTCATCATCTGCTCCGGTCGGGAGCTGCGCTTCGCGCTGGACGATGCCTATACCGCCGGCCGCCTGGTCGAGGCCGCCCTCGGCGGCGGCCGCGGAAAGAAGGGCCTGAGTGATGCGGCCATCGTCGCGCTGGACCTGGTGCGCCGATACGGCCGTCACTGGGCGCGGCCGCTCCGCGCCAGCCGAGGAGGGCGGGAGCTGGCCGAGTTAGGGATGGAGGAGGACGTGACCGACGCGGCACAGGTGGATGCCTATCCGGTGATGGCCGCCTTTCAGGACCGCCGGGTGGTGGTGGCATGAGCAACGAAGGCCGTCGGCATCTCGGCGCGATTGTCGCGCTGGTCCTGGGCAGCTTTGCGGGACTGACGCTGCTTCCAATCCACCTCACCGGGCCGCTGGGGGAATGGCTGGGCCGCGCGCTCTGGAATGTGCTCGGCGTCGGCGCCATCGGCTTTCCGCTGCTCGGCCTCGGGCTCGCGCTGGCAGGATTCGAACGGCTCCCCGCGCTCGATATGAAACGGGTGACCATTCTGGTGGCCGGGCTCACCCTCCTGATCCCCTTCCTCATCGGCGTGCTCGCCGACTACCGGCCCACCGGCACCGAGGATCTCGCGGCCAGCCTCACCGGCTGGGTGCCCGGCATGCTGGCGTACTACACCCTGGAGGGTGTCGGCCTGGCGGGGGGACTGCTGCTCGGATTCCTTTCGCTCTCGGCGCTCACCATCACGACGCTCGCCTGGCATCCGCTCCGCCACCTGGTGAAGTCGGACGGACCCGCGCCCGTCACCCAGGCGCGAAAGAAGGCAGAAGCCGTTGCCGCCGGGGCGCCGCCGGCGGTGGTGGCGGAGATCGACGATGACGAGCCGCCGCCGATCACACCGGGCAAGCGGGAGAAGCGACCGAGGAAACCGGCTCGGGCCGGCGACGTGCCGATCGGTGATCCTACCGACGACACCCTGCTGCCCCCGATGGAACTGCTCGCCCCGCCACCGCCTCACGACACCGACGCCGGCTCGGCCGAGCTCGATCGGCTGGGCCTCGTCCTGCTCGATACCCTGAAGACCTTCAAGGTTGAGGGGAGCATCGCGGGGCGCACGACGGGGCCGGTCGTCACCCAGTTTGAAGTCGTCCCGGCACCGGGTGTCAAAGTCGGCCGCATTGCAGCACTCGCCGACGACATGGCCATCACCATGCGGGCCCAGTCGATTCGGGTGGCCCCGATCCCGGGGAGGGGCGCCGTCGGCGTCGAGATCCCCAATCCGACCGCCCGCATGGTCACCCTCCGCGAGCTGCTGGAGTCGCCGGAGTGGGAAGCCTCGCGCGCGGTGCTGCCGATCGCGCTCGGCCGCGACCTCGAGGGCAAGGCGGTCGTCGCCGACCTCGCCAAGATGCCGCATCTGCTGATCGCCGGCGCCACCGGCGCGGGCAAGTCGGTCGCGATCAACACCATCATCACCAGCCTGATCTACCGCTATCACCCCAGGCAGCTGCGCTTTCTGATGGTCGACCCGAAGATGGTCGAGCTCTCGATGTACAACGCGCTCCCTCACATGCGGCAGAAGGTCGTTACCGCGAACAGCGACGCGGCGCTGGTGCTGGGGTGGGCGGTCGACGAGATGCAGCGGCGCTACGAGCTGCTGCACGCCAACAGCGCGCGCAACCTCGCCGACTTCAACAAGAAGGCGGAGGAGGGGAAGCCGCTGCTGAACCCGGTGAAGCACCAGCGGCCGACGCTCGCCACGATCAGCGCCGAGCCGGAGACGACCGCCACCGAGAGCGAGGAAGCGAAGGTCTATAAGGATGGCCCGCTGCCACTGATCGTGATGATCGTCGACGAGCTCGCCGATCTGATGATGACTGTGCAGGGCGAGGTGGAGCGGCCGCTGGCCATGCTGGCCCAGAAGGCCAGGGCCATCGGCATCCACCTGATCCTCGCCACGCAGCGACCCTCCGTGAACGTGCTGACCGGCCTCATCAAGGCCAACTTTCCGAGCCGGATCGCCTTCCGGGTCGCGTCGAAGGTGGACAGCCGCACGATTCTCGACCAGAATGGCGCCGAGGCACTGCTCGGCAATGGCGACATGCTCTTCCTGCCGCCGGGGAAAAGCGAACCGATGCGACTGCAGGGCGCCTACATCGCGACCGACGAGACCGAACGGGTCATGGACTGGTTCGAAGAGCGGCGCGCGGCGCGCAAGGCGTCTGGCGTGCCGGAACGGAGGGAAGCGGATATCGTGGAGCTCATGCGCGCCAGGCTGGCGGAGGAGGAGGGCGGTGGGGCCGGTGGGTACGAGGGAGATCGTGATCCGCTCTTCCGCGATGCGGCCGAAGTGTGCGTGCAGAATCAGGGTGGCTCGACCTCGCTGCTGCAGCGGCGACTCTCCATCGGCTACGGCCGCGCCGCCCGCATCATCGATCAGCTGCACATGGCGGGCATCCTCGGGGCCCAGCCCGCAGGCTCCAGCAAGCCGCGTGAGGTGCTCATCGGGATCGAGCAGCTCGACGAATACTGCGGCTGACGCGCAGGCCGGCTCCGGGTGCTGCGGTGCGCCCTCGGCACTCGAAGCCTAGCCCTGCCGCGCCCCGACCACCTGCCTGACCACCCCCAGAAACGCCTGGATCACCGGCCGCGACCGGTCCCTCCGCCACGCCGCCGCGATCCGTGTCTCCGCCGCCCGCGCCCCCACGGGACGGTAGCGCACGTTTTTCCATCCCAGCTTCTCGACCGACGCCGGCAGGATCGACACCCCGACACCCGCCTCGACCAGGCTCACGCTGGTATAGAGCTCACGACTTTCTTCGACCACCCGGGGCGAGAAACCGGCCTTGCGGCAGAGGGCCATGACCTGGGCGTGCAGGCCAGGCGCGAGGTCGGGGGGAAAGAGAACGAAGGGCTCATGGGCAAGGTCGCGCACGGTCAGGCGCACGCGGGCCGCCAGCGGGTGGCCGCGGTTGATGGCGATACGCAACGGTTCCCGCATGACGGTCACCATCTCGAGGTCGGGATCGGGACTCGGTTCGCGCACGAATCCGATGTCGATCTCGCCCCGGCGGAGCTGGGCCAGTTGCGGACCGGTGGGCATCTCCCGCAGGTCGAGGCGCACGCCGGGAAAGCGCTCGCGGAACTCGCGGATGATCTGGGGCAGGGCCAGGAACATCACCGTCGCCGCAAAGGCGACCCGGAGCTCTCCCGACTCGCCCCGGGCGGCCCGGTGCGTCGCGTCGACCGCTGCCGACGCCGCCCGCGAGCACCCGTTCGGCCTCGTCGAGCAAGACGCGTCCGGCGTCGGTGAGCTGGACCCGCCGGCTGGTCCGCTCGAACAGCTGGGCGCCGAGCAGCTGTCTCGAGCCGCTGGATCTGCTGGGAGAGCGGCGGCTGCGCGATGCCGAGCCGAGGCGCGGCCCGGCCGAAGTGCAGCTCTTCGGCGACGGCGACGAAGTAGCGGAGATGGCGCAGTTCGAGTCGTCAATCATATCTCAGAGTCTCAGTATAGTCGGATCAGTAATATTGGACATATGGGTGCGCCGCATCTCCTAGGTTCCTGACAGGTTACGACGCCCGGTCCCCTGCCCGGAGCCCGCGATGGCCACCCAGGTCCTGTCCTCCGCCGCCGACGCCGTCGCCGACACCTTTCCGATCAACGGCACCGACTACATCGAGTTCTACGTCGGCAACGCCAAGCAGGCGGCGCACTTCTACCGCGCGGCGTTCGGCTTCCAGCTCGTCGCCTACCGCGGGCCGGAGACCGGCGTGCGCGACCGCGCCAGCTACCTGCTGCAGCAGGACAAGATCCGCTTCGTGCTCACGTCGCCGCTCGGGCCCGACGGCGCCGATCGCCGAGCACGTTCGACCGCACGGCGACGGCGTGCGCGACATCGCGCTCTGGGTGGACGACGCGCGCGACGCGTTCGACAAGGCGATCGACCGCGGCGCCGTCGTCGGTCCAGGAGCCGCGCGTGCTGACGCGACGACGCACGGCGAGGTCGTCGATCGCCGGCATCACGCATCTACGGCGACACCATCCACTCGCTCGTCGAGCGCCGGAACTACCGCGGCACTCTTCCTGCCCGGGCTTCGCGGCCGCGACGCCGCGCTACCAGCCGGCGCCGGCCGGCCTGCAGCTACGTCGACCACTGCGTCGGCAACGTCGAGCTCGGGCGAGATGAACGTACTGGGTCGAGTTCTACGAGCGCGTGATGGGCTTCAAGAACCTCGATCTCCTTCGACGACAAGGACATCTCCACCGAGTACTCGTCGCTGATGTCGAAGGTGATGTCGAACGGCAACGAGCGCATCAAGTTCCCGATCAACGAGCCGGCGACGCGGCAAGAAGAAGTCGCAGATCGACGAGTATCTCGACTTCTACCGCGGCCCCGGCGTGCAGCACATCGCGCTGGCCACCGACGACATCATCGCCACGGTGACCGCGCTCCGCGAGCGCGGCGTCGAGTTCCTCACGGTGCCGACGACGCTACTACGACGACCTGCAGGAGCGCGTCGGCAAGATCGACGAGCCGATCGACGAGCTCGCGGAGCTCGGCATCCTGGTCGATCGCGACGACGAAGGCTACCTGCTGCAGATCTTCACGAAGCCGGTCGCAGGACCGCCCGACGCTGTTCTACGAGATCATCCAGCGCAAGGGCGCGCGGAGCTTCGGCAAGGGCAACTTCAAGGCGCTGTTCGAGGCGATCGAAGCGCGAGCAGGCGCTGCGGGGCAACCTCTAGCCACATGCCCATCTACCACACGCTCGGCCAGATGCCCGCGCAAGCGCACATCGTCTTCCGGAAGCCGGATGGCGGGCTCTACGCCGAGGAGCTGATGGGACACGAGGGCTTCACCGGGCACGTCGGCGCTGCTCTATCACGTGCATCCGCCGACGACGGTGAAGTCGGTGCGCCGGCTGCGGAGACTGCGTCTCGAGGCGGATCCGGACCAGACGCTCCGGCACCGGCACTTCCTCACCGCGCGCGTCAAGCAGGGCGGCAGCCCGACGCTCGATCGCATTCCGCTGCTGTTCAACAGGACATCGCGATGCTCGTACGTCGAGCCGGACGTGCAGGACGAGCACTTCTATCGCAACGCGCAGGCGGACGAGTTGATCTACGTCGCGAAGGGCGAGGGCGTGCTCGAGTCGGTGTTCGGCGATCTGCCGTTCGGCGAGGGCGACTATCTCGTCATCCATCGCGGCATCCTGCATCGCTATCGGTTCGACGCCGGCGGCGGAGCCGCGCCAAGCTGCTCGTCATGGAGAGCCGCGGCCACGTGCGCTCGCCCAAGCGCTACCGCAACGAGTTCGGCCAGCTCATGAGGGCGCGCCGTACTCGCGAGCGCGACATCCGCCGCCCGATGGAACTCGAGCACGCACGACGAGAGGGCGACTTCCCGCTCCTCGTCAAGCAGTACGACGGGATCAACGAGCTGATTCTCGATCACCATCCGTTCGACGTCGTCGGCTGGGACGGCTACTTCTATCCGTGGGCGTTCAACATCCACGACTTCGAGCCGATCGTCGGCCGCGTTCACCAGCCGCCGCCGGTGCACCAGACCTTCGAGGGCGACGGCTTCGTCGTCTGCTCGTTCTGCCCGCGGCCGTACGACTTCGATCCCAACGCGGTGCCGGCGCCGTACAACCACAGCAACGTCGACTCCGACGAGGTGCTCTACTACGCGTCGAGCGAGTTCATGAGCCGCAAGGGAATCGAGTTCGGGTCGCATCACGCATCATCCCGACGGCATTCCGCACGGGCCGCATCCGGGGCGCGCCGAGGCGTCGATCGGCGCGAAGGAGACGAACGAGCTCGCGGTGATGATGGACAGCTTCCGGCCGCTCAAGGTCGCGAAGCACGGCGCTCGCCATCGAGGACCCGCGCTACCACCGGATCTGGATCGACGCGCAGCACGCGCAGTTCAATCCGCCGACGTCGTGAATCGGGAAGTCGTCGCTCGGCCCCGATGACCGCGCCTCTCTGGACGCCGTCCGCCGAGCGCATCGCCCGTGCGAACCTCACCCACTTCGGCGCCCGTTTCCTCCCCGGCGCCGGTTACGCCGAGCTGTGGCGCTGGTCGGTGGATCGGCCGGACGAGTTCTGGCCGGCTGTCTGGGACTTCACCGGTGTCGTCGCCGCCGCGCGATCCGCGGGCCCATCGTGGGACGTGGTGCTGCGCCGCGGTGACCGGATGGCCCCTCCCGACGCCACCGGCGGACCCCGCTGGTTCCCAGGCGCCCGGCTCAATTTTGCGGAGAACCTGCTGCGCTTTGACGATGCGCGCCCCGCGCTCGTCTGCTGGAACGAACTCGGCCGCCAGCGCATTCTCAGCTTCACCGACCTGCGCCGCGAGGTGGCTCGGTTCCAGGCTGCGCTCCGGCGCGAGGGGGTGGTCGCGGGTGATCGCGTCGCGGGCCTGCTGCCGAATTTCCCCGAGACCGTGATCGCCATGCTGGCCGCCGCGAGCCTCGGTGCCGTCTGGTCCAGTTGCTCGCCCGACTTCGGCGACCGCGCCGTCCTCGATCGCTTCAGCCAGATTCAGCCGACGGTGCTCTTCAGCGTGGATGGCTATCGCTACGCTGGCAAGGCGATCGATCTGGCCGAGCGGGTGGAGCGCATCGCGCTGGAGCTGCCGAGCATCCGACGCATCGTGATCATTCCCTGCCTCGGGACCGGTGGTCCGCTCGCTGCGCCGCGCAGTATCCACCTGGATGCCTGGCTCGGCGCGGAAGAGGCCCTCACCTTCAGTCGGCTTCCGTTCGATCACCCGCTCTACATCGTCTATTCCAGCGGCACCACCGGCCTCCCCAAGTGCATCGTGCACGGCGCTGGTGGGACGCTGCTGCAGCACATCAAGGAACTGGTGCTCCATACCGATCTCACCCGTGATGACCGGATCTTCTACTTCACCACCTGCGGGTGGATGATGTGGAACTGGCTGGTCTCCAGCCTAGCGGTCGGGGCCGCCGTCGTGCTGTACGACGGAGCCCCGCTGGCACCGCGCGGCGATATCCTGTGGGAGATGGCCGAAGCCGAGCGACTGACCGTCTTCGGCACCAGCGCCCGATACCTGGCCCACTGCGAAAAAGGCGGGCTCGCGCCGGGGAAGGAGCGAGACCTCTCCGCGCTCCGCACCATGCTCTCGACCGGCAGCCCCCTCGCCGCCCACAGCTATGATTACGTCTATCGGGACATCAAGCCGGATCTCCACCTGGCCAGCATCAGCGGCGGAACCGATTTGCTGAGCTGCTTCGCCCTCGGCAACCCGATCGCGCCGGTCTGGCGCGGCGAGCTGCAGACCCGCGGCCTCGGCATGGCCGTGGAGATCCACGACCCGGCCGGCCACCCGGTTCGCGGTGAGCCGGGGGAGCTGGTCTGCACCCGCCCATTTCCAAGCATGCCGGTCGCCTTCTGGAAGGATGCCGACGGCAGCCGTTATCGCGCGGCGTACTTCGAGCACTCTCCCGGGGTCTGGCGCCACGGCGACTGGGCCGAGCTCACCAGCCATGACGGACTCATCATCCACGGCCGCAGCGATGCGACGCTCAACCCGGGCGGGGTGCGCATCGGGACCGCGGAGATCTATCGTCAGGTGGAACAGCTCCCGGAGGTCGTCGAGAGCCTGGTCGTCGCTCAGGAGTGGCAGGAGGATGTCCGGGTCGTCCTGTTCGTGAGGCTGCAGGACGGCCTCCGCCTCGACCGGGCCCTGGAGGAGCGTATCCGCCGGGAGATCCGCGTCCACGCGAGCCCGCACCATGTACCGCGGAAGATCATCCAGGTGAGCGACCTGCCCCGCACGATCAACGGCAAGCTCTCGGAGCTGGCCGTGCGCGCTGCGATCCATGGGCGGCCGGTCGCCAACACCGATGCCCTCGCCAACCCGGCCTCCCTCGAGCTGTTCCGCGGACTGGTGGAGCTGACGAAGTGAAACCGCCTCCGCATTCCCCTGCGCCGCATGACGAGTCGCATCGCGGCCCCATGCGGGCGCTGCTGGAGGGGCTGATCGACTACGCCGGACTCTTCCCGCCAGCGGGGCTGTCGATGGCCGAGACCGTCAGCAACTACGCCGCCTATCAACGGCGTCCCGACGCGTGGGCGTTGGGGCGGCTGGTGGTTCCGTCGGCCCGCCTCGGCGAATTCGAGTCGGCGCTGGCCGATCTGTCGGATACCGAGCGGCTGGGGACCCGCTGGCCGCTCTCCGCGCTGGTCGGGCCTGACTGGCAGGGCGAGCTGCGCCGCGTCCGGAAGTTCAACGAGTGCCACGTCCACGGCGGCCCGCAGGTGCGCTCGCTGGAGGGCCGGACCTCGTCGACGGCGGCGGTCCTGGTCTTCACGGAATCGGCCAGCACGGAATTCGAGTGCTACTGCGAGTTGCCGCTGGATGCCTCGCTGGACGACCTGGTGATCGCGGTCAGGGATACGGGATCACGCGCCAAGCTCCGCGCCGGAGGCATCACGGCGGCCGAGTTTCCGTCGCCCGACCAGGTGCTGGCGTTCGGGCATGCCTGTGCCCAGGCCCGGGTTCCCTTCAAGGCGACCGCCGGCCTGCATCACCTGCTGCGTGGGCCCGCGCCACTGACCTATGTCCCGTACAGCGCCACCACGACGATGTTCGGCTATCTCAACCTGCTGCTCGCCGCCGCGGTGCTGTGGGCCGGGCGCCCGGATTCGGAGGCCCGTCGGCTCCTGGTCGCGACCGACACCGAAGGGCTCGACCTGCACGGCGACCGGGCCATCCGCTGTGCGGGCGTCTCGGTCACCATCGATGAAATCCGCCGGTGTCGCCAGGAGTTCGCCCTGGCGATCGGCTCCTGCTCGTTCACCGAGCCCCTCGCCGAGATTCACTCGTGACACCTCCGCTGCTCGACGCCAGCCACGACCCCGCCCGCCGCAGCTGGCTCGCCTCGGCCAACGTCGCAGGCATCGATTTCCCGCTGCAGAACCTGCCGTTCGGCGTCTATCGGGCTTCGGCCGCCGACCGGCCGAGGATCGGCGTCGCGATCGGGGACCGGGTACTGGATCTCGCAGGGGCGCTCGAGGCGGGGTGTCTCAGCGCCCCGGAGCGGGTCGCCACCGCCTGCCATCTTCCCCGGCTCAACGGCCTGATGGCGCAGCCCTCGGCGGCCCGGCGCGCGCTCCGCGTGGCGCTCTCGGACCTGCTCGGAGCCGACAGCCGGCTCGCCGCGGAGCGCGCGCTGCAGGACCGACTGCTCCAGCCGCTCCGCGAGGTGGAGCTGCTCCTCCCAGCGGACATCGGGGACTACACCGACTTCTACGCGTCGCTCTTCCACGCGACCAACGTCGGCTCGATGTTCCGCCCCGACAATCCGCTGCTGCCCAACTACAAGTGGGTGCCCATCGGCTACCATGGACGGGCCTCGTCCGTCGTGGCAAGCGGAGTGCCCGTGCGCCGCCCCCGCGGACAGTCCAGGGCCGCCGATGCACCGGCGCCATCGTTCGGCCCGTCGCGCCAGATGGACTACGAGCTCGAGATCGGCGCCTGGATCGCCGAGGAAAATCCCCTCGGACTACCCATTCCGATCCAGGAGGCGGAGCGCCGCCTCTTCGGCATCAGCCTGCTCAACGACTGGTCGGCGCGCGATATCCAGTCCTGGGAGTATGCGCCACTCGGGCCCTTCCTCGCGAAGAACTTCGCTACGTCGGTCTCTCCCTGGGTGATCACGATGGAGGCGCTGGCTCCGTTCCGGGCGCCTGCCTTCGCCCGAACCGCCGGCGATCCCGCGCCGCTTGCCTATCTGGAAGACCCGGAGGATCAGGCTCACGGCGCACTCGCGATTACCCTGGAGGTTGCGATCCAGACGGCGCGGATGCGCGAGGCGGGGCTTCCTGCGGCACGGGTGAGCCACGCCGATTTCCGGCAGATGTACTGGACGCTGGCCCAGCTGGTGACGCATCACGCCAGTAGCGGCTGCAATCTCCGTCCCGGTGACCTGCTCGGCAGCGGGACCGTCTCCGGCCCGACGCAGGAGGAGCGGGGCTGCCTGCTGGAGCTCTCCTGGCGCGGCAAGGAACCGCTGACGCTCCCGTCGGGTGAGAGCCGGGCCTTTCTCGAGGACGGGGACGAGGTGGTGATGACCGGATGGTGCGAACGAGCCGGTGCGGTCCGCATCGGGCTGGGTGAGTGCCGGGGCAGGCTGCTGGCGGCGACCGACTGACAAGGAGTCCTCATGGCTGGAACCACGACCGCGGTCACGGCGCCTGGCCTCACGACCACACGCGCCGCATTCATCGAGCAGGCGCAGGCCAATGGCGAGCTGTACATCACGCAGCCGTATGAGCTGTACAGCGCGGAGAATCACGCCACCTGGGCCCGACTCCTGGAGCGGATCCGTCCACGGTGGGAGCGCTACGCCAATGCGCGATTCCTCGAAGGCATCGAGACCCTGCATCTCGATCCGCTGCGGGTGCCCCGCTGCGAGGACATCAACCGCTTCCTCGAGCCGCGCACCGGCTTCAAGGCCAAGCCGGTGAGCGGATACGTCCCCGCCTACCTCTTCTTCGATTGCCTGCGCCAGCGGCAGTTCCCGACCACGATCACCATCCGGGACGGGTCGTCGCTCGACTACCTCCCCGAGCCCGACATCTTTCACGATATCGCCGGACACGTCCCGATGCACACCGATCAGGCCTTCGCGGAGGCGCTGGTCCGCTTCGGGCGCTTCGCGGAGCGGACCGCGGAACGGGTCGCCGGCATCCGCGAGACGGAGGAGCGCATCCGGGTCCTCACCAGTGTGATGAAGGGACTCTCGCGCTTCTTCTGGTTCACGGTGGAGTTCGGACTCATGCGGGGCCGGCCCGAGACCGCGATCGCGCCGGGAGCGGTGCGGGTCTACGGCAGCGGACTCCTCTCCAGCTACGGGGAACTCGCCCACGCCGTGGATTCGCCCCAGGTGCAGCGCTTCCCGGCGCAGGTGGAGTGGATCGTCAATCAGGCGTTCGAAATCCACCACTACCAGCCGCTGCTCTTCGTGATCGAAGACTTCGAGCATCTCTTCTACCTGGTGCACGATCTCGAACGGCGCATGGACGCCGGCCAGCTCGACAACCTCCAGCCGGGCGAGCCGTCGGTCAACGAAGTGGATCTCAAGAGCTTCCTCGACGCGGCGCTCGCCCGCTAGCCGCTCCGCGTTCCTTTGCCGCTCGCCGCGTTTCCAGGGTGCATTCGCGTCCGGGCCCCCGCGGTATCCTCTGGTCATGCCACCCCGGACCCCCCGCGACCCCGCTGAGTGGTCGGACCCCCGCCACCGTCTCGGGCTCCACGGAGAGTCCGAGGCGATCGGCTTCCTCACGGCACTCGGCTGGACCATCGAGGCCCACCGCTTCCGCCTCGGCCGGAACGACCTGGATCTGGTCGCCCGCAACGGACCTGTCGTCGCCTTTGTCGAGGTCAAGACTCGCCAGTCGGGATGCTTCGGCCCCGGCCGACTGACGGTCGGCTGGAAAAAGCGGCTCACTCTGGAGCGCCTCGCCGAGGTCTGGCGGATCCGCTACGGCCGGCCCGACGACCTCTACCGCTTCGACGTCATCGAGGTGATTCCCGAGCCTGGAGCGGCGGCCCGGATCGAACATCTGACGGACGCGTGGCGTGGCGGGAGATAGCGCAGGCTGATGTGACCCAAAACAAGCCATAATGTCACTCTTGCTTCGGATGATGTTCGGTTGTAAATTCAGTTGAGTGATCAAGTGCACCAAAACACTCCACAACGTAATCGTGAGAATCCCATGGCCGCCGAAGACGTCAAAGAAGCCAAGCTCGACGCCGAGCGTCGCAAGGCACTCAACCTCGCCATCTCGCAGATCGAAAAGCAGCTCGGCAAGGGCTCGATCATGCGGATGGGCTCGGAAACGCCGCGGGTGAAGGTGGCCGCAATTTCCACCGGGGCGATCAACCTCGACGCCGCCATCGGCATCGGCGGTGTGCCGCGGGGCCGGATCACCGAGATCTACGGGCCCGAGTCCTCCGGCAAGACGACGCTCTGCCTCCATCTCGTCGCCAACGTGCAGAAGGGCGGTGGAGTGGCCGCGTACGTCGATGCCGAGCATGCGCTGGATATCGAATACGCGCGGAAACTCGGGGTGGACGTCGACAACCTCCTGGTCTCCCAGCCGGACACCGGCGAGCAGGCCCTCGAGATCGTCGAGATCCTGGTCCGCTCCGGCGCGGTGGAGCTGATCGTGATCGACTCGGTGGCCGCCCTGGTGCCCAAGGCGGAGATCGAGGGCGAGATGGGCGACAGTCACATGGGCCTGCAGGCCCGGCTGATGAGCCAGGCGCTCCGCAAGCTGGCCGGTGGGATCAACCGCTCCAACGCCGCCGTGGTCTTCATCAATCAGCTGCGCGAGAAGATCGGTGTGATGTTCGGCAATCCGGAGACGACTACCGGCGGCAAGGCGCTCAAGTTCTACGCGTCGCTGCGGCTGGACATCCGGCGTGTCGGCCCCGTCAAGGAGCGCGAGGTGGTGATCGGCAATCACGTGCGGGTGAAGGTGGTCAAGAACAAGTGCGCGCCGCCGTTCAAGCAGGCGGAGTTCGACGTCATGTTCGACGAAGGGATCAGCCACGTCTCGCTGGTCGTCGACATCGCGGCCGAAGCCAACATCATTCAGAAGTCCGGGGCCTGGTACTCCTACGGCGACCAGCGCATCGGCCAGGGCCGGGAGAACGCCAAGCTCTTTCTCAAGGACAACCCGGTCCTCTGTGCGGAAGTGGAGGCGAAGGTGAAGGACTTCCTCGGGATGAAGGCGGGCGCCGGCGCTGGCGCCGTTGCCGTCGTGGAAGACGAGGAGTAGGGCGGGCGCCCCGGCCGCCATGGCGAGAATCACCGGTCTCGAGCCAGACCCGAAGCGTCCGGGGGCGGTCCGCGTCCTGGTGGACGGCCGGCCCTTCTGCACCGTGCATGAGGAGGCCGCCGTCGGAGACACCCTCGCCATCGGTGCGGAGTGGGAGGGAGACCGGGTCGGCGCTGCGAGTCGCGCGGCGGACGAAGAGGGCGCCTGGCGGGCCCTGCTCCGATCCCTGGAGCGGCGCAGCTTCGGCGTGATGGAGCTGCGTCGCCGGCTACGGCAGAAGGGGCACACGCCTGAGGCCGTGGAATTCGCGATCGGACGCGCACTGGCCACCCGGCTGCTCGATGACGCCGCCTTTGCGCGGAACTTCGTTGTCTCCCGTGCGGCTCGGGGGCGGGGCCCCGCTCGGCTCCGCCGAGATCTCGGCGCCCTCGGGGTCGATCGGGGGCTCATCGACGCCGCAATTCAGGCGCACTGGCCGGAACCGGAGGACGCGCTGGCGCTAGCCTCCGAGCTGGCGCGCCGCCGTGTTCGGCAACTGGCGCCCCTCCCGCGCGATGTCCAGCGACGACGCCTGCTGGCCTACCTCGAACGCCGGGGCTTTACCGGGTACCGCGTCGCGGAGCTGGTCAACCGCCTCCTGCGGGGTGACAAGGGCTCCTGACCTGCCTTGATAAGTCGCGGCGCGCCTTGGCCCTAGGCCCGTGCGGCCGGTATATTCCCGGCCTATGAAAGCCGCACAGATCCGCCGACTCTTCCTCGATTTCTTCGCCAGCCACGGGCACCGCGAGGTGCCCTCTTCGTCCCTGCTGCCCGCCGACGACCCGACGCTGCTCTTTACCAACGCCGGGATGAACCAGTTCAAGCGCCTCTTCCTGGGTGTGGAGCGGCGCGACTACGCCCGTGCCACCACCTGCCAGAAGTGCGTCCGGGCCGGCGGCAAGCACAACGATCTCGAACAGGTGGGCCACACCACCCGGCATCACACCTTCTTCGAGATGCTGGGGAACTTTTCCTTCGGCGACTATTTCAAGCGGGAGGCGATCACCTTCGCGTGGGAGTTCATCACCAGCCCGAAATACCTCGGCCTCGATCCGGCCAGGCTGCGGGTGACGGTGCATCACAGCGACGATGAGGCGCGCACGCTCTGGCGCGAGCTCTCGACGCTGCCGGACCACCGCATCTACGGTCTGGGCGACAAGGACAACTTCTGGCAGATGGGCGACACCGGGCCCTGCGGCCCCTGCACCGAGATCTACGTCGACGTGCGGAAGCGCCCGCCCGCCGACCTGAAGGCCGAGGTCATTCCCCAGGCGGAGTTCGAGGTGCTGGCGGAGTCGGGGCAGATGCTGGAGATCTGGAACCTCGTCTTCATGCAGTTCGATCGCTCCGCCGACGGCACCCTGACACCGCTGCCGAAGCCCTCGGTCGACACCGGCGCCGGACTCGAGCGGATCGCCGCGGTGCTGCAGGGCGAGGATTCCAACTTTCACACCGACCTCTTCATGCCGCTCATCCGCCGGGTGGCGGAGCTGGTCGGCGCGCCCGTACGACCGTGGGCGCCGCGGGCGGCTCCTTCCGGGTGCTGGCAGACCATGCGCGCGCGGTCACCTTCCTGCTCGCCGATGGCGTCTACCCGAGCAACGAGGGCCGCGGCTATGTGCTGCGCCGGATACTCCGCCGCGCGGTGCGTCACGCCTGGCTGCTTGGCCGGAAGGAGCCGACGCTCGCGCCGCTCACCGAGATCGTGGTCCGGGAGATGGGCGAGGCCTATCCCGAGCTCCGGGCCAAGGCGGCGTACGTCGCCGACGTGACTCGGCAGGAGGAGGAGCGCTTCCTCGACACGATCGAAGGCGGGCTCAAGCGGCTGGAGGAGATCTGGTCGGCTCCGGCGCGACGACCGATTCCCGGTGCCGAGGCGTTCAAGCTGTACGACACCTTCGGTTTCCCGATCGACCTGACCGAGATCATCGCGGGGGAGCGGGGGCTCACGGTGGACCTCGCCGGTTTCGAGCTGGCGTTGGAGGAGCAGCGCAAGCGCTCTCGCGATGTCTACATCAAGGCGCAAGGGAGGCGAGTCCGCCGCGGAGTCTGGTACTCCATTGATCGTCGTGCGGCTTACGGGACCATCGGTGTTTCGTCGGATACGATACAGACGCGGGTTGAGTCTCAGATCGCGTCTGCACATATCGGCGAAGGCCAGGCCGCAAGTTCGTGCTCCGCGAGAATCCATTCTATGCCGAATCTGGCGGCCAGATTGCCGACACCGGCGAGATCCGTGGCGAGGGCTGGACGATGCGGGTCGAGCGAGTCCAGAAGAACGCCGGAGGGCTCAACCCTGATCGGCCGCATCGCCGGCGCCACGAGTCTGTGCCGTCGGTGAGCCGGTGGTCGCGCAGGTCGACGTCGCCCGCCGGCGCGACATCGAACGCAACCACAGCGCCACCCACCTGATGCACTGGGCGCTCCGCAAGCATCTCGGCGAGCACGTGCGGCAGCAGGGCTCGCTGGTGGAGCCGGGCCGGCTGCGCTTCGACTTCTCGCACCACGAACCGATCGATCCGGCGCTGCTCGCGGTGATCGAGCGCGAGGTGTACGACCAGGTGCTGGAGAACTGGAATGTCGACATCCGCGAGATGGCGTACCCCGATGCGCTCGCGCTCGGCGCGATGGCCTTCTTCTCCGAGAAGTACGGCGACCGGGTGCGCGTCGTCACCATGGGACCGTCGCTCGAACTCTGCGGCGGCACCCATGTCCGCAGCACCGGGCAGCTCGGGCTCTTCCGGGTGGCGGGCCAGGGTGGCGTCGCCGCGGGCGTGCGCCGCATCGAGGCGATCACCGGTCCCGAGGCGTACGCCAGCGTCCAACGCGAGGAGGCGATCCTCGAGCAGGTGGCGGCGTCGCTGAAGTCGCACCCCGATCAGGTGCTCCGGAAGCTCGAACAGGTGAGGCAGGAAAAGGAAAAGCTGGACGCGCGACTCGAGCAGCTGCTCAAGTCCGGCGGTGGCGCCGCCCAGCCCCTGGGGGAGACCCGGGAGATCCGCGGTGTTACCGTCACCCTGGGGGACACCGATCTCGAAGATCGGGACGAACTCGCGGCCCAGGCCGATCGCTTCCGCGAGGGGAAGCGTCAGGCGGTACTGGTGCTGCTCTCCGCCACCGGCCGTGGGGCGGTGCATGTCGCGCTCACCGATGACCTGGTCAAGGCGGGGAAAAAGGCGGGCGATCTCGTCAATCGGCTCGCAGCGGTGAGCGGTGGCAAGGGCGGTGGCCGCCCCGGCTTCGCTTCCGCAGGAGCTGGCGACCCCAGCCGTATCGGCGAGGTGCGCGACGCGGCGCCGGCCCTGATCGAGGCGTGGCTCGGCCAGTGAACCGCAACCTCGGAGTGCCCGCCGGGATGGCGCGCTGGCTCGACGCCCGTACCTCCAAGGGTCCTCCCGTCCTCCGCGACCGGGTGCTGGAACACGCCGCGGCTCCTACCGAGGCGTCCACCGCCGCCGAGCACCTGGCGCTGGTGGCCGAGCGGGTGCTGGCGATGGTCGAGGAACATCCCGGCGACCGCAGCATCGCGCTGGACCTGCTGGCCGCCGACGCGCTCATCACCCTGGCGCTGCTGGCCAAGTCCGAGCTGGCGCCGGCGGACCTGGGCGGCTTTGCAGAGGGCCTCCTTGCCGGGGAGCGCGTGGCCTGAGTGATCGATCTCCACAGTCATCTCCTGCCGGGGGTCGACGACGGCTCCAAGTCGGTGGAGCAGTCGGTCGCCGTTCTCTCCCGCCTCGCCGGCCAGGGCGTCACCGGGATCTGCCTCACCCCGCACCTGCTCGCCAGTCAGGCAAAGCTGGGGATGCCTCCCGGCTATCAGCGCGCGTTCGAGCGCCTCGCCCCCGAGATCCCCGCCGGGATCCAGGTGTACCGCGGCGCCGAGATCATGCTCGACCGCCCGCTCGAGATGGTCGTCGCGCAGGAGCGGCGCGTCACGCTCAACGGCACCCGCTATATCCTGGTGGAGTTTCCCCGGCTCGTCGCCGCGCAGACGGTGGAGCAGGCGCTGGCGCTCGTCGTCGCGATTGGACTGGTGCCCCTCCTCGCCCACCCCGAACGCTACCGCTGCTGCGAGCTGGAGAGCGCCCGGCGCTGGAAGGCGCTCGGCGCGCTGCTGCAGGTGGACGGGCCCACGCTGCTCTCGCCAAGGCCCCGGGGCGCGCGTGCCCGGGAGATGGTGGAACATGGCCTCGCCGATATCGCCGCTGCGGACAATCACGGCGATGACCGGAGCCTCCGCTCCGCCTGGGACGAGTTGATGGCGCACGAGGGCGCGGGGCAGGCGCAGCAGCTCCTGGTGCGGAACCCGCAGGCGATCCTCGATGACCGGCCGACCGAACCGGTGTCCCCGCTCGCCTGGCGCTTCTCACTCCTCGAGCGGATCCGCTCGCTGCTCGGGCCCCAGGGAGACGACCGCCCATGATCGATCTCACCGGGAAGACGGCGCTGGTCACCGGGGCCTCACGCGGCATCGGTCGAGCGACGGCGCTGCTGCTCGCACGTGCGGGGGCGGATGTCGCCCTCACCTGCTACAGCCGTCAGGCGGAGGCGGAGGCCATCGCCGCGGAGATCAGAGGGTCGGGGCGCAGGGCGTGGACCGCCGCGGGCGACCTCGGCGATGCCGCCACGGTCGAGCGCATCTTCGATGGCGCGGTCGCCGCGCTCGGCCCCCTCGACCTCTTCATCGGCAACGCGGGGATCTGGCCGCCGGAGGTGACCCCCCTCCGGGAGATGAGCGACGAACGCTGGCGCCACACTCTCCGCGCCAACCTCGACGCGATCTTTCTCTCGACCCGTGCCGCGCTTCGCCGCATGCGCCCGGGCGGGCGGGTGGTGCTCGTGGGCAGCACCGCCGGACAACGGGGCGAGGCCTTTCACGCCGACTACGCCGCGACCAAGGGCGCGATGATCTCCCTGGTGAAGTCGCTCTGCGTCGAATGCGCGCCGGGGATCACCGTCAACTGCGTCGCACCGGGGTGGGTGGACACGGAAATGAGCTGGCCCGCCTTTCCGGAGGGCGGGCGGGAGCGCATCGCCGATACCATCCCGCTCAAGCGGATCGCCTCGGCCGAGGACATCGCGGGCCCGATTCTCTTTCTGTGCAGCGACCTCGCCCGGCACGTAACCGGCGAGGTGCTGAATGTGAACGGGGGGAGTGTGTTGTGCGGATGATCCACCTCCTCTTCACCGGTGGCACCATCTCCATGCAGCGCGACGAGCGCGCCGGAGGCAACGTACCCGCGCACGGCGGCGCGGATCTCGTCGCGCTTGCGCCCGGGCTCTCGGCCGTGGCGCCGTTCACGATCGAGGACTGGGGCATGCAGCCGGCCTGCCACATGGGGCAGGAGCGCCTCTGGGAGATGCGCAATCGGGTTGCCACGATCATCCGGGACGAGCAACCGCAGGGCATCGTGATCACTCACGGCACCGACACGATCGAAGAGACCGCCTATCTCCTGGCCCGCACCCTGGATCCGGCGACGCCGGTCGCGATCACCGGCGCGATGCTGACGTCGGACGAGGACGGCTGGGACGGGCCGACCAATCTCACCGATGCCGTCCGCGTGGCCGCCGACCCCGCCAGCCTGGGGCGCGGAACGATGGTCGTCTTTGCGGGACAGGTGCTGAGCGGACTCGAGAGCGCCAAGGTGCACGCGACGGGACTGCAGGCCTTTGCCGCGCCGCACGCCGGCCCGGTCGGCACGGTCGGGGCCGCCGGCGTGCGCTACACCTCCACGGCATCGCGCCGCGGCATCGTCGATCCCGAGCGGCTCACGGCGCGCGTCGCGATGGTGCCGATGCTGATCGGTGACACCGGTGCGCTGCTCGATGCCGCACGGGCCACCTTCGATGGCGTGGTCATCGTGGCATTCGGCGCCGGCAACGTCCCTCCCGACGCGGTACCTGCGATCCGGCGCTGGCTGGCCGACGGGAAGCCGGTCGTGCTCGCGAGCCGCTGCCTCTACGGCGAAGTCGCCCCGGTCTACGCCTTTCCGGGGGGCGGGGCCACCCTGGTGCGCGCCGGCGTCATCCCGGCCGGGCCCCGGACTCCCGCCCAGGCCCGGATGGAGCTGACGATCGCACTCTCCGCGAGGCAGGGCTACGCCGCATGAAATTCCCGGTGCGCCTCGCCATTCCGGATGACGTGCTCGAGATCGCGCGGACCCTGGAGGCCGCGGGCTACGAGGCGTGGTGTGTCGGCGGCGCGCTGCGGGACACCCTGCTCGGCGTCGAGAACACCGACTACGACATCGCCACCTCGGCCACTCCGGACGTGGTGAAGACGCTGTTCAGCACACACGCTGCCGATCGGGGAGCGCTTCGGCACCATCGCGGTGCGCACCCGGCGGCGACACCACGAGGTCACGACCTTCCGCAAGGATGTGAGCACCGACGGCCGCCACGCCGTGGTGGAGTACGGCGTGTCCCTCGAGGACGACCTCGCCCGCCGCGACTTCACCATCAACGCGATCGCCCATCATCCGCTGCGGCACGAATGGCGCGACCCGTTCTACGGAGCGGTGGACATCGAAGCGAAGCTGGTCCGCGCGGTGGGCGAGCCGGAGCCGCGTTTCCGGGAGGACTACCTCCGGATTCTCCGGGCGCTGCGCTTCGCGGCCCGGTTCGACTTCGAGATCGATCCGCGCACCTGGGAGGCGATCCGCGCCACGGCCGGCGGCCTGGGCCAGCTCTCCGCCGAGCGGGTGCGAGAGCGAGTGGTTCAAGGGGTTGCGAACCGCCGGCTCGATTCCACGGCTCATCGCGCTCTGGATCACCAGCGGTGGCGGCGGCGGTCTGGCTGCCCGAACTCCTCGCCGACCCGCCGTCCACGCCGACGCCGATGGTCTCGCCGACCGGCTCGTCGCTGATCCAGCGGCTCTCTCACGTCGGCTGCATGCCGGAGCGGACCGCGGCGCTGATCGCGCTGCTGGACGAGCGCGGCGCCGATCTCCCGCGCGACCCGGTGCTGCTGACCGCCCTGCTCTGACGATCGACCCGGTCGCGGCTCCTGAGCCGGCTCAAGGCCTCCAACGCCGAGATCGCCCGCGCGATGGCGCTGATCACCGGCCCCTCCGAACCGGACGACAGATTCGGTGCTCGGTGTGCGCCGCTGGATGGCCGCCGTCGGCGATGCGGCGGATGATCACTCCACCATCTGGCGCCTGCGGCATGGGGCCCCTCCGCTTCTGGGAGCCGGTGATGCGCGGCGTCCGCGAGCGGGGAGAGCCGCTGACCCGGAAGCAGCTCGCCGTGACCGGCGCTGACCTGCGCGAGATCGGCATTCCTGCCGGCCCCGAGATGGGCGCCCTGCTCGATCAGCTGCTGGACCAGGTGATCCAGAATCCCTCGCTCAACAGCCGCGATACCCTGCTTGCGCTGGCGCGGAGCCTCGCATGACGGCGCTGCTCTTTGCGCTGATCGCGGCCGCTGGGGAACCTCGCCGGCGGATACGCCGTGGTGCGCCACGAGCGACGGAGCCTGGCGGTGATCGAACTCTTCGTCGCCTTTGGCGCGGGGTTCATGATCGCCGTGGCGTTGCTGGAAGTCGCCCCTGAAGCGCTGGTGCGGCGCAGCGACGCTCCGATCTACATCCTGCTCGGCTACCTGGCCGTGCACCTCGCGCAGCATGTCCTGGTGCCCCACTTCCACTTCGGCGAGGAGACGCACCGCATCAGCGCCCGGCAGGGATTCACCGCCCTCATCGGCCTCCTGCTTCACACCTTCTTCGATGGCGTGGCGATCGCCAGCGGCTTCATCGTCTCCGGCCATCTCGGGCTGCTGCTCTTTCTCGCAGTCTTCTTCCACAAGCTGCCGGAGGGGCTCGCCATGGCGAGCATGATGCTGGCTGGCGGCCAGAGCCGGGGCCGGGCCCTCGGCTCTGCGGCGCTGCTGGGCCTCGCCACCATCCTCGGCGTGGTGCTGACCCAGGTGAGCGCCCCGCTGGTGGATCACGGCCTCGCAATCTCGGCGGGCGTGACGCTGTACGTGGCGGCCTCGAACCTCGTTCCCGAATTCCAGGCCCGCCGTGGCTGGCGGCTGCCGACGATGTTCTTCGGTGGCGCCGGGATGTTCTTTGCGACGCGGCTGTTGGTGGATGCGGCGGGACTCAAGTGACCACGCCCTCGCTCTTCGCCGCCCCCGAGCCGCTCGCCGCGCGGATGCGTCCCCGGACCCTCGAGGAGTGTATCGGGCAGGAGCACCTGCTCGCGCCGGGCCGCGCTCTGGGGGACGCCATCCGCCGCGGCAACATCGGCAGCAGCATACTCTGGGGCCCGCCAGGCACCGGCAAGACCACCATTGCACGGCTGATCGCCAAGCACACCGACCAGGAGTTCGTGGAGCTCTCGGCGGTCCTGGATGGCGTGCCCCGGGTCCGGGAGATCATTCGCGAGGCGGAGCAGCGCCGGGTGATGGGGCGGGGCACGGTGCTCTTCTGCGACGAGATCCACCGCTTCAATCGCGCCCAGCAGGACGCCTTTCTCCCCCATGTGGAGCGAGGCACCGTGACCCTGATCGGGGCCACGACGGAGAACCCAGGCTTCGAACTGAACGGGGCCCTGCTCTCGCGTTGTCAGGTGTTCGTGCTGAGGGCGCTCACCGCCGAGTCCATCCGCGCGCTGCTGGGGCGAGCGGTGATGGAGCCGGAGCGGGGACTCGGACACCTGGAGCTGACCGTCGAGCCCGGGGCCCTCGAGCTGCTGGCCGAGCACTCCGACGGCGATGCCCGCCGGGCGCTCACCGTGCTGGAGAATGCCGGCCCGGCTGGTGGGGCCGCGGGGCGACGTCAGTCGAGGAGCATATCCTGGCAGGCGCCTCGGCCGACGGGTACCGGCGTACGACAAGAGCGGCGAGGCCACTTCAATCTGCTCTCCGCCTACCACAAGTCGCTTCGAGGCAGCGACCCGCAGGGAGCGCTGTACTGGATGGCGCGGGCGCTCGAGGGCGGCGAGGACCCGATGACGCTGTTCCGCCGGGCGATCGCCATGGCCGCCGAGGACATCGGACTGGCCGATCCGGAGGCGCTCAAGCTGGCGATGGCGGCGCGGGATGCCTATCACATGCTGGGCCCGCCGGAGGGCTATCTCCCGCTGGCCGAGATGACGATCTACCTGGCGACGGCGCCGAAGTCGAACTCGGTCGGTCGTGGCGCTCGGTGACCGCCCTCGCGGCGGCTCGGCGACCCCGGCCGAGCCGGTGCCGCTGCACATCCGGAACGCGCCGACCGGCCTGCATGAAGGAACTGGGCTACGGCGCGGGGTACCAGTACGCCCACGACTCGCCCACCGGCTATCTCGCCGCAGGAATACCTCCCCGGATGGCTGCGCGGGAGGTGTTCTTCCAGCCGGGGGAGATCGGGTTCGAGAAGCGGATCCGGGAGCGGATGGAGTGGTGGGCGAAGCAGAGGGCAGCTAGCCCGTACCGTCGTCATCCCTCCGTCGCTACGCTCGGGATGACGCAGCTTGGCGCCAAGCGATTCCCTCGGGATGACGACGCGGGCACCCCGCTATATTGCGGCATGCGCAAACTCGTCCCCCTGGTACTCGTCGCCCTGGTTAGTCGCCTGCGGTCCGGGCACCGTCGACCCCGCGAACTGATCCAGCCGAGCGTGCGGCTGCATCACCTCGCCGTCCGCAACGTGGGGCTCTCCGGCGGCACCCTGACCTGGTCCTCGCCTTTCACAATCCCAACCGCATCAATCTTCCGGGGACCCGGGTGCAGCCGGACTCGATATCGAGGGCAGCCACTTCGGCGACATCGATCTGACCAACCGCTTCACCCTCGTCGCCAGGGATACGACGCTGCTCACCGTGCCGCTCACCTTCCGGTGGTCCGGCGTCGCCTCCGCGGCGCGCTCGGTGCTGGATTACGGCGCGGTGAACTACGGCATCAGGGCGGCCTTCACCATCGCGCCCGCGGCTGCGTATCCTTCGACGTACCGTTCTCGGGACAGGGCAACGTCCCGCTTCTCAAGCCGTAGCCTGCGGAGCACCCCATTCGCGAACTGATCACGATCGAACCGCCGCCGAGCGCGCCGTCCTGGTGGGCGCGCCGCGGAAGGGCTCGGATCGACGCGCAGCACCTCACCGAACATCTCGACGAGCTGGCCCGCCTCGCCGACACCGCCGGGGCCCTGGTCGTCGGCCGGCTCTCGCAGCAGATCGCCTCGCCCAATCCGGCCACGCTCATCGGTGAAGGGAAGGTCGAGGAGCTGCACGCGGCTGCTCGAGGCGGAGCGCGGCACCCTGGTGCTCTTCGACGAGGAGCTGACGCCGAATCAGGGCGCCAACCTGGAGAAGGAGCTCAAGGTCCGGGTGATGGACCGCTCCGAGCTGATCCTCGACATCTTCTCGACCCGGGCCCGGACCCACGAGGCCAAGCTGCAGGTCGAGCTGGCGCAGCTCGGAGTACCTGCTGCCGCGGCTGGCGCGGATGTGGACCCACCTGTCGCGTATCCGCGGCGGTATCGGTCTCCGCGGTCCCGGCGAAACCCAGCTCGAGACCGACCGGCGGATGATCCGCAAGAAGATCCAGCTGCTCCGCGAGAAGCTGCGGGAGTGGGAGAACGCCACCGCGAGGTGCTCCGGGCGGGACGCTCGCCGCTGCTCAACGTGGCGCTGGTCGGCTACACCAACGCCGGCAAGTCGAGCGTGCTGCGCATGCTCTCGGGTGAGCACGAGATCTTCGTCGAGGACCGGCTCTTCGCCACTCTCGATACCCTCACCCGCGAAGTCGATCTCGGGCGAGGGCTGCCGGGCGCGGGTCTCCGACACCGTCGGATTCATCCGCAAGCTGCCGCACCACCTGGTGGCGAGCTTCCGGGCCACGCTCGAGGAGGTGCGCGAGGCGGATGTGCTGCTGCACATCGTCGACGGCAGCCATCCGGGGTGGGAGGAGCAGATGGTCGTCGTCGACGGCAGTGCTCGCCGACATCGGGATCGGCGAGAGTCCGGTGATTCCGGTCTTCAACAAGATGGACGCCATCACCGATCCGTCGGCCTTTGCGGCGCGGGCCCGGGAGCTGCTTTCCCGAGGCGCTGCTCGCGAGCACCCAGCGGATCGACGGGCTGGAGCAGGTGAAGACCGTGCTCCGCCAGCGCGAGCGGACCCTCCGCCCGCCGGTCACCATCCAGGTGCCGCTCGGCGACGGGGCGCGGCTCGCCTCGCTGTACCGAATGGGAGAGGTCCTGGAACAGACCGTGGTGGGGGAGCACCACCTCGTCAGCGTGCGGCTGGCGCCGTGGCAGGCGGAGCAGCTCCGGCGGGAAGGGCTGCACGTGGCGGGGGAACGGCCGGTCGAGCGGAAGGTGGCAGGGTAGGGTGGGAGGCGATTGGGCGATTGGGCGGGAAGGCGTATGGCGGGGACGGTGGCCCTCCGGGGTGTCATCCCGAGGGAGTGAAACGACCGAGGGATCTCTTCAGGACGGGCTGGGTGCCGGTCCATCCGAGATCCCTCGCTGGCGCTCGGGATGACAGCCGCGGCGTCGCGATGAATCGCGGCGCCACCAGTCCTACGCCTTCCCCGACAGCACCGACTCCAGGATCAGCCAGCGGTTCATCCCGGCCAGCTTCTGGTGCATCTTGGTCATCGGCGGGCCGCCCGGCGCCTCATCCTCTTCGATCTGCAGATCGGCCAGCGCATCGAGGCCCTTCGCCGCGAACTTGCGCAGCCCCTTGTCCAGCGCCAGTCCCGCCGTCCGGAAGTTGAAGAGGGTCGAGAACTGCAGGGTGTAGCCCAGCGCGGCGAGCTGCTGATTGGTGATGAGCGTGCCCGCCTTTTTCGCCTTGCCCCAGTACAGCGAGGGCGAAAGGTTGAAGCCCAGCATCTGGTTGGGATAGTACTTGCGGACCCCCTCCGCGAACGCGATCGGCTGCTCCAGGTCGACATTGTTGAATTCGGCCCAGATCACGTCGCAGCCCAGCTCCGACGCCTCGTAGGCGTCCTCCACCGCCATCTTGACCCCGCCCGATCCCTGGCCCGGCAGCGCGCCGTCGATCGAGTCGGTCCGCGCGATGATCACCAGGTCGGTGCCGTTCGCCTCCGCCGCGGCCCGGATCGCCTTGAGCTTGGCGAGCCACGCATTCCGCGGGACCAGCACCTTGTCGCGCTTGGCCTTGCCGACACTCACGATGTGGCCGCAGGTGCGGTCCGCCGGATCCTGATTCTCGAGGTGCACGCCGCCGACCCGGGCGCGGATCAACTCCGTGGCCAGCGAGAAGGTCTGGGTCGGTCCGCCGAAGCCCGCTTCCATGTCCATGAACATCGGCGGCACGGAGAGGAGCTCCTTGCCCTCGGTGTCGTAGTGGTGGGTGTGCCGGGCGCCTTCGATCCCCTTCCAGAGCTCCTGCGCCAGGTCCACCATCTGGTGCGACTGGTACACCCCGATGTCCGGGTACATGTTCTTCACCGCCGCCAGCTGCCAGCCGCTGCCGTAGAGCGCCTTGAACCCGAGGCGCGTCATGAGCGCCGCGGTGTAGGCGTCGTAGGCGCCCGCGGTATGGATGTAGGAGCCCTTGTCGCGCGCCTCATGCAGGATCCGGCGCAGCTTGGTGCCGGGATGCTCCGTCTCGGGCGGAGCGAGCAGCTTCGCGATCTCATCGCGCGGATAGACCGCGTTCTTGCTAACGGGCGGCGTAGCGGTGGCCATGGGTAGCTGTCTCCGTGGGGGTGACTCGAGTCTGTGCTGGACCAGGAATGCCGGGGCGGGGATCCGTGATTCCCGATCCGATCCGGACCCCGTATAATTATCACAATGTGAAATGTTTCACAAGAGGGGGGACGACCCCTCGGCTCGCCCGGACGGGCTGGAATCGGCGGTGCTTCTGGGTGCACGGTCCTTGCACCCGCCGAGGTGGCACGAATCACGGGGGCCCGGCTAGGTTCGGTAGCTGGCAGCGCATCTTCTTGCGCCCCATTCACTTTCCTTACGGCTTGGAGCGGTCATGGCGGACGGTCTCGACCAGTTGCGGGAGCGAATTCAGCGCGGCGAAGCCACAGTCGGTATCGTCGGTCTCGGCTATGTAGGTCTGCCCCTCGCGGTCGAGGTGGCCCGGAGCGGATTCCGGGTGATCGGCTGTGACATCAGCGCGCCGGTCTGCGCCGCCATCAACGCCGGGTCGAGCCATGTCGAGGATGTGCCCACCGAGACCCTCGCGGGGTTTGTCTCCAAGAGCCTGATCACGGCGACCACCGACTTCGGGCGCCTGACCGAGTGCGACGCGATCTCGATCTGCGTGCCGACGCCGCTCAACAAGACCAAGGATCCCGATCTTTCCTATGTGGTCGCGGCGGCGGAGTCGTGCAAGGCGGGGCTTCGGCCGGGGCAGCTGATCATCCTGGAGAGCACCACCTATCCGGGGACGACCCGCGAGGTGCTGCTGCCGATCCTGGAATCCACCGGGCTCAAGGTGGGTATCGACTTCGCGCTCTGCTTCAGCCCCGAGCGGGTCGATCCGGGCAACCCGGTCTGGCACACCCGCAACACCCCCAAGGTGATCGGCGGGATCACCGCCCGCTGCAACGAACTGGCGATGGCGCTCTACGGCAAGGTGTTCGACACCATGGTGCCGGTGGAGAGCCCGGAGGCGGCCGAGCTGGTGAAGGTGTACGAGAACACCTTCCGCATGATCAACATCGCGCTGGCCAACGAGCTGGCGCAGGCCTGCGACAAGCTGGGGCTCAACGTCTGGGGCGTCATCGAAGCGGCCGCGACCAAGCCCTTCGGCTTCATGAAATTCACCCCGGGTCCCGGGCTCGGCGGACACTGCATCCCGCTCGATCCGCACTACCTCTCCTGGAAGATGCGCACCCTGCAGTTCAAGACCCGGATGATCGAGCTCGCGAGCGAGATCAACGCCGAGATGCCGGCGTATGTCGTCACCAAGGCGGCGGATGCGCTGAACGAGCGGCGCAAGTCGATGAAGGGGAGCAAGGTGCTGGTCATCGGCGTCGCCTACAAGAAGAACATCGGCGACCTGCGGGAGAGCCCGGCGCTCGACATCATCAACCTGCTGCAGGTGAAGGGGGCGGAGGTCAGCTTCCACGATCCCCACGTCTCCACCATCCATGACGACGGCCACACCCCCATCAAGGGGCTGCCGATGCAGAGCGTGCCGCTGACCGACGCGGCGCTGCGGGGCGCCGACCTGGCGGTGATCGTCACCGATCACTCGGGGATCGACTACAGCCGGGTGCTGCGTGAGGCCCCGCTGGTGCTCGACACCCGCGGCGTCATCCGCGAGGACGGCCACGGCAAACTGGTCGGGCTGTCGGGGGTGGTGAATACCTGACCCCGACGCGAGCATGCCGGGCCTCCCTGCGCCCGCGCACGGAGGCCCGGGCTACCGAGTTCCCCTCCACGATTCTCGCCTTATCTTCCCCCCATGACTGATGCAGAAGCCGAACTGATCCGCCAATCGGTCGCCGGGTGGGTCCAGGCGGGGATCGTGCTGGAGCAGGAGTGGCGCGAGCGGGTGCGGGCGACGGATACCGAACGGGATCTCCCCGCGTTCGCCGGCCTGGCCACCGCGGCGCTCCTGGCCGATGGTGCGCCGATGACGTCTGGTCTGGTCGCCCAGCAGCGGTGGTTTCGGCTGCTGCGGGGCAGGGCCGGCGCATGATCGAGCTGGTGGTGGCCGCGGACGAGTTGCAATCCTTCTGCGAGGCGCGCGGCTGGTCGTTCTGCTTCATCGGGGGGCTGGTGCTGCAGCATTGGGGTGAGCAGCGGCTGACCCGGGACGTGGATGCGACGCTCTTGACCGGGTTCGGCAACGAGCGTTCCTACACCGAGCCGTTGCTCTCCCGGTTCGCGGGCCGGCGCCCCGACGCGGGTGCCTTCGCCCTGCAGCATCGGGTGCTGCTGCTGAAGACCGCCTCCGGCATTCCGCTGAACATCGCCCTCGGTGGTCTGCGGTTCGAGGCGGAGGCGGTCACCCGGTCGCGCGTGGTCGCCTTTTCCTCCGGGCTTGCGCTGCGGATCTGCTCGGCCGAGGACCTGGTGATCATGAAGGCGTTCGCCGATCGCCCCCGGGACTGGGTGGATCTCGAGGGCATCCTGGTGCGGGAACGGGGGCGTCTCGACTGGGAGTACATCGACCGGCAGCTGCGACCGCTGGCGGAGGCCAAGGATGCGCCGGGGATTGTCAACCGGCTCAAGGTGCTGCGTCGCGGGGCGGTGGAGTAGGGCCCGGGCTATCTGGGCATGGCCCGGGCACGGAGGCCCGGGCTATCTGGGCATGGCCCGGGCACGGAGGCCCGGGCCTACCAACTGTCGATTATGTTTCCGCCTATGCCTCTCGCATCGATTCCCATCGCCAATCGCCGCATCCGCTTCGCGCTGGTGGGGTGCGGCCGGATCGCAGGCAAGCACTTCGAGGCCTTTGAGCAGCATCGCGACCGAGCGGAGCTGGTGGCCGTCTGCGATACCGATCCCGAGGCGCTGAAGCTGGCCGTGGCGCGGACCCAGGCGCCGGGGTTCGCCTCACTGGATCTCCTGCTGGCCCAGTCGAACGCCGATGTGATCGTGCTGGCGACGCCGAGCGGCCTCCACTCGGCGCAGACGATCGCAGGCGGCGGCAGGCGGGCCGCCACGTGGTCACCGAGAAGCCGATGGCCACCCGCTGGCAGGACGGCAAGCGCGATGGTCGACGGCCTGCGACCAGGCCGGCGTGCAGCTCTTCGTGGTCAAGCAGAACCGCCGCAACGCCGACCCTGCAGCTGCTCAAGCGGGCCATCGAGCAGCGGCGATTCGGCCGCATCTACATGGTGACGATCAACGTCTTCTGGAGCCGGCCGCAGGAGTACTACGACAGCGCGCCGTGGCGCGGCACCTGGGAGTTCGACGGCGGCGCCTTCATGAACCAGGCGAGCCACTACGTCGACCTGCTCGACTGGCTGATCGGCCCGGTCGAGAGCGTGCAGGCCTATACCGCCACGCTGGCCCGGCACATCGAGGTCGAGGACACCGGTGTCGCCAACGTGCGCTGGCGGAGCGGGGCGCTGGGCTCGGTGAACGTCACGATGCTCACCTACCGGCAAGAACTTCGAGGGCTCGCTCACCGTCATCGGCGAGAAGGGCACCGTGCGGCTCGGCGGGGTGGCGGTGAACGAGATCCAGAACTGGGACTTCGCCGATCAGCGACCGGACGATGCCCTGGTGCAAGCAGGCGAGCTACGAGACCACCTCGGTCTACGGCTTCGGGCATCCGCTCTACTACGACAACGTCATCCGGGCACTCCGGGGCGAGGTGGCGCCGGAGACCGACGGGCGCGAGGGGCTCCGGTCGCTGGAGCTGCTGATCGGCGATCTACCTGTCGGCGCGGGACGGCAAGACGGTCGGGCTGCCGCTGGATTACTAGGCGGGGGAGGTCGCACCATGGATTCCGTCCTGGATCTCGAGGCCGCTCGGCTCCGGCAGATGACCGCCTCCGAGAAGATCGCGGTGATGCATTCGCTCTGGCGGCAGGCCTGGGCCCTCAAGGCGGCCGGGGTGCGCGGGCAGCATCCGGACTGGTCGCCGGCGCAGGTCACGGCGGCGGTCCGCGAGATCTTCCGCGATGCCCGATCCTAGCCTCATCGCACTTTTTGTCCGCCCACTCGCCCGCCTGCGGATCCCCTACATGATCACCGGGGGGGTCGCCTCGGTGATCTACGGCGAGCCCCGGATGACTCGTGACATTGACCTGGTGGTCCGGCTGGAGCGGCGCGATGTCAGGCGGTTCGCCGAGGCCTGGTCGCCCGCCGAGTTCTATGTACCACCCGTCGAGGTCATCGCCGAGGAAGCCGGTCGCGCGGCGTTCGGCCATTTCAATGTGAGCCATCTCGAGACGGCGATGCGAGCGGATGTCTACCTGCCCGGAAGCGATCCGCTCAATGCATGGGCGCTGGATCACCCCACCCATCGACGGATCGACGAGGATGATGTCCTCGTGGCTCCGATTGAATCGGTGATCGTGAGCAAGCTGCGGTACTACCAGATGGGCAAGTCGGATCGGCATCTGCGGGACATCGCGGTGATGCTTCGGGTCAGCCCGGACCTCGTCAACATTCCGGAGCTGGAGCGCTGGGCCTCCCGGCTGAGCGTGGAGCGGGAGTGGGAGCAGGCGCAGCGGTGGCGGGAGGAGGCGTAGGGGTGGGGAGGGCTCGGCATTCGATCCGGAGGCTGAAGCCTCGGTTCGGCAACGGCGGTCGCTGAAGCGACATTGCATCCCAGACCGATCCTAGCCGATCCAGAGGCTAAAGCCTCGGCTCGGCACCCCCGCGCGGGGTTCGGGGGGCGGCTCGCCACCCGGCGTACGCAGGGCACATCCACAAAGGAGCAGACACTCCCAGTCGGACCCGGGTGCTCCTCCCTTACAGTCGTCCACTCTTCTTTTGTCATCCCGAGCGCAGCGAGGGATCCCTCAAGGTGAGCACTGGAGTCCCCTGGAGAGATCCCTCGGTGCCGCCGCGCCCTGCTTGGGGCGGACGTCTACGTCCGCCCCTACCCGAACTATCCCGTTGACAGCTCCAGTATCACTTTCGAGACGGCTCGCGAGACCGTGGGCGCCCGGGTGTATTTCCTCGAGGCGCGTTGCACACTCCTCTCGACGCACCCCGTAAAATTCCAGTCGGAATGCAAAACATTCGCGGCGGAGTGCACAGCATTCGCAGCGGAGTGCACAGCATTCGCGGCGGAGTGCACAGCATTCGCGGCGGATTGCACAGCATTCTTGGCCGAGTGCACAGTCCTGACATCGCGATGCATAGAATTCTAGGCGGGGTGCACAACATTCTGGTCGCTACGCACAGTCCTGGGCTCGGTCCGAACAATTCTGGGCTCGGTCCGCACAGTCCTGAGCTCGGTCCGCACAGTCCTGGGCTCGGTCCGAACGATCCTGGCCTCGGTCCGCACAGTCCTGAGCTCGGTCCGCACAGTCCTGGGCTCACTCTGCACGGCATTCGAGTCGCTCCCTCCCCTGTTTTGCTTGCTCCCGCACGAATTGCCAGGTGGAACGGTGGGGTGCTGGGACGCCGCCCGGCTATCGTGCCGAGTGCGTGTGGTGTCGGGAGTTGGCGCCCCGGGCCCTCGCAGGGGCGGGTCGGACCCTCCCCCCGACACACCTAAGTCCTTATAATTTCAGGTCATGGCACGCATGTCCTATTTCATCTGCGGGAGTCGGATCTTGCCTGTACGCCGGCTGGCAATTCAGAGCAGCGGAGGGAGTACCTGCCCAGTCGGCCCAGCGAACCTATTCGCAGTTGAGGTGCGCTTTGGAATCAGCGGAAGGACTGGTCCGCGCCGCGCTTCATGGAACACCCGATTCGACCCACGGGACCTCCTCCAAGCCCAATCACGCCCATGAAGCAGATCCTTTCGTGGAACGGCCATTCGCACCGCCCGGGTTTGATGTGATCTTTCCCGTTTTCCTGCGCCCATGTTCATTGACTCCCCTCATTCCGCAGACCCGGCGCCCGCTCACATGAAGCAAGTCATTCTGCGTCAGGGGCGGGCTACCGTTGAAGAGGTGCCTGCTCCAATTGTTGAGCCGGGGGTGCTTCTCGTCCGGGTCGATCACTCCTGTATCTCGGTGGGCACGGAACTGAGTGGTCTCAGGACGGGAGGATTGCCGCTTTGGAAGCGCGCCCTCCGCCAACCGCACAACGTTCAGAAAGTTGTGCAGGCCGCCATGACCATGGGGCCTCGTCGGACCTGGAGCTTGATGAGTGGCAAGATTGCGGCGGGAAGTCCGAGCGGCTACTCGGCGGCGGGCACTGTGCTTGAGGTCGGCGAGGGTATCGGGGATTTCGCGCCCGGCGATCGCGTCGCCTGCGCCGGCGCGCAGTGCGCGCACCACGCCGAGGTGATTCGAGTCCCGCGGAATCTCGTCGTCGAAGTTCCGGAGGGTCTCGCCTTCCGACGAGGCGAGCACCGTAACGCTGGGTGCGATCGCGATGCAGGGTGTCCGCCGCGCAGAGCCGACGCTGGGAGAGACCTTCGTCGTGATCGGGCTCGGCGTCATCGGCCAGCTCACCGTCCAGCTGCTGCGGGCCAACGGGTGTCGAGTGATCGCGATGGACCTCGATTCCGCACGCATCGCACTGGCGGTGGCCCTCGGGGCGGATCTGGGTCTCGACCCCGCGGACGAAGCCCCCGACCAGCAAGTCGCCCGGCTGACGGACGGTGTCGGCGCCGACGGCGTGATCATCACGGCGGCGACGCCGTCCGACGCCGTGGTGTCGACCGCGTTCCAGATGTGCCGCAAGAAAGGGCGCGTCGTGCTGGTCGGCGACGTCGGGCTGGAGCTCAATCGCGCGGACTTCTATCCGAAGGAAATCGACTTCTTCATCTCCTGTTCCTACGGTCCGGGCCGCTACGACCGGAGCTACGAAGAGGGGGGTCTCGACTACCCGTCGGGTACGTCCGGTGGACCGAGAATCGGAACATGGGGGAGTACCTCCGGCTGATCGCCGAGGGTCGCGTGCGACTGGACCGCGCTCATCGAGTCGGTGTATCCGCTTGCGGAGGCCGGTGCGGCCTACGAGGCCCTGCAGGGTGAGGGACGGAAGCCGCTGATGGTGCTGCTGTCGTATCCTCCCGACGCGGCGGAGGTGGCGCAGCGGCGGATCGCCACGCCCGGTGTCGTTCACGGCGCGTGACGGCCGCCGTTCGACTGGCACTTGTCGGCGCCGGCGGATTCGCCAAGGGCATGCACCTGCCGAACCTTCAGGCGCTCGGCGAGCGATCGCCACTGCGCGCGGTCGTCAGCCGGTCGGGCCACAACGCGGCCGCGACGGCGCGGCGTTGGGGCGCGGCGTACTGCGACCACCGATCCGGCGAGGTGCTCGACGACCCCGACATCGACGCGGTGATCATCGCCACGCGACATCACCTGCACGCCGTCGATGGCGCTCGAGGCGCTGCGCGCCGGCAAGCACGTGCTGCTCGAGAAGCCGCTGGCGTTGTCGGCGGCCGAGCTCGCAGACATCGTGCAGTTCTTCGAGCAGGCAGACGCCGGGCCGGCCGCCGATCCTGCTGACCGGCTTCAACCGCCGGTTCTCGCCGTACGCCGCGCGATTCGCGACCAGCTCGCGCGCCGCAGCGAACCCGATGATCATCGACTACCGGATGAACGCCGGCTACCTCCCGCCCGACCACTGGACGCACGGTCGCGGAGGGCGGCGGACGCAATCTCGGCGAGGCGTGCCACATCTACGACCTGTTCACCGTATCTGACCGGCGCGCGCGTCGAGCGCGTCGCAGGTGACGCGCGTCACGCCGACGACCGGCCACTACCGCGCGCACGACAACTTCACGGCGTCGACTGCACGTTCGACGACGGATCGGTGGCGACGCTGACCTACACGGCGCTCGGCTCCAAGGAGCACCCGAAGGAGCGGCTCGAGTCTTCGTCGACGGCAAGGTGATCGCGCTGGACGACTACAAGAGCGCTCGTGGTCCATGGCGGCGGAACGGGGGCGCCCGCACTGGACGCGGCTCCGGAGAAGGGCCAGAAGGAAGAGCTCGAGGCGTTCGCGAAGGCCATCCGCGACGGCGGCGACTGGCCGATCCCGCTGTGGGAGCAGGAGCAGGCCACCCGAGATTGCGCTCGACGTCGAGAGCGCGCTGAATCGAGACCTCTGATGTGTGGAATTGTCGGCGCGCTCGTCTTCGACAACGGACATCGTTCACGGTCACCGAGCCCTATCTCTCGCAGATGCGCGACACGATGGTGCACCGCGGTCCGGACGGCGGCGGCGTCTGGATCTCGGACGACCGCCGCGTCGGCCTCGGCCACCGGCGGCTCTCGATCATCGACCTGTCGACGGTGGCCAACTCAGCCGATGTCGAACGAAGACGGCACGTCTGCAGGTCGTCTTCAACGGCGAGATCTACAACCACGCGGAGATCCGCGCGGAGCTCGAGGCGCGCGGCGGTCACCGCTGGAAGACCGACCATTCCGACACCGAGGTGATCCTTCACGCCTTCGAGCAGTGGGGCATCGACTGCCTGCAGCGTTCCGCGGGATGTTCGCCATCGCGCTGTGGGACGCGCCGCGGCGAGAGCTGTGGCTGATTCGCGATCGCATCGGCGATCAAGCCGCTCTACTACAGCGTGCACCACGGCCGCATGTACGTTCGCGTCGGAGATCAAGGCGCTGCTCGCCGATCCGGAGCAGGCAGCGCGGCGTCAACGAGGACGGCGCTGTATCACTACCTGTCGTTCCTCACGACGCCGGCGCCGGACACCCTGTTCGAGGGCATCCACAAGCTGCCCGCCGGCTGCCTGGCTGCGGGTCGACGCCGACGGGCAGATCGAGGAGCGTCGCTGGTACGACGTGTGGGACCACGTCGACGCCGCTCGCGGGCGTCAGCCGAAGACGAGATCGCCGAGCGGCTGCTCGCCGAGCTGCGCACGGCGGTCAACCTGCGCAAGGTGAGCGACGTGCCGGTCGGCGTCTTCCTCTCCGGCGGCGATCGACTCGAGCACCAACGCGCGCCTGTTCTCCGAAGGCGAAGGCTCGCCGGTCAAGACGTTCAGCATCGGCTACGAAGGCGAGTACACAGACGCTATCAGAACGAACTGCACTACGCGCGCATGGTGGCCGAGCTCGTCGGCGCCGAGCACCACGAGCGGCTGCTGACGCAACAGGACCTGCTCGACTTCCTGCCGCGAATGGTGCAGCTGCAGGACGAGCCGATCGGCGATCCGGTCTGCGTGCCGGTCTACTACGTCTCCGAAGCTGGCGCGCGAGAATGGCGTGATCGTCTGTCAGGTGGGCGAGGGCGCCGACGAGCTGTTCTGCGGGCTATCCGACCTGGAAGACGAAGCTCAGGCTGCAGCACGGCGGATCGATGCTCCTGCCCGAGCGCTCAAGCGGCTCGGCGCTGGCGCGGCCTCGACGCCTCGCGGGAAGGACCAGGGCCATCCGCTGCGAGAGCCGCTGCGTCGCTCGGTCGCACGGGCCAGCCGGTGTTCTGGGGCGGCGTCGACGCGTTCACCGACGCGCAGAAGCAGCGCCTGCTCTCGCCGCGGCTGCGGCGGCCGTTCACGCGGCCGTCACGTCGTGGGACGCGCTCGCGCCGATCTGGCACGCTTCCAGGCAGAAGGCGTGGGAGCCGTCGAACCTCAACTGGATGACCTATCTCGATCTCGAACCTGCGCCTGCCCGAGCTGCTGCTGATGCGCGTGGACAAGATGAGCATGGGCGTGTCGCTCGAGGGGCGCGTGCCGTTCCTCGATCACAAGTTCGTCGAGCTCGCGATGGGCATTCCGTCGGCGCTCAAGACCGAAGAACGGCGAGCTCGAAGTACATCCTGAAGAAGGCCGTGCGCGGCCTCATTCCCGACGAGGTCATCGATCGCAAGAAGCAGGGATTCGGCGTGCCGGTCTACGAATGGTATTTCGAAAAGCTTGGTGCGGAGTCCCGCGAGGTGTTTCGCCAGTTCCATCGCGAGACCGACCTGTTCGACGGTGCGCGGATCGAGGGGATGCATGGGGAAGGGGTCGGTTACCGGCTCTGGCATCTCTTCAACGTTGCGCTGTGGTGGCGGGAGTACATCAAGACGCCGGCCGGGCCGCGCGGGTGAGTCCGGCGCGACTCGCCCGTCTCGCGTGGAAGGCGGCGCGCCGGCCGGATATGGCGATGATCCGCGCCTGGTCCGTTGCCACGGCGCGCTGGGAGCGGGAGCTGGTGAAGCGGGGTGGCCCGTGGTTTGGCGCCGCCGAGTTGCTTCGCGGCACTGGCCAGGTATCCCTCGACGCCCTCTGGCACGCGCTGGGCGCTCGTCCCTTTCCGGCGGTCACAACTTTGCTCGAGCCGGAGGCGCTCGACCGGATGAGCGCGGACGCGTGCGAGCGTATCCTCGCACTGGCCGAGCGGGCACTCCGGCACGAGGTGGACCTGCTCGGTTCGGGGCCAGTGAAGCTGACGGAGCGGATCGACTGGCACACCGACTTCAAGACGGGTCACCGTTGGCCCCGGACCTTTTTCAGCCAGATCGAATACAGCAATCTCGACCAGCCGAGCGACGTCAAGGTCTGCTGGGACCTGTCGCGGCTGCACTGGCTGATCCCGGTAGGGCAGGCCTACCTGCTGACCGGCGACGAGCGGTACGCGACGGCGGTGCGCGAGGTGCTCGATCAATGGATCGGGGACAATCCGTATGCCGTCGGGGTGAACTGGACCTGCACCATGGAAGTGGCACTCCGGATCCTGAGCTGGAGCTGGCTCTTTCATGCCTGCCAGCGGTCCCGGGCCTGGGCGGACGCCGGATTCCGCACACGGTTTCTGAGTGCACTCTGGATGCATGGCCGGTACACGATGCGACACCTGGAGGTGTCGCCGGTCGCGGGAAATCACTACACTGCGAACGCCGCCGGCCTCGTGTTCGCAGGATTGTTTTTCGGGGGCCAGGGAGAATCGGGACGGTGGCGGGATCGGGGCTGGGACATTCTGGTGGAGGAGATCGGCCGACAAACCCTGCCGGACGGCGTGAATCACGAAGCGTCGGTGCCGTACCATCGGCTGGTGCTCGAGCTGTTTCACTTCCCCGCGCTTTATCGGTCGCGACAGGGGCTCCCGGTGTCCGGGGCGTATCGCGACCAACTTTGCGCGATGGCCCGGTACACGCGCGCCTGCGTCCGCCCCGACGGGCTGGTCCCGGCAATCGGTGATGGGGACGACGCCCGTGCCCTGCCGTTCGGGACCCAGCGCATCAACGACCACCAATACTTGCCGCCCTTGGTCGGCGCCGCGTGGAGCGACCAGGACCTCGGCGCACCGCTCGGGGGCAATCTGGAGGAGCTGGTGTGGGTGCTGGGACCGCAGACCGCGGCCGCGGTCGCGGCACGGGCACGCTTCGTCCGGGGTCCGGCGGCCTTCCCGGACGGCGGGGCCTTCATTCTCCGCGACGGGCCGCACTATGTCTTCGTGGATTGCGGCCCAGTGGGGTTGCGCGGCCGGGGGGGGCACGGCCACAACGACTGTCTGTCGGTTGAGATCGTGCTCGACGGGATGCCGCTGGTCGTGGACCCCGGCAGCTTCGTGTACACCGCGGACTACCGCGCCCGGAATCGATTCCGCTCCACGGATGCGCACAATACGCCGCGGGTCGATGATGCGGAGCTCAATCGGTTCGTTGATGCGCGGAATCTCTGGAATCTCCAGGATGATGCACGCCCGTTCCCGGCTGCGTGGGAAATCAGCCCGGGGGTACAGACCTTCGTCGGGACGCACACGGGGTACCTGCGCCTGCCCACTCCGGTGACGGTGTGGCGCGCCGTGCGACTGGAAGCCTCGGGCAGACTCGCGCTCCTGGATCGACTGCTGGGCGTGGGACGCCATCGGGTGTCGGTCCCGATGCACTTGGCGCCGGGGGTCAAGGTCACGGCCGTCGCTCCGACGCGGGTCACCCTGGCCGCCGCCGAGGTGTGCTTCGAGCTCAACTGGGTTGGCGCGGGGTGGCGCTGTGCCGTGGAGGTCGCGCGCATTTCTCCATCCTATGGCATCGCGCTTCCCTCCACGAGACTGTGCTGGAGTTATGAGGGGCCGCTTCCGACCGAGTTGGCTGTTGTGATCGTGCCGATGGCGGCAGCGATCGACAGCGATCCCACGCTGACCAACCTTAGAGGGGCGCTCACCACGGCGATCGCGCGAATGGGGGTTGTGAGGTGAAGATCGGGCTGGCCGATGCCCTGAGGGACGTACTGCAGAGTACCATCGCTCGCACCTTCGGTACGCGTCTGGTCGTGATGGGTTTGGGGATGGCGGTCAGCATTGTGGCGGCACGCACCCTGGGGCCGGCAGGGCGAGGTCAGTACGCCGCCGCGGCCGCCTTCGCGGCCCTGATCACCCAATTCGGCAACCTCGGCCTCCACAGTGCACACACCTATCTGGTGTCCAGCGATCGCACCAGAGTGCCCGCAATCCTGGGCAACACCAGCAATACGTGTTCAACGAGCCAGA
>CAVSEC010000005.1:0-384853 GCA_963726955.1 uncultured Gemmatimonadales bacterium | reverse complement strand
GCCGGCTTGCCGTCGACCAGCCGCTGGTTGCGCGTGGCGAGATCGCCACAGATGACGCAGATGGCCTGCAGTTTGTCGACCGATTCGGCGATGGCGAGCAGGTTGCCGATGGCACCGAAGGGTTCGCCCCGGAAGTCGGTGTCCGTGCCGGCGAGCAGTACCCGAACGCCACGGGCGGCGAGGGCGCTGGCCACGGTGACGATTTCGGGGTCCAGGAATTGCGCTTCGTCGATGGCGACGAGTTCGGTGTCGGGCCGGACCAGCCGAAAGATTTCCGCGGCCTGATCGACGGGGGTGGCCTCGATCTCCCGGCCATCATGAGTCGCGACGCTGAACAGCCCGGCGTAGCGTGCATCGAGGTGGGACTTGAAGACCTGCACCTTGCGGCGCGCGATGATCGCCCGGCGGACCCGGCGGATGAGCTCTTCACTCTTGCCGCTGAACATCACCCCGGTGATCACTTCGATCCACCCGGGACGGGATCCGTGGTACATCGCCGGCCTTTCACGAGGGAAGTCGGTCACGATACGGCGCCGATGCGAGCGGGTCAAGCGTTCCTGTCAGGCCGCTTGCGGTGCCTCGGAAATGTTCGCTATGTTCCGCGCCCCGCAATTACCTAACTGCGCCTGGAGTCCCGTGTGAACAAGCAGCAGCTGGTTGGTGCGCTTGCCGTCAAACTGGGCCGATCCAAGGCCGAAGCCGCCCGCTGTATCGATGCGCTCTTCGGGGCGGACGGCCTGCTGCCCGCGGAACTCCGCCGCGGCCGCAAGGTCCAGATCAGCGGCTTTGGCAATTTCGAGACCCGGCGTCGTGAGGCCCGCACCGGTCGCAACCCGCGCACCGGCCGTGCCATGACGATCAGGGCCTCGGTCGCGCCGGTCTTCCGCGCGGGGAAGAGCCTGAAGGACCACGTGAATCGCCGCTAGGCTTCACCCGGTCGACCTTCGCGACTACCCGCTGGCGGCGGATCGTCTTCCCGTTCAGGCCGCGGGCGATGTCATCGGCCTCCGCCGCCGGGACCTCCACCAGCGAATAGGCCTCCTTCAGCTCGATCCGTCCGATCTTTCCCGCGCCCAGCCCGACCTCCTTGGTCAGCGACCCCACGAGGTCGTTCGCCGTCGCCCCATCCTTCTTGCCGACGCTCACCCAGACCTTCGCCACCGCCGGTAGCGCGGAGCTGGTGGAAACCGTCACCACGACCGGTACCGGCGCCGAGGCCCGCGTATGCCAGAGCCGGTGGAGCGCGGCGGCGACCTGTGCCGGATCGTGACGCTCGAACAGCGGGGCCAGCGCAAGCAGGTCCCCTTCCAGTCCACCGCGTGCCAGTTCGCTCTCGATCGCGCCCCGCCGTCGGGCCACCGCCTCACGCGCGTCGTCCGCGGCGCCGCGGACCCGCACCTGGAGCTGGCGGGCACTCGCGCGGGCCACGTAGGCCGCGGCGTGCGGGGGGACGAGCAGGATGAGATCGCCCGCCTCGCGCAGCTGGGCCATGGCGGCCGGGGTCGGGAGATCCCACGCGATAATCTGTGCGGCGGCGGGGGCGCTGCCGGTGATCACCCTCACGGAGTCATCGCCGACCGGCAACGCCGCCCGGGCGTCCACCGCACTGCCGAGGTCGGCGCACCAGACGACCACCGAGGCGGGGTCTTCGGACTCGAGCACCGCAGCGAGCGCCGCCGCGCGCTGACTCCAGGCCGCCGGCGCGATTCGCACGATCGGCTTCTGGACCAGGCCATTGTCGGGGATGGAGAGCGGGCCGACCGGCAGCGCGCGCCGGGCGTAGCGCTCCACCAGCGGCTGGCCTCCGGCGGGATCGGCGAGGACCAGGATCCGCTGGGCGTCTGCCGGCAGATCCTGCATCAGCGCGGCAAGGGCATCATCTTCATCGAAGAGCTCGGGCCACGCCAGCACGACGTGCCCCAGCTGGTCCGCCTTGAGCGCGCTGCGTTCCAGCAGGGCGAGCGCGGTGCCTGGGGTGGTGAGCAGCAGCCGGAGACCGCCGTCCTTGAGGGCTCGGGCGGCACGGGAGGGCATGATGGCGGCGAGGGCGGAAATCCCGGCGCTCTGGGCGAGCGGCAGCAGGACGGCGGCCCACTCGGCGAGGGCGTGGGGCGGGACGAGTATCAACGCCCGGGATTCGCCGGCCGCGAGGGCACTCACCAGGCCCGCGAGGGCAGGCGCGGCGTAGCGGGCGGCGGGCGGTGCGGCCAATGCGAGGTTGGTACCTCGCGCAGCCGCGGGGACCTGATCCCGCACGATCTGATCGGCGGCGGAATACCCCAGCGACTCCAGTGCGCCGGCCACGGCCGGCGCCAGATGCAGCTCCACAAGTCCCGACATGCCACCCTCGATTATCAAACCGCGCGGTTCATTCCGCGGGCGTGCAAGCTAATCGCGGGCCGGGGTTTGAGCCAGTTGACTTCGCCTCGCGGCCGGAGGACTTTACCGTCCCGTGCAGCGTCTTGCTGACGGTCTCCCGCGTGGGGCGGCGCCGCGCCGCCCTGCGAGCCCACGTCGCCCCTGATCTTCACACCGAGTCGGACCCCCATGGCGGACAGCCTGTCGTCCAATGTCGCCTATCTGAAGCCCTCCGAGACCGTCGCCATCAGCAACGAAACCAAGCGTCGTCGTGCCGAGGGCGAAGACATCGTGGACCTGAGCGTCGGAGAGCCCGACTTCGATACGCCGAAGGTGGCCAGCGACGCGGGGATCACCGCGATCCAGAAGGGTAACACCCGCTATCCCGCGAACATCGGCATTCCGGAACTGCGGGCGGCGATCGCGCGCAACATGTCGCTGATGTCCGGCGGCCGGGCGATCAACCCCGACCAGATCGTCATCAGCTCCGGCTCGAAGCAGTCGATCTTCAACGCCTGTTTCACGCTGTTCGGCCCCAAGGACAAGGTGCTGATCCCCTCGCCGGCGTGGGTCTCCTACCCCCAGATCATCCACCTCTGCCGGGCCGAGCCGGTCGCGGTGCCGGGCGATGCCGAATGGGGGCTCAAGGTCAGCGTGAAGGACCTGGAGCAGCGCTACGATCGGCTGGTGAAGGGGCTCATCCTCTGCTCGCCCTGCAATCCGACCGGCGCGACCTACAGCGCCACCGAGATCAGGGCGATCGCCGACTGGGCGCGGAAGCATGAGGTCTGGATCATCGCCGACGAGATTTACCGCCGGATCTACTACGGCAACGGCCCCGCGCCGTCGTTCCTCGACCTGCCGGACGAATACCTCGAACGAGTGGTCCTGATCTACGGGGCGGCCAAGGCCTACGCCATGACCGGCTGGCGCATCGGTTCCGCCTACGCCCCGATGCCGATCGCCAGGGCGATGGCCGCGCTGCAGTCGCAGACCACCACCGGCGCGAATCATCCGGCGCAGTGGGCCGCAGCGACGGCGTTCACCGACGAGCGCGTCGAAGCCGATGTCGTGAAGATGGTCGCGGCCTTTCGCCGCCGCCGGGATCGGGTCGTCGAGCGCTTCCGCACCGGCGCGCCCGGGATCGAGTTTGTTGAGCCGACCGGGGCATTCTACTTTTTCTTCCGCGTCGATGGCGTGACGCCGACTCACGACTGCACCGGCACCGCCTTCTGTGAGGCGGCGATGGCCGCCGGCGTTGCGATGGTCCCCGGCGCCGCGTTCGGTGACGACCACTGGGTGCGGATGAGCTATGCCACCTCGGACAAAGACCTGGACCTCGCCCTCGACCGGCTGATGGCCCTGATCGAGAAACTCGGCGCAAGGGCCGCCTGACGTGCCGAGCCGCCACTGGACCCGCCTGCGCCGAGCGGTCACGGCGCGCGGGTTCACTCCGGCCACCTGGATCCCCGCCGCTAGCGAGGGACGCGCCGAAGAGGCGACCATCCGACTCGCGCGCCTGCTCGAGGATGTTCCGATCGCGGGCCGCCAGGTCGGCGCGCCCGAGGCCTGGTTCGGGCCGGTCGCCTTTCTCGACGGAACCCAGCGCTATGAGGTCATGGCGTATGCCGGCGCGAGCCCGGTCGTCGTCGCCGAGATCGCCGCCGCGGTGCTCGAGCGGCGCGATCGCCAGCTGCACGTGGCCGAGGTGCTCCGCCGCCGGCTGGTGATCGCTCGACCCGACGTACTGGAACAGCTCGCCGATGCAATCGATGGCCACGACGCCGTAGCATTGCCGGAGGAAGGGCCGGTGCATCCGGTGCTCGACTTCCAGCTCGCCCGCCGCGAGGTCGACGCCGCCCGCGGTCGCCTCGAGGTCGAAACCGGGCATCGCTTCCGCGCGGCGAGTGATGCCTGGCTCATCATCGACGGCTCGCTCGCCGAGAGCCCCCAGTGGTCGCGCGACGGCCGCATGCTCGGCGTCTCCAAGAGCCACGCGACCCTCCCCTTTCAGGGCACCGACCTCGAGGAGTACCTCCACCTGCCCGCCGGCTCCCGCTCTCCGGTCTTCCAGCCCGCAGGCCGTGAGGTCGCTCCGGTCTACTCCTGGGCACTTCGGCTCTGGCCGTGGGAGGGAAAGGACCTGCTGCACGGCCTCATCCGGGTCGAGGCGGCGCCCTCGACCGAGACGATCACCCAGGCCGATCAGCTCTCGCGCTGGCTGCTGGCGGAACGGGCTCCGGTGAGCACACCCGATCCGCGCTGGGACCGGCTGCTGTACGGCATCCGCGCGGTGGAGGAGTACCTGCGGGCGAGTGGAGGACGGTAAGCGGGATGTAGGGGAGGGGGCCGATCGTCATTGTTCCCTATTCCACTTTTCCCCGTTCCCCGTTCCCATTCCCCTTTCCCTTCCAGTTCCCCTTTCCCTTTCCCTTTCCCTTTCCCTTTCCCTCCTTCCCTTTCACCGCCGCTCACCTAGCTTCACGGCATGCCTGCCCCCTCACCGATCGGTCGCGTCGTCGCGACCGAGCTCAAGCCCTCGACGCCCCATCAGTTCCACTTCTGGACCGCGCGCGAGTCGCCGGTCGGCATCGGCGCCATCGTACGGGTCGAGTCGCCGGGGCGGACCGTCCTGGGCATCGTCACCGACGGGTTCGCCTATTCCGACCTGATCGACCCCGATCCACGACGTGATCGGTGCCGATGGCGACCCGGTCCGCGCAGGCGGCGACGCCCACCGATCCGCGCCGAGATCCGGCTCTACACCGCCGCCGTGCTGCGGCAGATTCCCGAGGAACCGCTGCAGCCCGTGCCGCTCGGCGCCGTGCATCATGGCGGACGACGCCGACGTGGTCTCCGGCCTCCGGATGGATGCCTTCATGGCCGGCGACAAGACCACCGGCATCCCGGTCGGTGTCTACGCGGCCGGCGGGCTCGAGTCGCCCATCTACCTCGACGCCGACTTCCTGCTCGGCCCGGAGGCGGCCCACCTCAACATCACCGGTGTCTCGGGGCTCGCCACCAAGACCAGCGCGGTCGAGTTCCTGCTCTCGAGCATCTTCCAGACCTTTCCGGCAGCACAAGGGCAGCGTCGCGGCGGTCTGCTTCAACGTGAAGGGGCCCGATCTCTGTTTCCTCGATCAGCCCGGCGCGATCTCGGCGACGAGGATCGACGGCTGTACGCCCGCCTCGGGCTGCGCGCCGGAGCCCTTCGCCGACGTGCGCTACTATCGCGCCGTACAAGGCCGACGGCGTGAATCTCAACACCCTGCGCACCAACGAGGCGCTCGCCGCCAACACGATTCCGCTGGTCTGGGGCCTGCGCGAGGTGCTGGACTACGCCGAGGTCCTGCTCAACCGCGACGACGTGGATGCCAAGGCGGGCGGCGTTCATCGACTTCCTCACGGAGCGGGTGATCGGCCGGGAGTATCCACGACACTCACGCTGAGCGACGCGCCGCTCGAGGTGAAGAGTCTTCGCCGACCTCGAGGATTTCTTCCGGCGGATCTTCGATTTCATGGAGGCGCACGTCGCAAGACCAGCGAGGTCTGGCGCAACCATCACCTCGCCACCATCCGCAAGGTCCGCAACCGCCTCGGCAACATCAGCGTCCGGGCCCGGGGCCTGGTCACCGACGACGGGCCAGGCGAACGACCTGCCCTGGGGCAAGTTCGCGGACCGCAGCGTGCACGTGGTCGATGTGGCCGGCCTCGATCCGCTGGTGCAGGACCTGGTCTTCGCCCGCATCGTCTCGAAGCTGCGCGAGCACCTCGAGCGTCGGGACCTCGGTGTCGACCACGTGGTCGTGTTCGTGGACGAGCTCAACAAGTACGCGCCGGCCGACGGCCCGGAGACCTACGTCCGCCGGATGCTGCTCGATCTCTCCGAGCGCGGACGCTATCTCGGGCTGGTGCTCTTCTCGGCCCAGCAGTTCCGCTCGCAGGTGCTGCGCCGCGTGGTGGGCAACGCCGGGACCGCGCTGTTCGGCCGGATGGACATGGATGAGCTTGCGACGCCCGGCTACGCCACGCTGCTCCCGGCCACCAAGGCGAAGCTCGCGGCGCTGCCCAAGGGCGAGCTGATGGTCCGCCACCCGCACTTCACCCAGCCGGTCTTCGTGCGCTTCCCGCGGCCGGCCGTCATGCCGGGACGGATCGGCGTCGAGCGGTTTCCTCCGGCGCCGGAGCTGCCGTTCGGCCAGGCCGTGGCGCGGCAGCTCCGTGCGCTGGACCCCGCACTCAGCTTCGCCAGGGTCGAGCCCCTGCTCGATGGCCGGCGGGAGGAGGATGTGCGCCGTGCGCTGCACGCGACTCGGCGCACCCGGCCCGACAACGTGCTCGCGTTCTTCACTGCGCAGCTGGGGAAGCGGGTGGAGCGGGAGGTGGCGCCGCGCACCGGCGTGCCGGGCCTCCGGAAGACCAGCGACCCGTACGGCTGAGCCGGTCGCTCAGCCGGCCCCGATGGTCAGGAGCCGGAGACAGGACCGGCACTTGAGGTTGCGCGGCAGCCGGTAGACGGCGCCGTTGAGGCCCAGGGTCTGCTCGGTGCTGCAGAAGGGGCAGGGCCCCTCCGCGGTGGCGATGAGCTCCCGCTGTCCGGCTCGGCGAAACCCCAGTACGATGCCGCCCAGGAGCGCAACCGGCGGGACGGCGAGGTGCACGATGGGGATCGGCAGCACCGCGATGGCGATGCCCAGACCCATGAGGGGCGCCATCGCCGCGCGGCGGAATCGCTCCGGGCCGGTGAGGGTGCGGATCTCCAGCCGTGCCACCGAGGGTGAGGCGCCGAATCCGGAGAGGGGGGCCAGCATCGTTCGACGTGTCATGCGTCAATATACCGGCACCGCCCGGGCCCGCCCTTACCCTCGCGCCGTCTCCCCTTAGAATTCCTCGAGTGAAACTCGCTCATCTCGCCGACCTGCACCTCGGCTTCCGCCAGTATCATCGCCAGACCGCCAGCGGGCTCAATCAGCGGGAGGCCGATGTCGCACAGGCCTTTCGCCGCGCCGTGGACCAGGTGATCGTCGCCCGCCCCGATGTCGTCATTGTCGCAGGCGACATCTTTCACTCCGTCCGCCCGACCAACCCCGCCATTCTCTTCGCATTCCATCAGTTCCAGCGCCTCCGGGAGGCGCTGCCCACCGTGCCGCTGATCATCATCTCCGGCAATCACGACACGCCGCGTTCCACCGAGACCGGTTCGATTCTCGAACTCCTCGAGAGCGTTGGCGCCGAGGTGGTGAGCGCGGAGTCGCGCCGGCTCGCATATCCCGCGCTGGGGCTCTCGGTGCTCGCGGTGCCGCACACCGCACTGGTGAGTCCCGAGCGGCCGGAACTCCGTCCCCAGGGCGAGGAACCGTATCAGGTTCTGGTGCTGCATGGGGAGGTCGACGGAATCTTCCCGAGCGACCGGAGTGCGGTCGAGTACGGAGGGGCGGTGCTCTCGCCTGACGAACTGGCGCGGGGCGGCTGGAGCTACGTCGCGCTGGGGCACTATCACGTGCAGCGGGAGGTCGCGCCCAGGACATGGTACAGCGGCGCACTCGACTATGTGAGCCCCAATCCATGGGGTGAGCTCGCCGACGAGCGGGAGCATCGCATCCGCGGCAAGGGGTGGCTGCTGGTGGACCTTGCGACTGGTGTGGTGGAGCGCCAGCCGGTCGTGCCGGCCCGCCGGATCATCGATCTGCCGCCGATCGACGGCGAGGGGTGCTCCGCGGTGGAACTCGATCAGGCGCTCGCCACCGCGCTCGCCGGCATCGAGGGGGGCTACGCCGACCAGATCGTCCGGCAGGTGCTGCGCAACGTGCCACGTCATGTTGGCCGGGAAATGAATCACCTCGCGATTCGCGCTGCCAAGGCCGAGGCGCTGCACTTCCAGCTCGATCTGCGCCGTCCGGAGAGTCAGCGCGAGGTGGGCGTCGGGTCGCCGGGCCGGCGCCAGACGCTGCCGGAGATCGTGCAGGACTATTTCGCGCGGCGGTTGCTCCCGGGCGACATCGATCGTGACGCGTTCGTGCGCACCGGAACCGAGCTGATGGCTGCGGTCGAGCGCGAGTGGGCGGAGGGCTGATGCAGATCGAGCGCATCCGTCTGGTCAATTTCCGACAGCACGAGGACACCGACCTCGTGTTCGGGGCCGGTCTCACCGGGATCATCGGTCCGAACGGGGCGGGGAAGACCACGCTGCTCGAGGCGATCGCCTGGGCGCTCTACGGCGCAGATGCCGCCCGCGGCACCCGTGACACCATCCGGCGCCGCGGTGCCGGTGCTCGCTCCACCGTGCGCGTGGAGCTCGACTTCCTGCTCGGCCCGCACCGCTATCGCGCCGTGCGCACCCTGAATGGCGCCGAACTCTACCAGGACGCCGATCCCGCTCCGATCGCCAACAGCCTCGCAACCGTCACCGACAAGGTTGGCCGCCTGCTGGGGATGACGCGCGAGGAATTCTTCAACACCTACTTCACCGGGCAGAAGCAACTCGCGGTCATGTCGGCGATGAAGCCGGTGGAGCGGGCGCAGTTCCTGGCGCGGGTGCTGGGGTACGATCGCCTGCAGACCGCACAGGACCGGCTCCGCGAGCAGCGGGTGGGCATCCGGGCGCGGCTCTCTGCGCTCGAGTCTGCCCTCCCGGATCCGGTGGAACTGGAGGGGGAGGAGATCCGCGCCCGCGCGCGGCTCCAGTCGGCGCGGGACCTGGAATCCGGGGCGACGACGGCGTTGGCGACGGCGGAGCGGCGGCGGGAAGAGTCGGGACCGCGCTGGCTCGAGTTGCAGGCGCAGAAGGAGCGGGTCGCCGCGCTGGAGAGCGATCTCCGCCTCTCCGAGCATCGGGTGCAGGCGGCGCGCGAGGCATTCAATACTCTCGATCGTGAGCTGGTGGCGGCCAACGAGGCACGCGGGAAGCTGGAGACGTTGCGGCCGCACCTCGCGCCGATCGAGCAGCTCCGGGCCGAGCGGCACCGCCTCGACGAGCAGGCCGGCCTCTTCGCCAAGCGCCAGGTGGCGCAGGCGCAGTTGGACGAGGCGCGCATGGGTCTGCAGGCGGCGACGACTCGGGCCGCGAAGCTGCCGCCCGCCGACGCCATCGAACAGGCGCGCAATCACATCACCCAGTTGCGGACGGGGGTGGAACAGCTCGATGAGAGCCGCCAGGAGCGGCGCTCCGGCTGGGACCGGGATCTGCAGGATGCCAAGACCAAGCTGGTCGCCCTGCGGGACCAGTACAAGGATCTCAAGGAGCAGCTCGATCGGATCACCGGGGCGGGTGCCGACGGCGCCTGTCCCACCTGCGCCCGGGCTCTCGGGGCCGAGTACGACAAGGTCGTCGGCATCCTCGACCGGCAGCTCGAGGATGTGAAATTCAACGGCAACTATTTCAAGTCGCGGGTGGAGCAGCTGCAGGTGGAACCCGCCGAGCTCCGCGAGCTCAATCGACAGCGGGAGGAGGCGGACAGGCGGCTGGCGGAGGCCGGCGGCCAGCTGGGGCGGCTGCAGGCGCAGGCGCAGGAGGGGCCGGGGCTGCGGGCGGAGCAGCTCCGTCTGGAGGGGCGGATTGCCGAGCTGGAGCTGCTCGCCGCGCAGGGGCCGCGCGACTACGATCCCAACCGGCATGCCGAGGTGCGCCGACTGCTCACTGAGCTGGATCCGCTGGCGCTGCAGGCCGAGCGGCTGCGCGCGGCCGCCGAGCGGGCGGAGGGACTGGTGGGCGAGGCGGAACAGGCGGAGCGCGCGCTCAGTGAGCGGGAGGCCGAGGTGACGGCGCTGCGCGAGCAGCTGGCGCTGTTAGGCTACAGCGAGGCGGCATTCGTCTCCGCGCGGGAGTCCTGGGAGGCAGCCGACCGCGCCCGGCGTGAGGCCGAGATGACCATCGTACGCGCCCGGGCCGAACGTCAGTCAGCCGACGAGGGCGTGGCGGCGGTGACGAGGCGGCGGGAGGAGCGGGCGCGCCGGGAGGAGGAGGCGCGGCTGGCGGCGCGCGAGCTGGCGCTCTACAACGAGCTGGACCGCGCCTTTACCGATCTCCGGACCGACTTGAACCTGCAACTGCGTCCCGACCTCTCGGAAATCGCGAGCGGCTTCCTCCGCGACCTGACCAACGGCCGCTACCCCGAGCTGGAGCTCGATGAAGACTACGTGGCCACGATCATCGAGGCGGGGGAGCCCAAGCCGGTCATCTCGGGAGGGGAGGAGGACGTCGCCAACCTGGCCCTCCGCCTCGCGATCAGCCAGATGATCGCCGACCGGGCGGGGCAGCCGCTCTCCCTGCTCGTGCTGGACGAGATCTTCGGTTCGCTCGATGAGGAGCGTCGCGCCTCGGTCATGGATCTGCTCCGCAGTCTCGCCGACCGCTTCCCGCAGGTCATCCTGATCACGCATATCGAAAGCGTGCGCGATGGCTTCGACCGCATCATCCGGGTGGATTTCGATGTGGATGCCGGCGTGGCACGGGTGCGCGATGACGCGCAAGGAGTGACCGATGGCCTGGCAGCCTGACCGTGAGATCTACGGGCCCGAGCGCCCGACCGTCCGCGACATCGAACCGCTGAATCGGATTTTTTCCGAGGCGTTCACCGACCGGTACCGTCGCGATGGCATGAGCGGGGTGCGCGTGCCGCACCTCAATCCCGCCATCTGGCGATACGCGCTGGAGGATGCCGGCGACGGCGCGATGATCTGGCGCGATGCCGACGGCGCGCTGTGCGGGTTCAACATCGTGCACCTCTCCGGGCGCGAAGGCTGGATGGGTCCGCTCGCCGTCCGTCCGGACCGCCAGGGCGCCGGCCTCGGCAAGACCATGCTGCACGCAGGCATCAGCTGGCTGCAGGAGCGCGGCGCGCTCACCATCGGGCTCGAGACGATGCCGCGTACGATCGAGAATATCGGCTTCTATGGCCGGCTCGGCTTTGTGCCGGGCCACATGACCGTCACCCTGGTCCACGACCTCACGCGCCGTCCGGCCCTGCACCCCGAAGTCCTCTCCACCGCTGGCCCCGCGCGCGCCGAGCGGCTGCGGGCCTGCCGCGAGCTGACCCAGCGTCTCGTGACCGGCACCGACTTCACCCGGGAGCTCGCGACGACCGCCGATCTGCGGATCGGTGACACCCTGCTGGTGCGGGATGCCGCGGGCGAACTGTCCGGATTCGCGCTCTATCACACCGCGGCCCTCGCCGCCGGCCGGCCGCAGGATGAGCTCCGCCTCCTCAAGCTCGTGGCGCAGGATGTCGAAACCTTCGAACACCTGATCGCTGCGGCGGAGGCCGCCGCGCTGGCCGCGGATATCCGGCGGGTCAGTCTGCGCTGCCAAAGCGCATTCGAGGCCGCCTACCTGCGCCTGATGCAGGCGGGCTATCGCACGCACTGGACCGATCTGCGCATGACGATGACTGGACACGCCGAGGCGCCGGTGGTGGAGGGGGCGATCGTCTGGTCCAACTGGGAGGTCTGAACAGTATCCCACGACCCTCCCGTCACACTCCCAGCTACGCCCTGACCTCCGGCTCCCCATAGATCGCCGACCGCCGATACCGCTCCAGCACCCGTGCGCCGAGCATCTTGAGCAGTACGGCCAGCGGGATGGCCAGCAGCAATCCCGCGAATCCGAGCACCGCGCCACCGAATGCGAGCGCGAGCATGGTGACGACGGGGTGCAGCCCGACCGAGCCTCCCACGATGCGCGGTCCCGTCACCGAGCCGTCGATGAACTGCACCACGGCGAAGACGCCCCCAACTCGCAGCAGGCCGTCCAGCGGAGCGGGCATCGTGAGCGCCACCACCAGGGCCGGGAGGATCGAGAGCACCACGCCGATGTAGGGGACAAGATTGCAGAGCCCCGCGATCACGCCCAGCAGGAGGGCGCTCGGCACCCCCAGGATGGCGAGCCCGCCGCCAGTGAGGAGACCCACCAGGGTGGCTTCGACGAGCTGTCCGCGAAAGAACTTGCCCAGCGCGGTGTCGTATTCGCCCAGGAATCCCACCACGGGTCCGCGCCGACCCGGTGGGATGAGCCCCTCCAGGAAGCGCAGGAGCGGCTGCCAGTCCCGCAGCAGGTAGAAGGCGACTACAGGCGTCACGACGAGGTAGCCCAGGAACCCGACCAGCGTCCCCAGTTGGCGCAGAAAGGCGAGCCCCGAGGCGGCCAGGGCCTGCAGCAGGCTGTCCGCGTTCTCCTGCAGCAGCCGGGCCAGCTGATCGGCATTCAGCTCCTCGAGCCAGGTGCGCTGATCCGCCGTGAGGAAGGCGAGCCCTTCGAGCCGGCTCCGGATGCCATACAGGAAATCCAGGACTGTCGTGGCGAAACGCGGGGTCGCATTGGCCAGGGCCACCGCCTGGGTCCAGATCTGGGGGCCGGCCAGGGCGAGGAGCGCGATCCCGGCGAGGATCGGCGGCAGGGCGACGAGCACGATCGCCACTCCTCGGCCGACCCGACGGCGCTCCAGGGCGGCCACCAATGGCGAGAGGAGATAGGCCACGGCCAGCGCCAGAAGGAATGGCCCCAGCAGCCCCCCATATCGGGTGAGCGCCCACACGGTCGTGAGCGCGACCGCGATCCCGATCGCCGGCGGTACCCCGGGGCGTGCCCGGAGGGGCCAGAGTGCGACGAGGAGGAGGGGAAGGACGACGGGCGGCGCGAGGATGTCACGGAGACTGAGCAGGAGGAGCACGTACAGCAGCCCCGCGAGGATGGCGGGCAGCGCATCGCGGGGGGGTGAGGACTCCGTCATGTGCGTGCTGCCGGCGCGTGGCTGGTCCATTCCCGGTCAGCCATGGCCATTGCCCGGCCTGAGCGCCCACCACCGCACCAAGAGTGCGCCTGCGACCCCGAGCAGCAGGTGCACGATCGCGCCGGCGGGACCGAGGGGATAGACGAATACCAGCACCAACCAGAGCAGAAGCGACACGATGGCGCCGAGCAGCGGGAGTGGCATGCGAGTCCTGAAAGTGCGCGTTGACGGTATGGGGCCTGAGTCCTATCTTCGAAATTGAAAGCGGTGTCGAGGAACAACGTTATTGAGCCAACAGGTCCGTTGAAGGGCCCAGATACTGCGACCGATGTCACGCCCCACGGGGGTAGGCAGACGTTGCGGTGAGGGCGCCGAAATTTCTTCTTCGGGCTTCAATAAACCTCTTCGGCGCCGCCCTGCCACACCCGGGGGCACCGGCCATCCGGCCGGTGCCCCTGCTGTTCAAGGATGCGCAATGCGTCCTTGACTGCGCCCCCTGTCCGGCCATCTTCCATTCAACCGCACCTGGAAATGGAACGTCGGCATGCCGACCATGTGTGTCACGCGCCGGGTGCACTTCAACGCCGCGCATCGCCTGTTCAACCCCGCGCACTCCGAAGAGTGGAATGCGCGCATCTTCGGACCGTGCGCCAATCCCAACTATCACGGCCACAACTACGAGATGGACATCTCGGTCCAGGGGGAGATCGACCCCGAGACCGGCTACGTCATCGACATCAACGTACTGAAGCGGCTCGCGGAGGAGAAGTTGCTGGCCCACCTCGACCACCGCAACCTGAACCTGGATGTGCCGCACTTCCGAGCCGTGATCCCGACGGTGGAGAATATTGCGGTCTACTGCTGGGGCGTGCTGGCACCGCTGATCCCGGCCGGCCGCCTGGTGCGTATCCGACTGTGGGAGACCCCGCGGAACTATGTCGACTATGAAGGCCGCTGATATCGCCAAGGCCAGGACGGTCTCCTTCCAGGCCGAGGTTCGCCATCTGCTCGGCGCCCTGGGGGAGGATCCCGATCGCGAGGGGCTCGCCAAGACGCCAGAGCGGGTGGAAAAGGCGCTGCGCTGGCTCACCCGCGGCTACGGGCTGTCGGTGATGGATGCCGTGGGTGATGCGCTGTTCGAGGAGCAGCACAACAGCATGATCCTGGTGCGCGATATCGAACTCTACTCGATGTGCGAGCATCACATCCTGCCCTTCTTCGGCCGGGCCCATGTGGCCTACATCCCCGACGGCAAGATCGTAGGCCTCTCCAAGCTCCCCCGCATTGTCGAGGTCTTCGCCCGCCGGCTCCAGGTCCAGGAGCGGCTGACCGACCAGATCGCCGACGCCATCATGGAAGTCCTCGAGCCGCACGGTGTCGGCGTGCTCATCGAGGCGACGCATCTCTGCATGGCGATGCGGGGCGTCGAGAAGCAGAATTCGCGCACCATCACCAGTGCCGTCCGCGGCATCTTCCGCAGCGACATCCGGACCCGGGAGGAGTTCCTGCGCCTGGTCTACGGCCGGAGCGGCGAATGAAGCCGCTCGAGGGATCGCTCGCCGTGGTCACCGGCGCCTCGCGTGGCATCGGGCTGGCGATTGCGGAGGGGCTGGCCGGAGAGGGCGCCACGGTCGTCCGGATGGCACGCAGCCTGACTGACGGGAGCGACGGTCCCTTCCGGAATCTTCGCTGCGATCTCAGTCAGGTGGCGGAGGTGGTCCGTGCCTCCACCCGTATCCTCGGCGACTGGGGCCCTCCGGCGATCGTGGTGCAGAACGCTGGGCTCTTCCTGCTCCAGCCGTTCGAATCCACCGATCCCGCCGATCTCGACCGGCACTACGCGCTCAACGTCCGGGCGCCCTTCGTGCTCGCCCAGGGTCTGTTGCCGGCGATGCGGAGTGCGCAGCGGGGACTCCACGTCACGATCGGCAGCACCTGCGATCACATCGGCTATCCCGACAATAGCGCCTATACCACCACCAAGTTCGGGGTACGCGGCCTGCACGAGGCGCTCGCCGCGGAGTACCGGGGGACCGGACTGCGCTTTTCGCTCCTCTCCCCCGGTTCGGTCGACACGCCGATCTGGGATCCCTTCGACCCAGACGCCCGCCCCGGTGTGCTGCGGCGCGCGCTGATGTTGCGCGCCGAAGATGTCGCCGACGCCGTCCGCTTCGTGGCAACCAGACCGGTCCACGCAAACGTCGACTGGCTTCGGCTCTCCCCCAATCCTGGTGACGGTCAACAGTGAGCCATACGGTCATTTTCGTGACAGGCCCCGCTCCGCGATCGCATCGTTCCGACTCTGTGCGCGCGGCGCGGCTCGTCGTCGCGGCGCTTCTCCTTTCTGCAGCCGGCCCCGCACTCCGCGCCCAGTCCCTGCCGGCGCTCCCCGATTCCTCCGGCTGGGGGGTTCATGTTCTCTCGGTCGCACGCGATCCGGAGGGCGCAATCTGGGTCGGCACCTACGGGCAGGGGATCTTTCAGCTGCGGCCGCGCGCGACGGGCTGGGAACGGATCCGCCACGACAGCACCGCCACCAGCATCTCCTGGGATTTCATTCATGCCTTCGGCTTCGGCCCCCGGGGCGAAATCTGGTACGGTACGGTGGGCAACGGCTGGGGGCTCTCCAGGGACGGTGGCGCCACCTGGAGGAACTGGGCCTTCTCCGAGCTCGGGCCGGAGTGGCAGTACGTGGCGCCTGACGGGATCGTCACGCGCGGAGACACGACCTGGGTGGGCACGGCCGATGGCATTCAGATGACCACGGACGACGGTGCCCACTGGACGGCCATCGTGGACAGCATTGGGCCCGCGGCGCGCGGGCCGGCAGATACCGCGCTCGCGCTGCTGCACAATGAGTACGTGCGCCGCATCGGCCTCGACAGGCGCGGCGTCCTGGTCACCACGCTCAAAGGCAATGAGCGGGTGCTGAATACGGCGGGGACCTGGTCCACCGAGGTGGTCGCCTCGGCCGCGTTCACCCCGCGGAACCGGTTTCTGCTGGACGGCCGCCCCTGGCGTGGCACGCCCTGCGGCCTCCGTCCGCTCAGCGACACCCTCCCCTGCCTGCGCCGCGCGGTGAAGACCGGCGAGGCCCCGAAGCCGCTCCGCACCACCTGGTTCCGCCGCCCGATCGACCGCGCGGACAACCCCTACATCGATCAGACCTACCGATACGGTTCGACGATGGGCGGGAATTTTCAGCAGCACCAGGGGGTCGAGTTCAACAACCCCGACGGCACTCCCGTGCTGGCCATCGGTGGAGGCACGGTGGTGTATGCCGGCCCGGCGGAGCAGGGCGCGCTGACCGTGGCAATCCGGCACGACAGCATCGTCACCGGCGCCGCCGGCCCGCTGCACATCTTCAGCGTCTACTACCACAATTCCCAGCTGAAGGTGAAGGTGGGCGATCACGTCGTCGCCGGAGAGATGATCTCGCGGGTGGGCAACACCGGCCGGGCGACGAACGACCATCTGCACCTGGAGGTGCACGCATCGCCCGTGGATGAGGTGGCGCAGATTGTCGATTCGCTGCAGAAGTTCCCGCTCTACACTACCAACCCGGAGCTGTGGATCGAGCCGCTGCCGGGCACCGGCGTGCTCGCCGGCCAGGTCTTCGATGCGGCGGGCGTGCCCGTGCCTCAGGCGAGGATCTACGGCATTGTGAAGACCGACCCGGTCGAGACGCCGCTCTCATACGCGGAAACCTACGGTGACAAGACCCATCCCCACCCGCTGTACGGTGAGCACTTCGCCATCGGGGACGTGCCGCCGGGCACCTACGTGATCGGGACCGAAATCGCCGGCCAGAAGCTCTACCGGCGCATCACGATCGAGGCCGGCCAGCTCACCTGGGTGGTCTTCCGGCCATAGGTGAAGGGCGCTCAGGCGTCTCCTCCCTGCCATGATCATCGAGCTCACCGATCACCTGCGCTGCGTCGCGGAGCATGACGAGTCCTTTCTCGTCCTCCTGCCCGAGACCATGGCCGGCCGGCGCGTGATCCATGGCAGACTGGGCTGTCCCCTGTGTCAGGCGGAATACCGGATCGCGGAGGGCGTGGTGCACTTCGATCCCGCTCCGCCTCCGTCCCCGGCCTCGGCCGTACGACTCCCCGATCCCACCGCACTGCTCGCCTTTCTCGGTCTCGAGGGTCCCGGCGGGTACCTCGCGCTGCTTGGGGAGGCGGCGCGATGCGCCGGTGGGATCGGGGAGCTGCTGCCAGGGGTTCACCTGGTCGCCGTGAACCCGCCGGAGGGCGTGGAGCTTGCGCCCCAGGTCAGCGTGCTGCATGCTGCACGCCTGCCGCTCAAGTCCCGATGCATGCGCGGGGTTGTGGTGGCCGAGCCGCTGGCCAGCGATCCTGCCTGGCAAGCCGACGCGATCCGCGCTGTGCTGCCCGGATTGCGGGCGACCGGGGCGGGACCGGTACCTGCGCTGGACTGCTTCGAGCTGCTCGGGGCAGCGGACGGCTGGTGGGTCGGCGTGCGACGATGACGATCCGGCCGCCGGGGCGGCTCCCCTGCCGGGCCTACGTGTCGTGCCCGCCGCCCTTTGGCTCGGCGTAGACCGCTTCGATCTGGGTCTGGTAATTCTTCTCCACGATGCGTCGCTTCACCTTCAGCGTCGGCGTGAGTTCCCCGGTCTCGATCGAGAAGTCCCGCTGGATCAGCACCACCTTCTTGGGCATCTCGAACTGGGCGAGGTCACGCAGCGCCTTCTTCACCTCGCGTTCGATCTTGTCCCCCGCCTCGGCGCTGGCGCAGAGCGCGGTATCGTCCGCGAAGGACAGATTCTGCGTGGTGGCCCACTCCTTCAGCGCGTCGACATTCGGGACGACCAGCATCACCGGAAATTTCCGCTTGTCCCCGATCATGACGGCGTTCACGATGAACGGATTCGTCTTGACCCGGTTCTCGATGGGCTGGGGCGCGATATTCTTGCCGCCCGCCGTGACGATGATGTCCTTCTTGCGGTCGGTGATCCGCAGATAGCCATCGCTGTCGATCAGGCCGATGTCGCCCGTATGGAACCACCCCGCCGCGTCGATCGCCTCCGCCGTGGCCTGGGGCTTGTTGTAGTACCCCTTCATGACGTGAGGACCCCGGGTGAGAATCTCGCCGTCGGGGGCGATTCGCATCTCCACCCCATCGAGCGCCTGACCCACCGTGCCGAGCCGGGTGTGGTTCAGGTAGTTCACGGTGATCACCGGGGACGTCTCGGTGAGGCCGTACCCCTCGTAGATCGGCAGACCGGCGGCGAAGAAGAAACGGGCGATCTCCGCCGACAGCGGGGCACCTCCCGACGCGAAGAAGCGGATGCGACCCCCGGTCTTTGCTTTCAGCTTGTTGAAGACGAGGCGATCGGCGAGGGACTTCTTGAGTCCGAGCAGTCCGGGGACCGGCTGCTGCGCGAGCACGTACTCCGCCCAGGTCTCCCCAGTCGCGCGGGCCCAGTCGAAGATCCGCTGCTTGACCGGCGACCCGGCCGCCCCCTCGAGCACCTTGGCGTAGATCTTTTCATACAATCGGGGTACCGAGAGGAGGATGGTCGGGTGGAGTTCGAGCATGTCGCTCGAGACGCTGTCGATCCCCTGGGCATAGTTCACGATGGCGCCGGCCTGCCACATGCCGTAGTGCCCTGCGAGCCGTTCAAAGACGTGGGAGAGCGGCAGGAAGGAGAGGCACTCGTCGGTCTCCCGCATGTCCAGCGCCTTGAGTCCGGCCACGGCGTTGGAGCAGAGATTGCCGTGCGTCAGCATCACGCCCTTCGGGTCCCCGGTGGTGCCGGAGGTGTAGATGAGCGTGGCGAGATCGTCTGGTGTCGCCTCGAGGGCCTCCTCGCGCCAGCGGGGATAGCGATCCAGCGCCTTGCGCCCCCGTTCCAGCAGCTCGGTGAACGGCATCACACCCGGGCCGGTGGCGTCGTCATCCAGCGCGATGATGTGACGCAGCGCCGGGGTGACGTCCGGGTGGCGGATGGCCAGGATCTTTTCCAGCTGCGCCTTGCTCGAGACCACGATCGCGACCGCACCAGAATCGCGCAGGATATACGAGGCCTGGCCGGCCGGCAGGGTCGGGTAGATCGGAACATCGGCACAGCGAATTGTCAGGCACGCGAAGTCGACCCAGGCCCATTCCGGCCGGTTCTCCGAGAGAATCGAGACATTGCTCCCCGGCGCGATGCCGAGTTCGCGGAGCCCTGCCGCGAGGCAGCGTACCCGGTCCTGGACCTGGGCGTAGGAATACTCCTGCCATGCCGATGCCCCCCGCGGCTTGTAGCGCATCGCGACGGGCCGCCGGCTGAAGCGATCGAGACCACCGAAGATCATCTCGTTGAGCGTACGGGGTTCCGGCATGCAGCCTCCGAATGAGGAGCGGCCCGCGGGCCGGGGCGAGCGAGCCTACTGGAACAGGATCGTGACGAGGGAGTCGGAGCCGGGAACCGTGCGTCCGCTGGGACGGGTCGCCGAGACCCGGACGTGAACGGTGTCCTTCCACGTGGTGGATGTCCGGCGCAGCGTCACGGCGGAGAGCGGCCCGCCCGTGCCACCCGTGGCGACCCGCACGGCGGAGAGGCCGCCCGCGAAATGGGCGGCGCCCGCCACCCGCTGCGCATCGGTCGAATCCAGTTCGTAGAGGATGGTTGTGCCGCCGACTCCACCCGCGGGATTGAGCGTGAGCACCGAGGCGATCAGCGCAGCCGAGGCGGTATCGGTGGCGGCGACCACCAACGTATCCGGTGGCGCCATCACCAGCGTGTCCGAGCGCGGACGAATCGTCAACTGACCGCTGTTGAGTGACGAACGCAGCGAGCCCGTCACCGCCTGCACCCGCCCGGTCCCTGCGGTGAGCACGGTTGTGACCAGGCCCGTGGTGGAATCGACCAGGAGAAGGGTGGTGTCCGCGACGCGCCAGGAGATCGCCGCCGCCACGCTGTCACCAGCGGCATCCACCGCGAGCGCACGGAGGTGAAGGGTGTCGAACTGCTCGACCGCGGCCGGTACCGGCAGCTGGAGCTCCAGCGCGACCGGCTGGCCCTTCGGACCGGTGAGCTTGCTGCACGCCGCCAGCAGCAGGGCCAGCGGGAGGCACCGGAAGGGACGCGTCACCCGGCGTCCGCCGCGCTGCGCTCCTCCAGCTCCCGCAACGTCGCCTCGGCGTGATGGACCCAGCGTTCTGCGTCGGGTCCCTTCGGCGGGCGCGAAAGAAAGGCGCGCAGGTGGTCGGCGGCTTCGCGGTCGTCCCCCCGCTCCTTGAGCCGAAACGCCAGCCCGTAATGGGCGCCGACGAGTGAGTCGTCGAGCGCGAGGGCGCGGCGGTAGTGACGGATGGCTTCCTCCTGCTGGCCGGTCTTGGTAAACGCGATGGCCATGTTCTGCAGGATCCGTGGGTCGTTCGGCGTATCGCGCATCGCCAGGCGGTACGAAGTCAGGGCAGCCTCGAAATCGCCCAGGCGCTCGAGCGCCAGCGCTTCATTCAGATAGTCAAGGCGCTGTGGCTGGAGTCTTTGCGACTTGGCGCCGCCGAACAACGACCGCCAGAAACTCATTGCAGGACAACATCCTCGCAGATCAGAGAGGGAGGTTGAGGCTAAGATAGCCCTGCCTTCAGAGGGCCGCAACGTGGTTGAAGGGTCGTGCTGGAGCCGGTAGCTTTCATCACCGCGGTCATCTGCTCACCGGCCGCGAGCCTCAGCCGACAGGCCGCACATGAAACGCCAGCCGCGTACTTCCCAGCCCCGCGGTGTCCTCGAGGTGGACTGGCCATTCTTCGGCGAGATCTGTCGCGCGCTCGCCCTCAAGGTCGCGCGCGCCTATGAACCCGAGGTCATCCTCGGCATCGCCAAGGCGGGAGTGATCCCCGGTGTGGTTGTCGCCTCGATCCTGCAGGCCGAATTCACCTCGATGGCGGTGACTCGGCGCGACGACGGTGGCGAGCCCATCCTCGTGGCGGGTCCCCCTCCGACGATCAAAGGCCGGCGCGTGCTGCTGGTGGACGAGACCTGCGATACCGGCTCGACCATGCGGCTGGCGCTCAACGAGGTCCGTGCCCTGAAGCCGAAGGAGGTGCGTACCGCGGTCTCATTCAAGACCGGATCGTATCTCCCGGACTTCCATGCCTTCGAGACGGAGAATCTCATCATTCTCCCGTGGGATCGGGAGATCATCGAGAATGACGAGCTGGTGATGCGGCCCGACTATGTGAAGTGGTTGAAGGGAAACGGGTAAGGCTTGCAGAACCTTCTCGCCGACGCGATCCGGGATTCACGCGCCGATCATACCGAGATCCGCCTCGTCCGCACCTGGGCCACCGCGATCGCCTACCGCGGCAGCCGGCTCGAAGGGGCAACGACGCGGACTCGAGCTGGGCGGCATCGTCCGGTGCCTCAATCGCGGCCGGGGATGGGGCGTCGCCAGCTTCACCGGTGTCGATCAGGTGCGGGCGATGGTCGCGCGTGCGCACGAGCTGTCCCTGGCGGTCCCGGTGGAACACCCGATCCGGCTCGCCGAGATTCCGGCGCGGGTGGCCGATCACCTGGCGGACCTCGATGGCGATGTGCGCGACGTGCCACTCGCCGAGAAGCGGCAACTGCTCGAGCGCCTGAATCAGGAAATGCTGGCCACCGACCGGCGGATCGTCGATGCCCACGCCTCCTACGAGGATCGCGTCTCGGAACGCTGGATCGCCACGTCCGAGGGGTTCATGGTCTACGACCTCCGCCCCGAGGTCCGGCTGGCCGCGGGGGTGGTCGCTCGCGAGGAGAGCTTTCTCGAACGGGCCTTCGAGTCCTGGGGCGTCCGCGGCGGCTGGCGCGTCGGTGCAGGACGCCGATCATCTCTTCCGCACAGCGGCCCGGCGGGCGATCGGGCTGCTCGGCGCGCCGCGGATGAAGGCCAGGCATCTTCCCGGTGGTGCTCGATCCCCGTGCGGCCGGTGCGCTGATCCACCAGACCATCGGACACCTGGGCGAGGCGGATGGCGCCGGTGACCTCCAGTCGGGACAGCGCATCGGCTCCGATCTGCTGACCGTCGGTGACGACGGCAGCGCCTCCGAGTCTGACCGGCTCGATGAGCCTTCGACGACGAGGGCGCCCCGACCCAGAATACGCTGCTGGTGCAGCACGGCGTCCTCGTGGGCCGGCTGCACACCCGCGAGACAGCGGGCCGGGCCGGCACCCGGCCCACCGGCAATGCCCGGCGCCGGCTCCTTCCGGCAGCGTGCCCGCCGCACGCCTGACCAACACCTACGTCGCCAACGGCCGGGGCACGCTCGAGGATCTGATTCGCGGCATCCGCTACGGCGTCTACCTCAGCGATGCGATGGCGGGGGAGTCGCACCGCGGGACGCTTCTCCCTGACGGCCGGCTCGGGTCAGATCATCCGCGACGGCCATCTCGCCGAGACTGGTGAAGCCGTTGGTCATCGCGGGGGACCTCGCCGAGACGCTGTCGCGGGTCGACGCGATCGCCGGCGATTTCCGCTGGAATCATCTCGCCAGCGGCTGCAGTCGGGGCACCGGGCGGACGGCTGCCGGTGTCCGAGGGAGCGCCGCACCTCCGGATCGATGGCGTCGCGGTCGGCGGAGACGCCACATGATCCAGCGCCTGATCGAGCAGGCGGCCCGCCGGCCTCCATGGCGGACGCCGCCCTCAGCACCGACGAAACGACGACCCTCGAATTCACCGGCGGCCGCCTGGCCCGTGCCACGACCGCCACCAGCCACGGCGTCAATCTTCGGGTGGTCTGCCGAGGGTCGCGTCGGGATCGCCGGGACGCGTGACCGAGGATGAACGCGAGCTCCTCGAGCGCGCGCTCGATTCGGCCCGGGTCGGTGAGCTGGCCGTCATGACCCTGCCGTGCCCGACGCCGCGCTCCCGCAGCGTCATCGACCCACTCTGCCCCGTGCCGCCTCCGCCACGGTGCCGGAGCTCGTCGGCATCGGGACCCTGCTCCGCGACCGGCTCGGCGCCGAGCGCGGCCGAACTCGCGCTGACCATCTCCCGCTCCCTCGGCTCGGTTCGAGTCGCCAACACCGCTCGGCGTCGACGCGAGCTACGATGTGTCGCTGGTGATCCTGCGCGCTCGAAGGCCAGCCGGACTGGCGAGGCCCGGCCCGTCGCGATCGAGGCCACCCTCTCCGGCGCCGACCTGCCGTCGCTGCCCGAGCTGGAACAGCTCGTGCGATGGTACGGCAGCGGCTGGCCTGGGCCGACCGGGAAGCGCCGCCATCGTCGCCGGTCGACAGCGGGTCGGTTTTCTGCCGACCGCGCTGCCGGTGCTCCTGGCGCCCGGTCGAACAGGCCCTCATCGGCAAGGCGGCGCTGCATGGCGGCTCTCCGCTCGCCCGGCGCCGAGGCGACGCGCGTCTTCAGCGAGCTGCTCACGCTGCACGACGACCCGCTGATCGATGGCCGACCCGGTTCCCGACCCATCGACGACGAAGGGCGTCGTCGAGCCGCCGGGTGCCGCTGGTCGTGGCCGGGCGAGATCGAAGGACTGATCTACGATCTCGAGACGGCCGGGTCGGGTCGGCGCGGCGCCGTCGGGGCATGGCCGTCGCTCGACCTTCGGCAAACCGCAGGCGGCCTATCTCCAATCTGGTGATCGAGCGCTGGCAGCTTCGAGCTGGGAGGAACTGCTGGCGGCCATTGGGGACGGCGTGCTGGTCGAGCGACTCGAAGCCATCCGGACAGACCAACCTGATCGGCGGGACCTTCGCGCTTGCCGGCCGCACTGGCGTGGCGGGTGGAGGGGGGCGAGATCACCGGTCTGCTCCCGGAGATGACCGTCGCCGGGAACGCGCACGACCTGCTGGGCCGGGTGCTGGCGGTGGGACGAGATGCGATGTGGGTGGGGAGCCGCCCGACGCCGGCGCTGGTAGTGGACGGCGTGTCGGTGTTCTAGAAGAGGACGTGCCGCACCAGCCAGTAGACCAGGTACATCAGCCCGACTCCGAAGGCCCACGACGCCCAGCTCGCGCATCTGGTTCAGCGTCCGCTCCGGGCCGGAGGCGGGATCGTAGTCGACCCTGCCACTCTTCCGGACGTTGTAGGCGCACATGTCAGGCGTCGGCACGCCCAGCGCGTCGAGGTAGCCGGAGCCCTGGGCCATGCGATCATACAGGATCTGCAGCGTCTCCGAGGCCCCGGCCAGGAAGCGGCAGCGCGCGTCCCCGCGGGACCGGCACTCCACTTCCATCACGCCCAGCGTCGTCTCGGAGACTCGCGAGAGCAGCTCCGCCAGCAGGCCGGACGAGAGGTGACAGGAGGGATAGGTCGCCGCCGGCCTGCGGATCGGACTCCCACCAGTCCGTCGAATCCACCGCAATCACCGCCGGGGTGAGTGGCGAGACCCGCACCGGTCCCCAGCCGTGCTCCCGGAAAAACCCCGAGAGCGTTTCGCCGAGGTGTCGTACATCGAGCGCGGAGGGCCGCTGCACCGCGAACCGTCCCGCCAGCCATTCGGCGTAGATGGTGTAGAGCGCCTCGCCGCCTGCGAACCCCGCCTCCTGCATCCAGCGTCGCCGCCTGCCCGCCGGCCTCCCGCTCCAGCACCGTGCCGCAGATGGCGGATGCTCTGCCGGCTGAGCAGGACAGTGCCAGGGGGGCGGCGCAGGTGTGTTGCTCATCGAGATCAGGACGCTCCAGAAGGACGCGGAAGCTTAGGCGGCGACAGGGCAGCCGGCAAGCGGGGAGGGGGAAGTTCTGTGTTCAGCACCCCGACGCCGGAGCCCGGAAGCCCGAACTCGGCACTATCCCTTCACTCTCCTGAGCAACTCCAATTCGTCGATGATCTCGATGCCGAGTGTCCGGGCCTTGTCCAGTTTGCTGCCGGACTCGTCACCGGCGACAACCGCCGTGGTCTTCCGGGTGACGCTCCCTGCGACTCGGCCCCCCGCCTGCTCGATCAGCATCGTCGCCTGCTGGCGACTGAGGGAGGGCAGGGTGCCCGTCAGCACGTAGACCCCCCCGGCGAGGGGCCCGTTGGCAGCCACCGCTCCGGGCTCGATCATGGTGAGGCCGGCCTGTTGCAGCCGCGTGATGAGCGTCCGATTGCCCGCCTGCTGGAAGAAATCGACCACCGCGGCGGCGATCGTCGGTCCGACCCCGGGGGTGCCCTCGATCAGCTCGTACGGAGCCGCTTCCAGCGCCTGCATGCTGCCGAAGCGACGGGCGAGCACCTGCGCGACCGTCTTCCCCACGTGGCGGACCCCCAGCGCGAACAGCAGCACCGAGAGCGGCCTGGCCCGGGAGGCCGCGATCGCGGCGACCAGCTGGGCGGCGGACTGTTCCGCGAACCGGTCCAGCTCCTGCAGTCGGCCGGCGGTGAGCTCGTAGAGATCGGCGACGGTCGTGATGCAATTCTGATCCAGCAACTGGCGGACGCGCTCGTACCCGAGCCCGCGTATGTCCATCGCATCGCGTGAGGCGTAGTGGACGATGCCCTCCAGCATGCGCCCGGGACAGACCGCATTGGGGCAGTAGCGTATCGCCTCTTCCGGGTCGCGCACCGCCGCCGTGCCGCACCGCGGGCAATGCTCCGGCATCTCGAAGGCCCGTTCCGTGCCATCGCGTCGCTCCGGGAGCGGGCGCACCACCTGGGGGATCACCTCTCCTGCGCGGATGACTTCGACCCAGTCGCCGATCCGCAGGTCCTTGGCCTCTATCAGGTCCTCGTTATGCAGGGTCGCGCTGGAAATCGTGACGCCGCCCACCTCCACCGGCTGCAGGACCGCGAAGGGATTGAGCGCCCCGGTCCGCCCCACGTTGATCTGGATATCCAGCAGCCTCGTGACCGCCACGTCCGGCGCAAACTTGCGGGCGATGGCCCACCGCGGCTCCCGTTCGCTGATCGCGCCGAGCTCGGTGTGCAGGGCCAGCGCGTCGACCTTTACCACGACGCCGTCGGCATCGAAGGCCAGCTGCTTGAGCAGCGGTGCGAGGCGCTCCGCCTCCACCTGCACCGATGCGAGGTCCGCGTGGCGTCTGCGCTGCGGCTCGACCTGGAACCCCCATGCCTCGAGCTGGTCGAGCACCTCCCATTGGCTTCTGGCGGACAGGGCTCCCTCAATTACCTCCACGGCGAATGCAAACATCCGGAGTCGACGGCGGCGCGTGACCTTCGGGTCCAGCAGCTTGAGACTCCCCGCCGCGGTATTGCGGGGATTCGCGTAGAGCGGCTCGCCGGCCGCCTCCCGCTCACGGTTCAGCCGTGCAAAGGCGGCACGGGGCAGATACACCTCGCCACGGATTTCCATCAGCGTCGGATGCCCGGTGCCGGTGAGCCGGAGCGGGACGTCCGGCAGGGTCTTCAGATTTGCGGTGACCAGCTCCCCGACGCGCCCGTTGCCGCGGGTGGCGCCGCTCACCAGGACGCCGTCACGGTAGGTGAGGCTCACCGCGGAGCCGTCGATCTTCACTTCGGTCGTGTACCCGCCTCTGCCTGCGTCCTCGCTCACCCGCGCATTGCGCTCCTCCCACGCCGAGAGCTCCTCCGGCGTGTAGGCGTTGGCGAGCGACATCATGGGGCGAAGGTGGGTGTGCTTCTGCAGAGCTGGACGCCGGCTCGGCCCCGACCCGCTGGGTAGGGCTGTCCGCGGTGCGAAGCTCGGGGTGTGCTGCCTCGAGCTCCTGCAGTTGGCGCATCCAGCGATCGTACTCGGCGTCGGAGACCTCCGGCGCGTCGAGCACGTAGTAGGCCCGGTTCGCCTGGTCGATCAGTGCGCGGAGCCGTGCGATCACTTGCGGTGGTGTTTCAGCCATGGTGGGCGACGGAGGGTGACGGGTGGCAGGGCGGGACGGCGGCACGTGGCCGCAGCCCTATCGCGCCGCCGCTTCCTGCTGCAGCACCGTCAGCGCGACGCCCACGAGGCGCTCGATCTCCTCGGCGCTCGCCCGGGCGAGCACTCCCTCGCTCCACGGCCCCTCTCGGGCGGCGAAGTCATCGAGCAGCCGGCGGAGGAACCCGATCAGCGCCACCCGCTCCCGCTCCACCGCCCGGCTGCTGGTATCGTCCCCGACCCGCTGCTGCAGCTTTTCGAAGCGATGCGCGTTGAGCAGCGCCTTGGCCGTCAGGCTGGCGATCATCTGACAGAAGCGGACGTCGCTCTCCGAAAATGCCGGGCCGTCGCGGAAGGTGCGGAGCAGGATCGCGCCGATCGCCGCACCCCGCCAGGTGATCGGCACCACGGTGATGGAACGGACCCGTCGGGTATCGAAGGAGCCCTTCAGGTGCGCCATCGAGGCGTCCATCTCCACGTCGGGGATGTAGACCATCTCGCCCTCGTGCAACGCCCGGCGCAGCTCCGGATAGCGGTCCAGGTCCACGACGTAGTTCCGGATACTCGGATCCTCGAAGCTCGCCACCAGCCGGGCGGTCTTGCCGTCGCGTTCCGCGAGAAAGATCGAGCAGCGATCGAGCCCGAACGCCTCGCCGAGCCGGCGGGCGATGGACTGCATGATGTCGACGAAGTGGAGGGAGCCCGCGATCTCCTGCAGAATCTCCAGCACCGCCAGCAGGTGCTTCCGCTCGTGTTCCAGGTCACGGACGCGGGCCTGGAGACGCTCAATCTCGTCGAGGGTGAGGGCGGGTGCGCTCATGGGGTTCCTGAGAGGGTTACCGAATTGTCGCGGCGTGGCGAAGGGGGGTCAAGCGGGGGTACCTTCCCTCCCGGAAAGGGAGGAGACGATGCAAGACCTTGAGGAGGATGAGGAGCTGCCGGAGGAACGAGCGTTCGATACCACGACCTTCGTGACCGGACTCATCGTCGGTGCGGCCGTCGGTGCCGGGCTCGCCCTGCTGTTCGCGCCGGCGTCGGGGGAGCACACCCGGAAAGTGATCCGGAAGCGGGCCCGCGGGCTCGGCAAGGATGCGTCGCGCGGCTGGGACTCGGCGAGGGAGGAAGCGCGGCGGACGTTCCGGGAGAAGAAGGAAGCCCTGCGCGAGAAGCTGGCGCAGGGCCTCGAGGCGGTGGGGGACGAGTTGGGCGTCTGAGCCAGTCAGCGGTCCCTGTCCTGCTTTCCTTCGATCGCACCCGCCAGCGACGCCGCTCGTTGCTTGTAGGCCGGGTCCATGACGTCGGTGACGGCGAGGCCCGCCACCTGGTTGAGATGGATGCGCGCTTCCGCGTAACGGCCCCGGTCGATATAGATCTCGGCAAGGTCCAGGTGATGGTAGATGTCGTCGGGCGCCAGCGCGACGGCCTTCTCCATGTAGACCGTCGCGCTGTCCCATGAGGCGGCGTTGAAGATCTTTCCGCCGAGAAAGGTCTTCGCCATGAAGCGGGTGAAGCCGGAGAGCCGCATGATCTCGGCGTTCCACCGGCCGAGGACGTGATAGGTCTTGTGGTGCTCGGGATCGATTTCCAGCGCGCGGAGCGCCTCCGACCTGATTTCCGCCGCGCGGCGCACCCGTTCCTTCTTGCTCTTGGTCAGCGACGCCCGGCCGATGGCCGCCGCGAGGACATAGTGCCCGTCGGCGGCATCGGGATTCAGCTTTGTCGCGGTGCGGGCGTACGCCTCCGCGCGGGCGTAGAGTGAATCGCGGGCGGGGCTCTTCACCGAGTCTGGCGTCTGCTTCCCGATGTCCAGCAGCACTTCGGCGACTCGCCAGCTCGCCTCGTAGCTCTTCGGATCCGCGGCGAGGGCGGCCTCCAGATGCGTCAGAGCAGTCGCGGGGTCACGCGCCAGCTGGGCTGTCGACTCCCTCGCCGGATGTGCTCGTCGGCCGACTGCGCCGAGAGGGAGCCGGACAGGCACGGGGCGCACAGCAGGGCCAGCGATACGGTAATTCGTTGCATGAAACGCGCTCCCGGAAGGTTGCGACGGACGGCCGGTCGACTGCCGGCCCCAATTATAGCTGCCCATCCCCCATGCGGTTTCCTGAACTCATCGAACGCAAGCGCGACGGCGGCGCCCTCACCCCCGCGGAGTGGCAGGACCTGGTCGGGTCGACTACCTGCGGGATGCGATCCCTGACTACCAGATGTCCGCGCTGCTGATGGCGATCGTCTGGCGCGGGCTCCGCCCCGAGGAACTCACCGCCCTGACCAGCGCGATGCGCGCCTCAGGGGCGTCGCTCGATTGGGCCGGGTTCGGCCGGCGGCGGGTGGATAAGCATTCTACCGGCGGGGTGGGAGACAAGGTCTCGCTGGTCCTCGCCCCCCTCGTCGCGGCCTGCGGGGTCGCGGTGCCGATGATGTCCGGCCGTGGTCTGGGACACACCGGCGGGACCACCGACAAGCTGGAATCGATCCCCGGTTTCCGGACCGCACTGAGCCTGGCGGAAGTACGTTCGCAGGTCGAACGCATCGGAGTGGCGATGTTCGGGCAGAGTGAGGCGATCGCTCCCGCTGACCGCCGCCTGTACGCACTCCGTGATGTGACCGGAACGGTGCCCTCCATTCCGCTGATTGCCGCGAGCATCATGTCCAAGAAACTCGCCGAGGGGCTCTCCGGGCTGGTCCTCGACGTCAAGTCCGGAAGCGGTGCGTTGATGACGGATCCCGGCTGACGCGCTGACTCTGGCACGGACGATGGTCGAACTCGGCGAGGCACACGGCTGCCGCACGGTCGCGCTGGTGACCGCGATGGATCGCCCCCTCGGCCGCGCCATCGGCAACGCGCTCGAGGTCGAGGAGACGCTGCTCGCCCTCGAGGGCCAGGGGCCCGAGGACCTGATGTTGCTGACCCGGGCGCTGGCGGTCGAGATGCTCATCCTGGCCGGTACCGATCCCGATCGTCTCTCCGCGAACCGCCGGGTGACGGAGGCGGTCGCCTCGGGTCGGGCGTTGGAGAAGTTCCGGGAGTTGATCGCGGCGCAGGGAGGTGATCCCGGCATCATCGACGATCCCGGCCGCCTGCCGCAGGCCGAGGCGGTCGAGCTGTTCGAGGCACCTGTGGCCGGTATCGTGCAGGCCGTCGATCCGAGACCGCTCGGTCAGGCGGTCGTCGCGATGGGCGGAGGCCGTCAGGCACTGGGTGACACAATAGATCCGAGCGTGGGCTTTGTCGTCTCGGCCCGCCCAGGCAAGAAGGTCCTCAAGGGGGAGCCGATCGCGTCGATCTTTGCCCGCGATCCCGCGGGTATAGCCCTGGGCCTCGAATCGCTCGCGCGGGCGATCCGCATCGGAGGGACGGTGATGCCGAGTCCCCTCATCTCCCATCGGGTCACGGCCGCTGGCGTGGAGCAATTCTGACCGATGCCTGGCATCCTGGTCGTGGTGCTGCTCGTGGCTCTGCTGCTCTGGCTCCTCACTCCCTGGCGCCAGCTCGGCGCCGAGACCGAGGACGCCGTGGAACCAGTCGATCTCGGCGAGCTTGAAGCCGCCGAGCGCGAGGTGAGGGATCTCGGCGTGGCGCAGCGCCCGGAAGATGGCTTCGAGGGTGATGACTGGGGGCCGGGTGCCGGGAAACCGCGCGGGGGCCGCGACTAGGCGTCGCGGCCCCCGCGCCCGCTTCGTTTCCCTCGTGGTTCACACGTCGAGATGGCTGACGTACTTCGCGTTCTTCTCGATGAAGAGCCGCCGCGGCTCGACCTCATCCCCCATCAGCTCCTCAAACAGCTTGGAGACCTCCACCGCATCTGCCATGGTGACCCGGAGCACCGTCCGCCTGGCCGGGTCCATGGTGGTATTCCAGAGCTGCACCGGATTCATCTCGCCAAGGCCCTTGTATCGCTGGATGTTGACGTTGCCTTTGCCTTCGGGCCCCGACAGCCGTTTCACGTACTCATCCCGCTCCTTCTCGTCGTAGGCATAGAACTCTTCCTTGGCCTTGGCCACCCGATACAACGGCGGCTGCGCGATGAAGATGTAGCCGGCGTCGATCAGCTCCGGCATCTGCCGGAAGAAGAAGGTGAGCAGCAGAGTCCGGATGTGCGCACCGTCCACGTCGGCGTCGGTCATGATCACGATCTTGTGATAGCGCACGTCGTCCAGCTTGAAATCGTCCTTGACGCCCGCGCCGATGGCCGTGATGATCGCCCGGATCTCCTCGTTGGAGAGGATCTTGTCGATGCGCGCCTTTTCCACGTTCAGGATCTTGCCGCGCAACGGCAGAATGGCCTGGAACTGGCGGTCCCGCCCCTGCTTGGCGCTGCCACCGGCCGAGTCACCCTCCACCAGGTAGATCTCGCAGAGCGCGGGGTCGTCCAGCGAGCAGTCGGCCAGCTTCCCCGGCAGCACCGCGCCCTCGAGCCCGGATTTCTTGCGCACCAGGTCGCGCGCCTTGCGGGCTGCCTCGCGGGCCCGGGCGGCGCTGACCGCCTTTTCGATGATGGCACGGCCAACCGCCGGCTTCTCGTCGAGGAAGGTGCGAATCTGCTCGTAGACCACCTGCTTCACCACGCCCTCGACCTCGGAGTTGCCCAGCTTGGTCTTGGTCTGCCCCTCGAACTGCGGCTCGCGGACCTTGCAATGGAGCACGCAGGTGAGTCCCTCGCGGATGTCCTCGCCGGTGAGCGAGAAATCCTCCTTCTTGAGGGAGCCCTGCTGCTTGGCGAACTCGTTGATGGAGCGGGTGAGCGCCGCCCGGAAGCCGGTGAGGTGGGTGCCGCCCTCGTGGGTGTTGATGTTGTTCACGAAGGTGAAGATGTTCTCGTTGTAGCCATCTTCGTACTGGATGGCCACGTCGACTTCGACATCGTCCTTGGTGATCGTGAAGCCGATCGGCTTCGGGTGCAGCGGCTTCTTGTTCCGGTTGAGCCACTCCACGAACTGGACCAACCCGCCCTTCGCGAAGAAGGTCTCGTTCTTCGCTTCCTCCGGCCGGTCGTCCTTGAGGGTGATGGTCACCCCCTTGTTCAGATAGGCGAGCTGCCGCAGCCGGTCCGCCAGCGTCCCCCAGTTGTATTCCAGTACGGTGAAGATCTCCGGGTCCGGCTTGAAGCGAACCAGGGTGCCGGTGTCTTTCGCCTTGTCGAGCTTCTCCAGCTGCTTGACGGTGTGGCCGCGCACGAACGCCATCCGCCACTTGAAGCCGTCGCGCTTGACGATGACCTCCAGTCGCTCCGACAGGGCGTTCACCACCGAGACCCCGACGCCGTGCAGGCCGCCCGAGACCTTGTAGCTCGACTTGTCGAACTTGCCGCCGGCGTGGAGGACGGTCAGCGCCACCTCGACGCCCGGCAGCTTCTCCACCGGGTGAATGTCGACCGGGATGCCGCGTCCGTTGTCCTCGACCGAGATCGAGTTGTCCTTGTGGATGGTGACGTTGATGGCGTCGCAATATCCCGCCAGCGCCTCGTCGATCGAGTTGTCGACCACCTCATATACCAGGTGGTGCAGGCCATTCTCGCTGGTGGAGCCGATGTACATCCCCGGCCGCTTGCGGACCGCTTCGAGGCCCTTGAGGACCTGGATGGAGCCCGCGTCGTACTGTCGCTCGTCACCGTTACCCGTCGATTCCTTCGCCATTGCGCTTCCTGTTGGGGACCGTCGTGAACGCGCTCGGCCGTGCGCGCCGCTCCTGCTACCGCTGCCGGGTCCAGCCGAACCCGCGCCGGGTGGGTTCCACCCCACCCGCCAGCCATCGAACCGCGGTGATGCGCCCCGCTCGTCCGGTGTTGAGCCGGGCAAGGATCTGCGGCGTCATCAGCTGCAGCTCCGAGGCCCACGCCGCCGTCGCCACCTTCACCCGGAGGACCCCCTCCGGTGTCACCGATTCCGGTTCAGTCACCGCGGCGATCTGCGGACCGACCAGCACCGCCCACTCCTCGATCACCCCCGCCTGTCCCATCCGCCGCACCAGCCCGGCGCGCTTGAGGTAGGACTGCAGTACGTCGGCGAGCGGCGTCAGCCGCGAATCATCCTTCCGTTCTCTCATGTCAGGCGACCACCCCAGACGAGTCGTAGACGGTCCACATCATGACGCGGTCACCTGTCCAGCCCGTACTCCCCACACTGGCAGCGCGAGCCCCGCCGGCAGCTCTTCCCGGCGCGGCGAGCTGATGAACACCTGGGCGGATCGGGTGCCGAACAGCCGGAGCGCCAGCCGCTCCTGCCGGGTACTGTCCAGCTCCGCGAAGACATCATCCAGGACCAGCGCAGGGCAGGAGCCGGTGGCGCCCTCGATGGTCTCCAGCTCCAGCAGTTTGAGTGCGATCGCCGCCCCGCGGTGCTGCCCCGTCGATCCATACTCCCGCAGCGGATGCCCCGCGAGGCGCAGCTCGAGGTCGTCGCGGTGCGGACCGACCGTCGTCATGCGGCGAGCGCTGTCGCGCGCCGCCGCCTGTGCCAGCCGCTCCGGCCACGCCTCCGGGTCGGCGAGCTCCGCCGGCCCGTGGTACGCGATGCTCGCTTCACCGCTCCCCTCGCCCAGCGCCAGGACGGAGCCTGCGAACGGCTCCGCAATCGACGCGACCCACGCAAGCCGGTGCCCGATCACCCGGGCTCCCGCCTGCGCCAGGGGGCGATCAAAGGCCGCGGCGAGATCGGCCCGTCCCTGCCGGAGCGCCGCATTGCGCTGGGCGAGGGCGGCCCGATAGGCCGCCAGGGCGCGCATGTAGCCATGGTCCGAGAGCGCCAGCGTCCGGTCCAGAAAGAGTCGCCTGGCCGACGCGGGCCCCGACGCGAGCCGGACATCCTCTGGCGCAAACACCACTGCGAGCCAGACCCCTGCGCCGTCGACCAGCCGCTCCAGTGGTGCCCCGTCCAGCTCGAGTCGCTTCCGACGACCCGCCTGCCGGAAGGTCGCCGAGACCGAGCGGGGCCGACCCGCGCGGGTGAACTCGAGCCCGGTGTGAAAGCCAAACTCACCAAACCTGGCGATCTCCGCGTCCAGGGAGGTGCGAAAGGACCGGAACAGTACCGGATACGCGAGAGCCTCGAGCAGGCTGGTCTTGCCCTCGCCGTTGGCGCCGAGCAGGACCACCCCCGGTTCGGGAATGTCGAGCACGGTGTCGGTGAGGTTGCGGAAGCCGCGGACCGTCAGCCGCACGGCCCGCACTACTGGACCACGATGCGCCGGACCGCCGTGTCCCCGCGGTTGCCTAGCTGGTCCGTCGCGAAAAACCGCAGAATGATCGTATCTCCCGCCAACCCACCGGTGGTCAGCGGCAGGCCCCAGTTCAGCGAATCCACGTTGACGACTTCCGGCTGGAACGACGTCAGCCCGCCTTCGGTCTCGAAGTAAATTGAGTCGAGCCCATCCGGGTCCACGCTGTATCCCTTCACGAAGTAGATCGCGGAATCACCCGACACCGTGGCATCGCCTGGGGGATCCTGGATGACGGTGTGGGGTCCGGCGCCCGTGGGGGCGGGGTCCTGGAAGGTCAGGCGTTCCCGCGTCGTGCACCCCAGGGCCGAACAGGCCAGAACCGCCTCGATCCACCGAGGGAAATGCCGTCGGTCATGGCCTGAACGCATCCCCAAATTTAGCCGTACAGCGGGGGGATTGGCAGCGTCGCTAGCGCCCTTCGAACCGCGCCGGGCGCTTCTCCAGGAAGGCCCGCATCCCCTCCCGCATGTCGGCGGTGGAAGAGAGGAGCCCGAAGTGGTTGGCCTCCAGCAGGAACGCCTCCGCCGACCCCATCTCATAGCCGGCATCCACCGCCTCCAGCACACAGGCGACCGCCTGGGGCCCCTGGGTCAGTACCGTCCGGAGCAGCCCCTCCACCTCGGTCAGGAGCCGTTCGGCTGGCACGACCCGGTTGACCAGCCCGATCCGCCAGGCTTCCCCGGCATCGATCAGCTCCCCCGTGAGCAGGAGCTGAATGGCCCGCCCCCGCCCGATAAGCCGGGGCAGCCGGACCGTGGCGCCGTACCCCGGCCCGATGCCCAGCTTGACCTCCGGCTGACCAAACTTCGCGGTGTCGCTGGCGATCCGGATATGGCAGGCCATAGCGAGCTCGCAGCCGCCGCCCAGGCAGAAGCCGTTGACGGCCGCCACCACCGGCTTGCGGAGGCCCTCGAAGGCGCGGAACACCGCCTGTCCCTTCAGGGAGCGGGCCTTCCCCTCGAAGGGGCTCTGGCTGGAGAGCTCGCTGATGTCCGCGCCGGCCACGAAGGCCTTGGGACCGGCGCCCGTCAGGATGACTGCCCGTACCGCCTCATCCCTGCCGGCCGTTCCGATCGCCACGCCGAGTTCGGTGATCACCGTGTCGTTGAGGGCATTCAACTTGTCGGGGCGGTTGATGGTGATCGTGGCGATGCCGTCGCGCAGGTCGTAGAGCAGCGTGGAGTAGGTCATGCGGGCGTCCAGGGAGGCAGGTCGGAGATGAAGCCAGGTGACGACGATTGGCGGTAAGGTAGCGTCGATCGCGGGGGCTGGAACCCTCCCAGCGCTGGGCAGCATCAGGCGCCGGATTCGGACGACCGAAATGTATTTACCGGTGAATAGCGGTCGGCAAGGTACCTCTGGCACCGGGCGTGTGTGGCAGCGAACAGATGGTGTGACGTGGTACCTCAGGGGGGCCGAAGGGCCGCGGGGGCAGGTATCTTACCCCCATGACCATCACTCACATCGCCTGGGCGCCGGAACACGGCGTGCGGTTTCTCGATCAGACCCTGCTTCCCACCGAGGAGCGCTATCGAGAGGTCTACACCGTCGAGGAAATCGCCGAGGCCATCCGGCTGCTCCGGGTGCGGGGTGCCCCGCTCATCGGCGTGGCCGCCGCGATGGGCGCAACGCTGGCGGCTCGCAATCTGTCGGCGGAATCGACGCCCGGTGCCGCCCTCTCGACCGCCATCGCCGCCTGCGATCTGCTCGAGTCGACCCGCCCCACCGCCGTCAACCTCGCCTGGGCGCTCGGCCGGATGCGGGCGGCCGCGCATCGATCGGGAGGCGTGCGAATACACGCCGCTCTGGTCGCGGAAGCCAATGCGATCTGGCAGGAGGATCAGGCGATGTGTGAGCGCATCGGCGCGGCGGGTCTGCCGCTCGTCCCCGACGGCGCGCTGGTGCTCACCCACTGCAACGCCGGGGCGCTCGCCACCGGCGGCATCGGCACCGCCCTCGCCCCGATCTATCACGCCCATGCGCTCGGCCGGCGGGTACGGGTCATCGCGGACGAGACCCGACCACTTCTGCAGGGGAGCCGGCTGACGGCCTGGGAACTCACCAACGCCGGCATTCCGACGACTGTCATCGCAGACAACATGGCCGCGAGCCGCCTGCGCATCGGTGACGTGACCTGTGTGATCGTCGGGGCCGACCGCATCGCCCGGAACGGTGACGTCGCGAACAAGATCGGAACCTATGGTGTGGCCCTCGCCGCTCGGGAGCACGGCGTCCCATTTTACGTCGCTGCCCCGCGGTCCACCTACGATGCCGCAACGGCCGACGGCCCCGCGATTCCCATCGAGGAGCGGATCGAGGATGAAGTCCGTCGGGTGGGGCCCGCCGCCGAGCGGGCGAGTATCTGGAATCCGGCCTTTGACGTCACGCCCGCGGCCCTGATTCGCGGCTATATCACCGACGCGGGCCTTCTGACCGCGGATCAGCTGGGACAGCTCGCAGACTGAGTCTCGGCCCGGTCCCCACTGGCCACCAAGCCCGCAAACCCGCACCTTCTCGGCATGACTGCCATCCTCGCCATCGACCAGGGCACCACCGGCTCGACCGCGCTCGTCATTCACCAGGACGGGCGCATGCTTGGCCGCGGTTACCGGGAATTCACCCAGCACTTTCCCCAGCCGGGATGGGTGGAGCACGATCCCCTGGAGATCCTCCGCGTCACCCTTGATGCTGCGCGCGAGGCGATTGCCGGTGCCGGGGAGATGCCACTCGGAGTTGGGATCACGAACCAGCGCGAGACCGTGGTCCTCTGGGACCGGCGCACCCTTCAGCCGGTGGCACCGGCCATTGTCTGGCAGGACCGGCGTACCGCCGCCCGGTGCCGCGAACTCAAGGCCGCCGGCCACGAGGCGCTGATCCGCGAACGCACTGGGCTCCTGCTCGACCCCTACTTTTCCGCCACCAAGGTGGAGCTGCTGCTGCAGGCGCCCGGGCTGAGGCGCCGGGCGGAGCAGGGCGAACTCGCCGCCGGTACCATCGACAGTTGGCTCATCGCCAGGCTCACCGGGGGCCGAGTCCATGTCACGGATCACACCAATGCCTCGCGGACGCTGCTGTACGATCTCGCGAGCCGAGAGTGGGATCCGGCGCTGCTTTCTCTGTTCGGCATTCCGCGCCAGGTGCTGCCTGCGATCGTCTCCTCGGCCGGCGTGGTGGGGAAACCGATCCGGACCACTTCGGGCGGTCGCTGCCGATCGCCGGCATCGCCGGAGACCAGCAGGCGGCGCTCTTCGGCCAGGGGTGCGTGCGAGAGGGTCTCGCCAAGAACACCTATGGGACCGGCGCATTCCTGCTGGCGTACACCGGTCAGCACCGCCCCCGCCCGGCGGAGGGACTGCTGCTCGACCGCCGCCTGCGGCCCTCGTGGCGAGCCCGCCTACGCCCTGGAGGGCAGCGTGTTCATCGCAGGGGCCGCGGTACAGTGGCTTCGGGATGGCCTCGGGCTGGTGGCACGGGCGGACGAGACCGAGCCGCTGGCGCGCTCGGTCCCAGACACGGGTGGAGTGTACTTCGTCCCGGCGTTCGTGGGGCTGGGGTCGCCGCACTGGGAGCCCGAGGCCCGCGGCACGATCGTCGGGCTGACCCGCGGTACCACCCGTGCGCACCTGGTGCGCGCAGCGCTCGAGGCAATGGCGTTCGCGAGCGCCGACCTGCTGGCCGCCATGGCGTCCACGGCGCATCTCGAGGTCGCCGCGCTCAGGGTGGACGGCGGCGCGACCGCGAACGACTGGCTGATGCAGTTCCAGTCGGAAGTGCTGGGAGTTCCCGTCGAGCGGCCGGACAATGTGGAGACCACGGCACTGGGTGCCGCGGCACTGGCGGGACTGGCGTTGGGGGTCTGGCCGTCGATCGAGGCCTTCCTCGCGGGGCGGGTGTTCACGCGCTTTACCCCCTCGGCGGATGCCGGGGCACGGGAGCGGGGCTGGCAGGGTTGGCGCCGCGCCGTGCACGCCACCCTGGCCTGGGCCAGGCATCCCGGGTGATCATCTTCTGTCACCGGAAATAGCGAGGGGGCGACCGCGGTGGTCGCCCCCTCACACTTTCTGCTTGCCAGGTCGGCTAGAAGCGCCAGGTGACTCCGCCGAAGATCTGGGTCGTAGTCTGACCAGGGGTGTTAATGACCGGGTCCTTCTGGCGCAGGGCCGAAATCGAAAGGTACCAGGCCCGGGCGAGGCTGGCATCCATATCCAGTCCGTACCAGGTGGACTTCTGCACATCCTTGCGGAGGCCCGCGTTCAGGGAGACGTGGAGGAACCGGAGAGGATCGAACCCCATCTGCGCGGAAAAAAGCTTACCGCTGCTGCGGCTCCCATTGGAGGTCGCGGTGCTGTCGTTCTGATTCTGGTACCAGGTGGCGCGCATCGAGAAGCCCACCTGCATGCTCGTCAGGCCGTTCACCCCGAGGCTCCCGGTGTAGGAGTCTGCCTTGGCATGGCCCCCCGTGCTCCGCCGCCAGTCCCCCCCGGCCCAGATCCTTCCCGACGACAGCTGGACGCCTCCACCGAAGCCCTTGCGATAGTCATCATCGAATGCGGTCTGGGCATTCACCACATCCCGATAGAGCGGGATGGCTTGGCGATTGTCGAAGGAGCCGTTGATCGACATCCAGCGCGCTGGCCGGATGGAGAGCGCCGCAAGCTGGTTGGTCCAGCTGATCCGCTTCGTGGTGTGCTTCAACACCTGCTGGCCGTTGGTGAGGTAATCCACCTCCTGGAGGCCATACAGGGAGAAGTGCTGATCGCTGACGGAGAACTGCGAAAAGGCGAACTGCCGCTCGGGGTGGAACCGGGACGAGAGCGAGTCGGTGAACTGGCGCACGGCGCCGGCCGAGAACGAGATCGGTGTCGCAGCGCCTGTCCTACTGTGAATCTGGAAATAGGCACCGTACTGCGGGTTGTGCGTCGACCAGCCGAGATCGGCCGGAGAGGGAGTGTACCCGCCGAAGCCGCCGAGGGTGAAGTGACTCCCGTTCGACTCGAGCAGAAGCCCGTCGTAGAGACTCACCGAGGTCACCGCGCTCAGGTACTGCCGCCCGACCACTGCCCGGAAGCCGGCGCCGGGAGCGTTCCAGAGCAAGGCCGCCTGATAGACGCGGGTATGCCCGTCCACCTTGGTCTTGGTGAGCGTGTCAGTGGCCGCGAAGGAGGTGCTGGTGGTGCGCCGAGTGCGCAGGTCGACCGCGAGACCGAGCGGAGTCCCGCCGATTTTCTGCCCGTCAATTCGGGCGTCGAAGGATGGCTGGGAGAATCCGGACTTGTTGCTCTGGGCGCCGGCGCTATCCAGCAGAATGGCTTCTGAGTGCAGGTAACGGGTCCCGAAGCGACCGTGAACGCCCGGCCCGCTCAGGCGGTGTGGCCGCCTGATGGTCGTCTTGGCCACCTCGGTCTTGGTGACTTTCGAGGCCGGCGGGTAGTAGCGGACCCTGTCCCCGACGGCGATGCTCGTCGTCCCTGCAATGACTTCACAGGAGGCCTGATGGGAGGCCAGGAACTTGACCCGAAGTGTCGACACCACCGAATCCCGCTGAATCACGAAGAGCTGCGCGCCGACATCCAGCCCATCCAACCGGCCGGCGCCGACATAGATCTCGGTGCCGGACATGAAGGTCACGGTGGACATCGTCGCGGCGGTCGTGTCCCGGTTCGCCGTGGCCGAATCGACCATCGGCTTTGGCGCTGCGGCCGCGGTGGAATCCGTGACCGGTTTCTGTGCGGCGGGCTTCTGGGCCGCGGCCGCTGCGGCGTGAAGCAGCAGGAGCCCGAGGGTCAGGGCCCCGGAAGTTAGTTCCCGTCGTGACATGAGGCGCATTGAGTCGTGTTGCCGGGAACGTACCCGGACCTGCCTTTGTGCTTGCTGTCCATCGAAGTCTGTTTGTGGCATCCTTGGCAGTCCGATACAGTGTAGTCGGCGGTGTTCACGTGGCAATCGGAACAGGTGTTGGCCCCGTGGTGCTTCCGCTTGAAGCCATGGGGCGTCCCCGTCGGGTGGACCCAGGTGTCGGTGGTGAAGGTCAGGGATTGAGAGTGACAGTTCGCGCAGTTGGCCGCGGCGAACGCGGTCATTCCCGCCGCCTTGTGGTTCGGATCGATGGCGCCAGACCAGTCCGTCGTATGGCAGCCGTCGCAGGTCAGCGACACCGTCGCATAGGTGGGGCTCTTATGGCAATCGGTGCAGAGCCGCAGCGTGATGGCGTGCTGCCCGTTCATCTGGAGCGGCGTGGTCTTGTGGGTGGCGTACGTCGCCTGCGGCGTGTGCCAGTCTACCGGGGCCGCCGTATGGCAGGTGGTGCAATCGGTGCCGAAACCGTTCGCGGAGGTGTGCGCCGGATTCACTGCCGCGGTGTAGTCGTTCTTGTGGCAGTTGTAGCAGAACGTGGCGGCGGTCGGCGGGCCGATCTTCGACGTCAGCAGATAGTTGTTGTTCGAGCCATGGCACAGCGCATTGCTGCAGTCGAGCTTGAACGCCGTGTGCGGCCCCGTCAGGGCCCACCCTGTAGTGGCGTGGTTGAACTGGGACTTGGCAGAGCCGGTCCAGTCCGGCCCGGACACGCTGTGGCAGGTGGCGCACGACGCGGTCGGGAAGCTGCTCGGATTCGCGGCGTGGGGCGGATTGACCGTCGCGCCGTAGGTGTTCAGGAATGGAGCGGGCGCGCCGGGACCGTGGCACCCGACACAGGTCTGCGGCGGCCAGTTGGTGTGGGTCGCGGTCCCGACGTGGCAATCGGTACACTGGCGGACATTGTTCGCGTGCTGGCCGACCAGGGCGAACGGCGCCTGGAGGTGCGAGAACGTGGCGCCCAGCCACCCACTCTGCATCGCATGGCACTGGGTGCAGTCCTGCGAGTACCCGGCGGCCACGTGGTCGGGCGCCGAGGGGTCGGTCTTGTTGGCGTTGATGTAGTCCGTGCTGTGACAGCCGTAGCAGGTGTTCTGCGCGGCGGCGAATGCCTGACCGTTGATGTGACACTGCTGACAGGTGGGGATGCTGTGCACCGGGTCCGTGAGCTTGACGATCGAGACCGTGTTCGAGTGGTTGAACGTCGTGTTGGTCCACGACAGGCTTGCATTGTGGCACTTGGTGCAGTCGTGGTCCAGGACGCCCGTCACGTGAGGCGGGGAGGTCGGCCAGCCGGTCAGCTGGAAATTCCCCTGGTGACAGGCATAACAGGTGGTCTGCACCGAGGCGTAGACCCCGGTGTGGCAGTCGGCGCAGCTCCGCAGGCTGAGGGCGTGCTGGCCGGTGAGGGCCATCGGTGTGCTTGGATGCTGGAACAGCGTCGCAGGACTGAAGGTCATGCTGCCCACGCTGTGGCAGAGCGTGCAGGTCTGCGAGAGCTGCCCCGTCGCGTGCGAAGGCTGCGGGGTCGCCGCCGAGGCGTAATTCGCCTGGTGACAGGTCCAGCAGGTCGCCGATTGCCACTTGCTGGTGTAGTCCCCTCCGATGTGGCAGTCAGTACACTGCCGACCGGCGTGCGGCCCGGTGAGGGAGAGCGGAGTTTGGTGGTTGTAGGCCGTGGCGCCCAGCCACCCCGGAGTCAGCGAGTGGCAGCTGACGCAGTTGTGGTCCAGGTTGCCGGCGACATGGTCCGGCGCCGACGCATCTCTGGTCTTGGCGGCGATGTAGTCGGCGCTGTGACAGCCGTAGCAGGTGTTCTGCGCACTCGCGAAGGTCTGCCCGTTGACGTGGCACTGCTGGCAGGTGGCGAGGCTGTGCACCGGGTCGGTCAGCTTGACGATCGACACGGTGGAACTGTGGCTGAAGCTCGACGGATTCCACAACGCTGCCGTCACGCTGTGGCAATCGGTGCAGGTGTGGCTCATGCCGCCTGTGACGTGCGGCGGCGATGCGGGATACGCGGTCAGCGCGAACTGCGGCTGGTGGCATCCGTAGCAGGTGGTCGGCGTCGTGCTGTAGGGCTTCGTGGTGTGACACTGGGCGCAGGTCGCCGCCGCATGCGGTGCACTGACGCTGATGCTGAATGGCGTGGAGGGGTGCTGCCAGTTGGCAGTCGTCCAGGCGAGTGAACTCTGGCTGTGGCACTGTTCGCAGTTGCTCGCAATAAACCCCGCATCGGAATGCGACGGAGTCGTGGTGGCGGCAAATTGACTGTTATGACAACCAACGCAGGTCTGCTGGGCGTTGGCTCTCGAGTAGGGCTGGCCCGTGTGGCACTGATCGCACGTCAGACTGGCGTGACCCGCCGCATTCGGATCGATCGGGACGGCCGGGTGACTACCCCGGGCCATCCCTGCACCCGTCCAACTGACGGCGCTCAGATGGCACCCGGAGCAGGTCTGGAAGTTGACCACCAGATCCAGCGCGGTCTTGTGCTTCGGGGCGTTATTGAAATCGGTCGTGTGGCAGGTGACGCAATCGCCCGACATCCCCACGAACTGCATCGATCCCTGTGCGGTTGCCTTGTGGCAGCCGGAGCAATCCACCGCCTTGTGGGCACCAGACAGCGGGAATCGGGTCAACTGGTGCGCCTTGGACATCACCTCCCGGTCCAGGAAGCTCCGGTTGGTGTGGCAGCGGGCGCAGTTGACGCCGAGTTCGCCCTGGTGCCGGTCCGCATGGCAGGTCAGGCAGTCCGACTTGACGCCCTTGAAGTCGAGGTTCTCGTGGCAGGCGCGACAGGTCGCCGTCGTATGGGCGCCCAGCAGCGCAAACCCGAACTTCGAGTGATCGAAGGCCTTGGCGATCCGGACCGGTTTCCACCCGTCAGAGCGGTGGCAGGTCTTGCACTCCAGCTTCAGATCGCCGTGAGGCGACCGGGTATGCTGCTGTGCCTGGAGCGGGGCCACGAGGAAGATGGCCAGACCGAGCAGGATGAGGCGTCTCATTTGGACTCCTTGCCATGGCAGCTTTCACACTTGCCTGCAACCGGCCGATAGATAAGTGCCTTTGGGTCATTGCGCACCTGATCGATCGGATGACACTGACCGCATGGAACATCGTGATGCGCACCCTTTGTCGCGAAGGTGGCGTCCCGATCGTGATCGAATTTCGAGGCCGGCGCGAAGCTGTCCGAACCGTGACAGGCATCACACCGTCCGCCGTCTTTCCGCGTGTCAAACTGATTGCCGTGCGGATTCGTCTTGTGGCAATCGACACATTCCTTCTTGGTCACGAAGGTCAGCTCGCCGAACGTCGCATGGTCCTGCACAAGCGATGCCCGCTTCACCCGGAGCGCCTGCCCCGCCTTCATTTCCTCGTGACACGTCACGCAGCTGGTTGCCCGATGGGCCCCCTCCAGCACAAACTCGAACTTCGCATGCGCTGCCACATCGGCCGTCGAGGGCCGGAAGGCCTTGATGTCGTGACAGGCCAGGCAGCCCTTATCCTTGCTGCGCGCACCCCCTGCCACGAAACGGCCCTTGTGGGGGTCGACGTGACAGGCGGTGCACTCGATTTCCGGAACTTTGAAGAGAAAGGCGGCCTTGCCCAAGCTTAGCTGGAAGCGAGGCAGGGCAGCAAGGCCTTTCCGATCGGCTCCATGACAGGCTCGGCATTCGATCGCCGCATGCCGTCCCTCGAGCGCCAGCTTCAACTTCGCGTGTGCCGGTAGATCGAACGTACTCGGTTTCCACCCCAGAACCTTGTGACAATCCGCACATTCCCCGTGATTCGGTCGGGATGCCAGCTGGCCCCCATGATCATCGGAGTGGCAATCCCGGCAGGTCTTGAACACCGGCCGAATGATGACCTTGGAAGTGCCCCATTTCGCGACAGCCGTCTTGCTGGTGTCCTTGCGGTGGCACCCCTCGCATTTCACCGTGGTGTGCTTGCCATCCAGCGGGTACTTGGCCGTCTTGTGCTGCGCCACGGTGTAACTCGACGCGGTGAATCCCAGCAGGTTGTGGCACTTTTCGCAGTCCACTACACGGGTCGCCAGGGTCGCCGTCTTGTTGTGCGGGTCCGCGTGGCAGGCGCCGCAGGTAGCGAAGAGCGGCTTCTTGAGCAGCGGGGTCGAAAAGTCCTTGTGGCAATCGACACACTTCACGCTCGCGTGCTTGCCCCGGAGCGGGTACTTGGTCTTGCTGTGGTCGAACCGGTTCCGGTCGATCTCTTTCCACGCGACCGTGGTATGGCAGGTGGTGCAGGTGGCGCCGAACTGTCCCTTGTGCACGTCCTCGTGACAGTCGGTACAGGTCTCGTGAGGCACGGGCTTGTATACCGGCACCAGGTGCCCTTTGCCGTCACTCTTCGGGTCGAGTTTCGCGGCAAGGTGGCACTTGTCGCACTTGACCTTCTCGTGCTTGCCGGTGAGTTCGTAAGCGGTGGTGTCGTGGTTGAAGCCGGGCGTCACGGTCCACTTCCCCGCGTCATGGCACTTGGTGCAGTCCTGGTCGAGGGCGCCACGGTGGATGTCCTCGTGGCAACTGACACAGGATGTCTCAAGCCCGGTGTACCCCCGGCCCGTTTTCCGGACGGACAGCTTGGCCGCCGGCCCGGTCTGGAACTTGGGCTGGTGGCAGGCCGCGCACGAGGTGTCGGCGTGGGTCTGCTCCAGCGGCCAGCCGGCGCGCTTGTGGTCGAACTTCTCGGCACTGCCGTCGGGCCATTTGACCAGGTCAAAGGCCTCCCCGGCGTGGTCCGGATGGCAGGAGGCGCAGGCGATGCCCTTGGCGTCCCGGCCGGCGTGGTAGCCGCGATTCTGTTCCTGAAGCCAGTTGATGTCCTTGTGGCAGTTCTGACAGCGCGGGGTCATCCCGTCTTTGCCGCCGCCATGGCACTTGGTGCACTTGAGCGCACCTTCGAGGTCATGATGGGCACGGGCGAGGGGACCGGGGGAGACCTGTGCCGACAGTCCTCGGGCAGCCATCGCACCCAGGCCAAGGGTCATCAGCGCCACGAGTCCGAGGGCCCGCAGCCGCATTACCAGAACCACGTCTGCCCCACGACTACGACGTAGCCGACATGCACCAGGACAGCGACCAGCGCTGCCAGTGCAAAGGGTCGGTGCGCCACGTGCCAGAATCGGAAGATCTTGCGGGTCGCGCCGAGCATACGGGCCTGCTGAGTCAGCGCCATCTCACGGCTGGCCAAGCGAACGACATTGCGGACCGCTCCGCGGTCAAGGCGCTGGCCGCTCGGTCGGTTGGCGCAGAGCCGCCGCAGCGCCCGGGCGGCCGCCCGGCGAGCGATGTCATCCTTCGCCATGAGGAAAAGCGATTTCGCGAAGCCGACCCCTTCGATCGGCGAAGGGTCGGACCGGAGGACGGCGTCGACCTGGGCGGCCGGGAGGCCGGAGGTCGCAGCCACTTCGATCATGAGTTCTTTCCGCTCCGCGGCAATCTCTTCCGCCGAGAGTTCAAGCCCGCTGGCGCTCCGGGGGATGTGCACATAGAGATAGCGGCCCACGATGCCACTGAGACAGACGACGATCATCGACCAGTACCCCAGGCCGATGACCCCGTTGAACCGCCAGGCGGCGTGGATCGCGGCGAGGAAGGGGAGGACCAGGGCGACGGCAACATGCACATCCAGCCACTTGGACATCATGCCGGTCCAGGCCAGTTGGCGGTACTTCTTCCGTAGGGGGTAGAGCCAGAGGAAGATGAAGATGAGAAGTGCCAGAATCCCTGCACTTTGCCCCACGTATCCTGTGGGGCCGAGCCAGCCCCGGAGGGGGCTCCGGACCCTGTCCGCGACCGGAATGAAGTAGTATTCAGACCCGGCGGCGGTGCCTGCCAGCAGAATCGCAATTGCGACGTACACCGGCGTGAGGGACTGCTCCGTCCGCTTCTTTGCCTTGGGGGGAGCCTGTTCGGCCGGCGGCGTGGGGGGGCTGGCGCGAAGCCCGTGCGGCCCGGCGTTCGGAGGCGTAGGTGGAGTGCTGGCCAGGTTGGTCCGGGTCATTGGCTGCTCGAGCTACCCCAAAATTGATTTTTGGTGAACGCTGACTGACCAATCTAACGGCATAAGCTGTGCGAGCCTAGGGTGGAGTCAGGGGGCGTCAGTCGTTGGATGGAGACGCCCTAAACCATACTGGCAGCGGCGAGAGCTTCGGGTTGTGATCGGCATCACCGGGTTCATGCTCTGCCACATGGCATTCTAGCAGGCTCGAATCAATGCAACCCGTGAACAACAGGACCCATGGATAACCTTATATACGTCGCCTTCGGTCTGGTCCTTGTGCTCGCGCTCGCGTCCCATCTCCGGCGTTTCTGGCTGCGGGAGCAGGCGGCGGTGAAGTCTGCGGAACGGGGCGGACTGAGCTCCGACGGCCCGCGGGCCCAGCATCCGAAGATCGACGTGACCTGGTGCATCGGCTGCGGCGCCTGCGTGACGGTCTGCCCTGAGGGGGACGTCCTGGCGGTCATCGCCGGCAAGGCGGCACTGGTCAACGGGCACAAGTGCATCGGTCATGGCCTCTGCGCGGACGCCTGCCCCGTCGGGGCGATCGAAATCGTCATGGCGGCCGCCAGCATGTCCGCGGATATGCCGGCGCTGACCGCCCAGTTCGAGACCAGCGTCGAGAACATGTTCATCGTCGGGGAGCTCGGTGGGCTTGCCCTGATCAAGAATGCCATCAATCAGGGGCGTGACTGCGTCGATGTCATCGCCCAACGCGCGCCGTCGCTGCGTAAGTTGCGGGCGGGTCAGGTAGTCGATGTCTGCATCGTCGGGGCGGGGCCAGGCGGACTTTCCGCCTCGTTGCGTGCCGTGGAAAAGGGTCTCACCTACGTGACGCTGGAGTCGGAGGATTTCGGGGGGACCGTCTCGAAGTATCCCCGGCAGAAGCTGGTGATGACCAGTCCGGTCGAATTCCCCGGTCATGGCAAGTTCAAGAAGCTCGAACTCAGCAAGGAGGAGCTGCTGGCCTTCTGGAAGAAGGCGGCGGAAAAGAGCGGACTGAAGATCAACACGATGGAGCGGGTGGAGAACATCCAGAAGGAGCCCGATGGGGCCTTTACCATCGAAACCACCAAGGGTCGCTACCGGGCCCTGAGCGTAGTCGTGGCGATCGGGCGGCGGGGGACACCGCGGAAACTCGGCATCACGGGCGAGCAGCTGGACAAGGTGATGTACAGCCTGATCGAGGCCGATCACTATGTGAACAACAAGATCCTGGTGGTGGGCGGAGGAGATAGCGCCATCGAGGCAGCGATGGGGCTGGCCTATCAGAAGGGCAACAAGGTCACACTCTCCTACCGCAAGGACGTGTTCAGCAGGATCAAGGAGCGGAATAGTCAGCGGATCCGGCAGTGTATCAAGGATGGGAAGGTGGACGTCATCTTCAACTCGGAACCGGTGGAGGTCAAGGAGAAGTCGGTCATTCTCGAGGTTGAGGGCGGTAAGCGGGAGATCCCCAACGACTATGTCTGGGTGTTCGCCGGCGGAAGTCCGCCGAACGCGTTCCTCCAGAAGATCGGTGTACAGCTCGGCAAGGTGGACATGAGTCCGCAGGCAGCGGCCGAGGCGCGCGAAGTCGCCTGAACCGGTATATTGCTATTCGCCGTTCCACCAGGAGATGATCATGAAGGCTGGGCACAAGTTTCTCATCGGGGCAGGCATCATCGTCGGGGCCGTGAGCCTGCTCATGGCCCAAGGCGTCAAGCAGTTCGGGCAGTACTCCATGAAGCCGTCGGAGCTCGCCCAGCGGGTCGAACGGGACCCAAGCCTGTACGATACCGGTCTCAAGATGGAGGCCAAGGTAGTGCCAGGGTCCGTGACCCGTGATGCGGCCAGTCAGACCATCGACTTCAAGGTGAGTGACGGGGTCAAGACCTACGCGGTGAGCTATCGCGGTCTCGCGCCGGACACCTTCACCGATCAGAAGGATATCGAAGTGGTGGTCGAGGGCCGACTGGGGCACGACGAGGTCTTCCGTGCCACCACCCTTCTGGCCAAGTGTGGCTCCCGCTACGAGGCCAAGTACACCGAACAGGGCAAACAGGTCTAGCGCAACCGCGCTGGTTCCACCACGGGTGATCGAACGGGGGTGAAGCTCGAGGTCGAGTTTCACCCCCGTTCTCCTGCTTGGTCCCAGGTCCCCCCGCAGTCCACTTCTCCAGACAACATCCTGATCGCCTCCGGCTCTGCCCGGAAGTCCCGCGGCGTGACCTCGGCGGCCTTCGCGCGCGCCGCTGCGGTAGGGCCGCGGCGCCAGCGCCGGCGGGAGTGAGGACTTTCTCATCCCGTGTTCCGCATCCGTTCAATCCCGTGTGGTCACCTTGGGATACCGAGACGACCCGACTCACGTTGACCCGCGGGCAGAACCGTCCGCGGAACCGGACCCGAGGAGCCCGGTCGAACCCTTGCGGCGAGAATGATATGCTCCTGACGCGTACCACCCACCCCGGTCGAATTCCATCAGGCCCGCGCTACTCGATCCCCCTTTGGCGGGTCGAGCCATGCCGTGCCCATGTCCTCCGGGTGCCCTCCGCGCCCGTGGCAGGCGGAGAGCCATTCCAATGAGCTACGGACCGCCATGAGTCGGGTCGATCGAAGGGCGTTCCTCAAGGGGGTGGGCGTCGTATCGGCCGCAGGGGTCGCCTCCGCGCTCCTCCCTGATCTGGCGTTCCCCGCGAGCACGTTCCTGCCGAAGGCCGATCCGGCCGGACCGGTCTGGCACCGGACGCCGTGCCGCCTCTGTGGTGTGGGCTGCGGGCTGCTGGTGTCGGTCGCGAACGGCCGGGCGGTCGCGGTGAAGGGGGACCCCGACTCTCCGGTGAGCAAGGGGCTGGCGTGCGTGAAGGGCTACAACTCGGTCCAGGCGCTGTACGGGGCGGACCGGTTGACCCGCGCCAGGGTGCGGCGGGACGGAGTGCTTGTCGAAGTGCCGCTCCGCGATGCACTGGATCTGGTGGCGAACAGACTGCGCGACACCGTGAAGTTGCATGGCAAGAACAGTGTCGCTGTCTACGGATCGGCCCAGTGGACCATCCCGGATGCCTACGTCGCCTCGAAGCTCTTCAAGGGCGGACTCGGTACCAACAACGTCGAGACCAGCACGCGCCTGTACGGCGCCAGCGCGATGGCCGGCCTGTCAGGCAGCTTCGGGCTCGATGGAGCCATCGGCTGCTACGAAGATATCGACCACGCGGACACCTTCGTCCTCTGGGACATCAACCTGGCCGAATCCGACCCGGTCCTCTTTTCCCGCATGCTCGATCGCAAGCGCGGCAATCCGGCCGTGCGCATCATCGATCTGGCGACCCGCACCACCCGCACCAGTTACGCCTCCGATCACACACTGCTGCACGTGCCGCATGCCGGGGTGGCGATCGCCAATGCCATCTGCCACGAGATCGTGGCCCGCAAATGGGTGCACCGCGCATTCGTCGATCAGCACGTCGCCTTCAAGCGCGGCCGAACGGAACTCGGCTACGGGTTGGGCGAGGACGCCCAGGTCTCGGACGTCGCCACCGATGCCACGTGGAACGAGTACGTCGCGTTCCTCGCGGATTTCGAGCCGGAGCGTGCCCAGGAACTCTCCGGTCTATCGGCGGCGAGTATTCGCTGGCTGGCGTCGCTCTACGGCGATCCGCAACGGAAAGTCATGTCGGTCTGGGGCAGGGAGGTGAACCAGGATGTGCGCGGCACATGGATGAACAATGTGCTGTACAACATCCACCTTCTGGTGGGGAAGGTCGCCACGCCGGGGAACAGTCCGTTCTGCGCCATCGGGCAACCGGGCGGCGGCAGCGCGGTACATGACGCGGGGAGCGCGACGCATACCCTGCCACGCGGTTTTGTCCAGAACGAGGAGGACCGTCGCCGCGCCGCCGAAATCTGGGGCGTGCCCACGGAGGCGATCGATCCCCGGCCGACCGGTCCGGCGCTCTCGATGTTCCGCCGTCTCGAGACGGGTGATATCCGCTTCCTCTGGATCTTGGCCACGGATCCGATGGTCAGCCTCCCGAACCTCGACCGCTATCGTCGTGCGGCCGCGAAAGAGGATCGCTTCCTGGTCGTGTCGGAGGCGTACCCGACGCCCACGACAGATGTGGCGGACGTCGTCCTTCCTGCGGCGATGTGGCTGGAGCGGGAGGGGATCTACGCCAACGCGGAGCGGCGGCTGCAGCACTTCGATCGCATCGTGGCTCCCCCCGGGGATGCGACCGGCGACGCCTGGCAGATGATCGAGGTGGCGCGCCGTCTCGGACATGAGAAGCTGTTCCCGTTCGAATCCGGCCGTCACGTCGAGCAGATCTGGGAGGAGTACACCCGGTTCCATGCGGAGCCGGCCAGCGCCCTCCCCTCGCTTGCAGTGCTGCGCGCCCAGCCGGGGGTGCAGTGGCCGTACGTAGCCGGGCGGGAGACCCGCTGGCGCTACAACGCGGCCTACGACCCGGCCGCGACGGGCACGCACGGCGCGTTCGACTTCTACGGGCACCCGGATCATCGCGCGTGGATCTGGCTCCGGCCCTATGAGCCACCCGCCGAGGCCCCCGATCGGGAGTATCCCTTCTGGCTGGGCACCGGCGTCGTGCTGGAGCATTGGGGTGCCGGTTCGATGACCCAGCGCATCCCGGCGCTGCATCGGGCCCTGCCGCATGCGTATGTGGAGCTGAATCGCGAGGACGCGCGGGACCTCGACATTCGGAACCGCGACAGCGTGCGCCTGGTGAGTCGGCGTGGCTCGATCGACCTCGAGGCCCGGATCGACTACCGGTCGCAGCTTCCCGCGCGGCCAGGTCTTCGTCCCGGTATTCGACGAGGCCCGGCTGGTGAATCGGCTCACGCTCGACGCCTGCTGTCCACTCTCGGGTCAGCCCGATGGCGGCAAGTGCGCGGTGCGCCTGGAGCGGCTGTCGGCTCGGAGCGGCGCATGACCGGGGATCGACGCCCGGCCGCGGTGGCACTGGTCCTCTTCCTTGTGGGCGCTGCCGTCACAGCGGTGGCCGCGGGTACGGTGGCGGTGCAACGCGTCGTTGCTCGGCGGGGCCGTGCCGTGACGCTGCCTTCGGTCACCCTGGTCGCCGCGCCTGGGGAGCCAATCCGGTCGGAGGCGCAGGTATTCCGCACCCGCCCCGCCATGCTCGCGATCGCGCCCGCGAGCCACCGGGAACGGTCGGCCCACCCGCGCACGCTGAAGTCGGTGCGCTTCCTCCGCGCGTTTCCTGGCGCACCGCCGCGGATTCCGCATCCGCTCACCGCGGAGGAGTTCCGGACTGACGCCTGCCGCACCTGTCACGAGCGCGGCGGCTATTCGGTGCGATTCTCTGCGTATGTCCCGCTGACGCCTCATCCCGAACGGGGCATCTGTCTCCAGTGTCACGTGGGTGTGGACTCCGTGATGGGGACCGCAGATCCCGGCGCGGATCCGAACACCCGCTGTCCGCTCTGTCATGGTCCCAATGGCGGCGCCCCGCGCGCGGATGCCACGCTGACCTGGCCGACCACCGTCTGGCCGACGCTACCACTCCTCAGGCGCGATCAGTTGCCTCCTCCGATCCCGCACGATCTGCAGTTCCGGGAAAATTGTCTCACCTGTCACGCAGGCCCTGCCGCGGTCGCCGAGATCCGGACGACGCATCCCGAGCGTGCCAACTGCCGTCAGTGTCACGTTGTGCTCACTGCCGAGGCTGGGGCATTCACTCGGCTCGCTAGTGCCAACGCCGCCGGAGGCCCCCCGTGAGGCGGACAGCGATCGGTCGTGTGGCGCCATACCTGGCGGCGGCGCTGCTCCTCTCCGGCTGCCGCGAAGGCCATCAGGTCCGGTGGGATCAGCCTCCCCCGGGCACCATGCTGGCCGCAGTCGATTCCGCCACCGCGGCCCGCAATGCGTTGCTGGAGCCAGGCGCTCTTGCGACGGTGCAGTCGGTCCGGGTCGAACGCTGGCAGGGGCCTGGAGCACACCCCTTCGATGTGGCCCTGCGGAGCGCCGTTCCGGAAGCCGGCCATGCGCGACCATTCGGCACCATCACGCTGCCGATCGCGTTACGTAATCGGTCCGCCTCCATCAGTCAGTACCCCTGCTCTTCGTGTCACCGGGGCAGAACGGTGGTCATGGCGAACCGGCGCATCGGCGATGCGCATAACAACATCCAGCCGGTCCACCCGGCGCAAACAGGCGCCACCTGTTCCACCTGCCATTCGGCCGACGACGTGGCGTCGCTGACCCTCAGGGGCGGGGAGCGAGCACCGCTGGATGAGAGCTACCGCCTCTGTGCGCAATGCCACTACAAGCAGGCAGAGGCATGGGCCGCGGGTGCCCACGGGAAGCGCCTCGACGGGTGGCAGGGTCGGCGGGTCGTGATGGCATGCCCCGATTGTCATGACCCGCACAAGCCCGCCGTCCAGGCGCGCATCCCATTCCGCGCGCCGCAACTCGAGAAGATCCGGGGGTACCGCCCGTGACCGTCCATCCCACGCCCGAGATGCCCGAGAGCCCCGGCGACGGCACCGTGCTGCAGAAGCGGGTCGACCGACGGGAAGCGCTGGGGCTGCTGCTGGGCGGGGTCGTGGCGGGTGCCGCGGCGGTGGGCGCCTGCGCGCCGCTGAATGCCGCGTCGCCGGAGGAGCGCGAGCTCAAGCTGCTTGAGTGGCAGGAGTTCACCCAGAAGCACTACCGCCGCATGACCGAGGCGGAGCGGGCCGAGACCATCGAGCGCATCGAGCGCCTCGCCAAGATCCGTCACAACGAGGATGTCACGATCGACACCACCGACGCGCAGCCGGGCGTGCTCTTCGGCTACGCCTTCAACATCTCCAAGTGCCAGGGTTTCCGAAGTTGCGTCGAGGCGTGCATCAACGAGAATAATCTGGACCGCCACGCGGATACGCAGTACATCCGCATTTTCGAGATGGAAAATGGGGTGGTCAACCTCGACGAGGCGGATCCAACGTATCAGCACGAGGTGCCGGCGGAGGGCCACTTCTATCTGGGCACTCAGTGTTTCCAGTGCGCCAACCCGCCCTGCGTTCCGGTTTGCCCCGTCGGTGCCACCTGGCAGGAACCCGACGGCATCGTAGTCATCGATTACAACTGGTGTGTCGGGTGTCGCGCCTGCATGGCGGCCTGCCCCTACTGGGCCCGGCGGTTCAACTGGGCCGCGCCGGAGGTGCCGCTGGAGGAGGTCAATCCCAATCAGCACTATCTGGGGAATCGGGCCCGCAAGAAGGGGTGCGTGGAGAAGTGCACCTACTGCATTCACCGGACCCGGAAGGGCCGGCTCCCAGCGTGCGCAGAGGCCTGTCCGACCGGCGCCCGCGTCTTCGGCAACCTGCTGGATCCCGATTCCGAGATCCGCTGGGTGCTGGCCAACAAGCACGTGTTCCGCCTCAAGGAAGAACTGGCGACCGAACCGCGCTTCTGGTACTTCGCCGACTGAGACGACCGTGCATCTGCGAGCCTTTCTGTTGAGCGCCCTGCGCTCGGTGACCTCCGGCGATCGCCGGTACCATCTCTGGATGGGATGCCTGACGGCGATCATCCTGGTCGGATTCTACGCCTACCTCGTCCAGGCGGACCAGGGGCTGATCGTCACGGGGATGAACAACCACGTGAGCTGGGGCCTCTACATCTCCAACATGGCGTTCCTCGTGGGTGTCGCGGCCGCGGCGGTCATTCTGGTGCTGCCGGCCTACGTGCTGCACGATGTCGACTTCAGCCGGGCGGTGCTCATCGCGGAGGGGGTCGCGGTATCGGCGCTGGTCATGTGCCTCGGATTCGTCATGGCCAACAGCCCGGGCTACCCATGGAAGTGGTGGCGCCTGACCCCGGTGATCGGCCTGCTGAACTGGCCCGACTCGATGCTGGCGTGGGACGTGATCATGCTGAACGGGTATCTGATCCTGAACATTGCCATCCCGTTCTACATCCTCTACAGCCACTTTACCGGGCGCGAACCGTCGAAAAGAAAGTACGTGCCGTTCATCTACATCTCGGTGGTCTGGGCGGTGAGTATTCACCTGGTCACGGCATTCCTGTTCGCCGGCATGCCGGCCCGTCCCTTCTGGCATTCCGCGCTCCTCGGGCCCCGGTTTCTCGCCTCGGCCTTCACGGCGGGGCCCGCCTTCATGATCCTGCTGCTCGGCTTCATCCGGTCGAACAGCCGGTACGCCATTCCGGATGTGGCGATCTCGAAGCTGGCGACCGCGACCACGGTGGCGGCCCAGGTCAATCTGGTGATGCTCTTCTCCGAGCTGATCGTCGAGTTCTATTCGCCGACGATGCACAGCACCAGCGCGCGCTATCTCTTCTTCGGCCTCGGCGAACACCATGCTCTGGTTCCGTGGATCCGGACCGGCATCGCCCTCAACGCCCTGTCGACCCTGGTGCTGATGATCCATCCGCTCCGGAAGAATCCGCGCGTGCTGATGACGGCGTGCGCGACGCTCTTCGTGGGGATCTGGGTCGAGAAGGGGATCGGCCTGGTCATCCCGGGGTTCATTCCGTCTCCGCTCGGCGAAATCGTCGAGTACACTCCCACCTGGGTCGAATTGTGCGTCACCGCCGGCATCTGGGCACTGGGACTGTTCGTGCTCACGCTGCTGGTGCGGGTGGCCCTTCCCATCGAAATGGGTGAGGCGCGGAGCCCGTATCTGGTACAGCCGCCTGCTCCGAGGGTGGTCCGCCCTCGCGCCACCCGCGCGCACTACGAGGACGTCCGGCCGGTCCGGAAGCGCTGATGCAACCACCGGCATATCGCCGGCGACTCTATTTTCACGAGGTGATGGACATGATCAGGAATAGGCCAAACGACACCCGCTATTCGTTTGCCGCGCTCGCCGCCGGGCTGGTTGGTGCGGCCGGACTGGCCGGAGGACTGTTTCTCGCCGGCATGATACCGCCCGTGGCGGCCCTCGCGGGCCTTGCACTGGGCGTCCTCCTCGCGTCCGCGATCAAGTACACGGACCAGTGGGAAAAGGCGGTGCTGCTGCGGCTGGGGCGGTACCGCGGGCTGCGCGGCCCGGGGTACTTCGCCATCATCCCGATCATCGACCGGGTGGCCTACACCGTGGATCAGCGCATCCGGACCGCGGCATTCGGCGCCGAATCCTGCCTGACACGCGACACGGTGCCGGTGAACGTCGACGCCATCGCGTTCTGGGTGGTACGCGACGCCGAGCGGGCCGCACTGGAGGTACAGGACTACGACGAGGCGGTCATCCTCTCGGCACAGACCGCGCTCCGCGATGCCATCGGCAAGCATGATCTCACCGAACTGATCCAGTCCCGGGTCGAGCTTGGACACGGACTGAAGGTCGCGCTCGAGCAGAAGATGGCCAACTGGGGCATCCAGGTGCAGTCGGTCGAGATCCGGGATGTCATCATCCCAGCGGCCCTCGAGGACGCCATGTCGCGCCAGGCCCAGGCCGAACGGGAGCGCCAGGCGCGCATCATCCTCAGCACGGCAGAGACCGAGATCGCCCACAAGTTCGTCGAGGCGGCGGCGGCCTACCGCGGCCACCCGGAGGCCATGAATCTGCGCGCCATGAACATGCTCTACGAGAGCATCGTCAAGCGGGGCTCGCTGATGGTGGTGCCGTCGGGGCTCGCCGATTCGCTCAACGCCGCATCACTGATGGGAGTTGCGAGCGGTGCGGGTCTGCTTCCACGTGAGGCGGGCAGCGGGTCAGCGGTGAAGACTGCGCTCGGGCCAGGCGGGCCGGCGTGAGGGTCACCACTCTGCGGTGAACCCACCGGTGGCCGGGGTGGTGGCTGCGGCAGGGCAAGCGTGACACAGGGGGGAGCCTCAGACGCGAGGCTCCCCCCTGTGTCATGCGGTTTGCCGGGCCCCAAATCCTAGGGAATATTCCGCCCGTGACACGCAGCGCAGGTCTGGGGATTCTTCCGCTTGAGTCGTTCGGCGTCGAAGCCGGGCCCGTGGGGGTTGAAATGCCGGCTCTGGGCCGAATGGCAGGCGAGGCAGTCCCTCTCCGAGTGACAGGTGATGCAGCTCTCGATGTTCTGCCGCGCTGCCGTGCCATGCCCGACGAGAAAGGCGGGATTCGCGTCGTGGTAGCCCTGGGCCAGCCTGCCACTGGACGTGAGCCCCGCCTGCTGGTGACAGGTAGCGCAGAAGGCGCCCTGGTTATGGCAGGTGGCGCAATCGGCCTGCCGGTTGAAGGCCGCGGCGGGATGCCGGCTCAGGAATCCTGCCGGATGGTAGTTGCCGGTGGCCCCTGCGTTCGGACGGTGGCATTCCAGGCACTCGGTGCGTGCGTGGCAGGCGTTACAGGTGCCGGGCGAGGAACTCGCGACCGGGGCGTGCCGGTCCGCGAAGTCGGCAGTATGGTAGCCTGGCTTCTTCCGTTCGATGCGCGCGCCTATCGGCCCGACCGGGTCCACTGCTCGGGAAGGGCGAGTACGATTGCCGGCCGGCTGCGGTGGCAGACAACGCAGCTCTCCTGGGTATGACAGAATGCGCAGGCGGCAGGATCACGCTTGGCTTTGCCACCGTGCTGGGACAGCCATCGCGATTCCTCATGTGATGCCGGCGCCTTGAGTTCCGCCTTGAGTGCCAGTGAGCGAGGATCGGGTTCGAGGGCCTGAATGGCCTTCACCTCCGGCGCGTTCACGTGGCACTGAGTGCAGAAGTCGCGCGCGTGGCAGATCGCACAGCTCCGATTGCCGTCCTTCGCCAGCCTCCCATGCCCCTTGGAGGAGGAAATCCCTTGTCGTCGTGTGAGGCGGGCTTCTTCGAAGTCTGCCACCCGCTCAACCGGGAGCGCCGTCGCCTCGGCCAGGGTGAGATGGCAGGTGCCGCAGGCCGTATCCGGCGCGGAGAAGTGCGCGACCTTGATCTCGTGGCAGTCCAGACACTGGCGCGAGATGGTGCGCCTCACCGTCAGCCACCCTGTGCCCGACGGAATGTGGCAGGCGCGGCATGCCAGCGTCGAATCGGCGGGAAGCTTCTCGCCGGATTTCTGGTCATGCTTCGCATGAGTGAAGCGGAAGTTGGAAGGGCGGACCGGTGGTGCGCTCCAGTCCACCTTCTTCTCGATCGTGCCGTCGTGGCAATTGGCGCACGACTCGGCCGATGGGAATATCGATTTCCCTTCTTCGCGTATTCCGGCGTGACAGGTCTGACACTCGGGAAACACCTTCTTGTGCTTCTCGTGGTCGAACGCCACGCGATCCTGGCGCAGTGCAGCACCGCCGAAGGCCCCCAGCAGGATCACGAGGCTCAGGGCGAGAGGAAGGCGATGGAGTCTCATCGCCGGCCGTCCCGTCGGATGGCCGGCGGCAGGGGCATCCGGTCGGCACCCGATCCGAAGACCCACGAGAGGCTGGCCCGGAGCCGGGTCTGCGACCAGTCGATCCCCGAGGCGTCGGGGCGGCGCCGGTTCTCATCGTAGCGGGTGGCACCGACGCCGAGTCGCAAGCGGTCGGTCGCGCGGAGGTCGATCGAGAGCCCGTACCAGGTGAGTGCAGGGTTGTCGATCCGGAATTCGAGTGGCCGGACCAGGTGGCCTCCCTCGACGGTGAAGGTGAGTGGGGCGATCGGCCGGAAGCTCACGCTGCCATCAGCGCCCTGGGAAGAGGCGCCCGGGCCGTGTTCGGCCTGATAGCCACCGTCGACAGTGAACGCCGGGGAGATGGCGTAGGTGGCGCCTGCATTCCAGCGCCAGCCCTTGGTTTCTTCCTGCACCAGGGGAGTCTCCGCTTCGGCATTGTCATACCGGTAGCGCTCTCCCCCGCCACGCAAAGTCAGGCCGCGCGCCGGGGAGATCCACAGAGAACCATTGATCGCCTTGTAGGGCACGGGGCTGAACACCCCCCAGATGGTCCAGAGGTCGAAGTAGGGGCGATACCGTCGTGCCCCCACCGCCCCTCCAAACCGCGACTCGGTATGCCTGAGGCTAAGGTCCGCACTCCCCCAAAACCCGCGCGCGAGATCGTAATCCGCTCCGCCGGCCAGGCTCCATCCGGCCAGCGGCCGGAGCGTCGCCGAAAGCGCCATGCGCTCCGACACGAGGTTGCGGGGGTCCCGGTCGACCTCGCGTTCGTAATCGAATCGCGCATCGGCATACCGGTTGGCCCATTCCAGGGCGGCACCGGCCAGCCACTGCCTGACCCGGGGCTGGAAGTCGTCCAATGGGTTGAGGGCATCGCTGGTCACGGGTAGCCCCGCACTACGCGCCAGGCCGAGGCCGCCGTATCCGATCGCTGTCAGGCCGAGCGTCGGCAGCCGATAGGCCAGGCGAGCCCCGTCGTAGCCGTAATACCCCAGACGCCCACGCTCCACCTGTCGCCCCAGCCTTCCTGTCAGGCGTTCCGAGGCATACTCGGCGTAGCCTTCCAGCAACTGCACGGCGGGATTGGTCCCGGGCCAGACATCCGAGGCACCAAGGTCGAGCCCCACTCTGGCGTTCGCATGGAGGCTGAGCCCGTGCACCCCGAACCCCCAGGCGGTCAGGTCGACGCTGGTGATGAAGGGTCCACCACGCCGCACCGGGCCCGCACGATAGAAATGACAGACGGCCTGACCCGGGAGGCAGGTGGCGGCGAAGCCATCGGGGGTCTCGAAACCACCGGTTGGGCCAGTCACCACCTGACCCGTGGGGATACTGTCCTTCTGGATGCCCCGGTACGATGCGCCCTGCACCCGGGAATCGAGCCGGATCAGGTACTGCTGCGCGCTGGCCACTGTCGGCGCGGCCAGGAGTAGCCCGAGCGTACACCGGATGACCCTGTTCATGGCCACTTCACCCGCTTGAGGAGTCGCGCCCGATACTCGTCGGGGCTGGCCTGCAGGTGACAGGTGCTGCACTCCTTCTCGCCGTGGTGATCGACCGCCGCGGGGTGACAGGCCAGACAGAAGTTCCGAACCGGGGACAGAGCGGCGATAGCCGTTGTAGCGTGGCAGGCATCGCAGGCGATGTGCGGGCGGACCGGCGGGCTGTGGGCTTCAGTGATCCAGGAGGTCTGGTGACATTCGGCGCAATGGCGCGCCGCCTCATGATGCTTCGCATGGCAGCCCTGGCAGGTGATTGCGGAGTCCACTGGCGCCATGCTGACCGGCGTGCCGTGACAATCCGTGCAATGGAGGTCCTTGTGCTTCTCATGGCGGAACGCGACGGTCCGCTCCCGCGCGGGCTTCTTGGCAGCGGTGATGCTGACGGGAATGGCGATGACCTCAGGGAGGCCCTCGTTCTCGTGGCACCTGGAGCAGTCGCTCTTGCGCGGGTCCTGGTGATGGCAGATCTGGCAGCCGCGCGGCGCTTCGAAGGTGAGCTTCTCCCCCGACGCGCTGAGGTGACAGGTCAGGCAGGCCAGCTTCTTGTGTCGAGGATGTGGGAAGGAATCAATTGAGAGAGGGGGGACTTGGCTGAGCGCACGCCTGGGGGGGGCGTCCCCGGGCGGTGCATCGCCCTTGACCTTGCTGGGGCGTTCCGGTGAGGCTGGCAACGCCTCAGGGGCCAGCGAGGACTGGTGGAGCGCCTTGGTCGTATCGAAGGGAAGCGGGGGTCGGACTCCGCCTCGTGTACGCGCGCGGACCGCGTCATGACATTCGGCGCAGCCGCTGGGGTCCACCCGTGCCGCATGCGGCTCATGGCACAGCGTGCACTGCTCCGCCTTCTTGCGGTGGGCCGCGCCGGTATGAAACGGATCCTTCCGCCAGTCGGCATGACAGGCTGCCGCAGTACACGACTTTCTGGTCTCGCCCTTGTTGATCTGGCTATGCGGGTTGTGGCACATCCCGCAGGTGCCGCCATGCGGGTCTCTCGCGGCCGGGAAATCGGGCAACAGCGCTTCCATGTTGTGACAGGAGAGGCACTGCTTGAGACTCGGCCGCAGGGCGCCCGCGGCCGAGTCCCGGGTGGCGAGCGCGGCCACGGGCTTGGTGAACTTGTGGCAGATCGTGCAGTGGAGGTCCGTCTGCCCCGCCATCTTGCCGAGCTTGATACTGGTCTCGTCCGTCAGGTGGCAGCCCTTCTGCACGCAGGTGGAGTCCGCGGGGAGGAACCGGTGGGCCGTCCGGGCGTGGCAGGTGAGGCACTCCACCTTGCCCTTGAGGGCGGAGGAGTCGGATTCCAGGTGGGTGCGATGTCCCGCGGTGGCCGCGATCGCCTGCCAGGTTTCCTTGGCAGCGCCTTGAACGTGGCAACTCTCGCAGACCTTGCGGGGCACCTTGGCATGCGCCGGAATGCGCTCATCCCGGATGCCCGACATCCAGAAGACGAGTTTGATTCCCTCCTTGAGTGGCTTGAGCGGATGACAGGTATGGCAGCTGATGGAGTCGTGCTTGCCTTCGAGCCTCGGCACGAGGGTGTAGTTGCCGGTGTCGGGGAGGACCCAGGCCTGGCCGCTGCCCACGAAGATGTGGCAGCCGTTGCAGAAGCGTTTGTCCGTTGCCACGAACTGATTGGCCTTGTAGGCCAGCCCGCCGGCCACGACCACCGCGAGGAGCACCCCGGCAATGAGCGCGCTCTTCGCGAGGGCCGTGCGGGTAGTGAGCCACTGGAAGAGTGCCCGGCGGTGCAGCCAGAGCCAGCGCAGGAGCACGACTGCGACGACGGCTCCAAGCACCGCGCCGGTCCACATCACCCAGGGTTGCTTCTGGAAGATGAATTGAATGATCGGTGTGATCTTGTCGCCGAGCAGGGTCTTGTCGACCGTGGAGTCAGCCGGCGAGACATGCGCGCCCCCGGCGCTGTCCGCGAGGAACAAGGCCAGGGGGAGCGGATGATTCATGGGCAAGAAGCCGGCCCCGGCGATCGGGACGCCACCGGGGCCAGCATTCAATCGGAGCAAGAATACCCCTTTTCGTTACCTGAAGCTTACCCGCGGCGCCCGGAACGGCACGCTGCCCGTCGCACCCAGCGGGCCACGCATGATGGCTTGAACAGCCCCGGTCGGGGGCGGGAACCACGGCTGCGACCCGTAGAGGGCGGTCAACTCCGCGATGTTCGCCCGCAGCATCGCCTCCGCGTAGAACGGGCTGTGTACGGAGTGCGACCTGTCGGTGTTTGAGCTGGGTGTGCCCACCCCGCCAGGCATGAACACTCCGTTGGCGTCCTCGCCGAACATGCGCACGTTGAACTCGGCGCCGTCGACCGGCGTGATCAACCTGTCCCCGGCGACCAGGGGTCCCAGGTAGATCACAGTGACCTTGGCCCCGGCTGCCGCGGCCTTTGCCAGAGCCGGAAGGATCTGTACGCCGGTCAGACTCTGGGAGTTGGCCGTGTCGGTATTCTGAACGGTGTAGAGAGTCGGGTCACCGGAAATCACGAAGGTGTTGGTCGGCGCGAGTCTGCCCGACAGAACCGTTGTGCTCGTGGTAATCAGGTCGATGGTGGTCGCGCCCGCGATCGCGGCGGTCTTCACCAGCAGGCTCAGGTTACTGATTGTCCCCCGCTGGCTATACGTGGCCTTGAATATCGCGGGGAGGATGCCGCCGTCCAGGGTGTCGATCGAGCTGGCCGAGCTGCCGGCGCCGGTGCCCGAATTCACCCAGAGTGCCGCCGTCAGAGGCTGGATCCGGCTGCGCGTGACCGAAAGAAGCCCGGCCACCGTGGCCTCATCGGCGTGGCAACCCGACTGTGCGCAGGCCTTGAACGACCGCTCCGCCGGGGTGTAGGCGCAGGTTCTGATCGTGTCCGTCGGCACGCCATCTGGCCCGTAGCAGGGGAGCGGGCGGAAGAGGTGGCCGGTCGCGGTGACGTTGGTTCCGGCTGTGTCCGTCGTCGGGAAGGCGTATATGTGACAGCCAGCGCAGAGCTTCGGGTTCTTGACTGTCGACCCGTGCGTCGATGGCGTGACCACCACCGGATCGAGGTAGTTCAGGTTCTGATACCCGGCCTGAGCGAGCAGGACGGGTCCCTGGGGCGCGTGCGGCGAGTTGGTGCCGCTCACGCCGGCGGGGTCATCGACCCGTGTCGAGTCCAGGATCAGTGGTACCGAGCGCCGGTTGTGGCACTTCATGCACAGCTGGTCGCTGACACTGGTCGACGAGATCGGATACCGCAGCTGCCCCGGGTTGGTGCTGTCGTGCGGGTCGTGACAGACGGCACAGGTGATTCCCTCGTCTACCGCATTCATTTCCTTGTACGCGGACGTGACGCCCCAGGCCGCCAGCGCGCCCTGGCCCGAGTGGCATTGCAGGCACAGTTCCTCATCGTTGTGGCGGCCCATGTTCGCGTGCATGGATTGGCGCCACTCCTCCCAGTAGGGATGGTGCGTATCCTGGTGGCACGCAGCGCATGTGCCGGCCGACAATTGGGCTGCGATCGCGGGGGATCCGGGATTCTTGGTCGTGTCGACGTGAATGCTCGGCAGGGGCGCCGTCGCGCCGTCGGGAGTCTGGACATGGAGGAACCCAGGGCCGTGGCAGTTCTCGCATTGCACATCCTGATACGCCGCGTCCTTAACCACGGAATAACCGGCAGGACCTGTCGCCAGATTGCCATTCTCATCCACCGTATGACAGGCGACACAGCTACTCTTGTCGGCGGGCTGCGACAGCGCTTGCAGGTTGGCCCAGGCGTGGGCGTGTTTAGTGCCCTTCCACTCAGCCTGGTGCTCGACGTGGCAGTTGCCGCAATTCGTCTGCTGCGTGGTGACGTCGAAGTAACCGAGGAATCCGCTACTGGCATCTGGCGGAGGACTGAACGGTGGCCGGTCGCGGTAGACGATGTCGGTACAGGCGCCGAGCCAGGCGGCCGTAGACATCACCAGACCCAGAATGAGGAGCCGTGAACTCAGTAGCGAGGTGCGCATGGGAATCCCGTGGTGTATGAGTACGGGAGTAGGGTATGCGTATTACTACTGAAGGGAAGATAATTTCAGGTGAAATGTCGTTCATGATGACCTCATAAGGCTATCACGGCTGGCCGCTTGGAGCTCGCAGGGGCCTCGCTGGGCCGGTCACTCTGCTGGACCAATCGTTCCCCGGGTCGGCGGTGAGGACCGTCACCGCAATCGGGAACTGATTAATGAAGTGTCACGCCTCCGGCGAATCGGGATGCCGCACCTCCCGTTCTCGGCGTGTTCCTCCTATCCTTCAGTCGTCGGCGGCCTTTGCCCGCATCCAGTCCACGTCTGCTGAGAGATTCCGGTGACCACAACCGTTTGCGCTTCGTGCGGTAAGCCATCTGGCGGAAAATTCTGTCGGCACTGCGGTTCGGCCATGGGCGGTGAGGCGTGCGCGCGCTGCGGCACCGCGCTCGCCCCAGGCATGCGATTCTGCGCCAATTGCGGCGCGTCCGCGGCTCCGGTCTCCCAGGCGCTCAGCGGGAATGAGCGGTTGCGCTGGTTCGTGGCTGGTGGCGCGGTCGTCGCGGTGGTGGGGGGATTGGCGTTATATGCGACGCGCGGGTCGTCGGCCGGCGCGACGGCGTCACCTGCCGCGAGCGAGGCCCCGTTCGCGGGCGGCGGCACCGGCGGTACGCCACCGGACATCAGCAACATGACGCCGCGGGAGCGATTCGATCGCCTGTTCGACCGGATCATGCGGGCGGCCGAATCCGGGGATGAAGCCACGGTCACGAATTTCGCCCCGATGGCGGTCAGCGCGTACGGGATGCTTGACCCTGCCGAGATGGACAATGACGCGCGGTATGATGCGGCGCTGATCAAGCTGCACACCGGCGATGTGGACGGGGCTTCCGCGCTGGCCGACACGATTCTGAAGAAGCAGCCCGGCCACCTCTTCGGCATCATCCTGCATGGGACGATCGCGCGCTTCAAGAAGGACGAGAAGGGGCTGAAACAGAGCTACGCGGACTACCTGGCCCACTACGATGTCGAAACCAAGGCGAAGCGGCCCGAATACGAGAAACATGCGCGTTCCATCGACCAGTTCCTGAAGGACGCCCGCGGCGCCACCGGCAAAACCTGAGGTCTGAATCATGACACTGCTTGGCCAATTCGCCCTGTGGGCCGCCTTTCTGATCGGCGGCTGGGCGGCGGTCGTCGGCTTCTCCGGCCGATGGCAGGGGCGGCCCGAACTGGCGTTGAGCGTAACCCGCTCGGTCTACGCGCTCTTCGGCGTGCTGGTGGTGGCGGCGATCTCCCTCTGGGAGGGGCTGATCACCCACGACTTCAATATCGAGTACGTCGCCAGCTACACCTCGAGAAATCTTCCTGGCTACTTCATTTTCTCTGCCTTCTGGGCGGGCCAGAAGGGCTCGCTGCTGTTCTGGGCGATCGTACTCAGCATGTTCGCCGCCCTGGCCCAGTGGCTCACGGCGGCGCGCTATCGGGCGCTGATGCCCTATGTCGCGGCGGTCACCAGCTCGGTGGTGGTATTCTTCGTGACCGTCATGCTGTTTGCGGCCAATCCCTTCAAGCGGCTTCCGTTCACGCCGCCCGACGGCAACGGACTCAATCCGCAGCTGCAGAACATCGGCATGGTCATCCACCCGCCGATGCTCTACCTGGGCTACATCAGCATCACGATCCCCTTCGCCTTTGCGATCGCCGCGCTGCTCTCGCGGCGACTCGATACCGGCTGGCTGCATGCCATCCGCAAGTGGACGCTGATGAGCTGGCTCTTCCTCTCGATCGGCATCACGCTCGGGATGTGGTGGGCGTACGTCGAGCTCGGCTGGGGCGGCTACTGGGCGTGGGATCCGGTGGAGAATGCCAGCCTGCTGCCGTGGCTCACGATGTCGGCCTTTCTGCACTCCGTCATGATCGAGGAGAAGCGGGGCATGCTCAAGCGATGGAACATGACCCTGATCATCGGGTCCTTCCTGCTCAGCATCTTCGGGACTTTTATCACCCGCAGTGGCGTCATCGCCAGCGTGCACAGCTTCACCCAGTCGAACGTCGGGTACTTCTTCCTCGCGTTCCTGCTCAGCGCCGGCGTGCTCGCCTTTACGCTCCTGTACACTCGGTGGGAGCGGCTGGAGGCCGAGGTGCGGCTGGAGAGCGTGGTGAGCCGGGAAGCGGCCTTCCTGTTCAATAACCTGCTCTTCGTCGGGATCGCCTTTTCGGTGCTGTGGGGGACGCTCTTCCCCATTCTCTCCGAGGCGGTGCGGGGCACCAAGATCACAGTGGGCCCTCCCTTCTTCAACAAGGTCAATGTGCCGCTCGGGCTGCTCCTGCTGGCACTGACCGGGATCGGACCGCTGATCGCGTGGCGCAAGGCCTCGACCGCGAACCTCAAGCGGCAGTTCGCCTTTCCGGTCGGCGCCGGGGTCGTCGTCACGGCGATCTGCCTCCTGAGCGGCATGGACAACCTGTACGCGGTCGTCGCGCTGGGCCTGGCGGGGTTCACGGCGGGCACGCTGCTGCAGGAGTTCACCCGCGGGACCCGGGCGCGCCACACGATGTACGCGGAGTCGTATCCTGCCGCTTTTGCGCAGCTCGTCGCGCGGAACCGGCGGCGGTATGGCGGCTACATCGTCCACGCCGGAATGCTCATCTACTTCGTGGCGTTTGCCGGGTACGCGTTCAAGGTGGAGATGGAGGCGACCCTGAAGCCGGGCGACTCCGCCACGCTGAAGAGTCCGTTCGGTCACACCTACACCTTCACCCACGTCGGCGTCTCCCAGTTCGAGGCGCTCAACCGGGTTGTGACCCAGGCCTCGGTGCAGGTGACCAAGGACGGCAAGTCGATCGGGGTCATCAATTCCGAGAAGCGGCAGCACTTCTCCGAGCCGGCGCCCGGCGTGCGGCAGAAATCGTTCGAGCCGTCGACCGAGGTGGGCATCCGCACCACCTATCAGGAGGACCTCTACATCGTTTATGCAGGCTCGGTGGCCGGGACGGAGGAGGCGGTCTACCGCTTCACCATCAATCCCCTGGTGGTCTGGGTCTGGATCGGAGGCGTGGTGCTGGTAATCGGCGGTCTGATCACGATGTGGCCCGGTGGGACGACGAGCACCGGCACGCCGCGGGCGGCCCAGGCCGGTTACGAGGTACAGCTCGCCACGACGGGAGCAGAGCAGTGAATCACGATCGCCGCCGCCTGCTCACCGCCGGAGCGGGCCTCGTGCTGGGCGGGCTGATACCAGTTCGACTCGTCGCCCAGCAGGAGCAGCTGCAGGAACAGGGAGCCACCGGTTCCCTGCGGGATCCCGACGCGGCGGGCCGGTCACAGGACCGTGCGACGCACCGCGACAACGACCCCTTCGTCACGGATATCGAAAAGCGCATCCAGTGCTCCTGCGGGTGCACTCTGGATGTGTATACCTGCCGCACGACCGACTTCACCTGCACCTACTCGCCGGCGATGCACAAGGATGTGCTGGCGCTCGAGGATCAGGGGAAGAATGCGGACGAGATCATCGCCGCCTTTGTGGCCCGGTACGGCGAAAAGGTGCTGATGGCCCCGAAGCCGGTCGGCTTCAACGTGGCCGGCTACGTCGTGCCGAGCCTCCTGATCCTCCTGGTCGGTGGCGTGATGCTGGCGATCCTGCAGCGGAGGGCCCGGATCAGTCGTCCGGCTGTGGTCCCGGGGGCAGCGCCGATGCCGCCGGGCGCTGTCGCGGCGATCCTCAATGGGCCGCCGGCTTCCACGGAAGAACTCGAGCGACTGCAGCGCGAGCTGCGGGAGATGGATCAGTAATGCTCTACGAAGCGATCGCCGCCTCACTGGTGGCACTGACAGTGGTGGCACTGATCATCGGTCCATTGACCCGCCCTGGACAGGGCGCTCCCGCTGGGGCAGATGAACCAGAGGATCTGGAGGAGACCCCTAAGGGCATGGCGTTGACGGCGCTGCGGGAGATCGAGTTCGACCGCGCCACCGGCAAGCTGTCCGACGAGGACTACGCCAACCTCAAGCACAAGTACACCGCGGAGGCACTGGCCATCCTCCGAACGGAATCGGGCGATGCGGATGCCTCCCCGGATGCGGGCAGGAGTGCGGCGCCGCCGGAGACCGGGGGTCCTGGTCCGATCGGCCTGGGTGACGCGGTCGAGGCGCTGATCGCGGAGCGGGTACGAACACTCCAGGCGAGCAACATCCGGTGCCGGAGCTGCGGCCCGCGCCCCGAGAGCGACGCGCTGTTCTGTTCGACCTGCGGACGCTCGCTGACGGTGGGCGGATGCGCCAGCTGCGGTGCCCCGCTCGTCCCGGCCAGCCGGTTCTGCGAGGGCTGCGGCACGGTGGTGCCGCGCTAAGGCCCTAGAGCCCCATCCGCAATCCCACGCCGAGACTCCAGGTGCGCAGGCTCTCGACGGTCGCCTCCGGGGGCAGATCCGCTTTCTGAAAGGGGCTCGGTGCGAGGCCGAAGAGAATGCGATTCTCGAACTCCACCGGCCCGAGGGGCAGACGGAGCGCCAGCCCAACCCGCAAGCCCAGCGTCGTCCGATTGCCGATGCCGGACGCCCTCCAGTGATCCAGCATCGGCCCGCCGACCAGGCGCAGGCTGGCCCGCTCGAATCCGGCGATGCGCCGACCGACGAGGGCCGATGCCCGGAAGCGGTTCACCGATGTGGTGCGATCGTCGAGGGTGAGCAGGTCGGTGCTCGCCCGAAGGTCCCCCCCGGCATAGCCCGCTCCCAGCCAGAGATCCCACTCACCCAGCCCCCGTTCGAGCCCCAATTCAGTTGCCAGGCGCGGGGCGGGGAACACCCGCACCTTCGTGCCGGGAATCGTGGTGGTGTCGGTCGATGCTCCACTGAAGCTCTCACGCGCCAGGCTGAGTGTCAGGGTCCAGTGGGTGCCACCGTGCTGCGCCTCGAGGGTGGCCGGAAGAAGGGTGATGACCACGAGCAGGATCAGATTGTGAGGCCGCATGCCGTCTCCAGGGCTGAGGGACAGCCGGCGGGGCACCGCCCCGCCGGCACCAGGCTACTTCATCTGCAGGTTGATCCACCCGTTGGTCACGTTGTTGTCCGCGCGGAGAATCCAGTTGTAACCCGTGTGATATTCTCCAACCACCTTGTCCTCCATCGCGTTGCCGATCAAGTCGTCGTTGCTCTTGATCCAGCTGGCGAGAGCGGCGAGGAACTTCCGCAGTCCGTTCGCGGCCGCGACATACTTCTTGACGCTCCCGGTGTCGACAGCTCCGGTGATATCGTGATACAGCGGGCCGATCGTCCCGACGAAGGTCGCCCACCGATTGGGGTCGATCCTCATCTCGCAAGAGGTGTCGTCGTCCTCCATCGCCACGATTCGGAAGGACTCGCCCGGATGGGCGAGCTTGTATGTGTTGATCTCCGACTGGCTGAAGAGCACGACGTCGCCGCTCCAGTCGGTGTCGCCATCCCAGGCGTATGGGCTGCCCTGATGCTCGCCGGCGCACTGATACCTGACCAGGGAATCGGTGGTTCCCTTCTGACCCATGATGTGAATCTCAAATTCGGGGCTGCCCTTCAACCAACCCTCAAATGAGTCGACAAAGTGCGCCTTGGTCATGTGCAACCCGCTCGGCCCGTACAGGTTGCCACCGCCTCCCCCTCCCCCTCCCCCTCCACCTCCCCCGCCGCCACCCCCGCCCCCGCCCCCGCCGCCCCCACCGCACGGGTTTGGTGGCACGCAGGTGGCCTTGGCGCGAATGTGAGCGGCATCGAAATCGGTCTCGACCGGCACCATCGCAAGGACGGGCGTCTGCGGCGGCCGGGTCGGGTCCAGCAGGTGCCGCCCCCCATGGAGGTCGAAGGCCACGGGGAGTTCCCCATCACGTGCCTGGGTCGCCACCAGAAGTCTGGTGTCGCCCTGCCACGCCCGCCGGTGCGCCGGCACCGGGAGATAGACTTCGAGTGGGCGGGTGCTCCGCAGGACCGAGTCGGTCACCGACTCTGCCTCATGATTGATCCGGGACAGTGCATGGAACTCCCCACGCCCCTCCCCCTCCAGAGTGCGCTGCAGGTGAATCTTCCCCTCCGGAAAGGGTGACGTTTCCAGCCGATGGTGCAACCGCGCGCGGAAGGCGGGATCGTTGAGCGCCAGCGCCAGCCGCCGCGCCATGCCCTCAAGCTGGTGCGTCTCCGCGGAGACGATGGTGACATTCGCGATGGCGGCGGTCGTCGGGGCGGTCGGCGGCCCGGCCGCGTCGTCGCTGGCACAGGCGGCGAGCACGACGCTCACTGTGAGCGCGGCCGCAAGGGAACTGCGTGGCATCTGCTCCTCCTTGGGTGGGGATGCGCCGCTAGGCGGCGCGGGGTGGATCGCGACGCCAAGGTAGGAGTGGACTCAGCGGAGTCCGGGCACATGGAAACGCAGCGATAGGCAAAGAATCTCGTGGCCGCCGAGCGCCTTGTGAGGGTGCCGAAGGCGGCGACCCGGACCGCGCTGCGGGACGGCTCCAGCGGCATACACCAGGTGACTGAAGGGGCGGTGGCGTTTGCCGGACTGGCGGCGGGGCGGTTGGAGGTCCGGGGAAGCGGAGGGCGGGGATGCTCAGCAGCGGGAACGCGGTCGGGGCTGGGTCCGCCGAGGTGGTGCCGGAGGACTCAGAATTCCATCTGCTCGACCTTCCTGAGTCCGAGCCGGATCGGGACAATTGTCATTGTAAGGCAGATGACCGTGACCGCCGTCAGCGAGCCGATCGTCCACGGTCCTGGCGCCGGCTCCTGCCCGTTCTGGGATCGGATGTAGCTCAGCACCGGGGTCGCCTCCAGCACGAGCACCACACCGAGCAGGACGATGGCCGACATCATGAAGACCATGCCGCCGAAGCTGGTGGGGATCTGCGCCGCGTTTTCGGTGTCGAACCGCGGGTAGAGCGCGCCGAAGCCCAGCGCCATCGCACTGATGGCAAAGGTGAGCAGGACGATCGTCCCGAGGCTGACGGCCATCATGAAAGGGCTCGCCTGCAGGAGCACGTTGGTGCTGAAGGAGATCGCCACCGCGAGGACGAGGAGCGGGATCGTCCCCGTCCAGTACTTGCTCCAGAGCAGGGCCTTGAGGTCGAGCGGGCTCGATCGGAGCAGCCACATCTGCTTCCCCTCGAGCGACACGGCGGGGAAGACGAACCGCGCCGCCACGGCGGCGAGCACGAAGCCCGACAGCCCCAAATTGAAGAATAAGACCAGGGTGACCAGTAACACCGGGACGACTTCCCCCGAGAAGATCGGCAGCATCTTGATGTTGAAGACGTAGACGACGAGGAGGACGGCGAGCAGGATCAACTGGCTCCACTGCGTCGTGTCCCGGAAGAAGAGGCGAAGGTCTTTCAGGACGAATTCCCGGCGCGAGGGCGGCATGTTGCGGAAGAGCCGCGCGAGGACCCCCGACCAGGCGCGCCCCCTGACAAACTGCTCCGCCCCCTCCTGGGCCTTGGAAAAGCCGCTGTGATAGAGGCGGCCGTGCAGCATGGCGCCGAGGACGAGAAAGGCCGCGGCGCTGCTCCAGAGCAGGACGATTGGCAGTGGGTCTGCCACGTTCTGCAGCCAGTTCATCACCATACTCGCCGCCCACTCGCTGGGGAGGAAGGGGCTGGTCGGTGTCCGCAGCGCGGAGAGATAATCGAGCAGGTTGCGCACCCCCTCCGGGCGGGCGAGCTGCTCGGGGCGAATCAGGCGGAAGACCAGGACCAGCCCGCCGAAGGCGCCGATCGCCATCAGGCTGAGCAGGTCGCGAGTGCGCCGCGCCGGAAACACATTCACCAGGATGAGGGTGATCGCGGACCCGAGGACGCAGGGAAGCACGAAGTACGGCAGGAGCGCCGTGAGGACGATGAAGGGGAAGAGCGGTCCACCCCGGAAGACCATGCCGTAGGCCGTGAAGATCGGGACCGCCATGAGGGCCACCATCCACGACGAGTGCAGCAGCGTCTCCCCCAGCTTGGCGAAGTAGAGTCGGAGCCAGTCGGTCGGGGAGGAGACCAGCAGGTCGAGATCCTTCGCAAGGAAGAAGCTCGACAGGGCGGTGATCAGGTTCGACAGCAGCAGCAGCGACGCGAACGACAGCAGGATGATTCCGAGGAATTTCCCAGCCAGGGGCACGCCGACTTCGCTGGTCGACTGGATGTAGCGCAGGATCTTGTAGGACAGCCCGAAGACGGCCGCCCAGAACCCCAGCGCCACCAGCGCCAGCAGGTAGAACTTGCCACTCCCACCGGACCGCTCCTGCCGGAGCCGGTTGAGCGCGCTCCGCCACTTCGGAATGAGGATGGTCTGGAGGCCGGGCTGCGGCAGGGCGGGGGTGGACATCAGCGGTCGAGGATCGCGTCCATCTCGCGATCGATGATGCCGCCGGTGAGCTTGAGGAAGAGTTCCTCCAGCTTGGCATCGCCGCCCTGGGTCTGCTGCCGCACCTCGGCCATGGAGCCGCAGGCGAGAATCCGGCCACTCGCGATGATGCCGATGCGGTCGCACATCTCTTCGACCGTGTCGAGCGTGTGGGTGCTCATCAGCACGGTGCCGCCCCGTTCGACAAACGCGCGAAACAGGTCCTTCAGGAACTTCTGGCCCTTCGGATCGAGGCCGACCATCGGCTCGTCCACCACGATCACCTCGGGCCGGTGCAGCAGCGCGCTGGAGATGATGAGCTTCTGCCGCATGCCGTGACTGTAGCTCTCGACCAGTTCGTCCTTCCAGGGCATCAGTTCGAAGAGATCCAGCAGCTCCTCCATCCGCCGCTCCACCGCGTCGCCGTCCTGGCCATAGAGCGCGGCCACGAAGCGCAGGAACTCCGCGCCGGTCAGCTTGTCGTAGACGAAGGGGCGATCGGGGATGAAGCCGAGCCGGCTCTTCGCCTTGATCGGATCGGTGGCAAGATTGTCGCCCGCGATCATGATCGTGCCGGACGGTCGGCTGCAGAATGCCGGCGATCATGCGCATGGTCGTCGTCTTCCCGGCCCCATTCGGGCCCAGGAAGCCGAACAGCTCGCCCCGGCGGATGTCCAGGTCGATGCCATCCACGGCCGTGAACTTGCCGTATCGCTTGGTGAGGTTTGCCAGGCGGATCATCGGGTCTCCTCAAGGACATCCAGACGCAGACGACCGGCGCGCAGCGCCAGGTCGAGCAGGCGGCCACTTCCGCCCGCGAGTAGCCGCACCCGCGCGGCCCGGGGGGCCGTTCGCGCCAGCTCCGGGTCGATCGGCGTCCAGACTCCCGTCCAGATCTCGGCCCACTCGTGCGGCAGCCACCGGCCATCGGCGCGGACCACCCCGGACACAGGCCGGGCCGCCATCCCGACCGACCGGGCCAGCGCGACCAGCAGACGCACCCGCTCCGCTGCTGTGCCCCGACGGTCGCGGAACACTCGCGTCGCACTTGCCGCCCCGCTGCCCTCGCGCAGCGCGATCGTCCGCCGGACCCAGTCGCCGAGCGCCAGCGCCCTGGCATCGGCCTGACGCTCGCGTCCGGCGATGAGCGCCGCGGTGCGCGCCAGTCCGGGGTCGTCTGAGCTGATCAGCGGTTCGGCCAGAGGCATCGCGTCCGGCGCCGAATCGCGGTCGGAACTCGGAGCAATCCGGAGGGTGTCGCCGGCGCGCGACTGCCAGCCGCCCTCCAGCACCGGAAGATTTCCGGGAAGAGCATTCGCGGGCGCGAGTCGGGCGACGAGGCTCAGCGCACGCGCAGGTTCCGCGGACCCACTCGACGGCCCGTAGAACGGTGTGGCGGCGGTGGTGTCCCATGGAGCCGGCGGCAACGCGCGAAAATTGCTGTTGACCAGCTCGAAGGCCGAGCGATCGATCACCGCCCCCAACGGGTGTCGCAGGCGAATCGTCATTCCCGCGGCATCGATCCATTGTTGCGTTGGCAGCCCGCGCTCCAGACGCTCCAGGCGCCAGGCACGAATGGTATCGGCGTGAGCGATGATCCACCGATTCAGATTCTCGCTCCACGAGGCGCTATCCGGGACCGTGAAGACCGACTCCGCGGCGACGGCGATGTGCTCGGTGCGCAGCTCCTGATCGATGGGATCGTAGACCTCGACATTCAGCTTGGTGCCGGTCCGCGGCAATCCCCGCGAGGCGGCGACCAGCGCGATCGCCGAGGGGAGCACGACGGGACGGCGGAGCGCGACGTGTAGCGTCTCCGGCCGTTCGTCGCGTCCGGTGATGGCGACCGTCAGCAGCGAATCGCCGCTGACCTCTCCGGTCGTTGCCACACGGCCATGCTCGGTGAGCAGGTCGCTCCGCCACCGCTGCAGCTGCAGCCCGCGGGAATAGAGTGCTTCCACCCGCACGCTGGTGCGCGGGAGGGCCCTGGAAGTGGGCCGGGGGAGGTCGAGGGTCACCAGCTCGATGACCCGCAGCCCATCGCGCAGCGTGTCGACCGTGAGTGTGGCGAGACCGTACTGACGATCCCCGAGGCGGATCGCCGCAAAGGCAGCCCCCGGAGGCACGGGCCAGCGCGGCGTGTCCGACGCGCGCGGCGCGCCCCAGTAGTGGCGCTGCACCAGCCAGGCAAGGGAGCTCACCCAGGTGAGCAGAATCAACGCGCCCAGTGTGCGGCGACTCATCGTGACCCAGCGCCCAACAACGGTTCGATCGCCCCACGCTGGTCCGGATGATCGAGGACGATATACAACTCGGCGGGGAAGCCACGGGACTGCGACCGGTCGCGGAAGGTCTCCACCAGCAGCCGGGCGGCCTCTTCCGGGGTAAGACTCAGACCTCCGAGCGCTGCGGCGACCAGCGGGAGCTCCCACGATTCGGCACGGTGCCACGCGGAGGTGAGCGCCTTTCTTACGGTGTCTCGCGAGGCAGGGCGCTCCTCGCCCTGGACGATGACGTGGAGGATGAATTCCGCGGTGAGGTCGCCGGCGCCAGTGACGACCGCCGAGCCCACTTCGAGCGGCGCCTGTACCCGAAGCTGCGATCGCAGCCCGGGGCCGCCCTGGGCGTCGAGGATGGCGCTGGCGGTTCCGACCGCAGCGAGCCGGTCATCGGCGGCGCGCAGGACTGCGTGCACCGCAATGTCGGTGAGTGGCTGGTCCACGATGCGAATCACGCGTCACCGGCCTCCCGGGCCCGCCGGTACATCACCTGCGCCTCGTCCGGCTTGCCCAGTCGATCCAGCACCCGGCCGAGCAGCCGGTAGGTTCGCCCGTGGTCAGGGCCGAGCTGGGCGGCCTGCTCCAGCGCCTGTCGGGCCCCGGCGAAGTCGCCGGCCTGATTGAGTGCCTCACCGAGATAGTAGAACGCGGTGGCGTTCTGTGGGTCGATGGCGATCGCCCGGCGAAGCACCTCGGCGGCGTCCTTGGCGACACCCTTTCGCCAGAGGACCATGCCCAGGGTCATGTGTCCGTGGACGTGATTCGGGTCAAGGCGGAGGGCGCGACGCAGATCCAGCTCCGCCTCCGCATACTGCTTGAGACGGCCATGGATCGCGCCGCGGGACACCAGCATGCTGACGTTTTCCGGCTCAAGCTTGAGCGCGGCGGTGAGCTGTTCCAGCGCCTCCGCGGGATCGCCGGTGGTGTCCAGCAGGGAAGAGAGATTGTTGCGAGCCGCCACATGCCCCGGCTCGAGCGTAAGCAGCTCCCGGTAGCGATGGATGGCTTCGGTGCCCCGGCCCCGGCTGGTCGCTTCCACCGCACGACGGTAGAGCCGCTCGATCGGCGACTCATCGGTCCGAGCCTCGGTGGCCACGAGATCGTCCTGGGGTACCTCGGCGGCGAAGGGTCGCAGGGGGTAGCCGGCGTCCGGGGCATCGGGGGCGAGATCTCCCTCGAGGCCGGCGGTGCCGAAGAGCCCGTCCAGCATCGATTCGATGCCCGTCGACCGGTGTGGAGGCATGGCGAGTCAGCCCTGAGGGGGGGCTGGCGGAAGGAAGCAGTGTCTGGGCACGCTCAATGATCACTCCCCCCGGGGGCTGGCGGTAGCTCCCCTTCGGCCTCACGCTGGCCCGCCGGACCCACCCCCGAGAGTTGAACCCCACCCTGCGCCGGGGTACGTTCCCCTGCTTATGGCTCAGGAATTCCTGGTCGTCCGCGGCGCCCGCGAGCACAATCTCAAGAACATCTCCGTCGCGATCCCGCGCGACCGGCTGACCGTCATCACCGGTCTGTCCGGCTCGGGCAAGTCGTCGCTCGCCTTCGACACGATCTACGCCGAGGGCCAGCGGCGGTACGTCGAATCGCTCTCGGCCTACGCCCGGCAGTTCCTCGGCCTGATGGAAAAGCCGGACGTCGACGCGATCGAGGGTCTCTCGCCCGCCATCTCGATCGAGCAGAAGACCGCCGGGCACAACCCCCGATCGACCGTCGGCACCGTCACCGAGATCTACGACTACCTGCGGCTGCTCTGGGCCCGCGTCGGGGTGCCGCACTGCCCCAACGACGGCAGTCCGGTCGAGCGCTCCAGCGGCGACCCAGATCACCGACACGATCCTGGGCTGGCCGGAGGACACGCCGCATCGAGATCCTCGCCCCGCTGGTCCGGGGCCGGAAGGGCGAGTTCCGCGACCTGCTCGACGAGGTGCAGAAGCGCGGCTTCGTGCCGGGTCCGGATCGACGGCGAGACCTACGACCTCTCCGACGTGCCGGCGCTCAACAAGCGCCAGAACCACGACGTCGCGGTGGTCGTGGACCGGCTGGTGGTGCGCGCCGCCGACCGCGGCCGCCTGGCCGACTCGATCGAGACGGCGCTCAAGGCGGCCGACGGCGTGGTGGAAGTGGTGCGCACGGGGGGGCAGGGAACGGGCGGGCAGGGATGCCGCCGCGTCGAGTCCATCCTTTCTCCGAGCGCTTCGCCTGCCCGGTCTGCGGCCTCTCGCTGCCGGAGCTCGAGCCGCGCCAGTTCTCCTTCAACTCCCCGTTCGGGGTCTGCCCCGAGTGCCACGGCCTCGGCACCCGCCGCGAGGTCAACGCCGACCTGATCCTGGGCGACCCCTGCATCTCGATCCTCGAAGGGCGTGGTGCTGCCCTGGGGCGAGCCGAGCGGCTACCTGCGCAAGGTGGTGCTGCCGACGCTGGCCAAGGCGTTCAAGTTCGAGCTCAACGCTCCCTGGCAGGAGCATCAGCGCCGCCGCGAAGCAGGCGCTGCTGCACGGCGCGCCCGGCCGGACGTTCAAATTCCAGGTCGACGGGCGGCCGCCAGCGGGACGACTACGAGACGAGTGGGAGGGCATCCTCAAGAACGTCGAGCGGCGGTACCGCGAGAGCACCAGCGACACCGTGCGCGTCGCGCTCGAGGAATTCATGGTCGAGATGCCCTGTCGCCGCCTGCGGCGGCAAGCGGCTCCAGCCCGAGAGCCTCGCGGTGCTGGTCGGCGGCGAGAGCATCGGCGACGTGGTCGACCTCCCGGTGGCCCGGGCGGTCGAGTTCTTCGAGGGGCTGCCGGTGCGCGGGCGCCGGCACGGTCGCGGACTCGATGCCGAGTGGCCGGCCCGATCCTCAAGGAAGTGGGCGACCGGCTCCGCTTCCTGCGCGACGTCGGCCTCGACTACCTGACCCTGGGCCGCTCGGCGGGCACCCTCTCCGGCGGCGAGGCCCAGCGGATCCGGCTGGCCACCCAGATCGGCTCGCGGCTGGTCGGAGTGCTCTACATCCTCGACGAGCCGAGCATCGGCCTGCACCAGCGGGACAACGACCGCCTGCTCGAGACGCTCCGGGGTCTGCGCGACCTCGGCAACACGGTGCATCGTCGTCGAGCACGACGAGGAGACCATCCGCGCCGCCGACCACGTGATCGATCTCGGGCCCGCGGGCGGGCCGCTTCGGCGGCGAGGTCGTGGCCGAAGGCACGATCGACGAGATCCTGCGGCACCCGACCTCGCTCACCGCCCGCTACCTGCGCTGCGAGCTCCGGATCGCGGTGCCGCTCGGTCGCCGGCCGGTCCAGCCGGCAACCGCCTCCGCATCATCGGCGCCCGGGCCAACAACCTCAAGAATCTCACCGTCGACCTGCCGCTCGGCCGCTTCGCGGCGGTGACCGGCGTCTCCGGCTCCGGGAAGTCGACGCCTGGTCACCGACATCCTCTACCGGGCCTGGCCCGGCACTTCTACCGCGCCCAGGTCGTGCCCGGCAGCACCACGCCCGGATCGAGGGACTGGACCTGATCGACAAGGTCATCGACATCGACCAGAGTCCGATCGGCCGGACGCCGCGCTCCAACCCGGCGACCTACACCGGGCTCTTCACCCCGATCCGGGAGCTGTTCACCCAGCTGCCCGAGGCGAAGATGCGCGGCTACGGCCCCGGGCGCTTCTCCTTCAACGTGAAGGGCGGCCGCTGCGAGGCCTGCCAGGGCGACGGGCTGGTCAAGATCGAGATGCACTTCCTGCCCGACGTCTACGTCCCCTGCGAGGTCTGCAAGGGGCGGCGCTACAACCGGGAGACGCTCGAGGTCCGCTACAAGGGACGGAGCATCGCCGACGTGCTGGACCTCACGGTCTCCGACGGGCTCGAATTCTTCGCCAACCAGCGGCGGATCGCCGAGAAGCTGGAGCTGCTCAACGACGTCGGGCTGGGCTACCTCCACCTCGGTCAGGCGGCGACGACCCTGTCGGGCGGCGAGGCCCAGCGGGTCAAGCTGGCCACCGAGCTGGCCAAGCGGGACACCGGCCGGACGCTCTACATCCTCGACGAGCCGACCACCGGGCTGCACTTCGAGGATGTGCGCCTGCTGCTCGAGGTGCTGCACCGCCTGGTCGACAAGGGCAACAGCGTGGTGGTGATCGAGCACAACCTCGACGTGATCAAGACCGCCGACTGGATCATCGACCTCGGCCCCGAGGGGGGCGATGACGGCGGGCAGATCGTCGCGCGAGGGAACGCCGGAGGCAGGTCGCCGGGTCACGCCAGCACGCCAGCTTCACCGGGCGGTGCTTCCTGAAGCGAGACGCCTGGGCAGTACCCGTCCCCGAATCAAGAAACTTTGCCCGTTCCAGCGTCCGTCATACGTCACCGTCCCGTCTCCTCCGGAGCCGTCACCGTACCGTGCTTCGTCCGAATCGTCCTGCTGCTGGTCGCTCTCGCCTCCTCCTCGCGTCCCGCCGCGTCGCGCCAGGCCCAGGTCGCCGGCGACTCGACCCTCCTCACCGTCAAGCGGATCTACGGCTCGCCCGACTTCCGGCCCGAGCGTTCGGGCCGGCCGCGCTGGCTGGCGGGCGGCGACGGCCTACACGACCGTCGAGCCCTCCGAGGAAACCAAGGATGGCCAGGACATCGTGCGCTACGACGCCGAGACCGGCGCCCGGACGCGTCCTGGTCGCCGGCGGCGCGGCTGGTCCCCGCCGGGGACATCACCCCCTCGCGATCGAGGACTACAGCTGGTCGGCCGACGGCCGTCAGCTCCTCGTCTTCACCAACTCGCAGCCGGTCTGGCGGACCAACACCCGGGGCGACTACTGGACGCTGAGCCTCGGACAGCTGGACGCTGCGCAAGCTCGGCGGTGCGCGCGCGAAGCCCTCGACGCTGATGTTCGCCAAGTTCTCGCCGGACGGCGCGCCGGGTCGGCTACGTGAAGGATTTCAACGTCTGTACGTCGAGGACCTCGCCACCGGGCCGATCACCCGGCTCACCCGCGACGGCTCCCGCAAGATCATCAACGGCACCTTCGACTGGGTGTACGAGGAGGAGCTCGGGATGCAGGACGGCTGGCGCTGGAGTCCCGACGGCAAGTCCATCGCCTTCTGGCAGCTGGTGGCCGATCAGCGTCCGGGACTTCGCCCTGATCAACTACACCGACTCGCTCTACCCGGTCGTCACCGAGGTCCAGTATCCCAAGGCGGGCGAGGCCAACTCCGCGGCCCGCATCGGCGTCGTGCCGGCGGCTGGTGGCGAGATCCACTGGCTGGCGCTGCCCGGCGATCCCCGGAACACCTACGCCGCACGGATGGACTGGGCGGCCAACTCCGACGAGGTCGTCGGTCCAGCAGCTCAACCGGCTGCAGAACACCGACGTCCTCTTCCTCGGCGAGCGCCGACGGCGCGGTGAAGGCGATCTACACCGAGCACGACAGCGCCTGGGTGGACGTGGTCAACGACTTCACCTGGCTCGACGGGGGCAAGAAGCTTCCTCTGGGCGAGCGAGCGCGACGGCTGGAATCACGCCTACGTGGTCTCGCGCGACGGCCGCGACCACCCGCCTGGTCACCCCCGGAGCATTCGACGTCCTCGATGTCACCGGCGGTCGACTCGGCGGGCGGCTGGCTCTACTACATCGCCTCGCCCGACAATCCGACGCAGCGGTACCTCTATCCGGGCCCGCCTCGACGGCAAGGGCAAGGCCGGAGCGGATCACACCGGCCGTCGCTGCCGGGCTCGCAACGGGTACAACCCCGCTCCCGGCTTCAAGTACGCCTTCCACAACACTCGTCGCTTCGGCGTCCCCGGCGACCTCGACCTGGTTCGGCTGCCGGCCCATGCCACCGTCCGGCCCCTGGTGGCCAACACCGCGCTCAGGGACAAGGTCGCGGCCCTCCGCCAGGGCACGCACGAGTTCTTCAGCCGTGGACATCGGCGGCGGGGTGAAGCTCAACGGCTGGATCATGAAGCCGCCCGGATTCGACTCGACCCGGAAGTATCCGATCCTCTTCACCGTCTACGGCGGTCCCGGCTCCCAGACCGTGATCGACGGCTGGGGCGGCGCGAACTACCTCTGGCACCTGATGCTCACCCAGCAGGGCTTCCTCGTGGCCAGCGTCGACAACCGGGGCACCGGGATGCGCGGGGCCGCGACTGGAAGAAGATCGTCTACGGTCAGCTCGGCGTGATCGAGACCCAGGACCAGGCCGCGGCCGCCCGGGCGATCGGGCGCTGGAGCTATGTCGATTCGACCCACGATCGGAATCTGGGGCTGGAGCTACGGCGGCTTCATGACCCTCAATACGCTCTTCCAGGCGCCGGACGTCTACCGGATGGGGATCGCGGTGGCGCCGGTGACCCAGTGGCGAGTTCTACGACAACATCTACACCGAGCGGTACAACGGCCTGCCGCAGCAGAACGGGGCCGGCTACGACAAGGGCTCGCCGCTGACCTACGTGAACCAGATGCAGGGGCAGCCTGCTCCTGGTGCACGGCTACCGGTGACGACAACGTGCACTACCAGAACAGCCGAGGTCGCTGATCAACGCCCTGGTCGCGGCCAACAAGTCGTTCGACATGATGGAGTATCCCAACCGGAACCACGGGATCTTCGGCGGCAACACCACGCGTCCACCTGCGTCGATCTGCTGACCCGATACGTGGACGAGACCCTCGGGCCGCCCCAGGTGATGCCGCAGGCCGGCGCGGGTCCGCTGACGAACTGATCGCCCGGAGGCCCGGGACGGGCTGGCTCCTCGGCCGACGGGCACCACACCGATCGGGCGCCCGTTCCGCGCCGGCACCCGGAATTTCCGGGGGCGGAATGGTACGACGCCTCTCGCGGACGGCGGGCTCCACCGTAGATTGGTGGCACCCCCCCGCCGGGAGCGTGGCATGACCTACGAACAGATCGTGACCGCGCTGGGCTACGCGTCGAGTCACGAGCAGACGGTGCGGATCATCACGACGGGGGGCCAGGAGGTCATCGGGGTCCCGACCAGTGTCGACACCCATCCCACCGCGCACGAGGTCTACCTGCAGCCGCCGGGGAATGACTCCCTCGAGTTGGCACTCAGCCTCGGCACGATCGCCGAAGTCGAGCTGTTGTAGATTCCTTCATGGTCTCCCTTCTCGATATCATCGGCCCGGTCATGGTGGGGCCATCGTCGTCGCATACCGCCGGCGCCTGCCGCATCGGCCTGTTCGCACGCGGCCTGGTGGGCGGCCAGCCGGACAGCGCAAGGATCGAGCTGCACGGCTCCTTCGCCCGGACGGGGAGTGGTCACGGAACGGACCGCGCCATTGTCGGCGGGCTGATGGGGTTCTTCCCCGACGACGAACGGTTGCGGGAGAGCCTGGATCTGGCGAGCGCGGCGGGCATCGCTTTCAGTTTCGCGAACAGCAAGCTGCGGGGCGAGCATCATCCCAACACCACCCGTATCTCCGTCCGCCGGGGCACCCAGGCCGCGGTCGTGACCGGCTCTTCGCTCGGTGCCGGGCGGATTCTGATCACCGAGATTGACGGCTTCTCTGTCGAAGTGACGGGTGCCTTTCCCACCCTGGTGTTTGTCGCCCACGACGTGCCGGGCATCATTTCGGCCGTGAGTACCGCGCTGGCACAACAGGGCGACAACATCGCCACGATGAAGGTGTCCCGCCGGCAGAAGGGCGGCGACGCGATTCACATCTACGAGCTGGACCACGAGGCGAGCCCGCAGGCCATGGAAGTCATTCGCGCGATACCCGCGGTCAGCATGATCCGATCGATCGCGAGGATCAGCTGATGTTCGATTCCCTGGGTGACGCGATGGAGCAGGCCGAGGCCCAGCAGATCAGCCTCGGGGAACTCGCGCTCCGCACCGAGGTCGCGGACGGTCTCAAGACCCGCGCGGAGCTGGAGGCCGCACTGCAGCGCGCCCTCGACGTCATGCGCCACGCCGTGGCCCGCGGTCTTCCCGGTGATCTGATCAGCGTCAGTGGACTGGTGGGCGGGGACGCCGCCCGGATGTCGCGAGCCGTCGGACCGCTGGCGGGCACGGTCTTCACCGACGTGATTGCCTCGGCGCTGGCGGTGCAGGAGGTGAACGCGGCGATGGGGGTGATCGTCGCCGCGCCGACCGCGGGCGGGGCCGGAGTTCTCCCCGGCGTGCTCCTCGGACTGGCGAAGCACCGTGCAGTGTCGGATGCGGTGCTGGTCCGCGCCCTGGCGACCGCGGGCCTGGTGGGGGCGGTGGTCGCGGTTCGCGCCTCCTTGTCCGGAGCCGAGGGGGGCTGCCAGGCCGAGACCGGCGCTGCGGCGGGAATGGCGGCGGCCGCTGGTGTCGAACTACTCGGCGGATCCCCGCGTGAGGCCTGTCACGCCGTCGCCCTCACCATGCAGGGCACCCTCGGACTGGTCTGCGACCCGCTCGGCGGCCTCGTCGAAGTCCCCTGCGTCTACCGGAACGCGACCGGCGGCGCCATCGCGCTCGCCGGCATCGAAATGGCGCTCGCGGGAATACGCTTCCCCATCCCGGTCGACGAGGTCATCGACACCATGGGGGAGATCGGACGGACGATGGACGTGCGGTATCGCGAGACTGCCGGCGGCGGACTCGCGGCCACTCCCACCGGACGGAAGCTGGCAAAGGAGCGCCTCGTTCAGCTCAAGGGGAAGCGAGCATAGCGCAGCCGCTGTTCTCGCCCGCGCGAGGCCAACTCCGACGATCCACGCTGAAACATCCTGAAACGTGTTCCCGTACGGCGGCCACGCTGCTCCGGGGCCGGGGCAGCGCCCCACGATCCACGACGCAATACAGCACGAGGGATGCATGGATGGTCCGACGATTCCACTGTCGATCCTGATCATCACCGTGGGCATCGTGGCGATTGCCCGATCCCAGATCGGCGCCGCGATCGCGCATGCGATCCGCGTCAACGCGACCGACGCCGACGAGGAGGGCCTCGCGCTCCTCACCCAGGAACTCGCTGACGTCCGGCGGGAACTGGAGGCGCTGCGCCTGGAACTCGCCGAGACGCATGAGCGGCTGGACTTCACCGAACGGCTGCTGGCGGCCGGCCGCGAGAGCGACCTGCGCCTCAAACCCTGACGGCGGGATAGACCACGATGCTTGCAGTCCAGGCCAGCGGTGGCGAACCCTCGATCGGCTTCATCGTCGTCGCCATCATCGGCGCGATCCCGATCCTCGGCATCATGGCCTGGACGGCCGTCAAGATTCTGGCGCCGATCGGCCAGGCCTTCGCCAACCGGCTCGGCGGCGGACACGACGGGGGCCATGGGCTGCTGGAGCAGCGGGTCGACCAGCTCGCCGAGGAGTTGGAGCAGTTGCGGACCCAGCTCGGCGAGACGCATGAACGGCTGGACTTCACGGAGCGCATGCTGGCCCAGGGCCGCACTCCCGATCAGCTCTCGAGAGGCTGAACGATGAACATTGCCGAAGCGCTGGTGCAGGTCGTGGGAATGCTCAAGGGTGTGCTGGTGGTCTGGGGTATCGCCTGGGTCGCGGTTCAGTTTCTCCGGCACCGGCACTCGACGTCGGCACCCGATCCCATGCTCGAAGGTGAGCTCGCGGCGCTCCGAGATCAGATGGATCGGATGCAGCAGCAGCTGACCGAAGCGCATGAGCGGCTCGATTTCACCGAGCGGTTGCTGTCACGGTTCCGGGCGCCGGAAGTATCGCCGCGGGGTGCGTCGTGATGGATCCGGATGTCGCCATTCCCCTCGCCGGCATGCTCACGACCATCATCGGAACGGTCGCGATCTCCTGGGCAGTGGTGCAGGGGATCCGAGCCAGGAATCAGCCGCGGATTGGTGAACCTGAGCTGTCTCGGGCGCTGGCGGAACTCGAGGAGCGGGTCGACCGGCTGCAGCATGAGCTCGCCGAGGCCCATGAGCGCATCGATTTCACGGAGCGGCTGCTGACGCGCGGCGAGGACCCTCACGGGACGGGTGGCTGAGTATGGATATTGAGGGCATACTCGCGATCCTCCTGATCTTTGGTGGCGGGACTCTGATCGCCGTCTCATTCAGCCCGATCGGGCGGGCCATCGCGGAGCGAATCCGCGGCGCCGCGCCGGATTCCGGGCACGACCCGGCGATCTATGACGAGCTGGAACGGATGCGGGGTGAGATGGCGGAGTTGCAGGAGCGGGTGGACTTTACGGAACGGCTACTGGCCAAGTCGCGCGAGCAGGAACAGCTGCCAGGGGGGCAATGATGGAAGGCGTGCTCTTCATCATCATCGTGTTCGGCGGAGGGATGCTGTTCGCCCTCTCCAAGACCGAAATCGGCCACGCCATCGCGGACCGGGTCCGTGGCGGAGCGGTCGCTGGCGCTCCGGACCCGGGACTGCTCGAGGAGCTCGACCGGTTGCGCCAGGAGGTCGCGGAACTGCAGGAACGGATGGACTTCACCGAGCGGCTGCTGGCCAATCAGCGCGACGCTCCGGGGGTCAGCCGGGGTGGCGGGTGAACCAGGACCAGCACTTCGTCCTGATCCTGATCACGATCTTTGGCGTGGTCCTCCCGGCCATCCTCGCGGTGGGCATTCCGCTCGGAAAGGCGTGGGCACGCCGCCTGGAAGACCGCGGGAGACAGGTCGAGCAGGAGGACACGGTGGCGAAGCTGGGCGAGCTTCGTACCCGGGTGGCGGAGCTGGAGGAGCGCCTCGACTTCACCGAGCGGGTACTCGCGGGGCAGCGCGAGGCGCATCAGCTCGGCGACGGTCAGGGATGAGGCCGGCATGGAACTCGCGAGGAGTGTTTTGATGCTGACCCAGGTCATTGTTCAGACACCACCACCTGATCCGGTATTCACGACACCGCCACCATGGATCACCCTGCCGCCAGGGGTCACACTGCTGATCACGCTTGGCTTCTTCGCGGCATGCGCCTTCGTGCTCTATCCCCTGATGCGGGCGCTGGGCCGGCGGCTGGAAGGCCGGTCCACGACGGACTCCGTGCTCCAGGAGGAGATCCAGCGGCTGCATGTCCGACTGGGCGACGTCGACAACCTGCAGCACCGGGTGATGGAGCTCGAGGAGCGACTCGACTTCACCGAGCGGATGTTGGCACAGCGGCGGGAACCCGATCGACTGGGCGACGGACCGCGATGATGATCAAGCGCTATCTCGGCCTCGACGGTTTCGACCTGCTCATTCACGTCGGGATCACCGCAATGCTGATGGTGGTCGCCGCGACCGCCGCCAACGGTCCGGATGACGCGGCGCTCATCGCAATGGTCGTGGCCGCTTCGCTGGGCCTGCTCGCCTGGCGCCGGACCCGGGCGCTGCGGCAGATGGGGACCGATACCGGAGAGGAGAGGCTCGACCGCCTGCACGAGCTCGAACACCGTATCGCCGAATTGGAAATCGAGCGGGGCCGAGTGCTGGAGCTGGAAGAGCGACTGGACTTCACCGAGCGGTTGCTCACGCAGCAGCAGCAGATGGTCCGGCAACTTGGGATACCTCGACTGGAGGGGTCATGAATCCGGAGAATCTCCTCGTCGCCGGCATGATGCTGGCCGCGATGGTCCTCCTGGGCAAGGTGGTCATCCCGATCGCGCAGGCATACGCCCGGCGCATGGAGGGACATGGGGTCGTTGCGGTTCGCCCCGCCGAGTTCGCCGAGCTCGAGGCGCGGGTCCGCGAGCTCGAGGCCCGCGAATCCCGAATGGGGGAGCTGGAGGAGCGATTGGATTTCACCGAGCGGATGCTGGCGCGGCAGCGAGACCCTTCGCGCCTCGGGGCGGACGACAGCCGATGATCATGCCCAGCCTGCTCGCGGCACTGTCTCCCGAGGAAACCAAGACGATGGGCATCGTGGCCGTCACGTTGGCCGCGTTCCTCGGCGCGTTGCTGTATCCGATCGCCCGGGCCTACGCCCGTCGGCTGGAGGGGGGTGGCTCGACGGCGGGTCTACGTGAGGAGCTGGCGGACATCTCCGCCCGGCTGGAGGCGCTGCAGCACGGGCAGGAGCGGATGGCGGAGCTGGAAGGACGCCTGGACTTCACCGAGCGGTTGCTCGCCCAGCAGCGGGACCCCTCCCGACTCGGCGGGTAGCGGACGGGGCGCCGTTGGCGCCGTTGGCGGGGCGATTAGATTGAAACGGTCGGCCGGATGACCGGCGGGGCCAACCCGGAGCGCGATCATGATAGGCAAGGAAGACATCGAAGGATTCATCGACCGACTCGACAGCGGCTCGGCCGAGGTTGAGGAGATCGAGACGGGGGTCTGGATGGTGCGGACCACGGCCGGTGCCGAGGTGCTGGTGCAATATGCCTCGCCGGTGGTGATCCTGCGGGTCGCGGTGATGCCGCTCCCGTCGGGTGCCGCCAGGCAGACCGAGCTCTGCCGTCAGCTGCTGTCGTACAACGCGAGTGAGCTGGTCCACGGCGCCTACGGGCTCGAAGGCGATCGTGTGGTCCTGGTCGACACGCTCGAACTGCAGAACCTGGATTTCAGCGATTTCGAGGCGAGCTTCGATTCCCTGACGCTCGCGCTGGCCACCCACCTCGGCGCTCTGGCGCCGTACCGGGAGTAAGCATGGGGATCTTTGACCGTTTCTCGACCCTGCTGCGGTCGAACCTCAACGACCTCATCTCCCGGGCGGAAAACCCCGAGAAGATGCTCAATCAGCTGATCGTCGACATGAAGGGGCAGCTGGCCAAGGCCAAGCAGCAGGTGGCCTCCGCCATCGCGGACGAGAAGAAGCTGCAGGCCGACGCCGAGGCGATGAAGAAGCAGGCGGAGGACTGGGAACGCCGGGCCATGCTCGCGGTCCAGGAGGGCCGGGACGAGCTCGCCAAGCAGGCCCTGATCCGGTACAACGAGACGCTGCAGGGCGCCCAGCAGCTGCACGAGACCTGGGTCAAGCACAAGGCCGAGACCGAGACGCTCAAGGTCTCGCTGCGCCAGCTCAACGACAAGATCGAGGAGGCCAAGCGCAAGAAGAACATCCTGATCGCGCGGGCCCAGCGGGCCGAGGCGCAGCAGCGGATCCAGGAGACGATGTCCGGGATGTCCGACAAGAACGCCTTCGAGTCGTTCGAGCGGATGGCCGAAAAGATCGAGCAGACCGAGCGCAAGGCGATCGCCGCGGCGGAGCTGCAGAAGGAGTTCGAAGGCGACTCTCTGATGCAGCAGTTCGAGGCGCTGGAGTACAAGGGCGCTCTGGATCAGCAGCTGCTGGAGCTCAAGTCCCGCATGGGCATGCTCGGCCCCGGCGGCGGCCAGGCCAAGCAGATCGGCGACGGCGGCGAGACGGTCGAAGCCGAACTGTCGAGGACGACGACGAGAAGAGTGACGCCACGAGAAGGCCGTCGGATCCGTGCGCGGGTCCGATCCGGCCCGGTGCCTCGCCCGATGGCGGGCGTGTTACCTTACGTCCACCGACCGCACCCCTGTGCCAGGCTCTCCGCACATCTCACTTCACCCCGCCCATGCACGGCGCCCGCTTCCTGATCCTCGCCGACGGCGAGTTCGGACCGCTCACTTCCAAGACCGCCAACTCCATCATCCGCTATCTCCCCGACCGGGTGGTCGGCGGTGGTCGACGGGTCCACGCCGGCCGGACCGGCCAGGACGTCCTCGGGTTCGGCGGGGCGATTCCCGTCGTCGCGACGATGCGCGAGGGGCTGGCCTTGAAGCCGGACGCGATCCTGATCGGCATCGCGCCGGTCGGTGGCCGGCTTCCCGAGCGAGTGGCGCACCTGGCTGGCCGAAGCGATCGACGCCGGCTGCGCACCTCTGGAGCGGGCTCCACACCTTCATCGCCGACGACCCGATGCTGGCGGAGCGGGCCCGGCCAGAAGGGCGTCGAGATCCACGACCTCCGCCGCCCGCCGGCCGACCTCCCGGTGGCCTCCGGGCGGGCCAAGTCGGTGGAGCCGTTCGTCATCCTGACGGTCGGCACCGACTGCAACGTCGGCAAGATGACCTGCCAGCTGCAGATCACCAAGCAGTTGAACGCCCGGGGCATCCGGACCCGCTTCGTGGCCACCGGCCAGACCGGCATCATGATCGAAGGGCTGGGGCATCGCGGTCGATGCGGTGGTGGCCGACTTCATCGCTGGCGCAGCGGAACGGCTGGTGCTCGAGGGCAGCAAGGACGCCGACATCGTGCTGGTCGAAGGGCAGGGAAGTCTCAATCACCCGGGCTACTCCGGGGTGACCTGCGGGCTGCTCCACGGCTCCTGTCCCGACGCGCTGATCCTCTGCCACCAGGCGACGCGCAAGTACATCGGCGACTACCGACAGGCGGCCTGGCTCAGGATTCCGCCGCTCAAGGAGTACGTGCGGATGTACGAATCGATCGCCGGATTGGTGCACCCACCCGCACGATCGGCCATCAGCCTCAACACCTATGACCTCGAACGACGCGGAGGCGCGGGCCGCCTGCGAGGCCGCCACCCGGGAGACCGGGCTGCCCTGTACCGATCCGGTGCGCTTCGATCCCTGCGCCGCTGGTCGACGCGGTGCCTCGGGTCCCGCGCCGAGTACCTCCGCCCGCGCGTCACACTGCCGCCGGCGGTTGCTGCGCTGAGTTCGTGACCGCGGCCGTCCGGGTCGACGGGCTCGACCAAGGTCTATCCGCGCCGGACGTCAGGGCGGTCAGACGGCCTCGACCTCGAGGTCCGGCAGGGCGAAATCTTCGGACTCCTCGGCCCCAACGGGGCAGGCAAGACCACGACGGTCGGAGTCTGCACCACGCGGGTCCGCGCCCACCGGCGGGCGGGTACTCGTCGCGGAGCTCGACGTGGTGGCCGATCCCCGGGCGCGCGGCGGCGCATCGGCGTAGTGACCCAGTACAACACCCTCGATCGCGCCTGCACCGTCCGCGAAAATCTCTACTACCACTGCCGCTATTTCGGCTGGGGCCGCGGAGGCAGCGGCCCGGCGCACGGACGAACTGCTGGCGCAGTTCAGGCTCGACGGAGCGGGCCGGCGATGTTCCCGCGTCAGCTCTCCGGCGGCCTGGCCCAGCGGGTCCAGATCGCCCGGGCCATCGCCCACCGGCCCGAAGTGCTCTTTCTCGACGAACCCAGTGCCGGGCTCGATCCGCAGAGCCGGCTGGCGCTCTGGGAGCTGGTCGGCCGAACTGCGAAGCGGCGGCCTCACCGTGCTGCTCACCACCCACTCACATGGAAGAAGCCGACCGGCTGAGCGACCGCGTGGCCATCATCGATCACGGCCGGCTGCTGGTCGATCGGCACCCCGGCCGAGCTCAAGCGCCAGGTCGGCGCGGCCACCGATGTGCTCGAGCTGCACGCTGGAGCGGCCTCCTTCCGAGCTGGCGAACGGCTGGCGGCCCTTCCCGGCGTGAGGGAGGTGCGCGCTGCTGCCTGACGGCATCCGCCGATTCGCCAGCGGACCCGGACGGGCTGCTGCCGCGGCTGGTCGAGATCGCCCAGTCCCGTATGGGCTCCACGATCTGCGGGTCACCGAGCCGACCCTCGAGACGGTGTTCATCACACTCACCGGCCGTGAACTCCGTGATTGAACTTCGCGCCGCCTACGCTCCTCGCTCCTTCTGGGGCATGATTCTCCGCGACCTCGCCGTACTGCGACGGGGGTTCGCCCAGTTCACCATCCGCACGGTGATGAACCCGCTGCTCTTCGTCTTCATCTTCACCTACGTCTTTCCGCACATCGGCCAGCGATCCAGGCCGGCCCCGCCGGCGTGAGCTACGCGACCATCGTGGTGCCGGGGCTGGTCGCGGTCGGCATGGTCTTCCAGGGCATCTCCGCGGTGGCGCTGCCGCTGTCCATCGAGCTGGGCGTGACGCCGGGAGATCGAGGACCGGGTGCTGGCGCCCGCTCCCGGTCGAACTGGTGGCGGTCGAGAAGCTGGTCTTCGGTGCGGTGCAGGGGGTCGTGGCAGGCGCTCGTGGTCTTCCCGCTGGTCATACTCATTCCGGCGATGCCGGTCGCGGTACACGTGGCCAGCTGGCCACTGCTCATCGCGCGTCGTGCTCGCTCGCCAGCCTCACCGCCGGCGCCCTGGGCCTCGCCCTCGGTACGATCGTGCGCCCGCAGCAGATCGGACTCATGTTCGCCGTCGTGGTCGTGCCGATCACCTTCCTGGGCTGCGTCTACTACCCCTGGGCGCTGCTCCACCCGATCCCCTGGCTGCAGGGCCTGGTCCTGCTCAATCCGCTGGTCTACATGAGCGAGGGCCTCCGCGCCGCGCTCACCCCGGATCTGCCGCACATGCCAGCGTGGGCCGTCCTCGGGGCCCTCGCCACCGCGACCCTCATGCTCGGCGGGATCGGGGTGAGGGCCTTCGTCCGGCGCACCATCAGCTGAGCCGGCGCCGGTTTCACGACCGGTCGTTCGCGGTAGCGTGCCGCAGGCCTTCGTGCGTGTCTCCGTCTGCCACGGTGATCGTCTTCAAGCTCAGAGTGGCGTTCACCGCAGTGCGTCCGGGCGGCGCGGGCTTCGACGTTTCTGCGGTGAACGGCATGTTGCGCTGGCCCACCCAACTCCCCATCGTGTAGCAGCGAACGCGCCCACACGGCGCAGGGAGAATTCCCCATGCAGACATTGCCCCGCAGTCGAAACGATTCGGGAACTGGGGGCGCCGCCCTGGTCAGTGGCGTGGTGCACCTCGTCCTGGTCGCCGTGCTGCTGCGGGGCTCCTCAGTCATCCGCTACTTCGATGACTCCAGAATTCTCCCGGCGCTCTACCTCTATGCGCAGGACCGCCACCCCGCCGAGCCTCGAGAAATCCGGCTGCCGATTCCTGAACCCACCGGCAATGGGAGCCATTTTGTGGCGCCGGTCTCGCTTCAACCGCTTGAGCATGGTGAGCGACCCCGCACCATGCGGATCCCGGGTTTGGTGCCTTCCGGGCTCCCTTCGGCGGTATTCGACTCCGTCTTCTCCGTTCTGAGTGTCGATTCGGAGGTCGTTCGGCTGGAGGGCAGCGCTGCTCCGGTGTATCCCGAAGCGCTGCTCTCGCACGGCATTGAGGGGTCCGTCGAGGCGGAATTCGTCGTGGATACCACGGGGCTTGTGGATCCGACGAGCGTGCACATTCGCCGCAGCTCCCGGGCGGAGTTCGCCGCCGCCGTGCGGCTGGCGCTGATGGGGATGGAGTTCCGGCCGGCGTGGCGCGGGGCGCGGCGGGTGCGGCAACTGGTCTCCCAGCGCTTCACCTTTCATGTCGCAGCCCCCGGAATCCGCCACGACGCTCTGAAGCGGAGTGCCTTTCGAGCGGTCTGCGACCAGGGAAGGGGAAGGGCGACCGATACGGTCGCCCTTGGCGCATCCAGATCGCTGGGTTCTCGGCACCACCGTCGGCGCTAGAAGTCGCGGCGTGCGAATCTCCGGGCGCCGAGCCAGAGCGGCAGGGCGGTCCAGAGAAGCAGCGCGCCAGAAGCAACGCCGAGCCCGAGCGCCGTGCCGAGGAAGAGCTGGAACACTGCACCGGTATAGCCCATCAGCGCCGCGACATCGAAGTCGAGCAGCAGGAGCACTCGTCCCAGGTCGAGGGGGTTGAGCAGCATCAGCACCAGGAGCGGTGTCTCGAGCGGGTAGCCGCCAAAGAGGGCGACAATCAGCAGCACCAGTCCGTCGTAGACAACCGCACAGGCCAGCCAGAGCAGCAGTGCGGTGCCGAAGCCCCGGGCCCGGTCCTCGAAGTGGAGCGCGATCACAAAGGCGATGGCGGTAAAGGCGCTGGTGAGCAGGACACCGGTGGCAAGCAGCATGAAGAGGGCGTGGGCTGGCGCCACCATCTCAGCCGCGTGCAGCAGGAAGGGCAGCCCGACTCCGAGCACAAGGGAGGCACTGAGCGGGAGCACCAGACCGCCCCAGAGCCCGGCGAACATCGCGCCGCGCCCCACGGGCTGGGTCAGCAGGAGTTCGATGAACTCTCGTGCGGTATAGAGGTAGAGGGTCCCGAACGTCAGGGCGACGAGGGGAACCAAGATCAGCACGATGTTCAGCAGCGAGAGCAGGACTCGGCCACCGTCCCCGCCCAGGCGGAAGAGCGCCTCGGTCAGCAGGAGCAAGACCGCCGCGTATGCGATGACCCACCTGTTCCGCAGGACGTCGCGGAGCTGGTAGCCGAGAATCTTCTGGGCGTTTCTCACGCGGCCCCCCGCTGCATCAGCGCGGCGACCGCGCGCTCCAGGCTCGCGAAGCCGGTCGTTCGCATGAGCTGGCGGACCGGGCCGTGGAAGCGGACCTGTCCATCCAGCAGGAAGATGATATCGTCCGCCAGCTCCTCCAGCTCACCGAGAGTGTGCGACGCGAGCAACACGGAGGCGCCACGGGCGCGCGTCGCCAGCAGCTTGTCCTTGAAGATGCCGCTGGCCACCGGGTCGAGGCCGGCGGTCGGCTCATCGAGGATCAGCAGGTCGGGGCGGAACAGAAACGCGAGGACGGCGGAGAGCTTCTGGCGGGTGCCGCCGGACATCGACCGCGCCGGCTTGTGCAGTTCGCCCTCCAGCCGAAAGCGCTCCAGCAACTCGAGGTCCTGATCGGGTTCCGCGCCGCGAAGATCCCGGATCATCGCGAGGACCTCGATCCCGGTGAGATTCTCGGGGAAGCGGGCGGTCTGCGGCATATAGCCGATCCGGTGCCGGTACCGCTCGTCGCCGTCGAGAGGGTGGCCCAGGACTGCGAGCTCGCCCGAATCGGGACGGACCAATCCGAGCAACGCCTTGATCAGCGTGGACTTGCCGGCGGCGTTCGGGCCGACGAGGCCGGTGATCCGTCCGCCGGTCACACCGAGGTCGATCCCCTGCAGGACTTCCAGGCGGCCGAACCGCTTCGTGAGTTGGGCGGCTTCGATCACCAGTCGCGCAGCGCTCATTCGGAGCTCCAACGCATCAGCGGGCGGCGATCGACCATCGCCTGCGGGGTCAACACCGGCGCCACCCGCTCCGCCAAATCGAGCAGGGAGACAAAGAAGCTCCTCATGAGGATAAGGGCCGGCTCATTCCGTTGCACCACAAAGGCGAAGAGCCGCACCGGCGGCGAAGGGAACGTCGCCGTACCCGTCACGGTTCAGGTCGTAGCCGGCATAGCGGTCCCAGTAATTGCCCGCGAAGCTGCTGTTGGCGCTTGCACTGTTCGTGCTCACATCGAACGAGTTTCCCTCGAAGCGATTGCCCCGGAATGCCGTCTCCTGCGCATTGGCCATGACTACGACGCCCCAGCCATTGTCCATGAATTCGTTACCCGTCACGACGAGGCGGTTGGTGCCCTCGGCATAGAGGCCCACGGTGTTGCTGCGAAAGTGGTTCCCGCGCAGGTGACTGTCGGTGATCTCCTTCAGCAGAAGCCCGTAGGAGCCGCTCCCCCAGCTGTGCTCGAACCGGTTCCGCTCCATGTCCACGCCGTGACTGTACATCACCGCGACCCCTGCGCGGTTCGCCGCGAAGATGTTGTCGGTGTAGGTGCACCCGTTGGAAAACATGAAGTGCAGCCCGTACCGCAGCGCCCGGGTGCTGAGATTGCGTCGGACGATCGCCCCGGTGGTAAACTCGAAATAGATCCCGTCCCGGTGGCCCTGGAGGACGTTGTCCTCAACCACGAGTTCGCTGGAGCTCCATGAATGAATGGCGTTACCTGCCAATGCTTCGATGGCCCCGGAGCCGCGCACCCGATTGTTGCGGATCAAGCAGCCCTCCACCCGGGAGAGGTAGATCCCGAAGAAGGTGTTGAGCAGGGTGTTGTTCTCGATGCGGCAGCCTCTCGCGTCGATCACCTTGATGGCGGCGCGATCATCGGTAGCGCTGGCCGAGACATCCCGGAGGACCAGCCCGGCGATCGTCACGCTGTCGGCGGTGACCCGGAATGATCTGATGGTCCCCGCCATGGAACACGGGCCAGCCGCGTCCCAGGATCACGACGCGGCGGGTGACCTGCAGTTCGGCTTCGCGGTAGTCGCCCGCTTCGACGAAGATGGTATCCCCAGCCCCAGCATGGGCGAGCGCGACCGAGAGGCTTCGCCAGCCGGCGCCCAGGTGTGACCGTCCAGATCTTCGAGGAGGGACCTGGCGGTGATCCGACCGAAAGGGCGAGCAGGAGGGAGAGCATCAGGAGCGGGCGGACGGACGGCGCGCGGGAGGTGCCACGAGAACGTTCTGCCACGATAGCACGAATTCCGCCGATTGCCGCCTGCACGCTGTCCGCCTCATGCCCTGGTGGGAGCGCGAGGAGGCTGCTCGCCATCGGAGTTCGGATACTGTCGACCCGAAGGTAGACCGCCGAGTCGGCCTGTATCCAGCGGCGCCGATCGGCAAAGCTCATCACCCAGGTCGAGGCGATGGGCGCACTGTTCTGGCCGAGCCAGGCGGCGAGGCATCCGACATCATCGAACATGATGGTCTTGCCGTGAGCGGACACCACTTCGGCGGTGAACCGGCTGTCGGTGAGCGTCATGTGGCAATGAGCGCATTCGTCCGTTTCCCAACGCGATCGCCCGCGGTCCGGACGGCGAGCAGGCGGCCAGGCGCGGCGAGGAGCGTCGAGGCGCGCAGCGGCGCATCGGTTCAGGTCCCTGGCGTGCGCGAGCGGCGCGGAACTCCCTGAGCACCAGGTACGAGCCCGAGAAGCAGCGCGGCAACGATCACCCAGCCGCCCGACGCCGGCCAGCTCGTCGCATGAAAGTTGAGCAGCTGCTTGTTGCCGATGAGCGGAGGCTGGTAGCTCATGCCGCGTGATTCTTGATGATCGCCTCCGGGTCGAGATCGTGGCCGTAGTCGTAACCCCAGCGATAGAAGTCGGCGAGCCCAGCGAGCGCGCCGATCAGGAACAGTGCAGCCCAGCCGTACAGCAGCGACCGCCTGCCGACCGCCGCCGCGAGCACCCCGAAGCCGATCAGGCCGGCGACCAGCAGTGGCATGAAGCGGAGCTCCGGAATCGCTTCCGGAATGATTCGCTTCATCCCGATGTAGTGATTCAGATTGTTGATGCTGTTGAGGTCCTGCGGCTTCTCCCCCGACGATTCTGTTGATGCCGATGTAGAGCCCGAGCCCCTCGGGGTATTGCGGTGCCTGCAACCCTATGTGCCAGAGCGGAAGCAGGTAGACCAGCGCCAATGCAAGCGATGCCGAGGCCAGAAGGAGGCGGGAGGAGCGTGACATGGACATTCTCGGCGGAGGCAGGGAAGACCGGCGCCTGCCGATCCTCCCCTCCGTGGGTCAGGTCACTTCGGTGTGTTGTAGGACACGGCGACGTTCGAGCCCTTCGGTGACACCCGGACGTAGCCTTGCATCTCCTGGTGCAGCGCCGAGCAGAAGTCGGTGCAGTAGAAGGGAAGCACGCCCGCGCGCACCGGCACCCAGACGATTGTGCGGGTCTGGCCAGGCATGACCAGCAGTTCGGAGTTCCGCATGCCGGTCACCGCGAAGCCATGCGGCACATCCCAGTCCTGTTCAACATTTGTCACGTGGAAATACACGCTGTCGCCAACCTGGACCCCCTCGATGTTGTCTGGCACGAAGTGACTGCGGATCGCTGTCATGTATACGTGCACCACGCTGCCCTTGCGCACCACCCTCGCGTCCTTCTCCGTCTTCACGGCTGAGGGATCCTTGTTCTCGGCCAGGTTGAAGGTCTTGATCTGCGCATCCTTGATCTTTGACGCGAGGATGGCCTGGGCGTAGTGCGGCTCGCCGATGGTCGGGAAGTCGAGGAGCAGCTTCATCTTGTCGCCCGAGATGTCGATCAGCTGAGCGGACTGGGTCAGCTCCGGCCCCGTCGGGAGGTAGCGATCCTTGGTGATCTTGTTAAGCGCGACAACGTACTTCCCATCCGGTTTCCGAGTGTCCCCGCCGATCACCATCAGATGGCCAATCGAGTAGTACGTCGGGATCCGGTCGAGCACCTTGCAGTCCTTCACGCTCCACTTCACGATCTCGGAAGAGAGGAACATCGAGGTATAGGCGTTGCCCCTGTCGTCGAACTCGGTATGGAGCGGGCCCAGGCCCGGCTGCGGCACTTCGCAGGCGTTGATCGCCTCATACTTGAGAACCGGGATGCCGTTGACCTCCCGTTCGTATGCCTTGTCGGCGATGGCCTTCTGAATCTTGGTGAACGACGACACCGGAATGACCGCCGCCAGTTTGCCGCCTGCCGCGATGAACTCGCCGGTCGGGTCGACATCCACCCCGTGCGGCGACTTCGGAGTCGGCAGGAAGTACACCATGTTGGGACAGTCCGCCGGCTCCAGCACCTTTTCACTTGCCAGCATCTCGGAGTGGGCGATATCCGCATCGTCCACCCAGTTGTGCGCGTACCGGGTGTTCCAGGTCTTCGCCTTGCCCGCGGCCACGCACTGCTCGGCCACCTTCCAGTTCACGGCCGTGAGGAAGTCCTTGTCGTTCTGGGAGGCGTTCCGCTCGAGCAGCGTGTGCGCCTGCTCGGTGTTGTAGGAGGTGAAGAACGCCCAGCCATGGGAGACGCCCTTGCCAGGGCGGGCAAGGTCGTAGTCGAACCCCGGCATATGGATCTGGAAGGCCAGCGTCATCTTGCCGCTTTCGGGGTCCACCGCGACAAAGCCGATCTGGCCACTGAAGTTCTCCTTGTAGGTGGAAATCGGCACGTCCTTTTGCGGCATCGGGACGCTGAAGCGGGTGGCCGTCACCACGTACTCGGTGCCTTGAGTGACGAACGGCGACGCGTGATTGCCGGCCGCGTTAGGGATTTCGATGATCTCCTTGGTGTTCATCTCCGCCAGGTCGATCCGGGCGACACGCGGCGTATTGTTGCCGTTGATGAAGAGCCAGCGTCCGTCATTCAGTGCGTCGGTCTTGGAGAGCGAAGGGTGATGGGCATCGTCCCAGGGAATGAAACCGTAGCTGGTTTCCAGCATTGGCTTGCTTTGCTCGCTGTAACCGTAGGACTTTTCGGCGTCCTGCGAGAACACCGGGATTACCCGGAAGAGGCGCCCGGAAGGGAGCCCATAGACGCTGACCTGGCCGGAGAAGCCGCCGGATGCGAACATGTAGTAGTCGTCATACGTTCCCGGGGCGACGTACACCCGTGACGCGGCATCACCAGTGCCGCCCGCCTGGGTGGTCGATGTGCCGCAGCCGGCCGCCAGGGCCGTCGCGCCAAGGGCGAGTCCGGTCCATCCGATCCGAGTCCACGAAGTAGCGCGCATCATGTCGGTCTCTCCTCGAGGGTGATTCCGTCTCTCACGAGGCGGGCTTGCTGGGAATCTGGGTGCGGAGATATTCGAGGACCTGTCGGGCTTGTTCCCTGCTGAGCCCCAGGTTGGGCATCTGGGTCATGTACTCTCCAAGCAGCTGTTTCACGACTGGGTGCTTCGCGTACATCTGCTCGGGCGCGAGCATCTGATTCATGATGAACGCCGGGCTCCGGCGGTCCGTCACCTCGCCGAGCGGCGGGCCGACGTATCGCTCGCCCATCTTGTGACAAACTGCGCATTTCGCCTCGAACAGCTGCTTCCCCGACTCGGCCATGGCCTTGTCGATGGCGCCGACCACAACCGCTTCTGTAACCGGTCCGATCCCGTGCTCCAGCTGGAATGGTGTCAGGTCCCCGCCAGCTGCAGTCGCGGACCCCGAGCCGGGTGGAGCCGGCGCGGGGTCCTTCGTGCCACAGGCCGCCCCGAGCGCGAAAATGACTAGGGTCAGGAGGGAGCCAACGGTCGAGTGTGGAGTCATGCTTGGAGTCCTTGCGCCAGGTTACGGGGCCGGGAGGCGGCGGTCGTCGTACAGGGTGGATTATATGCTATTCACATGAACAGGTGGTATATTGTCGTGTGAAAAGAAATTCAGGGACGTCGTGATGGATTCCTCCGAATGGCAGGGTACACTGCGGGTATGCTCTCTCAGACTGGCGAATACGCACTCCGTGCCGTGGTCACCATCGCCGAGCAGCCCGGCGGGCAACCGATCGGGGCCGCAAAGCTCGCCGCGGTGTTGGGCATCCCCCAGAACTACCTCTCCAAGACGCTCCACCAGCTGGCGCGCTCTGGCGTTCTCGAGTCCTCGCGCGGGAAGCTGGGCGGTTTCCAGTTGGCGCGGCCCGCGGGCAAGATCCCACTCCTCGATGTGGTCACCCCATTCGATGATCTCAGTGGCAAGCGCGCCTGCCTCATGGGACGCCCGACGTGCAGCGACCACAATGCCTGCGCGGCCCATGAACGCTGGAAGGCGGTAGGGGAGCAGGCCGCGGAATTCTTCCGAGGGACGACTGTCGCCGACCTGATGCGCGTCGGTCGGGCCAGGTGAGGCGGCCCTAACTGGCGCCGAACGGCCTGGCTCGGCCCCACAGGAGGAGCAGGAAGGTGAACGTGGCGCCCGCGAGCAGTACGCTGCCTGCGGGTGCGATGCCATTATGGTGCATCAGCAGGCCGACCGGGCCTGCACTGAGGCCGGCCAGGAAGGCGGCGTACCCTGCCCAGGCGACCCAGATGGGCCCTCGTTCCGGAGCGACCGGATACCGTGGCAGCATCCAGTAGGCGACCCCGAGAACGAACTGCACCAGCCAGCCGAAGAGGAGCAGGGTGAGGTGCATCTCTCGCATCCCGGCTCGGCCGGCCGCATACCCGGGTTCCGTCGCGAGCAGCCACGCGCCGAGGGCGGAGCCGGCCAGCAACGCGATGAGCGAGGTTCGAAGCATCCACACCGACAGGCGGGGCATCAGCCGTGCAGCTCGCGAATACGAGGCCAGAGCAGCCGGACCAGGAGGATCACGGCCCCGAGTTGGAGCAGCGCTGCCAGCTCGAGGGGCCAGGCCGGTCCATTCCCACCGAGCCGCCAAGCCTCCCCCACGAGCCGTAGAGCCAGGCCCGTATTCAGCAGGACGAGGGCCGCCCAGCCCGGGCGAGCATCGCCCCGCGGCGGCTGGCTGGGGTGCCGGGGAAACATCCAGAAGGCGACGCCGCAGATCAGCTGCAGCAGCCACCCGACCGTGAGCAGGTGGATCGCGCCGAGGTGAAGCGCGGCGCTGGAAAGCCCAGGGAGCATGCTCGTCGGACGGGCCAGCAGCAGTTCCAGCAGGAGCGCGAGTCCCAGGGAGAGGAATCCTGACTTCACGAGCCACCGGGAGAGAGGGGGCACGCAGCCTTACTTGAAGAGGCCGATGATGATTTCCAGTGCGATCAGGATGATCACCACCCATTCGAGCGCTTCCATCCGGATCGATGCCGCCTTGTCGGAGAGCTTCTGATAGATGCTCTCGATCGTGGTCAGTTTGCGCGTGATGGTCGCCTCCAGCTCCGCGAGGTGGAAGCGGCTCGCCGCAAGGCGATAGATCCGCGCCAGGTACTCCTCTCCGAAGACCTTGAGCGCATTGGAAACGCGTTCCAGCATGACGGCGCTCTCCAGCTGCAACTCCGCCACCTGGTGCATATCGGCGCTGACCGCGCTCGGCAGCATGGTACGCCATCCCTGTCGGTGGGCCAGCAGGAGATAGGACCGCTCGATCGCATCGTCGAGCTGCAGATCCAGCCAGCGCATCTCCAGCAGCTGCACGTTCGCGAACTCGAGCACCGCTCGCACATCCTCCGGGTCGGGATCGAGGACAAAGGCCGCGTCCCAGTCCACGATGGTCAGATCGGTCGGTCCGAACGAGATGCGCACCTCGTTGGCGGTCCGGATCTCCTCGGGCGAGGGTCGGCCGGTGTCTGGGCGGAGAATCCGGGTGATGGCTTCGGCATTCGCCTCGCAGAAAGCGGCGGCGCTGGTGCCGTCAGGCAGTTCCCGCACGCCGACGATGATGTAATCCTCGCTGAAGTCCGCGACACTCGCCTTCAGCACAGCGCCGGCCAGCGACCGCAGGAGCGCCTCGACCCGACCACGCGCATCCAGCTTGAGAGCGTCCGTGGCCACGCATCGCCTGCGTCGCCGCGGACAGTTCATCGAGGCCTGCCGGCGACCGGAATGTGATACGCGACCGACGCGGCGCCGAAGTCGTACAACACCAGATCGACCGACGGCTCGGTGCGCCAATCGCCAATCGCGATCGGGGTACGTTCCTGAGAGACCCGCAGCGGGGCGGGCCGATACTGGAAGAAGAGCGTCGCGCGCCCGCGGTGCCTGAAGGTCTGGCGCTCCGACCCGCCGCCCATGGACCGCTCCGCCTGGTCCAGATCGATGGCCTGCGCGACCTCGAACACGAAGATCGGATGGAGTTCGGGCATGCTGTCACTGCTCCTTCACGAATCGCTCATACACACGTGCTAACATTTCTGTCCCAGTCCCCATCGGAGGTCCTGATGCTCACACTTTCACGGGCAGATGCCGGGCGCCAACTCGCGATGGGGTTGCGTCCCCTCGTGAACACTCCCCCTGTCGTCGTCGCCCTCTCCCCGGGCGGCGTCCGGGTCGCCAGCGAGATCGCTCGCGCCTTTGATGCTCCCCTCGATGTCCTTCCCGTGCGCCGACTCGACGTTACCGGCCGGCCGCACTCCACCTTCGGTGCCGTGGCCGACGGTGCGACGTTGATTCTGGGTGAGCGGGTCCGGCAATTGGGGCTGCCCCAGGACTACATCGTCGCGATGTCCGACATGGCCCACCGGGAGATCGACTCGCAGGCCAGCTCCTGGCGAGGAGGTGCCCCGGCGATCGAGCTGGCCGGCCGCACCGTGATCCTGGCCGACGACGGCCTGAGTGATGCCGTGACTCTCGCCGCGGCGGCGTGCGGACTCCGCGAGCTGGGGGTCGCCCGGTTGATCTACGCGGCGCCCTGTGCCGGCCACGCACTCACCGAGGCGGTGAAGACGGAATGCGACGAGTGCCTGCTGCTGTACCAGGAGGATGCGCCGGTGCCGGCCTTCGTGTGCGATCCCGACTTCAGCCAGACCACGCGGTTCGACGTGCGTTCGATGGTCCGGCGGAGTCGCCCCGGCTTCAGTGCGACCATCGGTCCCTGACCGCACGAATCTAGGGGGGCACGCGTCGGGGGTCGAGACAAACCTGTCATCCGCCATGATGCAGCGCGGTGTCCGAACGACTCGCGAGTCGTCAGGGGGAGCGTTGTCTGACGGGCAGCTGCCAGGCGTGGCTGATGGTCCAGACGTAGGCCGCCACGTCGCGCGCCTCCGCGTTGGTCATCGTATTCCAGCCCCGCATCGGCATGGCGGTTCCGCGAGTGGACAGCTCCTTCGGAATCCCGTGCACCACCCGCGAGAGAATCCCTTCATAGCTATCCTCGCCATGCATCCAGATGCCCTGGGCGAGCGCGGTCCCGCTGTCGGTGCCCACCCCTGCCGGGCCGTGACAGGCGACGCAGTTGGCCGGGCCATGAAAGAGCGTGCCTCCCCGCGCTACGGCGGAGTCGGTGACCTGGACCGGGCGGCGGGTAGGCAGAATTGTGTCCTGCGCCGAAAGCGACGGAGCGGCAACTAGCGCCGCGAGCAGCGTGAGCACGGCGATGGACCGAACTGACATGGAATCCTCCAGACACTTTGTCCGCTGGGACAGGTCGGCCGTTGGTACCGCGACACAGTGTCGTCGGGGTCATGCCCTCGGCGGCTGAACGCCCGTCCCCCACGGCGATCATGGGGAGTCGGGGCCGTTTGTCGGATAGGAGATGCTGCCAGTCGCCCGGCATTGCCCTTGCCTTCCACCTGACCAGGGCGGACCCGATCCCCGCGCCACGAACACTCGCTGACCCGCACCAGCCGAGCCCGATCTTTCGATGTCCTACGCACCCACTCCAGATGCCGAAGCGACGCTCCGCCGTCACGCGCACGGCTGCAGTGGGGCCTACTGCTGTACCTGCTGGTCCTGCTGGCGATCGGAATCGAAGTGGTGCGCCTGGCCTCCACGACCCGCCGGTTCGAGCATACCACGGTCCTCCCCATGGCCCAGCCGCCGGTGGAGAGTCTCGCCGGGGGCGAGGGGTCGGCGGACGGAACGGTCGTACCGGTGAGCGGCCCCGCGCCGTGACGCGAATCAGTCGTCGTCCTGCAGCATGCGGGTCGGCGGATCATCGAGGTCATCGAACTGACCGTCGCTGACGGCGGCGACGAAGAGCCAGGTGAAAACCGCGCCGAGCCAGGAGCACGACAGGCAACAGGATCAGGATTCCTCGCATGCTTCCTCCAGGCGCACCAGCCGCTCCACACGGGTGGCATTCCAGATTACCACGGCACTCGAGATCGGCATGAGCACGGCGGCGACCAGCGGGTTGACCCAACCGGCCGCAGCGGCCGCGACCGAGGCAACGTTGTAGGCAATCGACTGCCACTGACTCCGGCGCACGATGCGCCCTGCCGCGCGTGCGGCGCGCACGCCGGCAACGATTGGCGCGAGTGATTGCGTCGAGATGATGCCGTCCGCGATCAGCACGCTACTGGCCGCCCCCCCCGCCATGGCGATGCCCACGTCGGCCGCGGCCAGTGCGGGGCCGTCGTTCAGGCCGTCCCCCGCGAAGAGCACCTCCCGGCCCATCGCCTGCCAGGAGCGGATCCACTGCGCCTTTTCCGCGGGCGTCACCCGGGTGCCCACGGTATCGATGCCGGCGGCGCCGGCGATCACGGCGGCAATCTCCGGATGATCCCCGGTGATCAGGGTCGCATGGATCCCGAGCCGCCGCAGGGCGGCCACCGCCAGGCGCGCATCTGGGCGGATGACATCGCCGAATCGGATCACGCCGATGACCCCGGTCTCCTCCCCGTCCTCCGGATGGCAAACCCGGCTGACCATCACTGCGCCGGCTCCAGCCGACGCCAGGCGCCACCGGATGCCATCCACCACGCCTTCGACGCCTACGCCCGCCACTTCGCTGATCGCAGTCGCTGCCGGAAGCGCGATCCCTCGCTCTCCCGCCTCACCGGTGATCGCCCGGGCGATCGGGTGGGTGCTGTACCGTTCCAGGCCGGCCGCGATGCGGAGGACGGCACCGTCCGCCTCGGTGATCGTGATGGCACCGAGAGTCAGCGTGCCGGTCTTGTCGAATCCCACCTCGCGCACCTGCGCCAAGGCGAGGAGCCGGTCCGAGGAGCGGAGCAGCAGACCGCGGCGGGCGGCAGCACCGAGGCCGGCGGCCGCCGCGAGCGGCTGAGACAGCGCGAGGGCACAGGGGCAGGCGACCACCAGCACCGCCACGGTGCGGGTCAGTGCCGCACCGGTTCCCGCAGCGAGCCACCAGCCGATGAATGTGGCGGTCGCGACGACGAGCGTGCCGGCGGTGAACCAGGGCGCGATGCGGTCGGCGGCGGTCGGCGTCATTCCGCGATCCTGGCCGCAGTAGCTCGGCGGCCATCCGGTGGAGCACTGTCTCCTCACCCGTCCGCTTCGACCAGCACGGTGATCGCGCCATCCTCGAGCAGCGTCCCGGCGACGACCTGGTCGCCGGGGCCGACGAGGGCCGGCGCGGCCTCACCGGTGACCAGCGCCATCCTGACCTGTCCCGAGCCCTCCACAACCCCGCCGTCCGCCGCCATTTCCTCGCCGCCGCCGAGGTCGATGCGGTCCCCCGCTCGCAGCTCCGCCACCGGAACGATCTCCATCCGATCACCGCGGACCCGTCGCGCCGTCCGCGGCACCGTCCCGGCCAGCGCCGTGGCCGCCTCCGTCGCCCGGCGGCGGCCGCGGGATTCGAGCACCCGGCCGACCAGCAGCAGGGTCACCAGCATGGAGAGCGAGTCGAGGTAGCCGTCGTCGCCGCGCAGCGTCGCCACAAGACCATGGAGGTAGAGCATGCCGACGCCGAGCGCGATCGGGAGGTCCATGTGCAGGACGCGGTGTCGGACTCCGCGCCAGGCGCCCGTGAAGAAGGGCTTGGCGCACCAGAGGGCGACCGGCGTGGCCAGCACCAGGGTGGTCCAGCGGAACAGCGTAGCCTAGCCGGCGTCGATGGCCGTCCCACCATCCGGTGTACAGGCCTCGGAGAGGACCATGATCGTGATCGCGGCGACGACGGCCACTCCCAGCGGCGCAGAGGTCGCGATCGGGCGCGCGCTCCGTCCCGAGCGGGCGGGGGCGGTAGCCGAGCGCGGCGATGCGGCGGGCGAGGGCAGGGAGATCCACTTTGGCGGGATCCCAGCGGAGGCGTGGCGCGGCCGGTGGCGTAGCTCACCGTCGCGTCGATGCACGCCCGGGGTGCGCTCGAGCACCGCTCGGTCACCCAGACGCAGGAGGCGCAGCGGAGTTTGTCGATCACCAGGCGGCCTCACGCCGGCCGTCGCTGGCGATCGTCACGGTCACCGCCGACCAGTCACCGGCACCGACCGGCTCGGGGCGTGGGGCGGCCTGCTCGCGGTCGACGTAGTAGCGCTCGAGCCCCGCGCCGCGGATGATCGCGGCGGCCATCTCGCAGCCGGGGCAGCAGAAGTCGTCGACGCCACCCTCCACGGCCGTCCCGCAGTGGGGGCAGCGGGCGGCGGTCCGGGGCGCGGGCGCCCACGCCCCGGAGCTAGCGGGCTTCTGTGCTGTAGGAGCTGACAATCGAGTCGGCGCCGTGGATGGCGACGTAGGCGAAGATCACGTTCACCAGGATGACGAAGGCAGCCCGACGGCGATGATCCGCGGCCAGCGCATGTCGCCGCCACTAGTCGGAGTCGGTGCCAATGTGGCCCTCGGTCTTGAAGGTGGCATTGAGCTCGACGTCACGGGACGAGGTGCTGACGTGGACCTCGATCGGGATCGTGCGGGGCAGATCGGGACTCGCCCTCATGCGAATGATCAGCGGGATGGTGGCACTCTCGGTGGTGCCGAGCCGCACCTCCTGCACCGTGACGTCCTCGCTCGGGAGGCCCTCGACCCGGATACGGAAGGAGACTGGCTCGGTGGCGGCGTTCTTGTTGGTGACCCGCACCAGATAGGTGTTCCGGACGAAGCCGTCGGCATCCACGATGAAGAGCGAACCGGGGGCGCGCTGGACAGCGGCGTCGAACGGCGCCCGTGCGCCAGCAAAAAGACTACCACCGCGGCGATCCCGGTGAGCAGGCTGCCGTAGACGACCGTGCGCGGGCGGAGCCGGCGCTGCGGCTTGCCCTGGCTCTCGGCCATGGTGTCCAGCTGATCAGTGACTCATGGCCGAGCTTCCCCATGACGATGTCGCAGGCGTCGATGCAGCGGCCGCAGGCGATGCACTCGAGCTGGAAGCCGTTCCGGATGTCGATGCCCTGGGGGCAGACGACGACGCACTTGTTGCACTCGATGCAGCGGCCGGCCGTCACTGGCGTCGTCGCCGCCGCGGGGCTCGCCCCGCGGCACGTCTACTAGACCAGCAGCAGGCTCTCGTCGTCGGTCAGGGCGCTCTGGAACCGGGCGTAGGGGCAGAGGTAGTTGCAGAACTGCTCCCGGAACCAGGCGAAGTCGAGGAACCAGATCGCCGCGAAGATGCGCGACGATGGTGTACATCGTGTGCTGCCGCCGCCGGTCCAGAGCACCCGGGCCTCCTCGAAGTAGCTGCCCAGCGTCATCGAGACCGACGACGGCGATCGCGAGGAACCCGCTCCACTTGGCGCCTTCCGCCAGACCCGGTCGAGGTTCCAGCCGGCCTTGTCGCGCTTCATCTGCGGACCGCGGTAGCCCTCGATCCAGTGCTCCAGCGGGCGGATCCACTCCTCGAGGAAGACGGTCTGCGGGCAGGCGAAGCCGCACCAGAGCCGGCCGAACAGCGAGGTGAAGAAGAACAGCGCGAAGGCGAGGAAGAGCAGCAGCAGCAGCAGGAGGATCGTGTCCCGCGCGGTGAACATCGCGCCCAGGGCGTAGACCCGCCGGGCCGGGAGGTCGACCATCAGCGCCGGGTGCCCGTTGATGCTGAGCCAGGGCGTCACGAACAGGATCAGCTGCAGCAGCGCGAAGGTCCGCTGCCGCAGGCGTCTGGAACGGTCCGGTCACCTGCTGGGCGTACACCCAGTGACGTGATTCGCGAACAGCTGAACTGCCTTTCACGGCACGTCCCGGCTCACGATGTCCGGCGGAGTCCTTCTGCTCGATCGGAGTTCGGCCCGCCGTCTGCCTCCGCGGATTCCGGTACACCACGTAGGCCGCGACCTGGGCCACCTTCTCGGGGCCGAGGATCGGGCCCCAGGTCAGCATCCCCTTGGCCGGGACGCCGACCGTGATCGTGTGCCGGATGTCGGTCCGGCTGTCCCGCCGTGGATCCAGACGGTGTCGAGCAGGTTGGGGCCGATGCCGCCGTGCATGTCGGCGCCGTGGCAGGCGACGCAGTTGGCCTTGAAGATCGCCTCGCCGGCGGCGACCGAGGCCGGCGTGATCTACCACCTGGCTCGCCACCGCGGCGGCCGCGAGCCTGGGGCCAGCGCTGGCCTGGCCGTCGCCATCTCCGCCTTCAGCTCGCTCGACCTGCGAGCGGTGGGCGATGAAGTGGTAGTGGACGGTGTAGATGACCGCCCAGATGATGCAGCCGGTAGAACAGTCCGAGCCACCAGTCCGGCAGCGGGTTGTCGTACTCCTCGATGCCGTCGTTGTCGGCGGCGTGGCCCAGCAGCTGGTTCGGGGGTGACTTCTTTCACTGGTCGCCTCCGTCATCGATGGGAGTCGGCTGCCGCCTCTCAGTTCGGCCTTGTGCTTCGGGTTCCACGCCCACCAGATCCAGACGCACGAAGAACAGCGATGAACGCGGCGGTCGTGATGCCCGTGATCCAGCCGGCTGGTGACGGCGTCGGCCGCAGTCCGTGAAGATGGGGTTCATGGGGTCACCGTGGGCGGCCCCGCCGCCCTGTCCGGCGGCGATGGCGGCCCGGCCGTCCTTGCCCAGCCGCTGCAGGTAGGCGATCAGCGCGATGATCTCGCGGTCGGGCTCGGCGGTGATCTTCCGCGCCTGCCAGCCGGTCCACGATGCTCCTGGGCCTGGGCCTGCATCGCGGCGCCGGCGCTTGGCGATCTGCTCGGCGGAGTAGGGCACCCCGACCTTGCTCAGCGCCCGTGAGCGACGCCTGGATGTCGGCCGGGTCATACGGTCGCGTGTGCAGCCAGGGGTAGACCGGCATGATGCTGCCCGGGATGGTGCTCCGCGGGTTGCGCATGTGTTCGTAGTGCCAGGCGTCGGGATACTTGCCGCCCACCCGCTGCAGGTCGGGCCCGATCCGCCGCGAGCCCAGCAGGAACGGGTGGTCGTAGGCGTACTCCCCCGACCGGGTCCACTCGCCGTAGCGCAGCAGCTTCGGCACGCATCGGCCGCACCATCTGCGAGTGGCAGGTATAGCAGCCCTCGCGGATGTAGATGTCCCGGCCCGCCACTTCGAGCGGCGGTGTAGGGCGTCACCCCCGGCAGCGACGGCGGGCCCGCCCGCCGTGGTGAACATCGGGATGATCTCGACCATGCCGCCGACCAGGATGGCGACGGTGGTCAGGACCGCGAAGAGTGCGCCCTGTGCCCTTCGATCGACTCGGCGGTGGAAACCGCCCCATTCGCTGTCAGCCATTGGGTTCTCTCCGTCAGTGAGCGGTCGGCCAGCGTGGCCGGCGCCGCTCGGCGGCGGGACCGCGAACCGTCTTGATGAAGTTCCAGGCCAGCATCAGCACGCCGACGAAGTACAGCAGGCCGCCCAGCAGCCGGAGCCAGTAGAAGGGCGCAGCTGGTGGACGATGTCCACGAAGCTTGGGTACTTGAGCTGGCCCGCCGCATCGACGGCGCGCCACTCCAGCCCCTCGGTGAGGCCGGCCGCCCACATCGAGACGGTGTAGAGCACGATGCCGATCGTGGCCAGCCAGAAGTGGGTCGTGGGCCAGTCTCGGATACGCCAGTTCCGGCCGCTTCCACAGCCGGGGCACCAGCCAGTAGAGGATCGCGAAGGTGATCATGCCGATCCCAGCCCAGTGCGCCGCTGATGGACGTGGCCGATGGTCCAGTTGGTGAAGTGGGACAGGGCTGTTCACCGCCCGGATCGACATCATCGGGCCCTCGAAGGTGCTCATGCCGTAGAAGCTGACCGCCACGACCATGATCTTGAGGATCGGGATCGGTGCGCACCTTGTCCCAGGCGCCGCTTGCAGCGTCAGCAGCCCGTTGAGCATGCCGCCCCACGAGGGTGCGATCAGCATGATGCTGAAGACCATGCCCAGGGTCTGGGCCCAGTCCGGCAGCGACGAGTAGAGCAGGTGATGCGGGCCGGCCCAGATGTACAGGAAGACCAGGGCCCAGAAGTGGACGATCGACAACCGGTAGCTGTACACCGGCCGCTCGGAGATCTTCGGCAGGAAGTAGTACATCATGCCCAAGGAAGGGCGTCGTCAGGAAGAATCCCACCGCGTTGTGACCGTACCACCACTGGACCAGCGCGTCCGTCATCCCGGCGTAGATCGGGTAGGAACGGGTGAAGGTCGCCGGGACGGCGAGGCTGTTCACGATATGCAGCACCGCGATCATCAGCACGAACGACATGTAGAACCAGATCGCCACGTAGAGGTGCTTCACCTTCCGCCTCGCGATGGTGCCGAAGAAGTTGACCGCGAACACAACCCAGATCACCGTGATCAGGATGTCGATCGGCCAGATGAGCTCGGCATACTCCTTCGATTCCGTCAGGCCCAGCGGCAGGGTGATCGCGGCGCAGACGATGATCAGCTGCCAGCCCCAGAAGTGCAGGCGCGACAGCGTGTCGTTGAACATCCGGGTCTTCAACAGCCGCTGCATCGAGTAGTAGATCCCCGAGAAGCAGATATTGCCGCCGAAGGCGAAGATCACCGCGTTGGTGTGCAGGGGCCGGAGCCGTCCGAATGTCGTCCACGGCAGGCCGAGGTTCGCCGGCCACCAGGCGATCTCCAGGGCGATCCACACCCCCACGAGCATGCCGACGACGGCCCAGGTGATGGTCGCGATCACGAACAGCTTCACGATCGCATCATCGTACAGGGACTCGTCCACCGTACGTGCGCCGGTATATTCCACGGCCTCGTCTCCTCCTGTTGAGTGTTGAATGCTCGGTGTCTTCGGAGCTGCCTTTGTCGCCGGCCTGCTGGGCAGCCTCCACTGCGTCGGCATGTGCGGAGCGTTCGCGGCCTCGTGCGGCCGCACACCCACCGGTCTCCCCGCCTGGCATCTGGGTCGGATCGGGACTTACGCCGCCCTCGGAGCGCTCGCCGGGGCCGCGGGACAGCTGCTCCCCGGCCCCGCATGGGTGCCGGCGGGACTTGCCTCGGCGCTGCTCACCTGGTTCGCCCTCGCGCTCGCCGGTCTGGTGCCCGAGCCACGGCTGGTTCCGCCGGGGCTCGTCTCGGCGGGCAGACGCGCCGTCGAATCCACCAGCCCGGGGGCCCAGTTCCTCTTCGGCGTCGTCAACGGCTTCCTGCCGTGCGGTCTCGTCTACTCTGCCCTGACAGTTCCCGTCGCGCTCGCCGAGCCGCTTCCAGGCGCCCTCGCCATGGCCGCGTTCGGGGCTGGGACGATTCCCGCATTGAGCCTCGCCGCTCTCGGTCTGCGTCGACTCTTGATGGCTTCACTCTGGCGCCGGCGACTCTTCGCGCTGCTCGTCCTCTCCACGGGACTGTGGGCCATCTGGGCCCGGACGGGTGGGCACGCCCATGCCGGTCACGAGCATCACACGATGTCGGACATAGGGGACCGATGAACCGGCAGAACAGTACGGGTCGAACTGTGAAGTGAGTCGAGTCTCGGCATGAAGTGATCTTCATGCGCGACCGAATCGGAGAAGGACCAAGCAGTTGCTGACCCTCTGGTGCCGGCGGTCCTGGCAGCGCTTCAGCGAGGGGGCCGTTTCGGTCGGGCGTCCCGTGCGGATGGTCGTCCCACGCCGGGGTCGGACGTCGTGGGCCCCTCGTGGGGCGGGAGACTCAGCGAAGCCAGGGCCCGATCGCGTGAGTTACCCGGATTGCCTGGCCGGAGTTCCGGATCGGGCGTCTCGAAGGCGAAGTGGCTGGTCACGAACGATCCGGCCGCGTAATCCCTGCGTGTGGGCGGAGGCGTGCCGACTCGTGTGCTAGGTCAGGTCCTTCGCCTCGAGCGGTCGGAAACAGAGATCAAACGCAAGGAAGAGCGTTCGGGCGAAGGGCCACACCAGGAGCGGCATGACGATCGCCTCGATCGGGCCGAGGATCTGCAGCTGGTCCCAGGGCGGCGTGGGCCAGGTGCGCACCAGCGTGGTCACGAAGATCGCCATCGTGATGCACTCGGCCAGGAAGAGGTTGAACCAGAGTGCGCCGAGCGTGTACCCATCCTCGCCGCGGCGAGTTCGCAGCCCGCACGAGGGACAGTGGTCCCGCATGCGGAACCAGCCCCGAAACATCGGGCCGCCACCGCAGATCGGACAGCGCCGGCGGACCGCGCGGCCGAACATGGTGCGCTTCCTCGGTGTGGACGGCAGGGTGGAGTTGGTCATCGCCTGGTTGGGGGATCGGGGAAAGTGGTGCACCGCCGGCGGAGGGAGCCCCGTCAGTCAAGAATATACTGACGCTGGTCGCGCGCTACGCACTGCTCGCGCGGAGGGCGTTCGCGATGACGGCCACATCGATGAGCTCCTGCAGCAGCGCGCCGCCGGTCGGCGGGATGTACCCGAAGGCAGCGACGATCATGGCGCCGCCCGAGAGTGCCAGCCCGGCCCAGACGCTCTGCTTCGCGATTCGCAGCGTACGGCGACTGATGCTCACGGCCTCGATCACCCGGCTCGCATCATCGGCGAGGATCACGACGTCCGCCGCCTCGGCCGTAATGCCACCGCCATGCGCGGCGAGAGCGACGCCTACGCTGGCGCGGGTCATGGCCGGAGCGTCGTTGGTGCCATCGCCGACCATCATGACCTTTTCTCCCGCCGCCTCCAACTCTTCGACCACCAGCAGCTTGTCTGCCGGCAGCAGCCCGGCTCGCACCTCGTGGATCCCGGCGGCACCGGCGATGGCCTTGGCGTGGCCGGCATCATCGCCGGTCACCATGATGACCCGTCGCATCTGCAGCGCCTTCAGCCCGGCAACCAGCGCGCGCGCCTCGGGGCGTAACTGGTCCGCGAACTCGATCGTTCCGCCAGGGGCGCCATCCACCGTCAGCCAGGCGCGGAGCCCCACGCTCTCATGTGCCGTCCAGTCCGCAGGGAGCGCCGGGTATCGATTCGTGACGAAGGAGCGCGCGCCGAGGGCAATCTCCCTGCCACCGACTCGACCGCTCACTCCCTGGCCGGGACTCTCCACCACGCCGGTCGCCTGCGGAACGGTCACCGCGCGGTCCGCGGCCGCCTGCACGATCGACCGGGCCAGCAGGTGCCCGGACCCGGCATCAACGGCGGCTGCAAGACCCAGGATCTCTTTGACACTGAATGGGGCGCTGGGCAACACCGCCCCCACCGTCGGGCGCCCGATGGTCAGCGTGCCGGTCTTGTCGAGCAGGACCGCGGTCACTTCGCCCAGCCGCTCGAGGGCCTCCCCGTGACGGATGATCACGCTGCGGCGGGCCGCCCGGTTGATTCCGCCAATCATCGCCACCGGTGCGGCCAGGATCAGAGGGCAGGGCGTGGCGACGACCAGAACGGCGAGCACCCGGAGGGGATCCTGTGTGGCCAGATAGGCGATCAGGCAGACGCCGAGAGTGAGCGGGGTAAAGGCGACGGCGTAGCGGTCCGCCATGCGCTGGAGCGGTGACTTGCTGCGTTGCGCGTCGCGGACGAGCTGGAACGATTCTCGCGTACTGACTCTCGCCCGCCAGCGCGGTGACCTCGACGGTGAGGGGTCCTTCGATGTTGAGGCTGCCGCTCATCAGCCGGATCCCGGGCTCGGCGGTCACCGGCATGGGCTCCCCGGTGAGGCGCGCCGCATCCACATGCGAATAGCCCTCCACCACCAGGCTGTCGCAGGGGACCATCTCGCCAGGTCGGATGAGCAGCCGGTCACCGATGGCGACGGCATCGCTGGCGATTTCCTCGATCGTGCTGCCCCGCAGGCGGTTGGCGCGTGTTGGCGCCGCCGCTTCAAGCTCCTCGACCGCGCGCGAGGCACGGCCCGCGGCGTACCGCTCGAGCGCCTCGCCCCCGGTCTGCATGAGCACCACGACCAGTCCCGGAATCGGGTGCTGGAGGAGAATTGCTGTGAGAATGGCGAGAGAGGCTACGACATCCGCGGCAAACCGGCCCCGCAGGGCGCCCCGGAGCGTGCGCCAGACGATCGGCAGTCCCATCACGATGAGACCGGCCAGCCAGACCCGGTCCGCCCAGACGGCAGAAGGCCCCGCCCAGAGGACGAGGCCAGAGACGATGACGAGGAGTGAGGCCAGCGGGGCCGCGGCTTCGCGGACCCGCTGTGCCCGGTCGACTGGGGTCATGAGGCCTGGGCGTTCTGCATCTCCGCACCGGCCAGTTCGCGGCGAAGTGTGAAGCCGACGCCGCGCACGGTCTGGATCAGATTCTCCCCCGCCGCCTTGTGAAGTTTGCGGCGGACGTTTCCGACATGCACGTCGACGACGTTGCTCTCCGGATCAAAGTGCATGTCCCACACTTTCTCCAGCAGTGTGGTCCGGCGCACCACCTGCTCCGGGTGCAGCAGGAAGAACTCGACGATCTGGAATTCCTTCGGCGTGAGGTCCAGTGCGCGCTCGTTGATGAGCACGACGTGCCGCAGGCGGTCCAGGGTGAGGGGCCCGTAGCGCAGAACCTCGAGACGCTCCGCGCCGCCGCGGCGGGCAAGAGCACGGATCCGGGCCAGCAATTCATCAAAGCGGAAGGGCTTGGCGAGATAATCGTCGGCACCCGCATCGAGCCCGCGGACGATATCCTCGACGGCGTCTCGCGACGTGAGCATCATGATCGGCGTGTTGCGTCCCTCGCGCCGGAGCTCCATCGCAATCTGAAAGCCGTTCTTCTTGGGGAGCACGACGTCGAGAAGGATCACGTCGTACTCGTAGACGTGGGCCAGAGTGGTGGCTTCTTCGCCATCCGTGGCCACGTCCACGACGTAGCCTTCTTCCTTCAGGCCCTGCTCGATGAATCCCGCGACCTTCCGGTCGTCTTCCACGCAGAGGATTTTCATGGGTTTCAAGCTATGCGGGGAGCGTGAACGACTCACGAACGGGATATGAAGATACCTTTATTCCAACGCCACCGGAAGCTGGAGGACGAATCGTGCACCCCCAACGGGGGTGCCTGCGAGGGCGAGCAGCTCGCCCCCGAGGAGCCTGGCCAGCCGACGGGAGAGCGGCAGGCCGAGGCCGCTGCCTTTCCCCTCTTCTCCGGCCTTGGTCTGGTAGACGTCGAAGATCGATTCCAGCTCCTCCTCGGCGACTCCAGGTCCCTCATCCTGCACATGGAATTCGACGTTGGGAGGCTCCACTCTGAGCGAGACGGCGACCGTGCTGCCCCGGCGGGTATGCCGAATCGCATTGGTCAGCACATTGACGAGGATCTGTTCGACCCGATGAGGGTCGGTTCGGCAGAGCGGCGCGGGCTCGGGGATGTCCGTCTCGAGGCGGACGCTCTTGCCTTCGGCAGATGGGGTGACCCGGCTCATCGCCTGGCGGATGACACCGCCGCAGTCGATCTCGCGCAGCACCGGTTTGAGCCGGTCCTCGTCGAGCCGGGAGAGATCGAGGAGGTCGTTGATCAGGCCGATCGCCTGCTCCGCCGAATCGAGCACTTCAAAGGCCGCACGCGGCACGGTGGCGGGGTCCTTCCGGCGAACCAGCATCTCGGCCCAGCCAAAGACCGCCGCGAGCGAATTGCGCAACTCGTGATTCACCATCGCGAAGAAGCGCTCGCGTGAACGGTGCAGCTGCTGGACCTCCTCGAGGAGCCGGGCGCTCTCTTCGTGGAGCCGGGCGTTCTCGATCGCGGCGGCCGCCTGCGAGGCCAGCAGGGTCGCGATGCGCTCGTCTTCCGCGCTGAACTCCCCTCCCCCGACTTCTCGGTGAGATAGAGGTCCCCCAGTACCCCCCGCTTCCCCACGATCGGCACACCCAGGAAGCTGCGCATCACCGGATGGTGGGCGGGCACGCCGTGGCTCGCGGGGTGTTCAGTGAGATTCTCGAGGCGGACGCTGTGGCCCTTGCGGATGACCAGCCCGAGGATGCCGTGGCCGAGTGGCGGATGGCCGATCCGCTCGCGTTCCTCCTGGGTCATTCCTGCAGTCGTGAACGTAACAAGCGAACGACGATCGGCGGCCAGCAGCCCCACGGCGGCGTACCGTGCGCCGATGATGCTGGCGGCAACCTCTGCGACACGCTGCAGCACCCCCTCGAGCGACTGCTCGGAGATGAGGGCGGGAACCGTGGCGACCAGATGCTCGAGGCGCTGTTCCCCGCGGTGCGGCTGCGCGTCGGTCGGCGGGTCGGAGAGGGGCATGCGGGGAATTCTACCGCGTCCGTCGACCCGAAGCGACCCGGGATGTTCCGCGGCGATTCACATTCGCTTCATGCCCCGGCCTCTACGATGCGCCTTACCTCGGAGAGGAGTGGAATGCAGCTCCGGTACATCCTGGCCGCCGCCGACGATTCGGATGAGGGTCGGGCCGCGATTTACGCCGCCTTGGCCTTGGCGCGGACTGGCGTCGCGCGCGTCACCGTGCTTCGGGTCAATGACCTTCCCGAGGATGCGGAGCACGCCAAGCGGTTGCACGATCACCTGCGAGCTGCGGTCCAGGCCGCCCAGTCAGGTGACCGGACGCCGCTGAAGGTCGAGTCGGAGGTGGTGACCGGGCTTCCCGGCATCGAGATCGGTCGCTTTGCGGAGCGGATGCGCGCCGATCTGATCGTGGTCGGTCGGAAGCAGAGATCCGACGCCGATCGACTCCGGCTCGGCGACACCGCCGATGCCGTCGCCCGGCGCAGCTCCATGCCGTGTCTGCTCGTGCCCGGAGGAGACCAGTCCTTCGGCCGGGTACTCGCCTCGCTCGATGGCTCCGAGCGCGGCATGCACGTGCTTCATTCGGCGATCGGTTTTGCCCGTGCGACGGGTGCCCGCCTCGGGCTGGTGAGCGTCGAGCCGGCGACAGATGGCGACGAGGCAGCGCTCGGTCTCCCCACAGCGCGAACCACCCGGCTGCAGCAAGTGGTGCACGAGGTGCGCACCGGTATGAATCAGGGGGCGGGGCTGCTGGCCGTTGAGTCCAGTGACAGCCGAATCGGGCCGCTGACGATCCGGCGGGGGCCCGTGGTCGCCGAGGTCATCCGGGAGGTGGAGACATCGCGGGCGGACGTCCTCGTCGTGGGATACCACCGCGGCGGTCCAGCCGGACCGCTCGAGGCCGGTGACATCTGCCGTCGCCTCGCCCGGGAGTCTCCCAGCGCGGTCCTGACAGTACCGCTCTAGTACCGGGACAGCCTCCTCGAGGAGCATACCCCACGCGACCCGAACTGCTGGTCGCCGCCGAACTGGTGGTGGCAGGTCTCATCGGCCTTGCGGTCGGCGCCGAGCGCGAGTGGTCGGGCCATGCCAGTGGTCCGGAGGCCCGCTTCGCGGGCGCGCGGACCTTCCTGCTGCTCGGCCTGATCGGCGGGGTCGCGGGCCGACTCGCGGCACAGGGAGCGACGGGGCTGGCTACGGCGCTGGTCGCCGGGATGGCCGCCTTGGCGGTAACAGCCTACGCGGTTGCCGCCAGGCGATCGACCGCGCACGCCGCCGATGGGACGACCGAGGCCGCCGCGCTTGCGGTCATTGCGTTAGGCACCACCGCTGGGCTGGGGGAGCTCCGACTCGCCGCGGCGGTGGGCGCCACTCTCGTGCTGGTGCTGCGCGAGAAATCCGCCATCCATCGCTTCGTCGGTCACCTGGGGGAAGTCGAGATCCGGGCAGGACTCCAGTTCGCGGTCCTCGCGCTTGTCGTCCTCCCCATTCTCCCGGCGGGGCCATATGGCCCCCTCGGCGGCATCCGGCCCCGCGAGCTCTGGACGGTCGTGCTGATAGTGTCCGGGCTCAACTTCGCCGGCTACCTCGCCCGCCGTGCGGTCGGGCCTGGTCACGGCATGGTGCTCGCCGGCATGCTGGGTGGCCTGATTTCGTCGACGGCGGTCACCATGACCAACTCCCGCGAGAGCCGTGAGCCCGCCGCCCGGTCCGTGCCACTCGCCCTCGGCGTGGTCGGCGCCTGTACCGTGCTCCTGCCGCGTCTCGTCTTGCTGACACTCGTGCTCCATCCTCCGCTCACCCTCGCCCTCCTGCCATTCGTTCTCCCACCTTTCATGGTCGGCGCCATCATGGTCTGGCTGGGTGTCCGACGCGTCGATGCCCGCTCGGACAGCGCCGTCCTGCCCGCAGAAAGCAGTCCACTACGGCTCGGCTCAGCGGTCCTCCTGGCGCTCGCCTTTCAGGCTGTCCTCCTGGGGATGGCATGGGTGCGCGCCCAATTCGGAACGAGGGGTGTTCTTGCGTCGTCAGCATTGTTAGGACTGACCGACATGGATGCGTTGACCCTGTCGATGAGCCGGCTGGCCGCGGATGACAGTGTGCGGATTGCCGCCATGGCGATGGCCATCGGCGTCCTCGCCAATACCCTGCTCAAGCTTGCGGTCGTACTGGTGCTTGGCGCAGGGTCCTTCCGCCGGCTCGCTGCACTCGGCCTGCTCATGCTTGGAGCTGCCAGCGTGGCCGGGCTGCTGATCGGGCGGTGAGGTTCGCCGTGCCTTCATCCGCCCTTCAGGGACGCAGTCGCAGGTTGCTGCAGGAATTCTTCGACGAATAGGGGGCATATGACACCATCGATGTATCGCCCGATCTGCATACCGGTCGACGGACCTCCCTTTGCAGAGCAGGCGTTGCCGCTCGCGCTGGAGCTCGCCCGGCGCGCCGGCGCCATCGTGGAGGGCAGATGACACCGTCCATGTATCGCTCGATCTGCGTACCGCTCGACGGCTCTCCCGTTGCAGAGCAGGCGCTGCCGCTCGCGCTGGAGCTCGCCCGGCGCGCCGGCGCCATCAGGGAGGGCAGATGACACAGTCCATGTATCGCTCGATCTGCGTACCGCTCGACGGCTCTCCCTTTGCAGAGCAGGCGCTGCCGCTCGCGCTGGAGCTCGCCCGGCGCGCCGGCGCCATCATGGAGGTGGCGCTGGTCCATCACCCGGTTCCGGCACTGGCCACCGCCATGGAGGTCCCCAAGATCGAAGCCCAGATCGACCAGGAGGCGCGGGCTCGCGAGCAGATCTACCTGAGCGGAATCGTCGCCCGCATGCGGGCCACAATCAATGTGCCACTCACTGCGGTACTGCTGGATGGCGCGGTCACCGAGGCGCTTCAGGACCACATCGAATCTTCCGGCGCCGACCTGGTGGTCATCACGACACATGGCCGGGGCCGTATCAGCCGGTTCTGGCTCGGCAGCGTTGCGGACCACCTGATGCGCGCTCTCCACGTTCCCGTGTTACTGGTCCGCCCGTCCGCGGAGGCGCAGCCGGCGCCGACTGTCCAGCGGATTCTCCTCTGCCTTGACGGATCGCCGTTCAGCGAGAAGGCCCTGGCCGCGGCCGTCGCGCTTGGGCGCCCATTTGACGCAGAGTACACCCTCCTGACGGTCATCGAGCCGGTCATGCCGATCACCGATCCCTCCGGCCTGATGGTGATCCCGATGTCGGCGGGCCTCGAAACACGCCAGCGGGAGGCCGCGCGCAACTACCTGGAGGAGTTGGCGACGCGCATGCGCACGAAGGGCCTGACCGTGACGACCCACCAGGTGAACGGGCCTGCCGCCGCCGAGACGATCATCGAGCAGGCCGAAGCGCTGAAGGCAGATGTCGTTGCGCTGGCGAGCCATGGTGCCGGAGGCTTTGAGCGACTGATCGTGGGGAGCGTTGCCGACAAGGTGATTCGCGGCTCGACCCATCCGACCCTCGTGGTCCGTCCACCGAAGGGTGCGGGTTGATCGACGAGCAGCGGGGGGCGTGTGGCGGGCCGGCCACTCGCCTACCTTGTCACGCAGCACTTGGCTGACCCCTTCCGACTGCTCCCACGCCGGGAGTCGTGGGGCGAGGTCCTTACGTCCCCTCTTGAGCCGCCTCGTCCGATCCGGCTGGCGGTCCGATCCGGAGTTCCACGATGCGGCTTCCGTCTCCATTCCTGGCACTTCTGCTGCTGAGCGCGGGTACGCGTCCGCTCGCCGGCCAGGTGCGGCTGTTCGTCGCGGGATTCGCCGGTGCCGCCTTTGAAGTCGGCAACGGCGGGCGCAGCTCCGGCGGTGGGCTCGGCTACCAGTGGGAGGTCGGGGCGCGCCTCGGCAGGGTCGTGCTGGCCGGCGAGTACGGGCACCACGCGAGTGGAAGCGATCACGACGCGGAGCTCATTGGGGCCATCATTCGTCTCCCCGCCATGACCAGGGGGGCGGTCCGCCCGTACGTCGTGGCGGGGCTCGCCGAGTATCACTACACCCCCGTGATCGGAGGGACTGGCCGGGCACTGGGCGGCAGCGCCGGAGTCGGTGCCTTCTTCACTTTCCGCAGCGAGCGCACCGGCGCTCTGCTGGAGGCCCGGTACCACTCCGCCCTCACTGGCCTCGGTGCCTTCTCCAGCCGGGAGTTCGCCAGCGTGGTCGCGGGTCTCCAGGTCGGCCTGTAGTCGCCGGGTTGAAGCCCCCGCCGGGGGCTCCTATGTTCCTGCCCCGGCCGATGCGGCCGCCACCGCCGAGGCCGCGCTGTGCACGCCCTGCTGATCGCCATCCCCCAATGGATTCAGAACCTCGCCGGGGTCTTTGAGCTCGACGCGGGACTGGTCATGCGGAAGCTGCTCCAGGTGGTGCTCATCTGGGTCTTCTGCTATCTGGCCATGCGGACCGTCGGGCTGATCGCCCGGCGGATCGAGCGAGCGGTCGACGACGGCGACGACTCCACCTTCACCGAGCGGGAGCAGCGCGGGCATACCATTTCGCAGCTGCTGCGCAGTGTGGGAAAGGTGACCATCGTCGTCCTCGGGCTCCTCCTCACCCTCAACGCCTTCATCGATATCGGTCCGCTGCTCGCGGGCGCGGGCATCCTCGGCCTCGCCGTTTCCTTTGGTGCGCAGAGTCTGGTGAAGGACGTGATCTCGGGATTCTTCTACCTCGTCGAGGGCCAGTTCGCGCTGGGCGATGTGATCGAGGTCGCCACGAAGACCGGGGTGGTCGAGCGCATGACCCTCCGAATGGTGGTCCTCCGCGACGCCCAGGGTACCGTCCACATGATTCCCAATGGGCAGATCACCACCGTGAGCAACATGACGCGGCAGTGGTCGCGCGCGGTGATCGACGTCGGAGTGGGGTACGGAACCAATGTCGATCGTGCGCTGGAGGTGTTTCGCTCGGAAGCGGAGGCCTTCGCTGCGGACCCGGCCTGGCATGGCAGGTTCGATGGCGAGCCCGAGGTTGCCGGCGTCGATGGGCTCGGCGACAGCGCGATCACCATCCGGACTCTGCTGCGGACGGTGCCGGGGCAGCAGTGGGCGGTGGGGCGCGAGTTCCGACGCCGGATCAAGAATCGGCTGGATCGGGAGGGGATCGAGATTCCGTACCCACAGCGCACGGTGCACGTGCGCGCGGTGCCCGCTCCAGGCGGGGCACTGCTCCCCCCGCCACCGGGCCAGCCGCGCTCGCAGGCGGGCGGCGCCTCCCTTCCCGATACCACCGACGGAGAGTGATCGATGGCGCTCCGCCTCTTCAATACGCTGACTCGAAGCATCGAGGAATTCCGGCCGCTCCACCCCGGCCGGGTGACGATGTATACCTGCGGGCCGACGGTCTGGAACTACGCCCACATCGGGAACTTCCGGACCTTTATCTTCGAGGATCTGCTGCGACGGTGGTTCGAGGCGAGCGGGCTCCAGGTCTTCCACATCATGAACCTCACCGACGTGGATGACCGGATCATCAAGGAGGCGGGTGCCCGCGGGCTGCCCATCCGCGCCTTTACCGGGCCATTCGCGGAAGCATTTCACGAGGACCGGCGCTGGCTGCGGATCGAAGACGCGGAGGAGTATCCTCGCGCGACCGACTTCATCGCCCCGATGATCGAACTGGTGTCCGGGCTGCTCCAGAACGGAAGTGCCTATCAGGGCGAAGACCGTTCGGTCTACTTCGCCATCCAGCGATTTCCCGCCTATGGGAGGCTGTCCCAGCTCGACAAACGCGAGCTCAAGGCAGGCGCCAGCGGCCGGGTGGCCACCGACGAGTATGACAAGGAGAACGCGCAGGACTTCGTGCTCTGGAAGGCCGCGAAGCCGGAGGACGAGGCGGTGGCGGCCGCGTGGGATGCGCCCTTCGGCCGCGGCCGCCCCGGCTGGCACCTCGAATGCTCCGCCATGGCGCTGGCGCTGCTGGCGCGGCAGGGCTTCGGCGAGGTGCTCGATATCCATGCCGGCGGCGTCGACCTGATCTTCCCCCACCACGAGGACGAGATCGCCCAGAGCTGCGCGTTCACGGGGCAGCCGGATTTCGCCCGCTACTGGGTGCACGGTGAGTTCCTGAACGTGCGCGGGACCAAGATGTCCAAGCGCTTCGGCAACATCACCACCCCGCGCGACCTCAAGGCCGATGGCGTGGATGCGGGGGCGCTGCGGTTGCTGATGTTCCAGACCCACTACCGGCAGAAGCTCGACCTCACAGACGAGTCACTGGCGGGAGCCAAGGTAGGCCACCGGCGGATAACGGAGTTCCACGCACGACTTGCTCAGGCGTTTCGGGCTGGGTCTGAGGTTCAGTACAACGAGCTGGACGGTTTGGCAGACGTGTTCGGCAAGGCGATGGGCGATGCCTTGGACGACGATCTCGATGCACCCAAGGCTGTCGCTGCCGCTTTCATATTTCTCCGAGAAGCAAATCGCCAGATGGATATGGGTCGGCGGCCCAATGCGACCTCATGGGAGATCTGGCAGCGATTCGAGAGGATCTTCGCCTTCCAAGCTCCGATGATCCTCCACCCAAGTGGGGCGGAAGTGGGGATTGGCAGTGGTCTGGCCACTCTACCGCTCAACTTTCAACCCCAGGGGTCGGAGGTAGGCTCAGAGGCCGAAAATCCTTCAGATGGCGGCCATGGTCTGGCCTGGGCTCAGGGGTTGGCCGAGGCGCGGAAGGCGGCCAAGGGTCGCCGGGACTATAAGGAAGCGGACCGGATTCGGGACGAGCTCAATGCGGCGGGGTGGGAGGTCCGGGACAATCGGGATGGGACGGTGGAGGTACGCCGGGCTGAGGGCTGAACAGGGCGGGGCTTGGGGGGGGCCGTTGACATACCCCTAAGTCTCCGGCTATCATAACGTTCTGTCCGTTTTGGCTACCGGCTGACGTAGCTCAATTGGCAGAGCACCGGTTTTGTAAACCGGCGGTTGAGGGTTCGATTCCCTCCGTCAGCTCTGATGTCGTGGTGCGGGCGGTGGGTGATTGCGAGCGCCGGTGGGGTGGCCGAGTGGCTAATGGCAGCAGACTGTAAATCTGCCGCGCTTTGCGCTACGTAGGTTCGAATCCTACCCCCACCATGGCAGGAGGCGCGCGCCAATGGCGTGCGTGCGTTAGGCAGCGGCGATGTGCGTCTGGCTCGCGGGTGTAGCTCAGTTGGTAGAGCGTCAGCCTTCCAAGCTGAATGTCGCGGGTTCGAGCCCCGTCGCCCGCTTTGTGTGAGGATACTGATGGGCCCGGAACGGCCGGGACGCCATCGCCAAATGGAAGAGACTACGCTCGCGTAGCTCAGTTGGTAGAGCGCATCCTTGGTAAGGATGAGGTCAGCGGTTCAATCCCGCTCGCGAGCTCTCGACATGGAGGAATGGCCGCATGCCGCGTGAAAAGATCATTCTCGAGTGCACCGAGTGCCGAGAGCGCAACTACTTCGCCGACAAGAATCGTCGGAAGCACCCGGAGCGCGTGGAGTGGAAGAAGTACTGTCCGCGCTGCAACGTGCACAAGCTGCACAAGGAGTCGAAGTGAGCACCGAGGTCGCCGCGCCGGCCTCGACCGGTCCCCTCCGCTGGGTGGGGATCACGGTCGAGTTCATCCGCGCGGTGAATGCGGAACTTCACAAGGTGACGTGGCCCAGCCGGGAGGAGTTGACCACCGCGACACGGATCATCGTGATCCTGTCGATCGTGATGGGTCTGGCCATCGGCTGGATGGACCTGCTCTTCAACCTCATCCTGGTGGATGGGGTGGCGGCGCTGACCCGGTGAGTGAAGCCACCGAGTACCGCTGGTTCGCGATTCAGACCACGGCAGGTCACGAGAACAAGGTGCGTGGGCTGATCGCCCAGCGCATCGCCCAGGACCCCCGTGCCGAAGGCCAGCGCCTGATCAAGCAGGCCCTGGTACCGGTGCAGGAGGTTGTGGAAATCAAGAACGGCAAGAAGGTCACGGTCGAGCGCAAGCTCTACCCGGGGTACGTCCTGGTGGAGATGCAGATCAACCAGGAGTCGCTCCACGTGATCAACGGCATCCAGGGCGTGATCAAGTTCGTGGGGGCCGGCAAGTTTCCGCAGCCGCTCCGCCAGGACGAGGTCAACCGGCTGCTGGGTATCGCGGAGGCGGTGGCGGATTCGGAGCCCACGGAGGAGATCCCGTTCCTGGTGGGTCAGGTCGTGGAGATCACCGAGGGTCCGTTCTCGGATTTCAGTGGCACCGTCGAAGAGGTGCTGGCGGACAAGGGCAAGGTGAAGGTGTCGGTCAGCCTGTTCGGCCGAGCGACGAGTGTGGAGCTGGATTACTTGCAGTTGAGGGGGCACTAGGCGATCAGGCGACTGGACGATTGGGCGATTGGAGCTGTGGTACAGCCCGATCGCGAATTGACCCATCGCTGAATCGCCTGACCGCCACCGCGCGGATTCGCGGGAGCTCGCGGGACGTCAGGTCCCGGGCGACACAGAAGGAGTGGTATGGCCAAGAAGGTCACCGCAGTCATCAAGCTGCAGTGCCCGGCTGGCGCGGCGAATCCCGCGCCGCCCGTCGGCACGGCCCTTGGTCCGCATGGCGTGAACATCATGGAGTTCTGCAAGCAGTTCAACGCCCGGACCCAGAGTCAGTCGGGGATGGTGATCCCCGTCCTCGTGACGGTCTACCAGGACCGCACGTTCACCTTCATCACCAAGACGCCGCCCGCGCCGAATCTCCTCCTAAAGGAGGCCGGACTCGAGAAGGGCAGCGCGTCGCCCAACCGGACCAAGGTCGGCAAGGTGACGCAGGCGCAGGTGAAGAAGATCGCCGAGCTCAAGATGCAGGATCTCAACGCCGCCGACCTCGCGGGCGCCATGCGGATGATCGCCGGCACCGCGCGTTCGATGGGCGTGGAGGTCATCGACTGATGCCGGCGCATGGCAAGAAGTTTGGCGCCGCCCTGACCAAGGTCGACCGCACGCGGGTCTTTCCGATCACTGATGCGGTGAAGCTGGTCAAGCAGGCAGCGTTCGCCAAGTTCAACGAGACCGTGGATGTCGCGGTCCGGCTGGGCGTGGATCCCCGGCATGCGGACCAGGTGGTCCGCGGCACGGTGGTGCTCCCGCACGGCACGGGCAAGTCGGTCCGCGTGCTGGTGATCACCCAGGGGGACAAGACCAAGGAGGCGGAGGCGGCGGGCGCCGACTTCGCGGGCATCGAATACGTCCAGAAGCTCAAGGACGGCTGGCTCGAGTGCGACGTGATCGTCGCGACGCCGGACGTGATGGGGCAGCTCGGTCAGCTCGGCCGGATCCTCGGTCCACGCGGCCTGATGCCGAATCCGAAGGCGGGCACGGTGACGATGGACGTGGCCCGGGCGGTGCGCGAGATCAAGGCCGGCAAGATCGAATTCCGGGTCGACAAGACCGGGAACGTTCACGCGCCGGTGGGCAAGATCAACTTCTCGGAGCAGCAGCTGGCCGAGAATCTCCAGTCGTTCATGGATACCATCGTCCGCGCGAAACCGGCCGCGGCGAAGGGTCAGTATATCCGGAGTGCCACGGTGTCCAGCACCATGGGTCCCGGGGTCCGGCTCGACACGGCGGTGTATCGATGAGCAAGGCAGAGCGCCAATCCGAGGTCGAGACCATCACCGCGGCCATCAAGGCATCACCGAACGTGTACGTCACCGACTTCGCGGGGCTGAACGTGAAGAAGGTGACCGAGTTCCGCCGCCGCCTCCGCGGCGCGGGCGCGCAGTATCTGGTGGTCAAGAACACCCTGGCCGAGCGGGCGCTCGAAGCCAACGGGGTGACGACGTTGAACGCGCACCTGAAGGGTCCGACCGGCCTCGTGTTGAGCAGGGAGCCGTTGTCCGCCGCCAAGGTGCTGACCGAATTTGCCAAGGAGAACCAGAAGCCGGGCATTCGCGCCGGACTGGTCGATGGGGCCCCGGTGACCAGGGCCCATATCGAGCGGCTGGGGACGATCCCGGACCGGCAGACGCTTCTGGCGATGATCGCGGGTTCGATGAACAACATCCTGGCTGGATTTGCCGGCTGTCTCGAGGCGCTTCGCGAGCAGCGCGATGCAGCCTCTAACGCTTGAGGAGAACATAGACATGACCACGACTGCATTGAGCAAGGATCAGATCCTCGAGGCCATCGGCGCGATGAGCGTGCTGGATCTGGCGGACCTGATCGACGCGTTCAAGACCAAGTTCAACGTCTCGGTGGTGGCGGCTGCGGCGGCCCCGGCCGGCGGCGCGGCGGCTCCGGCGGCCGAGGAACAGACCGAGTTCACGGTCGTCCTCAAGAGCGGCGGCGAGAAGAAGATCCAGGTCATCAAGGTGGTGCGCGAGCTCACCAGCCTGGGCCTGAAGGAGGCCAAGGACCTGGTCGACAACGGCGGCAACATCAAGGAAGGCGTGACCAAGGCCGAGGCCGCCGAAATGAAGAAGAAGCTCGAAGACCAGGGCGGTGTCGTCGAGCTGAAGTAGGCCGGTCGGTGGTAGCGCCGCCCTGTGGGGCGGTGCTACCGGGCGCCCGAGCCGGGCGATCCGACGACCCCCTATTTCGGTGAGACGACATGAGCGCTGGACGGCTTCGATAACCGTAGGACTCAGGAGCCCCGCGTGGCCTCCCTGCAATCGGCAGGGAGGCCCGCGCCGGGGCCATTTGTGTTGCGCGAGCGTAAACGATGACCGCGACCCGACCGCAGATCGTGTTTTCCAAGCGGGATGTGGGCATGCCGATGCCCAACCTGCTCGATATCCAGACCCGGGCTTTCCAGAGCCTCCTGGTCCCCGATGACGTGCACGGGGAACGCCAGGATGTGTCGCTGGAGCGCGTGTTCCGCGACCTCTTCCCGATCGGTGACGTGAACGGGAAGTACAGCCTGGAGTTCATCTCCTACAACCTGGGCGAGCCGAAGTACTCCGTCGAGGAGTGCATCGAGCGCGACATGACCTACGCGGCGCCGCTCAAGGCCACGCTGCGCCTCGATGTCTTCGAGGAGGTCGACGGTCAGCGCCGGCTGAAGAACGCGATCGAGAAGGAGGTCTACCTCGGCGAACTCCCGATCATGACCCCGCTCGGCACGTTCGTGATCAACGGCGCCGAGCGCGTCGTGGTCAGTCAGCTGCACCGGTCGCCAGGGGTGGTCTTCGAGGAGGACACGCACCCGAACGGGCAGCGTCTCTTCTCGGCGCGGATCATTCCGTTCCGGGGCTCGTGGGTCGAGTTCACGATCGACATTCACGATGTGATCTACGTCCATATCGACAAGAAGAAGAAGTTCCCGGCGACGGCGCTCCTGCGCGCGTTCGGCTACGGGACCAACGCCGACATCCTCAAGCTCTTCTTCGCGACGAAGGAGCTGGATATCACCGGCAAGTTCGAGGGACGGCAGGAGCGGCGCGAGCTGGTGGGCGCCCTGGTCGCCGCCGAAGTGCCGAATCCCGAGGATGCCGCCGGCGCGCCGCTGGCGTCGGTGGGCGACGAATTGACGACGGAACGCCTCAACCACCTGCGCCACGTGGGGGTCAAGGTGGTGACGGTGTTCGCGGGCTATACCGCCCTCGACCTTCGCGACGACGAACAGCCGACCACCACCCGCGAGCGGGCCAAGTTGATCCTCGCCTTTGACGTCGCCGATCCGGAGACGGGCGAAGTGCTGGCCGAGGGTGCGAGCGAGCTGACTGAGGCGGTGAAGAAGCGGCTCATCAAGGCCGGCGTGCTCAAGGTCGAGGTGCTGCTGCCGGCGGCGCGAGGCGAGTCGCCGCTCATCAAGAACACCCTGGTGAAGGACCCGACTCACAGCGAGGCCGAGGCGCTGGAACAGATCTACGCGCTGCTTCGCCCGGGTGAGGCCCCGAACCTCGAGACGGCGCGCGAGGCGCTCAAGCGGCTGTTCTTCAACCCGAAGCGCTACGACCTCGGCCGGGTGGGGCGCTACAAGATCAATCAGCGCCTGAAGCTCAAGACGCCGACCAACCACACCGTCCTCACGGAAGAGGACTTCATCGCCATCATCCGCTACCTGATGGATTTGAATGACGGGCGCGGATTCACCGATGACATCGACCACCTCGGCAATCGCCGGATCCGGTCGGTGGGCGAGCTGATCGCCAACCAGTTCTCGGTTGGCCTCTCGCGCATGGCGAGGCTGGTCAAGGAGCGCATGAGCATCAACTCCGATCCGGAGAAGATCTCGCTCGACGACCTGGTCAATGCCCGCACCGTATCGGCGGTCATCCAGGCCTTCTTCGGCTCGTCCCAGCTGTCGCAGTTCATGGACCAGACCAATCCGCTGGCGGAGTTGACCAACAAGCGCCGGTTGAGCGCCCTCGGACCGGGCGGCCTGACGCGGGAGCGCGCCGGCTTCGAAGTGCGCGACGTGCACTACTCGCAGTACGGCCGCATGTGCCCGATCGAGACGCCGGAAGGTCCGAACATCGGGCTGATCACCAGCCTCTCGACCTACGGTCGCATCAACGATCTCGGCTTCATCGAGACCCCGTACAGGGTCGTGAAGAACGGCAAGGTGACCGAGGGGATCCGCTGGCTCTCCGCCAGCGAAGAGGAGGGCTATGCGGTGGCGCAGGCCAACGCGCAGCTCGATCCGGCGGGCAAGTTCGTCGAAGAGCTGGTGCTCTGCCGGAAGGGCGACGACTACCCGCTCCTGGCACCGGACCGGATCGACTTCATGGACGTGGCGCCCGAGCAGCTGGTCTCGATCGCGGCGGCGCTGATCCCATTCCTCGAGCATGACGACGCCAACCGCGCCCTCATGGGCAGCAACATGCAGCGGCAGGCGGTGCCGCTCCTCTTCCCCCAGTCGCCGATCGTGGGCACGGGGCTGGAGAGCAAGGTGGCTGCCGATTCCGGTGCGGTGATCGTGGCCCGCCGCGGCGGGACCGTCACCCGGGTCACCGCCGATGAGATCATCGTCGACAGCGGCGAGGCGGGGCACGTCGATCCGACAATTCCGCTCGCCCGGCTCACCCAGCACGACCGCTACCGGGTGCGGAAGTTCTGGCGCACCAACCAGGACACCGCGATCAATCAGCGCCCGCTGGTCCGGGTGGGCGACAAGGTGGCGCAGAATCAGGTGATCGCGGACGGCGCGGCGACGGAAGCGGGAGAGCTCGCCCTCGGCAGCAACGTGCTGGTGGCGTTCATGCCGTGGTACGGGCACAACTTCGAGGACGCGATCGTCCTCTCCGAGCGGCTGGTGAAGGACGATGTCTATTCATCGATCCATATCCAGGAGCTGGAGCTCCACGTCCGCGACACCAAGCGGGGCCAGGAGGAGATCACCAGGGAAATTCCGAACGTCTCCGACGAGGCGCTGGTGGACCTCGACGAGCGGGGCATCGTCCGGATCGGGGCCCATGTGAAGCCGGGCGACATCCTCGTCGGCAAGATCACGCCGAAGGGCGAGACGGAGCTGTCACCGGAAGAGAAGCTGCTCACCGCGATCTTCGGCGAAAAGGCGAAGGACGTGAAGGACAGCTCGCTCAAGGTGCCGCCGGGCATGAAGGGCGTCGTCATCGATGTCAAGATCTTCAGCCGGGTCGAGGACCAGGTCGTCGAGAAGGACCGGGGCGAGCGGATCGGCGAGGTGCGTCGGGTGGAAACCGACGAAAAGGCGCGGATCAGCGCCGTGATGATCGAGGAGGTGCGCTTCCTCCTCGATGGTCAGGACGTGGCGCTCATGCTCAAGGCGGGCACCGTCGAGGAAGCGATTCCGGCCGGCACCCGGCTCACGAAGAGCGTGATTGCGGACCTCGATCTGGGCGAGATCGACCTCAAGACGCTGCGGGTGGCCAACAAGACTTCCAACGAGCGTATCCGCCTCGCCATCGACACGGCCACGCGCGAACGGGCCAAGGTCGAGGAAAAGGCGGAGGATCAGATCGACAAGATTCTGCAGCCGGATGAACTCCCCCCGGGCGTCATCCAGCTGGTGAAGGTCTATTGCGCGGAGAAGCGGAAGGTGTCCGTCGGCGACAAGATGGCCGGCCGCCACGGCAACAAGGGCATCGTCGCCCGTATCGTGCCGGAAGAGGATATGCCCTTCCTCCCGGACGGCAGCCCGGTCGACATCGTGCTCAACCCGCTCGGTGTACCGAGCCGGATGAATGTGGGACAGATCCTCGAGACCCACCTCGGGTGGTGCGCCACGATCCTGGGCTTCAAGGCGAAGACCCCGGTGTTCCGCGGCGCGGATGAGCACGAGATCGGGGTGCTGCTGCGGGTCGCCGGGCTCAAGTGGGCCGGGCGGGCGCTGGCGCTCAAGCACATGGCGCCGGACCCGGACGCGAAGACCATCGCGCTGGTGGTGCAGGATCTCCATCAGACCACGCACTCGCTCACCGAGGCGGGGATCGCCGATCTGGCGCTCCGTGCGGCGGAGCCGGCGACCCGCGAGCTCTACCATGGAGTGAAGGCGTTCCTGGTAGCCGCGGCGAAGGAGCTGGCGCAGCGGGAGCAGGGGCGGAAGAAGCATGAGCTCGCCTATCACCAGCACCGCCTGATCGACGCCGACAGCGCCGATCAGAAGGCCATGCACAAGGTCATCCGGGAGCTGGAGAAGTCGGTCGACATGACTCCGGCCGAGCTGCTGGAACAGGCGGGGCGTCCCGCACTGGCGGTACTCGCAGGCGGCAGGGGGGAGGCCGAGGAGGTCTCCCAGGCGGCCGAGGAGCTGATCCGTGCGGCGGGCCTCACGCCGAGTGGCAAGGCGCGGCTGCGGGATGGCCGCAGCGGGACCGAGTTCGAAGGCGACGTGACGGTCGGCACCATCTACATGCTGAAGCTGTCGCACCTCGTCGACGACAAGATCCACGCCCGCTCCATCGGACCGTACTCGCTGGTGACGCAGCAGCCGCTCGCCGGCAAGGCGCAGTTCGGCGGCCAGCGCTTCGGCGAAATGGAAGTGTGGGCGCTGGAGGCGTATGGCGCCGCGCACGTGCTGCAGGAGATGCTGACGGTGAAGTCGGACGACGTGAATGGCCGGAGCAAGGTGTACGAGGCCATCGTGAAGGGGCAGAACCTGCCGGAGCCGGGCATCCCCGAGTCGTTCAACGTGCTAGTGAAGGAACTCCAGGCCCTTGGCCTCAAGGTCACCCTCGGCACCACCGCCGAAGGCGACGAATAAGGACGGTACCCATGATCGATTTCCGCAGCGGACGCGAGCCCAAGAGCTCGAGTTTCGATTTCATCAGCATCCGTATCGCCTCGCCCGAGGAGATCCGCGGCCCGCGCGACGCCAAGGAGCGCGAGCGGCTGGAGCTGCAGGGGCAGCGGTACTGGTGGTCGTGGGGCGAGGTGACCAAGCCCGAGACCATCAACTACCGCTCGTTCAAACCAGAGAAGGATGGGCTCTTCTGCGAGCGCATCTTCGGTCCGGTCAAGGACTGGGAATGCCATTGCGGCAAGTACAAGCGCATCCGCTACCGCGGGGTCATCTGCGACCGGTGCGGTGTGGAGGTCACGCTCTCGAAGGTCCGGCGCGAGCGCATGGGCCACATCGAGTTGAGCGTGCCGGTGGCGCACATCTGGTTCTTCAAGACGCTGCCGTCGCCGATGGGCAACCTGCTCAACGTGACCCTGCGTGATCTCGAGCGGGTCATCTACTACTCGAGCTATATCGTCATCGATCCGGGCAAGCAGGAGGACTATGAGTCCGGCCAGCTGCTCGACGAGGACGAGTTTCTGCAGCTGCGGCACAAGGCCCGGGAAGAGGGCGACACCGGTTTCAAGGCGGATATCGGCGCCCCGGCCGTGCGCGACCTGCTGAACCGGATCGACGTGAAGAAGCTGGCCGAGGAGCTCCGCGGGTCGGTGGCAACCGAGACGAGCCAGCACCGCAAGAAGCAGATGCTCAAGCGGCTCAAGATCGTGGATGCGTTCCTCACCTCGGGTGACAACGGCGACGTGCCGAACAACCCGGCGTGGATGATCCTCGACGTGATTCCGGTGATCCCGCCCGATCTGCGGCCCCTGGTGCCGCTGGATGGCGGGCGCTTCGCCACATCGGATCTGAACGATCTGTATCGCCGGGTCATCAATCGCAACAACCGGCTGATGAAGCTGATTCAGCACAAGGCGCCGGAAGTCATCCTGCGCAACGAGAAGCGCATGCTGCAGGAGGCCGTCGACGCGCTGTTCGACAACGGCCGCCGCTCCAAGGCGATCCGCGGCCGCGGCAAGCGCCCGCTCAAGTCGCTGAGTGACATGCTGAAGGGCAAGCAGGGACGCTTCCGGCAGAACCTGCTCGGCAAGCGCGTGGACTACTCGGGCCGGTCGGTCATCGTGGTGGGGCCGGAGCTCCGGCTGCATCAGTGCGGGCTGCCCAAGGCGATGGCGGTCGAGCTGTTCAAGCCGTTCATCATCCACAAGCTGGTGGAGAAGGGCATCGCGGAGACGGTCAAGCGGGCCAAGAAGATCGTGGAGAAGGAGAGCCCGGAGGTGTACGAGATTCTGGAGGAGATCATCCAGGACCATCCGGTGCTGCTCAACCGCGCCCCGACGCTGCACCGCCTGGGCATCCAGGCGTTCGAGCCGGTACTGGTCGAGGGCAAGGCGATCCGGATTCACCCGCTGGTCTGCGCCGCGTTCAATGCCGACTTCGACGGCGACCAGATGGCGGTGCACGTGCCGCTGTCGTTCGAGGCGCAGATCGAGGCCCGGATGCTGATGATCTCGTCGAACAACATCCTGAAGCCGTCCGACGGCCGCCCGGTGGCGGAGCCATCCCAGGACATGGTGCTCGGCAGCTACTTCCTGACCAAGCTCCCGGCAGGCTCGGGGGAGCCGGACGACAACAAGCCGGTGCCGGCGTGGGACAAGTCGAAGCACTACGGGTCCCTCGCGGAAATCGAGATGGCCCTGCTGCACCGGACCATCAAGTTCCATACGGCAATCTACTTCTGGTACCAGCCGCCGCGTGAGGCGCTGGAGAACAAGCCGCGCTGGGTCAAGACCACCGCGGGGCGGGTGCTGTTCAACAGCATCCTTCCCAGGCAGGTCGTGGTCAACCACGGCTTCCGGAACACCCTGATGCGGAAAAAGGCGCTCTCCGAGCTGGTGCTGCTCAGCTACCGCGAGGCGGGGCTGGCCGACACGGTCGTGTTCCTCGACCGGCTCAAGGAGTTCGGCTTCCGGTACGCCACGCAGGGGGGCATCTCGATCGGCGTCGAGGATCTGGAGATCCCGAAGGAGAAGGTCACGCTGCTCGAAGAGGCCGACAAGCGGGTGCAGCGGTTCCAGCGCGCCTACAACACCGGCCAGATCACCTTCGGCGAGCGCTACAACAAGGTGATCGACGCCTGGACCCACGCGAACAACGATGTGGCCGAGGCGATGGTGGCGCACATGCGGCAGAGCCGTGGCGGGTTCAACCCGGTGTACATGATGTTCGACTCCGGCTCCCGCGGCTCGCGCGATCAAATCCGGCAGCTGGCCGGCATGCGCGGCCTGATGGCGAAGCCGCAGAAGAAGCTCACGGGCGGGATCGGTGAAATCATCGAGAGTCCGATCAAGTCCAACTTCCGCGAAGGGCTGACCGGCCTCGAGTACTTCATCTCGACGCACGGCGCCCGAAAGGGCCTGGCCGACACGGCGCTCAAGACCGCGGACGCCGGCTACCTGACCCGGCGCCTGGTGGACGTGGCGCAGGACGTCACGATAACCGAGGAGGATTGCGGCACGATCCAGGGTCTCGAGATTTCGGCGCTGAAGGAAGGCGAAGACATCATCGAGCCGCTGAAGGAGCGCATCCTCGGCATCGTCGCCTCGGAGGATGTGTACGATCCCCACGAGCTGGACGAGGACGGCGATCCGAAGGTGCTGGTGCGCGCCGGGGAGCTGATCGACGAGGAAGTGTCGATCATGATCGACGAGGCCGGCATCGAGAAGGTGAAGATCCGCTCGGTGCTGACCTGCGAGTCCAAGCGGGGCTGCTGCCGGATGTGCTATGGCCGCAACCTGGCCACCATGGACATGGTGGACATGGGCGAGGCGATCGGCATCCTTGCCGCGCAGTCGATCGGCGAGCCGGGCACCCAGCTGACGCTGCGAACGTTCCACATCGGCGGCGCTTCATCGCGCATCGCCGAGGAAGCGGAGCGCCGGGCCCGCGCGAGCGGCCTGGTCAAGTACACCGAGGGGCTCGAGTACGCCGACGTGCCGGTGGAATACGAAGATGGCACCACCGCGAACGTCCGCATCGCGCTGACCCGCGACGACGAGAGCGCCGATGAGGAGAACAAGGAAGGCATCCTCGTGGTCGATGCCGCCGACACCAAGCGGGTACTCAACCGCTACCCGGTGCCGGAGGGCGCGATCATCCATGTGAAGGAGGGCGACAGCGTGCAGGGGAAGATGTCGATCCTCTACACCTGGGATCCGTACAACGATCCGAGCATCATCAAGCTCGACGGCGAGCTGCGCTGGAAGGACCTCGTGCCAGGCTCGACCCTGCGCGAGGAGCTGGACGAGTCGACCGGCCTGCGTTCCATCGTCGTCATGGCCGACTCCGACCGCGAGCTCCATCCCTCGGTGCTGGTCTATGCGCCGAACCGGAAGGATCCGCAGGAGTACATCCTCGCGGAGGGCTCGCGCATCATCCTGGGCAGCGATACCGACCAGATCACCCGCGGCATGAATCTGCCGGACGAGGGGAACCCCTGGTCCAGCAAGTTCAAGGTCGACGAGTATCCGATCAATGTGGCGTGGCCGGGCAAGAGCAAGAAGGAGAGCAAGGACAAGACGGTCTATCTCTCCCCGCCCGTGAAGATCCTGAAGGGCGTGACCGTCACCAAGATGCCGCGGACCGCGTACAAGACCCGCGACATCACCGGTGGTCTGCCGCGCGTGGCGGAACTGTTCGAGGCCCGTCGCCCGAAGGATCCGTCGACGATTTCCGAGATCGATGGCGTGGTGAAGTTCGGTGAGATCAAGCGCGGCAAGCGCGAGATCTATGTCTATCCTGTCACCGAACCCGGGAAGAAAGGCGAGCCGGAGCCGCCGCAGCTGTATGAAGTCGGCGCCGGCAAGCACCTCAGGGTCCACGAGGGTGACCGGGTCCGCGCCGGCGATCGCCTGACCGAGGGACCGGTGAATCCGCATGATATCCTGCGGATCAAGGGCCCCCGTGCGGTGCAGGAGTACCTGCTCAATGAAGTGCAGGAGGTGTATCGCCTGCAGGGCGTGCGGATCAGCGACAAGCACATCGGCACCATCGTTCGCCAGATGCTGCAGAAGGTGCGTGTCACCGATCCCGGCGACTCCGATTTCCTCGAGGGCGAGACCGTGGACAAGGTCACTTTCCGCGAGGAGAACGAACGGGTGATCAAGCGCCTGAAGGGCGAGCCGGCGCAGTCCGAGCCGGTGCTCCTCGGCATCACCAAGGCCTCGTTGACGACGCAGTCGTTCATTTCGGCGGCGTCCTTCCAGGAGACCACCCGGGTGCTGACCGATGCAGCCATCCGTGGCGCCAAGGATGACCTCCTCGGCCTCAAGGAGAATATCATCATCGGGCACCTCATCCCGGCCGGCTCGGGCATCTATCGGTATGCCGAGATCGAGATCGAGCCGCCGGCGGGCTTCGAGCCACCGCCGCCGAGCGAAGTGCCGGTGGAAGTCGTGGTGCCGCAGATTCCGGTGGCCCTGCTGGCCGACGACGAGGAGTAGGGGCGATTCACCAAGTTGCCCAGCGCGAGCGGCACCACGTAGTCCGGGGCGGATCCGAAAGGGTCCGCCTCGTTTTTGTCATGGAACACCGGGCGTCGACTCAGGGGGGACGTTTTCCGCCGTCAGCGGAGCCCGCCTCGCCTCTGGTGGTCCCGCTGGGCGCGAGGCACATTGGGGCATGCGAACCGTAAGAAGTCCCCTGTTGCTCGCCGCAGGCGTGGCCCTCGCCGCGTGCGGAGGCAGTGACCCTCGCCAGGTGCCGACGGCGATCCTGTCGGTCGCTGGCGACCACCAGACCGGTCCGGCAGGTGCGGCACTGACACTGCCGCTCCTCGTCCAGGTCAACGACAAGGACGGGGCACCGGTGTCCGGCGTGACCGTGACGTTTGCCGCCGCCACTGGTGCCGGCGCCGTCCTCCCGGCGACGGCGTCGACCGATCGTCAGGGGCAGGCTGCGACGGTCTGGACGCTCGGAACGTCGGCTGGCGGTGCGGCGACCGTCACCGCGAGCGTCGCCGGACTCTACGGGTCACCGGTGCAATTCGACGCGACGGTACAGGCGGCCGCTCCCTCGACCATCGTCATTGTCCAGGGCGACAGCCAGACCGGGGCGGCCGGGCAGTCCCTCGGGCTCCCGGTCATCTTCGAATCCCGGGACGCCTTTGGCAATCTGGTGGTCGGGCAGGCGGTGGGCTGGGCGGTGACAACGGGAGGTGGTACGCTGACCGGCACCTCCGCGGTCACCGATGTGCAGGGGCGCGCCACGACCATGTGGACGCTCGGCTTTCAGGTCGGTGCGGTGCACACCGTTAGGGTGCAGATCGCCACCGTACAGCGGACAGCCTCCGCGACGGGAGCACTTCCCTCCGGCGCGACCCTGGCGATCGCCGCCGGCGACAGCCAGACCGGCGGGGCCGGCCAGGCCCTGCCGGCTCCGCTCGGCGTCCGGGTGCGGACAAGCGGAGGGCAGGGGATCGCGAACGTGCCGGTCGCCTGGGCGGTCGCCTCGGGTGCGGGGTCGCTGAGTCAGGCATCGACCATGACCGCCACCAGCGGCATTGCGACGGTCAACTGGACCCTCGGCTCCGCCGCGGGCACTCAGACGATCACGGCCGACCACCCCGCGCTGACGCCAACCAGTGTCACCCTGTCGGCGGTGTCCGTCGTAGCCCCACGCTCCGCGATCATCGGGACTGTGACCCTGGTCGATAGCCAGCTCTCCGCCATCCGCGTCAACCGTGCAATCACCGTCCGAGGTGGGAGCGCCAGTCCGGGCGGTGAGGCGGCGGCACACGGCCTGGTGAGGAGACGGCTGGCACCGGACTATGTCCCGAATGAACTGCTCGTCCGGCTGACCCCGGCGGCCTCGGGTGCGCCGGGAGGGATGCGCACCATGGCGACGCTGGGCGCGGCGACGGCGGCCGCGGCGGTGATGCGCTCGCACCTGCAGAGCTACACTGTTCCCGGGCGGGTGGCGCTTGCCGGCGTCTCACCGGTCATCCGGACGGCGCGGCTGCGCTTTGCCTCGGCGCGGCTCGCCGATTCGATGGCACGGGTACTCGCCGCCGATCCCGCCGTCGAGGCGGTGGGGTTCAACGCGCGCGCCCGGATCGACGGTGCCCCGGTGCGCCCTGGGACCATTCCGAACGACCTCAACTTCCCCAATCAATCATGGCACTACGACATGCTGGAGCTGCCGAGGGCGTGGGCTACCACGACCGGTTCCAGCAGCGTGATCGTGGCGGTGCTCGACAACGGCATCCGCTTCGATCACCCGGCCATCGGGGTCCCAGGCGGGGTATCGGCCAGCGCGGGCGGCAATCTGCGCAACGATGGCTACGATTTCGTGAGTCCTGGCACCGCCACCCTGTGCGCGGCGCAGGGCGGAGGGAGCATCGACAATACCGCCGATGGTGACGGCTACGACGCCGATCCCACCATTCCCGATGACCGCATACCCGACCCGAGCGGCTGCCTCGGTGCCCGTGAGACGTTTGGCGCTCACGGCCTCCACGTCGCCGGCACCATCGGTGCAATCGGCAATGACGGGATCGGAGTCACAGGGGTGAACTGGTCGGTTGGCATCCGCCCGGTGCGCGTCCTCGGTATGGATGGCGGCAACTATTTCGATATCGCGCAGGGTGTGCTGTACGCGGGCGGGCTGGCGGCCTCGGATGGCGCCGGAGGTGTCATCGCGCCTCCGGCCCTCCCGGCACGAATCATCAATATGAGCCTGGGCGGGGGCTGCCCGGTTGGCCCGGACGCGCTGCACGACGCCGTCATCGCGGTGACCGATCCCCTCCGCCCCAACGGAGGCGTGTTGGTGGTTGCGTCTGCCGGGAACGGTGCCTCCTCGGCCCCATCCTGTCCCGGGTTCTACAACGAGGTGCTCGCCGTCGGGGCCGTGGGGCCGGACGGGAATCGCGCCAGTTACTCCAGTTTTGGCAGTTGGGTGGACCTCGCCGCCCCTGGGGGAGAGACCAACGCACCTGATGGGACCTATGGCATCTTCTCCACCGTATGCGACTTCGCCGCGACCCCTCCGCCCGCTCCCTGTACGGCGACCTACGCGCGGTACTTCGGCACCTCCATGGCTTCGCCGCACGTAGCCGGCGTCGCCGCGCTGCTGCTGGCGCAGACACCCTCACTCACACCGGCTCAGCTCCGCAGCCTGCTCGTCACCTATGCAACGCCTCTCTCCCCGGTCCAGCAGATCGGAGCGGGAATCGTGAATGCGAGGGCCGCGCTGGCGCAGAGCAACTCGATCGCGCGCTCCATCAGGGTCCGCGCGGTCGACGCGACAACCGGTGCGATTGTGGCCGAGGTGGCCGCGCCGGGCGGGAACTACACGCTGAGCGGCCTGCCGGACGGGAGCTATTACGTGGTGGCCGGTGAGGATGAAGCGGGGGACGGCATGATCGGGGCGCCCGATCGCCGGTTCGGGGCCTACGGCGGGATCTCGTCTCCGACGGCGGTGCCGGTGAGCACCGCCGCCGGGCGCTACCTCTCCTTCGCCGTGGGTTATCCGGTGGAGCATGAGCCTAACAATCTGCCCACCGCGGCCAGCCAGCTGCAGCTCGAAGGGGCGGTGCAGGGCACCCTCGGCGGCACCGATCCGATCGACTATTACCGGGTCGAGATTCCGACGGCCGGCACCTACAGCTTCGAGACCGCGGGCTGGTCCGGGAACTTCTGCTCCTACGCGCTGGACGTGAATACGACGCTGACGCTGCTGGACCAGAGCCAGCAGCAGGTCGCCTCCAGCGTCGACATCAATAGCGCCGGCAACAACTTCTGCTCGAAGATCACCACCTCACTCACGCCGGGGAGCTACTACCTGACGGTCGCTCCGGGAGACTTTTTCGGAACCGGGCTGCACTCCGGCCGGTACATCCTCACGGCCCGCAGCGGTCCCTGAGGCGAGCGCCTCGGGCACGGGCTCGCGCCGTCTTGACCCAACCCTATTCCCCGGCTACCTTTGCCGGTCTTTCCCGGACTACCCGGGGACAGGGTCCGTTTCCAAGCAGGGATATGCCGACCATCAACCAGCTTGTACGCCACGGCCGCAAGGCACCGGTGTACAAGGACAAGTCGCCAGCGCTCCGGGAGAATCCGTTCCGTCGCGGCGTCTGTACCCGGGTCTATACCACGACGCCCAAGAAGCCGAACTCGGCCCTCCGCAAGGTCGCCAAGGTCCGGCTCACGAACGGGTTCGAGATCATCGCCTACATTCCCGGTGAAGGTCACAACCTGCAGGAGCACTCGATCGTGCTCGTGCGCGGTGGTCGTGTGAAGGACCTGCCGGGCGTGCGCTATCACATCGTGCGTGGCGCCCTCGACGCGGCTGGAGTCAACGACCGCCGACGCAGCCGGTCCAAGTACGGCGCCAAGCGTCCGAAGGCGGCCGGTGCTGCCGCAGGCAAGGGCGCTGCTGCCGCGGGCAAGGGAGGTAAGAAGTGAGCCGTCGCAGCAAGGCCGTTCGCCGTCCGGTTCCCCCCGATCCGCGGTACGACAGCCAGACCGTCTCGAAGTTCATCAATTCCCTGATGTACGAGGGAAAGAAGAGCAACGCCGAGCGGATATTCTATTCCGCCATGGACCTGATCGAGGAGCGGACGGGCCAGCCCGGGGTCACGGTCTTCAAGCAGGCTATCAACAACGTGAAGCCCACGCTCGAGGTGAAGAGCCGTCGCGTCGGCGGTGCCTCCCTCCAGGTCCCGGTCGAAGTTCGCCCCGAGCGCCGCGCCGCCCTGGCGATGCGCTGGGTCATCGACTTCGCCCGCGCCCGCTCCGAGAAGACCATGCAGGAGCGCCTGGCGGCCGAGCTGATATTGGCCTCCAAGGGTGAGGGGAATGCCCTCAAGAAGAAGGAAGACACCCACCGGATGGCCGAGGCGAACCGCGCCTTTGCGCACTATCGCTGGTAGCTTGGGGACGGCAGGCGCGCGGGGCGGATCTTCGGGTCCGCCCCGCTTTTTTTTGTCTGTCCCCAGCTCACCCGTGTGGAGCCGTCGCCGCGGGCCTCACGGCTGCATCGGGGGAGTCATGTTAAGGCCGGGGTTCCGGACCCGTTGACATTGTGACTGCTGGGGTTATCTTCTCCGGGCTTTGGTAAATCGGGTCCCGCCGGCGGCATCGTTTGTGGTTTCAAGGCGTGGCTGATCCAAGAGACATCGGGTCGTGTGACGGCCGGTTCCAGTCGAGCGGAGCCCCGCCAGCCACCTCCGGCCTTCTGACGAAAACGCGTGGGACCGACTGGTCCTCGTTGGAGCGAAAGCCCCGACGTGCGCGGAGCGACACCGCCGGGATATCCCGGGCCGGTCGCCCCGCTTTTTCGCTGGTAGAAGCTGTCAGCCATCGAGGCGGGCCTCGACGGCGCCCCAAGACGAGAAATAGAGAACGCATGGCGCGCGAAACTCCACTCGATCGGTACCGGAACATCGGCATCATGGCGCACATCGATGCCGGGAAGACCACGACGACCGAGCGCATCCTCTACTACACCGGCAAGAACTACAAGATCGGTGAAGTGCATGAGGGCGCGGCCACGATGGACTGGATGGAGCAGGAGCAGGAGCGCGGCATCACGATCACGTCGGCGGCGACGACCTGTTTCTGGGTTCGCGACGGGATCACGTACCGGATCAACATCATCGACACTCCCGGCCATGTGGACTTCACGGCCGAAGTGGAGCGCAGTCTCCGGGTGCTCGACGGTGCCGTGACCCTGCTGGACTCGGTGGCCGGTGTGGAGCCGCAGACCGAGACGGTCTGGCGCCAGGCTGACCGCTACGAAGTGCCGCGGCTCATCTTCGCGAACAAGATGGACCGCATCGGGGCAGACTTCTTCCACTGCCTGGAGATGGTCCGGGACCGGCTGACCCGGAAGGCGCATCCGTTGCAGCTGCCGGTCGGCTCCTCGGACACCTTCACGGGCCATATCGACCTGATCCGTCAGGTGGAGGTCGTCTTCGACGACGCGACCCTCGGGAAGTCGTTCACCGAGATGCCGATCGCCGACGCGTTCAAGGAGCAGGCGGCGAAGTACCGCCATGACCTCATCGAAGCGGCGATCGAGCACAACGATCAGCTGCTGGAGAAGTACCTCGGCGGGGAAGAGCTGACGGACATGGAAATCCGCGGCGCGATCCGGGTGGCGACGCTGAAGCACGGGTTCGTGCCGGTCCTGTGTGGCGCATCGTTCAAGAACAAGGGCGTGCAGGCGTTGCTCGACAGCGTGATCGACTTCCTGCCGTGCCCGACCGACGTGAATGAGATCCAGGGCCATGTGCCGCTGCACGACGACGAGCATATCACCCGGACGCCGAAGGACGACGCGCCGTTCGCGGCGCTCGCGTTCAAGATCGCGACGGATCCGTTCGTGGGCCGGCTGACGTTCTTCCGGGTGTACTCGGGCAAGCTGGATGCGGGCAGCTACGTGTACAATGCGACGAAGGACAAGAAGGAGCGGGTCGCGCGGCTGCTGCAGATGCACGCCAACAAGCGCGAGGAGATCCAGGAAGTGCTCGCCGGCGACATCGGCGCGGCGATCGGGCTGAAGGACACGCGCACGGGCGACACGCTGTGCGACGAGGACAATCCGATCATCCTGGAAGCGATGAAGTTCCCGAACCCGGTCATCGACGTCGCGATCGAGCCGAAGACCAAGGCGGACCAGGACAAGCTGGCGATCGCACTGCAGAAGCTGCAGGAAGAGGATCCGACCTTCCGGGTACGTACCGACGTCGAGACCTCGCAGACGATCATCGCCGGGATGGGCGAGCTGCACCTCGAGATCCTGGTCGACCGCATGAAGCGGGAGTTCAAGGTCGAAGCGAACGTCGGGCAGCCGCAGGTGGCGTTCCGGGAGACGATCACCCGCCGGGTCGAGGACGTCGAGGGGAAGTTCATCCGCCAGTCAGGCGGCAAGGGCCAGTACGGCCACTGCGTGATCCACCTCGAGCCGTCCAAGCCGGGCGAAGGCTTCATCTTCGAGGACAAGATCGTCGGCGGCGTGATCCCGCGCGAGTTCATCAAGCCGATCGAGGCCGGGATCCGCGAGGCGCTGGAGAACGGGATTCAGGCCGGGTACCCGGTGGTCGACGTGAAGGTGACGCTGACCTACGGCAGCTACCACGACGTGGACAGCTCCGAAATGGCCTTCAAGATCGCCGGCTCGATGGCCTTCAAGGCCGCCGCGGCCCAGGCCAGGCCGATCATCCTCGAGCCGGTAATGGAGGTCGAAGTCGTGACCCCCTCCGATTTTCTCGGGAATGTCGTGGGCGACCTCTCCGGCCGCCGGGGCAAGGTGGGCGGGATGACGCAGCGGGGCGAGGCCCAGGTCGTGGCCGCGCATGTGCCGCTCAAGGAAATGTTCGGGTACTCCACCACCCTGCGCAGCATGACCCAGGGCCGGGCGGTGTATTCGATGGAGTTTGCGCATTACGAGGAAGTACCGAAGTCGATCGCGGAAGCGATCATTGCAAAAAAGAAGTCCTAAGGCCGATCACCGCACGCTGACCGTAGACAGCCAGTCACCTCGAGGACCGTATGGCCAAGGCCAAATTCGAGCGCAATAAGCCCCACGTGAACGTCGGCACCATCGGCCACGTTGACCACGGCAAGACGACCACCACTGCCGCCCTGACCAAGGTCACGGCCGACAAGGGATTCTCGACGTACATCCCCTATGACACCGTCGCCAAGGCGTCGGAGTCGCAGGGGCGTCGCGACCCCACCAAGATCCTCACGATCGCGACGAGCCACGTCGAGTATTCCACGGAGAAGCGGCACTACGCGCACGTGGACTGCCCGGGCCACGCCGACTACGTGAAGAACATGATCACCGGCGCGGCCCAGATGGACGGGGCCATCCTGGTGGTGAGCGCCGTGGACGGGCCGATGCCCCAGACCCGGGAGCACATCCTGCTCGCGCGTCAGGTCAACGTGCCGTCCGTGGTGGTGTTCCTCAACAAGTGCGATCTGGTCGACGACGCCGAACTGCTCGACCTGGTCGAGCTCGAGGTCCGCGAGCTGCTGAGCAAGTACGAATATCCGGGCGATGATCTCCCGGTGATTCGGGGCGCCGCGATGCCGGCGATCAAAGGCGAGAAGCAGTGGGTCGACAAGATGTGGGAACTCCTGGACGCCCTGGACACCTACATCCCGATCCCCAAGCGCGATATCGAGAAGCCGTTCCTGATGCCGGTCGAGGATGTCTTCTCGATCACCGGCCGCGGCACGGTGGCCACCGGCCGTATCGAGCGCGGCAAGGTCAAAGTTGGCGAGGAAGTGGCGCTGATCGGCTTCAACTCCGAGAAGAAGACCACGGTCACCGGCGTCGAGATGTTCCGCAAGCTGCTGGACGACGGCCAGGCTGGCGACAACGTGGGCCTGCTGCTCCGCGGCGTGGAAAAGAACGACGTGGAGCGCGGCATGGTGCTGGCCAAGCCGGGCAGCATTACCCCGCACACCGAGTACATGGCCGAGGTGTACGTCCTGACCAAGGAAGAGGGCGGTCGGCACACGCCGTTCTTCAAGGGCTATCGCCCGCAGTTCTACTTCCGGACCACGGACGTGACCGGATCGGTTGAGCTGCCGGAGGGGGTCGAGATGGTGATGCCGGGTGACAACATCCAGATGCACATCACCCTGATCATCCCGATCGCGATGGAAGAGGGCCTGCGCTTCGCCATCCGCGAGGGCGGCCGGACGGTCGGCGCCGGCGTGGTCACGAAGATCCTGAAGTAGAGCGGGGCCCCACGCCCGCCCCTGCGGGGCAGGCGTGGCGCCCCGGGACGGGCCCAGGGGCCCGTTCCCACTGGCAAGTGAGGAATTAATGGCGCAGAGAATCAGAATCCGGCTCAAGGCCTTCGATCACGGCGTGCTGGACCAGGCCGCGGCGGACATCGTGCGTACCGCCGAGAAGACCGGGGCGCAGGTGTCCGGGCCGATTCCCGCTGCCGGTCAAGATCCAGCGGTGGACGGTGCTGCGCAGTCCGCACATCGACAAGAAGAGCCGGGAGCAGTTCGAGCTGCGCACCCACAAGCGGCTCCTCGATATCAACGACTCGCGGCCCCAGACGATGGACGCGCTGACCAAGCTCGATCTGCCGGCGGGTGTGGACGTGGAGATCAAGGTCGAATAGCCATGGCAAACGGACTCATTGGCCGGAAGCTCGGCATGACCCGCGTCTTCACGGAAGACGGCTCCTCGGTCCCGGTGACGGTGATCGAGGCCGGCCCCTGCCGTGTCCTGCAGGTGAAGGACGGCGCGGTGCAGCTCGGCTTCGGGGCGCAGATGCCCCAGCGCATCAGCAAGGCGGAACTCGGGCACGCCAAGGCGGCGACCCTCGAGGCCGCGCCGAAGATCCTGAAGGAGTTCGGCAACAACGAGCAGAGCTACAAGCCGGGAGATACGGTCACCGTGGGCATCTTTGCTGCGGGCGAGCTGGTCAAGGTGACCGGCACGAGCAAGGGCCGGGGCTTCCAGGGCGTCGTGCACCGCTACGGCATCGGCGGTGGTCCCGGCTCCCACGGCAATACCCGTCACCGCAAGCCGGGCTCGGTCGGCGCCGGCACGGACCCGTCGCGCGTCATCAAGGGCAAGCGGATGCCTGGCCATATGGGGGCCGAGCGTCACACCGAGCTCGGACTCAAAGTCGTGAAGATCGACGCCGAACGGAACCTGCTGTTCGTCCGGGGCGCGGTCCCCGGCGCGAAGCACGGCATCCTCCTTGTCAACAAGCAGCACGGGAAGAGCCGCCATGATTGAGGCCCCGCATTTCTCGCCCGCTGGCGCCAGGAAGAGCGCCGCCTTTGCCCTGCCCGAGGAACTCTTCGACGGCACCGTGAACGGCCCGGTGCTGCACGAGGCGGTCAAGGTGTTCATGGCGAATCAGCGCCAGGGTACGGCCGCGACCAAGACCCGTGCGCTGGTCTCCGGCGGCAACCAGAAGCCGTGGAAGCAGAAGGGGACTGGCCGCGCCCGTCAGGGCTCGATCCGCGCCCCGAACTGGCCGGGCGGCGGCAAGGTCTTCGGACCGCAGCCACGCGATTACCGGCTGGGGATGCCGAAGAAGGTCAAGCAGCTGGCCCGCAAGAGCGCGCTGAATGCCCGCGCGTCGGAGGGTGCGCTGTACGTGGTCGAGCGGTTCGAGCAGCAGAGCCCCAAGACGCGGGAGCTGGTCGGCCTGCTGGAGAAGCTGGGCCTTGTCGGCAGGAAGGTGCTCTTCCTGACGCATGGAGTGAGCGAGGCGCTCTATCTGAGTGCCCGCAATCTGCCGAAGGTCGACGTCCTGCCGTACTCGGACGCCGCCGCCTACGACATCCTCTGGTGTGAGGTGGTCGTGGTCGAAGAGCCGGCGCTCGCCGGTGAGGCCGCCGAGCCGTACGTGCGGGAGTTCGTGCCGGGCCCGAAGGGGCACTCCGACGGCGCACCGGTTCGTGCGCCCCGGGAGAAGAAGGCGGTCGTGAAGCCAGCGGCCGAGAAGCAGGCGACCAAGAAGGCCGCAAAGGCCGAAGCCAAGGCGACCAAGAAGGCCGAGAAGAAGCCGGCCGTGAAAAAGGCGCCCGCGAAGAAGCCGGTCGCCAAGAAGGCCGCGGACAAGAAGCCGGCCGCCAAGAAGGCCGCGCCCAAGAAGAAGGGGGGCAAGTAAATGCCCGCGAAGCACGAGACGATCGTTCGGCCGGTGGTCACAGAGAAATCGTCGGCGGCGTATCAGCTGCGGAAGGAATACGCGTTCGAGGTGCACCCCTCGGCGAACAAGCACCAGATCCGCGAGGCGCTCGAGTCGCTCTTCGGGGTGAAGGTGACCGCCGTGCGGACCATGCAGATGCGGCGTAACACGGTCGTCCGGGGCAAGACCAAGGGTCTGACGGCCCGGTGGAAGAAGGCGATCGTCACCCTGAAGGACGGGGATACCCTTCCCGTGTTCGAGGGCTGATATGGGCATCCGTCAATTCAAGCCGGTCACGCCGGGCTCGCGGTTCCGTTCGGTGGCGGACTTCGCCGAGATCACCAAGTCGACGCCCGAGAAGAGCCTGCTGGAGCCGCTCCGGAAGTCGGGTGGGCGGAACAACAAGGGCCACGTCACGATGCGGTACATCAGTGGCGGCCACAAGCAGATGTACCGGAAGATCGACTGGAAGCGGAACAAGTTCGGCGTGCCGGGCAAGATCGCGTCGATCGAGTACGATCCGAACCGGAGCGCGCGTATCGCGCTGGTCTTCTACGCCGACGGCGAGAAGCGCTACATCCTGCACGCCAAGGGACTGAACGTCGGCGACACGGTGCTCTCCGGACCGGGCGTCGATCCGCGGGTCGGCAACGCGATTCCGCTCGGCGAAGTGCCGCTGGGTGAGACGGTGCACAACGTCGAGCTGAAGATCGGCAAGGGTGGCCAGATGGCGCGCTCGGCCGGCGCTGGAGTGCAGGTGGTCGCGAAGGAAGGCGATTACGTGACGGTACGGCTCCGTTCGACCGAAATGCGCCGGGTGCACGCCAAGTGCATGGCGACCCTGGGCGAGGTCGGCAACTCGGAGCATGAGCTGCTGTCGCGGGGCAAGGCGGGCAAGACGCGCTGGCTGGGCCGCAAGGGCCGGGTCCGCGGCGTGGCCAAGAATCCGGTCGACCACCCGCTGGGTGGCGGCGAGGGCAAGACCTCCGGCGGTCGTCCGCCGGTGAGCCCGTGGGGCAAGCCCGAGGGCCGGAAGACCCGGCACCGCAAGAAGGCGTCGAACCAGTTCATCGTCCGCGGACGGCGCCGCGGCAAGGCCACCGGAGGCAACGGCTGATGTCGCGCAGCATCAAGAAGGGCCCGTTCGTCCTGGCATCGCTGCTGGACAAGCTGCAGGCGATGAATGCCCGTAATGAGAAGAAGGTGGTCAAGACCTGGAGCCGGGCGAGCACGATCCTGCCCGAGTTCGTGGGACACACCTTTGCGGTCCACAACGGGAACAAGTTCATCCCGGTGTACGTGACCGAGAACATGGTCGGCCACAAGCTCGGCGAGTTCGCCCCGACCCGGCTGTTCCGCGGGCACAGCGGCAAGCTGGTGGCGGACAAGAAGGCCAAGGCGGAGTGATCATGGAAGCCCGTGCGATCCAGCGCCATGCGCGCCAGTCGTCCCGGAAGATGCGGCTCGTCGTCGATCTCATCCGCGGCAAGAACGTGAGCGAGGCGTACGCCATCCTCAAGTTCAACAAGAAGTACGCGGCGAAGCAGATCGAGAAGACGCTGCGCTCCGCGGTGGCCAACGCCGAGCAGGCGGCGCTCTCGGCCAACGAGAGCCTCGACATCGATGATCTGGTGGTGACCAAGGCGATCATCAACATGGGGACGCCGCTCAAGCGCTTCCAGCCGGCCGCGCAGGGCCGTGGAGTGCCGATCAAGAAGCGGACGTCGCACGTGGAGATCCACGTCGGTACGAAGGAGAGCAAGTAATGGGTCAGAAAACCCATCCGATCGGGTTCCGCCTCGGCATCGTCAAGCCGTGGTCGTCCCGTTGGTTCGCGACCAAGGAAATGCCCGCCCTCCTCAAGGAGGATGAGCTCATCCGGAAGTACCTCAAGGCGCGCCTGGGGCACGCGGCGATTGCGCTCATCGACATCGAGCGCAAGCCGGGCAAGGTGACCGTGACGGTGCACACCGGTCGGCCGGGCGTGGTGATCGGCAAGCGTGGCGCGGAAGTCGACAAGCTGCGCGACGAGCTGGCGCAACTGACCGGCAAGGAAGCCGCCATCAATGTCGAGGAGATCAAGCGGCCGGAAGTATCGGCCCAGCTGGTCGCCGACAACATCTCGCATCAGCTGATGCAGCGCATTTCGTTCCGCCGGGCGATGAAGCGGGCGGTGCAGAGCGCGATGCGCATGGGCGCGCAGGGCATCAAAGTGCGCGCGGGGGGCCGCCTGGGCGGCGCCGAGATCGCGCGGACCGAATCGTACCGCGAAGGCCGGGTGCCGCTGCATACGCTGCGCGCCGATATCGACTACGCCACCAGCACGGCGAAGACGACCTACGGGACGATCGGCATCAAGGTCTGGATCTTCAAGGGTGAAGTGGTGGAGGATGTCTCGGGTCGCACCTACAGCACGGGGAACTGACCGATGCTGGCACCGAAGCGCGTCAAGTTCCGCAAGACCTTCAAGGGCCGGACCAAGGGCACCGCGACCCGGGGGAGCACGGTCTCCTTCGGGGAGTTCGCCCTGATGAGCCTGGAGCCGGGGTGGGTGACCAACCGGCAGATCGAGGCCGCGCGTATCGCGCTCACCCGCGAGATGAAGCGCGGCGGCAAGGTCTGGATCCGGATCTTTCCGGACAAGCCGATCACCAAGAAGCCGGCCGAGACCCGCATGGGGAAGGGCAAGGGCAATCCGGAGGGCTGGGTCGCGGTGGTGCGTCCGGGCCGGATCATCTTCGAGGTGGAAGGCGTGACGGAAGAGCTGGCCAAGAAGTCGCTGGCGCTGGCATCGGCAAAGCTGCCGGTGCGGACCCGGTTCATCTACCGCCAGGAGGACTAGGCGATGAAGGGAAGCGACCTCACCGAGCTGTCGGTGGACGATCTGCAGGCGAAGCTGACTGAGCTGTCGGAGGAGCGGTTCCGCCTCCGCTTCCGCTCGGCGACCGAGGCGCTGGAGAACCCGATGCGGTTCCGCGCCCTGCGCCGCGATATCGCGCGCATTCACACGATGCTGCGCGCCCGCGAGCTGGCGAAGTAACCGGACGGCGAGAACGAGACCATGACCGAAACGACCAAGGCAGCCCGCACTCAGCGCAAGACCCGCACGGGCCTCGTGACCAGCGACAAGATGACCAAGACGGTCACGGTCACCATGACCCGGCGCTTTGCGCATGCCGAGTACGGCAAGATGATGACCCGCTCCACGAAGGTGAAGGCGCGGGACGAGAAGCTCGGGGCCAGGATCGGCGATACCGTCCGCATCATGGAGACCCGTCCCATCGCGAAGACGGTGCGGTGGCGCGTGATTGAAATCGTGGAGCGTGCCAAGTGATCCAGCAAGAATCGATGGTCAAGGTTGCCGACAACTCCGGCGCCCGCCGGGCGCTGGTGATCCGGGTCCTGGGCGGCAGCCGCCGGCGTTACGCCGGGGTCGGCGACAAGGTGGTTGTCACCATCAAGGACGCGATCCCGACCGGTCAGGTGAAGAAGGGCGAGGTGGCCAAGGCGGTCATCGTGCGCACCGTGAAGGAGACCCGGCGCAAGGACGGCTCCTACATCCGGTTCGACGAGAACGCCGTGGTGCTGATCAACGACCAGGGCGAGCCGCGGGCGACTCGTATCTTCGGACCGGTCGCGCGCGAGCTGCGGGAGAAGCGCTACATGAAGATCGTATCGCTGGCGCCGGAGGTGCTGTAGCATGAAGCCGCTCGTCTACAAGAAGGCCAAGCGCATCCGGCATCTGCCGCCGGTCCGCCAGATCCTGCACATCACCAGCGGCGATACCGTTCAGGTGGTGTCGGGGGAGGACAAGGGGAAGCGGGGGAAGGTGCTCCGGGTGTATCCCAAGACCGGGCGCGTGGCGATCGAGGGTGTGAACATCATCAAGAAGCACCAGCGCCCGACGCAGACCGCCCCGGGCGGGATCATCGAGCGTGAGGCGCCGATCCACCATGCGAAGGTGATGCTCATCGATCCGAAGTCGGGCGAGCCGACCCGCATTCGCCGCCGGAAGGACACCGACGGGACGCTGGAGCGGATCGCCGTGAAGTCGGGCCAGTCCATTCCGAGGAACCGCTGACGATGGCCGAGACCCAGGACAAGGCCGCGAAGGCCCCGAAGACGCCCAAGGCGGAAGCGCCGAAGGGCAGCAAGCGCGACAAGGAAAAGGCCGCCGCGATGGCGACCGATCCGGCGCCGAAGTCGGTCGAGGGCGTGCCGCGCCTGAAGACGTACTACGACACGGTCATCCGTGCGAATCTGACCAAGCAGTTCGGCCTGACGAATCCGCACCAGGTGCCGCGGATCGTGAAGGTGGTGCTGAACGTCGGCATGGGCGAGGGCGCCAAGAATCCCAAGCTGATCGATGCGGTGGCCGACGAGCTGGCGATCATCACCGGGCAGAAGCCGGTCATCCGCCGGGCCAAGAAGGCGATCGCCAATTTCGGCCTCCGTGAAGGCCTGCCGATCGGGGTCTCGGTTACGCTGCGCAATGCGCGAATGTACGAGTTCCTCGACCGCTTCATCAACGTGTCGGTGCCCCGGGTCCGCGACTTCAAGGGGCTGCCGAACAAGAGCTTCGATGGCCGCGGGAATTACACCCTGGGCATCAAGGAACAGATGATCTTCCCGGAGATCGATTTCGACAAGGTCGAGCAGATTCACGGGATGGACATCACGCTGGTGACGACCGCCGGCCGGGACGATCTGGCAATGGCGCTGCTCCGGGAGTTTGGCTGGCCGTTCCGCGGCGAGACGCCGCTGGCCGCGGCTTAAGGGAGAGACGATGGCAAAGACTTGCTGGATCGAGCGGGCCAAGCGCACGCCGAAATTCAAGGTCCGCGCTGTGCGGCGCTGTCAGCGCTGCGGCCGGAGCCGTGCCGTTCTGCGGAAGTTCGGCCTGTGCCGTATCTGTTTCCGCGAGATGGCGCTCCGGGGCGAAATCCCGGGTGTTCGCAAGGCCAGTTGGTAGGGGAGCCACAACGATGAGCATGACTGATCCCGTCGCGGATATGCTGACCCGCATCCGCAACGCCTGCGCCGCCGGCCACAAGCGTGTGGACATTCCGGTGAGCAAGCTGAAGAGCGAGCTCGCGCGGCTGCTGCGTGACAATCACTACATCGCGGATTACAAGATCCTCGATGACGGCGCGCGCGGCGTGCTGCGGCTGTACCTCAAGTATCATGGGGACCAGCCGGTCATCCGCGAACTCCGCCGCGTCTCCTCCCCGGGCCTCCGGCGCTACGTCAAGTCGCGCGAGATCCCGCGGATCAAGAACGGCCTCGGCATGGCGATCGTGTCCACGCCCAAGGGGCTGATGAGCGACCGCGACGCGCGGTCGGCCAATCTGGGCGGCGAGCTCCTCGCCGTCGTCTGGTAAGAGGCGAGCATGTCGCGTATCGGCAGGCGGCCGGTGGTGGTGCCCAAGGGAATCACCGTGACCCAGCATGGACAGTCGCTGTCCGTGAAGGGCCCGAAGGGTGAGCTCTCCCGCACCTTCCACGCGGAAATGAAGATTGCGATTCAGGGTGACCAGGTCCTGGTGACCCGGCCCTCCGACGAGCCCAAGCACAAGGCGCTCCACGGCCTGACCCGCAGTCTGATCCAGAACATGGTGGACGGCGTGGCCAAGGGCTTCCTCAAGGTCCTCGAGATCCAGGGTGTCGGATACAAGGCCGAAGCCAAGCCGACCGGGCTGCAGCTCGCCCTCGGCTTCTCCCATCCGGTGCATTACAAGGCGCCGGCAGGGATCAAGTTCACGGTGGACAACAACACGATCGTCAAGATCGAAGGCCCGGACAAGGAACTGGTCGGGCAGGTGGCGGCGGAAATCCGACTGCTCCGCAAGCCCGAGCCGTACAAGGGCAAGGGCGTGCGCTATCAGGGTGAAATCGTCCGCCGCAAGGCCGGCAAGACAGGAGCGAAGTAACCATGCGTGCAGTCAAGTCGCCGCGCGGACGGCATGAGCTCCGCGCCCGGCGGCATCTCCGGGTGCGCAAGAAGGTTGCCGGCACGGCCGAGCGGCCGCGGCTCGCGGTATTCCGCTCGCTGAAGCACATCTACGTGCAGCTGGTCGACGACGATCGCGGCGTCTGCCTCCTCGGCATGAGCGACGGGTCCGAGGGCGTGACCGTCGACGGTGCCGGCAAGGTGGGCAAGGCCAAGGGGCTCGGCAAGGCGGTCGCCGCCAAGGTCAAGGCGGCCGGGTTCTCGAAGGTCGTATTCGACCGGGCTGGCTATCGATATCACGGACGCGTGAGGGCCGTCGCTGACGGCGCGCGCGAAGGCGGACTGGAGTTCTGATATGGCAGACGAACAGGCAGTGACCCCGGGCGCCGAGAGCGCCCCGGCCGGCGGTGGTCGCGGACGCGGTGGACGCGGCGGTCCCGGTGGCGGCCAGGGTGGACGCGGGCGCGGGGGCGATGGCCGCGGCGGCAAGCGTGGCGATCGGAACGAGCGCGAGCACAGCGAGTTCATCGAAACGGTCGTCGCGATCAACCGCGTGGCGAAGGTCGTCAAGGGCGGCCGGCGCTTCTCGTTCAATGCCCTCGTCGCCATCGGCGACGGCAAGGGCAAGGTCGGGATCGCAACCGGCAAGGCGAACGAGGTCTCCGAGGCGGTCCGCAAGGCGGTCGACGCGGCCAAGCGCAAGATGGTGGAAGTGCCGCGCGTCGGCGCGACGATCCCGCACGAAGTGCTGGGATCGCACGGGGCAGGGAAGGTCCTGCTCAAGCCGGCGGCGAGCGGCACCGGTATCATCGCCGGCGGCTCGGTCCGCGCGGTGCTGGCCTGCGCCGGCATCACCGACATTCTGACCAAGAGCCTCGGGTCCAACAATCCGCACAACATGGTCCGGGCCACGATGGACGGGCTGGCGCAGCTGGTGACCGTCCGCCAGATCGCGCGGGAGCGCGGCATCGAAGTGGATCAGCTCGCCTACCGCGCGCCGCAGGAGGTCTGATCCATGGGACGCAATCCAGTCGTCGGTCGGCAGGGCCCGGCGTACCACGCGGCGACCATCCCCGCCGAAGACACCGCCAAGCGGCTGCACATCAAGCAGATCCGCTCGGGAATCGGCCACTCGGAGTCCATGAACCGGACGCTCAAGGCGCTGGGCCTCAAGCACCATCAGTCGGTGTCGGAGTTGCCGAACAACGCGTCCGTCCGTGGCATGCTGTTCAAGGTGCGCCACCTCGTCGAGGTGGCGCCGGCCCAGGAGAAGTAAATGGCGGAGAAGAATGCGCCGGTTACCCTGTCGAACCTCCGGCCGGCCCGCGGGTCGACCAAGGGCAAGATGCGCGTGGGGCGCGGTCCCGGCTCCGGCAAGGGCAAGACGTCCGGACGCGGTCATAAGGGCCACAAGGCCCGTCAGGCCGGTGAGACGAACCCGGGCTTCGAGGGCGGACAGATGCCGATGTACCGGCGCCTGCCCAAGCGTGGCTTCACCAACCCGTTCAAGGTCTCGGCCCAGCCGGTGAACCTGAAGGACCTGGTGCGGCTGACTGCCACCGACGTGAGCCCCGAGACGCTGCACGCTGCCGGCATCATCTCCAAGCGGGATGTCCCGGTGAAGATCCTCGGCACCGGCGCCGCCGATCGCGCCTACTCCCTCCAGGGAGTGACGGTCTCTGCCTCGGCCCGCGAGAAGATCGAGCAGGCGGGCGGGAAGATCAGCGCCGAATGACCGCCGCCGCCCGGCCCAGCTTCGGCATGGATCCCGAGCTCCAGCGGAAGATCGGGTTCACGCTCCTGGCGCTCGTGATCTACCGGATCGGCGCGCATATCTTCGCGCCGGGAGTCAACGTCCAGGCGGTCACCGACTTCATCAAGAACTCGGCGGCCGCCGGGTTTTTCGGTCTGTACGACACCCTCGGCGGCGGGCTCTCCCGCGCCACGGTGTTCGCGCTCGGCATCATGCCCTACATCTCGGCCTCGATCATCTACCAGCTGGCGGGCGGCATCGTCCCCTCGATCGGCAAGATGCAGAAGGACGAGGAGGGCAAGAAGAAGCTGACCCAGTGGACCCGATACACTACGGTCCTTATCGCGCTGACCCAGGCGTATACCTTCGCGGTGTTCACCGAGAGCATCCCCGGCGCCGTGCCGTTCCCGACCTTCTGGACCCGCTTGGCGATGGTCGTCGTGCTGACCACGGGCGCGGTGTTCGTCATGTGGCTGGGCGAGCAGATTACCGAGCGCGGCATCGGGAACGGGATGAGTCTGCTCATCACCTTCTCGATCCTGGACCGCCTCTGGCCAGGCATCGTGAACATGGCGGGGTTCTGGAAGGAGGGCATCCTCTCCTTTCCGAAGATCCTGCTCTTCGGCGCGATCCTGGTCTCGGTGGTGGCCGCCGTGACGGCAATGTCCCTCGCCGCCCGCCGAATTCCGGTGCAGATCCCCCGCAAGGTCATGGGGCGCGGCCGGATGACACAGGGCCAGAAGACCTTCATCCCGATCCGGCTCATCACCGCCGGCGTGATGCCGATCGTCTTCGCCCAGACGATCATCATCGTCCCGGGCACGCTGGCGAGCTTCACCCAGAACGAGTGGTTGCGCAGCATGGCGGATTTCTTCACGCCGGGCGAGCTGCCGTACGACCTGAGCTTCGGCGTCCTGATCCTGCTGTTCAGCTACTTCTACACCTCCATCATCTTCAATTCGGTGGATCTGGCGGAGAACCTGAAGAAGCAGGGCGGCTTCATTCCCGGCGTCAAGCCAGGGGCCAGCACCGCCGACTACATCGACAACGTGCTGTCCCGCGTGACGCTCCCCGGCGCGCTCTTCCTGGCGCTGATCGCGATCATCCCGGTGACGATGAGCAAGCAGCTCGGATTCACGCAGCAGTTCGGCGGTACCTCGGTGCTGATCGTCGTCGGAGTGCTGCTCGACACGATCGCCCAGATCCAGCAGCACCTGACGCTGCGCAAGTACGACGGCTTCATGAAGTCAGGGCGGATCAAGTTCCGGGGGCGGCAGCAGCGGTTCATGTGACGCAGGGCGCGGAGCGCCTCGCGTCATCCTGAGCGCCTCGGAGGATCTCTTCATCATTCGAAGAGATCCTTCGTCGCTTCGCTCGTCGGGATGACACGGCGGGAGGGGCGCCGCTCACCATTCGGCTGGAGCACCCAGATGGACATTCTCCTCCTCGGTCCCCCGGGCGCCGGCAAGGGCACCCAGGGTACTCTGATAGCCGATCGCCTCGGACTGCCCAAGTTTGCGACGGGCGACCTGCTCCGCGACGCGGTCAAGCGCGGCACCCCGGTGGGGCTCAAGGCCAGGGCGGTGATGGAGTCTGGTGGCCTCGTCAGCGATGAGATCATCATGGGCGTGGTCCGCGAGGAGCTGGTCAAGCCGGAGGCGAAGAACGGGGTGATCTTCGATGGCGTGGTGCGCACCGTGCCCCAGGCCGAAGGAGTCACCCGGATTCTCACCGAGCTGGGACGCAGGATGGACGTGGTGCTGTTCTTCGATGTGGCTGACGCCGAGATCCTCGCCCGGATCGGCCCGGCGGCGCACGATCGAGGGGCGGGCCGACGACGACCCGAAGGCGGTCGCCACCCGGCTGACCGCCTACCGCGAGCAGACCGCGCCGGTGCTCGACTGGTATCGTGCCCGGGGCGGTGTGCATGTGGTCGAGGCCGTGGGGAGCGTCCAGGATATCGCAGCGAACGTGAAGACGATCCTCGGCCGATAGCCGCGACAGGCCGGTCCGCGCGGACCGGCCCCTCGCCGAAGGCTGCCATGATCACCCTCAAGTCCCCCCGCGAAATCGAGACGATGGCCCGGGCGGGCCGCATCGTCGGTCGAGACGCTGGCCTTGATGCGCCGGTCGGTCCGTCCGGGCATGACCACCCTCGACCTCGACAACCTCGCCGAAGCGTTCATCCGCAGTCACCCCGGTGCCAGGCCATCGTTCAAAGGGCTCTACGGCTTCCCCAAGACGCTCTGCACCTCGATCAACGAAGAGATCGTCCACGGCATCCCCAGCGCCAAACGGGTGCTGCGGGAGGGGAACATCGTGAGCATCGACGTCGGAGTGCAGCTGGAAGGGCTGCACGCCGACTCGGCGACCACGGTGCCGGTCGGAGAGATTTCACCCGGGGCGGCACGCCTGCTCCGGGTGACCCAGCGACTGTCTGGTCGCGGGGATCGCCCAGGCCCGCATCGGCAATCATGTGGGCGACATCGGTCATGCGGTGCAGCAGCTGGCCGAGGCGGCGGGGTTCGGGGTGGTGCGGGAGCTGGTGGGACACGGCATCGGGACACAGTTCCACGAGGAGCCGCAGGTGCCCAACCATGGCCAGCCCAAGCGCGGGCCGCGGCTGCTCGAGGGGATGACCATCGCGATCGAGCCGATGATCACCGCCGGCCACTACAGCACCAAGACGCTGCCCGACAAGTGGACCGTGGTCACGGCCGACGGCAGCCTCTCCGCCCACTTCGAGCACACCGTGGCGATCCTCAAGGATGGCCCGCGGATCCTGACGATTAGCCCGGCGGCCGCGCGACCCGCTTCTGGCCTTCCCGGGGTGATCGGGCTGCACGGCTCCCGCTCCCTGAGTCAGCCGCTCCTCCGCCGCCATCCGGGTATCGGCCGCGGCATGCTGCGTCTCCCGCAGGATCACCTCCGACTGATCCACCAGCACCCGCAGGTCCGCGTGGGACCCGCCGCGGCCTGCACGTTGAGGCGCAGGTTCACCTGCGACCCGGCGGCTGTCGCCGCGGCGATCAGCGCTGCCATCGACCGCATCCCCGATGGTGGATGGGCGGCCCCTCCCGCGCGGCCCGCTCGGCCAGCTGGGCCACCTGGCGCGAGAGTCAGCACGACGTCGGACGGAACCCGCGACGCCTTGCGCCAGGCCTTGATCAATCGCTCCGCCCGGTCCTGCTCGCTCCCCTCGGTCGCTCGTCGGGCCGCCAGGACGGCCTCGAAGGCGCGGGCATCTTCCCCGGCCAGCTCCAGCAGACGCCCCCGTGCCCGGTCAGCCGACTCGATCAGGTCGGCCAGTCCCGCCTGCTCCTCGGCTCCTGCCCGGACTGGGCGACCGCGCAATCATCGCAGTCAGGGCGGCAGCCAGGCGGCGCTGACCGCCGCCACAGAACCGCCGGCGGGGGCGGGTGTGGCGGCCGCGACGGCGGCGGCGAATGCGGAAAGGGTGGGATCGTTCGGTCATGTGGATCCGAGCGGCTCAGGAGTTTCGAAGCTCGCACTCATAACCGCCCGCATGGTCCGCCATGCACCTGGAGGAGCCAGGCGTGGATCGCCGGATTGCCGGCCACCACCTCGCCATGTTCGATGCCGAGGTCCCGGCCGGTGGAGTCGGTGACCAGCCCCCCGCCTCGCGCACCAGCAGGATCCCGCCGCGATGTCCCACGCCGACAGCCGCTGCTCCCAGAATCCCTCGAATCGACCCGCCGCGACGTCGACCAGGTCGATCGCCGCAGAGCCCGGGCGCCGCACTCCGCCGCTTCCCTGGACGATCCGGCCGAGCTGGCCTCTGGTACTCGGTCAGGCGGTCGAAACGCGGAAGGGAAATCCGGTCCCGATCAGGGCATGGCGCGGGATCTGATCGGCGGAGACCGCCAGATCGGCTGGCGCCGAGCCAGGCGCCGCCGCCACGGGTGGCTCGTTAACAGCTGGTCGAGGGGCACGTGCAGGACGCCGCCGGCCTCCAGCACTCCATCGACCGCGGCGGCGATCGACACGGCGTAGACCGGAAGGCCGTGCAGGAAGTTCGTGGTTCCGTCCAGCGGGTCGACGATCCAGACCAGCCCTCGTTGACCAGGCCGGGGCTCAACTCCTCGCCGATGATCGTGGAGCCGGGCTCCCCGGAGAGGATCCCGGTGATCAGCTCCTCCGAAGTCCGGTCCACGTGGGTGACCCAATCGGCGGGTCCCTTGGCTGTCCAGTGGCCGGGTCACGGGGCCGGTCGACCCCCGCGGAGATAGGACCCGGCGCCCGGCAGCGGTGGTGGCGAGACGTACTAAGTCGTTGGCTGATGGCATCTTGCGTGCGCTCCCAGGGTCGATAGCTTGCCCTGATGGGACGTGTCTTTTCCGGAATCCAGCCTTCGGGCGAGCTGCACATCGGCAACTGGCTGGGCGCCGTCGCAGAACTGGGTCCGGCTGCAGGAGTCCTACGAATGCCTCTTCTGCGTCGTCGACCTGCACGCCATCACCGGCAAGTACGAGGCGGGTCACTCGCCCGGCGGACCCGCGAAATGGCGATCGGCCTGCTGGCCGCCGGCGTCGACCCGGATCCGGGTCGACGCTCTTCGTGCAGTCACACGTGCCCGAGCACTCCGAGCTGCAGTGGCTGCTGACGACGGTGACGCCGATCGGCGAGCTGGAGCGGATGACGCAGTTCAAAGATAAGTCGACCCGGTTCGAGAGCGTGCCCGCCGGCCTGCTCAACTATCCGGTGCTCATGGCGGCGGACATCCTGCTCTACCGGGCCGATCTGGTGCCGGTGGGAGAGGATCAGATCCAGCACCTCGAGCTGACCCGCGAGATCTGCCGCAAGTGGAACGCGGAATTCGGCGGCGGCGAGGAGTTCTTTCCCGAACCGCAACCGATGCTCACCGAGGCGAAGCGGATCGTGGGCCTCGACGGACAGGCCAAGATGTCGAAGAGCCTGGGCAACACGATCGCGATGCTGGAGTCCCCGGACGCGGTCTGGGCAGAAACTGCGGCCCGCCAAGACCGATCCGGCGCGGGTGCGTCGTCAGGATCCCGGCAACCCGGAGGTCTGCAATATCTTCGCGCTGCACGAGTACTTTTCGCCGACCGAGACCGTCGCAGTGGTGGAGGCGAACTGCCGCAGCGCCGGGTGGGGGTGCCTCGACTGCAAGAAGGTCCTGGCAGACAACCTGAACACTGCACTGGCCCCGATTCGCGCCCGGGCCGCGGACTTTCAGGCCCATCCCGAGCGGGTCGACGAGATGCTCGGCGATGGTGCAGCCCGCGCCCGGCGCCTCGCCCGCGAGACGATGGCCGGCGTCCACGAGCGGATGGGCTTCATGCCGCGGCGGGACGACACCTAGCGCCGTTCGATCCGGAGGTAGCCCCGCATGGAAAAGATCATCAAGGCCGCCGTCGAGCGCGGTGCCTCCGACCTGCACATCAAGGCCGGCGACGTCTTCCGGGCGCGGATCAACGGCAAGCTGGTCCCGCTCACCAAGCAGCGCCTGACACCGGACCAGACCCGGGCGATCGCCCTCAAGCTGCTCGCCCAGCGAGGAGGACCGCGCCCGCCTCGATAAGACGCAAGGACTTCGACTGCTCGTGGGGGATGCCGGGCGTCGGTCGCTTCCGGGTCAACGTCCTGCGGCAGCGCTCCTCGTTCATGATCGTCATGCGGGTGATTCCCGTTCACCGTGCCGACCGTCGAGGAGCTCCAGCTGCCGGAGGTCGTCAGGCCCGCCTCGCCGAGATGGAGCAGGGGCTGCTGCTGGTGACCGGCGTGTCCGGGCAGCGGCAAGAGCTCCACCGTCGCCGCGATGCTCAATCACATCAACCAGAACCTGCAGCGGCACGTGGTCACGATCGAAAACCCGATCGAGTTCCTGCACCGCGACCTGAAGTGCTCGGTCACCCAGCGCGAGGTCGGTGTGGACACCGAGAGCTACGCCGTCGGGCTGCAGGCCGCTCTGCGTCAGGACCCCGATGTGATCGTGATCGGCGAGATCGCGGACCACGAGACGCTCGATACGGCCATCAAGGCGGCGGAGCGGGGCCACCTGGTCATGTCGACCCTGCCCACCGCCGACGTGCACAGTACCATCGCGCGGCTGCACGCCATGTTCCCGGCCGCAGAGCGGGAGATCGGACAGGTGCGGCTCGCCGAGGTGCTGCGGGGTGTACTGGCGCAGCGGCTGGTGGCCCGGAAGGACGACGGTGGTCGCATCGTCGCGGTCGAGGCGATGGTCGCGACTCCATCCATTCGCGCGCTTCTCCGCGATCCGGAGCGGCTGCACGCGCTCCACGCCCTGATGGCCGATGATACCGATGAGGGCATGCAGACCTTCGAACAGGCCGCGACCCAGCTGCTCGAGTCTGGCCAGATTTCGGCGGAGGCGGCCGCCGCCCTCGGCGTGTGAAGGCGCACGAGTTGTTCGATGCCCTGATAGCCCTTCCCAGGGAGGCCGGTACCGCAGGCGCGGCCAGAGCCCGCAGCCTGCTGACTCAGCACCTCTCCGACCTCGGTTACACGGTCCGCGAATCCCCCTTCAGCTTCCAGCCCTTCTCGCTCAATGCGTTTCCGGTGCTCGGCGCCGGACTCGGCTGGCTCACCCTGCTGGAAGCCCCCCTGCTGCTCCTGGATACCGTTCCTGACCTCCTTCCCGCTGCCATCTGGCTCGCGGGCGCCACAGCGCTCGGTGCGCTCGCCTGGGGCATCGGTGCAGGGATCGAGGTGCCGGGGGCAGAACGCCGCGAGGATGCCAACCTGGTGGCCACTCGGGGCGAGGGTCCCGTCCGCCGCTGGATCGTGGCGCATGTCGATTCCAAGGCGCAGGGACACTCAATGGCCGGCCGCCTCGCAGCGGTCTGGGTCATCCTCCTGGCCTCGCTCCTGTTGACTGCCCTGGTCGGCTGGCGTGGGATTCGCGCAGCCCCGCTGCCGGGGGCGGTGGTTGCCGCCTGGGCAGGGCTCGCCCTCGCCGCCGGAATCCTGGCGGGACAAGGCCGGCTCCGCGGCACCTCCCCGGGGGCCCGGGATAACGGAACCGGCCTGCTGGCGGCCCTGGTTGCGGCGGAGACCGCGCCGCGGGAGGGGCTGGGATTCCTGTTCACCGGCGCGGAGGAATTCGGCCTCGTGGGCGCCAAGGCGTTCATCCGGGATGGGGGGAACCTTGGCGCTGCGGCGGTGCTCAATCTGGACACCCTGACCGATTGCGGCGCGCTGTATCTGGTCTATCACGACGAACCGGGGCGGGCGGTCGCCGAGTCATTGCGCTACGCGCTCGGGGATGTTGCGCCCCGGGTCGTCAGCCGGAAGCTGCCGCTGGGAATCCTCACGGACAGCCTGCCACTCGCCCGCGCCGGCGCACCGGCGGTCACGGTGGCCCGGCTGGATTGGGCCGACCTGCGGCGCCTGCACACCGCCCGGGACTCCATGGAGGGCCTCGGGGTGACCACCGCGGAACGGGTGGGGCGCGCCCTCGGCACGCTGCCGCTCCCGGCCACCTGACCCGATCCAGGTGGTGCTCGCACAACGTTGACAACGTCCTCTCCCCCCCTAGCTTTCACCAGAGGATACATCGGGGGGGCCCCCACGCGGAGGGCCCCATTTCTTTTGTGCCATAGCCAGAATGTTCAATCCAAAGACGCACTGCGTAGTCGTCGTCGGCGCCCAGTGGGGCGACGAAGGCAAAGGGAAGCTGGTGGACGTGCTCGCCGAGCGGGCGGACTTCGTAGTCCGCTACCAGGGTGGAGCCAACGCCGGCCATACCGTCTGCATCGGTGACGCCCAGTTCATCCTGCAGCAGATCCCGTCGGGCATCCTGCACGAGCAGCTGCACCTGCATCGTCGGCAATGGCGTGGTCCTCGACCCGGAGACCTTCTTCCTCGAGCTCGATGGCCTCGTCGGCCAAGGGCGTGGGTGTCGACGGGACGAATCTTCGTGTCGGACCGGGCCCACCTTGTGCTTCCCTATCACAAGCTGCTCGACAAGGCGCACGAGCAGAGCCAGAAGATCGGCACCACAGGGCGGGGCATCGGACCGGCCTACGAGGACAAGTACGGGCGGCGCGGTATTCGCGTCGGCGATCTGCGTCACCTGGAGTCGGCCAAAGCCGCGCTTTCCGAGCGTGTCGCGCGGGCGAACCAGCTCCTCGCGATGATGGGAAGCTCCCGAGCTCGCGAGCGAGAAGGAGCACCATGAACTGCTGGATCGGCTTGCACCTCGGCTACTGCCGCTGGCGGCCGACACCGGCTTCCTGGTGCATTCCTCACTGAAGGCCGGGCGCCGCGTCCTGCTGGAGGGAGCCCAGGGTGCGCTGCTCGATGTCGACCACGGCACCTACCCTTTCGTCACCTCTTCGAATACCACTGCCGGCGGCGCGGCGACCGGTGCCGGCATCGGTCCCACGGCGATCGACGAAGTGCTGGGCGTGGTCAAGGCATATACCACCCGGGTCGGGAACGGGCCGCTCCCCACCCAGGCCGAGCCGGCGGTCGAAGAGTCACTCCGGCAGCTCGGCGGCGAGTTCGGCGCGGTGACCGGCCGTCCGAGGCGCTGCGGCTGGTTCGATGCCACGGTGGTGCGCTACTCCGTCCGGGTGAACGGGCTCACCGGGCTCGCCGTCACCAAACTCGATGTGCTGGACACCTTCGCCGAGATCCCGGTCGGCACCGACTACACCCTCGATGGCGCTCCCTGCCACGAAATGCCTGCCGATATTCGGGCGCTCGAGCGGGTCCAGGCGCACTACGAGGTGTTGCCCGGCTGGCGCCGTCCCACCACCGCTGCCCGCCGCCTGGCCGATCTGCCCGCCGAGGCGCGGGCCTACCTCGACCGGCTGCAGGACCTCTCCGGTGCTCCGATCCGTTATGTCAGCGTCGGGACTCGGCGCGATCAGATCATCGAAGTGTGACCAACAGAAGGTCCGAGTTCCGGTTTCCGGGTGCCGAGCGTGGCGACTCTGAACCCGGAACCCGGAACTCGGAATTTCCTATGCCCGCTCCAGAACCCACCGATCTCTTAGTCATAGGCGCCGGCCCCTGCGGCCTCGCGGTCGGGGTCGCGGCCTGCAGTGCGGGTCTTGACTGCATCCTGCTGGACCGCCGGACCGTCGTGTCGACCATCGAGCGCTACCCGCTCAACATGACCTTCTTCTCCACGCCCGAGAAGATCGAAATTGGCGGGGTCCCCTTCATCACGAGCAATGAAAAGCCCACCCGCAGGGATGGGCTGCTGTACTACCGCCGGGTGACGGAACACTTCGGCCTTGATGCCAGGCCAGGCGAGGAGGCCGCCGCGGTCCTCCGGCGGCCCGAGGGGGGATTCCGGGTGGAGGTGCGCCGGCGGCACGACACCACTGTCTATCACTCCGAGAACGTCATCTTCGCCACCGGCTACTACGACTGGCCCAACCCCCTCGGCGTCCCCGGCGAAGAGCTCCCGCACGTGTCGCACTACTTCACTGAGGGTCACCGGCACTGGCACCAGGACGTGGTGGTGATCGGTGCCGGGAACAGTGCGGTGGACGCGGCGCTCGAGTGCTGGCGGGCCGGTGCGCGGGTGACCCTGGTCCATCTCGAGGAGGGGTTCGATCGGGTGGTGAAGCCCTGGGTCCTGCCAGACATCACCAACCGCGTCAAGGAGGGCGAGTGTCGTGCCCCGATGGAATCGCCGGGTCGTGGCGATCACCCCCGACGGCCGTCGAGATCGAGCCCGTCGGCGGCGGGCCGAGGGAGCTGCTGCCCGGCCGATGCGGTACTGGCGATGACGGGATATCACGCCGACACCGGGCTCCTCGCACGGCTGGGCGTCCCTGTGGATGAGGTAACCGGGATTCCCGAGCATGATGAGTCCACGATGATGACGCCGATCGCGGGGTGTTACCTCGCCGGCGTGATGGCGAGCGGCAAGGACGCCAACCGGCTCTTCATCGAGAATGCCCGCGGGCATGGAGAGCTGATCGTGCGTGACGTGATCCGGCGCCGCGGCCAGGGGTGAGTCACGATCCGCAATGCGAAGCCCCCCGGAGCTCTGCTCCGGGGGGCTTCGTTGCTTCGGGCACTGCGGCGCTACTGGTTGGCCGCGAACCAGTTGGTCACGTTGAAGCCCACCGGATCCATTTCATAATACTGGTAGCGCGCGTACCGTCCTGTCGTCGGGAAGTATGGCGGCGGATTCCGGAAGGAACAGACATCGTAGCTGTACTGGTCATTCCACCCGGCCCCGCTGGTCGAGGCGGTTGCACCGGCATTCTTCTGGATCAGACCGCCGATCACGATGTCGCAGCCGCGACCCATCAGCTGGCCCACCGGGCAGTCCTCTCGGCCGCCAGCTGCGGTGCTGGCACTGGGACCGGACGTGGGATTCTCCCCTTCAAAGGTGGTGAGCGCCAGAAAGACTCCGTTGAAGCTCTCGCTCGCCGGGACCTTGAACCCGTTCTTGTAGGCTCCGTTGACCATGAACGGTCCGTTCACCGCGTTGTCGGCCATGATGATGCCCTTGGGCGAGGTGTACCCCAGGACGTCGGCGCAGGTGGTGTTGGGGGGCGTCACATAGGTCAGGTCGTTGTCGAGCATCACATTGCCGGTTGCGGCCAGCAGGACCTGGCCCCGCACCTTGCCGCTAGCGGCGACCGAGCCGGCGACGTAGATGACGCCCTGGATGTTGATGTTCCAGAAGCGGTCGAGCGGCCAGAGATAGCGCGCCATGGTGGTCGCCTGAGGCCCAGTGGCGACCCGACCCGCGGTCAGCAGCCCATTGGCAATGCTCGCCGGCGCCGCGCCGCCCCAGCCGGGATAGGGGAGCCAATCCCCGTAGTTGTTGGGCGGTGTGACGGTCCAGACGCCACCGGTCAGCGCCTCGTCGCCCCCGAGATAGCAGCGGCGAGTCGCGCTGGTGAGCGCCTGGCGCGAGGCGAGGGCCTTGTTCGGTACGGTCACGGTGGCGGTCGGGACTCGCATGATCGAGTCGGCCGTCACCCAGGTCGCGGCGGGGGCGATCAGCGCGTTGCCTTGCGTGCCGCCACAGTTCGGAGAGAAGAGATTGACGTCGGTCGCCGCGGTCATGCCGGTGCTGGTGAAGCTGGTGGAGGCGTTGTTCGGCCAGCGGCGTCCGTTCACGTAGGCGCGATTGTTGTCGTCGGTGTTCGGGACGCCGGTGACCCGGGCCTTGAACACCCGGAGGAATCCCTCGTTGGCGTCGGTCACGTCGCCGTCATTATCGAGGTCGATCGCCACGAACTCGATCCGGGTGTCCGGATCACTGCGGGTAAGATTGGCGTCGCCGGCGACGGTCATATTGGCCGCCGCGGCGATCGGCTGCACGGTGGCGAGCTGGACCGGGGTCGGCATGGCGATCGTGGGCACGTTCTCCTGGTAACCCTGATTGTAGGTCCCAACGGACCGATTGGTGATCGTCTGGGACGTCGTCAGCTTGCCGTTGAAGACGGCGGGGCCAACGGTGCAGAGGCGGTAGGCGGTATTGGAATGGACCGGCCCATACTTCACGTTGCCGTAGCCCACACAGAGACCGGCCGGAAAGGTATCGGTAAACTCCGCGTACTTCGCAAACGAGTCCTGGGACAGCTGCACCCGGCGCACCACCACGGCGCCGCGGGCATCCTGGATCACCGCGATCACGCTCGCGAAGACGCCGAACTGGCCGGTGGTATTGCCGCTCCTCCCCACGTAGACCGTCCGGGTGAAGCCGGGGATGATGTTGTTCGAGGCGTCCCGGACCGACGCGGCGGATTGCAGGGTCACGAACCCGGTCAGGGGAAGCACGATGGCGGAGGCGTTGAGGGTGTCACGGGCCCACTCGAGGCCCGCATCGGCCGCGCCCTCCATCATGGCTTCCTTGGCGTGGAACTTGGTGATGAGATTGCTGCTCCCCATCATCATGATGATGCCGATGGCGAGGCTCGCCACGATCATCGCGAGCATCAGCGTCATGAGCAGCGCCACGCCACGCTCGTTCCTAACCAATGCCCGGGTCTGCATATCCTTCTCCTGCTGGGGAATGACGCGCCGGCTCACTGGGGCGCGATGTTCAACACCGAGATCAATGGAGACTCCTGCGGCGTGCAGTCGGAAGCACTCACCGCATAGTCGTAATTCATCCCGAGCGCTACGTTGCCGTCGAACAGCACATAGTTGACCTGGCCGGCGGGCTGGCTGGTGAGCACACTCCAGGTGAGCGCGCCGGTGATTCGACGGTAGACGCTGTAGTTCTGGATATCCCGTTCACCACCGGCCTCGTCGGCCGAGGCGTTCCATTTGAGCGAGTCGCCCGACTGGGGCCAGATCCCGCCGGCCGGGCTGGGAATCGCCGTCAGCGGCCCGCTGAGGAGCGGCACGGCACCGCAGGTCCTGAGCTGGATCAGTCCGTTGTTCGGCAGCCGGGAGACCGACGTCACGTCCCGAAACCGCTGGTCGACGCCGCTCAGTCCGTTGGTGACACGAATGTTGATCTGGATCGCCTTGACGCTGTCCGCCAGGGCCGATGCGCTGCCCGCGGTGTCGCCGGCGCTCCCATGGACGGCGAGCGTGTGCGCGATCGGCCCCATGCACCCCGCACTGGGGCAGAGCAGGTTCGAGTCCCGGGCCGCCGGTGGGACGGCCAGGGTGACGGGGTGCACATAGTATCGGAAGAACGGGGTGTTCGGAATCTTGTACACATTTCGTGCAATCATTTCCGCCGGCAACGCGTTCACCTTCATCATCATGACGTAATCGTTGATATCGGCGGTGCTGGAATCGGGGCGGAAGTAGATCACGATCGTTTCCGCCGCTGCCGGCGAGAGGTTCGCGTCGAGGTAGGTCATCGACGGATAGGTGAACGCAGTATTCGGCAGGGTGAACGCGGAGCCGACCGGAAGGGCACTGAACGATCCCGGCGGCGCGTCGGGGTTGTAGTACACCGCGTTGGTCGGTGTCACGCTGTCGGTGTAATCGGCGTTGATCGCGACGGTACTGGTGTCACCGTACACGAACATCGGCTGGCTCACCGTTGCACCGGACCCGGCAGTCCGGATGATCCGATCCACGGTCGCCACTGCATAGCGGAGATTCTGCTCCAGCTCCAGACGCTGGCCGCCGATCCGGAAATTGACGCTCTGGGAGCGGAAAACGCTGATCGCCGCACCCATCACCAATCCGAGCACGACCATCGCGATCATGACCTCGACCAGGGTGAAGCCGGTCCGTTTGGCGCTCATGGGTGGGCCACCACGGCGGTGACGTTGACGGTGTCCCTGAGGGTCGGCTCGGTCACCAGCACCGTCACGACCGTGTAGTCCCGGTTCGTTGAATTGATGCGATTGAAGGTGGTCACCCGTTTCAGATTCGGATAACCGGGGAATCCGGTCACGGTGCCGGCGTAGCTGGCCGGCAGCGGATACGACGGGTCGGCCTGGATGTAGGCCATGTACCCGGATGCGGCCTCGGTGGCCGCGGTCTTCGTGGTCGTCGTTCCCACGGTATGGAGAAAGCTCGCCACGAACCGTCCCAGGCCCAGCAGCACCACACTCAGAATGACGAGGGCGACCATCACTTCGATCAGCGAGAATCCACGACGGTTTCGGGTCATCAGTTGCCTCGCACCCAGGTGCCGTTCGAGTAGCTCCACCACGCCACTCGGCCCGTCGAACGGATGATCTCTCCGGCGCGAACGTTCTTCGCGATGCTCCGAACCAGGCTCTTCACCGGGACGATATAGAAGCCGCCATTCTCGCTGGCGGTGCCATCCCGACGAAAGACAATGCAGGGCAGGCCCCCCTGAACACGGGTGAAATTCACCGGCGCCGCGCCGAACGGCATCGCCGGGGCGGCGCCGCGGCTGAAGACAATGCTCGAGTCGAGCGTCGTGTAGGTCACGCGTTCGTTGTTCTGCATGACCCCGTCATTGTTCACGTCCTCGTGAATCCGCAGTCGGCGGCCTGCCGTGTCGATCGAAACGCGGATGTCGTGCTGCAGCGAGATCGCCTGTCGCTCGGAATACATCAGCGCGGCATTGAGACCCCGGACCGCGGAATTGATCCGATAGACGTCGGGCTCCAGCGTCGGGATCGCCATGGTCGTGACGATCCCGATGATGATGATCACGATCAGCAGCTCGAGGAGGGAAAATCCAGCGGCGCCCTGGCCGCGAAATGGCAGGGCGGGAGACGGGCGTGCCGAGGTACCATGATCCTGCATGTCCACTCCAGGCAGCCGGGCTGTCTCGGGGAGACCCCTGGGCTTTGCGTCCCGCCGTCGCCGACGGTTTGCCGTTTACTGGGTACCCCGAAGCATCGGGGCAATCCAATTGTGGACGCAGTGCCCAGCGGGTGCTATGCGCCCGGTCACACCCTCGTGGCGGAGCGCGCTGCGTCCTGTTCCCTCACCCGGCGTGAGGGGCAAGAAGCAAGCCTTGGGGCGTCTACCGGACATCTGCCGACGCAGCCGAGAGTTGGTGAACTGTCGCGGTGAACCCGCCACAGATCAACTCCTCGCAAACCGCCTAGAACCGCTTGGGATTCTTGAACTTCACGCCAGCGGCCGAACCCGGGTTCCCCCAGACAGCTTTGAGAGTATCACGCTCCCCCAAATCACACAAGCGATTACCCGGTAAGGAGTTGAGGGTAAGGACGCCTTGCTGCCCCGGGCGTACCCCTCTAGCTTTGCTCCCTCGCCGACTGACTCCCCGTTCCCCAAGTAACGCGCGATGGCTGATACCGTACTCATGGACAAGCTCGTGTCGCTCTGCAAGCGGCGCGGATTCGTCTTTCAGTCGTCGCGAAATCTACGGTGGCCTCGGTTCGGTCTGGGACTACGGCCCGCTCGGTGTCGAGCTGAAGAACAACATCAAGGAGCGCTGGTGGCGAGCGATGATGCATGCGCGGACGACATCGAGGGGCTCGATGCCGCGATCCTGATGCATCCGCGCGTCTGGGAGGCCTCCGGCCACGTGGCGGGCTTCACCGATCCGCTGGTCGACTGCCAGACCTGCAAGGCGCGGTTCCGCGCCGACAAGCTCGAGGATGCCCGCTGTCCGCAGAAGCCGAGCAAGAAGCCCGGCGAGCACACCACCTGCGAGCTGACCGAGCCGCGGCAGTTCAACCTGATGTTCAAGACCTTCATGGGGCCGGTGGAGGAGACGGCGGCCGTCGTCTACCTGCGCCCGGAGACGGCCCAGGGGATCTACGTCAACTTTCTGAATGTGCTGAACTCGTCGCGCCAGCGGCTGCCGTTCGGCATCGCCCAGATCGGCAAGGCCTTTCGCAACGAGATCACGCCGGGAAATTTCATCTTCCGGACCCGCGAGTTCGAGCAGATGGAGATGCAGTTCTTCGTCCAGCCGGGCAGCGACGACGAGTGGTTCGAGCACTGGCGCGAGATGGCGCATGGCGTGGCATCACTCGATCGGCCTGCGCCGGCGCAAGCTGCGCTGGCACCAGCACGGCCCGGGCGAGCTGGCGCACTACGCCAAGGCGGCGTTCGACATCGAGTACGAGTTCCCGTTCGGCTGGCAGGAGATCGAGGGCATCCACAATCGCAGCGACTTCGACCTGGGGCGGCACCAGGAGTACTCGGGCAAGAAGCTGGAGTATTTCGACCAGGACGCGAAGGAGCGCTACCTGCCGTACATCGTCGAGACCTCGGCCGGCGGCGACCGGGTCACGCTGACGATGCTGGTGGACGCCTACCGCGAGGAGGAGGTGGACGGCGAGACGCGGGTCGTGCTCGGCTTCCACCCTCGCATCGCCCCGATCAAGGCCGCGATCCTGCCGCTGGTGAAGAAGGACGGGCTGCCCGAGCTGGCCGACCGGATCTTCCACGAGCTCAGCAGCAGTTCCGCTGCTTCTACGACGACAGCGGCGCGATCGGCCGGCGCTACCGCCGCCAGGACGAGGTCGGCACCCCGTTCTGCTGCACCGTCGATGGGCAATCCGTGGGCGATGGCACCGTGACCGTACGGGAGCGGGATGCCATGACCCAGGTGCGGGTACACACCGATCAGCTCGCCGCGTTCATCCGGCAGCGGGTGGGGTAACTGGAGGACCGCGTCCCGAGTCACTCGGCTCGGCGCTCGGGAAGTGACACGCCACCTCCCCGGTGGTCTCTCTCCCGGGTGAGGCGCCCACCGGTGTAGCCATCCGGGTTGCCGTGCCGGTGCCCTAGAGCAGCGCGTCGGGCACGGGCTGGGGCGAGCCGGCCGCCATCGGGATCCGTTTGTAGACCCGTTCGAAGATCGGCGTCGCCATCAGCGTGGTGACGATGGCCATCATCACCAGGATCGTGAACAGCGTCGGCGTGATGATGCCGCGCTCGAGGCCGATGTTGAGGATGATCAGCTCCATCAGCCCGCGGGCGTTCATCAGCGTGCCGATCGCCAGCGCCTCGCTGTTCGACTCGCCGTTGATCTGGCGGCCAGCCCAGCAGGCGACGCCCTTGCCGCATGGTCGCGGCGAGCATGACGAGCGGCGACCAGCCGCCACAGCGCCGGCGTGTTCACCAGACCGATCCGGGTGTTGAGCCCCGAGTAGACGAAGAAGAGCGGCAGCAGGAAGGTCGTCGTGAGCGGGCCGATTTGGCGCTCCGATCTCTCGTGGCAAACATGCCGCGCGGCATGGCGATGCCCATGATGAACGCGCCGAACACGGCGTAGATGCGGATGAAGTCGGTGAACCAGGCGCCGAGCATGACGAGGCATGAGCACCACCGCCAGCACGCCGTTGCTCATGCTTCCCTCGCGCTCCACCCGCTCGCCGAGCCGTGCGAGCAGCGGCCTGCCGATCAGCATCAGCGACCAGCGACGTAGGCGATGCCGCCGCCGATCGCGGTGGCGGCGAAGGTCGGGGTTGTCGGCGAAGCTGGCCAGCACGACGGCCAGCACGCACCAGGCGGCGGCGTCATCCATCGAGCCGGCGGCGAGCGCGAGCGTGCCGAGCGAGGTGCCGGCCAGGCCGCGCTCGTAGATGATCCGGGCCAGCATCGGGAACGCGGTGATCGACATCGACGCGCCCATGAACAGGATCGCTTCGGGTCGCGTCGCCTCGCTGGCGAAGAACTCGGGCCTGGCGTACAGGTACAGCGCGATGGCGCCGCCCAGGCAGAAGGGCGCAATGATGCCGGCCGCCGAGATGGAGAGCGCGCTCCGCAGCCGCTTCTTGATGAGGCTCACATCGAACTCGAGTCCGATGGTGAACATGTAGAGCGGCGAGACCGATCTGGGCGACCGCGAACAGGATCGTGTTCGAGGCCTTGGGGAACATGTAGTCCTTCGCGGCGGGGAACAGGGCGCCGAAGAGCGACGGGCCCAGGATCACCCCGGCGATCATTTCGCTGACCACCTGCGACTGGCCGATGCGGGTGAAGAGCGCCCCCATGAGTCGGCAGACACCGAGAATGAACGCGAGCTGGAGGAAGAACAGGACCGAAAGGTCGAAGTTCGACATGGATGATCGCTCTGAGGGTGATGGGGTCTGCCGGTCTGGAGAGCAAGCCGAGTGCCACTTCCCCGGCGGTGCTTCGGGTACGAATCCCGCGATTCTGCCCCGCCGAAACAACAAAAGGGTGTGGCGCATCACCCACAGCCCGGGGGCGGGGGCCGGTCGGAATCGGCCCCGTGCCGTGCGACTCGCGCTCCGCTATCTTGCGCCGGCGGTCTCCCATCCGCCAGAGAGGACTGTTGGTATGCGCCGACTGCTGCTGAGTCTCGGATTACTGCTCCCCGGTGCCCTGGCTGCACAGGGGGCGGAACCCGGCTACCGGGTCGGGGTCGTGAGCGAATCCGGCGATATCGTCACCTGGCTCCGAGCCGGGCGACGGGGACGCTGGTCCAGGAGAAGGTGATCCCGGTCGGCATCATGCCGGCGGACATCGATGGCCCGCACAACCTGACCGTCTCGCCTGACAATCGGTTCTACTATATCTCCATCGCCCACGGCACGCCGTTCGGCACCCTGTGGAAGATGGATGCCGCGACCGATACGCTGGCCGGCCGGGCCCCGCTCGAGATGTTCCCGACCACTATCGGACTGACGCCGGATGGCGAGCTCGCCTTTGTGGCGAACTCCGATTTCCACGGGGACCACCCCCGGCAGAATGTGATCTCGATCGTCCACACGCCGACGATGTCGACGATCACCCATCTGGCCGGCCTGCGACATGCCGCACGGAGTCAAGTCGAATCACGCCGGGACGGCGATCTACATCTCCTGCATGAACAGCGACGAACTGCTGCAGATCGAGGTCGCGACGCTGCGCATCATCCGCCGGGTGAAGACCGGCACCGGCCACGACATGAGCAGCATGGCCGGCATGGATCATGGTGCGATGGCTCACGCTACGCCGGCGCCACCCGCGTCCGCTCCGGCCGCCGCTGGCCCGGACATGAGCTGCGCGCCGACGTTCGTCTCGGTGTCGCCCGACGACAAGACGCTGTATGCCGCCTGCAACCACGGCAACTCGGTCCAGGTCTGGGACGCTGCGACGCTCACCAAGACCAAGGATATTCCGGTGGGTGCGGGGGCGTACAACGTCGAGCCATCCGCCGATGGGCGCTGGGTCATCGTCACCAACAAGAAGGCGCAGAGCTTCAGCCTGATCGACGCGCAGAGCCTCACCGAGGTGGTGCGGGTGCCGACCACGAAGAAGATCGTCCATGGAATCGCCTACTCGCCGGACGGGCGGTACGCCTTCATCAGCCAGGAATCCATCGGGGCCGACTCCGGGGGCGGTCGACATGTTCGACATCGCCGCCCGGAAGGTCGTCGCCACCGTGGCGATCCCCGCCCAGCCGACAGGTATCGCGATCCTTCGGCTCTCCCACTAGCCCAGTCGCCCCGAGATCATGACCCACGAAACCACGACCTCTCTCCGCTGTACCGAAGTGCTGGCGCGCGCCAAGCGGTTCTTCCAGGAGCGGGTCCCGGGCACAGCCGTCTTTCCCGAACGCGAGGGCCCGACCTGGCTGACGCTCCGGGGGCAGGGTGGGGAGGAGATCGCACTGGCCGCGACGGATGTGGCCGGTGGCTGCCGAGTACGGGCCTCCACGCTGCTGTTCGACCAGGCGGTCGGCCGATTCTTCTCGACGCTGCCGGTGATGCCCGTGGGTGCGGTATGAGCGACCTTGCGATCCGGGTCATGGTGCAGGATGCCTGGGACCAGGTGTCGCTCGTGCTGACTCCCGCCACCTCGATCGCCGAGGCGAAAGCACAGGCTCTCGCCCTGACTCACAGCTGGGGCAAGCCGGATCAGTACCTGGTCAAGTTCCGGGGCGCGGAAGTCTTCGATGAGAGCCGGAGCCTCGCGGACACCGGCGTGGTGTCGAACGCCGCGCTGATCGTGGTGCCCCGCCGGCGTCGGCCGGTGCGCTGATCGGCGCCTGCCGTGGCTGACGCCCTCGTGCGGGGCCGGGCCCTCACCCTGTTCGCCGTCGGGTTTCTGTGCCTCGACGGCGTTCTGCTTGTCGCCGCCGGGGTGTGGGGTCATCAGCCCGGGGCCCTGATCGGAGGCGGCGTCTGCCTTGCCTCGGCCGGAGGCGTCGTGCTCCTCTGGCAGCGCTACCGTCGCGCGGTGGCCGAGCTCGCCGAGGCGCGACACGCGGTGCGGGAGGAGGCGCGGGCGCTGCGCGAGCTGGTCAGGCGGAGCCCCGGCGAACGGGAGTGACATCGCTCCCTGCGGCGACGGCCCCGTCAGGCGTCCGGCAGACAGAAAGGTGTAGGGCTCGCATGGCGGTTCCGGTCTATACCCACCCCGATGGCCTCCGCCACGATCCTGGGGTCGGTCATCCCGAATCACCGGGGCGCCTGCGGGCGATTCTCGACCGGCTCGCGGCAGACCCGCGCGCTGAGTTGAGGGAGGCGCCGGTCGGGTCCCGTGACATCCTGGGTCTGGTGCATCCCGAGGATCATATCCTCCGGCTGGAGGCGATGAGTCGCCTCGGTGGCGGCATGCTCTCGCTCGACACCGTCATGAACCGGGACAGCTGGGCCGCGGTGCTCGGGGCCACCGGCGCCGTGCGGCGGCGCTGGACGACGCCCACGCGCCGGGTGCGCACGCCTTTGCGGCGGTCCGCCCGCCGGGCCACCACGCGCTGGCCGCGCGCGCGATGGGCTTCTGCCTGGTGAACAACGTGGTGGTCGCCGCCCGTGCCGGGCAGGCGCTGGGCCGCGCAACGGGTCCTGATCGTGGACTGGGACGTCCACCATGGCAACGGAACCCAGGCGCTCGTCGAGCACGACAGCACCGTGCGCTACGTCTCGCTGCACCAGCACCCCTGGTATCCCGGGGACCGGAATGGCCCACGAGCGCGGCGTCGGCAACATCTTCAACGTGCCGCGGGGGCCCGGTCTCGCCGCCGGAGCGGTATGTCGACGACCTCTGGCAGGCGATCGTCGCGGCCACCGAGGGCTGGACCCCGGACACTGGTGCTTCTCTCCGCCGGGTTCGATGCGATGGCGGGCGATCCGCTGGGCGAGCTTCACCCTCCGGGCGGCGGACTACGCCGATCTTACCCTGAGGCTCCGGACCCGGCTGCCAGCGGTACCGATCGTCGGCACTGCTCGAGGGCGGCTACATCCCCGGTCGCCTGGCCGAGGGCGTGGCGGCCTGTCTCGGCGCGCTGGCCTGATCGATCCTCCCGGCGGCGTTATCTTCCTTCTCCCCAATCCTGTCCCGAGGCCGCCGTGACTCACCGACTCCGGCTCGAGGCCGAAGTCCTCGAACTCCGCACCCGGCATCCGTTCATCATCGCGCGGGGCGGCAACAGCGACTATCGCACCGTCATGGTCCGACTGATCGACCAGGATGGCCTCGAGGGCTGGGGAGAGGCGGCGCCGACCAGCTATCTACGGAGAGACGACCGAGACGGTCCTCGCCGCGCTCGAGGCGTACGCGACCACTCCTGCCGCATGATCCCTTCCACCTCGAGGACGCCGAGTCGGCGTGGGAAGCGCGCCTCGCGCGCAACCCTGCGGCGCGGGCCGCCCTCTCCGCGGCGCTGCACGACCTGGCCGGGAAGCGCCTGGGCGTGCCGGTCTACCGGATGTGGGGACTCGATCCCGCCAGGGCCCGAGATCGACCTTCACGATCGGCATCGACACCGCCGAGAAGATCCGGAGCAAGGTGCTCGAGGCCAAGCAGTATCCGATCCTCAAGATCAAGCTCGGCTCGGATCGCGACCTGGAGATCCTCAAGACCATCCGCGACGTGACCGACAAGGAACTCCGGGTGGACGCCAACACCGGCTGGACCGTGCGCACGCCATCCGCATGCTGCCGGTGCTCGAGGAGTTCGGCGTGACGGTGCTGGAGCAGCCGGTCGTCGCCGCCGACCTCGACGGGCTGGCGCCGAGATCCGGCGGGAGTCCCGGATTCCGGTCATCGCCGACGAGAGCTGCGAGACCGCGGCCGACATTCCCGCCGCTGGTCGGCAAAGTGGACGGGATCAACATCAAGCTGGCCAAGTGCGGCAGCCTCCGCGAGGCGATCCGGATGATCGCGATCGCGCGGGCCCACAACCTGATGGTGATGGTCGGCTGCATGATCGAGAGTTCGCTCGCGATCACCGCGGCGGCCCACTTCACGCCGCTGGTCGACATCGTCGACCTCGACGGCGCCGCGCTGCTGGCCAACGATCCCGATGGTCGGCGCGACGATCGACGGCGGGCAGGTCCGCCTTCCCACCGGGGCCGGGGCTCGGCGTCACGCGGCGATGACCACCTTCGGCCAGGTGGCGCTGCCGCTGCCCCTGGCCCAGCCCTACTCCTACCGGATTCCGGAGGCGATCGCCGACCGGATCGATGCCGGGCGCCCGGGTCGTCGTTCCGGTGCGGCAGCGCGAGATGGTCGGCATCGTGGTCGGCCACGAGTCGCCGCCGGAGCAGGCGAGGCGCGCGACATCCTCGCCGCGCCCGATGCCGAACCCGCACTCTCCGCGGCGCTGCTGGAAACCGCCCGCTGGATCTCCGGCTACTACGCCTCGCCGATCGGCCTCACCCTCAAGGCGATGCTCCCCTCGGCGCTCTGGGGCGAATCGACGCGTGATCGCGACCTGACCGGGGGTCGGCGCGCGGCGCCGGCGGCTTCGGCGGCGACGTCGTCGACTGGCTCGACCGCAAGGGCGGGAGTGGTGCCAGTGAGTGCCATCGGTCGCGCCCTCAAGCGGCCGGCCTGGGAGGCGATCAACCGGCTGGCCCGGTCGGGGCCATCACGCTCGAGGTCGAGCCGGCGGGACCGATCGTGCCACGTCCCAGCGACTCGGGTCCTGGCTGCGCGGCGATCGCACCCTCGCTGCTCGAGCGCGAGAAGCTGTTCTCGCGAGCCCGGAGCAGCGCCGGCGCTGCGAGGCGCTGGAGGAGCTGGGCGGCCGCTCGCCGGTGCGCCATCTGACTCGCCAGCTCGGCTTCGGCGACTCGGTGATTCGCGGGCTGGTGAGGCGAGGGCGTCGCCCGGATCGAGGAGGTGGAGGCGTCTGCGGGATCCCTTCCGCGGACGTGCCGGCACGCCGCACCCCGACCGACGCTCACCCCGGCGCAGATCGAGGCCACCGCAGCGGATCGCGGCCCTGCGGCCCGGGTGATGGTGCGCTGCTCTTCGGTGTCACCGGGAGCGGCAAGACGCTGGTCTACCTCGAGGCGATCCGCCGGGCGCTGGCCGAGGGCAGAGGGCGCGATCCTGCTGGTGCCGGAGATCGGGCTGACACCGCAGGCGGTGAGCCGGGTGCGGGGCGCCTTCGGCGACCAGGTGGCGGTGCTGCACAGTGCGCTCTCCGAGGGCGAACGGGCCGATGCCTGGCGGGCGCTCCGGCGTGGCGACAAGCGGGTGGCGGTCGGCGCGCGCTCGGCGATCTTCGCTCCGGTGCCCCGACTCGGCGTCCTGGTCGTGCTCGACGAGGAGCACGAGGCGAGCTACAAGAACGGCGAGTCGCCCCGCTACCACGCCCGCGACGTCGCGCTGGTCCGGGCCCGGCTCGAGGGGGCCCGCCTGGTCCTCGGCAGCGCCACTCCCTCGGCCGAGAGCTTCGCCCGCGTCGGGGACCGGATGGCCATCTCCGGCTGCCGGAGCGGGTGGGCGACCGGCCGCTGCCCCCGATCGAAGTCCTGGACCTGCGGCACGTGCCGCGAGTCCGCGAGGCCGGTGCGGTGCCCTGGTCGGTGGCCTCGACGAGGCGGTGAGTGCCACGCTGGCCCGGGGCGAGCAGGCGCTGCTCCTGCTCAATCGCCGGGGATTCTGCCGCCTATCCTGCAGTGCCAGGCCTGCGGCGACGGTGGCTGAGTGCGCCAACTGCAGCATCAGCCTGACGGTTCACCAGGCGCCGCCGGGCCTGCGCTGCCACTACTGCGGAGCCGATCATCCGCTGGCCCGGAGCTGTGCCGCGTGCGGCGAGCCGGTGCAGCCAGATGCGCGGCCTCGGTACCCAGCAGCTGGAGCGGCTGATGGCGGAGCGATTTCCGGCCGCGCGGCTGGCCCGGATGGATCTCGACACCACGAGCACCAAGTGGTCGCACCACCGCGATCCTCGATGCGTTCGGCCGGGGCGAGGTGGACATCCTGCTCGGGACCCAGATGATCGCGAAGGGACTGGACTTCCCCAACGTGACGCTGGTCGGAGTGGTGGACGCCGACACCGGGCTGCACCTTCCTGACTTCCGCTCGGCGGAGCGGACCTTTCAGCTGATGGCCCAGGTGGCGGGGCGGGCGGGGCGGGGCCCCAAGGGCGGCCGGGTCCTGGTGCAGACCCGGAGTCCGGAGCACTACGCACTCACGACCGCGGCGAGGCACGACACCGAGGCCTTTCTCCGCGCTGAGCTGGCGCAGCGGCTGTATCCGCCGTACCCGCCGACGGCCGCGCTGGTGAACCTCGTCGTTTCCGGTGAGAATGAGGTGAAGGTGGCGGAGGCCGCAGGCGCGGTGGCCGGCTGGTGCAGCCGTCTGGTGGCGGCGCAGGGCCTTGATGTGGATGTGCTGGGTCCGGCCCCATGTGCACTCGCCCGGATCAAGTTGCGCTGGCGTTGGCACGTGGCGCTGCGAGGGGAGGGGGAGCCGCTGGGCCGGATCGTTCGCTATGCGGCGGCGCGGCTGCCGGACCAGGCCGGCGTACGCGTCATCCTGGACCGGGACCCGGTGACGATGTTGTGAGGCGGCGAGGTGCCCGCCGATGGCACCGAGGGGAGGGTGACTGCATGACCGAAGATCTGGGCGCGCTCTACCTGCGCGATGTGACCGAGCGGTTCCGGGCCCACAAGAAGCTCGGGGAACGGGCGATCGCGCAGGTCTATGACAGCGGGCTCGCCGTGCGGCTGGATCCGGAATCCAACAGCATCGCGATCATTGTCAGGCATCTCGCGGGAAACATGCGCTCCCGGTGGACCGGCTTTCTCACCACCGATGGCGAGAAGCCCGATCGCAACCGGGACGGGGAGTTCGAGATGGCGGTCGCGCCGGCCAGGGCGGAGCTCCTCGAGGCATGGGAGGATGGCTGGGTGCGGCTGTTCGAGTCGCTCTCCTCCCTGCGCCCGGACGATCTCACCCGCACCGTGACGATCCGGGGACAACCGCACTCGGTCCTCGAGGCGATCAACCTGCAGGTCGCGCACTACGCCTACCATGTCGGGCAGATCGTCCAGCTCGCCCGGCACCTGGCCGGGACGAACTGGAAGAGCCTCAGCATCCCGCGGAAGCGGCCCGACTGAACGCGGGCGGAGCGGGGACGCGCCTCACCCCGCCCGCCGCCGATGCCGCCTCGCTATCGGGTGGCCCAGCCGATCTCGCCGCCGATGTACCAGTTGCGCCCCGGTGCCGTCTCGAACACCCTGCCAAAGGCGCCGTTGAGCGTCAATGAGCCGACATACCGCCGGTTCCAGAGGTTGTTGACCGCCACGAACGGGCGGACCCACGCGCCGCCGCTGATCCCATCCCAGCTCAGCCGGGCATTGGTCACGCCGAGACCGACACCGGTGAGTGCGGTCCGGGGATTGGCCTTGCCCCAGCCATTGACGTAGATCGTGTTCTGGTCGTCCGCATAGATCGAGGATGACATCGTGTGGTCGACGTCGAGGGATACCCCACGGACCGGTCCGGCCCGCAGGCCAAACCGGATGAAGGCCTTGGGGACACCAGGCAGCCGTTTGCCATCGAGCGTATCCACCGTGGTCCCGTTGACGCTCCGATAGACGTCGTACCGGTCAGTTGGCGTAGGTCCAGTTCCCGAAGAGGCTGAGCTGATCCGAGGCACGGTACTGCAGGCCGAGTTCCACACCATCATTCTTGAGCCGGCCGGCATTGGCGAAGTAGGCCCGTCCACCCACCTCACGATACTGCACGATCGCGTCCTTGACCCGTCCCAGGAAACCGGCCACCGAGTACGTCAGCGGGCCGACGGTGCCGCGCGCACCCGCCTCATAGTTCACCGACCGCTGCGGCTTGAGCCCGTTGTTGAAGCCGCCGGTGGAGTTCGGCTGATTGGCGAGCTCGGTTGTCGTGGGGGTCTCGAAGGAGGTCGAGAGATTCAGGTACGGACTGAAGCGATGGTCCCGGACCACGCTCACGCCGACGTTGCCGGAGAAGGAGGACATCGTCCGGTTGCCGCTGTTGTCGGTGCCGTCGCTGAAGTGCCGGTCGGCCACATCGAATGTCACCGCGTCGTAGCGGCCACCGGCGCTGAGAATGACGTCGGCCACCGGGCTCTAGTGGAGTTGGACGAAGGGGCCGACCTCGCTGACCGTCTCCCGCTGGTCGACAGTCAGAGTGTCCCGGACGCCACTGATGGTGAGAAATGTGGTGCGGTCATCCCGCATCCGCTGCAGGTCGAGGCCGGCGGTGAGGCGGAGCCCCGAATGCTCGGCGCCCACCACCTGGTCGGTGCTGAGTCGGACACCCATCACCTGACGATCGATGGCCTGCCAGATTCCCTGATTCGACGGCGCACCGGTCCGTGGGGGGGTCGCGGCGGGGCTCTGAAGAGTGCGCACCAGTCCGAAGAGAGTCGCGTTGAACTCACCTCGGCTGGTGAAGTGTCGCACGGTCAGCCCAAGCTGACCCTGGCTCACGTCCTTGTCGGCCTTGCGAACGATGTTGGCACCGGCGGCGGAATCGGGCTTGAGCAAGCACCTCCGTGGCGGTGAGGGCACCCGGGTTCTGGGCCTTTGGCGCGTCGGCATAGCCGAAGCGGAGCCCGAGGCTCGTGGCGCCGCCAATGAGGTAGTCGCCACCGAGATTGAGCTGAGTGAATTCCGTGGCGCTGTGCTGGCGGAAGCCGTCGACCTGCGTATGGGAGACCGACAGGACTCCGCTGGCCGGGCCGCGCCGGGCGGTGGTACGCCCCTGGATCTTGAAGAGCCCGAAGGAGCCGCCTTCCGCGCGGAGCGACTGTGAGAAGCGCCCGGGGCCGGCGCCCTCGGAGGTGAGCGACACCACTCCCCCCGAGGCGTTGCCATAGAGGGACGAAGCGGCTCCGCGCAGGACCTCGATGCGCTGCAGGTTGCCGAAGTCGACATTGGACAGCTGGCTCTGGCCATCCGGCAGGGTCTGGGGGATGCCGTCGAGCACGATCTTGATGCCGCGGATGCCGAAGTTGGCCCGCGCCCCCGAGCCCCGGATGACGAGCCGCTGATCGAGTGAGTAGTTGTAGCGGTTCAGAACGTAGACGCCAGGAATGTTGTTGAGCGATTCATCGAGCCCGATGGTGGACTGGGCGCCCTGGATCTCTCTCCGCCCGACCACTGCGACCGCGGCAGGAATTCGCGCTACGGTCTCTGCCGCCCGTGTGACTGTCACCGTCAAGTCCGGTAGCGTCACCCTGGCCGAGTCCTTCCGGGCAGCGTCGGGTGGGGTGGGAGATTGGGCCAGCAGCGGAACGGCGATGATCAGGGACAACACGGACAAGGTCAAGCTTCGCATCAAACATTTCCTCATGAAATGGGGGATTTCGCCCAAATGGTTGCTGCCGGCAGCCTCGCAACTCGGCCAAGGCACGCTGCGTGCCGGACGTCGGGTATCATCGTCGATCAGGCTATGGTGTTGCTGTGGAGTGAGCTATGTCGAATCGGTCGGGTGCGGCCCGATTGGGGCACTCTCGGTCTGGTGGGTGGTATCCCCCACCACGACCGCGCTTGAATCGCCCCCAAGGCGGGCGTAGATTCCGGCCATCCTATGGCTGCGCAAAACTATCACGCACCGGACTTTACGGCACCTCCGCTGGCTCAGGCTCCGGATGCGCGCTTTGCGCCCATGCCCGCCGACGGGGTCCTGCCGGACGGGTTCTTCTCGACCTCGAATCTCCCCACCTATGTCCGGGTTGGCGGGCGCTGGCTGTTGCCTACCCGGCCGAGAATGGACTGCGCCATCGTACGGCGGGCGAGCGGGCTCGAGGTCGGCGAGCCGCGACGCCTGACGCGCGGCGACCAGGTGGCGATGGGGCTGGCCGAGGATGGCTCGGAGGGTATCTACGTCCACACTGCCGGCTTCCTCGGCGGCGCCCACAGCGCCAACGAGTTCCGGTTCATGTCTTCCGAGGTCAGCCGGGAGCGGCCGGTGAACTACGACGAGCTGGCGGCCCGGCTCATCGAGGAGAAGACAGCAGCGGCGGGTTCCTGATCTGGGTCGCGGGGCCGGCGCTGGTGCACTCGCGTGCGCGGGGCGACTTCGAGTGGTTCATCCGGCAGGGATATGTCCAGGCGATGCTGGCCGGCAATGCCGTCGCAGTTCACGACATCGAGGCAGCGATCTTCGGCACGACCCTCGGCATGAGCAACACCGGTCAGCCCGACCGACGGCGGCCACGGCCTGCACATGCGGGCGATCAACCAGGTGCGCGCCGCCGGATCGATCGAGGCGGCGGTGCCGTCGGGGCTGATCGGCACCGGCATCATGCACGCGCTGGTGACGCCACAGGTGCCCTTCGTGCTGGCCGGCTCGATCCGTGACGACGGCCCGCTGCCCGGCGTGGTCATTCGAGCATCGTGGACGCGCAGGACGCCATGCGGGAGCACACCGTCAAGGCGACCGGCGCCGTCCTGATCGCCTCCGCGCTGCACGCGATCGCGGTCGGCAACATGCTGCCCGCCTACCACACCCACTACGAGGGCGTGCCGACGCCGCTCATGACGATCTGCGTGGATCAGACCGAATTCGTGGTCAACAAGCTCAAGGATCGCGGCACCCATCAGGCCTACGGGGTCGTGACCAACGCGCAGGACTTCATGCACGTCCTCCGCTTCTACGTGGAGAAAGGGACCCAGTCGTGATCCTCAATCAGCCCGGCTCGGGGTGGGGACGGCTGGCCGAGCAGGTGGCCGGCGGAGATTCCGGTGGCCGAGATCGATGGCGTCTGGCAGTTCCGCACCATCAAGCGCGACGGCCGGGAGTTCGGCACCGCGATGCTCGCCCGCGTCGACGGTGCGGAGCAGGAGCGCCGCCGGATCTACACCGCCCGCTTCATGCACCAGCTCAAGGGCAAGGAGCGCGGCCAGTTCGAGGCGTCGCTCGAAGAAGTCGGCAGCGGCCCCGTCGAGACGCTCGGCGAGCTGCTCGCCGGGGTCCGCAAGCGGATCGACGACGAGGATCCCGAGGCCGGTGGCCGGTCGCGGACTGGTTCCCCGTGGCCGGATGGCCCGGCTCGCGACGGGTGAGGGCGCGGCCCTCCTCGAGCGTTTCCGCCGCTACCTCCGGGACCACCGTCAGCCGGTGACCCGCCAGCGGGACCGCGTCGCCGAAATCGTGCTGCTCTCCGAGGAGCATCTCTCGGTCGAGCAGATCCGCCGGCGGCTGGCCGAGCAGGGGCGAGCGAGTCGGGCTCGCGACGATCTACCGGACCCTCGAACTGCTCGAGAAGAGCGGGCTGGTCCGCGGCCACGATTTCGGCGAGGGCTTCCGCCGCTACGAGCCGATGCCGGCCCAGGCCGACCACGAGCACCTGATCTGCCTCCGCTGCGGCGCGGTCGAGGAATTCGCCCACGAGCGGCTGGAGCGCATGCTCCCCATCATCGCCGACGAACATCGCTTCCAGCCTGAGCGCCACCGGGTCGAGATCTATGGCGTCTGTCGCGCCTGCCAGCGTCGGATCCTCGGATAGGGGACGGACGATGACCGACGCCGGCTCGCTCGGCGTTCGGGTCGCCTTCACCGGCGGGGCTGCTGAGCTTTCTCTCTCCCTGTGTCCTGCCGCTGGTGCCCTCCTACCTCGGCTTCCTCACCGGGCTGTCACCTCGACGAGATGAGCGCCCGCCGGCGGCTCGCGTTGACCCACGCCCTGCTCTTCGTCCTCGGCTTCTCCCTGATCTTCCTTGCTGCTCGGCGCGTCCGCCACCGCCCTCGGCCGCTCGCTCAAGTACCACCAGGTCTGGCTGCAGCGGATCGGCGGGGTGCTGATCATCGTCTTCGGGCTGGTCTGCCTCGGGGTGATCAAGCTGGGGGCCCTGCAGATGCGATCGCCGGGTGCACCTGCAGAACAAGCCGCTCGGCTACCTCGGGTCGGTGCTGGTGGGCATGGCCTTCGCGGCGGGCTGGACTCCGTGCATCGGGCCGATCCTCGGTGGCATCCTGGGACTGGCCTCGGCCTCGGACACCTGGGCCACGGCCTGGTCCTCCTCGGCGCCTACTCGGCGGGACTCGCGGTGCCGTTCCTGCTGGCGGCGTGGGCGGTGGATGGCTTCCTGGCCTGGTTCCAGAAATTCCGGCCGCTACCTGCCCTGGGTGATGCGGCTGAGCGGCGCGTTGCTGGTGCTGGTGGGGATGCTGCTGATCACGGGTCAGTTCACCCGGCTGGCGGGCGCTCTCCGGGCGCTGACGCCCGAGGGCTTGCTCAATCGATTCTGATGGCCCGCGGGACGCCGACGGCGTGATGCGGTGCCAATCGCAGTGGCTCCGTGCGATCGTCGGTCCACGGGACAATCGATCTTCCTGGCGAGACGTGGATTCACGCGTGGCGTCGCCATGCTTACGATGGTGTGCCTCGTGCGAAGGGATTCCCTGGGGCGCGGCCGTCACCGCTCACCTCTCACCGTTTCCAGCTCCTCCTCCACCTCCTGCCGCCAGAGCAGCTCCCAGTACCTCCCCCGCTTCGCCGCCAGCGTCGCGTGGGTGCCTTCCTCGACGACGCGGCCGCCGTCGAGCACGAGGATCCAGTCGGCGTCGCGCACCGCGGAGAGCCGGTGGGAGATGACCACGCGGGTGCGGCTCGGCGAGGGCGCCGCGGAGGCCGTCGAGGATCCGGGCCTCGGTCTGGGCATCCACCGCCGAGAGCGCGTCGTCCAGCACGAAGACGGGAGGGTCCTGGGCCAGCGCCCGGGCGATCGCGGCCCGCTGCTTCTGGCCGCCGGAGAGGTTGATCCCGCGCTCGCCGAGCATCGTGTCGTAGCCGTTGGGCAGGTCGGGGAGCGCCGCGGTCAGCTGCGATGTCTCGGCGACCCGCTCGAGGCGGCCGTCGTCGGGGGCGCCGAGGAGGACGTTCTCGCGGAGCGTCTCGCTGAAGAGGAAGGTCTCCTGGGGCACGAAGCCGACCGCCCGGCGGAGGTCGCGCAGGTGAGCTGCGCGGATGTCGACGCCATCGAGCAGGATCCGGCCCGCGGTCGGGGTCGTAGGCCCGGACGATCAGCTCGGCGAGGGTGGACTTGCCGCTGCCGGTCGCGCCCACCACTCCGAGCGAGCCGCCGGCCGGCACGTCGAAGTTGATGTCCTGCAGCACCCAGCCCCGCTCGTGCGCGTTGGGGTACTGGAACCAGACCCGCTCGAAGCGCAGACTCGCGCGCCCGCGGCGGGTGGCAGCGTGCAACGGGTGCCACCGCGACCGACGGATGGCCGGCCGGTTGTCGAAGAGCTCGTTGAGTCGGCCCATCGAGGCCTCGCCGCGCTTCACCAGGTTGACCACCCATCCCAGCGCGATCAGCGGCCAGACGAGATAGACCAGCCAGGTTCCGAAGGCGACGAATTCGCCGACGGTGATGGTGCCCGCCATCACCAAGCCGCCCCCGATCCAGAGCACCACCACCGCGCCCAGGCCACCGAGGAGGGCCAGCAGCGGATGGAAGGCGCCGGACACCCGGGCCAGTGCGATATTGCGCGTGGCGTACTCCTCGTTTATCGTGCGGAACCGGTCGATCTCCGCCTGCTTCCTGGCGGTAGGCCCGCACCACGCGTACGCCGGATAGATTTTCGTGGACGACGGGGTCAGATCGCTGAAGGCTGCCTGGATGCGCAGAGTCCGGCGGTGGATCGCCTGGCCGAAGGTCATCATGCCGAGCGGCAGCCCGAGCAGCGGAAGCAGGGCGATCCCGGCCAGCCGCGGGCTGATGTGCAGCAGGTAGGGAACGACCATGGTGGCGCGGATCAAGGTATCGACGAGGTACATTGCACCGGGGCCGGCCACCATGCGCACCGCGAGCAGATCGTTGGTCGCCCGGGCCATCAGGTCGCCGGTCGGGAACCGGTCGTAGAACTCGGCCGAGAGCGTCTGCAGGTGGCGGAACAGCCGGTCGCGGACATCGGTTTCCACCCGGCGGCTCACACTGTTCAGGGTCTGGCGCATGACGAAGCGCGCGATCCCTCCGGCCACCGCGACGGCAAGGAGCAGGAGCAGCGCATGCCGGACGCGCGGCCAGGGTGCCACCTGCCGCCCAGGGCATCGATCCCCTGCTGCAGGAATTTCGGGAGCGAGTGTGGTGAAATAGTTGGAGATCACCACGCAGGCGAAGCCCGTGGCGAAGGTAGGGAGGTACGGGCGGGTATAGGGCAGCAGGCGCCGTAACTGGATCATCGGAGTGCAATGTGCCCCGGGCAGGAACGCCCGGGCAAGTCATCTGTTCAGGGAGGAATCATGGTCAGGAAATTTATCGGCGGGCTCGCGCTGCTGTCGCTCGCGGCCTGCGGCGGCAAGAAGGACCAGTCCCAGGTGGCGGCAGACAGCCTGCAGCGGGACCTGCAGCTCGCACCGGCGGAGTCGACGACCGCCATCAACGACAAGCCGGCGGCTGAACCGGCAGCCCAAGCGACACCCGCCCCGGCCCCCGAACCCGCCCCGGCCCCGCCGCCGAAGCCGAAGCCGAAGCCGAAGCCGGCGCCTGCCAAGCCGGTTGCACCCAAGACCAGGACCTATACACTCGCCAGCGGCAGAGAGGTTGTGGGGGCCGCTGACGACAGCCTGCACTCGCGTCACAACAAGGAAGGCGAACTCTTCCACGCAACGGTCGGCGCCGATGTAAAGGATGCCGCCGGAGTGACGGTCATCCCGGCTGGCTCGGTGGTGACCTTCAAGGTGACCCGACTGAATCACGCCAACAACAAGAGTGAGAAGGACGGCAAGCTGACCCTGGATGCGCAGGAGGTCTCAATCGGAGGACAGAGCTACCCGGTCAGTGGTAGCGCCGACGAGACCACGGTGGAACACGCCCTCGAGGGACAGGGTGTCACGGCAGGTGCGGCGGCGCGGGTAGGCGGCGGCGCACTCGGCGGCGCGATTCTCGGCAAGGTGATTGGCGGAAAGACCGGGGCCATCATCGGCGGAGCGGCCGGTGCCGCAGGCGGCGCCATCGCCGCTGGCCCAGACTGCGGACCGCGACGTGGTGGTCCGTCCCGGGAATGAAGGTGACGTTCACCCTCGCCAGCGATTTCAGCATTACCCGCTGAACCGACAGCCGGACCTGTGATGCGGGGACCGCGATCGCCTCGCGGTCCCCGCATTGTTGTTCGGCTCCCCGGACCGGTCCGAGTTCAGTAGCCCGACCCGCCGCCGCCCACCCGCGGATCGGAGACGCCCTGCCAGCCGGTGGGCGTCCGGATGATCGCCTCGATGTCGCCCCAGTGGGCGCTGCCCCACGGTGAGGTGAAGCGCACCTTGTGGCCGAGCGCTTCCAGCTCGGCGATGGTCGCGGGCTGAAAGCCGTTCGGTTCCAGCCGAATCTCGTCGGGGAGTCCCTGGTGGTGCATCTTCGGCGCCGCCACCGCCTCGGCGAGCGACATGCCGTGATCGATCAGATTCGAAATCACGTGGTAGACCTGGGTGATGATCGTCGAGCCGCCCGGCGTGCCGACGACCAGGTAGAGCTTGCCCTCCCGATCGAGCACGATGCTCGGCGTCATCGCCGAGAGCATCCGCTTGCCTGGCTGAATCGCATTGGCCTCGCCCTGCACCAGACCGTACATGTTCGGCTGACCCGGGGCAGTGGTGAAGTCGTCCATCTCGTCATTGAGCAGGAAGCCGGCGCCCGATACGGCGACGGTGCTGCCGTAACTGTCGTTGAGCGTCGTGGTGCAACTCACCGTGTTCCCGTCGGCGTCGACGACCGAATAGTGGGTGGTGGAATTGCCGTCCCGGATGCGCGGGTCGAATGGCGGCGTCGGCGAGGCCTTGTCGCGGGTCGATCTGCGCTCGGAGCGTGGAGGCGTAGTCCTTCGACAGCAGCCGAGCGAGCGGCATCTTCACGAACGCCGGATCGCCGAGATAGGCGTTGCGGTCGGTAAAGGCGCGCCGCATCGCCTCGGACTCGCGGTGGATCAGCGCGGATGAGCCGAACGGGGGCAGCGGGCCGAAGCCTTCCATGATGTTGAGGATCAGCGCGAGGGTGACGCCACCGGAGGAGGAGGGCGGCATCGAGTAGACGGTGTATCCGCGATAGGTGACCGCGATCGGCTCCCGCCAGAGCGGCCTGTAGGCGGCCAGATCCTCGTGCGAGATGAGACCGCCATCCCGATCCATCTCTGCCACGATAGAATCCGCGACCCAGCCGCGATAGAACCCGTCCGCCCCGCGGTCCCGGATCTCGGCGAGGGTGCGGCCCAGGTCGGCCTGGACCCAGCGGGTGCCGGGCGACGGAGCCCGGCCGCTATCGGGGAGGAAGTACCGCCGCGATGCGGCAAAGTTGTAGAACCAGCCACGATACTCATCCAGCGAACGGCTGCGCACCTCGTCCACCACGAACCCTTCGCTGGCGAGCTTCACCGCCGGGGCGATGACCTCCCGGAAGGGAAGTCGTCCGTAGCGCCGGTGTGCCTCGGTCAGTCCGGCGACTGAACCGGGGACGCCCGCGGCGAGTGCGCCCTTGTCGGAGAGCGAGGTGGCCTCACCGGCGCGACTGAGATACATGTCGTGGGTGGCGCGACCCGGGGCGGTCTCGCGATAGTCGAGGGCGTTGGTCGAGCCGTCCTTCATCCGGAACATCATAAATCCGCCGCCGCCAATGTTCCCGGCCTGGGGGTGGACCACGGCGAGTGCGAAGCCCACCGCCACCGCCGCGTCGACGGCATTGCCGCCCGCCTGCAGGATCTGGCGTCCCACCTCGCTGGCGATCGGGCTGCCGGAGACCACCATTGCCTGCCGCCCCTCCGCCACCCGGGCCTTCCCGGTGAGCGGCCACGCCGGGTTGATGCCGGCGGCAGTGGGCGCACCGGGCGATGCCGCGGGTACGGCGGGATGGCCGGCGCAGGCCGGGAGCAGCGAGGCCACGAGGAGGAGGGCCGGCAGGACGCGGTTTCGCAAGGACGACCTCGAAGTGTGGAAGACACGTTGCTGGGGATGACCCGACGGACCTAATTTAGGGCTCGCCTTCCCCGAGAACCAATGGCTGACAACTTTCACGATTCCCGGCTCACCGAGCGCCGCAATCCGCGGAGCGCGGGCATCGACCAGGCCGGCTCCGCGGAGATCGTGGAACTGATCGCCTCCGAGGATGCGACGATTTCCGCGGCGGTCGCCCTCGTCAAGCACGAGATCGCCCGCGTGATCGACCTCCTCGAGGACGCCTTTCGCTCCGGGGGACGGCTCTTCTACCTTGGCGCAGGCAGCAGTGGCCGTCTCGGTGTGCTCGATGCGGCGGAATGCCCTCCGACCTTTGGCACCGACCCTGAGATGATCGTCGGGATAATCGCCGGTGGCCACAAGGCGATGTTCCGATCGGTCGAAGGAGCCGAGGACGACATCAATGCCGGCATCGCGGAGATGGATGGGCAACGGGTCGGCGCAGGCGACGTCGTGGTCGGGATCGCAGCCAGCGGCACTACCCCCTTTGTCCGCGCGGCCCTTGGCCGCGCCCAGGCGCTCGGCGCCCGCACCGTCATGCTCTCCTGCTCGGAGCCACCGCAGATCCTCAAGGATACGTGCGATATCTGCATCACGCTGCTCGTCGGACCCGAGGTGGTGACCGGATCCACCCGGATGAAGGCAGGCACGGCGACCAAGCTGGTGCTGAACATGCTGACGACCGGCGCGATGATTCGCCTCGGCAAGACTTACGGCAATCTCATGGTGGATGTCCGCGCCTGGAATGCCAAGCTGGTCGACCGGAGCGAGCGAATCCTCATGGAGACCACCGGCGCCACGCGTGTAGCGGCGCGGGAAGCGCTCGACGCTGCCGATCAGCGCGTGAAGGTGGCGATCGTGATGCTGCGTCGTGGCGTGGACCGGGCGGCGGCCGAGCGGCTGCTGGAGGTGCACCGCGGCCATCTCCGTACCATTGTGGGCGACCCTCCAGCGGTGACCTCCTCATGACCGAACGTCCCACCCTCGCCATCGGCCTGATGTCGGGCACCTCGCTGGACGGTGTCGATGCCGCCCTGGTCCGCTTCAATGGGCCGACCCACTGTCAGCTCCTGCATTTCATCACCCGCCCCTACGCCATGACGGAACGGGACCAGATCCTCTCCGCCATTGCGGCCGGCGGGGCGCGAGACCTCGCACTGCTGCACACCCGGCTCGCCGAATGGTTCGCGGAGGCGGTCGAGGAGTTGCTCGCCGCCGCCCACACCCGCGCCTCGGAAATTGCATTCATCGGGATGCATGGACAGACCGTCTGGCATGAGCCGCCTGCCGTCAGCTGGCAGCTGGGCGAACCGGCCATCCTCGCCGAGCGGTTCGGCGTCCGGATCGCGAGTAATTTCCGCGCCCGCGACGTGGCCGCGGGGGGACAGGGGGCTCCCCTGGTGCCCGTGGCCGATGTGCTGCTCTTCGGGCATGCCGATCATCCGCGGGTGCTGCTCAACATCGGCGGGATGGCGAATCTGACCTATGTGCCGCGTCGGGCCGTCGAGACCGGCGCCTTTGCCTTTGATACCGGACCTGGCGTCGCAATCATCGATGCGGTCGCCCGGATGGTGGATCCGCAGCTGCGGTACGATGTGGACGGAGAGCTCGCACGGCAGGGACAGGTGCGGACCGAGACCTTCCACCGCCTGCTGGCCGACCCCTACTTCACCGCGCCGCCGCCGAAGAGCACCGGCCGCGAACGCTTCGGCCTCCCGCTGGCGCAGCAGCTCTACCGCGAGCTGCCGGGCCCCGACGCGGTGGCGACTGCAGTCGAGCTGACGGCGCAGACCATCGCCGTGTCGATCGCGCGCTGGGTGCCGGGGACGCCGGAGGTGGTGGTCTCCGGTGGCGGCATGCACCACCCGATGCTCGCCGCGCGACTGGAAGTGCTGCTCGCCGAGCGGGGCCAGCCGCTGGTACGATTCGAGTCGCTCTTCTTTGATGGCGACGCGAAGGAGGCGGTCGCCTTTGCCCTCCTCGGTTACCTCACCATGCACGGCCAGCCAGGAAACCTTCCCGGCGCCACGGGCGCCAGTGCCCAGCGCGTGCTCGGACAGATCACGCCCGCATGAACACCGCCCGGCTGGTGCTCCCCGCGCTGCGCTGGAGACCGGCGACGGGATTTCATCACGAGGACCAGGCGATCGACGAGGCGCTCGCACTGGGGGTGGGCGGATTCATCGTGTTTGGTGTGCCAGGCGCCCGCGGCGAAGAGATTGCGCTCCTGACTGAGGCCCTGCTGCGGCGTGCCGGCCGGCCGCTGCTCCTGGGCGCGGACCTGGAACGGGGCGTCGGACAGCAGGCGCGCCGCCTGACCCAGATTCCGCCGCCCGGCGCGCTCGCCTCCCTTGAAGATGACGCCGCGATTGCCTGGGCCGGCGCCACCACAGGACGGGAGGCGCGGCGGCTGGGGCTCAACTGGGTCTTCGCGCCCGTCGCCGATCTCGACGTCGAGCCCCGGAATCCGATCGTCCAGACCCGTTCCTTCGGCACCGACCCCGCCCGGGTGGGGCGCGCCGTCACGACCTGGATCCGCGCCTGTCAGTCGGAGGGGGTGCTCGCCTGCGCCAAGCACTATCCCGGTCACGGCCGCACCATCCACGACTCCCACAGCACGCTGCCTGCCGTCCCGTTGACCTTCGAAGCGCTGCAGGAGTCGGACCTCATTCCTTTCCGCAAGGCAGTGGAGGCTGGCGTTCGCTCCGTCATGACGGCGCACGTCGCATTCCCGGCCTGGGATCCCTCCGGGGTCCCCGCCACGCGCTCGGCGGTGATGCTTGGCCACCTCCGCGAGGGGCTGGGGTTCTCCGGTCTCGTCGTCACCGATGCGCTCATCATGGAGGGAGCGCGGGAGGCCGGCGGTGGTGCAGAGGCGATCGTTGCCACCCTCCGTGCCGGCTGCGACCTGCTCCTCTATCCGCCGGATGTCGCCGGCGCCGTTAACGCGATTCGCCATGCGGCGGCCGTCGACCCCGCCTTTGCCAATCGCTGTGCTGAGGCGCTGGAGCGCTACGACCGCGCGCTGCTGGTCGCCACTACCCATCCCAATCCCGCCCTGCAACGGGATCTGACGACCCACTTGGCGACGGGTCTCGCCGACCGGCTGCTGGAACGGGGGCTGGTTCGCGGTGAGTCGCCCGTGCTGAAGGGGGGCGTGGAGCTTACCGTGGTGGACGACGACCTTGGCGGCTGGTACGCACCGGGACCGAGCGACCTGGTGGTGCGGGCCCTCGCCAGGGAGAGGATCTTCGAGCGCCAGGGCGGACAGCGGGTCGTGCTCGCTTTTGCGGAGCCACGCGCGGCGAAGGGGCGGCCGGGATTCGGCGTCGAGAGCCGGGCCCGGCTCGAAGCGCTGACCCTGAGGGCCGCGCTGGTCGTCCTCTTTGCACACCCGCGGCTCGCGCTCGAAATCCCTGGAGAGTGCCCGATCCTCGTGGCCTGGCACCGGCAGCCGCTCATGCAGGACGCGGTCGCCCGCTGGATCGCCGCTCGACTGTGACGCTGCTCGACTGGCTGGTGGTCCTTGCCTATCTAGGCGTGAGCCTCGCGCTCGGCCTCTGGGTCGCCCGACGTGGGGCGAAGAATATGGCCGAGTTCTTCGTCGGCGGACAGGCGATCCCCTGGTGGCTCGCGGCGACGTCGATGGCGGCCACCACCTTCAACGTCGATACTCCGCTGTATGTGGCAGGTCGGGTGGCCCGGGCCGGTGTCGCCGGGAACTGGGAGTGGTGGTGTTTTGCCCTGTCGCACGTCCTCCTCGCGGTGTTGCTCGCCAAGCTCTGGCGCCGGGCCAATGTGGTGACTGATCTCGAACTCACCGAGATCCGCTACGGCGGCCCGCCGGCCGCCTTTCTTCGGGGCTTCCGCGCCTTTCTCTTCGCGGTGCCGCTCAACTGCATCTCCATCGGCTACGGCATGCTGGCGATGCGCAAGGTGATGGGTGGGCTGGGGCTCCTCGAGATATTCGCAACCCTCCCGGGCGATGACCGCCTCTGGGCGTTGATGCCGATCGTGCTGGTCACGTTAGCCTACACCGCCGTGGCCGGCCTCTGGGGCGTGGTGGTGACCGACCTGCTGCAGTATGTGCTCGCGATGGTCGGCGCAATCATCGTGATGAGCTACGCGTTGCATGAGGTCGGTGGGCTCCACGCCCTCACGGCACAGCTTCGCGCCTCGGGGCAGGGCGCCAAGCTCGACCTGATCCCTCACGGCGAGGGGGCGCTGGTCTCGATGGGCACCATGGCAGGATACGTGCTCGTGCAGTGGTGGGCGTTCCGGAACAGCGATGGCGGCGGGATGTTCGTCCAGCGACTCTCGGCGACGGCGAACGAGCGCGAGGCCGCCCGGGCGACCCACGCATTCAATATCCTGAACTATGTCGTCCGCACCTGGCCGTGGGTGCTGGTAGGTCTGGCCGCCCTGGTGATTCTCCCGGGACTCAAGGATCCCGAGCTGGCCTATCCCCTGCTCATGAAGCGGTTCCTGCCGCCGGGACTGCTCGGGCTGGTCTTCGCCAGCCTCATGGCGGCGTTCATGTCGACGGTCTCGACTCAGATCAACTGGGGCGCGAGTTACCTGGTCAACGATCTCTACGCACGCTTCGGCGGGGAGCGCGACGACCGGCGCCTGCTCCGGGCCGCGCGCTGGGCGTCGGTCGCGTTGACTCTGCTCGCGGCGGCCGTCTCGTTCTTGATGGAGGATGTGGGCCAGGTGTTCCGGTTTCTCATCCTCATCGGCAACGGCCCGGGGCTGGTGCTGCTGCTGCGCTGGTTCTGGTGGCGGGTGAACGCGTGGGCGGAGATCTCCGCGATGGCCGCGGCCGTGGCACTCGCCCTCGCGAGCTACCTCCCTGCGCTGGCCGGGCTCAGCTTCGGGGAGCGGCTCGCCATGACCGCCTTCGGGACCATGGCGGTGTGGCTGCCCGTGATGCTGCTGACCCGGCCGGAGCGACCCGAGGTACTGGAGGGGTTCTATCGCCGAGTACGGCCGGGCGGCGCCTGGGGACCGCAGCAGGCGGCCACCGGACTCGCGCCGCTCGACCGGCTGAGGACCGACCTCATGCGATGGCTGGTCTGGAGCGCGGTCCTCCTGGGTGTGATGCTGGGCGCAGGCGCCCTTCTCCTCGCGTGAGGGGCAGCGTCGTGGCGATGAGGTTCTGCAGCGGGACCGGCTCGCCGATCGCGTAGCCCTGCGCGTAGTCGACACCGATCTTCCGCAGGGTGGCAAGGGTCTCCAGGCTCTCCACGCCTTCTGCCACGGTCTTGAGCCGCATGACGTGCCCCACCCGGTTGATCGCCTCTACCATCGCGTATTCCACCGGGTCGGTCTCGATGTGGCGCAGGAAGGCTCCGGCGATCTTGAGTGAATCGACGGGCAGATTCTGCAGGTAGGCGAAGGACGACATGCCGCTGCCGAAGTCGTCCAGCGCGAACCAGCAGCCGATCGCCTTGAGTTCCCGGATGAAGTGTGCCGCCAGCGCAAGATTCGCGATCGCCGCGGTCTCGGTGATCTCGAAGCAGAGCGACTCCGGTGGCACGCCGTTCCGGGTGAGCTGATCGCGCACGAAGCCGAGCATCGTCGGGTCGCCGAGGGAGGCGCCGGAGAGATTGATCGAGGTGATGGGCCGCCATCCCGCCGCGCGATGCCGGGCCGTGAGGGCTGTCACCTCCCGCACCACCCAGCGATCCACCGCTCCCATCAGGTTGTAGCGTTCGGCGGCCGGGATGAATGCTCCTGGCGCAATCAGGGTGCCGTCGCGTTCGACGAGGCGGAGCAGGATCTCCACCCGCGGCCGCTCGCCCGGGTGCGGCACCAGCGGGACGATCGGCTGGCCGTACAGGCGGAATCGATGTTCCTCGAGCGCCGAGGTGATTCGGCTGACCCACTGCATCTCCCCCTGCCTCAGCGCCATGATCGCGTCGTTGAGCTCGTAGAAGTGGACCCGGTTCCGGCCCCGCTCCTTGGCGGCGTAGCAGGCCGCGTCGGCGTCGCGCAGCACGTGGGCGAGACTCTCACTCTCGCCAGTGATCGGGACGACACCGATGCTCACCCCGGGCGCGAACGGCTTCCCCTCCCAGACGAATCGGAATTCCTGGACCGTCTCCAGGAGCTGGTGCGCGACGCGAAGCGCCTGTCCCGGGGGGCAGTGTTCGAGCAGCACGCCGAACTCATCCCCGCCGAGGCGGGCCAGCGTATCCCGGCGACGGACTTTCTTCTGAAGCGCAGTGGCGAGCTGCCGCAGCAACTCATCGCCGGCCACATGGCCGCAGGTGTCGTTCACCACCTTGAACTGGTCCAGGTCGAGGAAGCAGAGGGCATGCGGCACCGCCTCCTGCTGGGCCCGGGTGAGCGCCCGCCCGACGCGACGCTCGAATTCGTGCCGGTTGACCAGGCCGGTCAGGTGGTCATGGCTTGCCTGGTGCGCCAGCTGTCGCGCGAGGGTGCGGGCCCGGCTCACGTCGTGGAAGACCAGGACGGCGCCGATGATCTCCTGATCGTTGTTGGTGATCGGAGAGGCGCTGTCGTCGATCCCGAATTCGCGGCCGTCGGCGCGGACCAGCAAGGACTGGTTCGACCTCCCGATGACCCGGCGCTCGCGGAGGCAGGTCTCCACCGGATTCTCCATCGGCTCGCGGGTGGTCTCGTGCACCAGGGCCACCGCGCGGGAGATCGGCCGACCTGCGAGGTCCGCTTCACGACAGCCGAGCAGCTGCTCCGCCACGGGGTTGAGGTACTCGATGATGCCGTCGGCATCAGTCCGGACGACGGCGTCGCCGATCGAGCCGAGGGTGACCTCCGCGCGCTCCTTCTCCTCGGAGAGACGCCGTTCCAGGCGCTTCCGCTCGGTGATATCCCGGGCGATCGTCGAGAAGAAGTCGACCGCGCCGTCACCGCGGCGGTGGCAGAGAATCACCTGGGAGAGCGTGATCTCCCGGGCATCCGCGGTCAGGATGGTGGACTCACCCGCCCACGTTCCCTCCTGGGCGGCGACGATCAGGGCATCGGCGCTGAGGAGCACGCTGGCCCAGGGCGGGGGAGCATCATGCTTGCCCACCGGGAGCACCGTGCCGGCCCCCAGCAGCCGCCGGCCCGCGGCGTTGAGATAGATGGCCCGGCCGTCGGCATCCGCGAAGCAGACGGGGTCCGTCGTCGATTCGAGCACGGCCGCGAGTCGGCGCTGCAGCGCCGAGAGCGCCACCGCCCGACGCCTCGACTGCGTGACCGCGAGGAGCGCCGAGAGGAAGAGCACCAGGGTCAGTGTGGCGCCGATCACCAGCGCGCTTCGGGCGGTATCGACCACGGCGTAGGCTCTCTGGGCGTCGCTCTCGATCTCGGTGCCGAGTCCCAGTTGATCGTCCCAGGCCCAGGTGCCGATCACCAGCTTGCCACCGGGATTCCGGTAACCCTCCAGATCGAGGCCGGCTTCCGCATCAGCCGAGCCCAGAGCCAACCGGCGCATCGAAGCCAGGACCACCGGATTACCGACGTGTGTCGGGGACGGGACCTGGGGCTCCGCACTGCCGCCGAGCAGGTGCCCCGCGGCGTCGAAGAGGTAGACCTCGCTCACCGAGCGCACCCGACTCTCCCGGGCGAGGGCACTCAGCTCCTCACGCACCGGCAGCGCGAGGGCGAGGACGGCGATCGCCTCGCCGCGCTCATCGCGAATCGGCGCAAAGGCGCACAATAACGGCGTGGAACTGGTATCGTCGGGGAAGGCGCTCAGGGCAGGGATGCCGTCGAGAGCTTTTTCGACCGCACCGCGCATCCGGAGCGGTAGCTCGGCCGGCAGCGTGTCCGGCCAGCGGATCGCCGTCGTCTCGTCGGGACGGAGGATCCAGTAGCCCGGAAGGCCATGTTCGCGGAGACTCGGCGCCAGCAGCCGCTGAACCGCCTCCGCCGGAAGCTCCGTGGGGTGCGGGGTCGTCTCGTTTGCGAGCAGCCGACCCACCGCTTCCACCAGGCCACGCGCATTGGTGGTCGCGCCGGCCATCGATTCCTGGCGGACGGTCCAGTGGCGCGTCGCCTCCCGCGCACTGGCCATGGCGGTAGTGAGCCCGCGGCGCGCGCTATCGCGCGCGGCCCCGCGGATGCGGCTGAGTGTCCACGAGGTCGCGGCGCCCACCCCCAGGAAGACTGTCAGAATGCCGCCGATCGCTACGCGCGACAGGACGCGATCTGCAGCGGGGCGTGAGATGACGGAGAGGGAGGGGAAGTGCATCTCCCATCATGGGGGAGCGGCAGCACCGGGGCGGTGACTTCCCTCACCGCAGGCGTGTTACGGGGCGAGCAGCTGGTGAACGAAGCGAATCGGTACCCCGTAGAGAATGCGCCCGTTGCTGCCCTGCTGACCGCCGTAGAGCACCCCGATGACGCTCCCGGACTTGTTCAGAATCGGACTGCCGCTGGAGCCCTGGGCCCCGTAGCTGTCGAGCTGCAGCAGGTCGGGAAGAATCCTCGATACCGTTCCGAGGGTGAGCGTCGCCGCAACGCCGAGGTCGCTCCAATCCCGGCCCCCAGCGATGTCGATGCCCAGCGGGAAACCGAGCACCGCCGCCGGCTCCCCCATCTCGAGCCCTCGCGCGCTGTCGGCAAGCCCCTTGACGACCGGCACGCCGCGGTGGACAGAGACCCGGAGGAGGGCGAGGTCCGCATGTTCGGAAACCTTGTCGATGTCGGCCTTGAAATTCTGCCGGGTCCCCTCGAAGACGACCCCGATCTTCACGGCGCGCGCGCCGCTGGAATCAACGACGACATGGCGATTGGTGACGAGGTAGCCGCCGCTCGGGTCGCTCTTCACGGCGAAGCCGGTGGCGGTGTACACCCGACCGTTCGGGAACTGGACGAAGACCAGGGCAATCGCATCCCGATTCGCGGCGGTGATGCCTCGGGCATCCATCTGCGCCGCCCCCGCCAGGGTCCGCTGCTGGCGGACGGCAACCTCGAGCCTCGCGCGCAAATCGTTGATGAGACCGGCGTCGTTCGGCGTCGCCGCGAGCTGCCGCTTGAGCGCCTCGGCCTCCACCCGGGCGGAGTCCAGCGCCGTCTTCAGGCCCTCGCTCCCGGCGGCCAGCGACCCGATCTCCGTCACGAGACTGTCCACCTGGCCGAGGAGCACCCGCCGCTGCTCGGTGAGTCGCCGCCCAGTCTCGGCCGCCTGCCAGAGATAGGCGCCTGAGAGGAGCACGAGCAGCGCGAAGAGGCCGATCGCAGTGTTTCGGAGTTGCTTCGTCTGCCGGGCCACCTCAATGCGGACTTTTTGTGTTGTCCCGGGTCCCGGTGGGCGGCGCAGGACGGGCAGGTGCTCCGGGGTTGGCTTGAGAGGGGGGGGCGGCGCTCCGGTGCCGGGCTGGGAGCCGAAGACCTGTGTGCCTTGGGGTGTCGCCTCGGCGCCGGCGGATGCGGGCGCGCGTGGGGTGGTGATGGCGGTGAACTGGACCTCGGGGCCGTTGATGCCGAAACGGATGGTCTCGCCACTCGCCAGCACGTGATCGTCGGTTAGCCGCTTGCCGTTGATGAAGGTCCCGTTGGTACTGCCGAGGTCGCGCAGGACGTAGACGTCTCCGGCCAGCGTGATCGAGGCGTGCCGGCTGGAGACGTCCAGATCCCGGTCGGGGTCGAACTTCAGTTCCGAGTGGGGATGGCGGCCGATCCCGATCTGGCTCTGGCTGAAGACATCGGTCTGACCGGCGCGCGTCCCCGAGAGTACCGTGAATTGGGCCTTCATGGCGGCTCGCTCAACTGCGCCCGAAGAGCATGAACAGGGCAAGCGCCGCCGCCAGCAGACCGATGGCACCGAAGAGGAGCCAGCGCGGCTGCGGCACCGGCCTGGGGAGCGGGAGAGGGGCGGGGCTGCCGGTGTAGATCGGTACCGGCTCGGTGGTGGCTTCCGGCTCGGCGAGCGGATAGACCTGATGCCCCACGCCGGCCGCGCCGTCAGGCGCCGAGAGGCCCTCGCCCGAGAACCGTGCCGCCACGGCTGTGATATTGTCGGGGCCGCCGCGCTCGTTCGCCATATCGATGAGCCTGGCGCAGAGCTCCATCAGCCCGGCTGCGGCGGCGGCGACCTCCGCAATCTCCTCCTTCTTCACCTGCCCCGAGAGTCCGTCGGAGCAGAGGACCAGGAGATCATCGCGCCGCAGCGACTGCCAGGTGAGATCCACCTTCACCCGTGGGTCCGGACCCAGCGCCTGGAGGATGATGTTGCGGCGCTCGCTCTGCTCGGCCTCCTCCTCGGTGAGCTCCCCCGCCTCGACCAGGCGCTGCATCAGCGACTGATCCTTGGTGATCTGGGTGATCTGCCCGTTGCGGATCAGATAGGCACGGCTGTCTCCCACCTGCGCCAGATAGAGATCGGAGCCGAAGATCCCCGCCACCGTCGCGGTGGTGCCCATGCCGCGGACCTCGGGGTGCTCCCGTGCGTGGCTGTGGATCCGGTTGTTGGCCAGTTCGACCGCTTCCTTCATGCGAAAGGCGAAGCGCTGGGCGCTCACCTCGTTGTCGTCGGGCCAGACACTGGTCATGTGGCTGAAGACTGCGTCGGCGGCCATGCGGCTGGCGACCTCGCCGGCGGCCGCGCCCCCCATACCATCGGCCACCATGAAGAGCGAGCCACGCGGCCCGACTTCGTGCTCCCGCATGTCGGGTTGCAGGCTCGAGACCCGGCGCGACAGGTCCGCGACGAGGAAGGTGTCCTCGTTGTGGTCGCGGGTGCGGCCGAGGTCGGTCTTGCCGAAGACGGAGACGTGGACGGTGCCGTTGGTCACGATTGCTCAAGTTGGGCGAGTGTGGACTTCCACGAGTCTTTTGACGGGTCCAGCTTCACCGCCCGCCGGTACCAGGTACGCGCTCCGCTGCGATCACCCTCGGCGAGGAGGGAGTATCCCATGAGGAAGGCGCCGCGCGCGCGCAGCGTGTCTGGCGCTGACGTGATGGTGTACAACTGCTCACCGATCTGCTTCGCCGCTTTTCGCTTCGAGTCGACGTCGGTGAAGCCGGGGTCGTTGAGGTACACGTCGACCTCTCGCTCCATCGCGGCCAAGTCGGCAGGTGGTCTCTGCGGATTCGCGGAGGCGGAGTCCCCCCCCCCGTGCACCGGCCTGGTCACTGGAGGTTTGACGGACCCCGAGCCTGCAGGTTTCGTCGTTGTGTCCCCGAGCGGCGTCGGCGGCATCGCGAGCTTGCTCGTGTCGGTGGCGCCCGGCAGCCCGCCCGCCGGGTGCTGGCCCTGGTGCTGCGCTGCCGTATCGAGACGCGCCGTCGAGTCCGCCGGCGCCGGGCCATTACCGTTATTCCGCATCACATACAGGCCGCCAGCGACCGCGAGGACCACCACGGTCGCAGCGATTGGCACCAGCGGCGGCCCCTTCCGGACCGCCAGCTCCGCCGGTGCCCGGTTGGTCGGCGGCGTCGCAGCCCTCGCCCGGGGCATCGCCGCCTGCGGATCGATTCGTGTCGGCGGGATCGCGGCCCTGATCTCATCGGCGTGAACCACCTGGGTGCCGGCCTCGACATCGACGGCGCCCGTGATAGTGGTCCGCAGCCTCCGTACGTCGCGGGCAAGGTCCGCCGCGTGGGCGTACCGGCCACTCGGCGTGCGCGCGAGCGTCCGGTCCATCAGGCGCTGCAGCTCCACCGGGAAGCGGACGTCGGGCCGAGCAGATGCCAGCGGAATCGGGTCGTCGGTCAGCCGCTTGATCATCGTCTCCTGCTGGCTGTCCGCGGGGAAGGGTGACGATCCCGTGAGCATCCGGTAGAAGACGAGGCCGAGCGAGTAGATGTCGCTGCGGCCGTCGACCTTGTCGCCGGCGAGCTGCTCGGGGCTCATGTACTCGGGAGTGCCGACGACGAAACCGGTCTTGGTGACGTTCTGCTTGCCGCTCTCCTCGCCGGACATCGCCTTGGCGATGCCGAAGTCCACCACCTTCACGGTGTCCTTCCCGCGGGCGGTAATGACCATGATGTTGTCGGGCTTGAGGTCGCGATGCACGATGCCAAGCTCGTGGGCGACGTGCAGCGCCTCGGCGCACTGCTCGATCATCGTCGCGGCCCGGGCCAGCGGCATGGTAGGCGTATCGTCGAGGAGCGCGGTGAGGCTCTTGCCGTCGATGAGCTCCATCGCGAGGTAGATCAGCCCCTCGGGGGTCTCGCCGAAGTCGTAGATCTGACAGGCGTTGGGGTGGTTGATCCGGCTTGCGTTCGCGGCTTCGCGATTGAACCGGCTGATGGCGTCGGGGTCGCTCATGGTGCCCGGCGTCATGATCTTGATGGCGCAGCGCCGACCCATCTTCACATGCTCGGCCTGGTAGACCTCGCCCATCCCGCCTTCGCCGAGCTTCTCGAGAGATATGGTACCGCTCGGCGATGACCTCGCCGACCAGATCCGTGGTGGCCCCGGACTTTCGCAGGGTGGTGCCGTCGCGCTCGCAGAAGAGCTTGTCGTCGCCATACTCGGCGCCGCAGGTAGTGCAGATCCTCATCCGAACTCCGCGCGCAGCATCTGGTCGCCGACCAGCAGGCGGGCGTTGGGCGGAACCCGGCGCTCGCCGCGCACGGCCACCGCGATGCCATTCCGGCTGCCGGCATCCACCAGCACGAAGTCCGCGTCCTCGCTTCGAATCAGGGCATGCAGCGCACTCATCGATGAATCGTACGGGAATTGCCAGTCGCCCTGCTCCCGGCCCACCCGGACGGTGCGTCCGGGCGACAGCGTGACGATGTCGCGGGCGCTGCCGTCGGCGCGCACCTGCGCCAGGTTGGCGATGTCCGCCGACGGCGCGAGGCTGCCCAGCCTCCGCGTCTGATCCTGCTCCGGCGGCCGCGGTCCCGGATACCCCAGCCGGCGGTAGCGCAGGATCTGGCTGCCAAGGAGGATCTGGTCGCCGTCCGTCAGGCGGTGCGGCTCTTCGAGATAGGTCCAGGTGCCATTCTTGCTGCCCAGGTCACGGAGCGTCAGGATGCCGTCGAGGAAGAGGAACTGCGCGTGGAGCGGCGACAGGTAGTCGTCATCGGGGAAGTTGATGTCCGCGCCCGAGCGCCCCAGCGTCGTCACTGCATTGAGCAGCGGGAACCGTTGGGCCACCTGGCCGGCCCGATCGAGCAGCGCGAGTTGCGGTGTCGCGCTGCCGGGTTTGACGGCCAAAGGAACCGTTGGCTGCGGCCCCGTCTCGTTGACGGCGGCACCGCAGGCCGGACAGAACTTGAGGCCCTGCTCATTCTGCCGGCCGCAGCGCAGACAGGCGTGCGCGGTCCGGGCCTGGGTGAGGCGCGTCCCGCAGGCGCCACAGAAGGGCAGATCCGCCCCGACCGGCGTGTTGCACGACGGGCATCGCACGCTCAACCCTGCGGGCGCGGCACCGCGCGCTGTGTCAGGCACCATGGGTCGACCTCACGGTTGGGTCCAAACCGGAGTGTCAGCGAGGTGCTGATCTGCGCGCGCCGGTTGCATGTGGATACGGCGTTCCTCGGACGTGGGGAGTAGCTCGGCTGGGACTCCGGTGCAATCTAGGATTGGCCGCCGGGAGCGTCAACGGACGATCTGCCGTAAGTCTCGGTGGCCGTGTACCTTGCACACCATGGTTTCGACTCGCGCCCTGGCGCTCCTCGGGAGCCTGATACTGGCCCCCGCCTGCGCGCCCAGGACGCCCCCAGGCGGGGCGCTCCCGGCCGCCGACGGCGGACCCCCCGCCCTCCCGCCCGTGCCGAGCGTCACCGGCCCCCTCAGCATCTCGGTGGTGTATCCCGCCGCGGGCGAGGTGGTCGACGCCAGAGATTCCACCTTTCTCTTCGGTGCCACCGGCACGGGAGAGGCGTCGCTCACGATCGACGGGGCGTCGATCCGCGTCTGGCCCAACGGTGCCTGGCTCGCGTGGCTCCCGCTGGCGGGGGACAGCGACATCCTCTTCCGCCTGGTTGCCCGCACCCCGACCGACTCCGCGGTCCTCGACTACCCGCTGCACCGCGTCCGGAGATTCCGGGCGCCGGCGGCACCCCTCTGGATCGACACGACCTCCTTCTCCCCGAGTTCCCGGGCGTGGTGGCCCACCGACGAATACCTTCCCGTCAGTCTGCGCGCGAGCGAAGGGGCGGAGGTTCGACTCCACCTGCCCGACGGCACGCTGGTCCCGCTCGTGGCGGACGCCGGTCCCGGCGACATTTCGCCCGGAGTCCTTGCCTTCGATCGCGACACCACCGAGCATGCCACATCGCGCCGGGGCGACAAGTACGTTGCCGCCATTCGCGGTCGTGCCCTCGGCCAGTCCCCGGGGCCGCTCCTCGGACTCTCCCAACCCCCCGCTGCCGTTGGCTGCGGCGCCGAAATGGATTCCTCACTCCCGGCCCAGGGTGGCCAGGTCGCCGACTCGGCGTTGATTGTCGAGGCCATCCTGGGCGCAGACACCGTGCGGGCCCGCTGGCCACTCCGGCTCGCGCTGCTCGACACTCTCCCGCGGGTGGTTGAATTCAACGATGACACCGCAGGCAGCGGCACCACCGACAGCCTGACCGTCGGGCGGGCGCGGCCCGGCGCCACGTACCATTGGTTCTTTCCAACCGGGACGCGTGTCGTGGCAACCGGGCGGCTCGGGGATGACCTCCGGGTCCGTCTCACTCCCAGTCAGGACGCATGGGTCGCGGCGGCCGACGCCATTCCGCTCCCGGCGGGAACCCCCGCCGTGCGCGCCACGGTCTACTCGCTGACGCTGACCCCGCAGGCCGATCGCGCCACCCTGCGCATTCCGCTCACTCAGCGCGTGCCGTTCCGGATAGAGGAAGAGCCGGACCGGCTGACCCTTCGCCTGTACAACGCGCTCGCCGATATCAATTGGACCCGCTACGGCGCTGCGAGCGGATACGTGCGAGAGATCCGCTGGCTGCAGGCGTCGAGCGACGAGGTCGCGATCACCCTCGACCTCGCGGGCGCCGTGTGGGGCTATCGCACCCGGTGGAGCGGGAACAATCTCCTCCTCGAGGTGCGTCAGCCCCCCCGTGTGGTGGCCTCGCGGCCGCTCGAGGGGCGGTTCATTCTGGTCGATCCCGGCCATCCTCCGGCGGGTGCCACCGGTCCCACGGGGCTCCGCGAGGCTGAGGCGAACCTCGGTGTCGCGCTGATCCTGCGAGAGCTCCTGACCGCGGAGGGCGCGCAGGTGGCGATGACCCGGACGACCGACCTCCCCGTCGATCTCGCCGCGCGCACCCGTCTGGCCGATTCGCTCGGGGTTGAATTGCTGGTTTCGATCCACAACAATGCACTGCCCGACGGGCTGAATCCGTTTACTAACAACGGCTCGAGCGTGTTCTACAATCATTCTGGCAGCCTGCCCCTTGCGCGCGCGATCCAGCGGGCGCTGGTGCGGCGCCTGGGACTCCGGGATCTCGGCGTCGGTCGTGGCGACCTGGCCCTCGTGCGCCCGACCTGGATGCCGGCGGTGCTGACCGAGGGCCTCTTCATGATGCTGCCCGACCAGGAGGCCGCATTGCGCAGCGACGAGGGCCGGCGCCGCTATGCGCTCGCGGTCCGCGATGGCCTGACCGAATTCCTGCGCGGTGTGGCGACGGAGCGGGGCGCGGGCGTCCCCTAGCCCGAACACCGATGCGCCGAATCGCCGTGCTGCCTCCACCAAAATGGAACGGGGACGTGATCGCCAACTCGCCCGGTCTGCGTGTCCGCGCCATCTGTCTGCTGCTGTCCGCCCTGCTCACCGGGATCGCTCGCGACGCGTCCGGACAGACCCCGGCTGACCGCAGCGGGGTGCAGGTGTTTCGGGATTCGCTCGAGACCACGGTTGATACCACCGGGCTGGTGCAGCTGGAGCACCGGCTGATCGCGGTGGCCAAGGCCGATCGCGACAACCCCATGCTGCATCTGCGACTGGGCTTCCTCGCAATCCGGATCGGCGAGCTGGGGAGCAAGAGCCGCTTCGATGACGCGGCAGGCGAATTCCAGTGGGCCATCGATCTTCAGCCCTCGTGGCCGCTCGCGTGGTACGGGCTCGGGATCGCAGAGGACCGGGCAGGTGACTCCGAGATCTCGATCGTGCAGGGGCTGCAGGCGATGTTCGGCAAGGATCATCTCACTCGCGCGGCGAACGCCTACGCCCGCTCGGTGCAGGCGGACCCGTCGTTCGTGGACGGACTGGTGGAGCTGGCCTCGACCGCGTTCCGTCAGCGGATCAACATCAAGACGGACATCGCGCGTGAGGCGCTGCGCCAGGCGGCCGCCACCTCGGCGGCGGTGAATCCTGCCGTGCTCCTCTACCGCGGCCGCGTGGAGCGGGAGGTAGGCGACATCGATTCCGCCCTCACCGCCTTTCGCGGGTATCTGGAGAAGGGCGGAATCCACGGCCTCGGCGAGCTGGAGCTGGCACGCACCCAGTTCCTTCGTGGCACCCTCGACGGCCAGCACGCCTACTACGACGGGGCCGCCAGCTCCGACTCGGTCTCGGCGGCCGAGTATCGGGCGGACCTGGCACTGATCGCGAACGACAGCGCGCTGGCCGAATTCGACCAGACCGCCGGCGACCGGCGGGTGGCCTTTCTGCACCGATTCTGGGGGCTGCGCGATCGGGCAGCACTCCTCGGCGACGGCGAGCGGCTCCGCGAGCACTATCGGAGATTCTACTACGCCCGCCGCAATTTCCAGCTGGTGTCCGCCAATCGTCATTACGATATCGTCGAGCGCTACCGGTCGGGGAGTCGCGACTACGATGACCGTGGCGTCATCTACCTTCGGCACGGCGAGCCCACCCAGCGCGCCACCTACAACGCGCCCGGAATGCAGCTCAACGAGTCCTGGCAGTACAGCCGGGCCGATGGCGACCTGGTCTTCCATTTTGTGGCGCGAGAGGACGTCCAGGACTACAAGCTGGTCGAGAGCCTGTTCGATGTCCTCGGCTTCGATCGGGCGGTGGCGCTGCGCGGCGATCGGGACAACGGAGTCACTGCGGGTGAGGCCAACGAACTCCTCACCACGCGGGATCGCCTCGCCCCGGTGTACAACAAGCTGATTGCGGCCGGCACGGCGGGCTCTCAGCAGTACCTCACCGAGGAGCGGATGCTGGGACGCCGCAGCATCGCTACCGGAACCCGCACCGACAGCTACGAGCTCAGCTACGCCCGCACGCTCAAGGTCTCCACGGATGTCGTGATCGTCGGCCGGGATTCCACCGGCGGTCTGCTCCACGTCACGTATGCGATCCCCGGGTCCGCCCTGCATGAGATCGTGACGGCCCGAGGTCACGTCTATCCCGTCCGTCTGCGTCTCAGCGTCACCGACGCCACCGGGCGTACGGTCGCCGAGTGTCGACACCACGACCCTCTTCCTCAATCGGGAGCCGGTGCCCGCGACGGAACATCTGGTCGGCAAGCTTCGCGGTGCCCGTCATTCCCGGCGTCCTGACCTACCAGCTGGCGATCGAGCAGGGCGAGGACAACGGTGTCATGCTCCCCACCGACACTCTCACCGCGGGCGATTTCTCCGGGCAGCGCTTCGAATTGAGCGGCGTGGTACTCGGTTCGCGTGATGCCAATCTGACCTGGCGGCCCGTGCCCGGAGATACGGTCTGGTTCAATCCACTCGGCCGGTATCGCCGCGACCCGGCATGGAGATCTACTACGAGGTCTACGGGATCGAGAACGGCACTCCCTTCCAGACGGAGGTGCTCATCACCAAGCAGGGCAGCGGGGGGTTTCTTGGCATCTTCGGGGCGCGCAAGCCAGCAATTCGACTCGGTTTCGACGATCGCTCCACGGGCACCCTCACCAAGATCCAGCGCAGTCGTCGCCCTCGATCGGCTCTCTCCGGGACACTACTGGATCGAAGTCATCGCGAAGGATGCGTCTGGCGCAACGCGGACCAGTCGTGCTGGCTTCGAGGTGACGGACCGCTGACTCACCCTCGAAAGCTAACTCTACCTCCTCCAAGTACTTGACTCTCGACGGCCGACTCGCATAGGTTCGGCCATGTTCTGTCAAAGGTGCGGGACTGAGGTCCAGAAGGCGACACAGTTCTGCCCCACCTGCGGACTCGATCTGCGGGTGACTTCGCCTGTCCAGGCGATCGCGAGCGGCGATCGTCACCGAACTGGATATCGTCCGCGAAGCGCTCGCCGAGGAGTATGAGCTCCTCGAGGAGCTGGGTCGCGGGCGGGATGGCGATCGTCTACCGCGCCCGCGACAAGCACCTCGAGCGCGACATCGCCATCAAGGTGCTGCCGTTCTCGCTTGCGTTCGATGCCGAGTTCGTCGAGCGCTTCACCCGCGAGGCGCGCACCGCCGCGGGCCTCGAACACCCCAACATCATTCAGATCTACCGGGTCGGAAAGAGCGGCCGCGTCATCTATTTCGTGATGAAGCTGCTCCGCGGCGGCTCGCTCTCGCGGGTGCTGGCGGAGCGGAAGAAGCTGCCGCCAGCCGGAGATCCGGAAGCTGCTGTCCGACGTCGGGAGCGCACTCGGCTACGCCCACAAGCGCGGCATCGTGCACCGCGACATCAAGCCCGACAATATCATGTTCGACGAATTCGGGCACTGTGTCGTCACCGACTTCGGCATCGCCAAGGCGGGCACCGGCTCCAAGCTCACCGGTACCGGGATGTCCATCGGGACGCCCCACTACATGAGCCCCGAGCAGGCCCGGGCCCAGAGTATCGACGGCCGCAGCGATCTCTACAGCCTCGGCGTCCTGGCCTATCAGGCGCTTGTGGGTGAGGTCCCGTACGATGGCGAGGACAGCTTTGCCATCGGCTACAAGCACATCATGGAGCCCATCCCGGTTCCGCTGCTGGATTCCCCGGAGGAGCGCCGCCTCTTCGAAGTCGTCAAGAAGATGATCATGAAGGATCCGCTCGACCGGTTCCAGGACGCCGATGCGCTGCTCCGCGCGCTGGACGGGCAGCCACGCGAGTCGGTGATGGGACAGCGGGTGACCGCAGGTCAGGTGATCCTGGCTGCTCAACCCACCACGCCGCTCCCGGCCGCGTCGACCGTACTCTCGCCGTCGCTCACCGCCGGGCGCCCCAGCCAGGCGGTCCCGTCCGGTGTCAGCCCCAGGGGTCCCGACACCCCACGCCGCTCCGTGACGCGGCGATCCATCGCGATTGAAGAATCGAGCCGGGGCAGCTGGGTCCCCTGGCTGGTCGCCCTGCTCCTGGTAGTGTGTCTCGCCCTTGCGGCACGGGCTCTATATAGGAAGGGCGCGCTCGGTGGCGTGCCCGCGCCGACGCCCATCTCCACGCCGGCCCCTCCGCCCGATACGCTTACGCGTGAGGGTCAGGACTCCCTGGCGGCCCGGGAATCGGGACTGCTCACACCCGAGTTGGCCCGCTTCGATTCGGCGACGCAGGGTACCACGCCGTCCCTGCCCGCGCCGATTGCGAAGCCGTTGCCGTCGGGAGTCCGCGTCTCCGACGTCGCATCGACCGCCGACAGCGGGATTCTCATGCTGGAAAATCTTCCCAGAGGGTCACAGGTCTACATCGACTCCCGGCCCGTCACTCAGCCGGGGGCGGGTATCCACCTCCCGGCAGGGTGGCACGAGCTCGGCGTTTCGGCCCGTGGCTTCGCCTTCTTCACGGACAGCCTCCGAATCGAGCCGGGGAGACGCCTCATGGTGTCCCCGAACCTCAGCGCGACTAATGTCCCCGCTCCCGCCCCAGGATCTCCTGCGGACATGCGGCGCCGGGTGCTCGCCCGCCTCGACTGCGAGAATCCCTCCATCGCCAATCGATTTGGCCGCGCCTGCTACGATTCGAGGCCCCAGCCGCTCGGATCGACTCGTGTCCCGGCACCACCGGGCATGCAGAGCGCGCCGTCCGTCGTCATCGTTGTGGTGAAGGTGTCGCGCCAGGGAAGGACCCTTGCCGTACGGACCCGCCAGGCTTCCAACGAACCGGCTTTCACCGCCGCCGTCGAGGACTACGTCCAGTCGATGACCTGGACCCCCGCTGTCCGCGATGGGTTGCCGGTGGACGGCTGGACGGAAGCAGCCTTCACGGTCGACGCGCCGTGAACCCTCCCGTCATCCATCCCACCGCGTTTGTCGCTCCGACCGCGGTCGTCATGGGTGACGTGACCGTCGGCGCGGACTCGAGCATCTGGTACACCGCGGTGCTGCGGGCAGACTCTGCGGCCATTCTGATCGGGAACCAGACTAATCTCCAGGATGGCACGATCGTTCACGTGGACGAAGGGGTACCCTGTCGAGTCGGAGATCGCGTGGGTGTAGGCCACCGCGTCATTCTGCATGGCTGTGTCGTCGAGGATGAGTGCCTGATTGGCATGGGGAGCATCCTTATGAATGGTGTCGTGATCGGGCGAGGAAGTCTGGTGGCCGCCGGCTCGCTCGTGACGGAAGGGACGCGGGTGCCGCCCGGCTCGCTGGTTGTGGGTTCGCCCGGCCGGGTGCTCCGAACAATCGACTCGGCACTGACGGAAAAAATTTCCCAGACGTGGCGACACTACGTGACGCAGGCAAAGCGACATCGCGAGGGTCAGTTCCCGCTTGTCAAGGTGTGACGTTGCTCAAATCGGGTGCCGGGGGTGAGCGCGATCTCGTTCTTTTTTCTCTCCCCTTGTGGCGTCTGGCAGCTTTGTGATGTGAAAACTCGTTTGCCACGTATTTGCGTCGGTTTTCCGTCTATTGTCGCGCGGCGCCCACGTTCCTACTTTTGTCTTCCGTTTTCCTCCGCCGTGCAGTGATCTGTGACTCAACTGACATGTGACGGATACATCCTCGCGCCTCGTTCAGGGACGGGCCATGGCGAATTCCGCTGACGCAAATTCCGCACTCGATCTTTCGGCCAATGCCATCACCGTGCTGGAAAAGCGCTATCTGATCAAGGACGATCACGGAAAGCCGAGTGAGTCGTCGGCCGATCTCTTCTGGCGTGTTGCACGGACGATCGCTGAGCCGGACCGCCGGTATGGCGCGTCGGCGGGGGCAGTTGAGGCTCTCTCCGAGGCCTTTTTCGGGCTGATGGCGCACCGGAAGTTTATGCCGAATTCGCCGACGCTGATGAATGCCGGTCGTCCGCTGGGCCAGCTCTCCGCGTGCTTCGTGCTGCCGGTGGAAGACACCCTCTCCAACGGCAAGAACGGCATCTACGATACGCTCCGCTCCATGGCGCTGGTGCACCAGTCGGGCGGGGGTACCGGGTTCGGATTCTCCCGGTTGCGGCCCAAGAACGCCATCGTCCGGTCGACGATGGGCGTGGCCAGCGGCCCGGTTTCCTTCATGAGTCTGTATGACGCATCGACCGATGTGGTCAAGCAGGGTGGGACCCGGCGGGGCGCCAACATGGGAATTCTCCGGGTCGACCACCCGGACATTCTGGACTTCATCGGCTGCAAGGACGACATCACGAAGATCACCAACTTCAACATCTCCGTGGCCGTCACCGACGCCTTCATGTCGGCCGTCGAGCAGGATGGCGAATACGACCTCATCCACCCGAAGACCAGGCAGGTCGTCGGTCAGCTGAGGGCCCGCGAGGTCTGGAGCAAGGTGATTCACGGGGCCTGGAAGACCGGGGAACCCGGCGTCTTCTTCATCGATCGCGCCAATCACTTCAATCCCGTCCCGCACCTCGGTGCCTACGAGGCCACCAACCCCTGCGGTGAGCAGCCGCTGCTGCCGTACGACGTCTGCAACCTCGGCTCGGTCAACGTCGGCTACTTCGTGCAGCAGGGCGAGGTGGACTGGGAGGGGATGCGTCAGGTGATCCATCTTTCGACGCACTTCCTCGAGAACGTCATCGACGCGAACAACTATCCGCTGCCCGAAATCGACGAGCTCTCCAAGCGGATTCGGCGCATCGGTCTCGGGGTGATGGGCATGGCGGATCTGCTGATTCGTCTCGGCATCTCCTACGATAGCGACACGGGCGTGGAGATGGGTCGGCGGGTCATGGCCTTCGTCGACGAAGAGTCCAAGGTGGAGTCCGAGCGCCTCGCTACCCAGCGCGGCGTCTTTCCCGAGTGGGAGCAGAGCATCTGGGGGCCCGATGCCACCTGTGGCCGGGATTCCGAGGGCAACCGGGTCCGGCCGATGCGCCGGCTTCGCAACTGCAACGTCACTACCGTTGCACCGACCGGAACCATTTCCATTATTGCCGGGTGCAGCTCCGGGATCGAACCGCTGTTCGCCGTCGCGTTCATGCGCAATCAGGCAGGGGTACTGATGCCGGACGTGAACGAGGACTTTGTCGCTATCGCGCGGCGGGAGGGCTGGTATTCCGACGACCTCATGAAGCGTATCGCCGAGGCGGGCCACATCCGCTTTGCCGAAGTACCTGAAAAGTGGCAGCACGTCTTTGCCACGGCGAACGAGATCAAGCCGGAGTGGCACATCCGGATGCAGGCGGCCTTCCAGGCCCACAATGACAGCGCTATTTCCAAGACCTGCAATTTCGCCAACGATGCCTCCGAAGCGTACGTCGAGGAGATCTATCGCCTCGCCTACAAGCTCGGCTGCAAGGGCGTCACGGTGTATCGTGACGGCAGTCGCGACATGCAGGTGCTTTCTACCGGATCCACCGCCAGAAAGGTGCAGGAGCAGGCCACCAGCTCCGGCACGGCGGAGGCCCGCTCCGACCTTGGCGGGATGACGGGCAGCGAGGGCATGCGCGCCGAGACCCGCGAGTCTGCTGCCGACCTGCATGGGGAAATCGCCGAGTACCGGGCCGAGAACGAACGGCTCCGCAAGATGGTGCTCGATCTCGAGGCCGAGAATCTGCAGCGCCGTCAGAAACGCTCCCGTCCCGACATGCTTCGCGGCACCACCCGGCGCATCGAAACCCCCCTCGGTACCCTCTACGTCAACATCACCGAGGATGATCGCGGGCAGGCATTCGAGATCTTCATGAGCCTTGGCAAGGCCGGTGGCGCCCTCATGGCCGACGTGGAAGCCATCGGCCGGCTCATCTCCCTCTCGCTCCGCTCGGGCATCCCGATGAAGGAGATCCACCGACAGCTGCGAGGGATCAGCTCGGATCGCTCGATCGGACTCGGACCCAACAAGGTCATGTCGGTTCCCGACGCCGTCGGTATCGCCGTGGAGAAGTGGATGCAGGACAAGGCGGGTGTGCAGCAGGAGCTGCTGCCCGGCGCCGCCAATGCGATCGCCCCGCTCCCGACCGTCGCCCAGGCACAGCAGGTCGTCGCCCAGGCGGGGGAGCAGTACGGCATGAGCTACGGTCAGCCGGTGCTGGCAGGGGCGTGCCCCGATTGCGGCTCGCAGCTCGAGTACGCGGAAGGCTGCAACAAGTGTCACGTCTGCGGCTTCTCGGAATGCGGCTGATCGGCTGACCCCCACGTTGCCGGCGCAGGACCGGTCGGCCATGCACCGGGGGCGGACATGACATCCGCCCCTGTCTGCATTTCTGCCGGAGCCTTCAGCCATGGACTACCCTCGGATCCACATTCCGGCAGGCGAAATTCCCGTCGCCGCCGACTCGCTATTTCAGCACGTGCTGGACACCTACGCCTCCGAAACCAACAAGACGGCGTCGGTCTGGGGCGAGCTGCGGGATGAGCAGCTCGGCTATCGTCCGCATGCCAAGAGCAGCACCATCCGGGAAATCCTGGTCCATCAGCTCCTCTCGGAGCGGCGATTCTTTGCTGAATTCATCGGCCTGGCCGAGCCGCCCGCCGCCGGAATGCTCCCGCCGGGGGAGGGGACAGTCGCAGCGTACATCGACCGTTACGTCGAGCTGGCTCGCCCGCGTCTCGTCCGGCTGGCCGACCGGGATGCCGGCTTCTGGCGCGCCCACGTCCCGTTCTTCGATACCGCACGAGAGCGCATCTGGGTGTTCTGGAGGCGAGTGCTCCACACCGCGCATCACCGGGCGCAGGTCGGGCTCTGCCTTCGACTGCTTGGCGACCAGGTACCCCCGACCTATGGTCCGACCGCAGATGTCAGCTGGCAGGGCGCCGATCCGACCCGCACAGTGGCCGCCGCCGAGCGGCAGGGTGGTGCGTCGCCGTGATCGCAGCGCGGCCCTCCCAACTGGTGCCCGGAAGCGCACCGCAGTAGCTTGGCTCCGTTCCACCGGCTCAGCCGCACCTTCCTCTCGAGGCTCCATCGATGACCGATCAGTCCGACGGACTCACGCCCATCAAGCCGGCGCGAATCGCGCAGGAGATCGCCAAGCTCTCCGCTGCCCGCCGGGCCGGCGAAATCAAGGCCGACATGTACGACCAGAAGTTCGCGCGCGTCATCCAGGAACTGCGGGAGCGGCAGATCGACGGCAGCCGCGCTGAAATCATCGCCGCCCTCAAGCCGCTCGTCGACGGCGGTGACATCACCGAAAAGGAGCAATTCCGCCTGCTGGCGCAGCTCGGCATGAAGCCCTGAGGTCCGGACGCCGGGGCCGCGGGCCGCTGCTTCAGATATATTGTACTCCATGACTGCCTCCGCCCGTCGACAGACCGTCACGACCCTCGTGGGTGATGTCCCCGTTGGCAGCGCGCATCCGATCGTCGTCCAGTCCATGACCAATACCGACACCGCCGACGTCCCCGCGACGATCCGGCAGGTGGCGGCGCTCGCCCGTGCAGGGAGCCAGCTGGTCCGCGTGACGGTCAACAACGAGCCTGCGGCGTGCGCGGTCCCCGACATCGTCACCGGCCTCGCGGAGCAGGGGGTGGCGGTCCCCATCATTGGTGACTTCCACTACAACGGGCACCAACTCCTGACCCGCTACCCCGAATGCGCCCGCGCCCTCGCGAAGTATCGGATCAACCCCGGCAATGTCGGCGGCAAGCACGCCGACGAGAACTTCCGGGCGATCATCGAAGTGGCGCTCCGGAACGAGAAGCCGGTCCGGATCGGGGTGAACTGGGGATCGCTCGATCAGATTCTGCTCACCGAATTGATGGACGCCAATGCTCGACTCGCTACCCCACGTGACGCGCGGGATGTCATGATGGACGCGATGGTCGAGAGTGCGGTTCGCTCCGCCGAGCAGGCCGAGGGGCTGGGCATGCCTCACGAACGAATCATTCTCAGTGCCAAGGTCTCCGGAATCCAGGATCTGGTGGATGTGTACCGGATGCTCGCTGTGCGAGGGGACTTCCCGCTGCATCTTGGCCTCACCGAGGCCGGTATGGGGATGAGAGGCATCGTCGGAAGCGCCGCAGGTCTGGCACTCCTGCTGCAGCAGGGGATCGGTGACACGATCCGCGTCTCGCTGACGCCCAAGCCCAACGGCGACCGGATCGAAGAGGTGCTGGTCGCCCAGCAGATCCTCCAATCGCTCGGATTGCGCAGCTTCACTCCGCAGGTGACGGCCTGTCCTGGTTGCGGCCGCACGACGAGCACGTTCTTTCAGCAGATGGCCGAGGAGATTCAGGACTATCTCCGGGAACAGATGCCGCGGTGGCGCGAGCGGCACCGCGGCGTTGAAGAACTGAAGGTCGCGGTCATGGGCTGTGTCGTGAACGGGCCCGGAGAGTCCAAGCACGCCAATATCGGTATTTCCCTCCCCGGTACCTTCGAGGAGCCCAAGGCGCCGGTCTACGTGGACGGGCGGCTCCTGGTGACCCTCAAGGGTGAGACGATCGTCCCCGACTTTCTCAGGATTCTCAACGAGTATGTCGAGAGCCGGTATGCCTCCGAGCACTCGGCCGCGACGGGAGCGTTGCACTAGTCGGCGGGCGGTACCGCCCCCGGACGCTGTGTCGCGTAACCTTCCTGATGCTTCAGCTCGATGTCACTCTTCGGAATCAGCACCTGCTCGGCCTCGCGACCATGTTCGGCGCGGGGCTGGTCACCAGCGTCCTCCCCTGCGTCTATCCGATGATTCCGATCATCGCGGGGGTTCTTGGCGGAGCCGGGGCCGGCGAGCGTTCGCGCGGGCGGACCATCGGTTTCACCCTGACCTACGTCCTCGGTCTCGCCCTCGTCTACGCCTCCCTGGGCCTGGTCGCGGGCCTCAGCGGATCGCTCTTCGGCACGGTGAACTCCAACCCTTGGGCGTATTTTGCGGTGGGCAACCTGCTGCTGGTATTCGCCCTGAGCATGCTCGATGTCTTTCCAGTCACGCTGCCGGGCGGCCTCCTCGCGTGGGCGAATGGAGTCGGGGGCCACTCGTACGGCGGCATCTTCGCCATGGGCGCCACGTCCGGCCTCGTGGCTGCGCCGTGCGGCGCCCCTGCCTTCGCGGCGGCGCTGACCTTTGTCAGCACGACCCAGAGCGCTGGTTGGGGATTCATCTATCTCTTCGTGTTCTCGCTGGGGATGACGGCGCTACTGGTCGCGGTCGGGCTCATCTCGGGTCTGGCCGGGGCCCTGCCGAAGGGCGGTCGCTGGACGGTGTGGATCAAACGGGTGGCCGGTGTGGTACTGCTGGGGATGGCTGAGTACTACTTCATTCAGATGGGGAAAGTCTCATGACCGCTGTGCTTGCGAGAGGGATGGTTGTGGGGATCGTCGCCGGGTGGCTCGTGGCCGCGCCGGTCGTGGGACAGGGAGAATCCGGGATCGGGGTGGGGACGACCGCGCCGATCGTGACGGTGAATGATCTCGACGGGAAGCCGGTGAACCTCGGGCAGTGGATCGGCAAGCAGCCGGTCATGCTCGAGTTCTGGGCGACCTGGTGCGAGAACTGTGAGGCGCTGCTCCCCAGGGTCACGGCGGCCAAGGCAATCGTGGGAGACCGGGTCCGGTTCCTCGGGGTGAACGTCACCGTCAATCAGACTCCGGCGCGGGTCCGCACCTACCTGGGCCAGCACCAAGTGCCCTTTCAGGTGCTCTACGACGACAAGGGCACCAGTATCCGGGCCTACCAGGCCCCGGCGACCTCCTACGTGGTCATTATCGACTCGACCGGAAAGGTGGTCTACACCGGGGTCGGTGGAGACCAACGATTCGAGCCAGCACTCAAGCGCGCCGCCGGCGTTCAGGACTAAGGCACCCCATGCGATTCCAACTCTCCGCGGCGGTTGCCGCCCTGATGCTGCCGGCGCTCCCCATCGTGGGGGTGACCCCTCTCCAGGCCCAGGATTCGACCGTCGGCCGACCCACAGCCATCCTGGTGGACGGACCACGGGTTGGTGACCGCGCGCCCGATTTCTCACTCCCCTGGGCGACCAGAGACAGTGTGGGCGGGGAGAGCTGGTTCGGGCTCAGCGCCCAGCGGGGGACGGTCGTGGTACTCGCCTTCTATCCGAGGGATTTCACTTCCGGTTGCACCGCCGAAATGAAAGCCTTCGCCGAACAGTATGGGGAGCTCTTCGGCGACGGGGTGGTGGTCGTGGGGATAAGTGCCGACTCTCTGTCTACGCATGTCCGCTTTGCCCAGAGTCTGGGGCTCCCGTTTCGCCTCCTCAGCGACCCCGACCAGCAGGTATCCCGGAGGTTCGGTAGTGCCGGGGAAGGGGGCTACAATCGGCGCACAGTGTATGTGATCGACCGGAAGGGTCGGGTCAGCTACACCGACCTCCGTTTCGGCGCGCTTGACCCCAGGGCCTACCGCGATCTGAAGGCGGCCATTGTTGAAGCCCAGCAAACCCGCTGATTGGAGGAGCGTGGATCACCATGCATGGCTATACACGCCCTGTGCATAGAAAGCGGGTCCGTGACGACACTGTCGCTTTCCCCTTTATCAACATTCATTGGGCACTTCTTCCCATTGTGGGTACTGTGGTTAGCTCGTTTGCTTCAAGTGGACAATGAAGTCACGGTCTAGTCGCTTCTCGCGTAGCAGGATAAGCATCCGAATCAACGACTCTCCTCATTCCACATGTGGATAACTAGGGCAATCCACACGCGTGGGTGACTTCGCTGGCTGTCTCTCCTCGCCGTCACAATGCCGAAGACTTGTAGTGTGGAAAAGATGCTTTGGATGGGCCCTCCCACGTAACTGCACCGCCCACATCGTTCACCCATTTGCCGACTGGTATCCGGGATCGTGACCCTGCTGACCGCTGCAAACGCTGGCCTTGTCCGGGCCCGTCGCATCCTCAGCCAGTGGCCCGGGCCCGAGGCCGATGCCGTCTGGTGGCAGGATGGAATGATTCGCATGGTTGGCCTCGCCATCGACCTCGAGCGCCGAGTACCGAGCCGGGTTCCGCGTTACGATCTGCCGCATGCGATCGTGACGCCAGGATTCGTGGATGGGCATACCCACTTCGGACTCTGGTCGCTCAATCGCCGCAGAGTAAATCTCCACGGGGCGCCAACCAGGCGGGTCGCCCTGGAGCGTATCCGGGAGGGGGCGTCGGAGAGGGGCTGGATCCGCGGGCACGGCTGGGATGCCAACCGGTGGGAGGCGGCGCCGGACCGCTGGGCGCTGGACGAAGCAACCAGCCTGCCCGCCTTCTTCGAATCGGTGGACGTGCACGCCGGGTGGGCTAACTCCGCGGCGTTGGACCTTGCCGGGATCACAGCCCAGACCCCGGACCCGGAGGGAGGGCGGATCATCCGGGATGGTGCCGGCATGCCGACCGGCCTGCTCCTGGAACGAGCACAGCAGCTGCTCCTCGGCTGCCTGCCCCAGATCGATCCCGACCGACTCGTCACCCTGATGCGTGAAGCGCAGCAGATCGCCCACCGGCACGGCGTGACCGGGATCCATGATGTAGAAGGCCCGGATGTCCTGCGGGCCTTCCGGACCCTCGAGACCCAGGGGGAGCTCCGCCTCCGGGTGCTCTTTCACCCCCCTATCGCCCAGCTGCCACTCCTTCTGGCGCAAGGAGTCCGGAGCGGCCAGGGAACCCCGTGGCTTCGCCTGGGTGGCGTGAAGCTGTTCCTCGATGGAAGTCTCGGCAGCCGGACTGCCTGGATGCTGGCGCCGTATGAGGACGGGCGGGACGCCGGGATGCCCCTGACCACCGAGGCCGATGCCCGCCGTGCCGTGGCGGCTGCGGCCGCCGCGGGCATCGCCAGCACCGTGCACGCGATCGGCGACGCCGCCGTGCGCCGGGCTCTGGATCTGCTCTGTGACCTCCCGCCCGCTGGAATCCCACATCGGATTGAACACTTCCAGTGTGTCGATGAGGCTGACGTTGCGCGGGCGTCCACCCATCGCGTCGTCGTCTCGATGCAGCCCGGTCACCTGCCGGGCGACGTCCATCTGGCCGAGGAGCGCTGGGGCGCGCGGGCCAGGGGCGCCTATGCATTTCGAAGCCTGCTTCGGACCGGGGCGGTGCTTGCGTTCGGCAGTGACGTGCCCGTGGTCTCAATCGACCCGCGCGCCGGCGTGGCCGCCGCGATGGATCGGGTTGCCAGCGACGGGGCCTTTGCCGCCGGGTGGTTCGCCGAAGAGCGGCTCGGGTTTGAGGAGGCGGTGCGGGCCTATACACTGGGCAACGCGATGGCCGACGGCTCGTCGGCGCGCCGCGGGTGGCTGGCTCCCGGCGCCGACGCGGACCTGGTCGCCTGGGACGTGGATCCGGCGGTGGAACAAGGCAGCGGCGCGGCGTTTCGCGGGGCGCAGGTCCGGCTGACGGTCGTCGGTGGGGAGGTGGTCTTCAGCCGCTGATGGCCCCTCCGGAGGTGTCCGCGGCTTCTCCGGCCTCTCCCGCGCGGTTATTCTCCCCTCCGACTCTTGCCCTCCGCCAAACGCATTCCAGAGGAGCCCGTGGCCGACTCCACCATCCGCCGTACCAAGATTGTCGCTACACTCGGCCCGGCATGGTCCACGCCGGCACAGATGCACGCCCTCTTCGATGCGGGTGTGAACGTGGTGCGCGTCAACGCCTCGCACGGCACTGCGGAGATTCGTCGCGAATGGATCCAGATGGTTCAGCGGGTCCGTGCGGAGCGGAAGGATGCGATCGGCCTCCTGCTCGACCTGCAGGGTCCGCGCATCAGGGTCGGCACGCTGGCGAAGCCGATTCGGCTCACCCCGGGGCAGCAGGTCGTGTTCGCGCCCGAGGCGGTGGTGACGCCTGGCGAGATCTCGACGACCTATGATGCGATTGCCCGGGACGTGCACCCGGGGGCGCGGATCCTCCTTGATGACGGGCTGATCGCGGTGCGGGTGGATGACATTCAGGGCGAGCGGGTGATCGGCACCGTCGAGTACGGGGGCGAACTCAAGTCGAACAAGGGGATGAATCTCCCCGGCATCGATGTCAGCGCGCCCGCGCTTACGGACAAGGACAAGGAGGACGTGGTCGAGGCGGTGGCGCTGGGGGTGGATTACATCGCGCTCTCCTTCGTCCGCAAGTCGGCCGACCTCGATGGGCTGCGGCGGCTGGTGCCGCGCAGCATCAAGCTGATCGCCAAGATCGAGAAGGACACGGCCCTGCGCGACCTGTGCGGCATCCTGGAAGCCTCGGACGCGATCATGGTGGCACGCGGCGACCTCGGCGTGGAGCTGCCCTTCGAGGAGGTGCCGCTGGTGCAGAAACGGATCATCCGGGAAGCAAATCTGCATGGGAAGCCGGTGATCACGGCGACCCAGATGCTCGAATCGATGGTGCACGCCCCCGTTCCCACGCGGGCCGAGGCTTCCGATGTGGCCAACGCGATCCTGGACGGGACCGATGCCGTCATGCTCTCGGCGGAGACCGCGGTCGGCGAGTATCCGCTCGAGGCGGTGCGCGCCATGGACCGGATCGCGCGGGAGATGGAATCACACCGGCAGGGACGGAGCCCGGCGTTTGATGCGGCGGTGGGTCGTCGCGGCGGGGAGGCCGACGACACTCGCCACACACGCCCCGGCGCCGCGATCCCGGCACGCACCGAGGATGCTATCGGTGTTGCGGTCTGCGCCGCGTCCGAGCTGCTGCACGTGCCGTTCATCCTCTGTTTTACCAGCAGCGGCTTCACCGCGCGCAAGGTGGCGACGTACCGCCCCGCTGTGCCCATCATTGCCGCGACGCCGGAGGCGGAGACCTACCGCCAGCTGTCGCTGGTCTGGGGCGTCCTCCCGATGCAGACTGCGCACTCCACCGACTACGACTCGCTGCTCAATCAGGCCCGGACCCAGATCCTCTCCCGGGGCCTCGCGCGGCCTGGCGAGCGGGTGGTCGTCACGGCCGGGGTGCCCTTCGATGTGCCGGGCACGACCAACCTTCTGAAGATCGAGGCATTGTAGCGGGCCCCGCCAGCCAGATGAAACTCACCCTGCTCGGCACCGGCACCAGCTTCGGTGTGCCCCAGATCGGCTGCGACTGCCCGGTGTGTCGCTCGTCCGATCCGCGCGACCGGCGTACCCGCTCCGGTGCGATCGTCGAGTCCGCAGGGAAGACCCTGCTCATCGATACGCCGCCCGAACTCCGGATGCAGCTCCTCGCGGCTCGAATCGGGCAGGTGGATGCGGTGCTCTACACGCACGAGCACGCCGACCACGTGAATGGGATCGACGACCTGCGCATCTTCTCCGTGCGACAGCGGGCGCCGTTGCCGGTGTACGGCCCGGCCGAAACCCTGGAGCGGATCCGCAGCGGCTTTCGCTACATCTTCGATCACGAGGTGCGTCCCTTCGAAGGCACCTCCAAGCCGCAGCTGGCGCTGCATCCGGTCGAACCGGGGCGAATGACCGACGTCGTCGGTGTTCCTGTGCTGCCGTTGGCCTTCGACCATGGATACGTCCGGGTGTTTGGCTACCGCATCGGGCCGATCGCCTACATCACCGATGTGAAGTCGGTGCCCGGGGCGGCCAGGGCGCAGCTCAGCGGCCTCGAGGTCCTCGTCCTCAACGCCCTCTGGTGGCGCTCCCATCCGACGCACCTTTCCATCGGCGAAGCGATCGAGACCGCGCAGGCCATCGGTGCCCGGCAGACCTACCTGACACATCTCACCCACGAGACCGGGCACGCGGCACTCGCGGCACTCCTCCCTCCCGGGATCGCACCGGGCCATGACGGGCTCACGATAGAGGTCACGGTATGAGGCTCCACTACGGGCGGATGTTCAACGATCGCCTCGACGGCGACCATGGGCTGCCGCGCCCCCGGCTCGCGGAGCTGGCCCGTCAGTTCGGCGAGGTGCAGGCGGAGGTGCGCCGTCGGCGCGCGCAGGGGGAGTATGGCTTCTACCGGCTGGGGGACCAGGCCCAGGCGGTTCAACAGATCCGCGGCTTCGCGGAGGGGGTCGGACAGGCGTTCGACCACGTCCTGGTGCTGGGCATCGGTGGCTCGGCGCTGGGGATGAAGGCACTGCTCAATGCGCTCAAGCGTCCGGGCTGGAATGAACTGGATGACGAGGGCCGGGACTTCTTCCCGCGGCTGACCGTGCTCGACAACGTCGACCCCACCAGTGTGGCCGAGGCGCTCCGGCGGATCGATCCGCGACGCGCGCTGGTGAACGTGATCAGCAAGTCGGGCGGGACGGCGGAGACGATGGCACAGTACCTGGTCGTGCGGCAGTGGCTGGAACAGGCACTCGGTGCCGCCGCGACCCGTCACCTGGTGTTCACCACCGACCCGGCGAAGGGCGCCCTCCGCGAGATCGCGTCGCGAGACGGTATCGCCGCGCTGGAGGTGCCGCCGCACGTCGGCGGCCGGTTCAGCGTCCTCTCCCCGGTCGGCCTCCTCCCCGCCGCGCTGGTCGGTATCGATATCGACGGGTTGCTCGCCGGGGCGCGTCAGGCCATCGCCCGGGCCGAGCACGATGAGCTGCTGCAGAATCCCGCCGCGCTCTGGGCGGCCTTGCACTGGGCCGCGGATGCCACGCTCGGGGCTCGGATGCATGTGCTCATGCCGTACACCGACCGGCTGCGGGAATTCGCCGAATGGTTCCGCCAGCTCTGGGCGGAAAGCCTCGGCAAGGCGAAGGATCGGCGCGGGCAGGAGGTGCACACCGGCCCGACTCCCCTCGGCGCGGTAGGGCCGACCGACCAGCACAGCCAGGTCCAGCTCTTCATGGAGGGGCCGTACGACAAGGTCGTCACCTTCCTGCAGCTGGATCATTTCTCCGAAGACATCACCATCCCGGCGCTGCCCGATCTGCCCGCCGATCTCGCCTACCTTCCGGGGCACACGCTGGTCGAGCTCCTGCACGCAGAGTGTCAGGCAACGGCCGCCGCGCTCTCGCGCATGGGGCGGATGAACTGCTCGCTCCACCTGCCGGAGCTGTCCGCGGCCGCGCTGGGTGAAGCCATCATGTTCTTCCAGCTCGCGACCGGGTACGCCGGCATCTGGTACGGTGTGGATCCCTTTGATCAGCCGGGCGTCGAGCTGGGCAAACAGCTCACCTACGCCGCCATGGGCCGCCCTGGGTTCGAGGGCGAGGCCCTCGCTCTCCCACCCGGCGACGTGGTCTGATGCGCCACATCATCGTGACCCCGCGGCGAATGGCCGCCGCGCCGGGGGTCTCGGCCTCCTCCTGAGGGAGGCGTATGTCGTAGGCTCGCTCCTGGTCGCACGTGAGGCGGAGGGAGGGATGGAGGCAGTCCGAAGGCGCCGACAGCTTCCGGGCCCTCATGTGGTGGCCGCACGCTAGCGGTGCCGCGGGGGCCGGCCTACATTGCACAGATCTGGTTCGCAACTTCAAAGAGGACAGCAATTTATGGCTGACCACCGCGCTCCGCTCGTCGCCCTCTTCGGCGGCGCTGTTACCCAGCACGCCGACGCCGTGAAGGTCTCCACTCCAGCAGCGTTGCAGGGTGATGCCACCGACCGTCTGGTCTGGGCGGCGGTCTTCGGGCCGACGGCGGAGCGTGATGCGGCGCGCTGGCTGATCTGGGAGCTGGGTCAGGCGGTGGGGGCGCGACCGCAGTCGATCGGACCGTTGTATTTCGCACGCGGCAGGGGCGAGTGTGGCGGGTTTACCGTCCCGGCGATCAACCTCCGCATGATGACCTACGATTCGGCGCGGGCGATCTTCCGGGCCGCGAAGGCCCGCAACGCCGGCGCCATCCTCCTCGAGATCGCCCGATCGGAGATCGCGTACACCGATCAGCGCCCCGCGGAGTATGTGGCGGTGATCATCGCCGCGGCGCTCCGGGAGGGTTACCTACTGCCCCTGTTCATACAGGGCGATCACTGCCAGGTGAACGCCAAGAAATATCAGGGGGATCCCAAGGGCGAGGTGAGCGAAGTGAAGAAGCTCATCGCCGAAGAGATCGGCGCGGGCTTCTACAACATCGATGTGGACACCTCGACCCTGGTGGATCTCTCCAAGCCGACATTGCTGGAGCAGCAACGGCTCAACTTCGAGCATGCGGCCGAGATCACCCACTATATCCGGGAGCGGGAGCCGGAAGGGATCTCCGTCTCCGTCGGCGCCGAGATCGGCGAGGTGGGTCACAAGAACAGCACCGTGGAGGAGCTGCGCGCCTTCATGGACGGCTACGTCGTCGCCCTGAAGAAGTACGGTACGCTGGAGGGGATCTCCAAGATCTCGGTGCAGACAGGGACCAGCCACGGCGGTGTGGTGATGCCGGACGGCACGATTGCCAAGGTGAAGCTCGATCTGGATGCGCTCGCGGCGCTCTCCGGGGTAGCACGCGACGAATACGCGATGTCGGGGGCGGTCCAGCACGGCGCCAGCACGCTCCCGCAGGACGCCTTTGGAAACTTCGCCAGGCTGGAGACGGCCGAGATTCACCTGGCCACCAACTTCCAGAGTCTGGTGTTTGATCACCCGGCGCTGCCGGCCGAGCTGCGGAAGCGGATGTACGACTGGCTCGACGGCAATGCGGAGAGCGAGAAGAAGGCGGGGGACACCCCGGAGCAGTTCTACTACAAGGCCCGGAAGAAGGCGATTGGCCCGTTCAAGAAGGACGTCTGGGGCCTGCCGGCGGACCTGCGTGCGAAGATTGCGAGCGACCTCGAGAAGACCTTCGGATTTCTCTTCGATCAGCTCAAGGTGGGCGGTACCGCACCGCTCATCACCAGATACATTCATGCGCCGTACCAGGCCCACAGTTCGCTCGAGCGGGCCCTGGTGACGGCGGTCGACGATGCGGAAGCGGGGGAGTGACCATGTCGCGGGATGATGAGCAGGACATCGTATACCTCGAGCGCGAGGGCGGGGCGGTCAGGACGATCCTGCTCGGCGCCCTGCTCGGTGTGGCGGTCGGGCTGCTCTTCGCGCCGCAGAGCGGGGCGGAGACCCGGCGGGCGCTGACGCGACGCCTCCGGAAGGTCAGGGCCCTCGCCGAGGAGAAGGTGGACGAGCTGGCTGATCGCATCGGCGGCGAATGGCGGAAGCCGGAACCGATGTCCCGCGAGGAGCGACGGGACGAGGTCCGGAGCGATCTCGAACGGCGGCTGGCGGAGGCGCGGGCCCGCAGGCGGTCCCCGAGCCCGGACGATCCGGACGAGGACGAGGAGCCTGTCGCCTGACAGCGGGGATCCTGCTCAGCCGCCTCCGTGGAGTCGGGGCGTTCGGGCGGCGGACCCTCGTCCAGGCGGACCGCCACAACATCGTATTCCTGGCGAGCGCGCTCACCTTCGACGCGCTGCTCGCGGCGATCCCCTTCCTGCTGCTGGTGCTCGTGGCGTTGACGCACGTCGCGCACCTCTCGCCTCGCTCCAGCACCCAGGACCTGCAACAGCTCTTCCAGCGGCTGGTGCCGCTGGCCGGGACTGCCGACGGGGTGGGGCCGTTCGACGCCGTCGAGAAGTTCCTGCTGGGCTTCACCCGGGCCCGCGCGACCGTCTCGCTGTACGCTATTCCGCTCTTCGTCTGGTTCTCCACCCGGCTCTTCGCCTCGATCCGCACCTCACTGACCCTGGTGTATGACGTGCCCCGCCGGGGCTCCGGCCAGCACTTCGTCATCGGCTACCTGGCGGGCAAGTTGCGCGATGCGATGATGGTGCTGCTGACCGTCGCGGTGGTCATCGTCAACGCGGTGCTGAGCGGCGGGCTCAAGTTCCTCAACGCGTGGGGCCGGGGTCTCATCGCGGCGTGGCCCGCGCTCGGGTTCTTCGTGAGCGGGCTGGGCTCGCTGGTGACCCAACTCGTGGCCTTCATCTTCTCCGTCTCGGTATTCTACATCGTGTACCGGCACGCCTCGCCTCGTCGGCTGCCGCGCAATGCGGCCTTTGCCGGTTCGCTGTTCACCGCCATTCTCTTCGAAATGGCCAAGCGCGCCTTCGGCTGGTATCTGCACAATCTGGCGGTAGTGAATCGATTCTCCGCCGACGCCAATATCGGAGCGGTGATTCTGTTCGTGCTCTGGCTGTATTACACCGCGCTGGTCTTCCTGATCGGCGCGGTCGTGTCGGAGACCTGGGATCTCTGGCACCGGCAGCGGGGCGGCGGTGGCCTGCGGCCCGTTCAGCCGGCGGGTGGCTGAGGGCCACGGCAGACGGTATACTGGCTCTGGTGCTCCTGCGTCGCGCGGATCGGTCGACGTGGCAGCCGACTCCACTTCTCACTCCTCACTGAACGGTCATGCCCACTCTCCGGCTCGCCGCGATGCTGTCTCTCGCTCCGCTCGCGCTCCACGCCCAGGATTTCGATTTCTACGCCCGGGGCCCCTATCGGGCGCAGGTGCCCCGTCCCGAGGCGCTGCTGGGATACGCCGTGGGGTCGCAACAGACGATGTACCATCAGCAACAGCGGGTGCTGGACCGGCTGATCGAGGCAGCGCCGGACCGGGTGCGGACCGAGATCATCGGCCGGACCGCGGAGGGGAAGGTCATGCGACTCCTGATCATCTCCGCCCCCGAGAATATCGCGCGCCTCGACGAGATCCGGGCCAGTCTCTCGCTCCTCGCCGATCCGCGGAAGACCAGCATCGATCAGGCCCGCGCGATCGCCGAGCGGACCCCGGTGACGGTGCTGCTGAATCACTCGGTGCACGGCAACGAGCCCGCCGGGTTCGAGGCGGCGATGCAGACCGCGTATCAGCTGCTCGCCTCCGATGAGCCCGCGACGCAGGAGATCCTGCGGAACGTCGTCGTACTCATCAACCCGGCTCAGAATCCTGATGGGCACGAGCGCTTTGCCGCCTGGTCCAATTCCATCGCGGTCGGGAGCGAGGATCCGCTGGCCGTGGAGCAGACGGAGCCGTGGGCGATCTGGGGCCGCTTCAACCATTATCGCTTCGACATGAACCGCGACCTGCTGGCGCAGTCCCAGGCAGAGTCCAGGGCGCTCGGTGCGGTGTACGTCCGCTGGCACCCCCAGGTGATTGCGGACCTGCACAGCACCACCTCGCAATACTTCTTCCCGCCGGTGGCGGATGCGCACAATGCCAATCTCCCCGCCAGGACCTACGACTGGTTCGACCGCTTTGGCCGGAATAACGGCCAGGCGTTCGACCGGTTTGGCTGGCAGTACTACGTGCGGGACGTGTTCGACTTCTTCTACCCCGGCTACATCGACATGTGGCCCTCCATGCGGGGCGGGATCGGCATGACGTATGAGACGGACGGGGGGCCGGAGCTCAAGAAGCGGAAGGACGACGGGACCTGGGTCACCTTCGAGATGGCGATCGCGCATCACTATACCGCGTCGCTTGCGACCCTCGAGTACGCCGCGAAGACCCGGGCCGAGCGGCTGCGCGATTTTCACGACTTCCATCTCACGGGCATGGCGGACGCGCAGAAGCGTCCGTTCCGGCGGGTGCTGTTCTCGGCCCCCGATGCCGGGCCGCGCGATGTGGCTGGCCCGTCGGCTCGTCGGGGAAGAGATCGAGGTCGGTCGCCTGACCCAGACCTACACGCCGCTCCGCGCGAACGCCTATCTCGGCGGCCCGGTTGTCGCGAAACGCAGCTTTCCCGCCGGGACCTACCTCGTCGATCTGGCGCAGCCCGAGGCGCGGCTTGCCACCACGATGCTGGAGCCCCGCGCCGCCTGGGACTCGGTGTTCGTGCGCCGGCAGGTCGCGGCGTTTCAGCGTAACCAGCGCCGTGGCGCCGAACAGGACAAGGAAGGCTACGAGTTCTACGACGTGACCGCGTGGTCGCTGCCCGCTCACGCTGGGCCTCGACGCCTGGTGGACCGACGACACCACCCGAGTCAGCGACGGAGACGGTCCGAGCAGGCGGACTCGCTGGCCACACCACCGACGCCGGCCCGGGCCCAGTCGGCCTACCTCTTCGGCAATGAGATCGAGGTCGGGCACCCGCCTCGCCATGCGGCTGCTCCGCGAGGGCTTCCGGGTCAGCGTCGCCACCCGGCCGATCACCGCGGATGCGCGTCGGCTATCCGCGAGGCACCTTCGTTGTGCGGCTGCAGCGCAATCCGGAGACGATCCACGAACGGATCGTGGCCCTGGCCCGGGAGACCGGCGCGCGGGTTACCGCGGTCCGCTCCGCCTTTCCCGACTCCGGCCAGTTCGGCATCGGCAGCGAGACGGTCGTCGCGGTGCACGCACCCCGGATTCTGCTCGCCGCAGGCGAGGGGATCGAACAGACCGCCTTTGGTGCGGTCTGGTTCTATTTCGAACGAGAACTCGGGATCCCGGTCACACCGGTGAATCTCGCCTCGCTCGCCGATGCCAGTCTGGAGAGCTACAACGACCTGATCATCCCTTCCGGGTAGACGCCGGCGAGATGTGGCGCGAGCTGGGCGAGGGCGGGGCCGCCAAGTTGAAGAGCTGGGTGAACTCCGGGGGCGCCGTCGTCGGCTTCGGCGGGGCAGTGGAACTGCTCGGCCGGAAGGAAGCTGGGGCTGACCACGGTCCGCGAACTCGGCAGCCGACAGCACTGCCGTGAAGGACACGACGCTGACCGATCCGGCACCCCCGGCACCGCCGCTGGTCTCGCCGAGTGCCACGGGCAGCACGACACCGGAGCACGTGCCGGGGTCGATCTTCCGCGCCACGCTCGACCGCACCCACTGGCTCACCGTCGGCTACGAGCGGGATCAGCTGCCGGTCTTCCTCGAGACGAGACGGTTCCTCAAGCCCTCGGAGAAGGGTGCCAACCCGGTCGTGTTCACCGGTCAGGACCTGACCCTCGCCGGATTCACCTGGCCGAACAACACCGAAAAGCTGTTGCGGAACTCGGTCTGGGCCGCGGTGGAGACGATGGGAAGTGGCAGCGTGGTGCTATTCGCGGAAAATCCGGTCTACCGCGGGTTCTGGCTCGGACCCGCCAAGCTGCTGACGAACGCCGTGCTGTTCGCACCGGGGCGGTGACCCCCCCGCTGACCCTCGTGGTGCTCGCGGCCGGCCTCGGCAGCCGCTACGGCGGGCTCAAACAGCTCGACCGACTTGGTCCCGGTGGGGCGACACTGATGGATTATGCGGTCTTCGACGCGTGCCGAGCCGGGTTCTCCCGCGCGGTGTTCGTCATTCGCCCCGACATGTCCGATGCCTTTCTTGCCTCCGTGGGCGAGCGGTATCGATCCAGGCTCGAGGTGGTCACTGCCCATCAGCGCCTCGAGGATCTCCCGCCAAGCCATACCATTCCCGCCGCGCCGGAGCCGCCCCTGGGGGACGACCCACGCGGTGCTCGCCGCGCGATCCGCCATCGACGGGCCATTCGCCGTCCTCAACGCGGACGACTTCTACGGCCGGAGCTCGTTCGAGTCCGTCGCGCGCTTCCTGCGCGGCGACGCCGACGCTGGCGACGGAACACGCCGTCGTCGGCTACCGGCTTGATGCCACCGCGAGTCCGGCCGGCGGTGTCAATCGCGCACTCCTCGAGCACGCGGGGGACGGCCGATTGCTCCGGATCACCGAGCTGCACGACCTTTCCCGATCCCCCGAGGGAGACTTCGTCACCGGCGGTGGGGCCATGCCGCGTCGGGTGGCGGCCGATGCGCTCGTCTCGATGAACCTCTGGGGGTTCTCGCCCACGATCCTCCCGTCGCTGCAGCAGGCCTTCGAACGATTTCTCGACACGGGACCCTCGGAACGAGGGGAGTGCTATCTGCCCGACGCCGTCCAGGGGATCATGGCGAAAGGTGAAGCCACTGTCAGGGTCCTGCCGACCGCGGATCGCTGGTGCGGCGTGACGTACGCCGAGGATCGCCCGTGGGTGAGCGCTGAGCTGGCGGACCTGCGTGCTCGCGGGATGTACCCGGAGATGCTGTGGCCGTAGCCGGATTGGAGCCGGCCGCGGCGCTCGGCGCCTGGGACTTCCAGGTTGCGAGTGTGGAACCGATGGCGGGAGGACACATCAACGCCTCGTGGCGTGTCATCACAGCGACGGGCGGGTCCTTTCTGTTGCAGCGGCTCAATCCCGAGGTCTTTCCGGATGGCGAGGCCGTCATGCGGAACATCGCGAATGTCACGGCGCACCTCTCCGGGATGGTCCGGCACCTTCCGGCCGCGGCGCGACTGGCCCTGCACCTGGTGCCGCGGCCCGATGGCGCTGCCGCCTGGCAGGGTCCGGATCGCGCCTGGTGGCGAGTCTTCCGCTTCATCGATGGCGCCCGGACCTGCTTCCGCGTCCCTACGATGGGGGAGGCCCATGAGGTCGGTCGCGCCTTCGGGCGGTTTCAGCAGCAGATGCGGAGCTACAGTGGCCCGCCCCTCACCGAAACGCTGCCCGGATTCCATGACACTGCCGCCAGGGTGGCCGCACTGGAATGGACGATCGAGCGAGATACCGCGGGACGTGCCGCAACCGTCCGGGACGAGATCGCGTTCGCACGCGGGCGGATGAAATACACTGCCGTGTTCCCTCCGCTGATCGCGAACGGGGCGCTCCCGGTCCGCGTGGTCCACAACGACGCCAAGGCGGCCAATGTGCTGCTCGATGCAGGCACGGGTGAGGCGCTGGCCGTTGTGGACCTCGATACCGTGATGCCAGGCACGCTGCTCCACGACATCGGGGACCTCATCCGCTCCCTCGCCAGTCCCAGCGACGAAGATGAACGCGATCTCACCCGCATCCTGATCCAGCCGGATCTGCTCGACGCCATGGCCCGCGGTTTTCTCGCCGCTTGCGGCGAGGGCCTCGCCGAGGCGGAGCGGCGTCACTTCATCTTTGCGGGCCTGTTGCTCACCTACGAGCAGGGCATCCGTTTCCTCACTGACTACCTCGCCGGCGACCGGTATTACCGCGTCGCCCGTCCGGGCCAGAATCTCGACCGCGCCCGCGCGCAATTCCGCCTGCTGGAGCGGCTCGAGTCCGATCGGTCCGCACTTGAGGCGATGGTCGAGCGCGTCCTCGCGGAGTGTCCCCGATGAGAATCCTCCCGCTGCTGGTCCTCCTGGCCAATCTCCCGCTCGCCGCGCAGGAACCCCGGTACGGGGTCGGCAGCTGGGACGCCGATTCGCTGGGGAATCATCGTGCCGTGCTGCGCGTGGATCGGGCGGTGCCCGCGGTGCGGGTCACCATCCCATGGCGCAGGCGGGACACCCTCCCCGAGCAGCGCGACCTCGTGGTGCTCTCCGCGGCGACCGGACGTCCGATGCCCCTGGTCAGGGGCCGCTTCACCCGAGAGGCAGGCACGATCGCATTTGCGCCAGCGGAGGGGCCTGGCGAGTACGATGTCTACTACCTGCGCTACACCGGGAGTGTTCACGCGAACTACCCCCGCGTCTCCTACCCCTCACCGCAACCGCCTGACTCGGCGTGGGCGAGTGGGATTGGACTCGATCCGGACGGTGACGGCTGGCGCACTCTCCCCGAAGCGGCGCTGGTCGAGCTTCAGGCGGTCGATGAGTGGAACCGCATCGACCCGATGGAGCTGATTGCAGGGAGGGAGGAGACCGCGGCGCTGCTCGCGGCCCATTCCGGGGCGGCGCTGCTGCTCTTTCCCGAGGACCGGGAACACCCGATCCGAATGACCCGGGATCTCCCGCACCGCTGGGCCCTCGCGGGCGCGAACACACCGATCGGTGCCGCCGGGCGCGCCGGTGAGTATGTCGTCTTCCAGATTGGCGTGTACGCCGTGGATTCCCTGGATTCACTCACCGCAGGGGTCAGCGATCTCACGGCTGGGCCTGGCGCCGCGATCCCGGCCGCGGCGGTCAACTGCATCAACCTCGGCGGTGTCGATTGGGAGGGGCACGGCTTCGTGACGCGGGTGGATGTCCCCCCGGGGCGGGTGCAGGCCCTCTGGTTCGGGGTGGCGGTGCCTGACTCGGCGCACCCCGGGGAGTATCACGGCTCGGTGACGATCGGCGCCCGCTCTCGGGCGAAGGTCACCCTCCCCATCACGCTGGCCGTCGTGGCAGGGCGGCTCGCGGCCCACGGGGATGACGAGCCGGCCCGCCTCACCCGACTCCGCTGGCTCGATTCGCGACTGCACCAGGACGACCGGGTGGTCCGACCCTATACGCCGGTCCGGGTCTCCGGGCGGCAGCTCGCGATCCTCGGCCGCCGAGTGACGCTGGCCACCACGGGGCTTCCCGCGACGATCCGCAGCTATTTCACCCCGCAGATGACTGGCATCGGGACGATCGGCCGGGATGTGTTGCACCGGCCGGTTCGGCTCATCGTCGAGGACTCGCTGGGTGACCAGGTGCGCTGGCAGTCGACTGGAGTGCGATTCGGCCGGCGCGGAGAGGGCATGGTCCGCTGGACGGCAGGGAATACGGCGGGGCCTTTCGCCCTGCGAGTCGCCGGAACACTGGAGGCTGATGGGAACATCGAGTACCGGATCCGACTCTCCGCGAAGCACCGGACGGATCTCCGGGATGTGCGCCTCGAGATCCCGTTCGATTCGGCCACCGCGCGCTACATGATGGGGCTCGGACAGCGGGGCGGACCCCGGCCGGCGCCATTCGAGTGGCGCTGGTATCAGCAGGCCAATCAGGACGCGGCGTGGGTCGGCGACGCGAATGCGGGGCTCCAGTTCACCCTCAAGGATGACCAGTACGTCCGCCCGCTGAACACCAATTTCTACCAGCTGAAACCGCTACGGTTGCCGGGGAGCTGGTACAACGCGGGGCAGGGCGGCTGTCGCTTCACTCTCGAACAGGCTGCCTATCTGGTGCGCTGTTTCAGCGGTGCCCGCACCATGGCGGCGGGGGACTCGCTCTTCTTCAACCTGCGGCTGGCCGTCACGCCCTTCCGACCGATCCAGCCCGCGGCCCAGTTCCGGACCCGCTTCTATCACGCCTTTGCCTCGCTGGACACTGTCGCGGCGGCAGGCGCCAATGTGATCAACGTGCACCACGCCACCCCGATCAATCCGTGGATCAACTATCCCTTCCTCACCCCCGACACCATGCGGGCCTATATCCGGGCGGCGCATCGACGGGGGATGCGGGTCAAGCTCTACTACACGGTGCGCGAACTCACCACCCGCGCCCCCGAACTCTGGGCGCTCCGGAGTCTCGGCCACGAGGTCTACGCGCCTGGCCCGGGTGGGGGCTATGCCTGGCTGCAGGAACACCTGGGTGAGGACTACATCGCCGCCTGGTTCGTGCCGGAGCTCAAGGATGCCGCCGTGGTGACGAGCGGGGTCAGCCGCTGGCACAATTTCTACGTGGAGGGGCTCGACTGGCTGGCGCGGAATGTCGAGCTGGATGGGCTGTATATCGACGATGTCGCCTTCGATCGCACGACCATGAAGCGAGTCCGCAAGGCGCTCGACCGCCACCGCCCGGACGCACTGATCGACCTGCATTCGGCCAACCAGTACAATCCCAACGACGGCTGGGCGTCGAGCGCCAATCTCTATCTCGAGCACTTCCCGTACCTCGACCGGATCTGGTTCGGGGAATACTTCGACTACGACAGCCCCCCGGCCTATTGGCTCGTCGAGATGTCCGGCATCCCGTTCGGTGTGATGGGTGAGATGCTGGAAGGCGGCGGGAATCCGTGGCGCGGGATGCTGTTCGGGATGACGAACCGCCTCCCGTGGGCGGGGGATCCACGGCCACTGTGGCGGCTGTGGGATGCGTTCGGCATCGATCAGGCCAGGATGGATGGCTGGTGGGACCCCGCAACGCCGGTCCGGACCGGTCGCACCGACGTGCTGGCTACCAGTTATGTGCGGGAGGGACAGACGCTGGTGGCGCTGGCGAGCTGGGCGCCTGACACGGCGTCGGTTCGGCTGCAGGTGGACTGGAAGGCGCTCGGCCTCGACCGGTCGCGGGTGACGATCGTCGCGCCGCCGATCCCCGATTTCCAGCCCGCGGCCACCTTCCGTCCCGGCGATACGATCCCGGTGCCGCCGGGGAGAGGGTGGCTGCTGGAGCTGCGTCCAGGCAACTGAGGCCGAGCCGGGTTCCGGGCATGGCCTTTGCTGCCCATGGGGTTAGTATGGTATTGAGCGTCTGGCATCGATCGAGCCGCCCACCCCATGGAACTGCGCCGTGCCTTCTAATCCCTTGCTGGTCGTCGGCTTTGGTTTCGGTGTTGGCATCCTGGTCGGGATGACCGGCATCGGCGGTGGGGCGCTGATGACACCACTGTTGGTGCTCTTCATCGGCACCTCCCCGCTGACCGCTGTCGGGACCGACCTGGCCTACGGCGCGATCACCAAGACCGTGGGAGCATTCAAGCACTGGCAGCAGAAGACGGTCGACCTCGCCCTCTCCTCCTGGATGGCGCTGGGATCGGTTCCGGCCGCGATTGGGGGCGTCTATGTGGTGGGCGTGCTACGAAAGAGGTACGGCGGCCACGAATTCGATGAGGTGATGCTGTACCTCCTCGCGGCGGCAATCGGTTTCACCGGGGTGGTGACGCTGGCCCGGGCGATTTTCCTGAAGCAACTCATCGCCCGTGAGCGCGACACCATCGAGATGCGCGGCCGGCACAAGATCGCTGCAGTACTGCTGGGCCTTTCGGTCGGCTTCGTACTCGGGATCACCTCCGCCGGGAGCGGCTCGCTGATTGCTCTCGGCCTGATCCTCATCTTCCGGCTGTCCCCGTACCGGGTGGTGGGCACCGACGTCTTCCATGCGGCAATCCTTCTCGGGGCGGGGGCGATCGGGCACGTGATCGCCGGGAACGTGGACTACTGGCTCGCGGGCACCATCCTGATCGGATCGATCCCGGGGGTCTGGATCGGCAGCCACATGTCGATCCGCCTTCCCGCCGGGACGCTGCGCACTGTTCTCGGCGTCGTGCTGATCGGTGCCGCGCTTGGTCTGGGCGCCAAGGCGGGGCTGCCGATTCCCACCGGCGTCATTGCGGGGATTCCGATCATCCTCGCCGCAATCGTGCTGTGGGAACGGTTCCGGAACCGGGTGCGCCGCGCCGATGCCGATACCGTCGCCCAGGAGCCGAAGGCGAAGCCGGTTCCCTCCAGGCCGTAGCCTGCCCACGAGTCGCGAATGGCGGTAGGGTGGGCGCCCGCCGGGTGCCCACCCTCAGCGTATGCGGCAGCATTCCGTACGTCGGGCGAGAGCCTAACTTCGCTCCGCACTCCCCCAGAGCCTCGGCACCAGCCGGATCAGCGCGAGCCCGCTCAGCACGAAGATGGCGAGCCAGGCGAGTCCCTGCGTCGTGCGGCCGTAGAGCAGGCTGCCCGCGCCGAACAACGCGGCATACACGAACGCCACGCCGCACACCCAGCCCGCGAACGACGTCGTGAGACTGTCAGTCGAGGGGGAGAGTCGATTCGTGGCCTGAACCGGCGCCCAGCCGGGGCCGCCCGGCCGGACCAGCTTGTAGAAGCCCGCCAGCCGTTCCGGATCGGTGGGGGGGGTGAGCAGTGTGACGCTCACCCAGATCACGGTCGTGATCAGTACGCTCACGATCAGAGTGAGGTGAGACGGCAGGTGGAATCCCGTCTTGCCTGCGAAATGGAAGCCGATCGCCACGAGGAAGCTCGAGACCATCGCCGCAATCTCGCTCCAGGCGTTGATCCGCCACCAGAACCAGCGCAGCAGGTACAGCAGACCGGTGCCGGCGCCGATCGAGAGGATGAGATCGAACGCCTCCTTGGCGGTGCTGAGCGCGTAGGTCATCATGGCTGCACACACCATGAGGCCTGCAGTTGTCAGGCGCCCGGCGAGGACGTAGTGGCGCTCCTCCTTCCCGGGGCGCAGGAATCGGCGGTAGAGGTCGTGCACCAGGTAGGAGGTGCCCCAGTTGAGATGGGTCTCGATGGTGGAGCGGTAGGCGGCGAGGGTGCCGGCGATCACCAGTCCCAGGAATCCCGTGGGGAGGAAGCGCATCATCGCCGGGTAGGCGACATCGTGCCCGATCAGCGCGGGGTCCACGTGGGGAAAGGCGGCGGCGATATCCTTCAATTCGGGGTAGATGATTGTGGACGCCAGCGCAGTGATGATCCAGGGCCAGGGCCGGAGCGCGTAGTGCATCACGTTGAAGAGCAGGGTTCCCGTCACCGCGTCCCGCTCGGAGCGGGCCGCCAGCATCCGCTGCGCGATGTAACTCCCGCCTCCCGGCTCGGCGCCGGGATACCAGACGGCCCACCACTGCACCGTGATGGGAATGAGGAAGATGGTGACGACCGTGGTCCAGTCGCTGAAGTCGGGGAGCAGATTGAGCGTGGACGGTGGGACTTTGGCGAGCAGCCCCGAGAGTCCGCCGACCGCCGGCTGCTGCAACGCGAAGTACGACACGGCGACGGTGCCGGTCATCGTGATGCCGAACTGGATCGAGTCGGTGACCAGGACGCCCCACAGTCCTGAGACCGAGGCGAAGAAGATGGTCATCGCCCCGCAGACCAGCAGGGTCCGCTCCATCGGCCAGCCGAGTACCACATTGGCGATCTTGATCGCGGCGAGATTCACTGTCGCCATGATGACACAGTTGAAGAGCAATCCGAGGTAGAGTGCCCGGAAGCCGCGGAGGAAGGTCGCCCCGCGCCCGGAATAGCGGAGCTCGTAGAACTCGAGGTCGGTGAGGACGCCGCTTCGCCGCCACAGCCGGGCATAGAAGAACACCGTCATCATCCCGGTCAGCAGGAAGGCCCACCACACCCAGTTCTCGGCGACTCCTTTGTCGCGCACCAGATTGGTGACCAGGTTCGGCGTGTCGGTGCTGAAGGTGGTCGCGACCATCGAGATGCCGACGAGCCACCACGGGGCGGCGCGCCCGGAGGTGAAGAATTCCGCGGTACTCGAGCCCGCCCGTCGCCAGAAGAAGAGCGCCGGCAGGAACGAGACCACGATGGACACACCGATGATGGCCCAATCGAGCGGGGCAAGGTGCATCTGGGGGCTCCCGGGTAGGGCGGAGACGTCCGCCCGGAGGCGAAACCGGCAGTGACGGCGGAGAGTGAGAACTGGAGAAATGAGAAGTGCCCCAGGCACCCCGAAGCGACACTGGACATCGCTTAGCGCTGCTACCGGCGAGGTCCTGACGCGGTTCGCGCGCCAGCGCCCTTCGGACCTGGGGCGCAGAAAGTATAGCCGAACCCGCCCCCGGTCCGCTACCTTCCCCTCCCATGGCTCTCGCTCTCGCCCGCAAGTACCGCCCCCGACGCTTCAGCGATCTGCTCGTCCAGGACCACGTGGCCGCCGTGCTGCGCGGCGCGGTGGTCAAGAATCGGGTCGGGCACGGCTATCTCCTGACCGGCCCGCGCGGCGTGGGGAAGACCACCGCCGCGCGCATTCTGGCGATGGCCCTCAACTGCGAAAAGAAGGGCGAGACCGAGCCCGCGGGCGAGCCATGTGGCGCCTGTGAGAGCTGCCAGCGGATCTGGACCGGCTCGGCCGGGCTCGATGTCGTCGAGATCGATGCCGCCTCCAACCGCGGCGTCGACGATGCGCGTGATCTGCGCGAACGTGCCATGTACGCCGCCTCCATCGAGGGACACCACAAGGTGTACATCGTGGACGAGGCCCACATGCTCACCCGCGAAGCGTGGAACGCGCTGCTCAAGATTCTCGAGGAGCCACCGCCTGGCGTGGTATTCGTGTTCGCCACCACCGAGCCGCAGAAGATCGCGCAACAGGCGGCGCCGGTCCTCTCCCGTCTGCAGCGCTTCGATTTCCGGCGTATCGGTGCCGGCGCGATTCGCGACCGCCTCCGCGCGGTCCTCGACGCCGAAAAGATCGAGGCCGACGACGACGCGCTCACCCTCATCGCTCGGCAGGCCGATGGCGGCATGCGTGACGCGCTCAGTGTGCTCGACCAATGCCTCTCGTTCGGGGAGGGTCGTGTCACGGCGGAGCGGGTCCGTGAGATTCTCGGGCTGGTGGCCGACGAGGTCTATGCCGACCTGCTGGAGGTGCTCTCCCGCCGCGACGCCGCCGGGGTGTTCACCCTCCTCGACCGCCTCGAGGAGGCCGGCGCGGACCTGGTGGAGTTCATCGGGGCCACCGGCGAGGTGCTGCGTGCGCTGCTGATGCTGCAGGTGGGTGCCACGCCTGACGGGATCACCGAGGCGCTGCATGGCGCGCTGGTCCGCCACCAGGGCCACCTCGCCACGGGGGACCTGCTCCGGATGCTGAAACTGCTCGGGGAGTCCGAGGCCATGGTCCGCCGGAGCGCGACGCCGCGCCTCACGGTGGAGACGCTGCTGCTGCGCTGGACGCTGATGGACCGGACCGTCGATCTGGAAGCGGTGCTTTCGGGCGCACCGCAGGGACCTGCCGCCGCGCCTGTTGCCAGGCCGGCTGGGGCGGCGAGCCCACGATTCGCGCCGCCTGTCCCTCCGGTGGCGGGGAGTACGAGCCCTGACCCGGCGCCCGTGCGAATGTCCGAGCCAGCGCCCGCTCCGCGCGCCCGCGTCGAATTCACCCTGGAGAGTCTGATCCGCGCGTGGCCGGACCTGGTGGTTGCCGCCAGGGAACAGAGCCGATTTCTGGGTGAGGCGCTCGCCGCGGCCCATCCCCGCTCGGCCGAGCCACCCAACCTCACCATCGCCCTCGCCGAGGCGAATCCGATGCACGTGGAGGCCCTCGGTCGCCAGCGTGAAGCCCTGGAGCGGCTGCTGTCGCAAGCGGTGGGGAGCGCGGTCAAGCTGACGCTCAGCGAAGCCGTGGTGGCCGCGGGGGCGCCGCCGCCCCGGACCCGCCGGCTCAATGAATCGGAATCACGGGCGGAACGCCTCAAGGCGCTCAAGACCCGGGATCCTGCCCTCGAAGCCGCCGCCGACAGCCTCGACTTGGAGGTGCTGGACTAGCGCGCCGGTTGCTTGCCTTGGGCCCCTCGGAGCCCTACTTTCCTCAGACTTTGCAGTCACTTAGCGATACTTCTCCCATGGCCGATTGGCAGCAGCTGATTCACCTCAGCCAGCAGATGCAGGGGCAGCTCAAGCGGCTCCAGCATGAGCTGTCCGAGCAGGTGTATGACGCCCAAGCCGGGGCCGGCCTGGTGCGGGCGAAAGTGGACGGGAAGGGCACGCTCCTCTCGCTCACGATCGATCAGGAGGCGTTCCAGGGACGGGATGCTGATCTGCTGGCGGACCTGATCCTCGGTGCGGTGGCCGAGGCACAGCGCCGCGCTGCGGAGGTTCTCCAGCAGGAAATGCGGCGAGTCTCGCCCCTCCCTCTCAACCTCCCGTTGTAGCCGACGTGGGCGCGCTCGATGATCTCGTCACGGAGTTCGCGAGACTTCCGGGTATCGGTCGGAAGACGGCCCAGCGGCTGGCGCACCACCTGGTACAGCAGCCTGCAGACCGATTGACCCGACTGGCACAGGCGCTCGTCTCTGTCGGGGAGCGGGTGCGACCCTGCACCGAATGCGGCAATCTGGCCGAAGCGGAGCGCTGCGAGCTCTGCCTCGATCCGCGCCGCGACGGCGGACTGATCTGCGTGGTGGAGGAAGCCTCGGCGGTGAGCCTGCTGGAGCGCGCTGGCGAGTACCGCGGCCGGTATCATGTGCTCGGCGGGCGACTGGACCCGCTGGCGGGCATCGGGCCGGAGGCGCTCCGGCTGGACCTGCTGGTGGCGCGGGTGGAAGCGGGCGGCGTCCGGGAGATCATTCTCGCGACCAACCCCTCGATGGAAGGCGAAGTCACGGCGACCTACATCCAGCAGCTGCTGGTGGGGAAGGGCGTCCGGGTCACTCGCCTCGCACGGGGGCTGCCGGTCGGTGGCGATCTCGAATACATCGACGGCGTGACGCTGGCGCACGCGCTCTCGGCCCGCCAGGAGATCGCCTGATGGCGCGGCGGGGGGCGGTGCTCCTGGGTTTGCTCGCGGGAGTCGCCGTGGGGATGCTGGTGGCACAGCGTCACCTGGGCCGGCACCGCGAGGACCTGTTCAGTACCAGTCCGCTGCGGCGATTCGCGGCGCTGGGCAATCTGACGGCGTCCGAAAGCGTGGAGACGGTGGCGTTGCTGCGGGACTATCTGCAATGGGAGCGGGAACCGACGCTCCGTCGGCGGGCGGGCGCCATGCTCCGCCGGATGGAATCGGCACTTGGCAAATAGCAGGGGAGTCTGATGGCAGGTGCATCCAGCTGGTCGTTCCGGGAAGAGGATTCGGTCAAGATCCATGGGATCCTGACCGCCTTCTTGCGTGAGTCGAACGCGAGAACGGGGATGATCGTCGACCGGACCGGCCAGATGGTGGCGGTGGTCGGCGAAGAGCCCGCCTTCGATCCGACGGCCTTCGCCTCGCTCACCGCGGCGGACTTCAGCGCCAACGACCAGCTCGCCCGTATGATCGGCGAACCGGAATTCGGCAGCCTGTTCCATCAGGGTGAAAAGGAATCGATGTACCTCGCCGACATCGCCCGCCGGGTGATCCTGGTGGTGCTGTTCGACAATCGTACCACGCTCGGCCTGGTGAAGCTGCGGGTGCAGGCAGACCGTGACGGATCTCCGTCAGGTGTTTGAAGACATGTTTACGCGAGGGAACGCCGGCCAGGCCCAGGTCGAAACCGGCTTCCTCGGTGAGGCAGAGGATGAAATCGACAAGCTGTTCGGCGCGTGACGGAGAGTAATCACCCATGTCGATGATCAACTACGCCTCGCGCGAGATCAACTGTAAACTGGTCTACTACGGCCCGGGGCTCGGTGGCAAGACGACGAACCTCGAATTCGTCTACAACAAGGTCGCTCCCAATTCGCGCGGCAAGCTGATCTCGCTTGCCACCGAGACGGAGCGCACCCTCTTCTTCGACTTCCTGCCGGTCGACCTCGGCACCATCCGCGGCTTCAAGACGCGCTTCCACCTCTACACGGTCCCGGGCCAGGTCTACTACAACGCCTCGCGCAAGCTGATCCTGAAGGGCGTCGACGGGGTGGTCTTCGTCGCCGACAGCCAGATCGAGCGCATGGAAGCCAACATCGAGTCGATGCAGAATCTGTACGACAACATGGCCCAGCACGGATACAACCTGACGTCCATCCCTTTCGTCATTCAGTACAACAAGCGCGACCTGCCGAACGCCGCGACGATCCGCGAGCTGCAGGCAGCGCTCAATCCCGGCTGGCCGGTCGAGGATGCCGCGAAGCAGAAGGCCGCCCCCGACACCTACCACGAGGGCGAGTATCTGGTCGAACAGATCGACGGTCAGTGGACCGAGCGCTCCCCCTATTTCGAGGCCGTCGCCATGAGCGGCGAAGGCGTATTCGATACGCTCAAGGCCGTGAGCAAGCTGGTGCTTAAGAGCCTCGGCTCGGCGTGATGTGGAATCTCCCGAACGTCCTCACTCTCGTTCGGATCTGCCTCACGCCAGTCATCGCGCTCCTGCCGTTCATCGACGGGTACTGGCCCAAGTTCGTCTGCTTCCTGATTTTCCTGTTTGCGGCAATCACCGATATCGTGGATGGCTACCTCGCCCGCTCGCGTAACCTGGTGACCGACCTCGGAAAACTGCTCGACCCCCTCGCCGACAAGCTGCTGCTCTTCGCCACGATCATTCCGATCTATTGGATCTCCCGGACTCGCCACGACCTGTACGACATCCCGGTCTGGGGGAGCATTCCCCTCTGGGTCTGTCTGCTGTTGATCGGCCGCGAGCTGGCCATGACGGGCTTCCGCTGGTGGGCCCAGCGGCGGGGCATCGTCATACCCGCTGCGGGCGCCGGGAAACTCAAGGCGACGCTGCAGAACATCTACATCGGGGCCACCTTTCTCTGGTTCACCTTTCGCGATGCGCGGAAGCCGCTCGGGTGGGAGCATAACCAGCTCGCCGAGTACTGGAATGAATTTCACGGCGGGGTGGTCGCCCTCACGCTTGCGATGGCGACGGTGCTTACGGTGTACTCCTTCGTGGTCTACATCTACCGCTACCGCGCCCTCTTCAGCACGAGGCCCTAGCGGGGACACCCGTTGCGTCGAGGGATCCCCGCTGGCCGCCGCCTCCGGGGATCCCTCCGTCGCGTCAGGGCCGTCGCACGGCTCAACCAGCGGACGGACGATGCAGATCGAACTCCTCACCATCGGCACCGAACTTCTGCTCGGGTTCACCCTCGACACCAACAGCGCTGAGCTGGGACGAGCCCTGGCGGCGTCGGGGATTCGGGTCGTGCGGCGCACCTCGGTCACCGATGACCCCAGCGCCATCCGCGAAGCTGCCGCCCAGGCGCTGGGACGGACCGGGGCGTTCATCGCCACCGGCGGGCTCGGTCCTACGGCAGATGACATCACCAAGAAGGTCATCGCCGATCTCTTCGGCATGCCGCTCGAGTTCCATCCGGAGCTCTGGGATGCGCTGGTGGCCCGCTTCACGCGGTTCGGCCGCGTCCCGGCGGCCAAGAACCGGAGCCAGGCGGAGGTGCCCCTCGGTGCCACTGTCCTCCCCAATCGATGGGGGACGGCACCCGGACTCTGGCTGGAAGGGACAGCGGGCCTCGCCATACTGCTTCCCGGCGTGCCCTCCGAGATGCGGGGGCTGCTCACCCACGAAGTCCTGCCGCGCCTCGCCGCGCGGGCCGAGGGCCAAGTGGTCCGCTCCAGGGTGGTGCGGACCACCGCGATTCCCGAATCCACGCTCGCCGAGCGGCTCGGCCCGATCGAGGAGGAGCTGGCGCCGTTGAGCCTGGCGTATCTCCCCAGTATCGAAGGAGTCGACCTCCGACTGACCGCCTGGAATCTCGCCCCCAAGGAGGCCGACGCTCGGCTCGCGGCGGGGGTAGCGCTGCTCGCCGCCCGTGCAGGGGAGTGGTGTTACGGCGTGGATGACGCGGACCTCGGCGAGCTGGTTCTCGCGCGGGCTCGTGCGAAGGGGCTGCGTCTTGCTACTGCCGAATCCTGCACTGGCGGGGGGATCGGCACCCGGCTGACGGCGGTGCCCGGAAGCTCGGACGTCTTCGTCGGAGGGATCATCGCCTATGACAACCGGATCAAGGTCGAGACCCTCGGTGTGCCGGCGGAGCTGATCCAGGAGCATGGCGCGGTCAGCGGTCCTGTCGTCGAGGCCATGGTTCGGGGGGCAGTCGACCGCCTGGGAGTGGAGCTCGGCGTTGCGGTGACTGGGGTCGCCGGGCCGGCTGGGGGAACCGCGGAGAAACCGGTGGGGCTGGTCTTCATCGCGACGTCAGTCCATGGCATTTCCCTGGTGCATCGGCATCTCTTCCCCGGAGACCGGGCCGAGGTCCGCGCGAGGACCGTCCAGGCAGCATTATTCCGCCTCCTGCAGCACCTCGGCGGGATCCCGGCCCCAGCGAAATAGGCAGAGGTTCACCACGAGTCGCGCCACCACCACCACCCGACACGGGCATGGATTCACCGCGCCTGGATCGCCTCCGAGACGTTAGGTCCCCTGCCAATCTGGCCCTCCTACGGGGCATGCCGGTTGCTATTATCTTTGACAAGCCCACAACCGGATCATTCGGCAAGTGATTGAGAATCAGAATCTTGGGAACAAATTCGCCGGCGAGCAACCTACCGATGAGGCGCCTGGGAGTGCCGGGACGGCGGAGGTCAATGAGGTGCATTCCGGCGTTCCCCTTGAGCCCTCAGCTGAAGCCATTCGGCGGCTTGAAGGTGAGCTGGCTGAGACCCGTGACCGTCAACTCCGGCTCGCCGCCGAGTTCGACAACTTCCGCAAGCGGGTAGCGCGCGAGCGTGATGAGATTGCCCACCGCTCCCAGGCCGCGCTGGCCGTCAGGTTGCTCGATGTCCTCGATGACCTCGACCGGGTCGTGGCCGGTGGGGCCGCCTCGGCGACGAACGACGTCGTCCACCAGGCGCTGGTCCTCATCGACCGCAAGCTGCGCAAGGAGCTCGAAGCGGCCGGCCTCGAACGTATCGACCCCGCCGGACAGCCATTCGACCCGAGTCTGCATGAGGCCGTCTCCGTTGTGGCGCCGGTGACCCCCGACGCAGACCACACCGTGAGCGCCACCTTTCAGGCCGGATACCGTTTCAAGGGCTCACTCATCCGCCCCGCACGGGTCCAGGTCTTCTCCTCCGAGGGGCACGCCTGACCGTGGCGAAGGACTTCTACCAGGTGCTCGGTGTTCCCGACTCGGCGAAGCCTGAAGAGGTGAAGAAGGCCTACCGCAAGCTCGCGAAGCAGTACCACCCGGATGCCAACCCGAACAATCCGCAGGCCTCGGAGCGATTCAAGGAGATCTCCGAGGCGCATACGGTGCTGTCGGATGCCGAGAAGCGGAAAGAGTACGACCGGATGCGACGGCTTGGTGCCTTCGATGGCGGCGGCTTCCGTCGGTCAGGCGCGGGGTCGGCTGGGGGGGCTCGCCCGGGGACGGGGGGCGCCACCGGCGGGTTCGAGAATTTCGATTTCTCCGACGCCGGCGGATTCGGCCTCGGCGACATTTTTTCTTCGATCTTTGGTCGCAATGCGGGACGGCAAGCGGAGACCGGCGCCGAAACGATCGAGACGGTTGTGGAGATTCCGTTCCGGGTGGCCGCCCTGGGCGGCAAGGTGCCGGTGCGCCTGCCGCTGGACGAGAATTGCAAGCAGTGTGGGGGCAGCGGCGCCGCTCCCGGCGCCAAGATCACCGCATGCCCGGAGTGCAATGGCCGAGGCACGATCACCTTCGGTCAAGGTGGCTTCGCAGTCAGCCGCCCCTGCCCGCAGTGCCGTGGGCGGGGCAAGATCCCCTCGACGCCGTGTCCGACCTGCAATGGCGCCGGGGAGGTTCGCGCCGAGCGCGAAGTGCTCATTACCGTGCCGAGCGCCACCGAGAGTGGTGCCAAGGTGCGCCTGCGGGGGCAGGGCCAGCCCGCGCGTCCCGGCGATGCTCCCGGCGACATCGTGGTGACCTTCCAGGTCCAGCCGGACCGATTCTTCCATCGTGATGGGCTCGATGTCTTGTGTGAGGTGCCAATCAACCTCGCGCAGGCCATCCTCGGTACCCGACTCCGGGTCCGCACCCTGGACGGCAAGAAGGTCGTGCTGCGCTTGCCTGCGGGCACTCAGCCGGGGCGCAAGTTCCGCATCAAGGGGCTGGGTATCGAGAAGGGCGGACGGAAGGGGGACCAGCTGGTCCAGGTCCAGGTGCAGATTCCCGACAAGCTCGCGCCAGAGCAGGAGGAGCTGTTGAAGCAGTTCGCCGAAAAGACCGGGATGGCGTTCTAGCGGGTCACCACCGGGTGTTCGCCCGTCGTGCGCCCGACCTCGCGGTACAGCTCCATCAGCGTTCGGTGGGTGGCGATCTCCTGCTCTGCGGATGGAGGGCGCCGCTGGGTGTAGCTGCCGTCGGATGCGAGCTCCCAGGCCTGCCGGTTGTCCTCCCACATGAGCGTCATCACGTCGCGGATGGCGGCCCGGTGCGCCGGAGTCTCCACCGGGAATACCGCCTCGATTCTCCGCTCCAGGTTGCGCGGCATCCAGTCCGCGGATCCCAGGTAGACCTCCTCCGCCCCACCATTCAGGAAATAGAAGGCGCGTGAGTGCTCCAGGAATCGGCCAATTACACTGATGACGTGAATGCGCTCGCTCACGCCCCGGACGCCGGGCCGCAGGCAGCAGATTCCACGGACGATGAGATCGACAGTGACGCCGGCCTGTGAGGCTTCGTAGAGGGCGCGAATGATCGTCGGATCCACCAGGGCGTTCATCTGGGCGAGGATTCGTGCCGGTCGCCCGGCGCGGGCGTTTTCCGCTTCGCGATGAATCATGCCGACGAAGCGGTCGCGCATTCCCTTGCGGAGCCACGATGAGCTTGCGGTACTGGTTGGGTGCCGCGAACCCCGTCAGCACGTTGAACAGGTCGGTCAGGTCGGCGCCGAGTTCGGGGTCGGTGGTGAGGAGCCCGAAGTCGGTGTACAGCCGCGCGGTGCGGGGGTGGTAATTGCCGGTGCCGAGATGGACGTAGCGGCGCATGGCGTCGCCCTCGCGGCGAACCACCAGCAGCACCTTCGCGTGAGTCTTGAGACCCGCCACGCCGTAGCTCACGTGCGCACCGACATCTTCGAGGCGCTCTGCCCAGCGCATGTTGTTCTCCTCATCGAACCGCGCCTGCAGTTCGATCAGCACGGCCACCTGCTTCCCCCGTTCCGCCGCCTGGGCCAGCAGCCGCGCGATACTCGAATCGCCACCCGTCCGGTAGAGCGTCAGCTTGATGGCGACCACGTCGGGGTCGTCCACGGCGGCCTGGATGAACCGCTCGACCGAGCCGCTGAAGCTCTCGTACGGATGGTGCAGGAGCAGGTCCCCCTCGCGAATTACCTCGAAGATGTTGCGGCCGCCGGCGAGTCGGACCGGAGCGACGGGATGATGGGGGGGGTCCTTCAGCGCCGGCAGGTCGATCGCGCTCGCCAGTCCGATCATATCCGCGGTATCCAGCAGGCCCGGTACTTCGTAAATGTCGGCCTCTCCGAGCGGAGCGGCGAGTGCCGCCTGGGCGGCGTTGAATTCCGCGACCAGGACCTCACGGATCGAGCCGGGGAGACCCGGGGTCACCTCCAGGCGCACCACCGCCCCGAAGCGACGGTTCCGCACTTCCTCCTGAATCGTGCGCAGGAGGTCCTCGGCTTCGTCGTGATCCACTTCGAAGTCGGTATTTCTGGTGATACGAAAGGCGTAGCAACCGAGGATCTCCACGCCGGGGAAGAGGGCCTCGATGTTTGCGGTGATCAGCTGCTCAAGCGGGACGTAGCGCCAGCTCCCCGCCGCCACGGGCACCCAGCGCGGCAGGATCTTCGGCACCTTGACCCGGGCGAGGCGCTCCTCGCCGTCACTCCCGCGCAGGGCGATCGCGAGCGAGAGGCTCAGGTTCGAGATGTACGGGAATGGATGAGCCGGATCGACCGCCAGGGGCGTGAGCACGGGGAAGACATTGTCGCGGAAGTAGCGGTCGAGCTGCTGCCGCTCCTCCGGATTGAGCGCGGGAACATCCAGCAATTCGACCCCGGCCGCGGCGAGTGCCGGGGAGCACCTCCTCGTGGAGGCAGCGCGCGTGGGTTCGCACCAGTTCCTGCACCACTTCAGCGACGCGGCCCAACTGTTCCTCCGGGGTCAGCCCCTCCGCCGTCCGTTCGCTGTAGCCGGCCGCCAACTGGTCCTTCAGGCCCGCCACCCGGATCTGGAAGAACTCGTCGAGGTTCGAGCTGAAGATCCCGAGGAACTTGAGCCGTTCCAGCAGTGGTGTCCTGGGGTCCTGGGCTTCGTGCAGCACTCGGCGGTTGAACGCCAGCCAGGAGAGCTCGCGATTGATATACAGCGAGGCATGCCCGAGCTCCGTGGCAGGCTCAGGGAAGGGGGCCGCAGGCGAGAGAGTGGCATCAGTCACAGAGGGGAATGTACCGGCACCGGGGCCGCGGGCCAGCCAATCCTGTAACGGACCAGTAACGGCGCGGAGTTGCCCCGGCCTGGCGCTACTGCCGGTGGAGGCGCACCGCCTTCTCACCGACCATGATCGAGAGCAGGAAGCTCACCACGCTGATCAGGAGCCCGGCCCAGAAGGCGGGCCAGAATCCATCGACCCGAAAGCCCAGATCGAACTGCCGGGAGAACCACCCGGTGCACACGATCATCAGCGCATTGATGACCAGGAGGAAGAAGCCGAGGGTGATCAGGACCAGCGGACAGGTCAGCACGGCGAGGATCGGGCGCAGCGTGGCGTTGACCAGGCCGAAGATCGCGGCAACGATCACCAGTCCGACCGGCCCCCCGTGATAGCCGACCCCTGGGACGACCTGCACCGCGAGGTACAGAGCCAGGGTGTTGATCAGCCAGCGGATGAAGAGCGATCGCATCAGCGGCGGGGTTTGAGGTACAGGTCGAGCCAGTCAAGCGTCGTGCTCCACCAGAGTCTCCGGTTGCGCGGTCGGGTGACGAAGTGGTCCTCATCGGGGAAGTACAGAAACTTGGCCGGGATTCCCTTGAGCCTGAGGGCGGTAAAGGCCTGCATCCCTTCGGAGATGTCCACCCTGAAGTCATTCTGGCTGTGCACAATGAGCATCGGTGTCGACCAATTGGTAATGTAGTTCGCCGGCGACCACTTCTCCATGATCGCCCGGGCCGACGGCGTGAGTATCGAGCCGCCGAATTCCCAGAGAGGAAACCACTGCTCCTCCGTGGTCCCGGCCATACTCAGCGGATTGAAGATGCCGTCGTGGGCGATCAGGGCCTTGAATCGAGTCGTGTGTCCGGCCATCCAGTACACCATGTAGCCGCCGTACGAGCCGCCGGCGGCAGCCATCCGGGTGCTGTCGACGAATGGCAGTCTGGCCACGACGTCGAGTCCCTTCATGAGGTCGTCGTACGGCAGACTCCCCCAGTTCCGGCTGATGCTGTTCGTGAATGCCTGACCGTAGCCCGTGGAGCCGTGAAAATTGACCGCCGCGACCACATACCCGCGGGATGCGAAGACCGCGTAGTTCCATCGACTGTGCCACTGGTCGAGCCATGCCCCCTGCGGCCCGCCATGGATCAGATAGACCAGTGGGTACCGCCTGGTCGAATCAAAGGCCGGTGGCTTGATGAGCCAGCCGAAGACCGAGTCTCCCTGGGCGCCGACGAAGCCGAAGGGCTCCGCCGGTCGGAGGTCGAGTACCTCGGAGCGCCCGTCGTTGACCCGGGTCACCTGACGGAGGTTCTTGCCATCGATCGTCGCGGTGTACACCTCGGCGGGGCGATTGGCGGTGCTGCGCAGAAAGGTCATCACATCGCCGCGGGAGGAGAGCTGCACCCCGGTGTTCGTGCCGCCGCCGACCAGCCGGGTCGGGTGACCGGAGGGAATATCGATCCGGTAGAGTGCATGCCCGCCACGCTCCTCCACTTCCGCAACGACCCCCTTGGAGTCGGGCAGCCAGCGGAAGTCGGAAATGCTCAACTCCCACCTGGGCGTGATCGCAGTGCGCCTGCCGCTGGCCCGCTCGTAGAGCATGAGCTGCTGCCGGTCCGCCTCGAAGCCAGGGGTCGGCATCGCCAGGTAGGCGATAAACCGGCCATCCGGGGCGTACTGCGGCGTGTTGTCATTGCCGGCGCTGGTGGTGATCACCTGCCGCGCGGAGCCGTCGGGCCCCATCACGAAGACATCGTTGTTGGTGCTCTTCGCGAGCGCCGAATCCGGGTTGTAGACCAGCGCGAGCTCGGTCCCTACCGGGGAGACCGCGATATCCCGGCCGCCCAGCGCAAGCGGCGGCACGTCCCGGTCGAACGGGGTGAGGTCTGTCGCCTCACCGTCGGGCAGATTCACGCGAAAAAGGTGGGACCGGACCCCGAGGCGCCATTCGTTCCAGTGACGGTAGAAGAGGTCGGTGAAAATCCTGGCCTCGGTGGGCCACGGGGCGGCACGCCGTGCCGCCTCCAGCGAATCGCCCCACGACACGTCCGTCCAGAAGTACAGTGCTTTCCCGTCCGGCGACCAGAGGAAGTCGGCGATGCCGTCCTTTACGCTCGTGATCTTCGTCGCCTCCCCGCCACGGATGGGGATGCGCCACAACTGCTGGGAGCCGTCCCGCGTGGAGACAAACGCGAGCACCTTGCCGTCCGGCGACCAGCGCGGCGCCCGATCGTTGCCGGCGCCGGTTGTGGCCTGCCAACTGTCACCACTCGTCAGGTCCGCCAGCCAGATCCTGGTCGCGGAGCGGTTGTCGTCGAGAGACGGGGTAGAGACCGTGAAGGCGACCAGGCTGCCATCCGGCGCCAGCTGCGGATCGCCGACGACCGGAGTGGTGATGTAGCCCTCGATGCTGATCGCCTGCTTGTCCTGCGAGAAGAGCGGCGTGGTCGAGAGGAGGCCGAGAGGCAGCAACACGCCGAGGGAGCGGAACAGGGGCATCAGGCGATGACTCCACCGCCGAGCACCTGGCCATCCAGAGCGTAGAGTACGCCGGACTGACCGGGGGTGATCGCGCGGACCGGGGTGGCGAGGGCGAGTTCCAGGGTGTCGCGGTCGGAGCGCACAACGGTGGCGGGCACGGCGGGGGCACGGTACCGGATCTGGGCGAGGCACTCAGCGCCCGGGGCCAGGGGCTCGGCCAGCCAGTTCACTTCCTCGAGGCACAGGCGATGGCCGAAGAGATCGGCAAGGGATCCGACAACAACCTCCCGGGTCTCTGGCCGGATGGCCACGACGAAGCGCGGTTCGCTGGCTCCCCCCGGCAATCCCTTCCGCTGTCCGATGGTATACCGCGCGAAGCCCCCGTGCTCACCGATCACCTCACCGTTGGTACTCACCAGTGGGCCGGGGACGAGCGCAGGAGCGTTCGCCGGCAGGTGCTGCTCCAGGACCGTCACGTAGTCATCGTCCGGCACGAAGCAGATCTCCACCGACTCCGGCTTCTCCGCGGTCGCGAGTCCCAGCCGTCGCGCATGGGCACGCGTCTCGGCCTTGGTGAGCTGGCCGACGGGCGTGAGCATCCGCGCCACGACGGCGCGGTCGATGCCCCACAGGAAGTAGCTCTGATCCTTGGCGGCGTCGGTACCCCGATAGAGGCGCCCGCCACGAGCGACCGCATAGTGACCGGTGGCGATGGCCGAGCATTCGAGCGCATCCGCGTGGGCCAGCAGGTCCCGGAACTTGGTGAAGGAGTTGCAGCGGACGCAGGGAATCGGTGTCCTGCCCCTGCTGTACTCGCTCACGAAGTTCTCGATCACGTGGAGGCTGAAGCGGTCCTCCAGGTTCAGCACGTAGTGCGGGATGCCGAGGGTCTGGCAGACATCCCGGGCATCGTTGATCGAGTCCAGCGAGCAGCAGGGGCGGTCGGGGACGCTCTCGCCGTAGCAGAAGAGCTTCATCGTGGCGCCGACCACATCGTAGCCCTGGGCGACCAGCGCCGCGGCGGCCACCGAGCTGTCGACCCCGCCGCTCATCGCCACCAGCACCCGCTCAGCCATGGGTCAGCACCTCCGTCAGGCGGCGCACCTTTTCCACCGCGGCCGGGATCACCGCGAGCGCCCGATCGATCTCGGCCTCGGTGGTTTCGCGACCCAGACTGAAGCGCACCGCACTGATCGCACGGTCCGGCGGGATCCCCATGGCGCGGATGACGTGGGAAGGCTCCACGGCCCCAGTCGTGCACGCCGACCCGCCGGACGCGGCGAGCCCGGAAAGGTCCAGGTGCATCAGCAGGGCGTCGCTGCTGGTGCCGGGGAAGAGCGCGTTGAGAATATGCGGCGCGCGCGGGGCCCCTTGTGCAAGCACCACCAAATCCGGGATCGCGGCCCGGAGCCCCTCGGCGAGTCGGTTCCGCAGCGCGGTCAGGCGTTCGGACTCCGCCCTCAGGTCGCGGGTGGCAAGCAGTGCCGCACGCCCGAGGGCAACGGCGCCGGCAACATTCTCGGTGCCGGGGCGGAGCGCACGCTGTTGACTGCCGCCATGGAGGATCGGGGCAAGCCGTTCAGGCTCGCGCACCAGCAGGGCACCGCTTCCCTTCGGGGCGCCCAGCTTGTGTCCGGAGAGGGTGGCGAAGGTGAGGGCAGGATCGGCAAAGCTCACAGCAATCTTGCCGAGCGCCTGGACCAGATCGCTGTGAAACGCGACGCCGGCGGCGTGGCAACGGGCGGCAATCTCGTGGATGGGCTGCAGCACGCCGCTCTCGTTGTTCACCCCCATCACCGAGACCACCGATGGCCGGTCGCGGAGGACCACATCGAGGTCTGCCATGACCAGCAGGCCGTCGGAAGACACCGGGAGGATTCGCTCCCCACCGCCAAGTCGAACGACCTCGTGCGCAGCAGCGAGCACCGCCTTGTGCTCGGTCGCGGCGACCGCAGCGAGCATGAGTCGGCCGGAGCGCTGTGCCGCCAGGCAGGCGCCGATCACCGCAAGGTTGTCGCCCTCGGTTCCCCCCGAGGTGAACACCACCTGTCCGGGCTCGGCGCCGGTGGCCTGGGCCAGCTCCTTCCGGGCCTGTTCCAGTCCAGCGCGTGCCATGCGCCCGAAGCGGTGCCCGCTCGACGGGTTGCCGAATCCCTCCCCACCCAGGTAGGGGAGCATCGCGTCCAGGACCTCGGGGCGAACCGGGGTCGTGGCAGCGTGGTCGAGGTACACCGGAGACGGCATGGTGGAAATGTAGCTTGTTTGGAGCGATGGTCTACCCGGCGCCGGCGGGCGCTCCCGGGTCGCTTGACACGGTCCTGACGTTCCAAGGCGAACGTGCCCCTGCGAGTTGGAGCTGGAACGCGCCGCCGCCTAACCGGACGGCCGACTCATGCATGTCTCGAATGACCTCGGATTCGGACCAACCGGCACGGCGGTCGGGACCATGGTCCCTGCGGGCCAGGGCCCATCATCCGGAGAGTCCTACTTCTCGAAAACCCTCGAGAAGATTCAGCTTGCCGATGTCTACAACGCCTCGATCGGCGCGCTCCATCCACCGGTGCTGAGCCCGGGGAGATGCAGTACATCCAGGGGGGCGCCGCTCGTCCTCCTCGTCTCGGCCCTTTACGGCCGGTCCGGGACCCTCGACCAAGCAACCGCGCTTGTCACGGGAACTCCGACATTCGATGGCTGAACGACGGACCGCCCTCCCCGTGGGGGAGGGCGGTTTGCCCTTCCGTCCGGTGCGGCCGCTACATGCTTCTCACCTCAAGGGCCACAACGTCATCCACGCGCACAGTTTCCTCGGTATGGAACGGCTCGCCATAACGAGTGCGGATGAGGGAGCCGTAGTGCGCATTCTGCACCTCGACGAGCGAGTACAGATCCTGGCCCGTCGGAAAGATCTCGCCGGCGCTGTCGCTGCTGTCGAACTGGCTCGCATAACAACGAATCGCCTGCATCTTCCGCTCGAACTGGGGGGAGATGTCCACCACGAAGGTCGGCTTGACCGGGTCCTCACGATAGGCCAGCGCGTAGAGGATCTTGTGCGGGCGATGTGGCGTGCCGCTGGCGTTGTAGCGGGCCAGCCCGGCCAGGAAACAGGCATCCCGGCCCAGCTCGGAGGCGATGCGGTGATCGGGATGGCGGCCTACAGGATAGGGGAGAATCACGGTGCGAGGCGCGAAGTGCCGGATCAGCTCGACCACGACCCGGCGAGTCGCATCAGTATTCTGCAGGTAGGCGTCGGGCAGTCCGGCGTTCAGGCGTTCAGCCACCCCCATCACCTCTGCCGCCCGGGCCGACTCGGCGGCGCGGAGCTCGGCGCTACCGCGGGTGCCGGACTCCCCGGCTGTCAGATCGAGGATGCCGGTGCGATACCCGGCATCATGGGCGCGGAGCAGGGTGCCGGCGCAGGTGAGTTCGACGTCGTCACGATGAGCGGCGATGGCGAGCAGATCAACTGGCATGGGGGCATCGCGGGACGGGGCAGGTGCGACCGGGGACAGGCGAAAGATAGCCCGCCCCCGTGCGTCCGTCGCCTGCCCGGCTACGAATCCCGCCGCCGGCGCCAGAGCCTCCGGACCACCAGGAGACCAGCGAGCAGCAGCACACCCAGGGGCAGCAGGGTGCCGAGTGAGGCGATCGTCCTGGCCGTGAACCCCACGAAGTTGCGCCAGGCCTGACGGAAGGCTTCGCGCAGTACTCCGCCGCTACCCTGGTCTCCGACGAGCGGGGTCTTCTCGTGCACCGTGACGCTCAGGGTGCTGATCGCGACATGGGCCTTGAGGTACCGCAGGCGTCCTTCCATCCGCTCAATCTCCTCCCGCACCCGCGCCAGCTCCCGTTCGATCTCCAGGACGTCGGACAACTTGCCGGTGCGAGTGGCGAGCAGATCGATCAGGCGAGCCTCGAGGCGGTGCCCGTTGGATGCCCGGGCGGTGATATCGGTGAACTCCTCCCCGACATCTTCCGCGGTCACGTTGACGTATTCCACCCGGCCGATCGGGGAGAGTCCCTGCGTCAGCTCGTCAAATCGCGCGGCGGGGACCTTGAGTTCGAGTGTGCCGCTTCGGAGCTGGTTCGTGCCCGCCTGCATCTGGCTGTTGGCGACGTAGCCGCCCAGCCGCGTCACGAGCTGCCGGAGGTCAGCAACCGCCGCCTCGAGGGAATCGACCTCGAGGCTCGCCTGCGCGTTCCGGATGATCATCGTGGGCATGGCGACGGGATCCGATTCCACTCGGTCCGCCCGGGGGGCCGACGCCGGAGTTACTGCGATTTCGCCGGAGACGATTCCAGGCATGCTGCGGGCAGGGGTGGGGGCGGGAGCGGAGGCCGGAGCGGCGACGTCAGAGGCGGCCTCGCCAAATGCAGGTGATTTCGGGCTACCGAAGCCACAGCCCATCAGGAAGAGGAGCATCAGGAGGGCGAACCAGGTGGATGGGCGCATCGGGGCCTCGTTGGGGTTGTGTGAGGGGAGAGGATGCGCTGGGAGAGTCGGATTGCACATCAGTCAGGGGCTATTCGTGTCGCAGCGCCTCGACGGGGTCCATGCGCGCGGCGCGGTTGGCGGGGATCAGTCCGAACGTCAGCCCGATGAGGATACTCACCAGCGTCGCCAGAACGGCGCTCCAGAGCGGCACACCGGACGACAGCTTGAGCGCCATCTTGAGGAGCTGTCCGATGCCGAGTCCCGCGACGATGCCGAGAATTCCGCCGATCAGGGTGAGAGTGGCCGCCTCGACCAGAAACTGCCAGAGGATCTCGTGCCGGGTGGCGCCGAGCGCCTTGCGAAGGCCGATCTCGTGGGTGCGGTCGGTGACCGAGACCATCATGATCGCCATCACGCCGATGCCGCCGACCAGCAGTGCCACGCTCGAGAGGGCGACCATGACGCCGAAAAAGGCGGTCGTGAGATTCCCGATGGTATCGAGGATCTGGTCCTGGGTGATCACATCGAATGTGTTCGGGATTCCAGGATGGAGCCGCCGCACCCGGCGGAGTGCCGCGATCGCCACCTCCTTGGCGTCCGGCACCGCGACGCTCGGCCAGGACTTGGCGGAGATGAAGAGCCCGTTGGTCTCGTCGTAGTGATAGTTGTGACGCGCCGTCTCGAAGGGCAGGATGGCGCCGGTCTGCTGGCCGGGCGGCTCGAAAATATTGGATGGCCGCTGGTACAGCCCGATCACCGTCAGCGCCACACCGCCGACCCGGATCCGTTTCCCGAGCGGATCCATCCGGCCGAAGAGCCGGTCCGCCGACTCCGACTCCAGGACGACGACCGGCTCGCCTCCGAGTTCGGCGGGCGAGAAGAAGCGCCCGCGGAGCAGCGTCCCTCCGAGGATATCCATGTAGTGCGAGTCCGCTCCATACACCGAGAGCATCTGGGTGGAGACGCCCTGGTACTCCATCCGCTCGAAGAGCTGCACCCAGATCCCGGCGTATTGGATCCCCGGGGCGTTCCGGATCGCCTCGGCATCGCTCTCCTGCACGATGGGACGGATACGCACCTCGTAGGGGAGATTGTCGGGGTTGAGCGGCGTCTGAGAGAAGTACCGCATCACGTAGAACGCCGTCGGGCCGGCGGTGTTCATCGCGTTGAAGATCTGGGCCCTGATCCCGTCGACGATGGATGCCATTGCCATGACGGTACTCACCCCGATGACGACGCCGAGGATTGTCAGCGCAGAGCGGAGTTTGTTGGTGCCGAGGGAGTCGAGGGCAATCCGGAAACCCTCTTCGATCGTCCGGAGGAGCATCGGTGTTATTCGGCCCTCAGCGCCGTGATGGGGTCGAGCCGCGCCGCCCGCGACGCCGGATACACGCCGAACAGTGTCCCGGTGCCGGCTCCGAGGGCGAGAGCCACGCCGATGGACCAGCCGGTGATCCGTGCCGGGAGCGGGGTGAACTGGGAGACGGCGATGCTGAGGAACCAACCGCCGGCGACGCCCAGGAGGCCGCCGAGTGTGGCCAGCAGGATCGATTCGACCATGAACTGGCGCCGGATGTCCCGGCGCGTGGCACCGAGCGACTTGCGGATGCCGATCTCCCGAGTCCGTTCAGTCACCGTCATCAGCATGATGTTCATGATGACGATCCCGCCGACCACAATCCCGATGCAGACGACCGCCGGGACCACGGTGAACAGGACCCGAGTCAGATCCTGCCAGAACGCCACCAGCGCATCGGCCTTGTCGATCGTGAAATCGTCCGGGTCGCCGGGCCGGAGCCGATGGGCCAGCCGCATCGCCTCCTCGGCACTTGCCATGGCGTCCGGAAGCCCGGCGGCATCGGCCATCTTCACCGAGACCGTTGTGGTCTGGCGACGCCCGTACATGCTCTCGAAGGTGGTGATCGGAATCATGGCGAAACCATCGAACGACTGGCCGAGCACCCGGCCCTTCTTCGCCGTCACCGCCTTCACCCGCATCTCGCGGCCGCCGATCCGGATCGACCGGCCGATGGCTCGCTCCGGATTTCCGAACAGCTTGTCGGCAACATCGAAGCCGAGGATGGCGACTTGTCGGCGCTCGGTCACGTCCGGGTCCGCCAGCGGCTCTCCGGCCGTAAATCGGTAGTCCTGGACGATCTGATAGGGTGGGGTCACCCCAAAGACCAGCACGTCTCCCACCGTACGGTTACGGTAGCTGATATTGCTGGTCGGGGTTGGCCAGCCCGACTGCAACGACACGGCGAGGGCGTGCGGGATGGCGTTGCCGACCGCGTCCGCATCCTCCCGGGTGAGGCGGGGCCGCTTGGCGATCTCCCGGATTGCATCGTCGGAGAGGAGCCCTGCCGCGATCGGTGTGCGGCGGACCTGGAAGGCGTTGGTACCGATCACCGCGCCAGTGATATTCTCCTTGACATAGGCATTCATGCCTTCGATCACGGCGACGACGGTCACCAGAAAGCCGACCGAGACGATGATGCCCAGCAGGGTGAAGAAGCTGCGGAGCTTGCTGCTCAGGATGGACTGGAGGGCGAGTCGGAGGGCTTCGGCGAGCGGCATGGCTGAAAGATACGCCGTGAAGGGAGGGCGGGAGGGCGGGAAGGCGGCAGCACGGTGGGCACAAGCCGTCTCACCGCCGAGCCGCCCAGCCGCCTATTCGTATCTCAGCGCCTCGACCGGGTCCAGCTTGCTCGCCTTGTTCGCCGGGTAGAGGCCGAAGAAGATCCCGGTGACGGTCGAAGCGGCGACCGCCGCGAGGATGGACCAGAGTGGCACCAGCGCCGGAATCGGTGTGAACTTGTTGACCCCGAGCGATATGAGCCCACCCAGGACCATTCCCACCATTCCGCCCACCAGGGTCAGGGTCGCGGCCTCGACCAGGAATTGGAACATGATTTCCCGGCGCGTTGCGCCGAGCGCCTTCCGCACGCCGATCTCGCGGGTGCGTTCCGTCACGGAGATCATCATGATCGCCACCACACCCACGCCGCCGACCATGAGGCCGACACTCGAAAGCACGATCATCACGAGGAAGAATCCGCTGGTCATCTTGCTGAACGACTCAAGGATCTTGTCCTGGGTGACGACGGCAAAGTTGTTCTCCTGCGAGGGCTTGAGCCCCCGGGAGACGCGGAGTGCCGCGATGACCTGGTCCTGCGCGTCGAAGACGGTCGCTTCGTCGGTCGGCATCACGGCGATATCCATCCAGCCACGCCAGTAGTCGGCCACCTTGGTGAAGGTGGAGTGGGGGATGTAGCACTGCGGGGAGGGGTCTCCCCCGAACACCGAACTCGGTTCGGTGTACACCCCGACGACAGTGAACGGCTGCCCGAAGATCTTGACGCGCTTGCCGACCGGGTCGAGGCCGGGGAAGAGATCCTGGGCCAGCTTTTCATTCAGCACCACGACCGCCGATCCTGCCGCCTCCTCCACGTCGGTGAAGTTGCGCCCGGCCGCCATGGCGCCGCCCTGAACTGCGGTCCATGAGGCGCTGAATCCCGTCACCTGCACGCTGCTCAACTTCTGGTCCCCGACGGAAACCGGTCCATTGGTGCCTTCGCGCCATGCCACCTCGCGGATCGTGGGGAGAGTCCGAATCAATCGGGCCTCCTCCACGGTCAGCCAGGGATTTCGCCGCCAGGGGGAGAGTTCGTCCGATCCGTCCGAGATGTTCAGCCCGCCCTGGAAGAACCGATTGACCATGAAGGTCTTCGGGCCGAGGCTCTCCAGCTCCTTCTCCACACCGCGATTGATCCCGGTCACCATGGAGGCCATCGCGATCACCACCATGACGCCGATGGCGACGCCGAGTATGGTCAGCGCCGCCCGGACCTTGTTGGAGCGGAGCGAGTCGAGGGCGATCCAGACGCCCTCGAAGAGACGGCCTATCGACATACGGATTCCTGGGTGGTCATTCGGCCCGGAGAGCGGTGATGGGATCCAGCTTCGAGGCGCGCGTGGCCGGGTAGACACCGGCGATGATGCCCACACTCATTCCGAGGGCGACTCCCACGACGATCGACCATGGAGCCACCGCCGCAGGGAGCGGGGTTAGCGCCCGGACCGCGAACGCGAGCGCGATCCCGGTCCCGACGCCGAGTCCGGCACCGACGGTCGACAGCGTGGCGCTCTCGATCACGAACTGCGCCAGGATGTCGCGCCGCTTGGCTCCGAGCGCCTTCCGGATCCCGATCTCGCGGGTGCGTTCCGCGACGGCCATCAGCATGATATTCATGATCACGATGCCGCCGACGACGAGCGATATCGCCACCAGCCCAGGCAGCGCCAGAAAGAGGATGCGCGAAATCTTCTTCCAGCCTTCCAGCGCTCCCTCGGCGCTCTGCAGCCCGAAGTTGTTCTCCTCGGTCGGCTTGAGTCCCCGCTTGGTGCGCATCAACGCTTCCGTCTCGGCCATCGCAGCGAACATCAGTGTCGGATTGGGCGCCTTGATCTCGAGCTCGTCCAGCACGTTGAGCGGGCAGATATAGCGGCGGGCGGGCGCCCGAAACGGCATGACGGCGAACTTGTCCAGTGACAGCCCGAAGAGTGTCCCCCGACGGGCGGCCACGCCGATCACGCGATAGGGCAGGCCGCGGATCACGACATCCCGCCCGAGGGGATCGAGTCCGGCGAAGAGCTTCTCGCCGACTTCGCTGCCGAGCACGACGACGGGCATCCCGACCCGCTGCTCCTGGACCGTGAAGATGCGTCCGCTGGCGATGTCGAGATTCTTGATCTCGAAATAATTCGGTTCCGTCCCGATCAGCTCGATGTCCTTCGCCTGCTTGCCATTGTACCCGAGCACCATCCGGTCGGAGCAGAACTTCGCGGCCACCACCGGCGTGCGGAGCCGGTCGACCACATAGTCGGCGTCCGCATAGGTGATCCGGGGTCGGCGCATCCATGCGCGCCACATGTCGTCCGTGATATTGCCCGAATTGAAGTTCGGGAAGCGGCGCAGGGTAAAGGTGTTCAGGCCGATCAGCCGATTGGCGAACTGATCCTCCATGTACACATTCATCCCCTGGACGATCGAGACGACCGCGATGAGGAAGGTGACACCGATCAATACGCCGATCAGCGAGAAGAAGCTCTTGAGCTTCTGCGAGACGATGGTGCGGAATGCCATCCGCACCGCCTCGAAGATCGGCATCTCAGGCCGCGGCCTTTCCGTTCCGGGTATCGCTGTCGAGGCGGCCGTCGCGCAGGACTACCACCCGCTCGGCGTGGGCGGCGATCGACGGTTCGTGCGTCACCACGATGATCGTCTGGCCCGAGGTGTGGAGTTCCCCGAAGACCCGCATGATCTCCTCGCTCGTGGTGCTGTCGAGGTTGCCCGTCGGTTCGTCGGCGAGCAGCAGCGACGGGCGATTGACAAGTGCCCGCGCGATGGCGACGCGCTGCCGCTGGCCGCCGGACAGCTCGTTCGGGCGGTGATCCATGCGATGCTCCAGCCCCACGCGGGTCAGCGCTTCGACGGCCCGCTCGCGCCGCTCCCGGCTCCCGACACCGGCGTACACCAGCGGCAGCTCCACATTGTGGAGCGCGGTCGCGCGGGGGAGCAGGTTGAAGGTCTGGAAGACGAACCCGATCTCCTTGTTGCGGACGCGCGCCAGCGCGTCGTCGGAGAGCCGGGAGACCTCCTGGCCGTTCAGCCAGTAGCCGCCGCCGGACGGCGTGTCCAGGCAGCCGACCAGGTTCATGAGGGTCGATTTGCCGGAACCCGACGGGCCCATGATCGCCACATACTCGTTGCGGCGGATCGTCAGTGTCAGGCCCCGGAGCGCGAGCACCTTTTCCGTGCCCATCACGTACTCCCGCTGCAAGTCCTCGACATGGATGATGCGGTCGCTCATGACTTCTTGCCCTTGCCGCTGTCAGGCGCTGCCGACTTGACCTTGGTGCTGTCCTTCAGATCGCGGATGGCCTGGTAGGTTCCGGAGACAATCGTCTCGCCGGCTTTCACGCCTTCGAGCACCTCGAAGTACTCGTCGCCCGCAATGCCGACCTTGACGGCGCGGAACGACGCCAGCCCGTTATTCACCACGAACACGCCCTCGGTCTCCTTCTTCTTGCCGCTCTTGGTCGTGGTGTCCTTCGTCTCCACCTTGGTCTCGTTCGGCACCTTCTCGTTCTCGCGCACGGTGAGGGCAATGATCGGGACCGAGAGTACGCCCTTGCGCACGTCCGTCACGATGCGTGCGGTGGCGGACAGGTCGGGCCGGATGTCCTTCGGCGGATTGCGGAGGGTGACCTCCACGTCGAAGTCCACCGCACGATCGTTCGAGCCGGAGGCGGTCGACGTGGCCGTGAGCTGGGCGCTGTTGGCGATCTTGGTGACGGTGCCGATGAACGTCGTGTCGGGAAAGGCGTCGATGGACACTTCGACGGAGTCGCCGGCCGAGAGGCGCACGACATCGGTCTCGTCGACCTGGACCTTCGCCAGGATGACCGAGAGATCGGCGATCGTCATCAGCAGGCCGACGTCGCGGGAAAAGGTACCGGGCACGGCGACTTCGCCCTCTTCCACCGCCAGCCGGGTGATCCGTCCGCTGATCGGTGCGATGATCTTCGTCTTGCGAAGGTTGTCAGCGGCCTCCGCAAGCCCCGCCCGGGCCTGTGCGAGGCCGGCCTGGCTGGCCTCGGTGTTGGCGCGTGCGACATCGAAGCCGGTCTGGGCCTGCTCCATCGATTCCACCGTGATCAGGCTGGAGTTGGTCCGCTGCAGCTCGAGGGACCGGTCCAGGGCCCGCTTGGCCTGGTCCTGATTGGCCCTGGCACGCAGGTAATCGCTCTGGGCCGAGGAGACCAGCGCCTGGGCCCGGCTCACGGCCGCCTGATAGATCGCAGCATCGATCTGCAGCAGGAAGTCGCCCTTCCGGACCACGTCGCCCTCCTTGACCCCAAGCTTGGTGATGCGTCCCTGGATGTCGGAAAGCACATCCACCTTGGTGTCCGGCTCGATCTTGCCGCTGGCGGTGACGACCGAGACGAGGTTCCGGGCCGACACCTGTTCCATGCGGACCTCGACGGCCTTGTTCTTACTCTTGGCGGCGCCAAGGGCGATGATCGCCCCCACCACCAGGACCAGCAGGCCGGCGAACAATCCGAGCTTCATGCGACGCGACATGTGGCGTTCCTCTTCTTATTGGCGGAGCGGACGGCCAACCGCAGCTTCGAGCGCCGCGAGGGCCTTGTGATAGTCATAGATCGCATTCACGTAATCGCCCTCGGCGCGCTGCACCGAGTTCTGTGCATCGGATACCTCCAGCGCGGTGCCGCTGCCGAGCCGGTAGCGATCCTGCGCCAGGCGCAACTGGTCGCGCGCCGCGTCGCGGCTGGAGGCCTGGACCGAGATCGCCTTGTAGTCCGTGGCGAGCGCCAGGAAGCGGCTGTTCACGTCGGCACCCACCTGCAGCGCCTGCGCCCGCAGGCCTTCCTCGGCATTCTGCTCCTGCTCCCGCGCCTGCTGCAGCCGGAGCGTCCGGCCGAAGCCGGTGAAGATCGGCAGCGAAATCGTCAGACTCGCGCCGAAGGGCTGCTTGGTAAAGTTGAACGGAAAGGTGTTGTTCGCATCGAGCACCTGGCGCCGAGCCTGGCTGGTGAGCTGCGTGCCGGTGGGTGTCAGACCCGCCGCCTGGAAGCAGGCAGCAGCGCCCTGCACGGAGTGGCCGGGCAGCAGCGACTGGAGGGAGTCCTGGAAAATGCAGCTCTGCGCGCCACCGATCGCTCCGGCGAGTGTCTGGTTGAGCAGCAGGCTGGTGTTGGTCTGCTGCTGGGTGAAGCCACCCCAGCCTGCCCGCATCGAAAGGCTCGGCAGGAACGCCGTCTTGGCGGAGGTCACGCCGACCGAGGCCGCGCGACGCCGGGCATCCAGCGCCTTGAGCGACGGATTCTGCTCTCGCGCCACCTGCATCAGCTGGTCGAGGTCGTACGTCGGCTCCTGCACCGGGAAGGAGTCGCTGAGGGCGATCAGGTCGATCGACACCGGCGGCGCCACGCCGATACGGCGAAACAGCTCGATCTTCGCCTCGCTCTCCGCCTGCACGTTCCGGAGCAGCGCCACGTCGGATTGTGCCTTCTGCACCTCGGCCTGCCGCACTTCAATCAGCGTCCCCTGACCGACGCGATACTTCGCATTCGCCAGGTCGAGGAAGTTCTGGTTGCGCTCGACCTGCTGCTTCGCCACTGCCACCTGCGCGGTCGCCTGCAGCGAGGTGAGGTACTGCTGCGTCACCGCGAACTTGAGACTGCTCTCCTCGCTGACGATGTCGGATTCCGTGGCCCGCTGATTCGCCCGCTGCTCCTTCGGCGCCACCAGCCGGGAGCCGTCGAACTGCCAGCTGAGCCCGGCATTCCAGCTGGACCCGACCACGGCCGACGTCTGCTGGATGAACCCCTGACCGAAGTTGGCCTGGCCGGCACCGGTGTAGTCCATCCCGCCCGACACCGAGGCACTCGGCAGCAGCTGCCCGTAGGCGTTCCGCACCGTGGCGCGAGCAGTGGCAGAGGCGTTGAGCCGCTGGCGGTAGAGCGGATTGTTGTTCTTCGCCTGTTGCAGCGCCTCGCTGAGGCTCAGCGTGGCGCTCGGAGACGGGGCAGCGGGGGTCTGGGCGCCGGCCAGCACCGGCATGGCCATGGCGGAGATGAGCAGCCAGCAGCGTCGCATCGAACGGTCCTGTGGTTTGTATGGAAGTGCGGCTTGCCGGGCTTACGGCGCGGGTAAGCCGGGAGTTTCAGGTTGTGACGCCTTCAATCAGGCTTCCGGATCGCCTCGAGTCCAAGCGCCGGGATGGTGATGCGCAGGAGCTCGCCCCGCGGGCCGAGCTTGATATCGCCGTCCAGCCCGCCACTGAGGTGGACGACTGAGGTCCCGGCCGCCGAATCTGTTACCCGCTGAGCCGTGAAGGAGGTCCGCCGCGCCGTCTGGAGCAAGACGGCCGTGAGCGAGCGACCCTGTTCGGTCGCGAGAGGAACGATCTGCAGGTAGAGGGCGAATAGGCTATCGGCGAGCAGCACGATGCCGGGGCCACCGGGGGACTCGCTCGCCCGCTCCGCGCCGCGCTCCACCCGGCGGATGGTCAGCCGCGACGGCTTGAGCACGCCGTACGTTTCGGCGCTGACCGATCCGGAGATGCGGCCCACCTGGATCGCTCCGTCGCTCCCAGCGTTGCGATCGAGGCTGGCACTGAATTCGACGCCGGGACGCGGGATCGGATATACCACCTTCGTGACGACTCGGTAGCCGGTCGAGCCTGAGGTTACCTGGAATGTCTCGAGCCCGGCCTCGCGCCCATCCGCACGGATGACGAGGACACCGCGATCGCCGACCTGGGCCGCGGCAGCGTGCGCGGCGAGCACCAGCGGGAGAAGCACGCGGCAACAAAAGGGCAGGGGGAGTGGGCGCAGGTTCATGGCAAGAAACAATATAGTGGCTAAGTTGGGACCGATGACGACTCCATCGACCTGGCTCGACCGCCGAGCAGCGTGGCTGGTGGCCGCGACCATGGTGCCGGCCACCGAGTGGCTCCGAAATCCGGCTGATGGCTGGGTCGTGGTGGCGTTGTTGGTTGGGCTGATCGCGGCGCTGGCTGGGGCGCGTGCGGCTCCGCGTGGCCGTCTGGTGGCCGGGGCTGGGCTGCTTCTCGTCTGCACGCTCGTGGGGGCGGAATGGTGGCTCTCCCGCGTCGAGGACAATTGGCCGGCCGAGCGGGAGCGCAGAGTCGCCGCCGCGTTCCAGCGACTGCGCGGCGAGTTGCATGCGAGCCTGCAGGGCGCAGATCACCTCGCCGAGCAATCGGCGCGCTGGGCCGATGGAGATCGGGCGCAGGCGTTCCGGAACCTCGACCGGGCACTCCCTCGAGGCGGGGTTGAAACCGCTGTCGTCATCCTCGAATCCACGGGGGTGCCCTGGGCCTGGGCGGGCCGGCACCGTCTGGTGCCGGAAACCGATGGTGACTCGCTCTCCGCGCGATTCAGCCGTTTCTATGCCACGATCGAGAGCCGCCGCCGGACTCCGTCCGGGCGAGTCGTGGTCGCGAGCGTGCTGATCTGGGCGGATTCCGCCGTGCCGAATCCGGAGCGGAGTTTGGCGGCGCAGTTCGGGGCCTCTGCCGGTGTGCAGTTGCGGGTCTTCCCGCCAGGCTCCGTCCCTCGGGGCGGCGACATCTTCGACTACACCGAGCCGACCACCGCCGGCGAACGGCTTCTCTTCAGCCTTCAGCCGGTGCCTCCCGCGCAGCGGGTCGCCGAAGACGAGGTCACGGCGCAGGCTGGCGCCTGGGTCGGGTGCGCCCTCCTGCTGCTCTTCGCGGTCGCGCTGCTGGCGGCCCGCGCCCCGCCTGAACGCCTGACATTGGTTGTTGCTCTCGTCTGGTGTGCGATCCGCGCTCCGCTGGGCGCTGCGCTGGGACTCGAGGAGCTCTTTTCGCCGGGCACCTTTTTCCGCGGGTCGCTGCGTCCGGTGACCGGTTCGGCCGGCAACCTGCTGGTCACCGGGATCGCGCTGCAACTCTTCGCCATCTGGCTCTGGGGCAAGCGACCGGCAAGGCGCTGGTGGTCCGTGCCCCTCGCCCTGTTGCTGCTGATCGGGGCCCCGTATTTCGTGAACGATCTCGCACGAGGAATCGTCCCGCCAGTCAACGGCGTCTCGACCTCACTCTGGGTGACCTGGCAGCTGACGCTGACGGTGGCGACCTCGGGCTTCATCCTGCTCGCCGCCGCCCTGCTCCGCGGAGATGATGATCGTGCGGCGAGGGTCGGTGGGGTGGCAGTGGGTGTACTGATCGCGCTCGCGGCCGGGCTCATCGGCGTGCTGGTCTGGCAGCCCAAGGTCGGATGGCCGGAGTGGTACACCTTCCTGTGGGCGCCCGCGCTGCTGCTGGTGGCGCGCCCGGCGCCCCGGTGGGTCGCCATTCTCGGTACCGCTATCGTAGCCGGCACCGCCGCCGGGCTGGTGACGTGGGGCGCGGAATTGAACGGGCGCATTCTCGCCGCCCAGCGGGACCTCGCCCGGCTCGGTGACGTCGAGGACCCCCTGGCGGAACCGCTGCTTGACCGGTTGGCGGAGCAGGTCGCCGCGGGCAGGGAACCGTCCGCCGAATCGACGATGTACCTGCTCTGGCGTGCTTCCGACCTGGCAGGGCAGGAGTTTCCGGTCCGACTCGCGCTGTGGGAGCCAGACGGCACTCGCCGGGAAGAGCTCACGCTGGATTCGCTGGATCTGCCTGCGCCGCTGGTCGCTGCGCTCGTCAAGGGATTCGATCCGGCGTCATCGCACACCGTGGTCTCGCTTTCGCGGGTCCCGGGCCGTCATTACATCCTGCTGCAGCACCTGCCAAGCGGGCGAGTCTTCACGGCCTCCGTCGGGCCCCGGACCCGCCTTCTCGCGCCCGCGCGTCTGGCCCGTCTGCTCCGTCGTCCGTCGGAGGGTCCTCCCCTCTATGATCTCACCCTCTCGCCCCCGTTCGCCCCCGGCCTCGGACATGCGCCAGACCAGCGCTGGGTGCGGGTCGGCGCCGAGGTCCGCACCGACCGACTGATCCAGGGTCCGGGGGGCAGCCGCCACGTGCACGCCGAGGTGCAGCTCCGGCCGATGCCGCTGCTGCTCGTGTCCGGCGGGCTGCTGATCGCGCTCGATGCCTTCGTCCTGGCCATTCTCTGGCTGGTCGCCACCCTGCATCTGCCGAATCTGCGTCAGCGGATCGGGCTCAGGCGCTTCGCGCGGTCGTTCCGCGTCCGACTCGCCGTGACGCTCGCGCTCTTCTTCGTGATCCCCGCGGTCGGCTTCACGATCTGGGGGCTGGGTCGCCTGACGGAAGAGTCCGACCGGACGCGCGACCTGCTGATCTCCGCCGTGCTGCGTGACGCCGTGCTGACGGCCGGCAGCCTGTTGCAGGAGCCTTCCGACTATCTCGCGGAAGGACTGGCCGACCTCTCCAATCGACTCGAGGCGGATCTCGTGCTCTATAGTGGAGGACGACTGGTGGCGGCCAGCGCCCCGCTGCTAGAGGACCTGGGCCTGGTGGAGCCGCTCCTCGATGCCCGGGTCTATCCGCGGATGGCCCTGGCGGACGAACTGCAGTTGACCCGCTCGGCGACGACCTACGTCGCGCCAGTCCGCGTCGGGTATCGCGTCGCTCAATCGGGGCCGCCTGGCGGAGTGGGAATCCTCGCGACGCTACAGCCCGCCTACGACTGGAGCCGGAGTCAGGACCAGCGGGAGCTCACCTTCGTCCTGCTGTTCGCGACGCTGATCGGCATGGGGGCCGCCCTGCTCGCCGCACAGTTGGCGGCCCGGATGCTCTCCCGCCCGGTGACCGACCTGCGTCGCTCCGCGGCGGCACTCGGTCAGGGATTGCCACTCCCGGCCGTCCGCCCGCCGCCTGCCGAGTTCGAGCAGGTGTTCGGCGCATTCGCGCGCATGGCGGATGACATTCGCGCCAGTCAGGCAGCCCTCGATGGCGCGAGGCAGCGAACCGCCACGGTGCTCGCCAGTGTTGCGACGGCGGTTGTCGCCCTCGATCCCGACGGCGGCGTGCTGGTGGCGAACGCACGGGCCCGCCAACTGCTCGCCGCCTCGTTGCCGGAGGGGGCGCCATTCGCGGGCGCGCTCGACCCCGTATGGGTGCCGCTACTGACCGTCGTGCGCGGCTTTCTGCTTGGCGGCATTCTGGACCGCTCCACCGAGGTTGAGGTGGCCAGCAGGACCTATCGGGTCCAGCTGGCTCGCCTGGGTCAGGGGTCCGGGGGATCGGTGCTCGCGCTCGACGATCTGACCGACGTGACAGAGGCGGCGAGAGTGCTCGCGTGGGGCGAAATGGCCCGCCAGGTGGCCCACGAGATCAAGAATCCCCTCACGCCGATCCGGCTCGGCGTGCAGCATCTGCGCCGGGTAGGCCGGGAGCGGCCGGAAGAATTCGGACACGTTCTCGAGGAGACGGCGACCCGGATCCTGCTCGAGATCGACCGGCTCGACACCATCGCGCGTGCATTCAGCCGATTCGGACTGCCCGCGGCGGTGGAGGCGCCGCTCGAGCCGGTGGATCTCGTGGCGGTGGCGCGCGAAGTCGCGGGCCTCTACCGCCTCACGGCAGAGGGCACCAACGTCCGTGTGGAGGGCCCGGAGGTCGCCGCAGCTCCTGCGCGCTGGGATGAAGTGAAGGAGGTGCTCGGCAACCTGCTCGAGAATGCCCGGCATGCTGGGGCGTCACAGGTTCTGGTCCGGGTGGCGCCCCATGCGTTCTCGGTCGAGGACGACGGGCGCGGCATCCCCGCCGATCTCCTGCCGCGAATTTTCGAGCCCCGCTTCTCAACGACAACGAGTGGTGCAGGACTCGGCCTTGCAATAGTGCGCCGGCTGGTCGAGGGGTGGGGTGGCCTGGTTGAGGTAACCAGTGTGGAAGGCAGCGGGACCCAGGTGGCGGTCCGCTGGGCGGCACCAGTTGCGGGAACAGCGACGCGGGGTGATTCTAGGACAGCTCCGTAACGGGCGGCAATTCCGCCTGTCCGGTGCCAGGGATGGCACCGCTATTCGGCCCGACTCCTGCGTTTCCGGTATGGGTATTCCCGAATCCACGCCGTGCGACGTCCCGAGGGTTCCGCCTATGAATCCAGAGCCCATCCCGCAGGACCTGCTCGCTGTTCACGACCTGCTGAGGGAAACCCTTGTCAGCGCACGTGATAGCGGTGGCCCATTTCAGTACGGGGTAGCGGTATTCCCCCGTACCGGGCGTTTTGGCGCCCCGGTGTTTGGGATTGCGACCAGTGGCGGCGAGTCCACAGTCCTGACGTACCGGATGCTACAATCACTGGTTGAGCTCCCGGTGTACATCTCGGGCCGAGTGCCGGCTACGATTCGGGAGGGGCTGAGCTACGGGCCGCCCCGCGTGATCCCAATGGCGCTGCTGGATCAGCCGGTCCTGCGGGTAGGCTTCACCTGCTGCATTGGCGCAAGTCGGGACGATCTCGATCGCACTCAGCCCCTGGAGACCAGCGTCTTCGCGGGCGACCTCACTGCACCCATCGTGCTGCTCCTCGATGCCCGTCCGGATGGCTGGCCGCACTGATTCCGAATTGACGGCTGCATGCAGGTTCGGGGCGATCCAGACGGGTCGCCCCTCTTGCATGGTGCTCGTCTCCCGATTCGCGCGCTTTCCCGCACCCGTCGAGTGCGTTTCGATACCCGCCACACGGCTCAGCACCATGAGGCTTGGTGGTCCCCCCACGGAGACCCCATGCTCGCACGCGTCCGCTCCGCCGCTGTCCTGGGCATCGACGCCTACCTGGTCGATGTCGAAGCCGATCTCGCCAACGGTTTACCGGCGTTCAATACCGTAGGGCTTCCGCAGGGTGCGGTGAAGGAGGGGCGCGAGCGCGTCAACGCTGCCATCACGCACGCAGGATTCACCTCGCCGCTCAAGCGGATCACCATCAACCTCGCCCCGGCCGACATCAAGAAGGATGGCTGCGGCTTCGATCTGCCGATCGCGATCGCGATTCTGATCGCGAGCGAGCAGCTTCCACCGGAGGCCCTCGACGGGATGTTGCTGCTGGGCGAACTCGGGCTCGAAGGGGATCTGCGCCCGGTCCGCGGCGCCATCTCGGTCGCCCTCGCGGCACGCGCTGCCGGGCTGCGCGGGTTGATCCTGCCGGCGGCAAACGCCCCGGAGGCCGCCGCGGTGGAAGGGCTCGAGGTCTACGGCGGGACGACGCTGCGCACGTGTCGCCGCGCACCTCTGCGGCTGCGGCGCCGCTTCCGGTCTGCCGCTGCGATCCGGCCGCGCTGCTCGCCCAGCCGGTCAGGGAGGTGGTGGACTTTGCCGAAGTCCGAGGCCAGCCCGCGGCCAAGCGGGCGCTGGAGGTCGCGGCGGCCGGCAGTCACAACGTCCTGCTGATCGGACCTCCGGGATCCGGGAAGACCATGCTCGCTCGCCGGCTGCCGACCATCCTCCCGGCGCTCACCCTGGCAGAAGCGCTGGAGACAACGCGGATCCACAGCGTGGCGGGGTTGCTCGCTCCCGGGCGCGCGCTCCTGGGCGGGCGTCCCTACCGCGCCCCGCATCACACGATCAGCGATGCCGGTCTGATCGGCGGTGGCTCCACGCCCCGACCGGGCGAGGTGAGCCTGGCACACGATGGGGTGCTCTTCCTCGACGAACTGCCGGAGTTCCGGCGCAATGTGCTCGAGGTGCTGCGTCAGCCGCTGGAGGACGGACAGGTCACGCTGAGCCGCGCCGCCGTCAGCCTGACGTATCCGGCGCGCTTTACCCTGATCGCGGCGATGAATCCGTGTCCCTGCGGTCATCAGGGCGACCCGGCTCGCGCCTGTGGCTGCGAGGCGCTGCAGGTGCAGCGCTATCTCGCCCGCATATCCGGCCCGCTGCTCGACCGGATCGATCTTCAGCTTCGAGTGCCCGCGGTGCAGGCCGCCGATCTCACCGGTGAGCATCTGGAGGAGTCCAGCGCCGTGATCCGTGGCCGAGTGGAAGCGGCGCGCCAGCGGCAGCAGCAGCGATTCGCGGGACAGCTGGGTGTGCATGCCAATGCGCACATGGGGCCCCGGGATGTGCGGCAGCACTGCCGTCTCGACCGCGCCTCCGAGGAGTTGCTTCGCAGCGCCATGACCCGGCTCGGTCTCTCCGCCCGAGCGTTTCACCGGATTCTCAAGGTGGCACGTACCGTGGCGGATCTCGCGGGCTCCGTGGAAGTTGGCAGTGGACATCTCGCCGAAGCGATTCAATATCGGACACTGGACCGCGGCCGGGTGCTGCCTCACGGGAGCGGGTGAGCGACCTCGGGGGCGAGGGCTACCGAGGCGGATCGGCTTGAGGTAAGCTCATCCCTCACTCCGGCTGTCAGGTCGATTGCGTCGACTCTCGCTGATCCTGGCCACTGCGCTGCCAGTGGTGCTCTCCTGTACCGCGCTCGGTGGCTGGTTGTACGACGACCCGTCGTTCGCCCTGCGTTCCGTGTCCACGCGGCGTGGCCCTCCAGGACTCGCTGGGGCAGACTCTCTCGAGCTGGTCTTCGAAGGGTGCAACCGCAATGACTACGACCTTATCGGCAAGGGATTCCGCGCCCGGCTGATGGTCGGAGGGCTGCCGGTGGGGGAGGGGGAGCGCGAGCAGCCGGTGCTGCTCGCCACCCGGGACACCAGCAGCTTCACGATTACGGTCCCGCTGCAGGCCGGTCGCATCGACAGCGTGCCGCAGGCCCATTTCGAACTTGCCTCACAGGCAACGCTGCACACTCCGATGGGCGAGCGCCCCGTCACGTTCACTGTCCGCGGTCTGCTCGAGGTCGGTGACAGCGGCGAGCGCTGGTCGGCAGACTCCGGGCCGCCCTGCCGACCGGGGCGATCGGGGCTGCCGTACCAGTTCGAGCGCCGGGTCCCCCTCGACCGGCCGGACCATGCGTCACCGCCCGGCATGGTCGGCCCGGGGACCTCGGAGCCCTGACCCGACGCGGAGCCGCCTCTCAAGTCTCCAGGAGCCCTGCCCGATAGTAGTGGCATCTGAATCCGCCCCACGGGACGGATTGGCCATCGTCTATCACAGCAGGGAGGCTGCCATGTCTATTTCCGGGCTCAACGCTGGTGCGTCGTTCTCCTACTCGTACATGTACTCTGTCCGCGTTTCCACCTTTACGCTGACCGCGGGGAACAGTGTGGGCGGGAGTACCCCGGTCGGGAGCACGCTCCCGGTCGACCAGCCCGTTCCCACCGATCCGACGCCGGCACCGCAGCCGCCGGTATCTCGCGATCAGTTCCGGAACGACCTGACCTCCCTGTTCCAGGCCGTGAAGAGCGGCGACATGACGGCGGCACAGGAGGCCCTGCAAACGGTCCAGAACGACCGCCCGGAGCTCTTCAGCGCGGATACCAAGGCCACCGGCGGACGGGCGGCGCTGCAGACCGATTTCCAGTCGCTCGTACAGGCGGTGCAGGCCGGGGACACCACCACGGCGCAGGGCGCCCTGGAGAAGCTCCGGTCGGATGTGAGGGTCGGCCATGAGCACCGCCATCATCAGCATGGTGGCGACCAGTCCTCGACGAGCTCCGCCACGGGCGGCACTTCGGCGGGCTCGGAGACGCTCGCCACCGGCGGCACCTCGGCCGGGTCAGAGCGCCTCGCTGGCGGTGGGGACAAGGATCACGACGGCGACAGTCACTGAGCCGTCACTGCGCGGGCGATCGACGACGGCCCGGCCATTGGCCGGGCCGTCCGTCGTTGTCCCGCGTGCGGCTGCTGATTCAGCGCCTCCGCAGGGGCACCGACATCGGGTGCGATTCCAGCGACTGATCGCCACCAGGTGGAGCCGGATCAGGAGCGGGCAGACCTCGGTTCGCCGAGGAGGGAAGGGTCAGGGCTGGGCTGCGCGGGCGAGGCGATCCCGGAGCCCGTCCCATTCGGGCGTGTCGGGCAGGGGCTCCACCAGTATGACGGCTGCACCGGTGGCGTCGAGCTGGTGCAGCGAACTGTAGAGGGCCCGGGCATAGCCGGCGGGATCCTGCGGCAGCGTGAGTACTTCGACCGCCGCGGAAGGCGGGGTCAGGGTGCGCATGAGCGCGGCGATCACCCCAGCGTTCACAACCCCGGGCGGCGCGGCGCCATCGATCTGGAGCATGACCACCCGCGCCCGGGGGGCGTAGTGGCGGTCCAGCATCCCCGGTGACGCCCGCGGCGTCGAGGCGTCGGGTGCCGGACCGGGCAGCCCCACGGGACCGATCTCCTGCTCCAGCTCCGCCCGGCTGATCATCCCGGGCCTGAGGAGAACCGGGTAATTGCCGGAGAGGTCGACTACAGTGGATTCGATTCCCACTCCGGTGGCACCCCCATCGAGGATCATCGGCACGCCGTCGCCAAGCCCCGCAGCCACGTGCTCGGCGGTAGTCGGCGAAACCGCACCGGAGCGGTTGGCACTCGGCGCTGCCAGCGGAAAACCGCATACCTGCAACAGGGCCAGCGCGACGGGATGGGCGGGGATCCGAAGCGCCACCGTGCCGAGCCCGGCAGTCACCTCGACGGGGATCTCCCTCGATTTGGGGAGCACGATGGTGAGTGGTCCTGGCCACCAGCGCCGAGTGAGGCGCTCCGCGGCGTCCGGCCAGGCGGTCACCAGCCGCCGAGCGGCAGCGCCATCGGCGACGTGCACGATGAGCGGATTGTATTCCGGCCGTCCCTTGACGTCGTAGATCCGCCGCACGGCCGAGGGATCCAGCGCGTTGGCGCCCAGTCCGTAGACCGTCTCGGTTGGAAAGGCGACGAGCTGACCGCGCCGCAGCAGCGAAGCGGCGCGCGAGAGCACCGTGTGGTCGGGGGTGGCAGGGTCGATCGGCTGGATCCGGATCATGGGTGGCTCATTCGTCGCCGCGGGGACGGCGGCGCTGCTGCTTGCGCGCGCTCTGCTGCTTCTTGTCGGTGAGCCGCCGCTCCTTGGCGGCACGGCTAGGTCGGGTGGGCTTCCGTCGCTTCACGACCGCCAGTGCGGCGGCCAGCAACTCCTCGAACCGCCCGATGGCCCGCTGACGATTCTGGGCCTGGCTGCGGGTCTCACTGACCACGATCCGCAGCAGGCCCTCCTCGGTGAGTCGCGTCGCGAGGCGGGCCCGCACCCGGGCCCGCTGCTCCGCGTCGAGGCTGGCCGTGCGCGCCACGTCCCACCACAGCTCGATCCGGGTCGAAGAGGTGTTCACGTGCTGTCCCCCCGGCCCGCCGCTCCGGCTCGCGCGGAAGGTGAGTTCGGCGAGCGGGACGGTCACCGTCGCCGTGATCTGGAGCACGGTGGGTTCAGGCATGCGCGGAAGTCTGGAGCCGTCGGGCCCGAGGAGGAAGGGGATGGCTGTCGTGACCCGTGCGGCCTGCTTACGTTACCGCCATGACCCTCCTCGCGGCGCTCGACGCGCATCTCGCCGGCCTTGGCCGGGTGCTGCTGGGCTATTCCGGCGGCGTGGACTCCGCGGTGCTCGCTGTGGCCGGCCGACGCGCGCTGGGACCCGAGCGATTTCTTGCCGTAATCGGCCGCAGTCCCTCGTATCCCGTCGCGCAGTACGCCTCGGCCCGTGCGATCGCGCGCCAGTTCGATATCCCCCTGCTCGAAATCGATACCCGCGAGCTCGACGATCCGCGCTATCGTGCGAACGCACCGGACCGTTGCTACCACTGCAAGACCGAACTGTGGGCCCGCCTGGGCACCATCGCGGAATCCGGGCGGTTCGACACCATCATCGATGGCACGAACGCCGAAGACACCGGGGAGCACCGCCCCGGGCTCCGGGCTGCCGAGGAGCGGCATGTGCGATCGCCCCTCGCTGAACTCGGATGGACCAAGGCGATGGTGCGGGCCGTCGCAAAGCATCTTGGCCTCCCGACGTGGGAGGCGCCCGCGTCTCCCTGCCTGTCGAGTCGGGTGCAATACGGTCTGGAGGTCACCCCGGAACGCTTGCGCCAGGTGGAGGCGGCAGAGGCGTTCATCCGAACGGTCGGTGTCAGCGGTGACCTGCGAGTGCGGCATCGGGGCGACGAGGCGTCGATCGAAGTCACGGTCCAGATGCACTCGACCGTCGAGGCTCGCTGGGAAGAAATCACGTGCGCGCTCCAGCAGCTTGGCTTCCTCCGGGTGGGCCTCGATCCACGCGGCTACCGGCGCGGCGCGCTCCTCGCCGACCTGCCCGTGCTCGGAGCCTGATGCGCCTCTGGACGCTCCCGTTCCGTCTGCTGGGAATCGGTGTGCTCGCGGCGATGGTCAGCGGCGCCTGGCTCTTCAGGGAGGATCTGCTCCGCTTGGTCCGGCCGCAGGTGACTCGGGTAACGGAATTCGTCACGCGCGACGCGGCCGGCAGGCCGGGAGCGCGCGCCCTCGCCCGGGCACGCGACAAGGTCGACAGCCTGCATGGCTGGAATGCCGACTCCGTTGTGCTGACCGCCAGCGAAATGGCGTCGGTGCTGGTGGAGGGCCTGCCCAAGGAGGTTCGCGGGCACCTCGATTCCATCAGCCTGGTGCTCGGCGATGGAAACATCACCGTATCCCTCCGGCTGGAGACCGCGCAGATCCCCCGTGAGCTGCTGGGCCCCCTTGCCGGCGCCCTCGATCCCTGGGAACGGGTAGCCGCCTTCGGACCTGTGACGGAGATTCACGTTGGCGTCGCAGCGTGGCGAGTCGATGCACTCACGCTGCGCGGGTTCACGCTTCCGGAGGAGACCAGCCACCGGCTCATCGAACGCGCGCTCCCGGGCACCAGGGAGGGGACCGTGGCTGTGACCCTGCCGTTGGGCGTCGCGGGCCTGCGGGTTCGTCCTGACGGCGTGGCGCTGTATCGCAAGGAGCGACGGTGACTGATCGCCTGCTGGTTGTCGACGACGAACCCGGCATCCGCGACGCCTTGAAACAGATCTTGGCGTACGAAGGCATCGACGTGCGCACGGCCGGGTCAGGCGGCGAAGCCCTCGCGGTGTATCCGACGTTTCGGCCGCAGGTCGTCTTTCTGGATGTCAAGATGGCCGGCCTCGATGGCCTCGAGACCCTGACCCGCCTGCGCCAACTCGACCCTGGGGCGGTGGTGGTGATGATCTCGGGCCACGGGACGATCGCCACCGCGATCGATGCCACCCGCCGGGGGGCTTTCGATTTCATGGAGAAGCCGCTCGACACCGATCGATTGCTGGTCACGGTGCGAAATGCGCTCAAGCATGCCGAACTCTCGGGAGAGAATCTTCGCCTGCGCGCCGCAACGGAGCATCACTACCGGATGGTTGGCGACAGCCCGATCCTCACGGCGGTGCGCCAGGTCATCGAACGCGTGGGACCGACCACCGGACGGGTCCTCATCACGGGTGAGAATGGCACCGGCAAGGAGCTGGTGGCCCGCGCGATTCACGCGGCCTCGCCTCGGCGGACCAGGCCATTCGTGGAAGTGAACTGTGCCGCGATCCCGACCGAATTGATCGAGAGCGAGCTCTTTGGGCACCTCAAGGGCTCGTTTACCGGGGCGGTGGCCGACCGGGAGGGGAAGTTCGAGCAGGCCGACGGCGGAACTCTCTTCCTCGACGAAGTCGGTGATATGTCTCCCTCCGCGCAGGCGAAAGTGCTGCGGTCGCTGCAGGAGGGGGTCATCTCGCGGGTTGGTGGCAATAGACCGGTACAGGTGGACGTGCGGGTGATCTCGGCGACCAACCGCGATCTCGCGGAGGAGATCGCCATGGGCCGCTTCCGCGAGGACCTCTACTACCGGTTGAATGTCGTCCCCATTCCGGTCCCTCCGCTGCGCGATCGCCGCGAGGACATTCCCGGGCTGATCGAGTACTTCGTGCAGCAGCTTGCGGGCAGCGCCGGTATCGGGCGAAAGAGCTTTGCGCCGAGCGCGGTCGCACGCCTGCGCCGGCGGCCCTGGCCGGGCAACGTTCGAGAACTCCGGAATGCGGTGGAACGGTTGCTGATCCTGGCGCCGGGCAAGCAGATCACGCCCGGGGATGTGAGCCAGCTTCTGGGGGAGGATGGCGGCATCGCGTTGAAGGAGAACCTGGAGGAAGCGGCCGCAGGCTCGTTCGAATCCCAACAGCAAGACGATGAAAAGACCTATCTGACCGCTCGGCTCCAGGAACACGACTGGAACGTTTCGGCGACGGCGCGCGCACTCAGCATTCCGCGCTCGACCTTGTACAAGAGGATCGAGCGGCTTCACCTCACCCAGGACGGCCAATGAGCGATCCGCCACGCGACTGGGACAAGGAACTTGCCGACATCGACAAGGTCATCGCCAAGTCGCCGGCCGCCGCGCCGATCGGGCGAGGCACGCCGGGCGCGGCACCGGCCGCCGGCGGCCGCGTCGTTGCGCCCTCGGGTGGTGGTCGCCTGGTTGTGCTGACGACGTGGCTGCGGGTGACGCTGGGCCTCGCCCTCGCCGTAGCGATCACCCAGTGGCCCTACGCGAACGCGTGCGGGCTCAATCTCGCGGTCTACCTGGGCGCCATTGTCACCGTCGCCGTCGCTGGGCTGTGGAGTTCGGTCTCCTCCTGGCGCCGCCGGCTCGGAGTCGCCCACACCCTGTCATTGCTGGTGCTCCTCTGGGGACTGGTATTGGCCGCCAGAGAGGTGTTGCCCCGCGAGGGCTACGCCCGTCACGCGCGCACCTGGAGCTGCGACGCGCGGCTCGCGCCACTCTGATCTCCACGCCCGATTGCCTGACAAGCAAAGGCGCACCACTGCCATGACGACGACTTACAAGAACTTCATCGGCGGCGCCTGGCTGACGCCGAGCACCCGGCGCTATCTCGAGAACCGGAACCCTGCCGATACGCGCGACCTGATCGGCCGCTTTCCGGATTCGGGGCCCGCCGATGTCGAACGCGCGGTTCGCGCGGCGCGCCGGGCGTTCGAACAGTGGCGCCTGATGCCGGCGCCGGCCCGCGGGGACCTGGTGCGACGGCTGGGTGAGCTCCTCACCGAGCACAAGGAGGAACTCGCTCTCGGCATGACCCGGGAGATGGGCAAAGTTCTGACCGAAAGCCGCGGCGATGTGCAGGAAGGGATCGATACCGCCTGGTACGCCGCGAGTGAGGGGCGCCGCCTCTTCGGGCACACCGTGCCCTCCGAGCTCCGCGCCAAGTGGGCCATGAGCTGGCGCCGGCCGATCGGAGTCTGCGGCCTCGTCACGCCGTTCAACTTTCCGCTCGCCATTCCGACCTGGAAACTCTTCCCCGCGCTCGTTTGCGGTAACACCGTGGTGATCAAGCCCTCCGAGGATGTCCCGCACACGGCCCATCGGCTGGTGGAACTCGCCGAGGCGGCGGGGTTCCCGGGAGGTGTCATCAATCTTGTCCACGGACGCGGTGAGACGGCAGGGAAGGCATTGGTAGATCATCCCGATGTCCCCGTCATCTCCTTTACGGGCTCCAGCAGCACCGGATCACTCATCGGTGCGACCTGCGGCAGAATGCACAAGCGGCTCTCGCTCGAGATGGGCGGCAAGAACGCCATGATCGTGATGGACGACGCCGATCTGGATCTCGCCCTGGAGGGCGTGCTCTGGGGTGCCTTCGGCACGACCGGGCAGCGATGTACCGCGACGAGTCGCCTGCTGCTGCATCGCCGGGTGCATGATCGCTTCCTGGCTCGGCTGGAGGATCGCACCCGCCGGCTGCGTCTCGGCGATGGAGTCAAACCGGGAATCGAAGTCGGGCCGTTGATCCACGCCGCCGCGCGAGCCAAAGTGGAATCGTATGTCGCGATCGGCCGGGAGGAGCGGGTCGAGCTGGTGACCGGTGGTGCGCGACCCAAGGGCGCGGCCTACGGCCACGGCTGGTTCTACCAGCCGACCATCTTTGCCGGAGTGAAGCCGGGCTCGCGCCTCGAGCAGGAGGAGATCTTCGGGCCCGTGCTCAGCGTCGTCCGCATCGGATCCCTGGACGAGGCCATCCGCGTCAACAACGGAGTGCGCTACGGCCTCTCGAGCTCACTGTATACCGGCCAGGTCCATGCGGCCTTCCGGGGACTTCAGGATCTCGACAATGGCATCACCTACATCAACGCGCCGACGATCGGCGCGGAAGCGCATCTGCCATTCGGCGGGGTGAAGCAGACCGGGAACGGCCATCGGGAGGGCGGGTGGGAGGTCTACGAGTTCTACTCGGAAACCAAGGTCGGCTACGTGGACTATTCGGGAAGATTGCAGCGCGCACAGATCGACAACTATCACGACGGTTGAAGCCCGGCTTGCGCCGGTTTTTGGGCCCGGCTAAGGTTCACGCAGTTGCTCCTTCCTGCCTGCGGCGAGGCAATCGTTCATGCGTCCAATGCGTGTCGGCACCGGCAAGCGAGGTTCGTCGTCGTCCGACGAAGGCTCGCTCGACCAGTATCTCCGCGAGATCAGCAAGTATCCGCTGATCAATCAGGAGGAGGAAGTCCGCCTCGCGCAGCGCATTCGCACCGGGGAGGCAGAAGCGCTCGACAAGCTGGTCCGCAGCAATCTTCGATTCGTCGTGTCCGTCGCCAAGAAATATCAGAATCAGGGCGTCTCCCTCTCGGATCTCATCAACGAAGGCAACCTCGGGCTGATCCGCGCCGCGCACAAATTCGACGAGACCAAGGGCATCAAGTTCATTTCGTACGCCGTGTGGTGGATCCGCCAGGCGATTCTGCAGGCCCTCGCGGAACAGAGCCGCATCGTGCGCGTGCCGCTCAACCGGGCCGGCACGCTCCATCGGATCGGCAAGCGCTCTGCCGCGCTGCTGCAGGAACTGGGACGCGAGCCGACGCCGAAGGAGATCGCGGAGGGGATGGACATCACCATCGAGGAGGTGCAGAAGACGCTTTCCATCTCCCAGAATCATCTCTCCCTCGATGCGCCGCTGACCCCCGGCGAGGACAACAAGCTCCTCGATTACCTCGCGGACACCAGCGGCGCCGGCGCCGACACCGACACTTTCGAAAAAGCCCTGACCGAATCGATCGAGGAGGTGCTCTCCACGCTGAAGGAGCGCGAGGCAAAGATCCTGCGCCTCTACTTCGGCCTCGATGGCCCCGAACCGATGACGCTCGAGGAGATCGGCAGCCTGCTCGGCATCACCCGTGAGCGGGTGCGCCAGATCAAGGAAAAGGCGCTTACCCGTCTGCGCCATGTGAGCCGGGCCCGCGCCCTGGAGTCCTTCCTCTCCTGAGCCTCGCCAGCAGCCCGGGACGGTCGGCGCGCAATCGAGGGATTCCCAGCGGCCATGCTACCGGGGATCCCTCTTCCGGATGCGTAGCAATCCACCGCCCGCGTCTAGGCCCCGCGCAGCAGTTGTTCGACCTGCGGGAATTCAATCAGGAATGCATCGTGGCCGTACGTGCTGGCGATCTCCGCATACCGCGCGTTCGCTCCTCCACCGCGGTAGCCATCCACCCAGCTTCGCACTTCGGCCGGAGCGTACAGGATGTCGGTATCGATCCCGACGCCGACGACCTCCGCAACCCGACGTGACGTCTCCCGGCCCGCTGTCTCGAATTCCCCGACATCGTGCCCGTCCATCGCCCGCATCAGTGCCACGTAACTCCGCGCATCGAACCGCGCGACGAGCTTCTCGCCGTGGCGGCGGAGGTAGTGCTCCACGTCGAACCGGCCTGCCACACGCGTCTGACACCGGCCGAAACGCTCCTCGAACTCGCGCTGGGACCGGTAGGTGATCATTGCGATCGCGCGCGCTGCCGCGAGCCCCGCCGCCGGGCCGAATCCTGGCGGATAGCGGCCGTCCTGCCACGCCGGGTCCGCGGCGATCGCCAGTCGCTGCGCCGCGTTCCAACCGATCGCCTGGGCACTGGTACGGCCCGGGGCCGCAAAGACGACGAGGCGACGGACGGGGACCGGCGTGATCCGCCCCCACTGCAGGGCCACCATCCCGCCGAGCGAACCGCCCGTCACGACTTCCAGCCGCTCGATGCCCAGGTGGGCGAGGAGCGGGAGATGGGCCCGCGCGAGGTCGGTGGTGGTGAGCCCGGGAAAGCTGCCATCTTCGACCTCCGCCGGTCCGGAGGACCCGTAGCAACTTCCCAGCAGATTCGCCGCGATCACGGGGTGACGAGAAGTGTCGAGGCAGCGACCCGGTCCGATCACCGGCTCCCACCAGGAGTCGATGTCCGCACTCCCGGTGAGGGCGTGAAAGACCAGGTGGGCTCCGTTCCGCTTCCCGAGGAGCGGATCGCCGAACACCCGATATCGGAGCCGCGCGTCCCGGAGCACCGCCCCGGCTTCGGTGCGGAAGTCGCCGAGCCGCAGATCGGCCGGGGGCACGAGCACGGACGACACGGTTTCGATTGCCTGGCTCATGAGGCGCGAAGCGCCGGAGCGGTCGCCTCGCCGGGACGCAGGACGAATGCGTCATGCAGGACGCGGGACGCACTGCCTGCATCGGCCTCCGCCACAATGAAGCGTGGGCCATTCGCCGCGGGCTGGAGCTCGAGTGGGCTCAGCCCGGCGCGGGCGAGCGCGTCGCGCAGGGCGTCCGTTGTGGAGGCGGCCTCAGCCGCGTCAGCGGCGATCGCGGTGATCTGCGCCCGACCCTCCCCGAGGACCAGCGTGGCGACGGCCCGCAATCCGCTGCTCCGCGCCTCCCGGGAGACGATGGTGACCGGCGCGTCTACCGAGAGCGAGAGAAAGGCGAGGGGCAGGCCGTGCCGCTCCGCGAGGCGGGCCGCATCCTGGTGCACCACCTGGGCACCGGCGCCGGTGAGCGCGGAGAGGAAGGCATGCGATGCTGCCGCGATGGGGCGCGCGTCCGGCACCAGCTTCGGGTCGGCGGTCATGAGCCCCTCGGCGTCCTTGACGAATATGGCGCGCGATGCCCCCAGTGCCACCGCGATCGCGACGGCAGTGGTATCGGTTCCTCCCCGGCCCAGGGTAGCAACTCTGCCGCGCTTCCAGCCCTGAAACCCGGTGACCACCGGCACGATGCCGCGCGCGAGCAGCCGCGCGATCCGGCCAGCGGCGATGGCCTGGATACGGGCACTCCCGAAGCGGCCCCCGCTGATGATTCCTGCCTCCCGCGCATCCAGCGAAACCGACTCCAGCCCGAGTTCATTCAGCGCCAGTGCGAGCAGCCCCGCGGTGACCACCTCGCCGGTGGCGACCACGCGATCCGCCTCGGCATGGCCGGGGGCGCCGTAGCGATTGACCGGGGACGCTGGGTCCGAAACCGACTGAACTGTCGCCTGACGCACCTGCGAGGTCAGCCCCAGCAGATGGTCGGTGACGCCGCGGCGTGCGCTGACGACCGCGATCACCGGCTCCCGGCTCGCCAGTTGGGCCAGCCGTCGGGCCTGGGCCGCGATCCGCTCGGGGGAGGCGAGCGCATCCCCCCCGAGTTTGACGATGACGGGAGCGCTGCGCATCAGGCGGCGCCCGCCTTGGCGGTGGTGCGCTGCCCCGCGGGCGACTCCCCCAGCGCCTGATCCAGGTCGGCGATGAGGTCCCGCACATCCTCGAGACCGGCGGAGATTCGAACCAACTCCGGGAGAACGCCGGAGGCCTGTTGCTGCCCGGGTGTCAGCTGTTCGTGAGTGGTCGAGGCCGGGTGGATGATCAGCGACTTCGCGTCCCCGACATTGGCCAGCAGCGAGTAGAGCTTTACCCGGTCGATCAGCGCGCGCGCCGCGGTGTTCCCGCCCTTGACCCCGAAGGTCAACACGCCGCCATAGCCTCCCTCCAGGTAGCGACGGGCGTTCTTGTGCTCGGAATGACTCGTCAGCCCGGGGTAGGAGACCCACTCCACCCGCTTGTCCTTCTGGAGCCACTCGGCCAGGGCCAGGGCGTTCTCCGAGTGCCGCTTCATCCGCAATGGCAGCGTCTCCAGCCCCTGCAGGAACAGAAAGGCATTGAACGGGGAGAGCGCCGGACCGAGGTCGCGCAGCAGCTGCACCCGCAATTTGATGATGTAGGCGAGATTCTTGAACGCATCGGTGTAGACCAGCCCATGGTAGGACGGATCAGGAGCGGAGAACTCCGGGAACCGGGCACGGGCCTTGTCGCTGGCCCAGTCAAAGGTGCCGGCATCGACCACGACGCCGCCGATTGAGGTCCCGTGTCCGCCGATCCACTTGGTGGCGGAATGCACCACGATGTCCGCCCCGTACTTGATGGGACGGGCGAGAGTCGCGGCCCCGAAGGTGTTGTCGACGATGAGGGGGAGGCCGGCATCGTGCGCGATATCCGCGAGTGCCGCGAAATCAGGAACGTCTAGGCGAGGATTGCCGATGGTCTCAACGTAAAGGGCCCGGGTGCCGGCGTCGATGGCGGCGCGCACGCTGTCCAGGTTGTGAATATCCACGAAGGTGGTGCTGATTCCCCACTTGGGCAGGGTGTAGGCGAAGAGGTTGTAGGTGCCGCCGTAGAGCGTCTGGGACGAGACGATGTTGTCGCCGGCGCGCACCAGATTGAGTATTGCCAGTACCTCGGCCGCCTGGCCGCTCGCCACGCCAAGCGCTGCAGCACCCCCTTCGAGCTCGGCCACCCGTTTCTCGAAGACGTCCGTCGTCGGATTCATGATCCGAGTGTAGATATTCCCGAACTCACGGAGCCCGAAAAGGTTCGCTGCATGCTCAGTGCTGTTGAAGACGTAGCTGGTGGTGGCGTAGATCGGCACGGCGCGCGAGTTCGTCGTCGGGTCGGGAACCTGGCCGGCGTGGATGGCAAGGGTATCGGGATGGTACGTCATCGGGGAACTCCTGTTGGTCAACGGTGGCTGGGCCGGTGTCGGAAATGAAAACGGCCCGATTCACGTTGGGTGAACCGGGCCAGGCGGTGGTCTTCCGTATCGAGGCGTTACTTCATCGTGCCGCCCGACCGAGACGTGCGCTGGCGCAGTCCACCCCGCGAGGGGTGCACATGCACATGCAGCGACACATCTCTGGGCAGCGCTTCATGCTCGAAACGTCTCCCTCGGGTAGTGCGGCGGTGCAAAAACAAAAACCCCCGCGGCCACGAGCGCGGGGATCATCCCACGGCTCTTTAGCTCTTTGGTTCGGGGTCCAACTGCCCCAGGCGGTAGCAAGTGGCCCTAAATCCGTCCGCCGGATGCCAAGCTAAGAAGCCGGGCGAGCATCGTCAAGTAGCGATGGCTCGCCCGGCTCCGCGCCCCACACCGATTGCAGACCTCGTCCACCCTCGGACCCACCCGTCCGGTCAGTAGTCGCCCAGATCTTCCACGTCCTCCACCGTATCGACTTCCGTCGTTGGATAGAGTGCGATGCAGATGTAATTCGCCGGGTGCTCGCGCGCCCAGGCGCGGAGCGTCAGCTGCTGCTGCAGCGCGGCCTCGAGCTCCGCCAGAGCCTGCTCCGAGCTTGGGGAAGGGTGTGCGCGCTTGTGCCGATGCATCTCCTGGATGCTGGCCGAGAGCAGCGTAATGAGCAGGTCCCGGTTGATGCACAGCTCCACCGGCATCAGCATGTTGATGCCCCGTGGAAGCGGGTACCCCGTCTTGGCCGGGACATCGTGCGGATGCTCCGGGGCATCCGGCCCCAGGAATTCAGGGGTCCAGTCCTTCATCAGGTGGCTGATGCGGTTTTTCATCATGGTCCACGGTTCCTCAGGTGGTCTCCTTCCAGTCATCGGGTGAGGACCGTGAAAACTTTAGGGCCTCCAGTTAGATTGAAACCTCAAGCAGCATCAGCGCTTACACCGTCCAAGGTTTTCGCGACCCATGGCCAGCAACCCCTCGTTCGACATCTCGACCGGCGCCGACCTCCAGGAAGTCGACAACGCGGTCAATCAGGCGATCAAAGAGGTCGCCCAACGCTACGACTTCAAGGGGACCGACTGCACGATTGAGTTCGACCGCCCCAAGGCTGAAATCCGGCTGCTCGCGGACGACGACTTTCGGATGGGGCAGCTGGTCGACGTGCTCGAAACCCGCATGGTGAAGCGCGGCGTCCCGGTGAAGAATCTCGACCGGGGGGAGTTGATCCCTTCCATGGGTACGTCCGTCCGGCGTACGATCAAGCTCACCCAGGGGATCAGTCCGGAGACCGCCAAGAAGATCGTCAAAGCGATCAAGGAGCAGGGGTTCAAGAAGGTCCAGGCACAGATCCAGGGAGAAGAGGTGCGAGTGACCGCCCCCTCCCGGGATGAACTGCAGGCGGTTATTGCCTTTCTCCGCACCCAGGATTTCGAGATCGAACTCAAGTTCGGGAATTACCGCAGTTGAAGCGCCCCTGGAGGCACGGAGCGCGGGGGCTCGCACTGGTCGCGCTCGCCACGTGCACTCCTCCAGACACCCCCGAGGTCTCCCCGGCGCCCCAGGGTCAGGCCCCTGAAATCCGGATCGGGCTCCTGACGGGCGCGCCTCGGCTCGACCTCGCAGGTGACAGCGGTCTTGCGGTGCTCGATGCCGACGGCGCGATGTCTGCCGCGGCGGAGCCAGGCAAGATCTGGCGGGTACGGGTAGCGGGGAGCCGCTTGTCCGCCGAAGGCCCGCAGGGATGGAGGGTGACCCAGCAGCAGGTGGTCACGTTCGTGCCGCGGGTCGCCACTGGGCTGATCTATCTGAACGGCAGGGCCTATCGCGGACGGGTGAGTGTCGCTCGCGATCGCAGCGGCCTGTCGGCGATCAACATCGTGGGTCTCGAGGATTACCTCGCTGGGGTGGTCGGAGCCGAGATGGGCCGACGCGATTCCACCGACGCGGAGGCGCTGGCGGCGCAGGCGATCGTCTCGCGGACGTACGCCATCCGGAATCTCGGCAAGCGCGCCAGCGAGGGCTTCGACCTCTTCGCGTCGGTGGTCGACCAGGTCTACGGCGGAGTCGCCTCGGAGTACCCGCTCTCCCGCTGGGCAGTCCGACATACCGCGGGACTGGTGGTGACCTGGCAGGGTGTTCCCATCGATGCATTCTTCTTTTCCACTTGCGGTGGCCGTACTGCCGACGGGGTGGAGGTGTTTGCGGCGGCGGACCGGCCATACCTCGCCTCGCTCCCCGATACCGACCCCGACGGCCAGGCGTATTGTCGGATCTCCCCGCGGTTTCGCTGGCACGAGGAGTGGTCCGTCGAGCAGCTGCGCGGCGTGCTCCGCCAGTCGCTCCCCGCCGCCACGAGCACGCCGGCGGACCAGGTGGGGACCGTGCTGGGGGTGGAGGTCGCGAAGCACACCCCGTCCGGGCGGGTCTCGCGGGTGACGGTGACGCTCGGCGGCGGCACGGTGTCGGTGGATGGCCCTGCGGTGCGCCAGGTGCTTCACCCGGTCGGCGAGACGGCGCTTCGCAGCGCAATTTTCCAGCTCCGCGAGGTCCGGGAGGGGGGCCGCCTCCGCTCCCTCATCGCCGAGGGGTCCGGTGCTGGCCACGGCGTGGGGTTCTGCCAGTGGGGATCGGTCGGAAGGGCGCGGAGCGGTCAGGATGCGCCAACGATCCTGGCCGCCTACTTTCCCGGCACCGCCATCAGTCGTGCCTACTGAATCTCGCTCCTGAGGAGAGGGCATGTCCGACTCGCTCAAGCTCGGCATCATCGGCGCCGGGGCCATCACCCAGGTCGCCCACCTTCCCGGTGCTCCGCAAGCTCAAGGGCGTCGAGGTCGTCGCCATCTGCGACACCGACCTTCCCAAGGCGCGCGCACTCGCCACCAGGTTCGGGGTTCGCGGACGCCTTCAGTGACATCGAGGAGCTCCTGGATTACGAGCAGCTCGACGCAGTGGCGATCTGCACGCCCAATCACCTCCATGAGCCGCACGTCCTGGCTGCGCTGACCGCGGGCGTACATGTGCTGGTGGAGCGACCGCTGTCGCTGACGGCCGCCGGTGTGCAGCGGATCCTCAAGCAGGCCGAGAAGCGTGACAGAGTGCTGATGGTCGGCCTCAATCACCGCTACCGCTCCGATGTCCAGCTGGTGCGCAGCTACGTGCAGAGCGGCGAGCTGGGCCGGGTCGAAAGCGTACGGGGCAGCTGGCACGTCTACCGTCCGAGCCGGGCCCAGTTAGGCTGGCGCCAGCGACGGGACGAATCGGGCGGTGGCGCCATGCTCGATCTGGGGCACGCGATCCTCGACCTCGGCTTCTGGCTCGCGAATGACCCGACGCCGATCCGGGTCAGCGCCTCGCTGCACGGCGGGGAGGGCGCCCGGGGCGTGGAGCAGAGCGGCAGTGCCCTGGTGACCTGCGAGGGGGGGGGCTCGATCTTTCTCGACGTCACCTGGCACCATGTGGGCGAAGGCGAACGATTCGGGCTCGGTCTTCGCGCGAGCAAAGGTACCGCCGGCATCAATCCCCTGAATGTCTGGAAGGAGCTGAACGGGGTGCCGACCGACCTCGCCCCCACCGGGGCGACCGGGCGGGAAAACGTCTTCACCGCCTCCTACCGCGCGGAGTGGGCGCACTTCCTCGCGGTGGTGCGCGGCGAAGCCAAGGGGTTCGACAACCAGAAACAGCTGACTCTGCACCGGGTGATCGACGCGATCTACAAGTCGGCGGCGGAAGGCAAGGACGTCGCGCTGTGACCCGGTGGGCTGGCTCGCTCTGCAGCGGCCTCGTGGCCGTGGGCTTCGCGGTCGTTACCTGCTGCGAGAGCGGCTTCGCGCAGGCCGCTTCAGCATGCCGCCGGCGCTCCGCGCCCCCCGGCTCCGAGCTGACCATTTCCGTCATGACGATGGGTGTCGGCGAGGAGGTGTGGGAACGGTTCGGTCACAATGCGATCCTCGTCGAGGACCGTCGGGCCGGCAGCAGCATCGCCTACAACTTCGGGATGTTCAGCTTTCGTCAGGAGCATTTCCTCCTGCACTTCCTCCAGGGCCGCATGTGGTACTGGATGGCCGGCTATCCGACCGAGGAGGAGGTGCCGAGGTACATCGCGGCCCGGCGTTCGGTCTGGCAGCAGGAGCTCAACCTGACGCCGGCGGAGCGACTGGCGATCCGGGAGGATCTGGAGCGCAACGCCCGCGACGAAAACAAGTTCTACCGGTACGACTACTACCTGGACAACTGCTCCACCCGGATTCGCGACGTGATCGACCGTGCCTCGGCGGTGCGTTCCACACCCAGATGCAGGCGCCCGCGAGCGGCAGCTACCGCTTTCACACGCAGCGCCTGAATACCAACAGCATCCCCCTGTACACCGGCTTGCTCCTGGTGCTCGGCCACGGCGCCGATCGTCCGATGACCCGCTGGGAGGAGATGTTCCTCCCTCTAAAGCTGCGGGACTATCTGCGATCTGGTACAGCGCACCGACAGCGCGGGGCGACCGAGTCCCGCTGGTTCGCACCGAAGACGGGCGCTGTACGATAGCGATGCCTACCCTGTACCCGACGCACCCCCATCCTGGTGGGCCCAGTATCTGGCGGCGGGGCTGCTCCTGGGTGGACTGTTCTGGTGGGCCGGTGTCGCGCCGCGTCGCTCAGCAGTCGCGCGGGTGGTACTGCGGTGGGGCGGAACGCTCTGGGCGGTTGCTTGGTGGAGTCGCGGGGCTGATCCTGGCCGGGCTGTGGGCCTTCACCGATCACGTCATCGCGGCGCGGAACGAGAACATCCTGCAGTGCTCCCTCTTCGCCCTGGCGCTGGCGCTGGTGTTTCCTTTCGCTCGTGCCGGCCGCCCCGGCCTGCTGCGCGCCACTCGACTCCTGGCCATCTGCGTGGGCGGCCTCTCGGTGCTCGGTCTCATGATCAAGCTGCTGCCAGTCTTCAGCCAGGCGAACGGTCAGATCCTCGCGCTCTTCGTGCCGGCCAACCTCGGCTTGAGCCTGGGAATCGTCGCCTGGGCCTCCCGCCGCGCCGACCCATCGGCCTGACCCATCAGGGTCGGACAATCCCCCGGCTGTCCCGCCGCTCCGGCGGTACCTCGCCCCAGATCTTCGCGTCGACAAACAATTGAAAGAGGTCCCGGTCGAGTTGTCCGGACTTGACCTCGTCCCCCAGGATGTCCAGCGCGCGGGGCACCGGAAGCGCGCGCTTGTAGGGACGGTCCTGGGCGGTGAGCGCGTCGAAGATGTCCGCAATCGTCATCATCCGCGTCTGCAGCGGGATCGCCTCGCCGGCGACCCGAAGGGGGTAGCCGCTGCCGTCGAGCTTCTCATGGTGTCCGCGCGCGATTCCCGGCACCTGGGAGAGTCCCTTGGTCCAGGGGATTTTCCGGAGAAATGCGTAGGTGTGACTGACGTGACTTTCGATTTCCTCGCGCTCTTCGCTCGTCGAGGCTCCCCTTCCGAATGCTGAGGTGGTCAACCTCCACTCCGGCCAGGTACGGCAGCGGCGTGCCGTCGAGATCGAGGTACTCCATCCGCGCAAATTCGCCGAGCTGCTCGAAGTCTCCCTCGGCGAGCACCGTCGGCTCGTTCGACGCAGTGACCACTAACAGCATCCGGTCGGCGGTCTCGAAGGCTTCGCGTTGTCGGGCTTGCAAGTCCGCCATGAATGTCTCGTAGCCTTTGCGCCCGTGCCGCAAGGAGGTACTCGGCCCGCTCCCGTTCGAAGCTCAACTCCGCACTCCGCCGGATAAAGGCGTGCCGTTGCCGGATGAGCGACAGTTCACTGTCGTACAGCTTCTTGGCCTTGACCAGCACCTGCTCGCGCACGCCCACCTTCCCGAAGTCGTGCAGCAGCCCGGCGTAGCGGATCTCGCGGATCTGCTCGCGCGTGAACCCGATCCGCGCGAAGGGGCCGGCCTGCACCCGGTCCACCGCCTCCGCCAGAGCGACTGTCCGGCTGGCGACCCGCTCCGAATGCCCCGACGTCGTCGGATCGCGCTGCTCGATCGCCTTGACGGCGGCCTTGACGAAGCCCTCGAAGAGCCGTTCGATCGCCTCATAGAGCTGGCTGTTCTCGACCGACACGGCCGCCTGGCCCGCCAGCGCCTTGACGATTTTCACGGTGTGCGGGCTGTACGCGATGATCTGCTCCGAGGCATCCTCGGGCGTCGTGAGCCGCGCCCCGGCGTCCCGCTTGCGATTGAGCAGCTGGAGGACGCCGATGACATCGCCGGCGTGATTCTGCATCGGGATGACCAGCATGCTCTTGGTGCGATACCCGTAGCGCTCGTCGAAGGACCGGTTGAACGAATAGTCCACGTCGGGCGGGAGCATGTACACGTCCTCGATCACCAGCGGATCGGCCTCGGTCGCCGCATAGCCGGCGAGCGAGGTATGGTCGATCGGGATGGTAAATTCGACGAATGGGATGTCGGGCCGGCTGTCGTTCTGACTCAGCATGAAGCGGAGCCACCGCGTCCCCTGGGCATCGGTCTCGGCGATGTAGAGACTGCCCGCGTCGGATCGGGTGACCCGGCGCGCCTGGGTCAGAATGAGGCCCAGGAGCGTGTCGAGGTCCTTCTCGGTTGTCAGCAGCATGCCGATCTCGGCCAGTTCAGTCAGCTCGTTCAGGCGCGCCGCGCTCTCGGCCCGGGCCCGGGCATGCTCGCGGTGGACCGCGGACACCCGAAATGCTGCCCGGAGGGCGACCAGGAGCTGGCGCGGCCCCGTCGGAACGGGCACGAACCCCGCGAGCAGTTCCGCCGGAAGATCCATCGGCACATCCGTCTCACCGGGCTCGCCGAGGGCGAGGAGCGCGATGCCGGCATCGCGCAGGCCCGCCAGCAGCTGTGGGGTGACTTCGCGACGGGTCGGGACGTCGAGCAGGTAGGCCGCCGGTCGTTCGTCCGCACGAACTTCCCCTGGAGACAGGACCACCCGCAATTCCACCTGCTCGGCCGTCAGCGCGGGAAGCACCGAGCCGGGCGCCCAGCCGGGCGAATGGAACAGCAGATACTTCATGGCGCCGTCGCCGCGATCGAATCGCGGGACAGAGGGCGAATTCCGGTTACCAGCCGGTGTGGCCGGCGGCTCACCTGATCGATGAAGTATTCGAGCTTGGCGCTCAGGATATAGACATTCTTCAGCGTCTGTTTGATATCCGGGGTGACGTCGCTCGCCGTCTGAGTCACCGCCGCCGTCAAGGTATCCGCCCGATTGACCAGCCGGCGGGTATCGCCGAGGAGGAGCGCCAGCGAGTCCTGCATGACCCCGATGGTGGTGTCGGTGGAGGCCAGCGTGGTGCGCGTCTGCGCGATCATCGGCTCGAGCCGGTCGAGCACCTGCCGGGCGCTGGCCAGGGTCGCGCGCAGCTCCGGTGCGGTCAGCGCGACCTCCGACTGGGCCGTGGTGGCCGTCTTGTCGAGCGTCGCCAGGAGCCGCCGGGTGTCCTTGAGGATATCGGAGACCTGCGTCTTGAGGGTATCCGCGACCTCCTTGAGCACATCGGTCCAGCCCTGCGTCAGCTCGCCGTGAATCGTGTCGCCGGGCGACAGGACAGCGCTGATATCGTTCTTGGGCACCTGCAGTGCGATCGAGGCCGCGCCGATCAGTCCGGTGGAGCTGATCTCCCCCTGCGTGCCCAGCGGCAGCCGGATCGGCACCCCATTGGCATAGCGCTCCCGCAGCCGCAGTGCCACCAGAAACTGCGGTGCCCCGACGATTCTGCCGGTGTCGGCCTGCGGAGAAATCGAGGCCACTTCACCGATGGCGAGACCCTGCAGGAAGATCGGGGTGTCTTCCTTCAGGTCCTGCACGTTCGGGCTGAGCATGTAGATCGTGATGCGTCGCTCGGTCCAGCCCCGCGTCACCACGAAGGCGACCAGCGTGAACACGAGCGCGCCGACGACGAGCAGACCCACCAGGACATCCGCCGTGCGGGGACGGAGACTCATCGGACCTCCTCGAGTCGCCCGCGCACCAGCCGGAGATGCCGGTCGACGCGGGTGCGGAGCAGGGATGGCAGGTCGGCCCCGGTCAGGAAGACGGTGCGTCGGGCCCCTTCCGCCGTTTCACCCCCGCGCGCGGCCTCCAGCAATTCCCCCGCCGCACGGTCCGTCAGGCCGTCGAACGGTTCCTCGAGGATGACGAGTTCCGGATCGAAGGCGAGCGCACGCCCGAGCGCGGCGCGGCGGCGATCTTCGGCGCTGGCCTGGGCAGGTCGCAGGTCTGCCACGCGCGTCAGGCGGAGCTGGGCGACGATCACGTTCACACGTCCCTCGATGTCCTTCGGGCGGAAGTCGCTGCCGAACCGGAGCGGCAGGCGGATGTTCTCACGCAGCGTGAGATTCTGCAACAGGCCGTCGCCGGCGGGAAGGTATCCGAGCTTTCGGCGGAAGGCGAGTTGCGCACGGCGCGGGAGGGTCACCACCTCGCTGCCGAGCGTGCGTACCGACCCACGCGGACACCGCTCCAGCCCCAGCGCCAGTCCGCCGAGCAGGTCGACTCCGCTGGCTTCATCCCCCGTCACGGCGACCGTCGCGTGCGACATGACCTCGAGCGAGAAGGTTCCCTCGGCGGTGCTCGCGGTGTTCGGGAGCCCGCTCATGGTCCTCCGGCGGACCTCGCCAAGCGGGACCTCCTGGAAGTGGAGCAGCGGTTCGCTCACTGCAGCGCCCCGACGATGACCGCCGCCAGAACGAAGATGAGAGTGATCGAGTGCACCGTTCCCCGGATTACGGCCTGCGGAATTTCGGTCGGTCCCCGGCGTACGGCGAGCCCTTCGTAGCTGGGGATGACGCCGATCACCAGGCCGAAGAGCAGGCCCTTGAAGACGGTCAGCACCACGTCCTGGGTAGTCAGCGAGGCGAGGACGATGCCGAGATAGCGGGACGCGCTCATCCCGGCGATGAATGCGGCCGCCAGGTATCCGCCGAACACTGCGATCACGTCGAAGAGCACCATGAGAGTACAGACCGAGACCACGCACCCGAAGAGACGCGGCAGCACCAGATAGTGAAACGGGTCGATGCCCATTCCCTCGAGCGCACGGACTTCGCCGAGCACCGTGTTGGTCGCCAGCTCGGCGGTGATGGCGGTACCGCTCCGCCCGACCACGGCGATTGCGGTGAGCAACGGGCCGAGGGTGCGCACGATCACCACGATCATCAGTCGGCCGATGAGTTCGGAGGCGCCGACCTTGTCCAGCTGGGCCACTGTAGCGGAGATCGTGAGATAGCTCAGGACGCCCGATAGCAGCACAATCAGGCCCACAGCCTCCAGGGCCGTGAAGCGGAGCTGATTGAACAGCACCCGCGCGGCCACCCGGCGGCCGGCGCCGGGCAGTGTCTGCAGCGAGGAGACGGCCTCAAACGCGAAGCGCGCTACCGCGCCCACCTGGGCGAGCCAGCGCGCCGTCCAGCGTCCGATGGCGCCGAATAACCGTCCCACCCGATCAGCTGGCGCGGACCTTCTTGAGGCCGGCTTCCGCCTCGGCGTACCCCGGGAAAACGTCGATCGCCTTGCTGAAGAAATCCGCCGCCTTGGCCTTGTCGCCGCGATCCTGATAGAGCAGGGCGCGGCTGTAATAGGTCAGGGCCTCGGTGGGCACGTTGCGCGCCTTGACGGCCTGGCTCACTTCAAGGGCGAGAGGAGGCAGCTGGGTCTCCGCCATGAGCCGCTCGGCGAGGGATTGCAATTGCTTGAACATCTCCTCGCGCTTGCCCAAGCTTCCGAAGCTCTTGAGGATCACGCTGGTTTCCCCGTCGAAAATGCGGATATCCATGCGGAATTTTCCGTAGAGATCCGTGAAGGTTCCAGTGATCACGTACCGCGCTTGGACGAGCTTGCCGATCTTCGCGGCAGTCGCCGCATCGATGCGACCGTCCTTGGCCAGATCCTGTTCGCGCAAGATGTCCTGGATCTTGTCACGTTCCACCAGGCGGGCGGCCGGATTGTTCGACAGCTCGCTGATCAGCATCCCGGGGATGCCCTGCTGCAACGCCTCGAAGTTCTCCTTCTCCTGACCGTAACTGCCGCCATTCATGAAGGGCAGCACCGCAATACCCGGCCTGGTGTCCTGCGCAGCTGCGGAGGACGCGAAGGCAAGTGTGGCCAAGCCGAGCAGGATCAACGAACGGTGTCGCATAGCGTCAGACCTCGTCAGAGGGTCAGGGACATTCCTTCCATTGCAGCTTCCACCAGCAGACCCGGCGCGTGTGCCGCCGCAAAGTTCCGCGCCCCGATGACCAGCGCGTCGATCGTGGCGTCATCATGCTCCGGCTCGTGGTGGAACAGCACCAGCCTCCGGCAGCGCGCCTCCCAGGCCAGTGCGATCGCCTGTTCCGGGGTCGAATGCCCCCATCCGGCTCGCGATTCGATCATCGCCTCGGAGTACATCCCATCGTGAATTAACGTGTCCACCCCACCCAGGAATCTCACCAGCTGCGCCCGCCAGTCCGGCGGGACGTCGTAGCTGCCGCCTTCCCCGAGTTCGTTGTCGGTTATATAAGCAATAGTCCGGCCACCCTTCACCGGGACCAGCTTGTACCCGAGGGTCGTGCCGGGATGGCGCAACCGGAAGGCCTCGACCAGAAAGCCGTCGATCTCAAAGCTGCCGCTGCTGACCTCGGTGATTCTCAGGTCGGCCGCGAGCGCCTTCAGGGGCACCGGGAAGACCACCGGGTCCATCTGGCGGTCCAGAATCTGCTCGAGCGGCACCCCCGTCTGTGCGGCCCCATAGATCCGCACGCTATTGCCCTTGGTATTCAGCGGCTGGAAAAATGGAAGCCCCTGGATGTGATCCCAATGGGTGTGGGAGAGGAGAATGTCCAGATTCATGGGGCCGGGGCTGAGCCGCGACAGCTCCCGACCGAGGAGCCGGATCCCGCTGCCCGCGTCGAGGATCACGAGCTGATCGGTGTTGCCGGACACCGCCACACAGGAGGTATTGCCGCCGTAGCGTGCCGTGTGGACGCCGGGTGTCGGGATCGAGCCCCGAGTCCCCCAGAAGGTGACCGTATAGGTCACATGCCCTTTCACGGAATGCCACACAGGCAGGTGGCGCGCCTGCGTTCGGGGCGCTTGACGGCGATCACAGGAGCGGAGTGTGCGAGATCACGAACGGCCGGCCGCGCGCTCGAGCATCGGGCGATTGAGAATGGTGATGTCCTTCCGGGTGACCTGGATGAAGCCGCGCTCGAAGAAATCCCGCATGGTACGCGAGACGGTCTCCCGGCTCGAGCCGATCATCTGGGCGATCACGTGATGCGTGATTTTCTTGGTGACTCGTTCGCCTCCTTCTTCGTCCGCGAGGCGCAGGATCAGGTCCGCGACGCGCCCGTTCACGTCGAGCAGCACGAGGCTTCCGATCTTTTCATCCGCCCGCCGCAGTCGCCGGGAGAGCTCGCGAAGCAAGGCGATGCCCACCTCGGGAGAGGTGCGCAGCCTGGTCTGGAAGTCCTCGCGGCGGAGCACCAGTACGTTGGCGTCGGTCATGGCGATGACCGTGGCGGAACGCGGCTGATCATCGATGAGGGCCATTTCCCCGAAGAAACTCCCCTCACCGAGCACCGAGAGAATGACCTCTCGGCCATCTTCACCGATCAGCACGACTTTCACCTGGCCGGAGGCGACCAGGAACAGGGCGTCTCCTGGATCGTCCTCGAAGACGATCACACTCCCCTTGGGATAGCTGCGCTCCCGTACGAGCTCCGCGAAGGCGGTGATGTCACCCTCCCGCATACTGGCGAAGAGCGGGACCTTCTTCAGGACCTCGAGCGGACTCAGCGGCACAGGGCCCTCGATGTGGTGGAAGTATCAGTCATTACGATAGTTATGCCCCCGGTCCCCTGTCAAACACACGATCCCGCTCCAGCCCGCAGCCCTGGGATTGGCCGGAACCGAGGCGGTTGATGTAAAGCGGGGTAAGTGTGTATATTGGCGGGCTTTCCAAGCTTGGGTACTTACATCCGCCCCGGGTACCGGGACAGTTAAGGAGACGATCGTGAAGGCCAACCTCCATCCGATCTACAAGAAGCTCACCGTGAAGTGTGCCTGCGGCAATGCATTCGAAACCCGCTCCACTGCCACGAGCGTCCACGTCGAAATCTGCGCCAAGTGCCATCCGTACTACACCGGCAAGCAGCGGCTCATCGACACCCAGGGCCGGGTCGACCGCTTCCGAAAGAAGTACGCGACCGACAAGGCTGCTCCCGGCGCAGTCCAGGGCTGAGTCATGGAGGCCCGACTCCGCCAGGCGCTCGCCCGGGCGGAGGAGGTCGCCAACGCGCTGGCCGACCCGTCGATCGCCGGCGATCCGACCAAACTGCGGTCCTTGGGGCGCGAGCACACCCGGCTCGCGCCCATTGCGCAGCTGGCAGAACGCCTCACCAAACTTCAGGATGAACTCGCCCAGGCTCGGGGGATGGCCGATGAGGCCGATCCCGAGCTGGTGGCGCTGGTCAGGGCCGACCTGGCCCGCCTGCCCGCTGAAATCGCCCGACTCGAGAGCGAGCTCCACGAGTTGCTGCTCCCGCGCGACCCGCTCGACGATCGCGACACCATCGTCGAAATCCGGGCCGGAACCGGGGGCGACGAGGCCGCGCTCTTCGCCGCCGATCTCTATCGCATGTACCAGCGGTACATCCAGAGGAAGGGGCTGGGGATCGAGCTCATCTCCTTCAGCGAGGGTACCGCCGGCGGCATCAAAGAAGCGATTTTCGCGGTGCGCGGCCCGGAGGCGTTCGGGCTGCTCCGCCGGGAGGCCGGGGTGCACCGGGTGCAGCGAGTGCCCGTCACCGAGACGCAGGGGCGGATCCACACCTCGGCCGCCACGGTCGCGGTGCTCCCGGAGGCAGAAGAGGTCGATGTGAGCATCCATCCCAACGACCTCAAGATCGACGTCTTCCGCGCCTCGGGCCCGGGCGGGCAGAGCGTGAACACCACGGACAGCGCCGTGCGGATCACCCACCTGCCAACGGGCCTCGTCGTCTCGCAGCAGGATCAGAAGTCCCAGCTGCAGAACAAGCTCAAGGCGATGGAGGTGCTCCGCGCCCGCCTGCTGGACCGTCGAATTGCGGAACAGGAGGCGGCCCGTTCGCGCGACCGCCGGGCCATGGTGGGCACGGGCGATCGCTCGGCCAAGATCCGGACATACAACTATCCGCAGAGCCGGGTGACCGATCATCGCATCAATCTGTCGCTCCACGATCTGCCCGGAGTGCTGGACGGAAAGCTGGACGAATTGATCGACGCGCTGCGGATGGCCAGCCGACAGGAGCAACTCGGTGATGATTGAGCGGGTGGCGACTCTCGATCGGCTGGTCGCGCACGCGGGATTGCGCCTCAAAGGGGCCGGCGTCGAGGAACCCCGGCGCGAGGCCTGGCGCATCTGGGCCGATCTCAAAGGACTCGCGTCGCATGCGGGCTCGATTCTCTCCGAGGAACGAGTGCCCGATGCCGAGGCCGAGCGCTTCCGCCGGATGGTGGATCGCCGCGCAGAAGGGGAGCCGCTTCCGTATGTCACCGGGGTGGTCGGGTTTCGCCAATTGACGTTGCACTGTGATCGGCGTGCTTTGATTCCCCGCCCCGAAACTGAAGGGCTGGTCGAGGCGTTGCTGCGCCGTGCACCGCGCGGGCGGGTCGCGGATGTCGGGACGGGGAGTGGCTGCATCGCTCTCGCCCTCGCCGATGAGGGACGATACGATCAGGTCGTGGCGCTGGACCACTCGAGCGAGGCGCTGGCGCTGGCGGCCACCAACCGCCAGTCGACCGGGCTCCGCATCGACCTGGTGCGAGGCGATCTGGTGAGCACTCTCGGGGAAGGATCGCTGGACGCCGTGATCTCGAATCCCCCCTATCTTTCCACGGCCGAATACGAGCACCTCGATCCCTCGGTCAAGTCGTGGGAGCCGCGGGACGCCCTGGCGAGCGGTTCCGACGGGCTCGCCGCGACCCGGCGACTGGTCGACGGTGCGCTGGGAGTGGTGCGGCACGGGGGGTGGCTCGCCCTCGAGATCGATACCACGCGGGCGGCCGAGACGGCCGACCTGGCGGAGCAGGCTGGATGGAGTGACGTCACCGTGCAGGATGACCTTTTCGGCCGCGCGCGCTTCCTGCTCGCGCGGAGGAGTGAGATGCCGTGATCTGGGACAAGGCCGAGGAACTGGGACGGTTGATCGGACAGACGTCGGAATACAAGGCGTTGCGGCGGGCGGAGACCGCGCTGCGTGACGACAAGGAGGCGCAATCCAAGGTCGAGCTCATTCAGAAGCTCGCCCGCGAGATGGACGAGCTCGTCGCCACCGGGCAGATGCCGGACCAGGCGACCGCGGAAACCTATGAGACCGCGGTGCGTGACCTCGAGGTCAGTCCCAGTGGGCAGGCCTACGCCGTTGGGCGGGCGAATTTTGAAAAGGTGATGATCAAGGTGAATCAGCTGATCGCCCAGGGAATGGACAAGGGCGCCCAGAGCAGCATCATCACGCTCGGATGAGCCGCGGGTTCTTCCTCGTTCTCGAGGGAAGTGAGGGGGCCGGGAAGTCAACCCTGGCCCAGGGCCTGGCGGCGCGGTGGCGCACCGGCGGGACGGAACCGATTCTGGTCCGTGAGCCCGGAGGCACGCCGATGGCCGAGCGGATCCGGGGCTTGCTCCTGGATCCGGCTCTGCCGGTCGAGCCGGTGAGCGAGCTCTTCCTGTTTCTCGCGGCGCGGGGCGATCTCGTCGCCGGGGTGATTCGTCCGGCGCTGGCGGCGGGAAAAGTCGTCGTCGCCGATCGGTTTCAGCTCTCCACCGAGGCGTACCAGTGCGGTGGCCGGGGCCTCGACCCGGAGCTGTTCAGGGTGGCGAATCATGCGGCGACCGGGGGCCTCATCCCTGATCTCACGCTGGTGCTGGACCTGCCGCCCGGAGTCGGGTTCGATCGCATCCGGGCCGGCGGTCAGCGGCTCGACCGGATCGAGCGGGCCGGGGCGGAGTTCCACGCCCGGGTTGCGGCGGTATTCCGGCAGGCTACCGGGCGGGGGGTGCACCACCTCGATGCGACGCTCCCACCGGAACAGGTCGTCCATGATGCCTGGTCGGCTGTGCGGCGCACGCAGGGAGCGACAACCGGCGGCACGCGAGATTAGGTTCCACCGGGTAGGCGTCCGGGACCGCTCGGGCGCCGCCATTCTGGAGGCAGGCATGCGACAGCGTTGGGGACTGGTCGCCCTCGTGGCGGTCATTTCGTTCTTTACCGGGGGCTGGCTGCTCCAGCGTGGCGCCGCCCGGGACGGGGATGTGTATCAGCAGGCGCGACTCTTCGATGACGTGCTGTCGCATGTGAGCGCCTATTACGTCGACTCCATTCCGCAGGGGGACCTGTACCAGAAGGCCACGGACGGCCTGCTGGAGCAGCTCAAGGATCCCTACTCCGTTCTGCTGAAGGACGACGACTACAAGCAGCTCACGGAGACCACGACCGGCAATTACGGCGGGCTCGGGCTGCAGATCGACGTGCGCGACGGCTGGATCACCGTCGTTGCCCCCCTCCCGGAAACGCCCGCAGAGCGGGCGGGCGTGGAAACTGGCGACCAGATCATTTCGGTCGACGCCAAGTCCACAGAGGGATGGAGCAGTGACCAGGCGGTGAAAGCGCTGCGCGGCGCCGCGGGCAGCGAGGTGGAGTTGCGGGTGCGCCGCATCGGGTTCGCCACGCCGATCGTCTACAAGTTGACCCGCGCGCTCATTCACGTCCGATCGGTACCCCCCGGCAGCGTGTTCACCGGTGGGGTCGGATACATCGCGCTGAGTCCGGTCGCCGAGAGCTCGACGGAGGAACTCCGGAGCGAGATCACCGCCCTGCTCGCCAAGGGGATGAAGAGCCTCGTGCTCGACCTGCGGGGAAATCCCGGCGGCCTCCTCGATCAGGGGGTGAAGGTCTCCGACCTCTTCCTGGACAAGGATCAGGAAATTGTGGCAACGCGTGGTCGTGCCCGCGGAGCGACCAAGGATTTTGTCGACTCGGCCCGCCAGGAGTGGCCGTCGCTGCCGATTGTGGTACTCGTCAATGACGGGACGGCGAGCGCGGCCGAAATCATCTCGGGGGCGTTGCAGGATCACGACCGGGCGGTCGTGGTCGGCGTGCCGACATTCGGCAAGGGGCTGGTGCAGACGCTCTTCCCCTTCTCCGACCACTCCGCCCTCAAGTTGACGACCGGCCGCTGGTACACACCGAGCGGGCGGACGATCCAGCGGAAGGCGCGGAGCGAGGAGGATCAGATGCGGATAGCGGCGCACGAGGCCGACGGGGTGAAGGATTCGACCCGGGGTGATACGGCGGCCCGGCCGGTCTACAAGACCGATAGCGGCCGACTGGTGCGCGGCGGTGGCGGGATCGTGCCGGACCTGATCGTCAGGCAGGATTCGCTGTCCGATCCGGAGCGTGCGTTCGCTGCGACGCTGGCTTCGAAGTTCGCGGAGTACCGCGATGCGCTGACCGCCACCGCCCTGCAGGTGAAGAATGACAAGTCCGTGACCTCGGAAGAGTTCACGGTGTCCGCCTCGATGCGGAGCGAGGTACTCCGGCGGATGCGGGCCAGGGGCGCCGAGGTTCCGGACTCGATCTTTGCTCGGGCGACTCACCTCGTCGACGAGCAGCTGGGGTATGAGGTGGCGCGGTACGTGTTCGGGCGCCCGGCAGAGTTCCGCCGCCGAGCCCGCGATGACCGGCAGATGCAGACCGCGCTGGATCTGCTGCGCCATGCGCAGACACCGAAGGAGCTGCTGGCGCTGGCCGGCACCCAGGCGCCGCCGGCGCCAGTGAGGAACTAGCGATCGAGACGGTGTTCGAGGTTCCCGCCGCCATCGCCACCGGGCTCGCTGTTGGCGTCCTCTCCGCGCTCGCGGGGATCGGCGGTGGGGTCCTCATGGTCCCATTCCTGTATCTCATCTATGCCCCCACCGGAGTGACTCTCTCCGCCCAGACGGTGGTCGCACATGCGACCAGTCTGGGCGTGGCCTTTGTCACCTCCACCGTCGGTACCTGGCGCTACGCGCGTACCGGAGCGATCGACTGGCGCACGGCCGCCGCGTATTCCCTGCCAGGTGTCCTTTCGGCGTTTGCGGTCGCCCGGCTGCTCACCCAGACCGAACAGGCGCACTGGATCCGGGCAGCCTTCGCGGTATTTCTGCTGCTCTCGGCCGCCGACATGGCGCGCCGCGCCTCAAGGACAGGGACCTCCGGCCGGACAGAGGGTGGCGCGCCGTGGAGGCTTGGGCTAGCCCTCATCGGCCTCGCAGGAGGGGCGCTGTCCGCCCTCCTCGGGATCGGAGGCGGGCTCATCGCCGTGCCGGCGCTGCTCTACGTCGGCCGCCTGCCGGTGAGTCGGGTCGCTCCGACCGCCCTGGCCGGGGTTTGCCTGACAACCCTGGCCGGTGGAATCGGGTACGTGACGGCGGGGCCCGGGCCGCCGGTCAGCGACTGGATGGCAGGATTCCTGGATCTGCGCATGCTTCTCCCCCTGTCGCTGGGCGCGGTCATCGCGGTGCCGGTGGGTGTGCGGGTGAACCGATCGTCCAGCCCGCCGACGCTGTACAGGCTCTTCGCGGCAATCTTCGCTTCGATCGGGCTCTCCATCCTCTGGACGGCGGCACGGGGGTAGCGTGGCGATCGCAATCGTCGGCGGCGGACGGATGGGGCGCGGGCTCGCGCTGGCGCTCGCCGAGGGGGGAGAACGGGTACTGCTGTGGTCGCGCCGCGAGGCGGCCGGTGCGGTGGAGGGCGCGGTGGCCGGCGCCTCGACGGTGCTGCTCGCGATTCCCGATGACGCAATTGCGGACGTGGCCCGTCAGCTTGCCTCCGCGGGCGCGATCGATGCGACCCAGATCGTGCTGCATGTCTCTGGGGTCCACGATCGCCGAGCCCTCCGGGGCCTGGAGGGGAGCGGTGCCGCGCTCGGCTCGTTTCATCCCCTCCAGACCATTTCGGATCCGGCCACCGCGGCCGCCCGCTGGCGCGGGGCCTTTGCCGCCGTCGAGGGCGATGCGCGGGCGGTGGAGGAGGGCCGTCGCCTGGCTGCTCGCCTCGGTCTCACGCCGGTCGAGATGCCCTCCGCTGCCAAGGCCGCCTATCATGCGGGCGGGGTCATCGCGTCCAATTATGTCGTGGCATTGGCGGGGATGGCCGCACGACTGGCCACCGAGGCGGGGATTCCAGCCGAACTCGCCAATCGGCTCTATCTGCCGATGGTGAGCGGAGCCGCGGAAAACCTGCAGCGTCAGGGCCCTGCCGCGGCGTTAACCGGCCCGGTGCGGAGGGGAGACATCGCCACACTCACCGCACACCTCGAGGCCATCGCGCTCGCCGACCGGCCGCTGTACGCCGCACTGGGTCTGGAGGCGCTGAGACTGGCCCGTGAGGCGGGGCTGGAGGAGAGCAAGGCGGCGGAGGTGGAACGGGTGCTGCGGGACTACTGATCGATGATTCGGACGCCCGCCGGGACGTCGAAGTGGAAGATGTCGTCGGAGACGCGCCGGTTGGTTTCGACCCTGCTGAGTACGAGCGTCCGGCTCTGCCCGCCACGCTCCCAGATGTCGAGACGCCTGGGCAGGTTGTCGAACTGATCCAGCCAGATCACTACCTCGGTGAACGGCAGTGACCGGTCGATCGGCATCAGCGCGATCACGTCGACGGCGCGTCCCGCGACGGCGTCGCTGCGCAGGTATCGGGAGTGGTACCGCTCCGCGGGCTTCGTCAGGATCCAGGCCAGCACATTGGGCCCGTAGGTCGGGTCGGTGGGCACCTTCATCCGCAGGACCTGGCCCGGTGTCGTGCTGGGAGTGTAGACCCAGAGTCGTTCACCGTCCATGACGATCGCGTCGCCATCAGGATCGGTGAAGCGCATCGAGAGTTTGGCCTCTCCTGCCTGCACCAGCTTGCCGCGACTCTCAAACGTCCCAATCATCGAGTCGGCGATCACCTGCCGGAAGTCGGCCCGGAACGCGGTGATCCCCTGGTAGGCTTTGGCTGCGCGCTCCAGGATCTGACCCGAGCTGCTCGCCTGCGCGGAAAGACCCGGGGCCAGGCCGAGGAGCAGGATCGTGAGCAGGCTCGCGGTCGATTTCATGTGGGCACCCCTGCGGCCTGCGCGATGCTGCGCCCGATGGCCTGCGCGATCAGCCGCGTCTCCTGCATCATCCGGGTGAACTGCTCGGGATAGAGGCTCTGGGCGCCATCGGAGAGTGCGCGGTCCGGACTCGGGTGCACTTCGATCAAGAGACCATCCGCACCGGCCGCGACCGCGGCGCGGGCCATCGGCGTCACCATGTCACGGTGCCCCGTGCCGTGACTCGGATCGGCAATGATCGGCAGGTGGCTCGTGGCCTTCACGACAGGGATGGCGGAGAGGTCGAAGATGTTGCGGGTCGCGGAATCGAAACCGCGCACACCGCGCTCGCAGAGGATCACGTCCGGATTCCCTTCGGCCAGAATGTACTCGGCGGAGAGCAGGAGCTCCTGGATCGTGGCGGACAATCCGCGCTTGAGCAGCACCGGCTTGCCGATGCGGCCGACTTTCTTGAGCAGGGAATAGTTCTGCATATTGCGCGCACCGATCTGGATGATATCGGCGACCTCGGCGACCTGATCGGCGCCTTCAGGATCCATCGCTTCGGTCACGATCAGCAGGCCGGTTTCCTGCCGAGCCCTGTCCAGCAGCCGGAGCCCCTCGAGGCCGAGGCCCTGGAAGGAATAAGGTGAGGACCGTGGTTTGAACGCGCCGGCGCGGAGCACCGTGGCGCCGGCGTCGCGGACGTGGCGGGCGGCGGAGAGGATCTGCTCCTCGCTCTCGACGGAACAGGGACCGGCCATGACGACGACGGCATTCCCGCCGATCGCGATGCCGCCGCCGAGCCGGACGACGGTGGACTCCGGCTTCCATTCGCGAGAGACCTGCTTGTACGGCTTGGAAACGTGAATGACCTCCTGCACCCCGGGCAGGGCCTCGAGGCGCGAGCCGTCGACCCGCCCGTCATTGCCGACGAGCCCGACCGTCGTCCGCTGCCTGCCGGGCATCGGTCTCGCTGTGTACCCCATCTCGAGGATGGCGTCGCAGACTCGCTGGATCTGTCCATCCGACGCGTCGGCATGCATCACGATCAGCATCAGGACACGCGCTCCAGCTCGCCCAGACGGACGCCGACGATCGTCGACACCCCCGGCTCCTGCATCGTGACGCCATAGACGGATTCGGCGGACTGCATGGTGCGCGGGTTGTGCGTGATCACGATGAACTGGGTCGACTTCTTGAACTCCTCCAGCAGGCGGATGAACCGGCCGACGTTTGCGTCATCGAGCGGGGCATCGACTTCATCCATGAGACAGAACGGACTCGGCTTGGTCAGGTAGATGCTGAACAGCAGCGAGACCGCCACGAGGTACCGTTCACCCGTCGAGAGAAGGTGAATGCGCTGTACCCGCTTGCCGCGCGGCGCGGCGTGGATGTCGATCTCGCTCTCGAGCGGGTCCTCGGGATTGGAGAGCTTGAGGTCGCATTCGCCACCGCCGAACAGCGTCTGGAACACATGGAGAAAGTTGCCGCGGATGGCGGTAAAGGTCTCCATGAACATGGTGCGCGCTGTGCCGTCGATCTCGCGGATGGCCTGCTGCAGTGAGCCGCGAGCCGACACCAGGTCGTCCCGCTGGGCGGTGAGGAAATCGAGCCGCTTGGCCTCTTCAGCGTGTTCCTCGACGGCGAGCGCGTTGACCGGCCCGATGCCTTCCAGCGCCTCCACGATCCGCTTCGACTCGCTCTCGAGCGTCTCGAGATCCAGCTCCAGCATCGGGGCCTCGGCGAGCAGGGTGTCGAGCGGGCGCCTCCATTCGGTCTCCACCCGCTCCATGATCGACCGTCGACGACCGGTGGTCTCCGTCATCTCGATCTCGAGACGGTGATACTCCGCGGTGAGCCGCTCCACCCGCTCTCGGGAGTCGTGCAGCGCCTGTTCTGCCACGGCAAGAGCGACGCCGGCGTTCGCGGCGGTGAGGTCCGACTCGGTGGCCGCTGCCTCGAGCTCGGCGACGGCGACCCGGCGCTCGGCCCGCGATTCGATCCATTGCGCCTGCTGGGCGGCGAGGGACGCGGTATCGGTCTCGATCTGTCCCAGCTCTCTGGCCAGGGTGACTGAGGCCGTGTCGGCCTCCGCACCGATGCGGACGGCGCGATCGAGTGCGGATCGCGCGGCCTCGAGCCTGGCCGCGAGCTGTGCTTCCTGTACCTGCCAATGCACCCGGGCGTCCCGAGCCGCCTCCTGCTGGGTGTCGAGGTCCGCCAGCAGTGCGCGTCCTTCGCCGAGCTGCTCGTCGAGACGAGCGCGGGCGAGATCGCCTTCGGTCAGGCTCGCGTCGATCTCCTGGAGACGGCGCTCGGAGCGCTCGATGCGCTCAGTGAGCGTCGCATACTGCGCCGAGGCCTCGCCCAGTTCGCGGGTGACGGTATTGGCGAGGCGGATCGCATCCTCCCGCGCAGCGATCGCGGTGCGTTCGGCGTCGCGGGCCTGATCGGCGGCTTGGCCGGTGGCCTCCTGGCTCATTTCCGCTTCGGCGAGCCGGGCGACGGTAGCGCCGAGCGCGAGATCGGCGCGGTGCAGGGCAGCCTGGCACTCGCTGACGTCCGTGGCGAGGCTTTCGAGTTCGGCGCGCCTGCGCAACGGTCCGGATGGACTCGGTGCCCCCGCAAGCAGGATCGCGCCGTTGGGACGTCGCAGGGCGCGACCGGTTGGCTCGAGCACCTCGGATCCGCCGAGAAGCGACTGGACCCATGCATGCGCCGGGCCCTGCGCATAGAGCCGTTCGCGGAGCGGGCTGTCGCCCGACGCACCGGACGGACTCGCATCCATCGGCAGGAGGACGATCGCCCCCGGTTCTTCGCGGCCATGCCAATCCTGAATGGCGCGCACCGCGGCGTCGTCGCGCACGAGCACCGCGTGGACCCACTCGCCGAGCAGGCGTTCGGCGAGTTCCGCATCCTCCCGGCCGGTCCGGATGAAGTCGCTGAGCGGGCCGAGGATGCTGTCGCCGAACTGTTCACGGGCGCCGAGCAGGGCGGCGGCGCCCGGGGCGAGTCCTACCCGATCCCGCTCCAGCTCCTCCAGCGCCTGGCGACGAGCGGTCAACTGGGCGAGGCTCTCTTCGGCGCTCCGTCGGTCGGCGCGCTCGAGCGCCTCGCGGCGGCGCAGCTCCGCGACCAGGTGTCGAGCCCGCTCCGCGTCGCCGGCGCGGCGCTTCGCCTCATCGGCGTGCCGCTCGGCGAATTCGGTCGCGTCTGCCCGGCGCCGCTCCACCACCTCCTGTTCCGACTGTGCGGCCTGGCGCCGGGCGCCGGCGGCGCCAGCCTGTTCCCGAAGGGAGGCGAGGTCGGATTCGAGCGAGTGCCGCTCTCCGGCGAGGGAGCGCAGCGTCTGAATGCGCTTCTGAATCTCCTCCTCCAGCTGGCGCACGACCTGGCGCTGTTCGCCCAGTTTGAGTCGCACATCCTGCTCGGCGGCCGTACGCCCGGAGAGCTCTCCCTGAATCCGCTCCCGTTCCGCCAACGATGCGGCGTGCTCGGCCTGGGCGGATTCACGATCGCGGACCGCCTGCTGCCGCCGGTTCTCCATCAGGCCGCGTTCCTCGGAGGCGCGGAGCTTGCGCGCGGCCGCATTGGCCAGTCGTTCGGCGGCGAGGGCGAGGTCGCCGTCCAGCTTGCCGAGCTCGAGGCGCATATTACCGAGGCCGCGCGCGATCTCGGTGCGCTGCGTCTCGGTGCTGGCGCGCTGCCGGGCGCAGTCGTCGCGCCGCTCCTCGAATTGCACCAGTCCCTCGCGCGCCGTCGGGAGTTCGTGCTCCAGCGCGCCGTGGCGGCGCTCGGAGCTTTCCATCTGTTCGCCGATATCGGTGAGCAGCCGCTTCGCGAGCGTCAGCTGGACGGCGAACTTTTCTTCCATCAGGCGTGCGTGTCGCTCGGCTTTCCCCTTCTGGCGAGCGAGGCTGCGGATCTGGCTCTGCACTTCGGCGATCAGGTCTTCCACCCGCTGCAGGTCGCCAGCGGTCTCCTCCAGACGCCGCTCCGTCGTCTGCCGACGGTCACGATACAGGCCGATCCCGGCCGCCTCTTCGAACAGCGACCGGCGGTCCTCGGCACGATCGGAGAGGAGGTACTCGATCATTTTCGCTTCGATGACGACGCCGGCATCGGTGCCCAGGCCGGTGCCGCGCAGGAGGTCCTGGATATCGCGGAGTCGAACTACCGACCCGTTGAGCAGGTAGTCGGATTGCCCGCTGCGCGAAAGCCGTCGGGTGATCTGCACCTCCCGGTACGCGATCGGCAGATCCCCGTCGGTATTGTCGAGGAAAAGCGATACCTCGGTGACGTTCACCGGGCGCCGGGCCGAGGAGCCCTGAAAGATCACGTCCTCCATCTTGCCGCCGCGGAGGGTGCGTGCCGACTGCTCGCCCAGCACCCAGCGCACCGCGTCGGAGACGTTCGACTTTCCGCAACCGTTGGGACCGACGATGCCGGTCACCCCATCCTGAAAGGTGAGGGTCACGGTATCGGCGAACGACTTGAAGCCGGAGAGTTCGAGCTTCGTGAGCTTCATGCGTCGCGTCCTGTCTTAGCGATCGGGTTGATAGATGAAGAATGGGCGGCCCAGGCGGCGGCCAGTCGACTCCGCGGCTTCGCGGCTGGGGTAGGGTCCCAGCACCACACGGAATCCCTCCTCGCCGGCGCGCGGGTCGAGTACCCGGGCGGGGAGGCCCTGCTGTTCCAGCTGTCGTGCCAGTTCGGCGGACCAATCCCTGTTCTGCGAGCTGGAGACCTGGAGATACACCCGGGTATCGGCCGCGGCCGAATCCGGCGCGACTACGGTGGAATCGGCGGATGGGGGCGCATCCGCGCTCGCGGTTCCCGTCTCGGGCGTCCATGCGAGCGGGAGCCAGAGATCCGCCGCACCGCCCTGCACCCGGCCCGTCTCGGGGAAATCGGGCTTGCTCAGGTCGTAGGCGATCAGATCGGTGCCACTCTTGAGCAGCAAGCGTCTGCTGGTTCGTAACGGTCGGCAGGTCTGGCGCCCAATCGGCGGCAAATCCTGAAACGTACTTGTTGGTCGCCAGGTCGACCAGCCAGAGTGAATCCGCATCGGCCGGATGCACGAGCAGCCAGCGGCCGTAGGGGTCGACGCGGAGCGCACCGGCGCCGCCGGGCAGGTCGATGTCGCCGACCTTTTCCCGGGTGAAACGATTGTAGACCAGGATCGTGCCTTCGCGGCGAGCGACGAAGAGCCGGTGCCCCGAGGGCGAAAAGAGCACGGCGCGCGCATGCCCGGACACGGGGATACTCGCGGCGTGGTCCAGCGCGTCGGGATCAATCAGCACGACGGCGGTGTCGGCGGCGACGGCCAGGAGATCGCCCCAGTAGGTGGCCGCCACATCTCCGTTAGGCAGACTCCCCCGGGTCGGCTGAATCGTCGGGGCGGAGCAGGGTCACCGCATTCGCCCCGGCTGCGGAGACGGCCAGCAGGGAGGCGGTGCGGGTGCCGAAGAGCTCGCGGGGGCGCGCCTGCAGCCGGGCGGGGAAGCGTACCGGATTGCGTCGGACGAACTGGACCACCCGGAGACTGTCATCGACCGTGAACAGGGTCCCGTCTGGGCCGACGGTCACGTCGCGGACATTGGTGAGCAGCTGAGGCCGCGGACGCGCGGTCTGCAGGTCGAGCGCCACGATATCGTTCTTGAGATCGAGGGCGTAGACCAGCCCCTGGTCCAGGTCGGCGCCGATCGGGCGGCGAAGTCCGGGGAGGGGAGCGCTCGACTGCCAGCCCCAGCGATCGAGGCGCGGCAGGTGATACAGCTCTGCGGTGCCACCCGCGGCGGAGAGCCTGAGCAGGCTCGACGGCGGCGTCGTCGAAGCGACCGAGAGACCGTGGGGGTAGGGTTGGGAACCGGACTGGCAGGCGGAAGCGAGGAGCGCCGCCAGGGCCAGCGGTAGACGGGTTTTCACGCGGGGAAAATAGCCTGTGGGGAGCCGCCCCCCAACCCCTCTTGCGGGATGCGGGGGCGCGTACGTCGCCCCCGCAGCAGGGAGCGCTAGAAGACCGGGCCGAGGCTCAGCGTCCAGTACCCCTTGACCAGGCGCCGCTCCTGGGGGATCGAATAGTCCAGGCGCAGGATCACGAAGTTGAAGAGGTTCATCCGCACCGAGGCGCCGAAGGTCTGCAGCGGGGTCCGGACCAGCGTCGGGACTGTCGCCGGCACTCCGGTGCCACTTGAGCTGGTCCCCCTCGTTCCAGGCGAGCCCGACGTCATAGAACAGCGCACCCTCGATCGGCGGAAAGCCGATGGGGAGAAAGCCGAGCGAGCCGTTGAGCAACGGGAAGCGGAGCTCCGCACTCCCGACGGCGAGTTGGGTGCCCACCAGCCGGTCCAGTTCGTTGCAACCAGTATAGGTGTTCGGGTCGGTGGATTCGGCACTCATTCCGGTAGTAGCTCCCGGAGGTGTTGCCGCGCAGCAGATCGGTGTTGCCGAGAAAGACCCGAAAGCGGCTGGCATCCCGGCCGATGCGCCCGAAATAGAGGGCGCGGGTCGCGAAGGTGAAGGGGCCGATGATGTGATCGTAGCGGCGGTAGTCCACCAGCCCCTCGAAGTAGCGCCAGCCACCGATCGATTGGGACGCCTGCAGGCGGTAGCGGGTGCCGTAGAAGGGGCCGACGTACCCGAAGAGCGAGTTGTCGAACGTGTAGGCGACCGACGGTTGGATATAGCTCGCGCTGCCGAGACTGTGTTCGGTTGACACGGGGTCGGCGGTGATGATGTTGGTCGCAGAATCGTATTGCTGCGTGATCTGCTGCAGCCGGTCACTGATCGAAGCCGCGGTCAGGCCGAATTCGAGGCGCTTGAACCGGGAAATCGGGTAGATCGCCTGGCCGCCCACCGAGCGCACCACGATGCGGCGGAGGTTGGTGATGAAAAGGTCGCGCCCGGGATTCAACGTGTCGGCGATATTCTCGCTTGGCTCGAGGAAGTAATACGGCTCCTGGCCGATGGTGGCTGCCCAGTTGAGCCGGTGGGTCATGTTCACGTAGGTCGCATTGACCAGTGCCTCGCTGATGCGGCCGTTGATATAGGCGGCGAACAGCAGCTGCTCGTTGCCCAGCATGTCCGACAGCTGCACCGCGCTGCCGCCGTAGAAGCCGCGCCCGAAATTGTCGCGGGTGTAGCCGATCGACGGTCGGGCGATGTAATCCGGCCGGAAGGTGACCTTGTACCGGTTCACCTTGAATTCCGCGGTGTCCGGCAGCTGGATATCCGTCGAGTCCATCAGCGCCGTGATCGTCACCGGCCGCTCGGCCGAGTCGCTCATCGCTGGCGTGGCATCCGCCTGACGAAAGCCGCCGGAGGTGACATAGAGTGAGCCGGTCGACTCCAGCGGGGCGGCGCCTGCCGTGCTGTCGTGCGGGGCGGCCTGGGGCCGGCCAGTATCCGCGGGCGGAACCAGCCCGGCGACCGGCACCACCGCGGAATCCCGCCCGGCGATCCGCGCGGGCGGTGCCCAGGCGGCGTGCTGCAGCGATCGGGGATTGTCGATGCCGTAGACGTCGAACTGGTCCCGGGAGTAGTACACAAACGCGAGGCGATCGGCGCCCCGGGCCCAGCTGAGCACCGGAGAGAGCGGCGTGATACCCTGCGCGCCGGTGAAGAGATCGGTGAGCTGATAGACCTGCTGATCGTCCCGATTGAATAGGAAGATGTTACTCACCCCGTCGCGATCGGAGACGAAGGCGAGTTCCCGCCCGTCCGGCGACCACTGCGGGCTCACGTTCTTGCCCAGGTCCATTCCCGGTAGCGCATCGATCCGGCCGCTGGCCAGGTCGAATGTGGCAATCCGCATGTTGCCGAAGTGGAGCTTGTCGAAGTCGGTCGCCGGTCCGCGGTCGGTCGCAAACGCGATCGTCGCCCCGTCCGGGGACCAGACCGGCTGCAGATCGGCGTACTTGTCGTTGGTCAGGCGGCGCAGGTTGCTACCATCAACGTTGACCAGGAACAGATCGGAGATGCCGCCATCATAGCCGGTAAAGACCAGCTGCGTCCGTCCGGGCTCCAGGAGGGCGTGGTGATGCCGTTGAGCTTGACCCGGATACGCCGCGCCTCCCGGTTACGCTTGACGTCGATGATGACGATCTCGTCGCGCGGGCCCCGCTTGGCCGCGACCGCGATGAATCGGCCGTCGGGCGACCAGCTGGCCGAGGAGTTGATGAACCGGAACGTCTCGTAATTGCTGCTGTAGGACGATTTGAGCAGGCGGTGCTTCACCTTGCCCGTGGCGACGTCGGCCAGGTACATGTCGACGAAGTAGAAATCCTTCTCACTGAAGTACGCCACCTCGGTGCCGTCAGGGGACAGCGCCGGGGCGAGGTGCAATGTGCCCTGTGAGCGATCCTCAGTCAGGATCTCGCGCGCGAGGTCCCGCGCCTTCTGTCGGGAGGCTACTTCGGGGAGGTAGGTCTTCTGGACATGGTCCTTCCACAGGTTGGACAGCTGCTTGTAGTCCACACCGAGGACACGCTTGATCGAGCCCTCGAGTCCGCCACCGCCAGCCATCGTCCCCTGCATGATCGCCCCGATCGCCTCATCGCCCCACCGCTGCCCGATGAAGGCGAGCAGCGCCTGCCCGTAGCGGTAGGGAAAGATGCGCGGGTCATTCTCCAGCTGGTCCACCGTCGGGATCTTGCCTTCGATCGCCGCGTCGCGGAGCCACATCGCCGTATTCGGGTCCACCCCGCCGATCGACAGGTACTCCGCCATCCCCTCCACGAACCAGAGTGGCGGATTCACGTTCATGATGGTCTGCAGTCCGGCGCCCGCGCGTCCCCGGCTCCAGATATCGTACTGGAACTGGTGGGTCATCTCGTGCTGCAGGACGTGCTCCAGTTCCTCGTAGGAGCCGGTGAACGGCAGGATGATGCGCTGCTTGAAGAAGTCGGTGACGCCGCCAGTGCCCTCGCTCGGTCCCTCCGCACCCAGCGCGTTGGTCTGCTGGAAATCGGAGTGCGAGGCGTACAGGATGATCGGCTTGCGTTCGCGGTATTCGTGGCGGAGAATTCGCGAGAGACGCTGGTACGACCGCTCGGCGAGACGGCCGGCGTCCAGCGCCGCCGCGCGGGCTTCCGGGTAGAAGTGGATGTCGAAGTGCTCGGTGCGGAGCACCTGAAAATCGAACGCGCGGTACTGGACCTTGTTCTGGCCAAAGTAGTACTGCGCGGAGAGCAGCGACGGGGCGCCGGCGAGCAGCGACAGCGCGAGGGCGGTGCGACGGATCATGGGCATACCTGCCAGTTCAGGCGCCGGCCCGGATCTCCGGCGCATCGTTCCAGAGGCGCTCGAGCTGATAGAAGCTCCGCGTTTCCGGGTGAAAGAGGTGGACCACGAAGTCCACGAAATCGAGCAGCACCCACCGACCTGTGGGCAAACCCTCAACGTGATGCGCGTGCACCCCGCGTACGGTCAGCCGCTCCAGCACCGAGTGTCCGATGCCCCGGACGTGGGCATCCGATGTGCCGGACGCAATGACGAAATAATCCGTCGCCTCACTCAGGCCGCGGAGATCCAGGATGAGGATGTCCCGGCCCTTCAGGTCCGCGATCGCCTCGACGGCGGCGGCGATGTCCTCAGGCGGCGAGAAACCACGACGCGCCACCGCGGTCATGCCGTGCCCCCGTGCGGCAGACGGGGAGGGGTCCCGTCCTCGACCTGCCAGAAGATCGCCCAGGCCCCGAACCCGACATGGGCACCGAGCACCCCGGTGGCCAGGGAGACGAAGCAGTCCCGGGGGGCATAGGCCGCGATCAGCGCCCCACGCAACCGCTCCGCAATCTCGGGGGCCTCGGCATGTACGATCCCGAACCGCACCGCGTTGGGCCGAGGGCTCAGCCGCTTCTCAAGGAGCTGCAGCACGCGTGGCACCACATTGGCCCGGCCCCGCACCCGGTCGACCGGAATGATGCCGCCCTGGGCATCGAGGCCGAGGATCGGTTTCACGTCGAGCATCGAGCCGATCCAGGCTTTGCCGCGCGTCACCCGGCCGGAACGGAGCAGGTTGTCGAATCGGTCAACGGTAACGAATCCCCCCGACTGTCGTCGAATTCGCTGCAACTCGGCGACGATCTCGTTCGCCGGCCATCCCGACTCTGCCAGCTCGGCCGCCCGCAGGACTTGGAGCCCCAGCCCAAGGGAGGCCGACGCGCTGTCCACGCAGCGCACGCCGTCTATCCCCGCAGTGCGGGTGGCGGTGATCGCCGATTGATAGGTTCCCGAAAGCCTGGCCGCGAGCAGCACCGCGACCACTTCATCGGCCTCGGCCCGGGCATCCCGCAGCACCCGGATGAATTCGCCGGGAGTCGGCTGCGAGGTCGTGGGGTGGACCCTGGACACCCGCATCTTCCGGTAGAACTCGGCCGGCGTGAGCTCGACCCTGTCCCGGAACGATTCATCGCCAAACAGTACCTGGAGTGGCACCAGCTGGATGTGATGCCGGTCAAGCACCGCATCCGGAAGGTCGGCCGACGAGTCCGCCACGATCGCCACCGGGCGACGGTTCCCATGCGCCAGCTTCCGGTGCTGGGCCCGCATGTCTTCAGCCTTCGTCGTTTCGATCGTGCCCCACTGACCTGCGAAAGTAAAGACGGCCTCCGGTGTATCGGTGTGCACATGGATCTTCAGGAGATCCCCTGCCACCACGACCTGCACCGATCCGCCGAAGTTCCGGATCCGGTTACGCACTTGGTTGGCCGCAGGCAGTTGTTCCGATCGCACCATGACTTCGGTGCAGAACTGGAAGTCCCGCTCCGCGGCCACCTCGATATCCGCCGCCGGCACCACGACGGCGGCGGCGCCGGCGCCGGCGCCGGCAGACTCAGCGGCCGCGAGAATCGGGTCGCCCTCGATGTAGCGGACCACGCCTTCGATCATCCGGACGAAGCCCATCCCGCCGGCGTCTACCACGCCGGCATCCTTCAGCGCCGCCATCAGCTCCGGGGTGCGCGCCAGGGCCAGCTCGCCCTCCGAGGAGCAACCGGGTCATGAAGACGGAGACATCCGGCGAATCGGCGGCGGCGCTGGTCGCGGCGTCGGCCGCTTCGCGAGCGACCGTCAGGATGGTGCCTTCGCGCGGATCGTCGAGGGAGCCGTACAGCCGCTCCGCGCCGCGGCGAAAGCCCTCGGCGATCTCCGGCGTGGTGGCCCGGTCCTTCTGGTGCCATCACCTCGGCGAATCCGAGGAGGAAATGGGCCAGCATCATCCCGGAATTGCCCCGGGCCCCGAGCACGGCGCCGCGGCCCGCCGTCTTGGCCGTGGTCCCGAGCGGCGCGTCGCCGAGCGCCCGGAGGGCGTCGGCGACGGATCGGAGCGTCAGGCTGAAATTGGTGCCGGTATCCCCGTCGGGGACCGGGAAGACATTGATGCGGTTGATCTCCTCGCGGCCGGCTGCGACCCAATCGGCCGCCGCGAACAGGGACCGTGCCAGTCGAGGCCCGTCGACATACCGGATCCCGACCGTCATTGCAGTGCGGTCACTCCGCCACGACCGTCAGGCGGAGCTCCGCCTGCACCTCGTGGTGGAGCCGCACCGGGATCGCGTGCACGCCGATCGTCTTGATCGGATGCTCCAGCTCGATCTTGCGCTTGTCCACGGCGTGCCCCTGTCCGGCGAGCGCATCGGCAATGTCCTGCGCGGTGATCGAACCGAAGAGTCGGTCGCCCTCACCGGCTTTGCGGCTGAGCGTCAGGCTGACTGCATTTAGCCTCGAGGCGATCGCCTCGGCGGCGCTCCGTTCCTCTGCCATCCGGGCATCGCGGGCCTTCGACTCGGACTGGATCCGCTTCCGGTTCCCCTCCGTCGCCTCGTAGGCGAGGCCCTTCGGCAGCAGAAAGTTCCGGGCGTAGCCCGGCTTCACCTTCACCAGCTCGCCCGCCTTGCCGAGGGACTTCACGTCCTCGCGGAGAATCACTTCCATGGAGCACTCCCTTCTGTGGTGGCGGGCCGGAAGCGCCGCCGGAAATCCACCCAGGTATCGGCCAGCCCGAGCGCAACGCAACCGCCCAGCGCGACCGGAAAAATGATCAGGACACCGATACAGACTATCACGAGCACAGGGAGCGGAAAGGCCGAGATGTTGCCCCAGAGAATCGCCGCGCCCCGGGCGGCGTACAGGCCGCCCGTCACCATCGCGAGGTTGGCCCCGAGCTCCCGGAGCGGATCGGGAACCGGGAGCACGGCCAGCCCGGCGCACAGCACGACCAGCCAGATCAATTGATCGCTGAAACTGAACTGGGAGAAGCTCCCCACGGGCTGCCCGGTCGGATGGCCTGCCAGCCGATGATACCAGGCCCAGGCCAAGGCCAAGCCGGGCAGCGCGCTCAATACCAGCATCGCGGGGTAGAGACGGGCCATCGTGCCGATCCCATCCGCGAGCCCGTCGACCACGATCCGGAGGCTCGCGGTTCGGGTCGGGTCGAGGCCGGGCATATCCAACAGTTCCCGACGCGCCTCCCAGCCCGTATGGGCCACCGCCAGCTGGATATCCTTCCAGTGCGTCCCCAGCAGCCAGGCCCAGACCGTTGCGGCGACCAGCGCGACGGCGGTCGCCAGCAGTGCACCCGGCACGAGCCCACGCGGGCCGGACAGCATGAGCACCACGAACGCCCCGGTGAGGAATAGTGCCCAGGCATGCTGGATCTGGATCGCCAGCCCCCCGGGCTGCAGGAGCGAGAGAGCCATCCAGGCCCCCGCGGCTCCGATCCACACCCATTCACGCAGCGTGGTCGCCCGGGACGCAAGCAGCAACCCGGCCAACGGGAGCAGGAACAGCGACGGGAAGAGGGCGACGTAGGCCGCCAGCGGCAGAATCGCCCGCCACGTGAGGGGCGGACGACCGCCGGCGGGTCCCGTCAGCTCGTGCCCCGCTTCACGTAGGGCAGCAGCGCGAGGTACCGTGCCCGCTTGATCGCAATCGCCAACTGGCGCTGGTGACGGGCGGTGATTCCCGACAGTCGTGCCGGAAGAATCTTGCCCCGCTCGGTCAGGAAACGCTGCAGCTGCTTCTCGTCCTTGTAGTCGATGTACCGGATGCCCGCCTCGGCCAGCGGGTCGCCCTTCCGCGTGCGCTTCATCATTCGTCATCCTCCTCGAACTTGCGATCGGTCACGTCGCGGACCGGGGTGTAGTCGTGCTCGCTGACCACGACCAGGAAGCGAATGACGCCGTCATCCAGCTTCAGGGCGCGCTCGAACTCCGGCAGCTGGTTCGGAGCCGCGTCGAAATTGGCGATGACGTAGTAGCCCGTCTCGCGCTTCTTGATGGGGTAGGCGAGGGTGCGCTTGCCCCAGTGGTTCACCTTGACGGGTTCGCCACTGGTCTGCGGGATGAGAGCGTGGAAGCGGGTGAGCTTCTCGGTGATGGCGGCCTCTTCGAGGGCACTGTCGAAGATATAGACCGCCTCGTACTGACGGGCCATGACACCTTCCTTTGGGCTGGTGCCCCGGGCCTGGTGTGGGTCCCGGGGAGGACGATTTGCGAGGGGGCAAAGCTAGTTGGGGGGAGCGACCGAAGGAAGGGCGGGAAGGCGGAAAGGCGGTTGACGTCAACCGCCCGACCGTCTCCGAATCTACCGCCGGCGGCCGAACAGCCGCAGCAGGAAGAGGAACAGATTGATGAAAGCCAGGTACAGACCGAGCGCTCCGACCACGGCGTAGGCGCCGACTTGCCCTTCCGGGAGGGCCAGCGCCATGGCGCGCATCTGCTGGGCCCGGTAGGCCGTGAGCGCCGTGAAGACGACCACGCCGCAGACCGAGAGGATGAACTGGAACATGTCGTTCTGCCAGAAGATCCCGACGACCGAAGCGACAATCACCCCGATCAGCCCCATCATCGCGAACTGCCCGATCCCGGCCAGGCTCCGCCTAGTGATCGTCCCGTACAGCGCCAGTCCGCCGAACATTGCAGAAGCGGTGAGGAAGGTCGATGCAATCGACGCGCCGGTATACACCAGGAGGATCACCGAGAAGGTGATGCCATTGAGGGCGGCGTAAGTGGCGAACAGCAGGGCGGCGGTGCTGGGCGAAAGGGAGTCGACCCTCGCCTGCAGGTACCAGACGAAGCCGATCGGAGCGAGCAGGACCGCCCAGAACAGCAGTCGGTTGGCCAGCAGGCCCTGGATCAGGACCGGCGAGCTCGCCACAAACAGCGCGACCACCGCGGTGATCGCCAGGCCAACGCACATCCAGCCGTAGACCTTCTGCAGAAATGCGGTCACCCGCGCCGACTCGGCTTGCGCGCCAGCAAAGGTGGAGGTTGACGTGGAGGAGCCAAGCGGATTCGACATCGGGACCCCTTCGGGTTCAAGGATGCGGGGAATCTAGCTCCCCAGAATATTCAGTGCACGGCCCATCCGAAGCTCCTCCCCGGCTGCCATGTTCTGGACGATGACACGAGGATCGGCGACCTTCCTTCGGCGGAAACTACCAGTCGCGTCCACCCCCCGCACCACCCTTCGTGCGGTGGCCCTCGTGAGTGGAGAGCTGCTGGCGTTCGACCGACTCGAGGAGGGAGCGGGCCTGCTGTTCGTCGAGTTCCTCGGCTGATTCGCCCTCGTCGCCCCCCTGGCCGCCCCCTGCCATCGCACCGACCGCCGACTCGCGGTTCCCCTCGTACCCCTCTTCCTGGCCGCCGCGACCGTACTCGGCACGACCGCCGCGGCCGCGCGAGCCCTGCTGGCCGGGGTCGCCACCGCGCGCGAGGGCGATCTCCAGATTCCACTTGGCGTCCCGATCGCCGGGGTTCAGACGCAGCGCCTCCTCGTAAGCATCGGTCGCGCGTTCGAGATATCCGCTCAGCGCATTGGCGTCTTCGGCCGCTCGCACAAAGGCATTTCCCATGTTGTAGTAGGCCTGGCCACGGAGCGGTTCCGACCCGCCGCCGAGGGCATCGCGATAGGTCTTGGCGGCCTCCGAGTACTGCTTCAGGCGGTAGAGGGCATTGCCCGCGTTGTAGCGGACCTCCGGGCCGCCCTGCTGTCGCAGGATGCTCTGGTATGCCTCGTACGCCTCGCGGTACTTCCCCTGATCATAGAGTTGCTGCCCCTTCGCGGCATTGCGCTGGGTCGCGGTGCAGGACAGCAGCAGCAGGCCGCCGACCGCCGCCCCGGCTCCCGCCGCCACTCTGCCGGTGATGAGCCGGGGCAGGGAGGTTATCCCGCGTATCGGTCGGGGCAGGCCCAGGAGCAGGTCGGTGAGCAGGAGTGCCATCGCGCCGAACAGCGGCCACTGGTAGCGCTCCTGGGGCTCGGTTGCGGGCTGCGAGGCGAGCGTGCGGGCCTCGAGCGTCGCCAGGGCCCGGGTGATCGTCTCCAGTCCCGCCCGGTCATCATAGCGGGCATAGGCGCCGCCGGAGACCGTCGCGATGGCCTTCAGCGACGCCTCGTCGAGGTGGGAGATGACCGGCCTCCCGATGTTGTCGAGGTGCCAGGGACCCTCGACATCCCCGGTGTCGTTCGGAACTTTCGCGCCCTCCAGGGTTCCCACTCCGACCGCGAACACCGGAAGTCTGGCACGGCCGTACAGGTCGAGTATCGGGTCGAGGGCACCTTCGCTCCGCTCGCCATCAGTGAGCAGGAGCACTGCCCGCGACCCCACTGTCGTGCCTTCGCGCCGCAGGGCTCGCTCAGCCACCGTGAGCCCCGCGACGATGTTGGTCGACGGGTCCGCGATATCGTCCGGAGTGGCCGCGTCCAGGAAGAGTTGAAAGGCGGCCAGGTCACTGGTCGGGGGCAGCTGCAGGAAGCCCGCGCCCGCGAAGATCACCATACCGATCCGGTCGCCGGTGCGTGCTGCGGCGAGCTGCCACGCCAGTCGCTTGGCGAGACGCAGCCTGGTGCCTCCGACATCCACCGCTCCCATCGAGCGCGACAGATCGAGCGCCACGATGATGTCCCGTCCGGTCCGGGCGAGATCCTTGGGCCGTCGCCCGATCTGCGGCCGCGCGAGGGCGAGAACGATCAGGACGAGCCCGATCCAGCGAAGAGCGCCGCGCAACGTCGTCGTCGGAGTCGCCGACGGCAGCACGGAGGATCTCGCGAGCAGCAGCGGATCCCCAAACCGTCGCAGCGCCGCGGCGCGCTCGGCGAGGGCGTGGCGCCCGATCAGCCACAGGGCCGGCAGCACGAGGAACAGCGCGAACGCGGACGGCTGGGCGAAGAGGCTCATGGCAGGGTCCGCAGCCAGGTGAGCCGGAGGAGCATTTCGAGCAGCATGAGGGCGAGTCCGAGACCCACCAGGATCGGGAAGAGTTCGTGCCACTCGCGGGTCTCGCTCACCTTGACCTCGATGCGCTCGAGCGGGTCGATCTCTTTCATCACCTCCGTGAGCATGTTCGGATCGGTCGCTCGATAGAACTGTCCACCGGTACGGGTCGACAGGTCCTTGAGCACCTCCTCGTCCCGGCCGGAGAGCCGGGCGTTGACGTTGCGCACCGTCCAGACCCCGTTCAGCGCCACGGAAAAGGTGTCCGCTGAGCTGAGGCCGATCGTGTGGATGCGTACGCCAAGGGCGCGCGCCGCCTCGGCCGCCTGCACCGGGGTGATGTCGCCGGCGTTATTGGCGCCATCGGTAATCAGGATGATCGCGCACGAGTTCTTCGGGAGATTCTTCAGCTGGTTCAGTCCCAGCGTGATGGCGCTGCCGATCGCCGTGCCGTCAGGCAGCTTCCCGATATCGACCTGTTCGGCGAGCCGGTCGAGCACCCCGAGGTCCGTGGTCAGCGGGGCCTGCAGAAAAGCGCGCCCAGCGAAGATCACCAGCCCCACGAGGTCGCCGTCGCGGCGCTTGATGAAGTCGCGCAGGACCTGGCGGGCGACCGCGAGCCGGTTGCCGGGCTGGAAGTCGGTCGCCTTCATGCTGCTGGAGATATCGAGGGCCAGGATCAGGTTCCGCGACTTCACCCGGGTCGGCTCGGAGTCTCCGGGGACCTGCGGCCGGGCGAGTGCGGTTACCAGCACCACCAGACCGAGAAGGCCGAGTGTGGCCGGCAGCCGGTGCCAGCGGCTCCGAAGGGTGGGCCTGCCGGCGGTCGTAAAGCGGAGCGCGGGAAAGGCGATACGATGGGCCGGCACCCCCCATCGCCGCCGCCAGTCGCGCAGCAGCATGCCCAGCGGCACCACCAGGAGCACGAGGTAGAGCGGATCAGCGAAGCGCATCGGTCGCTCCGGCGGCGGATCGCCAGGCCTCGAGGAGCGCGCGGGTGCGCACCACGTGGCCGCCCGCCGCGGCCAGGTCGGGGCGCACCCGCGCGAATTTCACCAGGTCGGCCTCACCGAGCACGGCTTCGCAGCGGTCCCGCATGCCATCGGCAGCGAGCGCGGGCGGCAGACACTGGCTGAGCTCGCCTGTGGTGAGGCCTTGATGGGGGATCGCGCCGGCTGCAAGGAGACAATCGCGCAGGACACTGGCCACCTCGGTATAGAGGGGGATCACCCCATTGCCGCTCTGCCGCGCGGCAGCCTCGATCGAGGCGAGTCGCGCCAGTGCCGCGTCAAACGGGCCGCGGGGCGGCGGTATCGGTTCCGCGGTCATCGCCACGCGCGCTCTGCGGCGGGACAGCCACCAGAGTCCGCCAGCCACCCCCGCGCAGAGTGCCGCGAGCTGGATCCATACCGGGCCGCCCAGGGGCCGCAATGGCTTGATGTCGCGGAGTTCCGGATTCCCCGGCTCGAGGATGGGCACTACCTCGACGGAAATCGGGAGATGCAAGCAGCGTATCGGGGGGGGCGCCGGGCTCGGTGCGATAGAGCAGCGCGAGGGTCGGGACCGGCTGCGGGCCGATCCGGTAGAACGCCATCGTCGCAGTGCCGCGAAAGCTCCCTGGGCCATCCTGGCGCAGCGTGTCGGCGGCGAGCATTCGGATGCCGCGGGGCGGCGGCACCAGCGTGTGAGGCACCGCGTCGATCAATTCCATCCCGGGTCTGAGGTGAACGGTGACCTCGAAAATGAACCGGTCACCGATCGTCCCCTTCGTCTGGCGGGTGGTGAGCTCCATGGACTGCGCCGCGAGACGGCCGGGCCACGCCAGGCTCAGCAGGCCGAGCAGCGCCAGGGGGCGCACGCTCACGGCCGTCGCAGCTGGCGGCGGCTGAAAAAGGCCGCCAGGCGCTCGGCGTACGATTGGTCAGTCTCCAGGCTCAGAAGATCGATGCCCCGGGCACTGCAGTGACGGGCGAGTCCCGTATCAAAGGCGGCGCGCTCCTCCCGAAACCGTTCCCGGACTCCCGGATCATCCGCATCTACGACGCGCCAGTCGCCGGACTCGGGATCCCACAGCGTTACCAGCCCCACGGGCGGAAGCTCGCGTTCGCGCGGATCGGTGAGCTGGACCGCAACGACGTCATGGCGCCAGGCGAGGCGATCGAGCGCCGGCCATTGCGCGGCGTCGAGGAAGTCCGAGACGACCGCCACCAGGGCCCGACGCCGGAGCAGCGGCTCGAGAAACTCGAGGGAGTGGAAGAGGTCGGTCCCGCGATTCTCCGGCTCGTAGGCCAGGACCTGGGTCACCACCTGCAGCGCCTGACTGCGCCCGCTCTTCGGCGGACTGAACCACTCCACGCGATCCGAGTAGAACGCCGCCCCCACCCGGTCGCGGTGCCGGGTGGCGGCCAGGGCGAGCACCGCCGCGACCTCCGCGGCGAGCTGCCGCTTCGTTCGCGCGGTGCTGCCGAACCCGCCTGATGCGCTCACATCCACCAGCAGGATCAGCGAAAGCTGCCGCTCTTCATGGTACCGCTTGACATATGGCGTCCCCAGCCGCGCCGTGACGTTCCAGTCGATGCTTCGGACATCATCGCCGGGGAGATAGGCACGGACTTCGGCGAATTCGACCCCGCGGCCGCGAAAGGCGCTGGCATAGTCGCCCGCGACGAGATCTCGCACCAGGTCCCGGGTCGTGATCTCGATCCGGCGGACTTCGCGCAGCAGAGCTTCAGGAATCACGGCACCGGCACGGCGGCGAGGATCCGGTCCAGCATCTGGTCGGACGTCACCCCATCGGCCTCGGCCTGATAGGTCGGGATGAGACGATGGCGCACCGTATCGTGGACCATCGCCTTTATATCCTCGGGCAGCACATAGGCGCGTCCGGCCAGGAAAGCGTGCGCCTTCGCGGCCTTGACGAGGTTGATGCCCGCTCGCGGCGAGGCGCCGAACTGGATCAGCCCGGTCAGGTCCTTGAGATGCCACTTCGCCGGCTCGCGCGTCGCGGCCACGATGTCGAGGACATACTCCTTGATCTTGTCGTCCACGTGGAGACTGCGGACGATCTCCCGAGCCCTCAGCACCCGGTCGGGGTGGATGACCACTCTGGTGGTCGGTTCAGCGGCATCGGTCATCCGGTCGATGATCTCGCGCTCCTCGGAGCGGCTGGGATAGGTCACGATCAGCTTGAAGAGGAAGCGATCGACCTGCGCCTCGGGCAGCGGGTACGTGCCCTCATGCTCGAGCGGATTCTGGGTCGCGAGCACCAGGAAGAGCTCGGGCAGCCGGTGGCTCTCGCCACCGATCGTCACCTGCCGTTCCTGCATCGATTCCAGGAGGGCGCTCTGCACCTTGGCCGGCGCACGATTGACCTCGTCGGCCAGCAGGATGTTGGTGAAAATCGGTCCCTTCTGGACCGTGAAGTCGCCCGCTTTCTGATTGTAGATGAGGGTGCCGATGAGGTCCGAGGGGAGCAGGTCCGGCGTGAACTGCACCCGGCGGCAGTCGCAATCGATTGTCGAAGCGAGCGTGCGGACGGCAAGTGTCTTTGCCAGGCCCGGGAGTCCCTCCAGCAGCAGGTGTCCATCGGCGAGCAGGCCGATCAGGAGCCGCTCGAGCAGCACCTGCTGGCCCACGATGACCCGGCCGATCTCCGCGAGCACGTCACGAAAGGCGGCGCTCTCCGCGGCGATCTCCGGTGCGCGGGCGAGAGCGGAATCCGGACTGAAATGCGCGAGTGCGCCGCTGACGGACGTGGTCATGCGCGGGGAATCCTCTGGCGTGGGGCTCGCTCCCGGGTGGGAGCCTCGCTCTGCAACTGGCGAGCCGAGCGTGGATGGAAGATTATACGGCCCCGCCGGCGGCGGCGGGAAGGGCAGGGTGCGGGCCCGGGCGAGCTCCTAGACGTTGAACCGGAACAGCAGCACATCGCCATCCTGAACCACGTACTCCTTGCCCTCCGCGCGGGCGAGCCCCTGCTCGCGCGCGGGCTTCCACCCGCCGACCCGCACGAAGTCCGCGTACGCGACGGTCTCCGCGCGGATGAAGCCCTTCTCGAAGTCGCTGTGGATGACGCCTGCCGCCTGCGGCGCCCTGTCGCCGCGGTGGATGGTCCAGGCGCGGACCTCCTTCTCGCCGGCGGTGAAGTAGCTCTGCAGGCCGAGGAGGTGGTACGCTGCGTGGGCCAGGCGGTCCAGGCCCGATTCGGTCGCGCCGAGTGCGGCGAGGAACTCCCCTCGATCCTCGGGCGCCAACTCGGCCAGCTCTGCCTCGACCTTGCCCGAGAAGACCACAATGTCTGCCGTCTCGCCGTCGGCGGCGACGGCCGCCGTGAGCGCTTCGACATGCCGGTTGCCGGTGGCGAGCTCACTCTCCAGGACGTTCGCGGCGTAGAGGACGGGCTTGGACGTCAGCAGGTTGAAGGCGCGGTAGGTCGCCTCCTCCTCGGCGGTGGGAGTCACGGTCCGTCCAGGCTTGCCCGCGGCGAGCGCCTCCTTGAGGGCGGTGAGCAGCCTCGCCTCGAGTTTGGATTGCGCATCGCCCGACTTGGCGGCGCGTGCCGCTTTGTCGAGTCGCTTCTCCACGCCGGCGAGATCGGCCAGTTGCAGTTCGATGTTGATGACCTCGCGATCCCGATCCGGATCCACTGGCCCCATCACGTGTTGGACGTCGTCGTCGTCAAAGCAGCGGACGACATGGACGATGGCGTCGACTTCGCGGATGTTGGCGAGGAACTGATTGCCCAGCCCCTCGCCCTGGCTCGCCCCTCTTACCAGCCCCGCGATGTCCACGAACTCGACCACGGCCGGCAAGGTGCGCTCGGGTTTCACCAGGCGGGCCAGCTCTTCGAGGCGAGGATCCGGGACGGTGACGACACCGGTGTTCGGCTCGATCGTCGCGAAGGGATAGTTCGCGACCAGCGCGCCAGCGGAGGTGAGGGCGTTGAACAACGTCGACTTGCCGACGTTCGGGAGACCGACAATGCCTAGGCGGAGCATACGAGAATGACCACGCTGTTGGTACGCCACCGGTGCAGCAGGTGGCCGAAGGGACCGCTGGGGACTACCTGGTGTTGAATCGGCTCATCGCCTGCTCGATGCCCTCGCCTACCCAGCACTCCACGGCCTCGGCCATCGGGGTGAGCAGCGCGACAAGCTCGTCGCGTTCGGCGACCGCGAAGCTTCCGAGGACGAAGTCGACCGTGTCCCGGGTGGTCGGCGGCAGTGGGCCGATGCCTATCCGGAGCCGGGCGTAATCCTGGCGCCGCAGGGTGCCCTCGATGCTCTTCAGTCCGTTGTGCCCGCCGGCGGAGCCTGCGCCCCGCAGCCGGAACCGGCCGAGGGGCAGGGCGAAGTCGTCGACCAGGACAAGCAGGTCGATGGCGGGATCAAACCCGGGAAGCGCGCGGAGCGGGGCCAACGCGGCCCCGCTCCGATTCATGTAGGTCAGCGGTTTCACCACCATGACATCCTGGTCATGGAGCCGGCCCAGCGACTCGCGGGCCGCGGGCACCCGCCGAAATGGCGGCAGCCGCCACCGCGCGACGAGGTGATCCGCCAAGAGAAACCCGGCGTTGTGCCGGGTTGTCTCGTACTCCTGACCGGGATTCCCCAGGCCGACGATCGCGCGCAGATCTCAGTCCTTCTTCTCCGCCTCTTCCTCGGCCTTGGCCTTCCGGATGACCTCGGGCTCCGCGGTCGCATCGGCGGCGGCGGCAACCGGGGCCTCCTCGGTCCGCGGCGCAACAACCGAGCAGATCGGCAGGGTCGGGTCGTTGAGGATCTCGACCTTCGGGAGATTGACGTCACGAACGTAGATCGACTTGCCGATGCCGAGCAGCGTGACGTCAAGGCTGACGTGCTCCGGAATGTCGGCCGGAAAGACCCGGATCTCGAGGCGGTGCAGCACCTGATCCAGAATACCGCCGAAATTCCGGACACCATCGGACGTCCCGGTGAGGTGGACCGGCACTTCGAGGGTGATTTTCTCGTCGGCACGAACCTCATAGAGGTCGAGGTGCAACACCTCCGTGTTCCGCAGCGGATTGCGCTGAATATCGCGAATCAGCGCCTTCACCGGAGCGTCGCCATCGAGCGAGACGTCGAGAATGGTGCTTCCCGCGCTGATGCCCGCCAGCAGCTTGCTGAGAGCCGCCCGATCAACGCTCAATGCCTCGGCGGCCCGGTTGTGACCGTAGATGACCGCGGGGATCTGGCCGTCACGGCGGAGGGTGCGGGCGGCGCCCTTGCCGGTGCCGGTGCGACGCGCTACCTGGAGAGTGGCCTGGTGTGCCATGCGTCCTTCGTCCTTCGCTCAGGGGCGACCGGTCTGGTCGCTCGTACAGGGCGCCATTGCGGCCGCCCGCGGAATGTCAATCGAACAGCGAACTGACCGACTGATCGCTGTGGGTATAGCCGATCGCCTTGGCCAGCAGCGGCGCGATCGACAGGATCTTCAAACGGTCGAACCTGCGATCCGGCGGCAGAGCGACGGTGTTCGCCACAGCCACCTCGGTGACCGGGCTGTTCATCAGGCGCTCAATTGCCGGACCGGAGAGCAGGCCGTGCGTGGCACAGCAGTAGATGTCCTCGGCGCCGCGCCCCTTGAGCGCATGGATCGCCTCCGACATTGTGCCGCCGGTGTCGATCATGTCGTCGGGAATGATGACATCCTTCCCCGCCACATCGCCCACCACATTCATCACTTCCGCCACATTCGCTGAGGGCCGGCGCTTGTCGATAATTGCCAGCGAGGCGTTGAGCCGCTTGGCAAATCCGCGCGCCATCTTGGCCCCGCCGACATCGGCCGCCACCACCACCAGGTCCCGCAGGGACTTCTGCCGGTAGTGGTTCACAAAGACCGGCGCGGCATACAGGTGGTCGACGGGCAGGTCGAAAAACCCCTGCATCTGGTGCGAGTGGAAATCCATCGCAAGGACCCGCTCAGTCCCCGCCACCGTGACCATGTTCGCCATGAGCTTGGCGCTGATCGCGACCCGCGGCTGATCCTTTCGGTCCTGTCGCGCATACCCGAAATAGGGAATGACAGCCGTGATCCGTGCGGCGCTGGCGCGCCGGGCCGCGTCGATCAGCAGCAACAGCTCCAGGAAGTTCTCCGCGGGCGGATTCGTCGGCTGGATGACGAAGACGTCCCGGCCCCGGACATTCTCGTCGATCTTGACGAAGATCTCGCCGTCGGAGAACCGCTTGAGCGTCACCTGGCAGAGCGGCTGGCCCAGCTGTGCAGCCACCTCTTCCGCGAGCGGCCGGTTGGCCGATCCGGAGAGCAAAAGCATCTGGCTTCGTTGCAGAAATTCGCTCATGTCAATAGCCCCCAAAATTAGTTGGGAGCGGGGGATGGGTCAACTGCAGCGTTGCACGTGGCAGGAAGTTGGCCCCGGTGGATTCGAACCACCATTCGCAGATCCAAAGTCTGCTGTCCTGCCATTGGACGAGGGGCCAGTCGGTGAGGAAACCTAAGGGAGGTACCGGGTCGGTGAAAGTCTGTCCCCGCCGGAGCTTACCTAGCCGATTGCGCCGGCCTGCGCCGGCCCTGGCGGCGTCGCGATGAGGGTTTCTGCACTGATCACCTGGCCGAGACTCTGGCTGAGCGTCATCCGGGCGTCGTCGCGGTCTCGAGCCGTGCGATAGATCGCGAAGAGCGTTGATCCCGAGCCGCTCATGCGGCAGAGCAGGGGCTGGGTTGCTGCGAGCGCCTCGAAGCCCCGTTTCAGCGCGGGGTGTTTGCCAAAGAGAGCGAACTCGAAATCATTTCCCCCCATGCGCGCCACGCTTCCCCAGGCCGAGAGCGCGTCGAGGTCCATGGCAACCGATCCGCGGCGCCCAATCCCGTTCCGGGCCAGATCGACCATTCGATAGGCTTCGGGGGTGCTCACCCCGATCGAGGGGAGGAGGAGCAGAGCTGGTGCGGCCGGTAACGAGGGAAGCCGCAACATGCGCTCGCCGTGCCCCCACCCCAGTGCGAGAGGCGCGCCGCTCAGGAAAAATGGGATGTCGCTACCGAGCTTCCCCGCGAACTGGAGCAGCTCATGCCGGGGAACGGCGTCGCCGGCGAGCCGATTGGTGGCGACCAGCGCCGCCGCCGCGTCGCTGGACCCCCCGCCGAGGCCACCCTGCACCGGGATACGCTTGGTGAGCGCTAGGTGGACGCCGAACCGATCTCCGGTGGCCGCGAGCACCAGCTTCGCGGCGCGCACTGCAAGGTTCTCGTCGGCCGGCCCACAATCGGCGCCGGTCACCTCCAGGGTGACCCCGCGGGGCTCCCGGCGCTCCACGCGCACGGTGTCGGCAAGGTCCAGGAGGCAGAAGAGGGTTTCGATACCGTGGTAGCCGTCGTCCTCCCGCGCCAGCACCCGCAGCAGGAGGTTCAGCTTGGCGTGTGCCTTGAGCTCGATGGACGGGCTCACGACTCGGCCCGGCGCAGAGAGCCGAGGCCAAGATTGGTGCGGAAGATTGACCAGGCACCGAGCAGGGTGATCGGCAGGAAGGTGGTGACGTGATATGTGAGGGCGTACGCGGCGGCGAGATTCTTGTCGACAAGATAGAGTCCGAGGACCCCGACAATGGGCGCTTCGAAGACACCGACGTAGCCGGGTGACGAGGGCAGGGCGATGGCGAACATGATCAATCCCTGCATCAGCAGGGCGACGGCATAATCGGCGTGGATGCCGAAGGCAACGAACATCATGTAGAACGAGAGCGCCGAGACCCCCCAGATCACGAATGACCAGAGCGCCACTCCGACCACTCTTCCAGGCGACCGCAGTGCGGAGAAACCGTGACGGACCCCTTCGATGATCACCACGAGCTTGGTGGCGATCTTTTCCGATGGGATGACCTTGTGCACCAGCTGCTCCGCGACCACCGGATAGGCGACGACGAGACCGGCGCCCCCCAGCCCGAGGAGTGCCAGACCCCCGAAAATCGTCACACTGAATGTCACACTGCGTGCGACCTGGTCGGAGACGTCGCTGGGAGGCAGCTGCGCGCTCAGCAGACCGACGGCCAGCAATGTCACGACGGTGATGGCATCGAACAGGCGCTCGACCGCCACCGAGGCCGCGACCGACGTGAGCCGGGTCCGGGTGAGCTTCGAGGCGGCGATGGTGCGCACCACTTCGCCCATGCGCAGGGGAAGGACGTTGTTGGCCATGAATCCCATGGCGATGGCGTGCCACAGCGGGGCCGTGCCCAAGGTGCGGCCATCGTCGCCATGGAGGAGCAGTTGCCAGCGGAATATCCGCAGCGGGAAGGTGAGTGTCGCCAGACCGACCGCGAGCAGCATCGGCGCGAGGTGGGATCCGCGGACATACTCCAGGACCTGCGAGAACTGGATGCCCCGAAGCGAGTAGTACAGCAGGACAGCGGAAATGGTGAGCCCGCCCAGGAGCTGCCAGATGGGCGCGCGCGGCGTCGGAGGGGGAGCGGTCAATGGCTGCTCAATCGGCGATCGCGAGCTCGACGAGGTCGAGCAGTTCCTCGACCAGCGGCTGGATGGCGCCCGTCGATTCGGGGGTGGACCAGGCGGCCCGGATCTCCAGGCGGATGAGGTCGGCCCGTTCCAGCGCGGCCCGACCACGATAGAGCAGCTCTCCGATATCGACAAGGGCGGGTTCCAGCGTCTGTCGGGGCGTCGCCGCCACTGGCGCAGCGACGGCTTCGCGCGCCCGATCGGGGGCGAAGGCAGTGAGCTCCTCGTAGAGCGAGAAGCTCGCCGCGAGGTCCCAGGTTTCGCGGCCCGGCTTCGGCGGCGGAGAGGCTGAAACCGCCCGCGCGAATGCCACCGATGCGGACGCCCGGTTCGGTGCCATGACGGGTTCGGCCGTGATCGGTGGTGGCGACGCATGGACGGGCGCGTCCAGCTCCGGTGCATCAGGCGCCAGCGATTCTATCGGTACCACATCGGATTCGTCAGACAAAGCGACGCCGAGCAGATTGAGGCCGCCGACCAGTGCCGCGAAGGTGCTGGTGAGTGAGGCGGGCTGGGTGACCTCGGTATAGTTGCGCAGGCGCGAGCCAGCCTCTCGGATCAACGCAGCGAAGCGCACCGGCTCTCCGGCCGCGGCACCGCGGGCGACCGCCGATCGCGCGGCAACGCTGAAGGCTTCGACGCTGGCCTCCAGGCCAGCCGGGAGACCGGCGGAGAGGGTGCGCAGATCGGCGAGAAGCAGGTGGAGGCGGAGATTACGCTGCGCGGATGCCCTAGACTCGGTGATCTCATCAGCGGCGTGACAGAGGTGCTCGCCCCGGCTGACCACGGCCGCGGCGCTCATCGCGGTCGCGGCGTTGCCGCGCGGCGGCGTGCCTCGGTGGACGATACCGTCCTGGCCGGCGTAATAGAGAGACTCGATGGGCACGATGGCCGGTTCCTGCGCCTCCGGCGTCAGCAGGCGCTCCGCAAAGCTGCGGAATTCCGCCGCCTCGGGATCCGGGCGCCCGTGCTCGGCGATATCGCGAGCGGATCGGGCGAGCGCCGCGGCCGCGGCGTCCAGGCGCGCCCCGCCCTCATGCGCCGGGAGTTCGAGGCGGGTGAGGCTGGTGATGGTGCGATCGATGCCGTCGAGGAGGTCGGGGAGCGGTGGGAAGTCGGCAAGTGCCGCGAGTCCGCGCAGCGGCTGCATGCGGCGGAGGATCGCCAGCAGCGCATCGGGCGAGGGGGTCCCGCTCCCCAGGGTTCGTCCGGCCTGATCGAGCACGCTGCCGAGAGCTGCCGACTCGCGGGCGAGAAACACCCGGACTCCGGTCTCGGTGGCGGCGGGGGTTGGGGCGGTGGCGGGGACGGGTGGATTGCCGGCTGCCAGCTCCAGCTGCTGCGCGAGCCGCTCCGCGCGGGCGGAATCGTCGGGCGTCCAGCCGCGAACCCGTTCCACAAGGGTGCGCAGCACATCGACCGCTTCGCGACTCAGCGCCGCGAGATTGGCGTCCCAGGGACGGCGCCCATCCCGGTACCCGCGCACGAGGTGCTCGAAGCCATTGGCCGCCCGGGCGATGGCCTGCTGATTCGCCATCAGGGCACTGCCCCGGAGGGCGCGGGTGAAGCGAACCAGTTCGTCGGCGTTCGGCGCAGTGGGCGTCGCGGCAAGCGAGGCCAGGCGATCGAGGTACTCGCCCGCCTCCAGCGCGAAGAAATCGTCAATGCCGAGCGGCTGGCTCATGGGCGTGTGGGTTTCCGAGCTCACGGGTTCGAGTGTCGCTGCGCCCATCGGGGTTCCAGGCATCCGTCGGAACTCGGGACTCGCAAGCCTCGGTCCCGTAGTGTAGGAGCCGACCGAGCGCAGGTCAAATCGGCGCACGGTCCCCGTCGACTAGTCGGCGCATCTCGCGGACGGCAGGGCCCATGCCCGACCATCACCGCCCGGCTGACAATACTGTGCCCAATATTCAGCTCCTCGATTGCCGCGATCGCTGCGACCGCGGTCACATTTCGGTAGGTCAGTCCGTGGCCGGCATGGACGGCGAGGCCGAGTGATCTTGCGAGATGCGGTCGCATCGACGAGTTCGGCTAGTGCGGCGTCCGCATGGGGCCAGGCGTGGGCATAGCGGCCGGTGTGCAGCTCGATGGCCGGCACGCCGAGGGCGCTTGGAGCGCTCCACGCTCTCCGCGGGTGGGGTCGATGAACAGACTGACCCGGCACCCAGCGTCGATCAGGCGTCGCGATGACGTCGTGCAGCCGGCCGACGATTGCGGGTGAGGTCGAGGCCGCCCTCGGTCGTGACCTCCTCCCGCCGCTCCGGGACGACGGTGGCCTGGAAGGGACGCAGCCGGCAGGCGAGGGCAACAATCTCCTCGCTGGTGGCCAGCTCGAGATTGAGCGGCGTGGCGAGATTCGAGGCGAGGCGGACGATGTCGTCATCCTGCATGTGTCGCCGATCCTCGCGCAGGTGCGCGGTGATTCCATCGGCGCCGGCAGCCTCGGCGAGAGCGGCCGCGGCGATCGGATCGGGCTCGTCGGTGCGTCGTGCCTGCCGCACGGTCGCCACGTGATCGATGTTGATGTAGAGTCGCATCGGCGTCATTGCCCGCTCCAGATGCCTCGTTTATGTTGCGCCCTTCGATTCTCGCTCGGCCGGAGGTGCGCGTGTCTCACCGTTGCGTTCCTGCTGTTCTGCTCGTTGCCCTCGCCTGCAGCGGTGGGCCCGCGAATCCGATGCCACAGGAGTCCGCGACCACGCCCGAGGGCGCGGTGCGGAACTTCATGCAGGCCGTGGCGGACAGCAACATCACCCGGATGGGCCGGTACTGGGGCACCTCGCGCGGGCCGGCCGGGGTGGTGCATCATCCGGCGGACTACGAGCAACGGCTCTTCGTCACCCAATCGTTTCTGCGGGGCTCGCCGTTTCGGGTCCAGGGCACCGAGCCGCTCGGCCAGGATGCCAGCCGGCGGCTGGTGCGGGTGGAGCTCGACCGGGTCGATCTGGACGGGAACCGGTGCACGCGCGGCGTGCCGTTTACGGTCGTGAACACCGGCAAGAGCGGCTGGATCGTGACGGCCATCGACCTGACCCTTGCCGGAACGCCCGGGCGGTCCTGCATCGATCGGAAGGCAGGTGCGTGAACCGGCGTCATTCGGTCAATTCGATCAGGATGCCGGCGGTGCTCTTCGGATGGACGAAGGCGATCCGGTGTCCGCCGGCCCCGATTCGGGGAGCCGCATCCACGAGGCGGTACCCGGCGGCCTCACAGCTGGCCAGGGCGCGTTCGAGGTCGGGTACCCGGTAGCAGACGTGGTGAATCCCCGGACCCCGCTTGGCGAGAAACCTGGCAATCGGACTCTCCGCGGTGCAGGGCTCCAGCAGCTCGACTTCGGAGTCGCCGAGGGACAGGGAGACGATACGGGCGCCGTCTGCCTCTGTCGGGTGGCTCGGCTTCAACCCGAGGACGTCGCGGTAGAACGCCAGCGCGCCCTCGATATTCTCGACGGCGATGCCAAGATGGGCGATGACGGGATGGTCGGTCACAGGCGTCGGATGAGTCGGGCCGCAAACGGTAAAATTCCTGGCGTGGCAGCGTCCACGCCGTGCGCAAGATATCCCGAAAGGATCAGGAACGCATGGCCAGCGCGAATGTCGTGAATGTGACGGACGCGGATTTTGCCTCGCAGATCGAACAGTCCAAGGGACTCGCCCTGGTGGATTTCTGGGCGGTGTGGTGCGGGCCGTGCCAGGCGATCGCTCCGGTGATCGACCAGCTGGCCGATCAGTTCGCCGGCAAGTTGAAGGTGGCCAAGCTCGACACCGACGACAACCAGAACACCGCGGTCGCGCTTCAACGTCCGTTCCATTCCGACCATCATGCTGTTCAAGGATGGCAAGCACGTCGACTCCGTGATCGGGGCCGATCCGCGGATCAAGAGCATCCTCGAGGGCAAGATCCAGCAGCACCTGGGGTAGCTGGTCCCGCGACATTCGGGGGTCTGGGCGAGGGGGCGTTCCGGAGTCGCGGAACGCCCCCTCGGGTGCTTCCGCTCCGGACGCCACCAGACTCCGCACTCCTCCGGTCGTCGGCTTACTATTCGGTCATGGCTCCCGCCGCTCCCGCCACGCTGTACGTCGTGGCCACTCCTCTCGGCAACCTCGGCGATCTCTCCTCACGGGCAGCCGAGACGCTGCGCCGGGTTCCGGTCGTCGCGGCCGAGGATACGCGACGCGCCATGGGATTGCTGTCGCACCTCGACGCCCATCCCAAGGTTCTGAGCTTTCACGCCCACTCGCCCGAGCGGCGCCGTGAACTGCTGCTCGAAATTCTGGCGGGCGGCCGTGACGTAGCGCTCGTGACCGATGCCGGCACTCCCGGAGTGAGCGATCCCGGTGAATCGCTGGTCGCGGCGGTGCGGGCCGCCGGCTTCGGGGTCGTCCCCCTGCCGGGTCGCCTCCGCCGTCACCACCGCGCTCTCCGCGTCGGGACTCCCGGCGGATCGCTATCTCTTTCTCGGATTTCTTCCGCGCAAAGGGCAGGAGCGGGAGCGGCTGCTCAAGGAGGCTGCCGCCTCGCCGTGGACGGTGGTCTTCTACGAGGCGCCGCCCCGACTGGCCGACCTGCTGGAGGACCTGGTCCCGCTCGCCGGTGCGGAGCGGGAGGTCGTGGTCGCCCGCGAACTGACCAAGCTGTTCGAGGAATTCCGCCGCGGAACCCTGGCCGAACTGGCACCGTACTACCATGCGGCGCCCCCACGTGGCGAGATCACCGTTGTCATGGCCGGACGGACGGGTGATCCGGCAACCGGAGTCGCCCCGATGGCCGTGTGGCCGAGCCCGCGCAGATCCTCGCCGGCGGTACCTCGCGCAAGGAGGCGGTGCAGCAGCTGGTCGAGCGAACTCGGGTGTCCCCCGCAATGAGGCCTACCGCATCGTGACGGCACTGGGATGAAGCCCGCCTCAGCACTGCGCCGTATCCTCGTGCCCCTGGTCGGGCTGGCGGTGACCTCGGGAGCCGCCGCCCAGGACCGGCCGAGCGAGCCGATCGCCACCATGACGATTGGCCGGCTGCACTACGACGGCGGCGGCGACTGGTACGCGAACCCGTCGAGTCTCCCCAACCTGCTGCAGGCCATCGCTACCCGCACCGGGCTCCGGGTCGCGGCCCGCGAACGGGTCGTGCCAGCTCGTCGGCGACGAACTCTGGTCGGTGCCGTACCTGCACATGACCGGTCACGGCAATTTTCACCTCGGTGATGCCGACCTCGTCACACTGCGGCGCTGGCTGCTGCAGGGCGGATTTCTTCACGCCGAGCGACAACTACGGCATGGACGCCTCGTTTCGTCGGGAGATGGCCCGGCTCTTCCCGGACCAGCCGCTGGTCGAGGTGCCGCTGGATCATCCGATCTACCACCTCGTCTACGATTTCCCCAAGGGTCTCCCCAAGATCCACGAACATGACGGCAAGCCGGCCCAGGGATTCGGCATCTTCCTGAGTGGGCGCCTGGTGGTCTTCTACGATTACCAATGTGATCTCGGCGATGGCTGGGAGGACCCCGACGTCCACAAGGATCCGCCCGAGAAGCACGAGGCCGCGCTCCGGATGGGAGTCAACCTCTTCGCCTACGCCGTTGGCTTCGGGGGAGGGACGCCATGAGCCTGACAGCAACTCTGCTCACGGCGCTGCTGGTGCGTTTCCGTCGGCTCCGGCTGCTGGCTTCGGCGGGGATCGTGGTCGGCGGGGTGGCACTCCTGCTTGGTGGCGCCGCGTGGAGCGCGCGGCTCGGCTGGTTCAACCAACCCTGGTGGGTGTTGGCGACGTGGGGAGCGGCGCTGGCAGTGCTGGGCGCGACGGCGGTCTCTGCGGGTCGCAGCCTGCACCGGCTCTCCCCCCGATGGCTGGCCGACCAGTTCGAACACGCGGGTTTTCGGCGCGGTGCGTTGCGCGGGCACCTCGAGGCCGCAGCCATGGGCAGCAGTGATGCGCTCCTTGCAATCGCCGACCGGCGCCACGCCGACGAACTCGCCGCGCGGTCCGCCGCCCTGCTGGACGCGCTGCTGCGCCCGTTCCAGCGACGCCTGACGCAGAGCGGGTTGTTGGCGCTCGCCGGGGCCGCGCTCCTCGGCAGCGCGGGCTCGACCCACGGCGCAGCGGCGCTCCTCTGGCGCCCGCTCGAGGCCTGGTCGGCCACGGTCGCCCCCATCCGGATCACCGTCAGCGCCAACGAGATCGAGCGCGGTGGCCGGGTCGAGGTGGGCGTGCTCGCCCGTGGACGGCAGCATGCGATTCTGTGGCTGCGTGCGCCGGGGAGTCGTGGCGTGGTCAGGGACTCGCGCTGGATTCAACCGGGCGCGCGAGCACCTCGCTGGGCCCGCTGCAGGCCGATGTCTTCCTCCGGCTCTCCAGCGGTGGGCAGAACTCGGATACGGTGCAGGTACGGGTGCGGATTCCGGCCTTCCTCGGGAGCCTGCGCGTGACGGCGCGGTACCCGCGGTACCTGGAGCTCGAGGACGAGCCGATCCCGACCCGGGGTGACACGGTGGTGGTGCCGGAGGGCACCCGGCTCGAAACCGAAGGCGAGGCCACGGCGGCCCTCACCGCAGCAAGCTGGTCCGCCGGAGCGACCTCGGCCCCCCTCGCGGTCTCAGGGATGCGGTTTCGCGGCACCCTGACGCCGAGCGGTGTGCGTACCTGGCGCCTTGCGCTCGCCACACTGTCAGGCGCGGCGCTCGCGGGAGACACCGTGCGGATTCCCGTGATCACCGTGGCTGACAGCGCACCGCGTGTCGAGGTGCCGGTGCCGGGGGCGGACACCCTGGCACCCATCACACTGCGAGTGCCGCTGCTCATCGATGCCCAGGATGATCACGGGCTCGTCCGGCTGACCCTGGAAAGTCGCCGCATCAGTCGCCTGGGCTTCGAGGATTCCGCACGGCTCGAGACGGTGACGCTCCCCGACGGTGGTCGCGACCGGGCAATTCTGCCCTACGAGCTGGATCTGAATCAGCGCGGTCTTCTCCCCGGCGACTCGGTGCGCTATTTCGTGACCGCCAGCGACAATGCGCCCGCCGCGCACCAGACCCGGTCTCGGGAGTACCTGCTCCGGCTTCCCACCCTCAGCGAACTGCGCGAGGTGACGCGCCAGACGGCGTCCGGTGTGAGCCGGAGTCTCGACAGCCTCGCCCAGGCCAGTCACAAACTCGAACGGCAGACTGACGACCTCGCCCAGGAGCGTCCGCGGGGCGGCGAAAATCCGCACGCGAGCGGATCCACGGACGAATCGCTGAGTTTCGAGAATGCGAAGCGCGCGGAGAACGTGGCCGAGTCCCAGGAACAACTGATGCAGCAGGCGGAGCGGGTGAAGGATGCGATCAAGGAGCTGCAGCAGAGCGCGGAGGCCGCAGGGCTCAACGATCCCGCCTGGCAGCAGCGACTGCAGGAACTTCGGGACCAACTGGAGCGCGCGATCACCCCTGAGCTCCGCGACCGCCTGGCGGAGCTGGAGCAGGCGCTCAAGGAACTCGATCCGGAACGGGCCCGGGATGCGCTGGTGAAGCTGGCCGAGGCGCAGAAGGAGCTGCGTGACGTGCTGGAGCGGAGCCGGGAGCTGTTCAAGCGCGCGGCGCTCGAGGGGGACATGGCGAACCTGACGGCCGAAGCGAAGGATCTCGCCGCGCAGCAGCAGCAGTGGAATCAGCAGTTGCCTGGGCTCGACACGACTCGCGCGACGCATGAGGAGCAGGCGCTCGCCACGCGGACCGATTCGCTGGGTGCGGCCCTCGCCCAGGTCTCGAAGGATCTCGCCGGCGACCCGGGCGGGCGTCAGGAAACCATGCAGGAGTCCGCCGAGCACGCCAGTCAGGCGGGGCAGCAGATGCGGCAGGCGGCCAAATCCGCCCGCAAGGGGAACAAGGCAGGCGCCAAGCAGGAGGGGCAACAGGCCTCCGAGAAGCTGGATGCGCTGGGTGACGAGATCAAGCAGCAACGCGAGGGATTGCAGAAAGACTGGCGGCAGGAGGTGATGCGGGCGCTGGACCAGGTGCTCGGTGATGCCAGCCGGCTCGCGGACCGGCAACTGCAACTCGGCGAGGCGCTGCGCCGCGGCGAGACCTCGCCGGCCGTTCGCTCCGAACAGGGCGCCGTCGAGGAAGGCACCGAGCGTCTGCTGGAGGAGGTGAAGGACATCAGCGGCAAGAATGCGATGGTCTCGCAGCAGTCGAGTGTCGCGCTGGCCGCGGCGCGCGATGCCATGCAGAAGGGCCGGGAGGCGCTCGCGACGGCCGCACCGAATCCGCGGGAGGCCAGCCGCCGCGCGGGTGAAGCCGTGGATGCACTCAACTCGGCTGCGTTCACGCTGCTCCGCAGCCGCGGCGCAGTCGATGGGTCCCAGAGTGGTTCGGGACTACAGGAGGCGATGGAGCAGTTGAGCCAGATGGCCCAGCAGCAGGGACAGCTCGGTCAGCAGTCGGGCGGACTGCTTCCGATGATGGGTCAGGGCCAGGCGGTGCAGGAACAGTTGCAGCAGCTCGGCGCGCAGCAGCGGGCCCTCGCCGAGCGGCTCGAGCGGATGCGGGCAGGAGGGCAGATGCCTGGGGCCGCGGACCTGGCGCAGGAGGCCAAGGACCTCGCGCGGACCATGGAGGCGGGGCGGCTCGACCGGCAGACCGTCCAGCGGCAGGAGCGACTCTTCCGCCGCATGCTGGATGCCGGCCGGACCCTGCAGGGTCAGGAGCAGGACGAAAAGCAGGAACGACAGAGCACCGCGGCGACCGGTGACAGCGCCCGGCTGCCGCCAGCGCTGCGCCATCTCTCGGGCGATGGTGTCCTGCCTCGGTTCCCCTCGTGGGAAGAACTGCAGCAGCTCTCGCCGGAGGACCGGCGCCGCGTGGTGGAGTACTTCCGCCGCCTCAGCGATGCCGTGAGAGCCAAGCCGTGATACGGGTGCTCCGACTCGCACTCGCGCTCTTCGGCGCGGCCGTCCCCCTGGTAGCGCAGGATCCGATGTCCCGCGCCTTCGATCTGGAACGGCGCGGCAGCTACGCCCAGGCGGCGGAGCTGTACCGGACGGTGCTGAAGGAAAAGCCCGCCGAGGTGAGCGCCCTCCTGGGGCTGGAGCGCGCGCTGACGCCGATCAACCGACTCCCGGAGATCCTGCCTGCCGTGCAGGCGGCGATCGCCGCCGACCCCGGCGCACCGCCGATCTACGCGGTCGCGCTGCGAGCGTATGCCACGGCCAATCTGCTCGACAGTCTTCCGGGGATCGTGGATCGGTGGGCCAAAGCGGCACCGGGCGACGAGACCCCGTATCGCGAATGGGCGGGCGCCGCACTGCAGCGCCGGGATCGGATGATGGCACGCCGCGCCTATCAACTGGGACGCGAGCGCCTCGGGAAGCCTGACGCGCTCGCGGCGGAGCTCGCGCAGCTGGCCGTCGCCGAACAGGATTGGCGAGGGGCCGTACGGGAGTGGGCCCGCGCCGTCCGGCAGCTGCCGGGGTACCGTAGCTCCGCCATCGCCACACTCGGCACCGCGCCCGAGCGGACCCGCTCAGACATTCTGGGCGCGCTCGACAAGGAACCGGGACAGGAGGCCGCCCAGATCGGCGTCGAGCTCCGCGCGCGTTGGGGTGACCCGCTTGGCGCGCTCGACGCGTTGATGGCGGGCCTTCCGGCCTCCGCCCCGCAGCAGCTGGATGTCCTGCAGGGGTTCCTGGAGCAGGTTCGGGTCGAATCGACGACGCCCTATCTGCAGGCGCAGGCCCGGACGCTGGAGGCGATCGCCGATCGCTGGACCGGCGCGGCGCAGCGCGCCCGGCTCCGCCTCGAATCGGCGCAGGCGTATGCGGCGTCGGGCGACGGACCCGCCGCGCGTCGGATGCTCACCCAGATCGCGGGCGACAGTGGAAGCGGGACCGCCGTGCAGGCGGGAGCCACCGCCACGCTCATCGACCTCCTGATAAAGGAAGGCAGGGCGGACGAGGCCTCAGCCCAGCTGGATCGGTATCACTCCCTGCTACCGGTCGAGGACTTTCTCCGCCTGCGACGTGCGGTGGCCGCACGGTGGGGCCAGTCTGGGGAGACCGGACGTGCCGAGACCCTCCTCGCCGCGGACAGCAGCGTCGAGGCACTGGCGTTGCGCGGGCGATTCCGCCTCTACGCTGGCGATCTCAAGGGCGCCTCGGAGCTGTGGAAGGAGGCGGGTCCGTTCGCGGGCACGAGGGAGGAGGCTACGGCACGCTCGGGGATGCTGGCGCTCATCCAGCCGATCGGCCCCGACACGCTGGTTGCTTTTGGTACGGCGCTCCGGCGCCTGGACGCCGGTGACACGCTGGCCGCCGCAAGACTGTTCGAGGCGGTGGGGCTAGGCCTGCCACCCGATGCCGGCCGTGCGGAGGTCACACTCCTCGCGGGTCAGCTGTACGCGATGAGTCATCAGCAGGCCGATGCGGAACGGGTGCTGCTGCTCGCGGTGCTCAAGGATGCACCCTCCGCGTCGGCGGCAGCCCTCCTCGAACTCGGCCGCCTGCGCCTCGCTGCCGACCGTCGCGACGACGCGACCACGGCCCTCGAGCGAATGATTCTCGACTATCCCACGAGCGCCCTCGTACCCCAGGCGCGGCGGCTGCTCGATCAGGCGAGAAACGCGGTTCCACGCTCGTGAGACGACGCGACTTTCTCGGTGCAGCCGGCGCACCCCTCCTGCTCGGGCTCGGTGGAGTCCGGCTCGGCCGCCTGTGGAGTGGCGCGGAGCGGTGGACACGCTCGGCCAACTGGCTGCTGGTCCCGATGGACGACGCCCAGACCGACCACCTCAAGGCGTACGGCGTGGCCTACCGGGTGCTGCAGCGGGGAGGCCAGGGCGGAGTGGTTCCTCAACTACCGTGACGGCTCCTTCCTGCTGCCGGGCGATGACACGACCGCCCGCGACGCCGCGCTGGCCGGAGTCACGGTCGAGCCGATCGACGAGGCCAGCTCGCCGACATCCGGGCGAGATCCAGCAGGAGAACATGGACGCGGTTCCGCTGGAGAAGGCGCCGAAGGTGGCCGTCTACGCCCCGCCCAACGCCGTCGCCCTGGGACGACGCGGTCACCATGGCGCTCAAGTACGCCGGGATCGAGTTCGCCAAGGTGTGGGACGCCGAGGTGCTCGGGAGGGGTCTGGCGGAGTACGACTGGCTGCACCTGCATCACGAGGACTTCACCGGCCAGTACTCGAAGTTCTACGTGAACTACGCCGGCGCGCCCTGGCTGGTCGACATGATCGAGCAGAACCAGGCGGATGGCGCGAGCCTCGGGTTTCCGAACGTGCCGGCGCTCAAGCGGGCGGTGGCGGAGCACATCGAGACCTTCGTCGAGAAGGGCGGCTTCCTCTTCGCCATGTGCACCGCGACGGAGACGCTCGACCTCGCCCTGGCCAGCGCCAACACCGACATCGCGGCCAGCTACGCCGACGGGACGCCGATGGATACCGACGCCGCCCGCAAGATGGACTGGAGCCGGGCGCTGGCCTTCCAGGGGGCCCAGCTCGAGCTGTGCCCGACGACGACCGCCTTCTCGGACATCGACGGGCACCAGGTCAACGACCCGGTCGCGGCGCCAGCCGCTGGGCGCCTTCACGCTGTTCAACTTCAGCGCCAAGATCGATCCGGTGGCGACGATGCTGGTGCAGAGCCAGCGCGACGTGATCCCCGACTTCTACGGGCTCACCACCTCCTTCCGCCGGCACACCGCTCAAGCCGAACGTCACGGTCCTGGCCGACGAGACGGGGGCGCCCTGGGTCAAGTTGATTCACGGCGAGCGGGGCCAGGGCACCTGGACCTACTACGGCGGCCATGACCCCGAGGACCCGCAGCACCAGATCGGCGACCCGCCCACCGACCTCTCGCTGCACCCGCATTCGCCGGGCTACCGGCTGATCCTCAACAACGTGCTCTTCCCGGCCGCGAAGAAGAAGGAACTGAAGACCTGAGCGCCCCCATCGCATGGCCCCCGACGCCCACGGCACCTCGCGGCCGAAATCGCCGCCGCCGGCGGCGGGAGGTCTCGTTTGTGGCGAACGGTCGATGCGTCGGGCCGGATCACCGGGGCGCGGGCCGTGGCCCGGGGCACGGTGGACTGCGTGCTGGCGCTGCCGGGCGTCGCCTCGCGGGGCGAGATGCTGCTGCACAATCACCCGAGCGGCGTGCTCGAACCGTCGATGGCGGACCTGATGGTCGCGGCCCGGCTGCACGACGGCGGGCGTCGGCTTCGGCATCGTCAACAACGAGGCCGACGATCTCTACGTCGTGGTCGAGGTGCCGCGCGCGAAGGTGGAGATCAGGCTCGATCCCTTCGAGGTCATCGCCCAGCTGGCGGAGCGGGGCGCGGTCGCGAGCAGTGGGCCAGTACGAGGACCGCCCCAGCCAGCGCGACATGGCGGCCTACATCAGCGACGCCTACAACGACGGCGGCACCCTGCTGCTCGAGGCCGGCACCGGGGTCGGCAAGTCGTTCGCCTACCTGGTGCCGGCGCTGGCCTGGGCCCGGGCCAACCGCGAACGCACCGTCGTCAGCACCAACACCATCAATCTGCAGGAGCAGCTGGTCGGCAAGGACCTGCCGCTGCTGCGGGACGCCCTCGGCGACGACGACTGGCAGCCCACCTTCGCGCTGCTCAAGGGGTGGCGGAACTATCTCTGCCTGGCCCGGCTGGAGCAGGCGGTCGGCCCAGCGCTCGCTGCTGGAGCCGGAGAAGCAGGACGAGCTGGTGGGCCTCTTCGGCGTGGGCGGGCCGCACCTCCGACGGCAGCCTGAGCGACCTCCCGGTGACGCCCAGCGCCGAGGTCTGGGACGAGGTGAGCGCCGAGGCCGATCTCTGCACCCGGCTCAAGTGCCCGCACTTCGACGCCTGCTTCCTCTTCAAGGCCCGGCGCAAGGCGGCGGACGCCGACGTCGTCGTGGTCAATCACCACCTGCTGGCCAGCGACCTCGCGGTGCGCCAGGCCTCGGACAACTGGGAGGAAGCCGCGGTCCTGCCGCCGTACCACCGCCTGATGCTCGACGAGGCCCATCATCTCGAGGACGTCGCCGCGACGCACCTCGGCGTCCAGGTCACCAGCCGCGGCGTTCGCCGCCTGCTCGGCCCGCTTCGAACGGAACGGCAAGGGGCTGGCTCCCGACCCTCTCCGACGAGCTGTCGCGATCGGAGACCTTCTGAGCCGGGCCAGTCTCGACCTGCTGCGCAGCGACTGCTGCCCGGCGTCGCCGATGCGCGCCGGGCCTCGGATCAGCTGATCCTCCGGCTGCACGGCCGGCTCGAGGGAGCCGGGCGGGGTGCTCAGCTGACCGACGAATTCGGCAAGGACTCGATCTGGGCCGAAGGGCTGGGCCGGGACCTCGATGCGACGCTCGTCGCCTTCCGGTCGCTCAAGGATCACGTCGAGACCATCGCCGACCGGATGGCGGGCGACGAAGTGAGCGAGCGCCGCCTCCAGCTGCTCGGCGAACTGCCGCGCGGTGATGCGCCGGCTGGAGGCCGTCGCCGACGGGCTCAATCAGACCCTCCGCCCCGCCGCGGGTGGCGCTCCCGACGGTGCGGTGGATCGAGCGCACCGGGCCCAAGGGCCAGCAGGTCGCCCTGGCCAGCGTGCCGCTCGACCTGGCGCCGCTTCTCCGCGAGCTGATCTTCGACCGGCTGGAGACGGTGACGATCACCAGCGCCACGCTCGCCGCCGGCGGCGACTTCGACTTCCTCGAATCCCGGGTCGGACTCTCGAGCGCGCACAGCCCGGTCACGGTCGAGAGATCCTGCCCTCGCCGTTCGACTACGCGGACCAGTGCCTGTTCGGGATTCCGAACGACATGCCCGACCCGCGGGAGGACGAGCAGGGTCACGCCGATGCGGTCGTGCAAGTGGTGCGCGACCTGGTCCACGCCTCGGACGGCGGCATGTTCGTGCTCTTCACCAGCCACGGCGCCCTGCGCCGGGCGGCGGTCGAGCTGCGCGGCATCGCCGGCGCCCGCTGGCCGCTCCTGGTGCAGGGCGAGGCGCCGCGGGACGTGCTGCTCCGCCGCTTCCGCGAACTCGGCCGCGCCATCCTGCTCGGCACCGACTCGTTCTGGGAAGGTGTGGATGTGCCGGGTCGGGCGCTCCGCGCGCTGGTCCTCACCAAGCTGCCGTTCAAGGTGCCATCGGAACCGATCACGGCGGCGCGTCTCGAGCGGCTGGCGGAGCAGGGGGAGGACGGCTTCATGCACTATCTTCTGCCGCACGCCGGCCTCAAGCTGAAGCAGGGATTCGGCCGACTGATCCGCGCTCGAACCGATGCCGGCGTGGTGCTGCTGCTCGACCGGCGGGTGCTCACCAAGCGGTATGGCCCGCTGGTGCTCAGCGGGCTGCCGCGCGCCGACCGGGTGATCGGCACGCTGGTCGGAGGTGCGGACGCGGGTGGAGGACTTCTTCGCCCGTCACGGCATCGGAGCGAGCGTATGATGCCGGTGAAGCCGTCGAAGATCGTCTGCGTCGGCCGCAACTACGTGGCGCACGCCCAGGAACTCGGCAACGAGGTGCCGCCGGAGCCGCTGATCTTCCTCAAGCCGCCCTCGTCGCTGCTCGCGCCGGGAGCGGAGATCGTGATGCCGCCCGAGTCCCAGCAGGTGGAGTACGAGGCCGAGATCGGCGTCGTGATGCTCGAGCGGCTGCGCAACGTGACCCTCGCGCAGGCCGAGCGGGCCCGACTCGGCTTCACCTGCGTCAACGACGTCACCGCCCGCGACCTGCAGAAGAAGGACGGCCAGTGGGGCCGGGCCAAGGGGTTCGACACCTTCTGCCCGGTCGGCCCGGCGGTGGTCGAGGGACTCGACTGGCGCACCCTCGAGGTGACGACCCGGGTCAACGGCGCGGTGAAGCAGCACGGGCAGCGACCTCGGAGATGGTGTTCGGTATTCCGGCGATCCTGGTGTTCATCTCAGCGTCATGACGCTCGAACCGGGCGACCTGATCGCGACGGGGACGCCGGCCGGAGTCGGTCGCCTGGCGTCGGGGGACGTCATCGAGGTCGAGGTGTCCGGCGTCGGCGTGCTCCGGAACACGGTGCGGTGAAGGCCTCCGAGCGCCTGACTCGGCTGCCGGGCTACCCGATGGCCGAGCTCCCCGCGATCAAGCGGGCGCTCCTCGCGCGCGGCGTCGACGTGATCGACCTTGGCGCCGGGGACGCCGACTATCCGCCGCCGACCGAGGTGATCGAGGTGATGCAGCGGGCGGTGGCGGAGACCCGACTCAGCAAGTACGGCTTCCAGCAGGGCAATGCCGATTTCCGACGTGCGGCGGTCGACTGGATGCAGCGGCGGTTCGGCATCGAGTTCGACCCGACCACCGAGGTGCTGCCGCTCATCGGCTCCAAGGAGGGGCTCTCGCACCTGCCGCTCGCACTGATCGACCCGGGCGACCTCGTCGTCGTTCCGGAGCCCGGCTACCAGGCCTATCTCGGCGGGACCGTGCTCGCGGGCGGCGACCCGTCATCTATCCGCTCACGGCGCGCACCCGGTTCCTCGTCGAACTCGAGGAACTGGGCGACGAGACGCTGAAGCGTGTCCGGCTGCTGTACCTCAACTATCCGAACAACCCGACCGCCGCGATCGCACCGAGCGACTACCTCGAGCGCACGGTGCAGCTCTGTCGCCAGTATGGCATCGTGCTGGCCTACGACAACCCGTACTGCGACCTCACCTTCGACGGCTACCGGGCGCCGAGCATCTTCGAGATCCGCGGGGGCCCGGGAGGTGGCGATCGAGTTCTTCTCGTTGAGCAAGAGCTTCTCGATGACCGGCTGGCGGCTCGGCTGGGCGACGGCGGAAGCACCGTTCATCGCGGCGCTCACCCGGGTGAAGTCCTACGTCGATACCGGACCCTGGCTCGCGGTGCAGCAGGCGGGGGCGTACGCTCTGGATCACGCCGATCGCCTGATGGCGCCGAATATCGCCGAGCTGCAGCGGCGCCGGGACGCCGGGGTCGCGGCGCTGCTCGAGAGCGGATTCCGCTGCGACTCCCCCCTCGGCACGATGTATCTCTGGATTCCGCTGCCCGATGGTGTAGCATCGGCCGCATTCGCCTCACAGGCACTCGAGGGGGAGGGGGTCGTGGTCCTCCCGGGCAGCGCCTTCGGCGCCGGCGGCGAGGGCTATTTCCGGATCGCGCTCACGGTAGGACCAGCGCGCCTGCGGGAGGGGATCGTGCGACTGGGAAGGGTGCTCGCCGGTGTGGCCTGACCGGGGCGGCGAACGGGCCAGGGGGCGCCGGTGGCTCGCGATCGGGGTCAGCCTCGCCGTGCACAGCCTGCTGTTCCTGGTCGTGATTCACGGCCATCTCCCGGAGGTCCCGGGGCGAGAGTCGTCGCTCATCTACCTTGCGCCGGTGCCGGATGTCGAGCGCACCACACCCGCCCGGTTCTATGTCCCCCTGGTGGAACAGGGGCGGGGGACGCGCCGGGCACCCGTGCCGCCACTCAACCCGGTGCCCACCGACAGCGTGACCACACCCGAGCAGCCGGTGATCGCCCCCGCGCCCGAGGAGAGTGTCGCTGTGGTGCGGCGAAGCCCGGCGGGGCGCATCGGCCCCGCCCTGGGCGATGGCCGGCTCTGGGTGCGACCGTTGCCGGTCCCGCCGAAGGAACTTGCGGCTCGGCTGGGGAAGAGCCATGTGGAGCTGGTGGATAGCGCGGTCACGCGCGATCGTCCAGGGATATCTGGATTCGATCGCACGGGAGCCCGGCGCCGATCAGGTCAAGCTCCCCGACTGGACGGCTACCGTCGCCGGGAAGAAGTTCGGACTCGACTCGCGGAACATTTACATCGCAGGGCTCAAGATTCCGGCCGCGGTGCTGGCGCTGCTGCCGATTCCGAGTGGCGGGCAACCAGCTGCACGCGCTCGATCACACCGGGGCCTGGATTGCCGAAGACTTGCAGCGGGCGGCGCAACGGGCAAACACGCTCGACGAGTTCAAGCGGGCGGTGAAGGAGCTGCGGCGGGAGAAGCAGCGGCAGAAGGAACTGGAGCGGGCGCAGCGCGAACATCCGGATACGACCCAATGAAGCTCATCGACACCGACGAAACCGTGGTCATCGTGACCGGCTCCGATATCCGTGCCGAGGAGCGCGACCGGCCCACGGCCTACCGGCTGAAGGAGGAAGTCGATCGGCGGAGCGACGGGCAGCCATTCCGCCGCGCCGTCGTGGTCGGCGACGTGTGGTATCTCGACAATCGAATCTTCCACCTCAATCCATCCATCGCCGTCGGCGGCCCCGGCGTGAACGGGCTCGCCGCCGGTCTGTCGCAGAATCTGCCGATCGTCTGGACCCAGGATCAGCGCGCCTATGTGCAGGCGGATTTCGAGAGCGATGCCAAGCGTGCGATTCTCTGGGGCATGGATGCTGAGGCAACGATGATCGCGGTGCAGGCCTTCGTGTCGCAGGGGTTTCTCGACGACCTGCTGCGCCGGATCTGGCGTTTCCGCACCGAGGTGTACGTCTAGGGGGCGGTGACCGTACCGTCGTCGGCGATCCGGGCGCCGGTCTCGGGGAAGTCGAGCGCCGTCACCCGCTGGAGCAGGCGTACGGCCGCGCCTGACGTATCCGGCGCGGGGCCGATCTGCGGGATCTGTACCAGGGCAGGCATGCGCGCGGCGCGGAAGGACCCGTCTCCATCCAGCTCCAGCTGCAGCACCGTGGTGAGTCCGAGCGGTCCCTCCAGGTTGAATCCCCGATAGGTCATGAAGTTGCCGAGCGAGTAGAAGATCGGCCGGCCTTGATAGAACTCCACGCCGCGCAACACGTGCGGGCCATGGCCCACGACGGCATCGGCGCCCGCGTCGATTACCACTCTGGCCCAGCGCCGCAGGTCACCCCGCGGCTCCTTCGCGAGGAATTCGGGGCCCTTGCCAGTTCTGACGGCACGCGCACCTTCCTTGCCGCCATGGAAGGTCACCACCAGCACGTCGACCAGCGGGCGCACCGAGTCCACGATGGCGGCGCTGGCCGCCAGGGCGAGGAGGTTGTACGCATGCGGATAGGTAGTGAATCCGATGACGCCGACGAGGGTCATCTGGCCGTCGTGGATCACCGGCTGGACGACGACCGAGCCGAGCGGCCCGTAGGGTGTCACGCCGAGGGAGCGTAGCGACTCTTCGGTGTGCTGGCGCCCCTCGGCGCCAAAGTCGTTGGCGTGGTTGTTCGCGAGGTTGAGGTGGGTGAACCCCGCCTCGGGCAGCCGCGCGGCCAGCCAGGTCGGCGTCGCAAAGGCGTAGCAGTTGGTATGGAGGACTCGGTGCGCCGGCTTCGGCCGCCTGTAATGTGTCGTCAGGGAGGAATCAGCAGCGGTCGTGTCCGGGGGCGGGCCGCACTTGAGCGAGTAGCCGGAGTCGGAGAGCACCCCCTCGAAGTTGCCCACGACGAGGTCCCCCTTCAGGAGGGAATCGACCGCGGCGAAGAGCCCGCGCCCGCTGTCGGGCGGGAGGCCGTCCTCGAGCGTCCGGGTACCGAGGTTGATGTCGCCGGTGAAGGTGATCCGGACCGGAGTGGGGCCGTGGATGACGCCGCCGCCCGGCTCCTGCGCCGCCAGCGGCGGGGCGAGAAGCAGGATCAGCAGGAGGCTACCGGGCCGCCTGGATCCGCGCGAGACTCTCATCCCGACCGACGACGGAGAGCAGTTCGTTGACCGGCTCGGAGACGGTGCCACCGGTGAGGGCGACGCGGACAGGCTGCATGACGTCGCCGAGTTTCTTGCCCTGCTGCTCTGCAACCGCTTTGAGTACAGCCTCGAGCCTGGGAGCGGTCCACTCCGCGGGCGACAGCGCGGCCAGCGCCGCGTGGGCCCCGGCGAGATTCTCGGCGAACGCGGCTCCGAGCCTGGTCACGAGCTGGACGCCCTTCGCATCGCGGATGATGCGGGTGCGGTCGAGGCGGACAGCGATCTGATTGGCGATGTCCAGCAGGGTGCGGGACCGCGCCTTGACTGCATCGATCAGCGCCTCGAGGTCTCGCCCATCGTGGCGGACACCCAGCTCTCCGAGATGCTTCTCCACCGGTGCGCGCAGCGCCGAGGCGGGTTCCGCGGAGAGGTACTGACCGTTCATCCATTCGAGCTTGGTGGTATCGAAGACGGCCGCTTTCCGCTGGATGCCATCGAGCGAGAAGAGCTGAATCATTTCGGCCTCCGGGAGGATCTCCCGGTCGCCGCCGGGCGACCAGCCGAGGAGTGCGAGGAAGTTCCGCATCGCGAGCGGCAGGATGCCGGTATGCTCGTAATCGCCGACGGCGGTGGCGCCGTGGCGCTTCGAGAGTTTCTTGCCGTCGTTGCCGAGGATCATGGGCACGTGGGCGAAGATCGGCGCAGGCTTGCCAAGTGCTCGGTACAACGCAATCTGCTTCGGGGTGTTCGAGATATGGTCGTCGCCGCGAATGACGTGGGTGATCCGCATCGCCACATCGTCCGAGACCACGGCGAGATTGTAGATCGGAGTCCCGTCGCTGCGCAGGATGATGAAGTCGTCCAGGTCGTGCCCCTGGAAGCTGATGCGGGCGTGGACGGCGTCGTCCCACGCGATCTCCTCATCCGGCATCCGCACGCGGATGCTGAAGGGGTCGCCGGTGGCGAGCCGGGCCTCGATCTCCGCCGCTGTCAGGCGCCCGCAGCGCCCATCGTACCGGAACCCCATGCTGGTCTTTTCCGCGACCGCGCGCATGGCGTCGAGTTCCTCGCGCGTGCAGAAGCAGCGGTAGGCCTTTCCTTCCGCCAGCAGGGCGTGAGCGTCGGCTCGGTGCCGGTCGTAGGACTGCCCCTGGAAGTACGGTCCTTCGTCGTAGGTGATGCCGAGCCACCTGAGCCCATCGAGGATGACCTGGGTATGCGACTCGGTGCTCCGCTCCTTGTCGGTGTCCTCGATCCGCAGCACGAAAACCCCGCCGGTCTGCTTCGCGAACAGCCAGTTGAAGAGTGCCGTACGGGCGCCGCCAACGTGCAGATAGCCGGTGGGTGAGGGAGCGAAACGGACCCGAGGAGGAGCCATGGCGGTTGGCGCGTTGGTCATAAGTGAGAAGTGAGAAGCAGGAAGAGGGGCAGGCGGGGACCTTAGGCCGGTCCGGCTGCTCCCTTCTTGCTTCTCACTGGACGGAGTCGCAGGGATTCGAACCCTGGATAGAGCTTTTCAACCCTATAACGGTTTAGCAAACCGCCGCCTTCAGCCACTCGGCCACGACTCCAACGGGGTGGGATTCTAGCCTCCCGAAGGGTCCCCGACAAGGCCGCACACAGCGGCTGTTGCTGGCGTCGCTGCGGGCATTCCCCGCCACCGATCGCTCTCGAGCACGCCCGGGTCACGTCGGGATGATATGGCGCGGAGTCGCCTCAGGCGGCGGCCACCGCCGGCTGCAGTTCCGCCACCCGGCCCAGGCCGCGGAGCAGATCGTCCAGCAGGTCCTCGGACGCCTCGATCCCGACCGACAGCCGCAGCAGCCGCTCGGTGATGCCGGCCGCAGCCTGCTGCTCCGCCGTCATGGAGGCATGGGTCATCGATGCCGGGTGCGCGACCAGTGACTCCACTCCACCCAGCGACTCGGCCAGGGTGAAACAGCTGAGCCCTTCCAGGAACGCGGGCACCGACGCGGCACCACCTTCCAGCTCGAAGCTGACCATCGCACCGAAGCCCGACTGCTGCCGGGCGGCAACGGTATGACCCGGGTGGTCCGGCAGGCCGGGGTAGTGCACCCGTGCCACCGCGGGGTGCGAGGCGAGGAGGTTGGCAACGGCCGCGGCGTTCTCGAGGTGCAGCCGCATCCGGGCGTGCAGCGTGCGGATCCCGCGGAGTGTGAGGTAGCTGTCGAATGGCGCTCCCGTCACTCCGATCACATTCGCCCACCAGGCGAGCTCCTGTGCAAGGGCGGGCTCGCGGGCGATGACCGCGCCGCCCACCACGTCGCTATGGCCGTTCAGGTACTTGGTGGTCGAGTGGACCACGACGTCGGCGCCCAGCGTGAGTGGGCGCTGCAACGCGGGGGAGAGAAAGGTGTTGTCCACCACCAGCAGCGCTCCGGCCTGCCGGGCCAGCCGGGCCGCAAGATGGAGGTCGGTGATACGGAGCAGCGGGTTGCTCGGCGTCTCGACCCAGAGCATGCGCGCCGGGGTGGCGAGGGCCGCGACGAGTGCTGCCGCGTCGCTCTGGTCGATGTACTCGACGCGAAAGTGACCCTTACCCGCGAGGGTATCCAGTTGCCGGCGCGTCCCGCCATAGCAGTCATGCGGTGCGACCAGCCGATCCTCCGGCTTGAGCAGTTGCAGCACGAGGAGGACGGCTGAGAGCCCGGTCGAGGTGACCACCGCGCCCGCGCCCTCCTCCAGCTCGGCGAGTGCGCTGCCGAGGGTGTCGCGGGTCGGATTCGCGGTGCGGGTGTAGTCGTAGGGCCGCTTATCCCGGAATCCGTTGAACGCAAAGGTGGAGGAGAGGTAGATCGGCGGTATCACCGCGCCGTGATTGCCATCGGTGGCGACTCCGGCGCGCACCGCGCGGGTCTCGGGTCGGGCATCGGTGTGGCTCACGGGGTCACCGCCGTGTCACAGGCATCGGTACCGATGGTGTTACAGGGCATGGCTGGCTCCTGAGCAAAAAAAAGACCCGACGGAAATAGCCGCCAGGCGTCGCGTTTTAGCATTTGTTTAACGTGGCAGCAATAGGCGGCAAATGACCACGAAGCGAGCAATTGTGGAGAGCATAGTATCTGTCGGCCGGGGTGCCGTCAAGCTTGAGTATCCAGGCGACGTCGGCATGGTGCCTTCGCCTGGGTCCGTAGGCCCCGTGCATCGACACCGGATGGGGCCACCTCTCAGTCGCCGCACCCCCGTTCATTCAGGTAGGTGCATGAGGGCGGATGATGGTGCCGGCTGCAGGTCGATTGACTGTAGGTGGTCGTGGTGTGGCACTGGGTGCACTGTCCCCCCGCGCCCTGGTGGTTCACGTTGAACATCGAGTGGTACTGCGTCGGCAGCTGCACCCCACTGTCCCAGGTCAGGGTATTCCCCGCCCCGGCGTGGCAGGTGGTGCAGGTCGTCGGCCACCCCAGCTTCTTGTGATCGGGACTCGATGCGCTGTTGAAGTTCGTGAGGTGGCAGGACTCGCAGGTGGTGGGTTTGTTCTTGTAGACGCCGTCTGCGTGGCAATCCATGCAGCCGTTGGGCGAATTCAGATGGGCTCCGGTGAGCGGGAACCGGAAGCGGCTGTGGTTGAACGGGGTGTCCCACGCCGCGGTGCTGTGACAGGAGGCGCAGTCGGTCGGAAACTGTGCCTGCGCATGATTGGGCGCGGTGGTCTGATCGTACTTGTTCTGGTGGCAGCTCACGCAGGTGCTGGTGCCCAGGGTGTACCGGAAGTCCGGGTGGCACTGGACGCAGGCGAGGGCTCGATGCGCCCCGGTGACCGGAAAGCCGCTCACACTGTGGTCGTAGCGGACGGCGGGCCATTGGAAGGCGCGGTGGCAGCGCTCGCAGTCGCGGGAGAATCCCAGCGACTGATGGTCCGGGTTCCTGGCGGCAGCGTACTGCCCGATGTGGCAGGACTCACAGCGGGTTGACCGGCCGACATACTGAAGCCCGCCCTGACCGACCGGTGGGTGGCAGGATTCGCAGTCGACGCCGCGATGGCTGCCTTCCAGCGCAAACCGGCTGGTCTGGTGCATTTGAATCATCCGGGAGCGATCCAGGAAGGCCCGTTCCACATGACAGGTGCCGCAGGCCGAGCCCAGCTCGCCGCGATGCACGTCCATGTGACACTGCACGCAGCGTGTGGGGGCGTTCGCGAAGGTCAAATCCTGATGGCAGCTCAGGCAGGTGGCCGACCCGTGGGCGCCCAGCAACGCGAACCCGACTGCCTTGTGATCGAACGTCGGCCCAATCCGCGCGGGCCGCCACCCGTCGTCCCGATGGCAATCCAGGCACTTATTGGCCAGCGGCCCGTGGGGAGATACGACCGCCTCCTGTGCCAACGCCGGCCTGCCCCCGACGATCAACAGGATCGCCAGGAATCGGGTCGTCGTGATCCGGGGCGCTGGAAGCGCAATCCCGGCTGAAGCGCCGAGGGAGAACGTGCGTTGGTCGGGCGGAGTCATCTGTGGCCACAACCAAGCAAGAACCGGGCGTGATTCGATCTGGCTATTGACAACCTAAGGTGATGTCGCAGAACGACGTGGCGCACGGTCCGCCGTCCCGGATCATTTGCCACTGCGTCGGCGCGTAACAGCTGCCACGCTTTGTTCCGGTAAGATGAACGCGAGCGAGCACGGTGAGCGGCGTGGGTGAGATTCGAACTCACGGAACCCTTTCAGGTTCGGCGGTTTTCAAGACCGCTGCCTTAAACCACTCGGCCACCACGCCCGGCATTCCGGCCTCCGCGGGTCGGTGTACGCTACAACGCCCCCGGGTCATCCACAACGGCCCGGGAGGGGCCCCTCAAACCCGCGCCGCTCCGTCCGATACTCGGAGGGTGACGACCCAGACCAGTCTCTTCTGTCCCCAGTGCGGCACCGCCGCCACCGGTGGCGCCCGCTTCTGCACGCGATGCGGTGGCGCGGTCGGGGTGGAGGCCTCGCGCCCATCGCACGCGTTCGTCTCCCCATTCGAGGCGCTTCGCGAGCAGCTGACTGCCGCCACACTCGGCGAATACCGGATTCTCAATGAACTCGGCCGCGGCGGCATGGCAGCCGTCTACCTCGCCGAGGACCTCTCGCTTGGTCGCCGAGTCGCCGTGAAGGTCATGGTCCCAGGGCTGGATCAGACCGATGGAATGGCCGACCGCTTCCTCCTCGAGGCGCGGACGGCGGCCCAGCTCAGCCATCCGCACATCATTCCGATCTACGCGGTCCGGACCACCGACCAGCTTCGCTATTTCGTCATGAAGTACGTCGGTGGCCGTTCGCTGGACCGGGTGCTCTCCGACACTGGGCCGCTCCCCGTCCCGGTCGTCCTTGCGATCCTCGCGCAGGTCGGCTCGGCCCTGGAGCATGCGCACCGTCGAGGCGTGGTGCATCGTGATATCAAGCCCGCCAACATCATGCTGGACGACGACGGTTCCGCGATCGTCGCGGACTTCGGCATCGCCAAGGTTGCGCAGGGTGTGAGCCTGACCCAGACTGGGTCTACCGTCGGTACCCCGACCTACATGAGTCCGGAACAGTGTACCGGCAGGGCGGTCACCGGCGCCTCGGACCAGTACGCGCTCGGCTGCGTCGCATTTGAACTCCTCGCCGGCCGGCCTCCGTTCGCCCACCAGGACGTCGTGCCGGTGTTGCTGGCCCACGTTTCCGACATCCCCCCTCCGCTCCTGCCGCTCCGGCACGACTGCCCACTGCAACTCGCGGCGGTGATCGACAAGATGCTGGCGAAGGATCCAGAGGAGCGCTGGCCGACGCTCAGCGAGGCGATCAGCGCGGCGGAGGCTTCCGCCGCCGCTGCCGACCCGGCGGTGCGGGCAACCATGCGTGAACTGAGTGGCGCCGGCGAGGACCTCGAGCTGCTGACACTCCCGAGCGTGCCGCTGAGTCCGCTCCCTTCCCCCCGGACGCGGGCCTCGACGCGGGTCTCGGCGCCCACCGAGCCGTCGATGCCGGCCTTCGGTGTGACGATCCAGCCGAACGGCGCCGTGCTGCAGGCGGGCGCAGGGCTGCAGCTGCACGCGACGGTTCGGGATCGGGCTGGCCTCGCACTCGGCGATGAAGGGGTGCAGTGGCGCTCGACCGAATCGGGGATCGCGACCGTCTCCGCGAGTGGCGTCGTCACCGCCCTGGCGGAGGGGGAGACAGAGATCATGGCGATCGTCGACGGCGTCCGTGCCTCGATTCAGGTGCGCGTCGCCCGGATGCCGGTGGCGTTGCTCCGTCCGGGTCCCGTCAACGGCGCCTGGCAAGTCGGGGAGCGGCACGCCCTCCATGTGGTGGCGATGGATCAGTCGGGTGCGGTCCTGCCGGGACGGAGCATCCGCTGGAGTTCGCTCGATCCCGAGGTGGCGACCGTGGATGCCGATGGGGTGGTGCAGGCCATCGCCGAGGGGAGGGCGCGGCTCCAGGCGGAGTGCGAAGGCCGCGCAGCGGAGATCGTCGTCGAGATTCGTGGCTTGGCCGGCCAGCTCGATGTCCTCCCTGGCGAGGGAGCGCTCGCCGTCGGCCAGGTGGTCCGGCTCCTTGCGCGATGGAACAGTGGTACTGAGGGCTACAAGGCGGCGCAGGGGGCGACCTGGAGCTCCAGTGATCCGACCATCCTGCGGGTGACACCGCAGGGAGAACTGACGGCGATCCGTCCGGGTGGCGCCCGCATCAGAGCGGCGTTCGGAGGGCAGTGTTGCGACGTGACCTTTCAAGTCTCTCGCGTGGATGTCGCCACCGTCCGGATCGAGCCCCGCCCGACGCTCCTCGAGATCGGCGAAGTTCTCCGGCTGCAGGCGCAGGCCAGCGACCGGCTCGGCTCCGCGCTGCAGGGCCGCATCGTGACCTGGGCGTCCAGCCACCCGGAGATCGTCGCGGTGGCGCCTGACGGAACGCTGCGGGGGGTCGCGGCCGGCCGCGCGCGCATCAGCGCGGCGATTGGCGGTGGCGTGAGCGGGATCGAGGTGCGGGTCCCGCCGGTGAACGTCGTGGCGGTGCGGCTCGAACCCGTGGCGGTGACGCTCCGGGTCGGGGAGGCGGCGCAGCTTGCGGCGGTGGCCCAGGGACAGAAGGGCGGGGCGCTCCGCGACCTCCCGGTCCAATGGCAGTCCAGCGACGCCGCGATCGCCCGGGTGAGCCCCGACGGCGTCGTTACCGGCCTCCGCTTCGGAACCGCGCGGGTCGCGGCCACCGTCGGCGGGCGTCGGGCCACGATGGCCGTCGAGGTGAAGGCCGCATCCGCCGTCTCGGCGCCGCGGCTGCGGGTCGGCGGGTAAGGGCCGCTATTTCAGGTTCGCCTCCACCGCGCGCGCGATCGAATCGGCCCGGATCGCCAGCGTGGTGTCAGCGGCCTGCTTGAAGGTGACCGCGGTCGTCCCGTAGATGACACTGTACAACGAGAGGATGCTCTGCGACGGGCGGTCCACCCAGCCGCGTGGGCGGGCGCGCGCCGCGGCGTCGTAGTCGTAGGTACCGAACAGCAACTGCCTGGTGCGCGGAAGGTCGACAAAGCCGAGGGCGCGGTTGAAGACGATCGGGCCACCCTCCGAGATGCGCGCCGGGTTGAGGCGGCGCACCATTCCCTCGGTCGTCAGGTAGCTCACGAGTCCGAGCGTCTGGTCCGGCACGTTTCCGTCGCTCCAGGCGAAGTAGATCGGCCGCTTGCCGATGTTGTCGCGGATGAGGAAGACCGTGATGAGGTCGGACAGCATCAGGGTGTCGTGCCCGAAGGCCACCTGCAGGTCGCCGAACTTCACCCCCGAATTGTGCTGCACCAGCTGCGCCTCGGGGAGTTCGTTGATGGCCTGCTCGGTCAGGTCCAGGACCTTGTTGGTCGGCTTCTCTCCCTTCCAGTCCTTCCAGATGGCCGCCGCCTTTGCCGGATCAAAGGTGGGCGTTTCCCGCCGCCGGAGCTGCTTGCAGGTGCCACCGGGTGTTCATCAGCGAGAGATTGGCCAGGGTGACATCGGTCCGGATTCCCTCGACCTCCTGCGCGTACCAGAGCGGAAAGGTGTCGTTGTCGCCCGGCGGTGATCAGGATGGCGTACGGCTCGACCGACTGCAGCAGGTCGACGCGCGAAGTCGCGGGCCATCGTCTCGTTGGCGCGCGACTGCCGTCACGTGGTTGCCCGGCAAGCGGCACCAGCGCCAGCGCCAGCACCGGCGACGCCGCGATCCACCGGCTGCGTTCGCTGCCCCGGCCCTGGAGTGACTCGACGATCGCCTGCATCAGCGCGCCGAAGCCGACCGCCACCCAGAGGCCGAACGCCGCAAACGAGACCACGAAGAAGTAGTCCCGCTCGCGCACCTCGCGGGCCACCTGGCCTCATGGCGTCCGACGTGGTAGGAGAAGCCGTACTTGAAGTTGAGGTAGAAGATCAGCGCGAGCGTGAGCGTGCCCATCAGCGCCGTCGAGGCCGCAGCGGCCCGCTTGTCCGTCTGCCAGAGCGTCGTGGCGCCGAACAGTCCGAGCACGGCGAAGATCGCCGTGAAGATGCCGTGGCCGGTGCCCCAGTCGCGGGCGAACTGCCAGTTGAAGTACTGCAGGTAGTTGCCGACTGCGAGACGAAGTCGGCCTGGCGCTGCCACACCGGGGGCTTGCCGTACTGGGCCCGGTTGAGCACCTCCATCAGCGCGTTGCTGAAGAAGCCGATCGGCTCCCCCTCGTTGATCGGGGGGAAGTGGGCCGCCCGGATCGGGAGGAAGATGTAGTTGGGCCCGATCGCGATCAGCGACGGCGAGGGTGCCCAGGTAGAAGATCGGCCGGCGGAACTCGCCGGCGTCGCTGCCAGGCGGTGTACCCGAGAGCAGCAGCACCCGTAGGCCAGGCACGATGCGCCCCTCCGGCGGTCCGGTCCAGTGACAGGCGCCCACGCCCCGACACGGCCAGGGCCAGGGTGAGCGCCATCATCAGCACCCAGGGCTTGAGCGCCAGGCGCCAGTCGGTCCAGAGGACGTAGGTCGCCACCGCGATCGACCCCAGCACGCCCATCATGTGGTTGGTCGAGCTGATGGCGATGATGATAGGCGATGAGGACCAGCCACCGGTCGCGGTGGGGTCCCGGGTCGTCATCCGCCCAGTGGACGCCGAGCCACGTGACCAGCGCCGTCGAGAACATCGAGACGGTGTACACCTTCTCGTTCACCGTCGACTGATTCCACACCGTCCAGCTCGGTGGCCGCCGACCAGGGTGCCGGCAAAGGCCGCCGCCAGCCGGGCCCAGCGCACCGGGACCACGTCCCGCATCCACCGCTCCGCCACCAGGAACCAGAGCGCCGGCCGAGGCGGCGCTGGTGACCGCGGCGAAGAGGTTGATCCGCACCGCGTAGCTCGGCGCCAGCGGCAGCGCGCCCGAAGGTGTGCGCCAGCATGCGTGAACAGCGGATTCCCCGGCGGGTGCGGAATGCCCAGGACGTACGCCGCGGCCAGGTACTCCGAGGTGTCCCAGTAGGCCGTGGTCGGCGCCAGCGTCGCGACATAGATGCCGAAGACGACGAGCGACGTCAGGGCGGCGATAGCCGTAGGGCGGGCGGTTCTCGAGTGTCGGTCATGAAGCCTGAAGTAACGGGGAACGGGGAACGGTGAACGGTGAACGGGGGTGATGGGGTGGGGCCCGTTCCCCGTTCCCCGTTCACCGTTCACTGCGGTCTAGTGTCTGAACTGCCGCCGGCCGGTGAAGACCATCGCGAGGCCGTGCCGGTTCGGCGGCGGCGATCACCTCGGCGTCGCGGATCGAGCCGCCGGGCTGGATGATCGCGGTCACTCCCGCCGCCGCCGCTTCGTCGACGCCGTCGGCGAAGGGGAAGAAGGCGTCCGAGGCCATCACCGCGCCCTTCGGGGTCGTGGCCCTGCTGGCGGGCCTTGTGCACCGCGAGGAACGAGCTGTCCACCCGGCTCATCTGCCCGGCCCCGATGCCGATGGTCATCTCGTCGCGGGCCAGCAGCACGGCGTTGGACTTGACCGCTCGCCACGGCGCGCCCAGGCGAAGCGGAGGTTGTCCCACTCCGCGTCGGTCGGCGGCCGGGTGGTGACGACCTTCCACTCCGCTCTCGGAGGGCTCGAAGGATGAACCGGTCCTGCAGCAGGAAGCCACCGCGGATCCGCTTCACGTCGAGGGCCATGCTCGCCGTGGCTGACCGGCAGCTCGACGACGCGGAGGTTCTTCTTCCTGGCGAAGACCGCCAGCGCCTCGTCGTGGAACGAGGGCGCCACCACCACCTCGAGGAAGAGCTCGTCCAGCGCCGCGGCGGCCCGGGCATCCACCACGGTGTTGAAGGCCACGACCCCGCCGAAGGCCGACTGCCGGTCGCCGGCGATGGCCTTGCGGGCCGCCTCGTCGGCGGTCGACGCCGACGGCCAGGCCGCAGGGCGTGGTGTGCTTGATCACGGCGCAGGCGGGGCGGATCGGCCAGAGCGCCACGGCGCTCATCCCGGCGTCGAGATCGAGCAGGTTGTTGAAGGAGAGCTCCTTGCCCTGGCGCTGCTTCAGGTCGCGGATGCCCGCGGGGCTCGTCGGTGGCGTAGAGCGCCGCGCGCTGCCTCGGATTCTCGCCGTAGCGCAGCCCCATCACCTTCTCGACGGTGACGGTGATCTGGCTGGGCAGGCCGTCCTCGCGGGGGATCAGGTAGCGCGCGATCGCGGCATCGTAGTTCGAGGTGTGGCTGAAGACCTTGGCCGCCAGCTGGCGGCGGCACTCCGTGCGAGACGCGTGCCCGCCCGGAGCATCTGGAGCACCCACCCGTAGTCGATCGGGTCCACCACCACCACCACCGATTCGTGATTCTTGGCGGCGGAGCGGAGCATCGCCGGGCCGCCGACGTCGATGTTCTCGATCGCGTCCTCGAAGCTCACGTTCGGCTTGGCGACCGTCTCGCGGAACGGGATAGAGATTCACCGCCAGCAGGTCGATCGGCTCGATCTTGTGGTGGCGCCATCGAGGTCCGGTGCTCGGGCAGGTCGCGCCGGCCCAGCAGGCCGGCGTGGATCGCCGGGTGCAGGGTCTTGACCCGGCCGTCGAGGATCTCGGGGAAGCCGGTGACCGACTCCACCGTCGTGACCGGGACGCCCGCCGCGCGGAGGGTCGCGTGAGGTGCCGCCGGTGGAGATGATCTGCCACCCCAGCGCCACCAGTTCCTGGGCGAAGGGGACGATGCCGCGCTTGTCGCTGACGGAAATCAATGCACGGGGCATGAAGGACTCAGCTCTGCGGCGTTCCTGCGCGGGCTCAGCGGAACCGGGTGCCCGGCCCGCGCGGCGGCCAGGACCACGGCCGGCAGCAGTTGATGTTCGACGTCCAGCACCCGGGCCCCCAGCGTTCGCGGAGTGTCGCCCGGAAGGACCGGGACCCTGGCCTGGGCCAGGATCGTGCCGCGATCGTAGGCCTCGTCCACCAGGTGGACCGTGGCGCCGGAGACCGGCCGGCCCGCGGCCAGCACCGCCTCGTGGACCCGGCGGCCGTACATCCCCTCGCCGCCGAATTCGGGCAGCAGGGCGGGGTGGATGTTGATGATCCGGCCCCGGTAGTTCGCGATCACGGCGGCCGGCACCAGCTTCAGGTAGCCGGCCAGGACGACCAGGTCGACCCGTGCCGCCTCGAGATGCCTGAGCCACTCCGCGGCGTCGCGGTGATCGGCCAGGACCGCGGTGGCGATGCCCTGCTCGCGGGCCCGCTCCAGCGCCGCGGCGTCCCGGCCCGGTTGCTCAGCACCAGCACCACTTCCGCCGGGCGCCGGGCCGACAGGGCCCCCAGCAGGGCCTCCAGGTTGCTGCCCCCGCCCGGACACAGACCGCAACCCGCATCGGCATGGCGCAACAACTTAGCGGCCTTCCCCGCTCTATAGTAGTGGCCGTCCATCCCCCTGGATGCCCCCGGAACGGCTTCAGGAGTGCCCCGCGTCTGCCGACAATCCTATGGAAGGGTTGAACTTAGGGCGGCTAGGCGCCAGGGAGGCTCGGTGGATGGGGAAACGTGGCCCTCCGCTTGCCTTTCTCCCCGGTGAAGGCAGGCATCTACTCAGGGAACGAGGATTCCTCATGCGGCGTACCTCATTGATCCGGTTGCTCCTGGCGGCCGGCGCGTTGGCTGGACCGATCCTGATGGCAGGCTGTACCGCGTCCACCAAGGAATCCAGTCTCACGATCGAGCAGTATATCAGCCAGGTCTCCGATGGGAGCGGGCTCATCCTTGGCACCCTGCGCCTCGGCGAGCCGCCGGCCCCGGCGGGCGGACCGATCAACACCGTTTCGGGCTTTCCCGCAATGGTGAATGGTGGTAGTGCGAAGCAGACAGTGAATGGCGCGGCCTCGTTCAGCCGGGTTATTGTGAAAGTGCCGGGCGCAGTGAACTACTACGAGCTGCTGGTGCCCCTCTCTGCAAGTCGCGAAATGGTCTTGGTGGCGAGCCCGGACTTGCCAGACATGTCGCTGCCGGTATCGTATGCTATCGGTGACGCCCAGACACTTGGTCCCTACTCTTCACTGATTACTCGCGTGATCCACGTCGGGAATGGCGACATCCAGGTCAGCGTCTCGTGGAGCGATTCGAGTGACGTTGACTTACATGTGCTCGATCCTAGCGGTGAGGAGATCTACTACGGCCACCAGCACGCGTCGAGCGGGGGCCAGTTGGACTTGGACTCAAACGCAGCGTGTTCTCCGAGCGGCGGCGTGTTCAAGAGCAATGAGAACGTCGTGTGGCCGACTGGCCAGGGTCCCCATGGCACCTACACTGTAAAGCTCGACTACTGGAGTAGCTGTACGGCCAGCAAGCCCACGGACTACGTCGTAACCGTCGCAGTGGTCGGCTCGCAGCCGCTGGTGTTCACTGGCAGTCTCACTGGCCAAGGCGATCACGGCGCGGCAGGAAGCGGCCAGCTGATTTCGGCGGTCAATTTCTAGCCCTTAGAATGCCCAATGACCGTTACCCCCGAGGAGTCCCGATTTTCGGGGGAAGAGTGCGGGCTAGAATGTGACTGGGACGAGCGAGTTCGCACTTCCACCATTTCCTAGCTGACCGGCCCCCCCGGCTCCCCAGGACCATGAATTTGATTCCCCAGCTCCCCACGCGTGATTTCCCCCAACGGCGAAGATCCGCTTCACGATGTTCGGTCCCCCGTTGACAGGGGTCGGCAAGACCTGAAATGCGATTGAGCCGTTCCCAATCTGCCCCACAGCGCCATTGCCCCAGCAGTACGGCGCATTGTGGAGGTATTCGATTGCGCATGTGTGCTCTGTTCCCGCGCCGAATGAATCCCAGCGGCTAACTGTCCCACCGACTCGCACCGGTACGGATCGATTCGTACGGGTGCCGTCGCCCAGTTGCCCGGAGGTGTTGCTTCCCCAGCAGTAGAGGTACTGTATCGGGATATCCGATGGCGCTGTGGCACACGTGTGATTGTAGCCGGAGGAGATCTCGCCGAATGATGTCGCGCCTCCAGTGAACCGGACCTTTGTAGGCGAGTGCTGGTCAGAAGTGTTGCCCGTCCCCAATTGTCCTTGCCCGCCATACCCCCAGCAATAGACCTCGCCGACTGACAGTGTGGGGTTGAATCGCTGGCCACAGGTATGTTGATTTCCGGCCGATATGTACTGGAACTTGAGGCCGCCCGTGACACGGACCGGTATCGCACTCGATGTGGTGCCTCCGTTTCCGAGCTGACCATTCGCGTTAAGCCCCCAGCACCAAGCGTCGCTATTCTGGTCGATTCCACACGAATGCGTCCCACCAGCGGTGATCCCGATGAATCGGATACCACCTGTGACGTGCGTCGGAGAAGTGCGCACGGCGGTACTCCCGTCGCCGATTTGCCCCCACGTGTTGACGCCCCAGCAGTAGGCGTTGTTGCCGAGGCTGCTGCTCACAATTCCGCAAGTCACGTTGTTGCCCGCTTCGATCTTGTAGAAGCCTGGGTCGCCAGCGATTGCGCTGGGCACAGCCACGTTGATGGTTGTTCCAACACTTTGACCCCAGCAGATCGTTTGCGACCCGCTTCCGATCGGGTGATTGATGTTTATCGCACAGCTATGCTGAGATCCCGCAGTGGGTGAACGAATGCTGTCCAGAATCATCCGGATCGATTCCTTGGGCGACGCGGCCGGAGGGGCCAATGGGCTCCGCGCATCGCTGCAAGCTGAAGCAACTGCACATGCCGCTGCGAATGCCGATGCTCTTGATTTCGAGGATCTAATAACGCCGTGCATGGGACCTCCAGGCGGGAATGGTTGTCAAGGGGCCGACGTATTGTCTGGCGGCAGCGTCTAGGTGCGAGGCGCTATCCAATTAGGATTTCCCTCAGCACTGCAGCGACCTCGCCAATTCGTTCGGCCGGAAGGGTGCGTGGGTCCAGCAGGACGTGGTCCGATTCCACCCGCGTGATGATCGGCACCGCGCCGAGGCGCAGTCGAAGTGCGAGGCCGTTGGCGCCAAAGGCGCCACCCTCGAGCGCGACGAGCGTGGTCGGCAATACGGCCCCGGGAAAGGCGCCGCCACCGACCGCCGAGAACCCTGCCTGCAGCGTCGCGGCAAAGGCTCTCGGGATCTCGGCGCCTAACGAGGCTGCGCGCGCGGCGAGATCCGCCGCCGGGCAGGTGAGCATCCGCAGTACCGGGATCTCTGCGATCGCTGCCGCAGGATCGCGATACAGCGCCAGGGTCGCCTCCAGGGCAGCGAGCGTGCACTTGTCCGCTCGGAGCGCCCGGGCGAAGGGATTGCCGCGGCACTTCGCGATCGCCTCGATGCCACCGACGAGGCATCCCGACTGCGGCCCGCCCAGCAGCTTGTCTCCGGAGAAGAGCACCAGGTCCGCGCCCGACCGCACGCCGTCCGCCACGCGCGGCTCGGTGGAGAGCCCCCACGGCGAGAGATCGGCGAGCAGTCCGCTGCCGACGTCGTACAGATAGGGAATGCCCCCCGCGTGGGCGAGGGCGGCAAGCTGTGGCGGCTCAGGCGTCGCCACGAAACCACGCTGCTCGAAGTTGGAGCGATGCACCGTGAGCAGCGCAGCCGCCCCCGGCAGCGCGCGCTCGTAGTCGGCGAGATGGGTGCGGTTGGTCGTGCCGACTTCCAGCAGCCGGCAGCCGCTCTTCTCAATGATCTCCGGAATCCGGAAGGCGCCCCCGATCTCGATCAGCTCTCCGCGCGAGATCACCACCGTTCCGCCCGGCGCGAGCGCGTTCAGCGCCAGCACCAGCGCTCCGGCGGCGTTGTTCACCGCCATCCCGTCCCCCGCGCCGGTCAGCTCCGCCAGCAGCCGTCGACAATGGTCGGCGCGGTGACCCCGGCTCCCGGTCGCGAGATCGTACTCGAGGGTGTTGTACCCCTCGGCGATGTCGCGCATGGCGGTCAACGCCGGGCGCGCGAGAGGCGCCCGGCCAAGATTGGTGTGGAGGATCACGCCGGTGGCGTTGAGGACGGGCCGGAGGGAGCGGGCGGTGACGAGGAGGAGCCGCTCCTCGACCTCCTGAGTCCAGTCCTCGGGCGGGTCGCTCCGGCTGGTTCGTGCGGCGGCGATCGCCTCTCGCACCGCGGTCACCACGGCGTTTCTCGGGGCGGCCGCAAGCAGTGCCACAATGCCGGGCTCACGGAGCACGCGATCGACCGAAGGGAGCAGACGCCGTTCGTCGCTCACGGCTTCCGGGTCGAGTCCGCCGGGAGAGAACGCTTGAGGGAGTCGGCCGGAGCCACGGCCTTCAGCGAGTCGCGTGCGGCCGCGGTGGTATCTCCGGGCTCCACTTTGGGGAGCGGCTTCGGCTTGGGGATGGCGAGCAGTGACTTCGCGTCCCCCGCCACGCCGGCCGCACTGCGGATTCCGTGGATCAGGATCTCGTACTTGGTTTGCGGCACAAAGGCGCTGTCGACACGGAGCACCAGCTTGTCGAAGAGCTGTGGACGGCTCTTGATGATCGAGTCGGCGTCGGCGTCCGCCTTCGGTGCTGGCCTCTCCCCGTGCCCGGGTCTCGGCGCGGCCTTCGGCTCGATCGGCGGCTTCGGCTTGACGAGCGTACTGTCGCGATGGGTCGTGTCCTGAGCCGCCTTGATCGAATCGGCGCGTTCTCGGGCGAGCAGTTGCAGGGTGTCGTCCAGCGCCTTCGGCAGGAGCGGATGGAATGGGACGGCCGAGGAATCGCGCTGCAGCCGGAAGGTCACCTCCAGGCTGTCGAACGCCTGGGCCGGATCGAGCGCCTGAGAGAAGGTGATGAGCGCACTCACGCTGTCCGTCGGTGTGATACTGCTGATCTTCGGGCCGAGGGAGTCGCGCGGGATCAGCCAGAGCGGGGCCACGGCGAACGTCCCCGAGGCGACCTGGGTGGAATCGTAGCTCTCCCGCCGGTCGCGCCGGAGGTTGCGGTTCTGGTCCAGTACGCCGACGACCGACCAGGCCCCATGCGGCAGGGGCCCGATCGAGTAGCGTCCGCCACTGTCGCTCACGGTACGGTAGGTGAGACTGTCAGGCAGCAGCGTGAGTTCGATCAGCGCATTCCGTGCGACATGCCCGCTCACCCAGTCGATCACCAGGCCATGCAGTGTGTCCGTCGGCATCGGGCCGCCGGTGCCGAAGGTAAGTACGATCGTGGTGTCGAGCTTGTTGCGCCGCAGGTCGGTGAGCCCGGGGAGCAGTTCGATCCGATAGGCACGGTTGGCCTTCCAGCCCTCCTTCGGGTGCACCGTGATCCGGTCCCGCCTCCAGCGCACCACCGGGACCGCATTGCTCGGCGAGACCAGGATGAGCTTTTCGAGGTCGCCGGTACCGAGCCCCTGGTTCGGTGAGCCTCCCTCGGAGATGACTTCGTCGAAGCGGAACTCGACATCCCGGTTCCAGCCGGGGTACACACCGAGCGACTCCGGCACCGTACTGAGAAGCTTGGGGGGGACCTTGTCCTCGGGCCCGCCCGGCGGAGCGCCCAGACGTGCGCAGGCGAGGATCATGAGCAGCACCAGGGCGGAGACGACCTCACCCAGCCGCGTCGACCGGCGGGTCATGTGCACCCGAGCTGTCCCCGCTTCTCGGCGATTGTGGCCGCCTGCTGCTGCATCGACGCGAGTTTCTCCCGCTCCTTGGCGACGATGTCCGCTGGCGCCCGGCTGACAAACTGCTCGTTGCCAAGTTTCCGGTGCTGGCTGTCGATGAGCCCGGCCAGGCGCGCATGCTCGGCGCCGAGGCGTGCACACTCCTTGCCGAGATCGACCAGGTCGCCGAGCGCGATGTACAGCGCCGTGCCATCCTGGAGAATGGCGTTCGCCCCGGGCTCGGGGAGTGGCGCGCCGTAGGTGAGGGTGCCGACCTTCGCGAGCCTGGTGATGGTGCTCGTCTCCTCGTCGTAGGCCGGATGGGTCCGTGAAATGTGCAGGTTGACGGATTTGCCAGGTTCGACCCCGTATTCGGCACGGATCTGCCGTACGGCGCTGACGACTTCCTGCACCAGTCCGAAGTCGCGTTCGGCAGCGGTGTTCGCGGCGCGCCTCGCAGGCGTGGGCCAGGGCGTGCGCGAGATGGAGCCGTCCGCGGCACGCCCAGGGAATCGCCGCCAGAGTGCCTCGGTGATGAACGGCATGATCGGGTGCAGCAGCTGCAGCGCCACCTCGAAGGTCCGCGCCACCACCGCGCGGGCGACGTCGCCGCCCGGCTGAGTGCCATAGAGCCGCGGCTTGACCTGCTCGAGATACCAGTCGGCGAGATCGCTCCAGACGAAGTGGTAGATCACGGAGGCCGCCTCGTTGAGCCGGTACTGCTCGTAGCTCGCCGTCGCCTCCCGGACCATGCGATCGCACCGCGCGATGATCCACCGGTCGGCGAGGCCGAGTTCGTCGGCGCGCACCGCATCGGCGTAGCTGCCCGCTAGCGGACGAATCACCCCACCATAGGGGCGACTCGCCGGGTCGCCGGCGCCGACCGGATCGATCGCGACGGCCGGATCCCACGCACTCGGCGGATTCTCCGCCACCGCCGCGTCGCCGCCCGGCAGGTTGGTCAGAATGAACCGGCCGGCGTTCCACAGCTTGTTGGCGAAGTTGCGCCCCGGGGCGAACGACGTCTCGAGATCATTCGGGTCGAGGATGACGTCGGTGCCGACTGCCATCCCGGCGATGACCGTATACCGGAGGGCATCGGCGCCGAACTTCTCCACCACCTCCAGCGGATCGATCCCGTTGCCCAGCGACTTGGACATCTTGCGGTGCTGGGTGTCGCGCACCGTGCCGTGGAGATACACGGTGTGAAACGGGATGTCCCCCATGAACTCGAGCCCGCCATCACCATGCGGGCCACCCAGAAGAACAGGATCTCCGGGGCGGTCACCAGCACCGAACCGGGATAGAAACGGGCCAGATCCTCGGTCTGGTCGGGCCAGCCCAGCGAGGAGAAGGGCACCAGCCAGGAGGAAAACCAGGTATCGAGCACGTCCTCGTCCTGACGCAGCGCCCCGCCGCAGGGACAGGCCGGAGGGTCGGTGCGGCTCACGATGGTCTTGCCGCAGGTCGTCGCAGTACCAGACCGGAATCCGGTGTCCCCACCAGAGCTGCCGGGAGATGCACCAGTCGCGGATATTCTCCATCCACTGGGCGTACTCGTCGCCGCGGCGCTCGGGGATGAACCGGAGCCGCCCGTCGGTGTAGGCCTGGAGCGCCGGCGCCGCGAGCGGCGCCATCCTCACGAACCACTGGTCCGAGAGCCGTGGCTCGACCACCGTGTCGCAGCGATAACAGTGTCCCACCGCGTGGCGGTGGTTCTCCTCGGTCTTCCGAGCAGGCCGAGCGCCTCGAACTCCTGCACCACCCGCTTGCGGGCCTCGAACCGGTCCAGCCCGCGAAGCGCTCCGGCACGTCTCCGCCATCCGCGCCTCCGGCGTCATGATGTCGATCTGGGCCAGGCCGTGCCGCTGGCCGATCTCGAAGTCGACCGGATCGTGGGCCGGGGTCACCTTGACGGCGCCGGTGCCGAACTCCTGGTCGATCGCCTCGTCGGCGACGATCGGGATCTCGCGGTCGATGATCGGCAGCAGCACCTCGCGGCCGACCAGGCGCGGTGTAGCGCGGGTCGTCGGGATGCACCGCCACCGCCGTGTCGCCGAGCATCGTCTCCGGCCGGGTGGTGGCGACGGTGATCGTACCCGGAGCCGTCGGCCAGCGGATAACGCAGTGCCAGAGGTCGCCCGTCGATCTCCTCCTTCTCGGCCTCCTCGTTGGACAGCGCCGTCAGGCAGCGCGGGCACCAGTTGATGATGTACTTGCCCCGGTAGATCAGCCCCTTCTCGTGCAGCCGGACGAAGACCTCGCGCACCGCGCGCGAGAGGTCGTCGTCGAGGGTGAAGTAGGTGCGGGACCAGTCGGCGCTCGAGCCGATGGCCTTGAGCTGGTCGAGAATCTCGCCGCCGGTCTTCTCCGACGAAGCGCCCAGACCCGGCGCACGAACGCCTCGCGGCCGAGGTCGAAGCGGGTCTTCCCCTCCTTGGCGACGCAGCTTCTCCACCACGTTCTGGGTGGCGATGCCGGCGTGATCGGTGCCCGGGAGCCAGAGCGCCTGGCGGCCCCGCATCCGCTCGAAGCGGACCAGGACGTCCTGGATGCTGTTGTTGAGCCCATGCCCCATGTGCAGGACCGCCGTCACGTTGGGCGGCGGCATCATGACCACGTAGGGCGCGTTGCCGGTGGGGGAGGGCTGGGTCGGGACCGCAGGTTCGAAGCAGCGCTGCCCCATCCAGACTCGGTAGAGTTCGGCTTCGATCGAGGCGGGATTGTACTGCGGAGGAAGAGGCGTCGGTCATGCCGGGAGGTCAGTCGCGTCGAGGGCGGGCTCGGCGGCATCGTCCTCGCCATGCACGAGCAGACAGTTCACGAGACGGTCGAGGCCGGGGGCCTGTCCCGCAAGCCGGGCGGCGCGCGTCCGGAGCGCGCGGGTGGCGACCCAGCCGTGGAGTTCCACGACGCCGGGCCCCACGCCGATCGGCACCAGATCCAGTCCCTTGAGCAGCGCATCCTGGTCCAGGGCGAACCGGGCGGCACGGGCCGCCTGGACGGGGGTGAGGGGCGCGGCGGAGGGCTCGACGGCCCGCCGCAGGGCGCGTCCAGCCCGCTCGCGGGAGAGGGGGCCCAGCCACTCGCCGAGCACGAAACCGGCGGCGACACCCACGCGGCCCCGACCAGGGTCCAGGCGAAGAGTTCAGAGGAGGCGGGGCGGCGTGCCATGATCGATGATGTGCTCTTACGCGGGTCGTCGGCGAGCGGTTAAGTTAACACCATGAGTGAAGATAATGTGCAGATGCGCGGCTCCGACCGCGGAGGCTGGATCGTTCTGGCGGTGCTCCTGATCGCGGGCCTCATCGCCTACTTCCTCTACGCTCCCCGGGTCCACCCGGCCCATGCCGGCCGGCGACCTCGCAGGAGGCGCCGTGACGATCCGGCTGACGCTGCCGGACGGCAGTCGTTCGCGAAGTCGCACCGGGCACGACCTCGCGCGAGGTGGCCCAGTCGATCGGGCCCGGCCTCGCCCGGGCGGCGATCGCCGCGCGGGTCGATGGCCAGATCCGCGATCTCGACCGGCCCGCTCGAGGCCGACGCGACCGTTTCGCCATCCTCACCGACCGGGACACGGACGCCCTCGAGGTGCTGCGCCACTCGGCGGCCCACATCCTGGCCACGGCGGTGCGCGAGCTCTTCCCGCGGGCGGCGATCGGGTTCGGCCCGCCGATCGAGGACGGCTTCTACTACGACTTCGAGGTCGGAGCGGCCGTTCACGCCGGAGGACCTCGAGACGATCGAAAAGAAGATGGCCGAGGTGGCCGCCAAGGATTATCCCTTCGTGCGCGAGGAGGTCGACCGCGACGAGGCCAACCGGCGGTTCAAGGACGACCCGCTCAAGCTGGAGCGGATCGCCGACCTGGGCGCCGACGAGATGATCTACGGTCTACACCGACGGCCCCTTCGTGGACCTCTGCCGCGGCCCCCACGTGCCCGAGCACCGCCCGGCTCAAGCATTTCAAGCTGCTCACTGCGGCCGGCGCCTACTGGCGGGGCGACTCGCGACGCCAGATGCTGCAGCGGATCTACGGCACCGCCTGGTTCAAGAAGGAGGACCTCGAGGCCTACCTCCACCGGCTGGAGGAGGCCCGCAAGCGCGACCACCGGAAGCTGGGCCAGGAGCTCGACCTCTTCGTCTTTCATCACTTCGCGCCCGGGGCGCCGTTCTGGACCGACCGCGGCACCCGCCTCTACAACACCCTGAACGGCTACATGCGCGAGCTGCAGCAGGACGGCTACCAGGAAATCAAGACGCCGCTGCTGTACAACAAGGGGCTCTGGGAGATCTCCGGCCACTGGGGCAAGTACCGCGAGAACATGTTCCTCGTCCACAACAACGAGACGGGCGAGCAGGACATGTCCCTGAAGCCGATGAACTGTCCCTCGCCACCACCTGCTGTACGCGACGGGGAAGCACTCCTACAAGGAGCTGCCGATCCGGTACAGCACCTACGACGTGCTGCACCGCAACGAGGTGAGCGGCGCGCTGGCCGGCCTGACCCGGGTGCGCCAGTTCCAGCAGGACGACTGCCACATCTACCTGATGGAATCGCAGATCGCCGACGAGGTGCCAGCGGCTCACCCGGTTCATCCTCGACTACTACGCCACCTTCGGCCTCACGGCGGCGCTGCAGTTCGCCACCCGGCCCGAGCAGCGGATCGGCGACGACGCGATGTGGGACCGCGCCGAGGGCGCGCTGCGCGCCGCGCTCGAGGCGACCGGGCTGCCCTACGAGCTCAAGCCGGGCGACGGCGCGTTCTACGGCCCCAAGATCGACTTCGACGTGGCCGACTCGATCGGCCGGACCTGGCAGCTGGGCACCATCCAGCTCGACTACGCCGCGCCGGAGCGATTCGACCTCACCTACGTCGGCGAGGACAACCACGATCACCGGCCGGTGATCATCCACCGGGCGGTCAACGGCTCCTTCGAGCGGTTCATCGCCATCCTGATCGAGCACTTCGCCGGCGCCTTTCCGCTCTGGCTCGCGCCGGAGCAGGTCCGGGTCCTGCCGATCGCCGATGTGCAGGAGGAGGCCGCGCGGAAGGTGCACCGTCGCTCCGCGACGCCGGACTTCGGGCCACGCTCGACGCCGACAACCAGACGCTGAACTACCGGATCCGCGAGGGCGAGATGCAGAAGATGCCCTACATGGCGGTGGTCGGTCAGCGCGAGGCCGACGGCGGCACCGTGGCGATCCGGGTCCGCGGGGCGGGGAACAAGCAGGAGGTCATTCCTGCGACGGCGTTCGTGGCCAGGCTTACGGAACAGGTCCGGAGCCGGGCGCTCACTCCCTGACCGTTCCCCACCTCCCCGAGTCCTCCTGACCCCGATCCGGGTACCGCCGCGCCCGACCCGTCGGGGACTCCAGTCCTGAAGGGTACGTGCAGATGGTGATTCTCTGGTGGGCGCTCGCCGCCATCGCTGCCGGGCTGCTGTTTCTCGTTCTCGAGGGGATCTACCTCGGCGCGGTGCTCAAGTGGGAGGAAGAGCAATCCCTCGGAATCGGCTACTACGGGCGCACGCCCGATGGCCGGGAGGCGTACAAGCGCCGCCTCCGCGTGCACGCCCGGCTCCTCTCCCCGCTGCTCCGCCTCAATGCGGTGGGCGCCAGACTCGATTTCCGAAAGCTCGGCTTCAGCTATCGCGGCGTCGCTGGACCGCACGGAAGTTGTAGCGAGGCCAGCTTTGCGGCCGGCGCAGCTTACGAGGCCCGGCCGGACGATGTCTTTGTCGTCACCCAGATGAAATGCGGCACCACCTGGATGCAGCAGGTGGTCCATGAGGTGCTCAACCGGGGTAGCGGGAATCTGGTCGAGACGGGCAGGGCGATGTACGCGATCGCTCCCTGGCTGGAAGGCCGGCGCAGCGTCTCCCTGGCGGACGCGCCGATGATCGGGACGGAGCGGCCGTCGCGGATCGTGAAGACGCACTTCCCGGCGCAGCTCTGTCCGGTCTCCGCCTCCGCGCGCTACATCTACGTCGCCCGTCACCCGGTCTCCTGCTTCGCCAGCTGCATCGACTTCATCGTGACCAACCTCGGCGGGATGGCACCGCCACCGGAGGCCTTCGAGGCCTGGTACACCTCACCCGACCTGATGTGGTGGGGCACCTGGCCGGAGCATGTGAAGGGGTGGTGGGAACGATCGGCGCGCGATGGCAACGTGCTCTTCCTGTACTTCGAGGAGATGAAGCGCGATCTCCCGGGGACCGCTCGGCAGGTCGCGGACTTCCTCGGGATGCGTCCCCTCACCGAGGCCGAGCTGGCCCGGGTGGTGGAAAAATCCAGCTTCGGCTACATGCAGCAGCATCAGGGCAATTTCGAGATGCACCCGCCTCACATTCTTCAAACCAATGCCGAGCTGTTCGTCCGCGGCAGTGCCGACCGGCACCTGGATGTCCCCGCGGAGGTGCGCGGCCGGATCCTCTCGTGGAGCGCATCCCAGATGGCCGGGCACCCGTTCCCGCTCGCGACCAAGTATCCTGACGTGGCGAGCGCGACCGCCGGCCGAACCGCTTCCGCATGAAGGGATCCACGCACATCGGCGCGCATACTCATGCAGCAACTACCATCTGTGACGCGTCTCGGGCATACTTCCGGACTCGGATCCACCACGCCTTGAGGCCCCAGTGAGCGACGCAACCACGCCGGTCATTCTCGCTGCCTGCCGCACGCCGATCGGCAAGTATCTCGGTGCGCTCGGCAGTCTCACCGCGCCTCAGCTCGGCGCGATCGCGATCCGGGAGGCGGTGCGCCGCGCCGGCATCGACGGGGCCTGCCGTCGACGAGGTGCATCATGGGCCACGTGGTCCAGGGCGGCGTCGGGCCAGGCGCCCGCCCGGCAGGCGATGATCCATGCCGGCCTCCCCGCCGTGATTCCGGCGCTCACGATCAACAAGGTCTGCGGCTCCGGGCTCAAGGCGGTGATGCTGGCCGCGCAGGCAATCAAGGCGGGCGACGCCCAGTGCGTCGTGGCGGGCGGGCAGGAGTCGATGTCCGCCGCGCCGCACTACCTCTACGGCTATCGCACCGGCATCAAGGCCGGCAACCAGACGCATCGTCGACGGCATGATTCACGACGGCCTCTGGGACTCGTTCGGCAACAATCACATGGGCGAGTACGCCGAGTACACGGCGGAAAAGGCCGGTGATCACCCGGCAGGACCAGGATGAGTTCGCCGTGCAGAGTCACCGCAAGGCCGTCGCCGCGCACGAGAGCGGCACGTTCACGGCGAGATCGTCGCCGGTGGAGATCGCCGGGCAAGGGCGGGGCCATCCGCGGTCGACCGCCGACGAATCGCCGCGCAAGGACACCAGCCTCGAGTCGCTCGCCAAGCTCAAGCCGGTCTTCCGCAAGGACGGCAGCGTGACCGCCGGCAACGCCCCCGGCCTCAACGACGGCGCCAGCGCGCTCGTGGTCACCTCGCTCGCCTTTGCCAAGGCGCACGGCCTCACGCCGATGGCGCGGGTCACCGCGGTACGCCACCGGCGGCGGCGAGCCGAAGGATCTCTTCTTCGCGCCGATCCTCGCGGTGCAGAACCTGATGAAGAAGGCCGGCACCACGATCGGAGACTACGACCTGATCGAGGCCAACGAGGCCTTCGCGGTGCAGGCCATCGCCGACGGCCGCGCGCTCGGCTGGGACTGGGACCGCGTCAACGTGAACGGCGGCGCGGTGGCGCTCGGCCACCCGATCGGCGCCAGCGGCGCCCGGGTGCTGACCACGCTGCTCTACGCCATGAAGGATCGCGGCGCCGACGACCGGCCTCGCGACCCTCTGCCTCGGCGGCGGCAACGCCGTGGCGCTGAGCGTCGAACGGCGTGTGAGCATCCTCGATGCAGTGCAGACGCCATCCGCCTCCCGGACCCGCGCTCGGCCCTTCCCGCTCGCTGGCCGCTCGCGCTGCTGGTCGCGGCCGGCATCGTGGCGCTCGCCGCCCAGGTCGCGATTCCCGCTCCCCTTCACGCCGGTCCCGATGACGCTGCAGGGCCTCGCCGTCCTGCTGATCGGTGGCCTGCTTCGGCGCCGGCCGTCGGTGCCGGCGCGATGGTGCTCTACCTCGGCGCTCGGCGCATCTCGGCGTGCCGGTCTTCGCCGGCGGCAGCAGCGGGCTCGCCCTGCTCTTCGGCCCGACCGGCGGCTACCTCTTCGCCTTTCCGGTCGCGGCGTTCGTCACCGGCCGCGTGGCGGAGCGTGGGCAGGCTTCGTCCGCGTGCCTTCGCGGCGCTGCGCTGGGCATGGCGCTTCATCCACCTCGGTGGCGGGCTCAGCTGGCTGCTGCTGACCGGGACGTCGCGACTGCCTCTGCCGATGATGCTCGGGCTGGTCCCGTTCGTCCTGCAGTGATCTCGCCAAGGTCGTGCTCGCGGCCGTCGTGCTCGTGGCGCGGTCGTCACGCCCTGAGGCCGACCAAGTGCCATGACCGGCGCCACTCGGCGTCCGGTCGCCAGGCTCCTCGACGGCGATCGGCTGGGCGGTCGCTCTTCCTCGTCGTGCGGATTCCTGCTCGCGGTGGCCGTCGCGGTGATCGCTGGCGCGCTCGGCGGAATCCCGCTGACGCGTGGTCAGCCCCGCCGAGCCTGCGCGGTCCTGTCCAGGCGAGTCGGGCTGGCTCGGCTTCGGGCTGCGACCTGGGCTGATCGGGCGCAAGGCGCATCGGCTGACCTGGGCGGAGCTGCGCTGGCGCGATGCGGCACGCGGCGGGCCAGGCTTTGCTGCGCGGACTGGCCCTCGGCGCTGTTCCCGCCGCGCTTGCCTTGGTCGTCTCGCTGGTCGTGGGCGGGGCGCCGCTTCATCCCCGACACCGGGACGTCGCGTCGACTATCTGCGCAGGTCGGTCTCACCGGTCGCTGCTGCTGGCGCCGGCGGCCTTGAGCGAGGAAATCATCGTTTCGCGGGGTGCCGCAGGTCCTGCTGGCCCGCGTCATCGGCCGGGTGCCGGCTGTTGCCGTGACCTCGACGCTTTCGCGCTGGCCCACCTGTTCAACCCCAACAGCACCGCCCTGGGTCTGGTGAATATTGCCCTCGCCGGCGTGCTCCTCGGCGCGGCCTTCTACCGTCCGGGCGGGATCTGGACGGCGTGCGGGGCCCACCTCGGGTGGAACGCCACGCTGGCCGCGCTGCGACGCGCCGGTGAGCGGGCTGCCGTTCGCGATCCCGTTGATCGACTACCAGCCCGGCGGGCCGGCCTGGCTCACCGGGGGCGCCTTCGGGCCCGAAGGCGGCCTCCTCGCCACCGCCATGATCGTGCTCGGCACTCGCCTGGGCCGTCTGGCGCGATCCGCCGGGAGGAGTCGCTGAAGCACGTCGCGGTGATCGGCGCCGGGACCATGGGCAACGGCATCGCCCAGGTCTTCGCGATGCACGGACACTCTGGTCGTCATGATCGATGTCTCCGCCGAGGCCCTGGACCGGGGGCTGGACGCGATCCGGGCGCAGTCTGGCCCGCGTGGTGAAGAAGGGAACGATCACGCAGGAGGCGGCGGACCACGCCGCCGCGCGAATCGCCGTCACCACTGTGATCGGACGTGGCCGCGCTGGGTGACGCGAGCTGGTCGTCGAGGCGGCGACCGAGCAGCCGGCGCTCAAGTTCCGATCTTCGAGCAGCTCGACCAGGCCTGCCCGCCGGGCGCGATCCTGGCCACCAACACCAGCTCGATCTCGATCACCGAGATCGCCGCCCGCACCCGGCGCCCCGACCAGGTGATCGGCATGCACTTCATGAACCCGGTGCCGGTGATGCAGCTGGTCGAGGTGATCCGCGGACAGGCCACCAGCGACGCCACCACACGGCGCGGTCATGGAACTCGGCCCGGGCGCTGGGCAAGACGCCGGTCGAGGTCAACGACTACCCCGGCTTCGTCTCCAACCGGGTGCTGATGCCGATGATCAACGAGGCCATCTTCTGCGTGATGGAAGGAGTGGCGACGCCGGAGGCGATCGACACGGTCATGAAGCTCGGCATGGCCCATCCGATGGGGCCGCTGGTGCTGGCGGACCTCATCGGCCTGGATACCTGCCTCGCGATCCTCGAGGTGCTGCACCAGCGGACTGGGCGACGACAAGTACCGGCCCTGCCCGCTGCTGCGCCGGATGGTGGCGGCCGGGCAGCTCGGCCGGAAGACGGGGAAGGGCTTCTACCAGTACTGAGGATTCCGGATTCGACGCATCCGGGACTCGAATGTGGAACTCATGGAGCCCGTCGCTCGATCGCTGCATCCTTCGGATCTTGCGGCAACTCGCATCACATCGGAATCTGGGAATTCTCATGGATCTCTTCAACGCGATGGCCACGCTACGCGCCACGAGCAGGTCGTCCTCTGCCACGAGCCTCCTGCGGGTACTTCGGCATCATCGCCATCCACGACACCACGCTCGGCCCGGCGCTGGGCGGCACCCGGTTCTGGAACTACGCCTCGCACCGAGGAGGCCATCACCGACGCGCTCCGCCTGGCCCGCGGCATGACCTACAAGGCGGCCGTGGCGGGCCTCAACCTCGGCGGCGGCAAGTCGGTCATCATCGGCGACAACAAGCGGGTCGACCGCGAGGCGCTCTTCCGGGCCCACGGCCGGTTCGTCGAGATCGCTCGGCGGGCGGTACATCACCGCCGAGGACGTGGGGACGTCGCCGGCCGACATGGAATTCGTGCGCATGGAGACCGACGCACGTCGCCGGCCTGCACGGCCTCTCCGGCGACCCGTCGCCGGTGACGGCGCTACGGTGTCTATGTCGGGATGAAGGCCACGGCCAAGGTGCGGTGGGGCTCGGACACGCTGGCGGGCAAGACGGTCCTGGTGCAGGGCTGCGGCCACGTGGCCCGTCTCGCTCTGCGAGCACCTGCACGCGGAGGGCGCCAAGCTGGTCGTGACCGACATCGACCAGGCCAAGGTGAAGCGCAGGTGGTCGAGGCGACCGGGGCGAAGGCCGTGGCGCCGGACACGATCTACGACCAGCCCGGCGACATCTACTCGCCCAACGCGCTCGGTGCGACCATCAACGACGACACCCTCAAGCGGCTCAAGGTCGAGGTCATCGCCGGCGGCGCCAACAACCAGCTGGCCGAGGAGCGCCACGGCGATCGAGCTCGAGAAGCAGGGGATGATCTACGCCCCCGACTACGTGATCAACGGCGGTGGCGTGATCAACGTCTACGGCGAACTGCAGGGCTGGGACCATCGATCGGGCCAAGCGCAAGGCGGCGCAGATCTACGACACGCTGCTCCAGCATCTACGCCATCGCCAGCGCGACAGAAGATCCCGAGCTACCGGGCCGCCGACCGGATGGCGGAGCAGCGGATCGCCGCCGTCGCGGGCTGAGCAGCCGAGGATCCGGGTGTAGCCCGGACACCTGCGGAGCATCCGGCTGCCGGGATGCGCATAGGCCCCTTACTATTCGCATGACATTTGTTATACATTGGCCCATGGCTGAAGTCATTCCCGATCGGCGCCGACCACGCCGGCTTCGCGCTGAAGGAGCGGCTGATCGCGGAGCTCGAAGCCCTGGGGCTAGAGCCGCTCGACCTGGGCACCCACTCGACCGACTCCACCGACTATCCCGACTACGCCCATCCGGTGGCCGAGCAGGTGGAGCCGGGCGAGGTCCGGCGGGGCGTCCTGCTCTGCGGCACCGGGCTCGGGATGGCCTACGCCGCCAACCGGCACCACGGCGTCCGGGCCGCGGTGGCCTGGACGCCGGAAGTGGCGCGGCTCGCGCGGCCAGCACAACGACGCCAACATCCTCGTCCTGCCGGCCCGGTTCGTGTCGGAGGCCGAGGGGCGTCGAGATCCTCAGCGCGTGGCTGGACACGCCATTCGAGGGCGGGCGGCACGCCGCGCCGGATCGCCAAGATCGAACGAAGAGGAGACGAATGACGCTCGACCACAACGCCTCCCTCCGCAAGGCCGACCCCGCCGTCGCCGGCCTGATCGACGAGGAGCTCCGCCGGCAGCAGCACGGCCTCGAGCTGATCGCCAGCGAGAACTTCGCCAGCCGGGCGGTGATCGACGCGATGGGGACGCCGCTCACCAACAAGTACGCCGAGGGCTATCCCGGGCAAGCGGTACTACGGCGGCTGCGAGGTGGTCGACGAGGTGGAGCAGCTGGCCATCGACCGCGCCAAGCAGCTCTTCGGCGCCGACCACGCCAACGTCCAGCCCCACTCCGGCGCGCAGGCCAACTTCGCGGCCTTCATGGCCCTGATCAAGCCGGGCGAGACCACTGCATGGGCATGTCGCTGCCGCATGGCGGCCACCTCTCGCACGGCGCCGCGGTCAATCACAGCGGCACCGATCTGGCGGGCCACCCAGTACGGCGTCAATCCGGCGACCGGCCGGATCGACTACGACGAGGTGCGCGACCAGGCCCGGCGGGAGCGGCCCAAGTCCTGATCGTGGCGGGCGGCAGCGCCTACGCCCGGATCATCGACTTCGCGGCGTTCCGGTCGATCGCCGACGAAGTCGGCGCCTACCTGCTGGTCGACATGGCGCACTTCGCCGGGCTGGTGGCGGGCGGGGTCTATCCCTCGCCGGTGCCGCACGCGCAGGTCGTCACCAGCACGACGCACAAGACGCTGCGGGGCCCGCGCGCCGGCATGATCCTCTGCGATCGCCGGAGTTCGCCAAGGCGGTCAACAAGTCGGTCTTCCCCGGCACGCAGGGCGGGCCGCTCGAGCACGTCATCGCCGCCAAGGCGGTCGCCTTCGGCGAGGCGCTGACGCCCGACTTCAAGCGCTACGCGAAGCAGGTGGTCGCCAACGCCAAGGCGCTCGCCGAGGCCCTGGTCGAACGCGGCTTCGCGATCGTCTCCGGCGGCACCGACACCCACCTGATGCTGGTCGACCTGCGGCCCAAGAACCTGACGGGCAAGGCGGCGGAGGAGCTGCTCGGCAGGGCGGACATCACCGTCAACAAGAACACGATCCCCGACGACCCGCAGTCGCCGTTCGTCACCAGCGGCATCCGGCTCGGGCACGCCGGCGCTGACCACGCGCGGCATGGGCGTGGCCGAGATGAAGCGGATCGCGGAGCTGATCGACCGGGTGCTGACCCGGCCGGACGACGACGACCATCGCGCGCGGTGCAAGCGGCGAAGTGCTCGAGCTCTGGCCGCGCCTATTCCCGCTCTACCAGCCGCGGCAAGCTTGACCCCCCGCCGAGTCCGGGTCCTAGCTTCGCTCGCTATGACCTCGGAGCGACACCGCCCGCGGCAGATGAACGAACTCCAGTTTTCGGACGCGGTCCTGGCCCGCCTCGCGTGGCTCCCAGGGCGACCGTTACCACGAGCGGGCCTATCTCTTTGTGCTGGCCACGATCGAGTTCCTGCAGTCACGGCTCGAGGTCCGCCGTCACGTGACCGGCGCCGAACTGGCCTGGGCCTGCCGCGACTTCGCCGTGCGAGCGGTTCGGGCTGCTGGCCCGCCGGTCCTCGCCTACTGGGGCATCCGCCGGACCGACGACTATCGGCCGCATCGTCTTCTCCTTGGTCGAGCCGGCCTGCTCTCCGCGCTGCCGACCGACCGCGAGGAGGACTTCGCCGGCGTCTACGAGTTCGGCGAGGCGTTTCGCGAGCCCTACGCCTGGGATGGCGTCGCCGAACTGGTCGCCGTGAGCGGCGCCCGCTAGCCCGCGCGACGGATCTTCTCTGCCGGCGCTGCCCGGCGCCGCGCCACCCGCCGAAGGCTCCATGAACATCCCCGTCCTCACACCGCAGCAGTCCGGAGACTGGGACCATCGTGCCGAGTCGGCCGGCATCGCGCTGTCCACGCTGATGGAGTCGGCGGGGCGCTCCGCTGCGGAGCTCATCGCCGCGCGCTTTGCCGACCGGCTCTCCGGCGGCGTCCTGGTCGCGACCGGTCCGGGCAACAACGGCGGCGACGGCTGGGTGATCGCCCGGGTGCTGCATCGCCTTGGCGTTCCGCTGTTCACGACCGGCGTGCCGGGAGATCGCTCACCGCTCAACCGACAGATGGGCGCGCTCGCACAGGCTGAGGGGGTGCGCTCCGTCGAACCGGACGGCCCCTGGCCCTCGGTCGCGCTCGCCGTCGACGCCCTGCTCGGTACCGGAGCCCGCGGGGCGCTGCGGCCCGCGGTGCAGGGGCTGGTCGATCGGCTCAACGATCTGGCCCTGCCGATTGTGGCGATCGATGGCCCGACCGGTGTCGATCTGGCGACCGGTGTCACCCACGGCCCCTCGGTGCAGGCGGCGCTCTCGATCACCTTCGGCGGACTCCGGCGGGGGCACCTCTTGGCACGGGATGAATGTGGCGACGTGCTGGTTGTGGACATCGGACATCCTGCACCAGACGCGATGTGGCCGATGGTGCTGACGGATCAGGATGCCGCCGACGCGCAGGGGCGCTTCCAGTCGAACGAACACAAGGGAACGCGTGGCCGGGTCGTGATCGTCGGCGGCGACTCCGGCATGAGTGGGGCGCTCCGCCTCGCGGCACGTGCCGCGTTCGGCGCAGGCGCCGGGCTGGTGCACGCGGTCGCGCCGCGGACCACCATCGACCTGCTGGCGACTGCCGAACCCGACCTGCAGACGCTCACGCATGCGTTCGCTGTGCCGCTGTCCGCGGAATTGATCGAGCTGCTCAGCCGCGCCGACGCGGTGTTGATCGGCCCGGGACTCGGTCGGGCACCGGGGCGACTGGACTTCGTGCTGGAGGCGGCACGGCACGCGCGAGTGCTGGTGCTCGACGCCGACGCGCTCTATGCGCTGGGCGGGGCGGTTTCGGCGCTCCGCGACATCGCACGGACCAGATCGGTCGTCGTAACTCCGCACCAGGGCGAGTTTCGCCGGCTGTTCCCGGAGGTCGCTGGCGGGCTCGAGCTGGATCCCTGGGGCGCAGCGGGTGCGGCTGCCTCGCTGGCGGGGGGTGTCGTACTCCTCAAGGGCGTGCCGACCGTTGTCGCCGGGAAGGGCGGGTCGTTGCTGACGGTAGCCACGGGGAATCCAGGTCTCGCCACCGGTGGCAGCGGCGATATCCTGAGTGGTCTCGTCGCCACCTCTCTGGTGCACCTCGAAGACTCGGTCGTGGCTGCCGCGGTGGCCGCGCATGCGCTCGGACGCGCCGCCGACCTCGCCGCCCGCCGATTCACCGCCCGCGCCATGCGGCCGATGGACGTTCTGGCCGCGCTCCCCGATCTCTGGCGCAGCTGGGAGACTCGGCGGCTGATCCGCACCACGCCACGCCCTCCGGTGATATGCGAACTCGACGCGCCGCAGCGATGGTGAGACTCTGCCGGCGAGTCATCCTCCTCTTCCTGGCGCTCTGCGGGCCGGTGCGGGCGCAGTTACGGGAGTGGTCGCCGGAGGACCGGGCCGTGATCGGCGACTTCAGCCGCATCCTCGCAGTCGCCACCAGCACCGATCGGGTGTTCGTGGTGACGTCCACGGCGGTCGTGGCCTGGGATCCGCTCGGTCGCCATTGGCAGGGGCCGTGGCAGCCGCGCGATCCGTCGCAGCTGAATGATGTCAGGCTCGCCCTGACCGATCCCCTGGATGGGGGGCTCTGGCTGGTGACACGGAGCGGGTGGCTGCGGTTCGACCCCGGGATTCAGCTCTGGGAGCAGGGCACACTTCCCGGCAGCGTGCTGGATGCGGCCCTCGATCGCAACGCTCCCGGATCTGGGCTCCTGCTGCGGATCGGTGCCGGCTGGTTCACCGCCTCACGCGGCGGTATCGCCGCTCCCAGCGGGCCCCCGGGACGGCCCATGCGCGCCGCCACGGTGAGCGACGCAAGCCGGGAGAACCCGGCTATCCAGGCCAACAGCGCCGCGCTCCTGTTCGGCAGCCGTCTTCGCAACGTCCGCTACACCTCCGCTGCGAAGTCACAGGGCTTCACCGGTACCGGTTGGTATCTCGGCACCTCTGGGGCGGGGCTGGTCTATTTCGCCGATGGGGCCAGCACGCCTGCGCCGCTCCCGTTCGGCCTGCCGAGTGAGGTGGTGGCCGCGGTCTTCGCGGGCACGGGAGGAGTGTGGGCGGTCACGGAGCGCACCCAGGCCGCCGATCCGGGCGTGACGTTTGTCGGGAGCGACTTCGGGGAATTCCGCTCGTTGCAGGGCCCACGCGCGACCGGGCTGCCATTCACCCAGGCCCGCCGCATCGTGGGGCGGGATTCCGACCTCTGGCTCGCGACCGATGCCGGGGTCATCCGCATCAACGCCCGGAGCGAGGACACTGAGCGGTACGATGACGGTCGGGGGCTCCCCGACCCGAGGGTGCTGTCGCTCGCGCAGCGGCGGGGACGCATCGCTGCGGGGACCGCGCACGGCGTCGCGATCTTCACCGATTCGACCGGCTTCCGTCCCCTCGCCGTGACCTTTCATGACGCCGCCTATGCGGTGGCGCTCTCCGGAGACACCACCTGGGTGGGCACGAGGCTCGGACTCTTCGCGGCACTTCCGGGCGAGCCCGATCTGCTGCAGCCCGATGCTCTGCGAGAGGGATTGAGTCTGCAGGCGCCGGTGGTGGCGCTCACGTGGCGTGCCGACACGCTGGTCGCGCTGCTGGCAGACCGGCTGCTCTGGCGCGATCCCGGCACCGGCCGCTATCGCCTCGGCCCGGCGCTCGGCACCAGTCTGGGGCGGCTGCACAGCGTGGTGAGCGGCGCGCGTGGACTGTACCTCGCGGGGGACCAGGGCGTCGGCCTGGCAGGGCTCGGCACACCGCTCCGCCGGCCGCTCACCGTGCCAGGCGATCTGCCGGGCCCGGTGACCGACCTTGCCGTGGACGACACCTGTCTCTGGGTCGCGACGCTGCGCGGCCTCGTCCGGCTGCGGCTGGATCTGTTCGGACCGTGAGCGAGACCCCGGTGGTGCCTCACGATCCTCAGGCTGCGGCGCTCGGGCCGGGTCGGGAATTCGACCGAATCCGCCGCATCCTCGTGCGGCTCGGCTCCGTGGCCCGGGGCATCGGCGACGACTGTGCTCGGGTTCCCGACGGGGACGGGACGGTGGTGGTGAGCGTCGATCTGTCGGTGGAGGGGGTGCACTTCCGGCGCGACTGGCTGACACTCGAGGAGATCGGCTGGCGGGCCGCGGCCGCGGCGCTCTCCGATCTCGCTGCGGAGGGTGCGTCGGTCAGCGGTGTCCTGTGCAGCGTCGGGTGCCCGTCGGCGGCATCGGATGACGATCTGGTCGCGCTGATGGCGGGGGTGGGGGCGGCAGTGCATCAGGTAAACGGTACCGTGTTAGGTGGGGACCTGACTGCCAGCGAGCACTGGGTGATCGATGTGACCGTGCTGGGGCGCGCGGTCCGGCCGGTGACGAGAGCCGGGGCGCTGGCCGGGGACGGCCTCTGGGTCACGGGTGTACTGGGTGGCGCCCGGGCAGCACTGCACGCGTGGCGCGCCGGGGGCGCGCCCGATGCGGAGGCGCGCGCGGCGTTCGCGCATCCGGTGCCGCGCATCACGATGGGACAGGCGCTCGGGCGGGTCGGCGCCCACGCCATGCTCGACCTCAGCGACGGACTCGGCGGCGATGCCGGACACCTCTCCGCCGCCTCCCGCGTGGCGCTCGAGATCGATGTCGACACGCTGCCCGTCGCACGCGCCGTGGAGTCGGTGGCCGCCGCCGAGATGGTGCCTGATACGATCTTTGCTGCGCTCGGGGGTGAGGATTACGAGCTGCTGGTGGCGATGCCACCGGCGTTCGGGGCGCAGGAGGCAGCGCGGATCGTCGCGGAGACCGGTGTCGCGCTGACCCGCATCGGCGCCGTCGTCCCGGGTGAGGGGGCGCGCTTCTTCCGCGCGGGTCGGCCGGTCAGCCTGACGGGATACGACCACTTCCGCTAGCAGGCCCCGGGGCCCGTTCCCTCCCACGGACTCCCTGACTACGTTCCTCCGTCCGCGTGCCGTTTCCTCCAACCCATCGGGTCCATGTCCACGATCATCGAAGTGCACGGTCGCGAAATCATCGACAGCCGTGGCAATCCCACCGTGGAGGCCGAGGTGGTCCTCTCCAGCGGGGCCACCGGCCGGGCGGCGGTGCCGAGCGGCGCTTCGACCGGGGAGCACGAGGCGGTCGAGTTGCGCGACGGCGACCCCAAGCGCTACCTGGGCAAGGGGGTGCTGGAGGCGGTTCGCAACGTGAACGAAGTGATCGGCCCCAGGCTCGAGGGGATGGCCGCGGAGGACCAGGTGTCGATCGACCAGGAGATGCTGGATGTCGACGGCACGCCCAACAAGAGCCACCTGGGTGCCAACGCCATGCTGGCGGTCTCCATGGCCGTGGCTCGTGCGGCGGCCCAGGACTCCGGGCTGCCGCTCTACCGCTATCTCGGTGGTCCGCTCGCGCGGGTGCTGCCGGTGCCCATGATGAACATCCTCAATGGCGGCGCGCACGCCTCGAACAACGTGGATGCGCAGGAGTTCATGGTCGTACCGATCGGCGCGGAGACCTTTCCGGAGGGGCTGCGCATGGGGGTGGAGGTCTTCCACGCCCTGAAGAAGGTGCTGACCAAGATGAAGCTCTCCACGGCGGTCGGTGACGAGGGCGGCTTCGCGCCGATGCTTCCTTCCAATGAAGCCGCGCTCGACGTCGTCATGGAGGCCATTCGTGGCGCCGGGTACGAGCCGGGTCGCGACCTGGCGATCGCGCTCGATGTGGCGGCCTCCGAGCTGTACCAGGATGGCGAGTACGTTTTCAAGAAGGGGGACGGCAGCCGCCGTCCCGCGTCCGGCATGGTCGATCTGTACGCCAGCTGGGTGGATCGCTATCCGATTGTGTCCATCGAGGACGGGCTCGCCGAGGATGACTGGGAAGGGTGGAAGCTGCTCACCGACCGGCTGGGCGCTCGCTGCCAGATCGTGGGCGACGATCTCTTCGTCACCAACGTCGACCGGCTGGGCCAGGGCATCGAGCAGGGGGTCGGCAACGCCGTGCTGGTGAAGGTCAACCAGATCGGGACGCTGACCGAAACCCTCGAGTGCATCGAGATGGCCAAGACCGCGGGGTATGGCGCCATCATCTCGCACCGCTCGGGTGAGACCGAGGACACCTTCATCGCCGACCTCGCCGTCGGGACGGGTGTGGGGCAGATCAAGACCGGCAGCGCCAGCCGCACCGATCGGATCGCGAAGTACAACCAGCTGCTGCGGATCAGCGAGGAGTTGGGCGAGATCGCGCAGTACCCGGGCCGGGATCTCTACGCCCTGTGAGTCGGGCGCGCTGGTTCCTGCTCGCCGTGCTCGGCGGCTCGGCGCTCTACGCCGCGTTCGGGGGCGAGTACAGCACCCTCAACTGGCTCGATCTGCGGCGCCAGGAGCGCGCGGAGCAGGCGCAGATCGAGCAGCTCACGACCGAAGTGGATTCGCTCCGCCGGTTCGCCAAGGCGCTCGCGACCGACCGAAAGCTGCAGGAGCGGCTCGCGCGGGAGGAGTTCGGGATGATCCGGAAGGGAGAGTTCCTTTACCGGCTGCAGGTCGACAGCGAGCCCTGAGTCACCGGGCGGCGAAAACCTTGACGGAGGGCAGGGCCCGGCGCTAGGATTTGCGCCCCACGGCTGGGTAGCTCAGGTGGTTAGAGCACGGCACTCATAATGCCGGGGTCGGCGGTTCGAATCCGCCCCCAGCTATGCATCTCACGTCGTTGCAATGCCGAAGCCGGATTCGGCCTTCGGCTCGAATCCGCCCCCAGTATGCCCGGGCAAACGCAGGGCCGCATTTACGGGTTCGGTCTCGGCCTTCGGCTGGAATCCCAGTTCCGCTCGATCCTCGCATCGCTCCACAGACCCCAGCCGGACTCTACCAGCTTTCTCCCTCTGGAGCTCGGCCGCGATCGAAGCGGGGGGGGTGTACCTGGTGAACGAGACGGGCCCGGCCAGGAGTCCCCCGTTTCACCTGGGGGCGAGGATAGCATCGGCTTGAGCCGAGCAGGCCGATACTGCGAACCCTCGAAACTGTACCGAGCCTTTCGCGACGGGTGCCGATACGAGTTGCCGTGGAGGCTCGCCCGACTCATCGAATCGGCAGATCCCCGCGGACGACTTCCACCCTGAGTTCTGCCCAGCCGTCGACCTGGTAGTACTGCACCCGCAGCTCGTGCGGTCCGGGTGACAGCGGTACCTCGTCCACCGCGGACTCGTGCGGGCTCCATCGATCGATGACCAGCCCGCCATCGACCCAGACGCGAATGCCATCGTCGCTGATCGTCCGAAGGGAAGTCGCCTCCGAGCGAAGGTTGACGACTGTCGTCGCCTCCATCGCCCACCGTTCCTGGGGAAGTTCGGCCACTGCCGGACGGTACCACTCGTAGTCGAGGCGCGGCAGCCGAGCGACTCGAACCGATGCCGAGTGGAGGAGGTCTGCGAACCGAGCCGGCTCGGTGCGCGGATCGGTGCTGTCGCTCCATGTCACGACCCGCGCAGTCCATCCGCCCACCGGCTCGTACCGGTCATATCCAAAGCGAATTGCATCGGGGCTTGCAGCCGTGCCATGGACCGTCCCAGCTCCGGCTGGCACGCGGTATTCCAGGGTGATCGTCCAGTCCCTCTCAAGGCCGGGGAGTGGGGTCACCGCGAGTGTGTCGCCGACCTTGCCCGCGGTGTCGGTCAGTGCGGCAATCCCGCGGCGATCCACCACGTGCCAGGTGCCGGCTGATCCGAGCACCGCCAGCCGGAGCGGCACGCCGTGGCTGCTGTCCACCGGCCAAAGGCGCGGCGTGCGCCAGTCGTAGGGACCCCAGGCGTCGACGACGATGGCGGAGCGGTCGCGGCTGGCGAGTGTGGAACCGGGCACCGCGCGCGGTGGCCCCGCCCGCGCCAGCAGGCGGGCGCGCTCGGTCGCCGGGACAGGCATCGGTTCGGGGCAGGGGGCAAGGGCGAGGCGGGTCTCGCGATTCCCGCTCGAGTGCATCGCTGGAGCAGTGTCCGGTGCCGTGAGCGAATCCACGTCGAACCAGCTGTTCCGCAGAAAGTCGATTGCGCCAGTGTTCTCCACCCGGAGCCCGACGCGGTTGGACGCGAAGCTGTTGCCATCGATGCTGTAGTCGCGGCTTCGGGTCTCCCGGTGCCGTGGATAGCCCCACTCCGAGGGCTCGATCGAATCGCCCCAGAGTCGAATCGCGGTCGAATCACCGCGGAATCGGTTCCCCGTGATGCGGTTGGCCTGGCCATGCTCGATCGCGATGCCGATCCGGTTCCCGGCGAAACAGTTGGCCACGATGCGGGAGTCGAAGCTGTAGCCGCCCCATAATCCATGCTCACTCCCCAGCGCCCGGTTGCCGATAAACGCGTTTCGGCTGAAGGTGGCTTCCATAGCATTGGTCGCCGCGAAGCTGAAATCGTTTCCGAAGAAGAGGTTGTCGTTCGACCCGCCGGCCCCCGAGTCCATCGTCGTCTGTCCAGCCCAGAGGAAGACCCCATCGCCGCCGTGCGTCACTGAGTTCCATGCGATGACATTGTGCGAGCTCTGCTCGAAGAGCAACAGTCCAGCCGAGTCCTGCCCGCGGTGGTAGAATCGGTGGCTGTAGCCGCGGATATTGAAGTCGAGCCGGTTCGCCACGATCCGGTTGTCGCTCGCGCGGTAGAGACCGATGCCCAGTCCGGAGTTGAAGGAGAAGCTGTTCCCCTCGATCAGCAGACTGTCACTGGCAGACAGCAGCAGGCCATTCATTCCCTGTTCGGCCACCGTCCGCCGGATGGTGCCGCCGTGGACGCCGCGGAGGTAGATCGCCGCGCCAAACCGGAGCCACTCGTCCTGCTCGTTGTGATGAAACGAAAGCCAGTCCACCAGGCTCTCGTGTTCCACGAGGCTGTAGAGCCGCGGCCTCCAGCTCCGGCTGAGGTCGCTGTCGAGAATGGTCAGGCCGTGCGTGCCACGCGCCAGGATTCCCACCCGGTAGCCGTGAATGCGTGCTCGGGTCAAACGGATATTGCGCCCGCCGTCGATGAGGAGCGCGACGCCCCGGGCCTGGTCAGGCGCCGCAGTCGGAACGGCGCCGCGCATTTCCGCCTCCGAGAAATCGACGGTGATATTGTCCCCGCGGACCGTGACACATGCCGAGTCGCCGTCAGGCCCCGCCAGGTCGTAAATGGCCGGCAGCACCCGTACCGAGCGAGTGATGACGAGGCCGCAGCGGAGTTGAATCGATGGCGCCGCGGCCGGGCGCTGGGCCTCCGCGGCAAGTGGGAGGATGGCCCCGAGCAGGAGCAGCGGCAGCCGCAACGCGAATGGCGGCCGACGGATCTGACGTGGATCTGCATGCCTCGGGGAGCCGAGGTGTCGCCCAGGCGTGGTCTCCTCGGCGACTGTTCCACCGGCAACTGCATCGGTGGTAGGTTCCGGGATCACGGCGGCCACATCCCTGGCGGCCAAAGGGTCACCGTGCGGGAACCTCCAGGTCCTCCGGAGAGAGGACTACATCGCCGTGACCGGGAACGTCGACGGTGATGCGATCCTTGAGCGGGTCGGTCGGCTTCCGCTTGACCCGGCTCACTTCTACAATGATCCCGGTCTTGCCCTTCACCCGGGGCACGCCGGAGCTGACGATGCGAGCCTCGGTGCCCGGAACACACTGGTCGATGTGGGCCATGGTCTACTCCGTGTGAGAGGGGATGGGGGCGGGTCGAGTCCGAACGCGCGTCCGCACGAATATGGTGCCACGGCGTGGGTCAAGCCAATCCGACACTCGAGGTGCCTCGATGACGTTCTCCACCGGCGCTGGCGCATGACTGAATTCGATTTCTCGTCCGGAGCCGGGTCGGCCGGGATCCCGCGGTCGGAAGCACTCTTCCGCGCCGCGCAGCGGCTGTTGCCGGGGGGAGTCAATAGTCCGGTGCGCGCCTTTCGCGGGTGGGAGGGACCCCACGGTTCATGGCGAGTGGCAGCGGCGCCTATCTGGAGGACGTGGACGGGCACCGCTACCTCGATCTGGTGCTGTCGTGGGGGCCGCTGATCCTCGGCCACGCGGCGCCGAACGTCGTGTACGCGATCATCGAGACCGCCAGACGCGGCACGACCTTCGGGGCGCCCTGTGAACTGGAGCTGGACCTGGCCGAGCGAGTGATCGCCACCTTCCCCGCGATGGAGATGGTGCGCTTCGTCAGCTCCGGCACCGAAGCGACGATGAGTGCCCTGCGGCTGGCCCGGGCCGCTACCGGGCGCGACGGCCATCGTGAAATTCGACGGCTGCTATCACGGGCACGCCGATTCGCTGCTGGTGGCGGCCGGCTCCGGCGTCGCCACCCTCGGTCTCCCGGATTCGCCCGGCGTCACCGCGGCGACGGTGGCCGACACGCTCGTATCTCCCATACAACGATCTGGAGGCACTGGAGCGCCTGTTCCGCGAACGGGGAGACTCCATCGCGGCGGTCATCGTCGAGCCGGTGGCCGGCAACATGGGAGTCGTCCCGCCGCTGCCGGGCTTCCTGGATGGATTCGCGGGCGCTGACAGCGCGACATGGCGCCATCCTGATCTTCGATGAAGTCATGACTGGATGGCGGGTCCATCCGGGCGGCGCGCAGTCGCTGTTCGGCATCGAGCCGGACCTGACCTGCATCGGCAAGGTGGTCGGCGGCGGCCTCCCGGCGGCGGCATATGGCGGCCGGGCGGCGCTGATGCAGCAGGTGGCGCCGGCGGGCCCGGTCTACCAGGCGGGCACCCTGTCCGGCAATCCGCTGGCGATGGCGGCCGGAATCGCGACACTCGACGCGCTCGAGGTGGCCGGTACCTGGCAACTCGCTGCACGCTGGGCGGAGCGGGCCACCGCCGAACTCGCCAGGCTGGCCGCCGCCGCGGAAGTCCCGCTCCTGATCCATCGGGTCGGCACGATGTTCACACCGTTCTTCACCGAATCATCCGTGACCGATTTCACCACCGCCCGAGAGGCTGATCGCGAGGCGTACAGGGTCTTCTTCCACGCCATGCTTGCCGACGGAGTCTACCTGGCCCCGTCGGCATTCGAGGCGGCATTCACGTCCGTGGTGCATGACGATGTGGCCCTGGCCCGCTGGACCTCGGCGTGCGAATCCAGTCTGCTGCGGGTCAGGGAGGTGCGGAACCGCAGGTGATGATGGTATCCCTCGACACGGCCCGAGGGTGCCTCCACCGGGCGTGCTGCTGACGGGGCTGGAGAGTGTCGAGCTGCCATCCCGGCGCTTCCGAGGGTAAACTGAGTGGACGCCTGCGGCGCCGCTCACCAGTGCCCGATCGCGCCTGCTCCCTTCTGCCTGGTTGCACCGTCGGATCGATGATAAACGATTGCGCCACACGCCCGACCCGCCCCGGTCGACTCAGGCGGCTGAAGTTCCTCGTCCTGTCCGCCATCGTCGGCTGTGCCAGCGGCACCCGGCCCGCGCCGGATACGCCTGGTCCGGTGGCCAGTGTCTCCCTATCTCCCGATCCTGACACCGTCTTCGTGACGGCCTCGGCACAGCTCAGCGCGATTGCCCGTGATTCCGCCGGCGTCGTGCTGGCTTCGGTCAGCTTCACGTGGCAGAGCGCGACCCCCGGTGTCGCCACCGTCACGGGCACGGGGCAGGTGACCGGCGTCGCTCCCGGGCCGGCGAGCATCACGGCCACCGCCGACGGTGTCACCGGCAACGCAACGGTCGTCGTGCGCGCTCCGGCAGCCAACAGTGTGGTCGTCTGGCCAACGTCCGATTCGGTGCCGGCAGGCTCCGTGGTGCAGCTCCACGCGACCGTCTTCGACACCAACGCGTTCCCGGTGCCCGGAGTGCAGGTGGCGTGGTCGTCCGGCAATTCAGGCGTTGCCTCGGTGGGGCCGACAGGACGGGTCACCGGCGTGGCCTTTGGAACGGCAGCCATCAGCGCGACCTACAACGGGATTCCTGGCTCTGCGCAGTTGAAGGTACGGTCCGCCTTTGCGCGGAACGATTCGACGCGACGCCCGCTGATGGACATGGGGGCCAACGCGAGTTACGAGGGCCTCGACGGCGGACTGTATCCGGGAGGGAACGCACTTCCGTCTGCTCACCGCGCCGCGGGGATCGCGTTCGCCAGTCAGGTGGTACCACTCAATACGCTGGGCCAGCCAAGTGGCACGGGGACGATCGTGCTGATGTCGGTGGGGTTTTCCAACGCCACCCAGGAGTGGTGCACCGCGGTGTTCACTCAGCCGTGCGAGCCGTGGAGCTTCATGGGTCAGGCGGCCGGCGACCCGCTCATCCGCAGCACGGGGCTGACGATCCTCGACGGAGCCAAGTCGGCTCAGACAGTCGATACCTCGATTGCCCCGACCAGCCACAACTTCGATCGCGTGCGCGATTCGGTGCTCGCGCCGAGAGGGCTGACCGAGAGGCAGGTCCAGGTGATCTGGTTCAAGGTCGCGCACGCTGATCCGACGGTCTCGCTGCCGCGGGCCAACGCCGACGCCTTTCGGTTCTGACGGACGCCGCCTCGGCGCTGCGAGCCATGCGCTCGAGATATCCGAATCTCAAACTTGTCTTCATGGCAAGCCGGACGTACGGCGGGTACGCCAAGGTCACGGTGAACCCCGAGCCCTACGCGTATGAGGGCGGCTTCTCGGTGAAGTGGCTGGTCGAATCCCAGATCCGGCAGATGGCGTCGGGGGGAGGACAGATCGACCCGGCGACCGGTGATCTCGACTACAGCACCGGGGTGGCTCCGTGGGTCGGCTGGGGCCCGTACCTCTGGACCGACGGCGCCGCCGGCCGATCGGATGGCCTGCAGTGGCTCCTGACCGATGTCGAAGCCGACGGTACGCACCCGAGCACCTCGGGGGAGACCAAGGTGGCGGATCTGCTCCTCCGTTTCTTCAAGGGTCAGGCGACTACGAAGTGCTGGCTGATCACCGGCGGTACCTGTCCCTGAAATCATCGTCGCTTGCTAGTCTTCACTCTCTCATGAGGTTGCTGATGCCTGCCCGCCTTCGTGCACCGATGCTTACGGGCGTCCTGCTCGCGCTCACGCTGGCGCCACTGCTGGCCCAGACGCCGCCGGCCACCACCCCGTCTCGGCCGCGCCGCCCAGTCGTCACATCCGCGCGGCCGCGTGCCACCCTGGTGAGGCTCGCTCGTGGTCAATTCGAGCCAGGGCGGCGGCACCAAAGACACCTGGATTCTGGACGAGTAAGACCACCGATGCTGTCGCGCACCGCAGAAAGTCTGTTCTGGCTGGCCCGCTATGTTGAGCGTGCGGAATATCTTGCGCGCACCATCGAGGCGACGTTGCGCGCCACTGCATTGCCCGACGCCTACACCGGCAAGAGCAACGAATGGGAATCGGCACGGCTTCACCGCCGGCATCGAAAATACGTTCTACGAATTTCACGACGAGGCGAACGAACAGACCGTTGTCGAGTTTCTATCGTTCTCGCTCGACAACCCGTCCTCGATCCGCAATTGCATCGAGAATGCGCGGCTGAATTCGCGCTCGGTGCGAACGGCACTCACATCAGAGATGTGGGACACCATCAACGGCGCGTGGCTCGATCTGACCGGCGTGTGGCGCAACGGCGCAAAGACGCGCGAGGAGCTGGAGCAATTTTCTGCGCTTCGTGCAGGAGACTTCACTGCGTTTCGACGGCTCGGCCTATCGCAC
>CAVSEC010000004.1:0-21952 GCA_963726955.1 uncultured Gemmatimonadales bacterium | reverse complement strand
TCGATTCCGGCGCGGCCGACTCATTCCTCTTCTATGTCATGCCGCTCATCGAGGGGGAGTCGCTCCGGGACCGGCTGATCCGGGAGAAGCAGCTTCCGATCGCCGATGCGGTCCGCATCGCCACCGAAGTCGCCGGTGCGCTGGACTACGCCCATCGCCACAACGTCATCCACCGCGACATCAAGCCCGAGAACATCCTGCTGCACGATGGCCGAGCGCAGGTGGCCGACTTCGGCATCGCACTGGCGGCGTGCACGGCGGGTGGGACCCGGATGACCGAGACCGGGATGTCGCTGGGGACGCCGCACTACATGAGCCCGGAACAGGCGATGGGCGAGCGGGAGGTCACGGCGCGGAGTGATGTCTACGCGCTGGGCTGCGTCAGCTACGAAATGCTGGCCGGGGAGCCGCCGTTCTCGGGGCCGACGGCGCAGGCGATCATCGCCCGGGTGATGACCGAGGAGCCGCGCAGCCTGACGCTGCAGCGGAGGACGATTCCACCGCACGTGGAGGCCGCGGTCTTCACCGCGCTGGAGAAGCTGCCGGCGGATCGCTGGGCCAGCGCGGCAGACTTCGCGGCGGCGCTGGACGCCACGACGGCGCCACGACTCAGCAGCCTGACCATGGCCACCCGTGGCGTGCGGCCGTCCCCTCCCCGCCCCTCGCGGCCGCTGGCCATCGCGCTCGCGCTCAGCGTCGGCCTGGCGCTGTGGGGCTGGCTCCGGCCCGTGCCGGGCGCGCCGCAGCCGGTCCGGCGCTACGCGGTGGCGTTGTCAGGCGACGAGGGGCTGGTTGTGACCGCGACCGGAACCCTTGCGGTCGCGCCGGACGGGAGCCGGCTGGCCTATGCCGGACGGTCCGCCGCCGGCGTGGAGCAGATCTGGATCCGCGACCGGGACCAGCTCTACGCCCGGCCGCTCCCGGGCACGACCGACGCCGCCAGCCTCGCCTTCTCCCCCGATGGGCGGCAGCTCGCCTTTGTCACCAGCACCCCCCGGGCGCTGAAGGTCGCACCGGTGGACGGGGGCGAACCGTCGGTGGTGTCGGATTCGCTGATCACCTCGGGCGGGACGGCGTGGGGCCGGGACGGGTTTCTCTATCTGGCGGGTTCGTACGATGGCCGATCGGGGATCGTCCGCGTTCCGGCGACGGGTGGCGTCCCGTACCGGTCACGGTGATCGACACCGCCTCACACGCGCTGGCGCATCTCTTCCCGACGCTGCTGCCCAACGGGCGGGCGCTGCTCTTCTCCGTCTGGTACGGACCGACCCGCATCTCGGAGTCCGACATCGCGGTTGCCGATCTCAAGACCGGCGAGCCACGGATACTCCTCCGCGGTCTTCGTGCCCGGTATGTCGCGCCGGGGCTGCTGCTGGTCGTCCGGCCCGACGGCTCGCTCCTCGCCGTTCCCTTCGACCAGGACAAGATGGTATTGACCGGTGCGCCCGTCCCGGTGCTGACGGGCATCCGACGATCAGGTACAGCGCCGAATTCGACATCTCGGACGCCGGCACCCTGACCTACTTTGCGGGTGCGCCCCTGGACGTGCACGAGACGGTCCGGCCGGTCTGGGTGACCCGGCAGGGCCGGATGTCGGACATCGACGCCGACTGGAACTTCAACCGGCCGTTCAACGGAGGACTCAGCCTTTCGCCGGACGGCCACCAGCTCGCCCTGGCCATCGCGGGCGATCGGACCGCGGACATCTGGATCAAGCAGCTCGACCACGGCCGGCTCTCCCGCCTGACATTCGAGGAGTTCCTGAAGTATCGTCCGGTCTGGACCCCCGACGGGCGCGCGGTGACCTATCTCGTCGACCCGGGCAACAACAACGCGTCGATCTATCGCCGGCGGGCCGACGGTGGCGGCGCGCCGGAACGGCTGTTCGCATCGACCCATGCCGTCGCCGAGGCGCTCTGGTCACGCGACGATCAGTGGCTGGTGCTGCGGACCACGACGCCGTCGCGCGACATCCTCGGCCTCCGGCCCGGACGGGACAGCGTGCCGGTACCGCTGGTGGCCTCTCCGAAGTTCGAGGAGCGGGCGGCGACCCTGTCGCCGGACGGGCGGTTCATCGCCTATCAGTCGGATGAATCGGGGCGGGACGAGATCTACGTGCGGCCCTTTCCCCGGACGGAGAATGGGCGCTGGCAGGTGTCCGTATCGGGCGGAGAGGAACCGCTCTGGAGCCACGGCGGGCGGGAGATCTTCTTCCGTTCGCCGGCAGGGGAGATGATGGCGGTACCGGTCGCCACGACGCCGGCCTTCTCCCCGGGAACGCCGCGGGTGCTGTTCTCGACCAAGGGGTATGCCCGGACACCGGGCAATCGCGCCTACGATGTGACGCCGGACGACCAGCGCTTTGTCATGCTTCACCTGATCGCCGATTCGGCCGGGCGCAACCCGGTCCAGCTGGTCCTCGTCGACAACTGGCTCGAGGAACTCAGGGCCAGGCTGAAGCGGCCCTGACCGCGGTCACTCGCGCGTCGCCACGGCCTGCAGCTTGTCGCCCTCGCCCCGCACCTCGAAGGCCGCCGGCTGCCCGCCGCTTCTCGAGAACTCGAACACGAACTCCGTCATCACGTCCGTCAGCTCGCCATTGTCCATCGTCCCGACCATGAACCAGTCGTCGGCAATCCTGACGAGCACGATCGTGGCAGCCTCCGGCCACGGCGCGGGACTCCAGTGCCCGATGAGCATGCCGTTCTCGTATGCCACGGTGATCTTCGATGGCGGCGCGGAGTCCGGCTGCTCGGTCCAGCGGTAGCGCCAGGTGCCGAGGTAGGGTGCGGCGTCGGCCGCGGGGAGCGTCAGCCGGTGCTTCGGCTCCACGTTCACCTTGACTGCGAGCTCGGTGGTGCCCCAGCGGAGCAGCAGCGTGCCCCCGCTCGGGCGCACCTCCGAGAAGGCGAAGGTCAGCACCTCGGTGAACGGCCCCTCGCCAGGATGCACAGCCCATCGCAGCTGCGTGGCGTTGGAATCCGGCATCACGGTGTGATAGAGGCGGGCGCGAGGATCGAGAACCATGGTCCACTGCTCCGGCTCCACCACCAACCACATCGAGTACTTGCCGGGAGGGACCGCATGGCCGTCCAGGAAGACCGGGCGGCTGACCTCGAGGGTGGTGGCGTAGTTGGCACCCGGGGTCCAGACCTCCTTCCATTTCACGAACCCGCCGAAGATCGGACTCCGGCCCCGGACCTGGGGTCGGGAATAGTCCAGGGTGATGACGGTGCCGTCGATGGTCTGAGAGACCGAGCCGCGCTCGCTCGCGCGCACCTGGGCGGAGGCCGCGGCGGGGAGCGCGAGCCAGAGACCGATGGAGCCGAGGGCACAGCATCTGAGGAGGGCGGTCATGAAATCTCCGATGGGCTTCGGGGGTGGAATGCCACGAAGATGAATCGGATTGCGGAGGCTGGCTAGGGCGGAACGAAATCCGGGACAAAGGGCAGGGATGAAGTCACGGCTCGATCCCTGCCCGCCGAGAACCTTTGCAGGTCACGGTCCCGCCGGCAGGGCCGGATGTACGGAGAGAGGCTAATTCAGATGGATGCTGATCGCGACCCGGAGATCCGGGTGGGAGCGATTATAGAGATAGTAGCCGTCGTCCGAGTACTCGACGTAGACATCGTCGCTTTCGTACCAGTCGTCCGACCACGATTCCGGCAGCGGATCCACCACCATGAACCAGTAGGTCCCGTACTGGAAGCGGGGATAGCGGCCCACCAGCTCGATCGGCTGATCCGAGATCCGGAACCAGTGGTCCGGTCCGAAGAAGCTGTGAAAGCGCAGATCGGGGATGTGATATCCGCTGTAGCCTCCACGCCGCCGCCAGTTGCGGTGCTCTGCGGTCCAGCTGTGTGCGCGCCGCCCCTGCCACACGCCGCGCTGTTGATCCGGTTCGACGCGCTGTGCCTGTGGCGGCCGCTGGCTCTCCTCGCCATGCGCCGGCTGCTTCGACTGGTCGGACTGTGCCCCCTGCGTGGAGTGCCCCGCCTGTCTGCGGGCTGTCTTCCCCTTGCGCGGCTGCTGCTGCCCCGGTGCGACAGGTGATTTCTCCCGCTCGGGCTTCCCCGCCTGACCGGGGCTGCCCTGCTGCGCCTTCAGCGGGGGCGCGAGCCCGAGCACCAGGAGCAGCGCTCCCGCGGTAATCGATCGGACACGATACATGGTGTTCTCTCCACGACTGGGGTGGGGGTGCCCGCACGGCGGAGAAGGGTATCACACATCCCTCTCGCGCTGCAGTATGGGGCCGGTTTGAGAGGTGGACAATCGCTCCTTGTAATGACGCCGGGGCCGGTGGTCAGAGGAGCTAGGCCCTACGAGCCATGGTGCCCAGGTACGGTGCCCCGTAGCCTTCCCATCCGGATTCTGCGGATGGAGCAGGAAACAAACTGGCCAGCCGGGACCAGGGTAAACGCAGGGAGACCGAGCACGCTCTCCTCCCTGCACCCGGTAGCGCTGCGGCTCAGCGCCTTGCGGACACACTCGACCGAGCCCCGTCGCGGTGCGGCAGGAATGCGGTCGAACATGGGGGAAGATCACGATGTACTTCAAGAACCGAATGCTCGGAGTTGTTGCGATCACGTTCGCCCTGGCGGCGCCAGTGGCCATCGCGGGGTGCGCCCCAGGAATGGTGTACGATATCAGCCTGAGCCGGTCTCGGGTCTGGGATCGACACGAAGAGGCCCGCTATCGGCGATGGGAGGGTCAGACTCGGCGGGATCACCGGAGCTACAGCAAGCGGCCCTCCGGTGAGCAGCAGGACTATTGGACCTGGCGCCAAGGCCAGGGTTCCGACGGGGACGAGGGTCACCGCAGGGACTAGGAAGCTGGACCGGGGCCGCCGACGAGGCGGCCCCGGTCGTATCGGGGGGCTACTTTTCCGGCACATCGCCCGCTAATCCCGGAACCCGGCCCCCGACCTCATGCCCCGCACCTCGATGCTGCTGCTGCTGCTGCTGCTGCTTGGCACTGCGCACTGCAGCCCGCGCCCCGCCGATCAGATCGTCCGCAACGCCGTTGCCGGCGATCGCGACCGCCTCCCCACCGGAGCCCTGCTCGATCCCACCGGACGCAGCACGCCGATCGGATCCTTTCCGCTCGCGCTGGTCGTGGCCCCCACGAGCGACCGGGTCGTCGCCCTGCTCAACGGTCATCGCGAGCAGGGCATCCAGGTGATCGACGTCGCGACTGGCGCGGTGACCCAGACGCTGACGCAGCCGGCCACGTTCGTCGGCCTCGTCTTCGACGCCGCGGGAAAACGGCTCTACGTCTCCGGCGGCAATCAGGACGTCGTCTATCGCTACGACTGGCGTGCCGGCGTGGCGAGCCTTGCCGACAGCCTGGTCCTCGCTCCGCGCGCGGCCCGGAAGGATGGCACCCGCTATCCCGCGGGCCTCGCCCTCTCTCCCGACGATCGCCTGCTCTTCGTGACGGAGAACCTCGCCGACTCGCTCGCGGTCATCGACCTCGCCACCGGCGCGGTGGTCCAGCGGCTTCCCGCTGGCCGGTACCCGTATGGCATCGCGGTGGCTCCGGACGGATCGGTCTATGTCTCCGCCTGGGGCGGCTATGAGGTGCGTGCCTTTGCACCGGCACGGGGATCGACTGACGCTCCGCGCCACCATCGCGGTCGGCCGCCACCCCTCCGCCCTGCTCCTGAATCACGACGGCACTCGGCTCTATGCGGCCTCCGCCAGCACCGACCGGATCATCGTCATCGATACCGGACGCGACACGGTCGTGGCCCAGCTCTCCGACAGCGCGACCTCGGGGCCGGCCGAAGGGAGCACGCCCAACGCACTCGCCCTCTCCGAAGACAACCGGACGCTGTACGTCGCCGAGGCGGACAACAACGCCGTCGCCATCTTCGGGTTGTCGAATGCGACCGCGGGCGTCACCGCCGACTCTGTCGGGCGCTCGGATCGTCTCATCGGCCGCATCCCGGTCGAGTGGTATCCCACCGCACTGGTCGTCCGCCGCGACTCGCTCTTCGTCGCCAACGCCAAGGGGCGGGGCACCGGGCCCAACCCACTCGGCCCGGGACCTGGCGTGCGCTCTCGCGATCCCCGCGGTTACACCCTGGATCAGACCAGCGGCACCCTCTCGGTGGTGCCCCTCACCGGGCTCGACACCGCCGCGCTCTCTGGCAGGGTGGCCCACGCCAACGGCTGGGATCTGCGCGCCGGAGGCGCCGCGTGGCCGCCCTTCCAGCATGTCATCTACGTGATCAAGGAGAATCGGACCTACGATCAGCTCTTCGGCGATCTCCCCGGCGCCGATGGCGACACGGCGCTGCTCTACTTTCCCCGCGCGGTGACGCCGAACCACCATGCCCTCGCCGAGCGGTTCGGAAAGTTCGACCGGTTCTTCGTGAATGCCGAGGTCAGCGCGGACGGCCACAACTGGACCACCGCGGCCTACGCGACCGATTACACCGAGAAGACCCTGCCGCAAGTCTACTCCGGCCGGGGACGGAGCTACGATTTCGAGGGGACCAACCGTGACCAGCGCGTCGACGATGATGCCGCCGAGCCGGCGGCGGGCTATCTCTGGGACCTGGCGAAGCGGGGCGGCATCAGCTTCCGGAACTTCGGCGAGTTCGTGCTGGACGAGGGAACGCGGGAGGGGCCGGTCCCGGCCTGGTACCGCGGGCTCAAGCCGTTCCTCGTTGCGAACACCGATTCGGGATATCCCGGATTCGACCTCGCGGTGCCCGACCAGGTGCGGGCCGATCGCTGGCTGGGGGCGCTGGCGGAGTGGCAGCAGACTGGCGCGATGCCGGCGCTGCAGATTCTGCGGCTCCCCAACGACCACACCTCGGGCGCGCGCGCGGCGGCGCCGACGCCCCGCGCCTCTCTGGCGGACAACGACCTGGCATTGGGCCGGGTGATCGAGGGACTCTCCAGGAGCCGGTTCTGGACCAGCACGGTCGTCTTCGTCGTCGAGGATGATGCCCAGGATGGCCCCGATCACGTCGACTCCCACCGGGCGCCGTTCCTGCTGATCTCCGCCTGGAGCCGGCCCGGTGTCTGGCACCGCTTCACCAATACCACGGACGTCCTGGCGACGATCGAGTCGATCCTCTCCTTGAAGCACCTCTCGCAGTTCGACGCCTACGCTCGGCCGCTCCGAGGCGTCTTCGCCGATGTGCCTGACACCACGGCCTATGCCGCGTTGCAGCCGGCGGTGTCGCTCACCGAGCGCAACCCGGCGAAGGGACCCGGGGCCGAGGAGTCGTCCCGGTTTGATTTTCGGATCGAGGATCTGGCGGACGACGAGCGATTCAATCGGGTGCTCTGGCTCGCCATCAAGGGGGATATTCCCTATCCGGGATCCACGAGGCTCACCGCGGCAGGATCCCGCAAGGAGTAGCGGGACGGGCGGAGACGGCTGCGTTGGCGTACGCCGCGAGGGCGTCAACGCCCGGCGTCAGGCGGCCAGGCCGGATCGGGGCGGGCGCCCAGGGGAACGCCGGACTCTGACCTACCCGGTGCGGGGTCTCGCGATCATGACCCCCGTCGCCCGGCGGATCGCCTGGACATACTCCGGCAGCGCCGTCGTCGTCACCTGCACGACGCCTCCAGACAGCGGGGCGTGCAGGACCCGGAGGACGCCATCCTCGCCCCGGTGAGCGAGGGCGGCGTGGGTCACGTCGAGTCCGGGGATCGCCGTCGCAAACGCCAGCACATCTCCCGTCTCGATCCGGTCGGCCACCTCCGGGATCCGGGCCGTCGGCACCAGCCACCGCCGCTGCTCATCCAGGCCGCGCTCCATCGCCGCAATCGCCGCGAAGACCCCCGCGTCGCTGAGGGCGGGGTAGCTCGCGCGATGCTCCGACATGAAGCGGAGCGGCCGACGGTCCACCACCCCTCCAAGCTCTCTGCCGAGGTCCCGGACCAGGCCCCGCGCCTCCCCATCGCCGACCCATTCACTGAAGTAGTGGAGCCGGGAGGCGTAGGAGCCGCGCACGCCGCCGCGGTACCGCATCCGTTCGATCGCTGCGCCGAATCGCGCCCATGCAGGTGCACCCTCCGCGCGTGCCACCCTGGCCAGCGCGAGGCACGACTCCACCAGGGTGACGCAGTCGAACCGGGTGAGCGAGAGAGTGAGCGGCTCGACGGCGGTCGGGATGCCGCCCGCACGCAGGTAGGCGTCCAGCGTGCCCGGTTCGTAGGGAGTCCCGGCGGCCAGCTCGCCGACCCGCGCCGCGGCTGGTCCAGGCGGGGCTTCGCTCCTTGCGAGCCCCTCGGTGCGCAACCTCGAAGTCCAGGCGGCGAGCCGTTCCCGGTCGGGGTCGAGGCCGAGCAGCGATCGGAGCGGGGAGGGGAAACCGAGCGCTGCGGCCGCGAGGGCGGCCTGCTGGAGGAATCGTCGACGAGAGGGGAATGGAGGCGGCATCCGTACTGGGAATGATAGCTCGGTTGGTCGGCCCCCCGGCACCTGACTTGCTTAGATGGGAGATGCATATCCCGTCGTTGCGCTCTAGATCACAGAAATGGACCGTCTGAACCACATCGGCGCTCGTGACAGCGAGTCGGCCGAGCCGGTCCCCGGTGCCTGACCACCGGGACTGTCGCGGCATTCCGGTGCGCAGGCGCAACAGGGAGCCACGTGGTCGCCTCACCCTGACGGAGCCCGGCATGCATTTCCGCCAGTTCTACATCGGCTGTCTCGCGCAGGCCTCCTACCTGATCGGCGACGGCGGTGAGGCGATCGTTGTCGATCCCTCGCGCGATGTCGAGATGTACATCGCTGAGGCCGCGGCTCACGGGCTGACGATCAGCTGGATCCTCGAGACCCACCTGCACGCCGATGTCGTTTCCGGCCACCGCGAGCTGGCGGCCCTCACCGGCGCCACCATCGGAATCGGCGCTCGCGCGGAGGCGGCCTATCCGCACCGCGCACTTGTTGAGGGGGACGCGATCCGGGTGGGGAGTCTGCTGCTCACGGCGATGGAGACTCCCGGCCATACGCCCGAGAGCCTCTCCTTCCTGATCTTCGAACGGGATGGAGACACCCACCCCTGGGGAATCCTGTCCGGCGACACCCTGTTCGTGGGCGACGCGGGCCGGGTGGACCTTCTGTCCTCCCGCCTCCCGGTGCCGCAGCTGGCCGGCCTGTTGTTCGACAGTCTGCACCAGAAGGTGCTCCGGCTTCCCGACGCGACCCGGGTCTATCCCGCCCACGGCGCGAACTCGCTCTGGGGGCGCAACCTCGGCACCGAGAGCTGGAGTACGATCGGACACGAGCGTCTGAACAACGTCGCGCTCCAGCCGATGAGTCGGGAGCGCTTCATCCGCGAGGTCACCCGCGACGTGGCGGAGATCCCCCGCTACTACCTCCACGCCCGCGACCTGGACCGATCCGGGCCGACGCCCGATGCCGACCGACAGCCGCCGCCGCGCCTCTCCCCCAGTGAGTTTGTCGCCGTGGCGCGAAGCGGTGCGGTGCTCCTCGACACCCGAAGAGACGAGGACTTCGCCGCGGGACACCCGGCGGGCGCAGTCAACATCGGGCTCGACGGCCAGTTCGCCTCGTGGGTCGGAACGCTGGTCGGGCCCGATCAGCCGATCCTGCTGATTGCGGAGACCGGCCGGATCGACGAGGCGGTCGTCCGCCTCGCACGGGTGGGGTACGAGCAGGTGCTCGGCGTGCTGGGGTGGGAGCTGGAACGCTGGCGGGGAGACGGGCTCGCCGTCGGGATAACCGAGCGACTTCCTGCCGAAGGGTGGACGGACGGGGAGCGGAAGGTCCTCGACGTCCGGCGAGAGAGCGAGTGGAACGACTTTCACCTCTCGGGGGCGACGCACCTTCCCCTCGCCGAACTGCCGGAGCGACTGGAACGACTCGAACGCGGGGCCGAGTGGCTGGTGGTCTGCGCGGCGGGCTATCGCAGCAGCATCGCGGCGAGCCTCCTCCGTCGCGCGGGATTCTCGCGGGTCATCCACGGCACCGGCGGGATGGAGGCGGCACGGAACGCAGGGCTGCCGCTCGAACGTGGCTCAGTCGCTGGCGCCTGAGCAGTCCCGGAGGCCGGCACCAGCCACCAAGCCCTACTTGAGCGACGCCAGATCGACGACGAAGCGGTACTTCACGTCGCTCTTGAGCATCCGCTCGTAGGCCGTGTTGATCTGCTGGATCGGGATCAGCTCGATCTCCGACACGATCCCTCGCTCCGCACAGAAGTCCAGCATCTCCTGGGTCTCCCTGAGTCCGCCGATCAGCGAGCCGGCGAGCGAGCGCCGCTTGCCGATCAGCGAAAAGGCGCTGGGTGAGGGGTGGGGCGAGTCAGGGACTCCGACGAGACAGAGCGTCCCGTCCCGCCTGAGCAGGTTGAGATAGGCATCGAGGTTGTGCGGTGCCGCCACGGTGTCGATGATGAAATCGAAGCGGCCCGCGTGCTTCCCCAGTTCCGCCGCGTCCTTCGTGATGATCACCTCGTCGGCGCCCAGCCGCTTCGCGTCCGCCGTCTTCCCTGGCGATGTCGTGAAGAGCGATACGCCCGCACCCATGGCGCTCGCGAGCTTCACTCCCATGTGCCCCAGGCCGCCGAGTCCCACGATCCCCACCCGCTGACCCGCGCCGACCTCCCAGTGCCGAAGCGGCGAGTAGGTGGTGATGCCGGCGCAGAGCAGTGGTGCGCTGGCGGCCGGGTCAAGCTTCGGCGAGATCTTCAGCACAAACGCCTGGTCCACCACGATCTGGTCGGAGTACCCGCCGTAGGTCGACCCGCCGAGGATCGGGTCCGGGCTGTTGTAGGTGAAGGTGATCGTCTTCTGGCAGAACTGTTCCAGGCCGGCGCGGCACTCGGGACAGGTGCGGCAGGAGTCGACCATGCATCCGACCGCGGCGAGATCGCCAACCGTGAATGTCGTCACCTGGGAGCCGACCGCCCGGACCCGCCCGACGATCTCGTGCCCGGGCACCATGGGGAAGGTGGAGCCGCCCCATTCGTTCCTGGCCTGGTGCAGGTCGGAGTGGCAGACGCCGCAGAACAGGATCTCGATCTGGACATCCTTCACCCCGGGGGAACGGCGCTCGAACGCGAACGGCGCGAGGGGGGTCTTGGCGCTGGTGGCTGCGTAGCCGCGGGTCGGAATGCGGGTCTTGGTCATGAGAGGCGCTCTCTGGATTGAATCACCGGTCAGGTCCCCGGATGCTTAGGATATCCATCATGGGCGCTGCTTCGGCACCATGATTGTGGAAGTTAGTCGCTGCACCGGCTCGCCGAGCTGATTGAAGGTTTCGCTCACCAGGGTGACCAGGCCGCGGTCGGGCCGGGAGCGCGAAGGGCGGACGGCGACGATCTCGGAGCGCACCGAGAGCGTGTCCCCCGGTCGCACCGGCTTGAGCCAGGCCAGCTCCGCTCCCGCGCCCACGATTCCGCCGGCGACGGGGAGTCCTCCCTCGACCAGCAGGCGCATGGTGATGCCCGCGGTATGCCAGCCGCTCGCCGCCAGGCCTTCGAACGGACCCGCGATCGCTGCGGCGGCGTCCAGGTGAAAGGGCTGGGGATCGAAGCTCCGTGCAAAGGCAATGATCTCCTCACGGCCGATCGTGCAGGAGCCGCTCTCGAACCGCTGACCGACGGTGAGGTCGTCCAGGTACAACGAAGTGGTCATGCGGCAGCCTCCTGAATTTGCCTGCCAGGATCATAGTCACCCCGCCCGCCCGGTTCCCCCCGTCCGCTCTCCGAGGCTCCATCGTCATGGTCGCGCTTCTCACCCCGCCCCCCTCCCTCCTGAAACGTTTCGGTCGGTTCGCGGAGTCGGGAGTTGACAGGTCGGAATTCGCGCGCAGCTTGGTAGAGCGGAAGCCCCCTCACCACCCATGCTTCCGCCCAAATCAAACATGGGCGAACCACAACTACTCGGCCTGATGGACGACACCCCATCCGAACCGAGGCCAGTCCGCATGCAGCGCGGGGAGGCAGGTGCGCTCTCCTCCTCGCTGCCGTCCGACTTCCTGGATCAGGTCCGGGGTCGGCTTCGCCTGCTCGTGCTGCTGGTCTTCATTGCGTTCGCCTTCGATTCCGTGGTTTACGTCGTCCGCCTGATAGGAGGTGCGCCGAGTTCATTTCCGGCCGAACCGTGGTTCCAGCTGGCCGGCCTCCTGGCCGCGCTCGCCTCGGCCGGCCTGTGGTGGGTCGCGGGCGATCCCCGTCTCGCCCCCTCGCGTCTGCTCACGCTCGGACTGGGCTACGAGGTTGTCATCTGTTTCGTCATCACCCTGCTGACGCAATGGGGCTATTTCCTCTCCTTTCATCGCCTGCCGAACATGACCTGGGTCCCGGTCGTGGTGATCCTGTTCCCGCTGGTCCTCCCCGGTCCTCCCCGGCGCATGCTCGTCGCCGCCGTCCTCGCCGCCGCCATGACGCCAGCCGTGATGCTGCTGCTCGATCTGTCAGGCACCGTGACGGCAACGCTTGACGACTATGGCAACGCCTCCACCCAGGCGGTCTTCCCGGTGCTCTTTGCCGTCATGGCGGCACGCGTGATCTACGGCCTGGGTCGGGAGGTGGTCCGCGCTCGGGAATTGGGGAGCTACCAACTGGGTGAACTGCTCGGTCGCGGCGGAATGGGCGAGGTCTACCGTGCCACCCACCGGATGCTCGCGCGGCCTGCGGCGATCAAGCTGATTCGACCGGAGAGCCTCGGCGGGCAGGGCCACGCGGATTCCCAGCTTGCTGTCAGGCGCTTCCGGCGCGAGGCGCAGGCGGCCGCCAGCCTCCGCTCGCCCCACACGGTGGAGCTCTACGACTTCGGCGTCACCGAGGACCAGACGTTCTACTTCGTGATGGAACTGCTGGACGGCATCGACCTCGAGACGCTGGTGCGGCGCAAGGGGCCGCTGCCCGCGGCGCGGGTCATCCACATCCTCGCGCAGGTGTGCGAATCGCTGGAGGAGGCCCATGTCGCGCGGCCTGGTGCACCGCGATATCAAGCCCGCCAACATCCACCTGGGCGGCTCGGCCTGCGTCACGACTTCGTCAAGGTCCTCGACTTCGGGCTGGTCAAGTCGGTGCACGGAGGATCGGCCGAGCCAGGATTCGCTCGCCACCGCGGCGGGCTTCACGCCTGGCACCCCGGCGTACATGGCGCCGGAGATGGCGCTCGGCGAGCGCTATCGACGGCCGAGCCGACCTCTACGCGCTCGGCTGCGTCGCCTACTACCTGCTGACGGGCCAGCTGGTCTTCGAGGCGACGAATCCGACTGCAGATGATGGCAAAGCACATCCGTGACGATCCCGTCCCTCCCTCCCAGCGGGTCGAACTCCCGATCTCCGCGGCGGTGGACCGGCTCGTTCTCGACTGCCTGGCAAAGGAGCCGGCGGAACGCCCGGCCAGCGCCCAGGTGCTGGCCCACTCCCTTGCGGGCGTCGCGGGGGAACGATGGGGGGAAGCGGAAGCCGCCAGGTGGTGGACCCAGCACCTCCCTGGCTGAATGACAGCGCCACGCCTGCTCCGCCGTCGGAGTTCTACCTCGCTCCCGAGCCCGCTCCCCATGGGCTCGGGGCAGAGCCCGACCAGTGACGTGCTGCTGCAGGGGACCAAGCGGACTCGCTCGGTCGGAGTCGTGGCTGGCATGCTCTGGACGTATGCGCTGGTCTTCAACACCCTCATGTCCGCGCTGCTCGGGCATCCGATGATCCTCGCAGCCGTATGGCCCTACCCCGGGGTCATCCTCAGCGGCATCGGTCTGGTGCTTTCGTTCGCGCTGGTGCTCCTGACCCGGCTGCTCCGGCACCGGCCGCGGCTGCTCGTTGACCTCAGCGCCGGCTTCACTGTCGCCTCCTGCCTGCTGGTGGCGCTGCTGACCCAGTGGGTCCCGCCACCGATTGCGCCCCGGGTGTCCTGGCTCTGCGTGATCATCCTGATCTATCCAGCCCTCGTCCCCGCGACTCCGATGCGCACCCTCACGGTCGCGCTGCTCGCCGCCGCGATGGACCCGCTCGCCCTGTGGATCACCGCGCTGCGGGGAACGCCCATGGCGCACGACCTCCTCTACTACCTCTGGAACTGCACCCCCACCGTGCTGTGCGCGCTCATCGCGGTGGTGCCCGCGAGGATCATCACCAGCCTGGGTCAGCAGGTTCGACGTGCCCGCGAACTCGGGAGCTACCGCCTCGAAGAGCTGCTTGGGAAAGGCGGGATGGGCGAAGTGTATCGTGCGACGCACCAGATGCTGGCCCGGCCGGCGGCGATCAAGATCATCCGCTCGGAGATGCTCGGCGCCGGCGCCGAGGGGAGCACGCGCGTGGCGCTGGAGCGATTCCGGCGCGAGGCCGAGGCCTCCGCACTGCTCCGTTCTCCGCACACCATCAGTCTCTACGACTTCGGCCTCGCGCAGGACGGGACCTTCTTTCTGGTGATGGAGATGCTCCAGGGACTCGACCTGCAGACCGCTGGTGGAGCGGTTCGGCCCGCAGCCGGCGGAGCGCGCCATCTACCTGCTGTCCCAGGCCTGTCAGTCGCTGGAGGAGGCCCACTGCCGCGGCCTGATTCACCGGGACATCAAGCCCTCGAACATCTTCACCTGCCGGATGGGTCTGGCGGTGGACTTCGTCAAGGTGCTCGACTTCGGGCTGGTAAAGGCGCTCGGCGAGGGCGAGGATCCGTTGCTCACCGGGCCGGCCGCGACCGCCGGCACCCCGGCGTACATGTCACCCGAGATGGCGCGGGGGGAGCAGGGCATCGATCATCGGGCCGACATCTACGCCCTCGGCTGCGTCGGCTACTGGCTGCTGACCGGCCGGCTGGTGTTCGAGGCGAAGCAGCCGTTGCAGATGATGGTGCAGCATGCGTCGACGCCACCGGTGCCGCCGTCGCAGCGCACCGAACTGGTCATACCGCCCGCAGTCGATGCCGTCATCCTCGCCTGTCTCGAGAAGGACGCCCGTCGGCGTCCTGCGGATGCCGGTGACCTGGCCCGCAGGCTGGCGGCCGCCGCACCGGGGCCGGCGTGGGATGGCGAACGGGCCCAGCGCTGGTGGGATCGGCACCACCCGGAGTCGGCTCGGCCCGAGCCATGCCAATGTCATGGCATGACCCTCGCCCGGGCGCTCACTCCGAGCGCATCGCAATGAGCGTCCGGGTCGCCGGCACGCGGGCGCGCGGTCCGCTCGATCGCGCCCTTGCGGTCTTCGCGGAGGTCCACGACGGGGAAGCTGCCACTGCGCTGCTGCTCGCCCTCAATGTCTTTCTGCTGCTCACCGCGTACTACGTCGTCAAGCCGGTCCGTGAGGCGCTGATTCTCGCCAGCAATGGCGCGGAGGTGAAGTCGTATGCCGCGGCGGGGCAGGCCGTGCTGCTGCTCGGCCTGGTGCCGCTGTATGGCGCGCTCGCCGACCGGCTGCCGCGACGCCGGCTTCTGAATACGGTCAGCGGCATCTTCCTGGGCTGCCTGATCGGGTTCTACGCGCTCACCCGGGCGGGTCTCGCCGTCGGGGTCGTCTTCTTCCTCTGGGTCGGGATCTTCAATCTGATGATCGTGGCCCAGTTCTGGTCCTTTGCCAACGACCTCTACACCCCCGAGCAGGGCGAACGACTGTTTCCGGTCGTGGCGCTTGGCGCCTCACTCGGCGCGGTGATGGGGAGCGCCGTAACCGGGTGGCTGATCCCCGTGCTCGGCGTGCCGCAGCTCCTGCTGGTCGCCGCAGCGCTGCTGGGCCTGGCAGTGGTGATCGGCAACGTGGTCGACCTCCGGGAGCGTCGCCGATGTGAATCCAATCTGCCACCGCGATTCACCACCGCGGAGATTCCCGCAGCCACCGGTGAGTACCTGGTGCAGGAAGGGGATGCCGGCGATCGACTCACCGTGTCGATGCCGGGAGTGCCGAATCGCCGGGGCACCCTCCGGCTGCTCGTGCAGGAGCGATACCTGCTGCTGATCGCGCTGCTGATCCTGATGGTCAACTGGGTCAACACCACGGGCGAGTACGTCCTGGGGCGGACGGTGGCGGCCGGCGCGGCGGCAGCCGTGGCGGCCGGGCATGCCGACGGCCTGTCGGTTGCGGCGTACATCGGCCGGTTCTACGCCGAGTTCTTCTTCGGGGTCAATCTGGCGGGGCTGATCCTGCAGCTCTTCGTCGTCTCCCGACTGGTGAAATTCCTCGGTGTCCGGATTGCCGTGCTGATCCTGCCAGTGATCGCGATGACTGGCTATGCGGTGCTCGCCTTCCTGCCGATCCTCTCCGCGGTGCGCTGGGTCAAGACCGCCGAGAACGCCACCGACTACTCGCTCCAGAATACCGTGCGCAACATGCTCTTCCTTCCGACGACGCGGGAGCAGAAGTACAAGGCGAAACAGGCCATCGATTCGCTCGTCGTGCGGGCGGGGGACGTTCTGTCCGCCGCTTCGATCTATCTCGGCACGACGCTGCTCTCGTTCGGGACGGCACAGTTCGCGAGGCTCAACCTGGTGCTGGCCGCGATCTGGCTCGCCCTGGCCGTGCTGACCGGACGCGAGTACGTCTGGCGGACCCGCGGAAGACGCTAGGCCGGATCCGATTCATGCGGCAGTTTCCTCACCTTCGGAGGCTTCCCCTCATGCCCCGTACTCCGGTGCGCGGTGCGATTCTCGTGGTCTTCATGGCGCTGGGTCCCGTCGGCCTGAACGGGCAGGCGCGTCCGGTGCAGCCGCCCGCACCGTCCGATACCCTCGTGCAACGGGCGATCGGCGCGCGCTACGCCGCCGGTTGGCTGCAGGGCATCCTGTTCGGCCGCGATTATCGCGCGCTGTGGACGGCGTCGGTCTCCATTCCCGTCCTCGATCTGGCACGCTACGATGGCGGGCTCACGGTGGTCTCGCGCGGGGGAGGACAGCAGACCACCTCACTCCGCTTTCACGCCGCGAGCGGCGCCGAGTACTATTTCCGATCCATCGACAAGGATCCGACTCCCAACCTCCCGCCGGAATTGCGGGGCACCGCGATCGCCGGCGTGGTGCAGGATCAGACCAGTTCGTCGCTGCCCACCGTGGCGCTGGTGGTGGCTCCGCTGCTCCAGGCGGCGGGCGTGCTGCACGGCACTCCGCAGCTCTTCATCCTGCCTGACGATGCGCGCCTGGGGGAGTTCCGTGGGCTGGCCGGGCTCATCGGCATGCTGGAGCCGCGCGTCGCGGGCCGGTGGGGCGGCGCGAGCGAGATCATCAGTGGCGACGAGCTCTTCACCCGGGTCGGAGCGACCCCTGATGATCGAATGGATGTGCGCGCCCTGTTACGGGCCCGGCTGATGGATATCCTGGTGGGCGACTGGGACCGGCACCGCGACCAGTGGTCCTTCGCGCGGTTTGACGACGCGCTGCCCCGCCGCTGGGTGCCGATCCCGCGCGACCGCGACTTCGCAATGGTCGGCTACGATGGGGTCATCCTCCACCTCGCCCGGATCCGGATGCCCCAGCTGATCGAGTTCGGGCCGGAGTATCCCGACGTCCTCGGGCTGACCTGGAACGGCCGCGAGCTCGATCGCCGCTTCCTGCTCGAGCTGGAACTCCCGGTCTGGGATTCCGTCGTCGCGGAGGTGCAGGCGGCGATCACCGACGCGGTCATCGAGGACGCGGTCCGCCAGCTCCCGCGCGAACACCATGCGCTGATCGGCGCGCGTCTGGTCACGGCGCTCGAGCGCCGGCGCGACGCCCTCGGCAGGGTCGCCCACCGGTTCTATCGGATGCTCGCGGAGCAGGCGGAGGTCTACGGGACCGATGCCAATGAGCGGGCGGACGTCTCGGTCATCGACGCACGCACCGTCGAGGTGCAGCTGTCACGTCCGGATACGGTGGGTGACCAGCCCCGAATGGCGTACTACCGCCGGCGCTTCTCCCGTGATGTGACCCGCGAGCTCCGGCTCTTTCTCGGTGGTGGCGCGGATACCGTGCGGCTGACCGGGCAGCGCGGTTCGGAGATTGCGGTGCGGGTGATCGGCGGTGCGGGCGCGGATGCGCTGCTCGATTCCGCCCGGATCGGCGGTGTCCGGATGTACGATGTCGACGTGGGGACCGCCGTGGTTGGCGGCGCGTCGCTCGACCGACGCTCCTACTCGCCGCCCCCCAAACGCACACCCACCGAGATTCCGCCCCGCGACTGGGGCCACCGCTCCGAGCCGGCGGTGCTGATCACGACGGGCCCCGACATCGGCATCCTCGCCCGCGTCGGGACGACCCAGACCGTGTACGGCTTCCGCAAACTTCCCTACGCCAGCGAGCACCGGATCCGCGCCGGGATCGCCACCGGTCCGTGGACCTATCGCGCGGACTATCGTGGCCGGTTCCGCTGGAGCAACTCGCCCACCCTCACCCAGGTCACCCTGCGTGCCTCCGGCATCGATGTGCTCTATTTCCACGGCTTCGGGAATGAGGCCCCGGCACGCGGCTCGAGGCAGTACTTTCGGGTGACCCAGAACCAGTACTCCGCCGACCTGGCGATCGTGACCCCGACTCGGGCGGCACGTGGAACTGGACCGTCGGGCCGCTGGCCCGGTACGTCACGACCGATCAGCGCACCGATCGCTTCCTGGCAACGATCCGGCCATACGGCGACGGGCACTTCGGAGAGGTGGGCGCTCGCGCGACCCTGACGATCGACAGTCGTCGCGTGCCGAACCCGGCGACCACCGGCGTCGGGCTGACTGCGGGCGGGAGCGCATTTCCCGCCTGGTGGGACGTCGCCCGCGCCTACGGCGAGGTGCACGGCGAGATCTCCGGGTACCTGCGGATCCGCGCTCCGCTCGATCCCGGACTCCTGCTCCGCGCCGGAGGCAAGAAATTGTGGGGACCATACCCCTACTTCGATGCGGCCTTCATCGGCGACCGGGAGACCGTGCGGCTGGGCCGCGACAATCGTTACGCCGGCGACGCCTCCGCGTTCGGTACCGCGGAGCTGCACCTCCGGCTCGCGAGCGTCTTTCTCGGGGCGCCATCGGATGTCGGCATCTTCGGCCTGTCGGATGCCGGTCGGGTCTACCTCGACGGGGAGCGCTCGAACACCTGGCACACCGCGGTGGGCGGTGGGGTGTGGCTGTCGATCCTCGATCGCGCCAGCAGCATCAGTCTTGCCGTCGCGAAGAGCGACGAGCGGGCCGCGTTCTACTTTCAGGCTGGCTTCGGCTTCTAGCCCGTGGCAGGAACGCCCGCCGATCGTGCCGCTGCCTCGCTGGCGACTGCAGCCAGCGCCGCAATGGTCGCGTTTCAGCTCTCCGGCAAGGCGACCCGCGACGCGCTCTATCTCTCTACCTTCGGGGTCGACACCCTCCCGCGGATGGTCGTCGGCGGCGCCCTGCTGTCGGCGCTTCTCACCATCGGCCTCTCCCGGATCATGGGACGGATCGGGCCCGGAAGGCTGGTGCCCCGGCTCTTCCTGCTGAGTGGCATGCTGCTGCTGCTGGAGTGGAGCCTGCTCGACCACACCCGCCCGCTGGTCGCGGTGCTGTTCTACCTCCATTTCAACGGGCTCGGTGCGCTGGTCGTCTCCGGGTTCTGGGCGATGGTGACCGAACGGTTCGATCCCCGGAGCGCGCGCCTCACCATCGGACGCATTACCACGGGGGCGTCGATCGGCGGCCTCCTCGGCGGGATACTCCCCGGTGAACTCGGAGCCGTCCTGCCTCTGTCGGCGATGTTTCCCCTGCTGGCCCTGATGCACATGGTGGCAGGCGTGCTGGTCCAGCGACTCCAGTCGGCGGAGGGGGATGTCGCTGCCGCGGGCGACGCATCGACCCGGACGGGTTCCCCGCGCGACGCGTTCCGCAGCTCCCCCTATCTCCGGTGGCTCACGCTTCTGGTCGTTCTGACGGCCATGACCGAGGCGCTCCTCGACTGGGTGTTCAAGGTGCGTGCGACCGGGGCAGCGCCAACCGGGGAGCAGCTCCTCCGCCTCTTCTCGGTGTTCTACACGGTGTCCGCCCTGCTGAGTCTCCTCCTGCAGGCGACGGTGCTTCGCCATGCCCTTGCCGCCCTCGGCGTAGCGCGGAGCGCCGCGCTGCTGCCGGCCGGCGTGTCCATCGGTGCAGTCGGCGGGCTGCTCTTCCCCGGGCTCGCTCCGCTGGCTGCGGCGCGAGGGACCGAGATTGTACTCCGCAATTCGATCTTCCGCAGCGCCTACGAATTGCTGTTCTCGCCGGTCCCCCCCGCGGAAAAACGCGCCACCAAGCTCTTCGTGGATGTGGGTGCCACCCGGCTCGGCGACATGGCCGGGGCGGCGCTCATCCAGCTAGTGCTGCTGTTCGCGGCGGGCCGGGCCGCGCCACTGCTGCTCGGCGTCACGATCGCGATCGCGATGCTGAGTCTGCTGGTCGCCCGACGACTGCACCTCGGCTATGCCCCGGCGCTGGCGCGCAGCCTCACACTTCGGGCGGATCAGGTGGCCACGCCGGGGCCGGAGGAGTCCGCGGCGCTGCTGCAGACCATCGGTGGGTTCGACCTGCGCGCACTCCGATTCGCGCCCATCACCCCGTCAGACTCGACAGCTCCCGCGGCCCGCCGGGACGATCAGGCGGCACGGCGGGCCGCGCTGGGGAGTACCGACTCGGAGGTGGTGATCGCGGCGCTCCGGAGTGCGCCCCTCACCCCGCCGCTCGTCGTTCCGGCGATCGAGCTGCTCGCCTGGGACGACGTGGCGCCGACCGCGATCGAGGCGCTGGTGATGGTCGCCCGGCGCGAGATCGAAACCCTGGCCGCTGCTCTCACCGACCCCGATGAGGACTTCGCGGTGCGTCGCCGGCTGGTGCTGGTGCTCGCCAGATGTCCCACCCCCGAGGCCGTCGCGGTGCTGCTGCGGGCGCTCGACGACCGTCGCTTCGAGGTGCGTTATCGGGCGGGCCGAGCGCTGGTCCGGCTGGCGGCGGAGCAGCAGACGCTGAGCGTCGAAAGAGAGCGGGTGCTCGAGGTCGTCCTGCGCGAAGTCGCCGTGGGGCGGGGCGTGTGGGAGAGCCGGCGGCTCATCGATGCCACCGAGGATGATATGGACGCGCCGCCCCAGGCGGCATGGGTTCGGGAGCGGGCGGACAGGAGCCTGGAGCACGTCTTCACACTGCTGGCGCTCACCTTCCCACGGGAGCCCCTCCAGCTCGCCTATCACGGCCTCTTTGTGGATGATCGCAACCTGCGTGGGACCGCCCTCGAATATCTCGAGAGCGTATTGCCTGCCCGAGTCCGGGAGCGGCTCTGGCCCTTTCTCGAGCCCGGCACCTTCGTGGTGCCTGCCGGCGCCCGCACCGCCGCGGAGGCGCTCGAAAATCTGCTGCGGTCCCGGGAGTCCATTGTGCTCGCCATCGGCGCCTTGCGGCGGTCACCCGGGTGAGTGGCGACGCATCCCCACCGGGTTCCGCTAGGCTCTCAGGAGTCCCGCGAACCGCTCCAGGGTCGAGAGATAGAGGTCGACGTCCTCGTCGCGGTGCTGCCACCGACAGCAGCCACTGTTCCCCCTTGCTCCACGGGGGCAGGAATACGCCGCCATTGTACTGGATCAGCCAGGCACAGTAGGCAAAGCGTCCATCGAGCGAGAGGAAATCGCGATAGCTCCTGATCGGATGCGGAGAGTAGGTGATCGACCCCTTGGCCCCGGCGGTCACGACCCGCCCGAACAACTCGTACTTCCGCAGAATCTCCTCGGCCCGCTCCGCCATGCGCCGTTCCAGCCGGCGCAACTCCCGATAGCTCTCCTGGGTCAGGACCTGGGTGAGGACCGCCTTGGCCACCGCCATCGAGAGCGGGTTGCCGTTCATCGTCCCGACCTGCTCGTACCGGCCGCTCGCGATTTCGTCCATCACCGCCTGGGTGCCACCGATCGCCCCGATGGGCACGCCGCCGCCCAGCGCCTTGGCGAGGCAGACGATGTCCGGCTCCACCCCGAAGAGCCGCACCGCACCCCCGGGATGCACGGTGAGGCCGGTCTTGACCTCGTCGTAGATGAGCAGCGCGCCGTGCCGCTGCGTGAGCGCGCGGAGGCCCTCCA
>CAVSEC010000003.1:2500-32703 GCA_963726955.1 uncultured Gemmatimonadales bacterium | reverse complement strand
GGCCGATCTGCCCCGACGGGGGATGGATGCCCCGCCGCGCGCCCTGTTCATCGGTCGCCTGGTGAAGTTCAAGGGACTCGACATCCTGCTCCGGGCCCTGGAACGGGTCCCCGATCTGCGGCTCGACATTGTGGGGGCGGGGCCCGAGGGGCCGCGCCTCAAGACGCTGACCCAGGCACTCGCGCTGGCCGATCGGGTGCGCTTCTTCGGGGAGTACCCCGACGAGGATCTGCCCCGCCGGATGGCCGACGCCGACTTCCTGGTGCTGCCCTCGATTACCATCGACGAGATGTTCGGGCTGGTGGTGCTGGAGTCGATGGCCGCGGGGCGGCCGGTAATCACCACGGCGGTGCCGACCGGCGTCCGCGAAGTCAATGTGCCGGGCGAGACCGGGCTCGAGGTGCCGGTGCACGATGTTCGGTCACTCGCCGAGGCGCTCGACCGGCTGGCCCGGGACCCCTACATGCGGGAAAAGATGGGTGACGCCGGCCGGGCCCGGGTGGAGAAGTACTTCACCCGCCAGCTCATGGCGGAGCGGCACATCGCGTTGTATGATCGAGTGCAAGCCTACAACCAGGAAGTCCCCGAGGGCTGAGGCCGTCGGTCGGATACTGGATTGAAATGGCCTCTTGCCGTCGATCCCCCCTCGGGTCGGCGGTCATCTTCATTTCTGCGTCGAAATCCCTCGCTCCCTCGAAATGGCAGGCACCATGCCCCAGCCAGAGGAGCTCAGACCGTCCCGCATCCGCCGTAGCGTCCGGCTCGGCCCGCGGTCGCTGGCAGTAGGCATCGCGATCACCTTGGTGCTCATGGGGTCTCTCGGCCTCATCGTGGCGAATCGGGAGCGCGTGCAGGTCCTCCACGAGTGGACCGATCGCCTCGATGCGATGGCCGATGACCGCCGCTGGGCGGTGGAGCACTGGGTGGCGGACGGTCTCGCCGATGCGCGAGTGTTCGCGACCCGCGATGAGCCCATCACGATGCTGCTCCATCCCCGGGAAGGCGCGCACCTGGCCGCCGGGCTGGTCGAGTCCTTCACCCTCCTCGAACAGGCGCATCATTATCACGCGGCCCTCCTGGTATCGCCGAGCGGCCGCATCATCGTGCGGACCCCCGGCGTGCCCGAGTCACCCTGTCAGCGCACCGTGCTGGCCGCCATCGAGGCCGGGCCGATCTCCGCGTTTGTGCGGCGGGAGGATGGTTCCGCGGTCGTCTGCTTCGGCGCTCCGGTCACTGCTGGCGGGCGCATCGTGGGAGCGCTGGGGTTCTCGGCGGATCCGGCAGCCTCCCTCTACCCGCTGTTCAGCCATCTGGCTTTCTTCACGAAGACGGCGGAGACCATCCTGATCGCCAGGGACGGCGACCGTGCGGTCTTTCTCTCTCCGCTCCGTCAGCTTCCCGGCGCACCACTCACCCACTTCCGCCCGCTGAGTGACCCGGGCTTCGTGGGCCGCACCGTGCTGCGCGGGCAGGAAGTCTCCGGCGAATTCACCGATTATGTGGGTCGTCCGATCTATCTCTCGGCGCGCCCGATCCGCAACACTCCCTGGGCGCTGGTCGTGAAGGTGGACCGGGAGGAGGTCACCGGTGACGTCTGGCGGCGCCTCCTCGGGTTCGGGGTACTCCTCGCGGTGGTTTCTCTGTCACTGCTGTTGAGTGGGCTCTGGTTCTGGCGGACCCAGTGGACCGCGCTTCACCTCCGGGCGGCGCAGGAAAGCGCCAAGCGTCTCCAGGAAATCCTGGAGCAGATGCCGGCGATGCTGGCCGCGATGGATGACAGGGGAAGGATGGTGGCATGGAACACCGAGTCAGAGCGGGTCACCGGGTATTCCCGCACTGCCATGCTAGAGGCGGCGGATCCCTACGCGCTGCTCTACCCCGATCCGGAGTATCGGAGACGGATGGTGGCGGAGTCCAGGCGGCGGGGCAGAGACTATCGGAATTGGGAGTGGGAGCTGACCCGGCCCGACGGGACCACCCGTCAGGTGGCGTGGTCCAACTTCGCGGCACGGCACCCGATTCCGGGGTGGTCCGACTGGGGGATCGGGATCGACCTGACGGAGCTGCACCAAGCCCAGCAGGAGCTGCGGGATTCCGAGCTGCTGCATCGGCTGATGTTCGAGTCCAATCCGCATCCCATGTATATGATCGACGACGAGACGTACCGCTTCCTCGCGGTCAATGAGGCGGCGGTACGGGACTACGGTTATTCGCGGGAGGAGTTCCTGGGGATGACCGTCCTGGACATCCGGCCGGAGGAGGAAGTTCCGGGCACGTTGGAGGTGCTGGCCCAGGCCGCCGACAAACCGATGTGGGTCGGGGTGCGGCGGCATCGGACCCGAACGGGAGAGATCATTCATGTGGAGGTCACCGCCAACCGGCTGCACGTGGCAGGCAGGCGGCTGGCGGTAGTGCTGGCACAGAACGTCACCGACCGGCTCAGGGCGGAGGCGCGGCTCGCCCGGCTCAATGAGGCGGTGCTGCAGGCGGGGGAGGCGATCTTCATCACCGATCTGCAGGGCAACATCGTCTACGTCAATCCGGCCTTTGAGCAGATCACGGGATATACCTCGGAGGAGGCGCTGGGCCGGACGCCGAGCCTGTTCAAGAGCGGCGAGCACGACCCGGCCTTTTACGCCGAGATGTGGGCCCAGCTGATTGCCGGGAAGACCTGGAGCGGAGCGATCCGGAACCGGCGGAAGGACGGCACCATCTTCGCCGCGACCGAGATCATCTCCCCGGTGCGGGATGTTGCGGGGAAGACCGTGAGCTACATCGGCCTGCAGCGGGATGTGACGCACGAAGTCGCGCTGGCGGACCAGTTGCGTCAGGCGCAGAAGATGCAAGCGGTGGGGCAGCTCACCGGAGGCATTGCCCACGACTTCAACAACATGCTGGCCGTCATCCTCTCCAATGCCGAGCTGCTCCGGGAGGAACTTCCCCCGACCGGCACGGGCGCCTTGGACTTTCTCGAGGAATTGACCTGTGCGGCGCACCGCACCGCCGAACTGGTGCGGAAGCTCCTCGCCTTTGCCCGGCAGGAGCACCTGGAGCTGCGGTATCTCGAGCTCGCCACCGTGTTGCCGGAGCTGCACCGGACGCTCACGCAGCTGCTGCCGGAGACGATCGCGCTGCGGGTCGAGATCCCGCCCGATCTGCCACCGATTCTGGGCGACCGGGGTGCCATCGAACAGATCCTGCTGAACCTGGCGATCAACGCCCGCGATGCCATGCCGGAGGGAGGCACGCTGACCTTCCGGGTGGAAACCGGCGAGGTCGAGATCGCGGATCCCCGACCGGGGAACCGCTGGGAGAGTGTCTCGCGGGGACCGACCGTCCAGATCGAGGTGAGCGATACCGGCGAGGGGATGGCTGCGTCGGTCCTGCAGCGGATCTTCGAACCGTTCTACACCACTAAGGACCCGGGGCGGGGGACGGGGCTGGGGATGGCGATGGTGTACGGGCTGATGAAGCAGCACAACGGCTTCGTCAATGTCTACAGCGCTCCGGGGCAGGGTACCACGGTGCAGCTCCACTTCCCCGTGGCCCAGCTGGAGCGGGAGAGCCCGGCGGAGGGGCTGGCGGGGATCCCCTCCGGGGCGAGGGGGCACGAGACGCTGCTCCTCGCGGAGGATGAGCCGAGCCTCCGGGCATCCACGGTCCGGGTGCTGGAGCGGATGGGTTACCGGGTGCTGGCGGCGGCGGACGGGGAGGATGCGCTGCGGGTGTTCGAGCAGCACGAGCGGGAGATCGCCCTGATCGTCACCGACGTGATGATGCCCCGGCTCAGCGGAGCGGGGGTGTGGCGCGCGCTCCGGGCCCGCGGGGTGCAGATTCCATTCCTTTTCGTGACTGGCTATTCGAGTACGGTGATCGCGCCGGAGGTGCTCGCCGACCCGCGGGTGAATTATCTCGCCAAACCCTGGTCGGTGCAGGAGCTGAGCCGGCTGGTGCAGAGGGGGCTCCATCAGTCGGCCAAGGCGTAGCGCGGAGTGCCGCTCCCGCAGGCCCCCTTCCTGTTTTCCTCCGGGTTGGAGAAGTTCAACCCCGGTTCGTGGCGCCGACTCCTTCCGGGAGAGGGGTACGCGTCGGCGGCGGACCGCAGGAGAGGTGCTGTGTCACGGGCCCTTAGCTCAGTCGGTTAGAGCAGTGGACTCATAATCCATAGGTCGCTGGTTCGAATCCAGCAGGGCCCACTACCCCATGATCCGCTTCAATCACATCACCGGCAGCCTCGCAGGCAGCTCGGCCGAGTACGACAAGCGGTCGATCCGCGTCGGGACGAGCGGGGACTGCGACGTGCGCTACGACCTCGAGCGGGATCCCGAGGTCGGCCGCTATCACGCCGCCGTGGTCATGAAGGAGAACGCCTACCACATCCTGGACCTGGGGCAGGCCGGGGGCGTCTGGGTGAACGGGGATCGGGTGCAGAGCCAGGCCCTCCGGGGCGGCGACCGGATCCGCTTCGGCGGAGAGGGCGGGCCGGAGGCGGAGGTCGCGGTCGTCTTCGACGCCAGCTACGATGCGGCGAAGGACGCCGCCTCGATGGTGGAGGCCTTCAAGGGGAAGAACCGCGAGACCTCGGCGATCCGGCTGGTGCACGGCCGCGGCGGAGCGGGTGGCGGAGGAGCGGGTCAAGGCGGGCGGCACCAAGTCGCGCCGCACCATGGAAGTGATGGCGCTGACGATGCACGAGGTCGGCGACCTGATGCGGACCCAGACCCGGAAGCGCTGGGTCAAGATCGTGGCGCTGGTCGCCGGTGTGCGCTGCGGTGATCATCGCGGGGCTCGAGCGTCACGCTGTACCTCAAGCAGCGCCAGATCAACCAGCTGCTCGATGCCAAGAGCCACTTCGACGAACAGATCCACGCCATCCAGCTGCAGATGGACGCCACCCGCGACACGGCCCAGCTGGCCGCAGCTGGAGCGGCAGCTGAACGAGAAGACCGCGAGTGCGGAGATGGCGCTGTCACAGATCGCGAGCAAGGACCAGGAAAAGGCCGACGAGGTGGCCGAGAGCGGTGACGACCTGGACCGGGAGATCCGCAGCATCCTCGGCGCAGTTCGATGCCGGGACCTATGCCGTGCCGCCGATCTTCAAGGAGCGGGTGGCCTTTCATATCGAGGCGCTGCGCAAGGCCGGCCCGACCGCCCGGCTGATCTACCGCCGCAAGGTGAAGTACTGGCCCCAGATCACCGCCGAGTTCAAGGCGCTGGAGCTGCCGGAGGCGATGGCCTACGTGGCCTGGACCGAGTCGCAGTTCGATCCGATGGCCAAGAGCGGGGCCGGAGCGCGCGGGATGTGGCAGATGACGCGGACGACGGCCCTGGGGATGGGGCTCCGGGTGGACGGGACGGTGGACCAGCGCACCGACGTGCCGCTGCAGACCCGGGCCGCCGCCAAGTATCTCGCCGGGCTGCTGGCGGAGTTTGGTGAGGACGCCTTCATGCTCGCGATGGCGAGTTACAACAAGGGGGAGAACGGGGTGAGGCGGGTGCTGCGGAAGGTGGCCCAGACCCCGGGCGGCTTCAAGAAATCCAAGCGCGACTTCTGGCACCTCTACCGCCTCAAGCTCCTGCCCGAGGAGACCCGGGAGTACGTCCCGAAGATTCTGGCGGCGGCGATCGTGTGCAGCAATCCCGGGAAGTACGGTCTGATTGATGATCCGCCAGGCACCCTGACTGGGGCGCTACACCGGGGGATGGAGTCCCTCGGTGTGAATGACAGGACTGTCATGCGGCCCTGTGAGTTTGGTCACTTCCGTCTAGAAACCATACGTTTAGGATTCGGTGCACCTTGAGCGCGGTGTTTTCTTGCCGCGCTGTCGCGCGGGGTCATGATGGCCCCGCGCTCAGGACCCCAGTCGGAGGTTTCGGATGCGCCGCACCCTGTGGATCGTACCCCTCGTGCTTGCCATGGCCTGCAATCAGCACAAGGAAGAGCTGGCCAAGGCCCTCGCTGACGCGCAGTCGCTCGCAGCCGAGAAGGACAGCCTGATCACCGAAGTCCTCGAGACCTCGAAGTTCGTCAATGGCGTGAACGAGGAGCTGGCCAAGGCCCGGACGGCGATGGTGACCAACGCCGCCACCAGCGATGCCGGCACCCCGGCGGAGCGCGATCGTGCCGCCCGCGGCGCGGCGCTCGAGCGGGTGCAGGCCCTCGTCTCCCGCCTGAACGAGACCGAGCAGCGCCTGGAGCAGAGCAGCCAGCGGGCCCGCTCGCTCTCCGGCCGCAACACCGCCCTGCTGCGCCAGATCGAAGAGTACAAGTCCAGCATCGACAGCCTGCAGGCGACCACGCAGCGGACCGAACTCGAGCTCCGCTCGGTGATCGACTCGCAGTCGGTGCAGATCGCCGGGCTGAATCAGGAGCTCGATACCGCGCGGACCGCGAACGCGCCGCTGACCACGGAAAAGGTGGCGCTGCAAGGACACGGTGACCAACCTGACCCAGTACAAGAACACGGTCTACTACATCGCCGGCACCGAGCAGGAACTGCTCGACAAGGGGGTCGTCGTCAAGGAAGGCAAGAAGTTCCTCTTCTTCGGCGGCAAGCAGCTGCACCCGGCGCGCAGCCTGGATAACTCGAAGTTCACGGCGATCGACAAGTCCGTCGCCACGAACATCGAGCTCCCGGCCAATCACGAGTACAAGGTCGTCTCCCGCCAGGATCTGACCTTCGCCGACAGCACCTCGATGAAGGACGGCAAGCTGGCCGGCCAGCTCCATATCAGCCAGCCGGAGCAGTTCTGGGCCGGCTCGAAGTACCTGATTCTGGTCGAGAACTGAGTCTCGCAGGTTCGGCTGCCGACCGGGCGATCCTCACGGGTCGCCCGGCCGTGCATCCACCCTCCCCGTCGCTTCGCGGGCGGCGTAAGTTCCGCCGATGAACGAAGCCGAGTCTGTCCTGCTCGCCGTCGCGGTCGGCATCGCGGCCATTCTCTTCGCCGCGCTGGGACGGCGGCTCCCCATTCCGACCGCGATCCTGCAGGTGCTCGGCGGCCTCGCCATCGGCCTGGTCCCCGGCTCGTCCTCCCTCCGCGTCAGCCCCGACCTCGTCTTCTTCGTCTTTCTCCCGCCGGTCCTCTGGTCCGCCGCCTTCTTCACCTCGTTCCGCGACTTCAAGGCGAACCTGCGTCCGATCGGCCTGCTGGCGATCGGGCTGGTGGTGGCGACCACCCTGGCGGTGGCGCTGGCAACCCACTGGCTGGTGCCAGGCATTCCGTGGGCGGCGGCGGTCGCCCTCGGCGCCATCGTCTCCCCGCCTGACGCGGTGGCGGCGGAGGCGATCCTCAAGCGGCTGCCGATCCCACGACGGGTGATCAGCGTGCTGCTGGGCGAGAGCCTGGTGAACGACGCCTCCGCCCTGATTCTGTACCGCGGTGCGATCGGCGCGCTGATGACCGGAGTGTTCAGCCCGGGCGAACTCGTGGTCCGGTTCTTCGTGGATGCGTTCGTCGGCGTGCTGCTCGGCCTGCTGGTCGGCTGGCTGATCGTGCAGGCGGCGAAGCGCACCGATGATCCGCTCGCCGAGACGGCGCTCACCCTGCTGGGTCCCTACCTGGCCTGGATCGCAGGCGAGTATCTGCACGTCTCGGCGGTGCTGGCCTGCGTGGCAGGCGGGCTGTACGTCCGGCAGCACTTCTCGACCATCGTCGCGCCGGCCTCGCGGATCCAGAGCCGGGCGGTGTGGGACCTCTTCCTCTTTGTGCTCAATTCGCTGGTGTTCCTGCTGCTGGGCGCGGAGTTCGGCAATCTGCTGCAGGCGGAGCCGGCGGAGATGCTGCTGGTGGTGGGGCGCATCGGACTGACGCTCTCCGGGCTGGTGATCGTGGTGCGGCTGATCTGGGTGCCGCTGGCGGTGGCGCTTCCGCGATGGCTGAGCCCGAGTCTCCGGGCGCGCGATCCGATGCCGCCGCGCGCCGCGACGTTCATCGTCGCGTGGACCGGCATGCGGGGGATGGTCTCGCTCGCCTCGGCGCTGGCGGTGCCGCTGGTGACGCTGGCAGGGTCACCGACGCCGTTTCGCACCGAGATCGTGCTGCTCACCGTCATCGTCATCCTGGTCACCCTGGTACTGCAGGGGCTGACCCTGACGCCGATCTTCGAACGCCTCACACTGCCCCACGACCCGGCACCCCAGCGGGAGGAGGCGCACGCCCGCGCCGAGGCCCGGCGGGCGGCGCTGGACCATCTCGCCGATCTCTCGCTGGAGCCCTGGGCCACCAGGGAGGCGTTGGCGCGGGTGGAATCCGAGGTGCGGCTGGTGCATCACCGCGACGGCGGGGGGGAAGGGGCCGCGCTCGGCGAGACGGTGCGCCGGGTACGGATCGGCACGGTGGCGGCCCGGCGCCGGGCGCTGGTCCGTCTCCGGGACGAGGGCGCCATCTCCGACGACGTGCTCCTCGATCTGGAGAGCGAGCTGGACTACGAGGCGCTGCGGCTCGGCGCGGGGTCGGCCAGGGATCGTTAGGCGGGCGTCCCGGCCGCGAATTCCTCCGGTGGGGGAACGGCCGTGCTTCCCTCGGGCAGTCGATCCATCCGATCCAGCCGCTCGACATCCACCGTGATGATCCCGTCCGGTGAATCCACGAAGACATCGGCGAACTTCGCGTCCCAGGCGACCTCCTCCCAGAGATACGAGGTCCGGGCGGTCACCCGGGTGGAAAAGGTCTCCTCGTGGGCGGTCGCCAGCACCAGCAACTCGGCCCGGCCATCGCGGAGCTCTTCCGGGGTGACACCCGCGAGCGGGCTGTCCCGGTCGATGGGATGTACGACGGTCCAGTGCAGGGTGAAGAACTCGACCCGGTCGCGCTCCAGGGCGAGTTCGTGGAAGCGCCGCTCCCGCCGATCGCCTACCGCTTCGTACCAGGCGAGATTGAGATGGATATCGACTCCGCTGAGCTCGCCGGCGTCGACGTTCACCAGCCGGAACATCAGGCCCCGCCCGCCGCGGTACGGGGCGATCACCGCGCGCTGCGAGAAGCGGATGTGCGCTCGGGGGCGGGAGAGTCGGGCCAGCGTCAGGCCGCCACCGAGGGCCAAACCGACGAGGCCGGCGACCGATTCGAGGATGGTGAGCCACTGGGCGGTGGAGCCAACCGCGACCAGCGCGCCCGACCCGACCCCGGTGAGGATTCCCACGCTGTAGGTAAAGGCAGAGAAGAAGGGGTCGGTGAGTCCGAGCCGGGCGGTGCCGTCGAGGGCGCCGCCGCCCAGACTCCGATAGCCGATCGCGAAGACCCCGGCGGCGAGCAATGTCAGGCCGATGATCCAGACCAGGAACTCGGGCCAGGAGAGGGCGAGCGCGCGGTGATACAGGCGCGACCACGCCTGCCCGCCGAGTCCGTACTTCCGGCTGTTGGGCGTGCCGTCCTTGTTTAGGAAGCGGCCCCGGACCCGCTCGGTGACCACCCGGCCAAAGCCCAGATCGTTCTCTGTCATGCAGTCCTCGGTCAAGAATGGCGTGACGATAGCCGTCACGCAGCAAGGATAACAGGGGTGCCGCGCGGTCCCGAGCGTGCCGCCGCCCCTTGACTTTCTCCGTACTATGTTGAAATATCAGCACAGCAGCGGAGCCCGACCGGGCGCCGCGAACTCGAAGCCGAGAGAGTGCGTCATGGCCAAACGCCGTGCCCCCACCGAAGACCTGAGCCGCCGCGAGCGGCAGGTAATGGACATCCTGCACCGGCGCGGAGAGTCGACGGTGACCGAGATCCTGCAGGCGCTGGCCGATCCGCCGACCTACTCGGCGGTGCGCTCCATCCTGCGCATTCTCGGGGAGAAGGAGCTGATCGCGCACAAGGAAGATGGCCCGCGCTATGTCTATTTCCCGGCGCGGCCAACGGACAAGGCGCGCGACGATGTGCTGGCGCATGTCGTTCGCACCTACTTCGCCGGCTCGCCGGAGCAGGCGGTGACTGCGCTGCTGCGGATTTCGGATGCCGACGTCGACGATGCCGACCTCAGCCGCCTGCGCGACAAGATCCGCCGCGCACGCCTGACCGAAAAGTAGAGGCGACCATGACGACGCCCATTGCGCCGCTCCTCTCCAGCGGAGCGCTTGCATCCTCCGCGGCGTTCCCCGCCGCGGTGATCCTGTTGAAGATCACCGGCCTCCTGCTGATCGCCCTGGCCGCCACGCTGACGATGGCGCGGGCCTCCGCCGGCGCTCGGCACCTCGTCTGGCTGGTGGCCCTCGGCGCCCTGTTGCTGCTGCCGCCACTGGCCGTGTGGGCCCCGCTCCCGATCCGGGTCCTGCCGGAGCTGCCGGCGCTCGCGGCAGATGGCCCGCTCGTGGACGCTGCCGCTTCGACCCGGACGGATCGGTCCGTCGCTCGGCCGACGACCGGCGGATCCTCCACCACCGCTGCCGAGGCTGGTGGCACACCCATTGTCTCGATGGAGTCGTGGAGTGTCGCCACCCTGATGCTTGGACTGTGGGCGCTCGTGGGACTCGGACTCATCGGTCGACTGGGGTACGGCGTCTGGTCGGTGCGCCGGATCGTGCGTCGGGCTCGCCCGCTTGCGGCTCCGGAGTGGCAGGCGCCGCTCTACGAGATCGCCGACCGACTTGGTCTCGAGGCCGCACCGGTGCTGCTTCGCAGTGACGATGTTCGGATGCCGTTCGCGGCCGGCCTCCTCGCCTCGACAATCGTGCTCCCCGCCGAGAGCGATGGATGGAGTGCGGAGCGTCGGAGCGCGGTGCTCATCCATGAGCTGGGGCATGTGCGCCGCCGGGACCTGATCGGCCACACCCTCAGCCGCATCGTCTGCGCGCTCTACTGGTTCCATCCGCTGGTCTGGACCGCCGCGCGGCGGCTGCGGGCGGAGAGCGAGCGCGCCTGCGACGATCTGGCGCTGAACTTCGGCGCCCGCCCCAGCGACTATGCCGAGCATCTGCTGGAGATCGTTACCTGCGTCCGGGACCACAATACCCCCGCGGTGGCGCTGGCGATGGCCCACCGCAAGGAGTTCGAGGGGCGGATGCTCGCCATCCTGAACCCGGAGCTGCGCCGCCGCAGCCCCAGCCGCCTCGAATCGCTGTCGCTGGTGGGATCGCTGGCGCTGCTGGCACTCGTGGTGGGCGCCGCGGCACCGGTGCCTCGCTCGGCGCCGCTTCCTCCGAGCCCGACCTCGGTGATCCGAACGGCGCTCGCGGTGATGGGCGATACCGCGGCTACGCTCTCGGTGCCCGCCGCGCCCGCCACACCCCAGCCGTACCCGAAGCCGGAGCCGAGCCCCGCACCCGCTCCGGTTCCGCGGCCTTCGGCCCGGCCCCGTAGAGTGGCGGCGATCACCGCTGAGCCGGACTCGGGCGATACCCGCGCCGAAGCGCTCGCCAAGGCGCTGCGTACGGATGGGAGCGGGGAGGTGCGGCGGGTCGCCGCGTGGGGCCTGCATCGCTACGCCCAGACCGATGCGGCGCTCGAAGCGCTGACCTCGGCCGTCGTGAATGACGCCGATGCCAAGGTGCGCGAGATGGCCGTCTGGGCCCTCGCCGGTGCCCGGCGCCGGTCTGATGCGGGCGCGGCCATCGTCAAGGTCCTGCAGAAGGAGAAAGACGCCGAGGTGCGGGCCACCGCGGCGTGGGCGGCTGGGGAGATCGGGGATGAGGCCGCGGTGCCGTTGCTGATCGGCTTCCTGAAGGACAGCGATCCCGAGCTGCGCGAGATGGCGGCCTGGTCGATCGGCGCCTGTCACCCTGACAAGGCGCCGGCCGGGCTCTCGGCGCTGCTGTCCGACAGTGAGCGGGACGTGCGCGAGTCGGCGGTCTGGGCCCTCTATACCATCCGCGACGAGAGTACCGCCGACGCCATCGATGCGGCCTTTCGCCACGAGACCGACGGCGATGTGCGCGAGGGCATGATCCGGGCGCTGGGCCATATGGGCGATCGGTCCATCGGCGCCCTGCAGCGGCTGGTTGCCTCGCCCGATTCCCAGGTGCGCGCCGTCGCCATCACCGCGCTTGCCGGCGGCAACGCCACCGGGCCGTGGCCCTGGCCCCGGCCGCAGCCGCGCCCATTTCCGTAGGGCGCTGAGGGGGCGACGTGCACGGTCGTGCGTCGCCCCGTTCGTTGCACGATTGTGCTGAAAATTCAGCAGTCCAATTCACTCGGGCGTTCCCCTGGAGCAGATATGCCACGGATTCTCGGACTCGGTCTCGCTGCATGGTCGCTGCTCTCGCCCACTGCGCCGGTGGGCGTTGCCCCCGCAGGCCCGGGAGCACCGACTCCCGACGTGCGCGAGCTGATCGCCGCGGCGCACGGTGCACCGGCGGTCATCTGCGGCCTCGCCGCGCACGCGGTCGGCAACTCCGGCTGGGGCGGCTGGCGTGATGCGCCGTCGACCCCGCTCATGCCGGCGGGCGCCGACCGGGCGCGCCGCGGCCGGCGGGATGACCTGACCGCGGAGGAGACGCGGTTCCTGCTCGACAACCTCGGCTCCGCGGATGCCTGCGTCCGCGCACTGGCGGTGCGGCTCCTCGGCAATGAGGAGAGTGAGGCGGTGGTCTCGGGACTGATGCAGCGCCTCAGCGCGCCCGATTCGTCGCTTCGGCTGGTCGCGGCGCTCGGCCTCGGGCTGGTGCAGCCGGTGAGGGCGGTGGAGCCGCTGCTCACCGCGCTGCACGATCCCTCGAATGGGGTCCGTGCGAACGCGGCCTGGGCGCTGGGGCGGATCGGCGACGGTCGGGCAGTGCGTCCGGCGACCGGTGCCCTGGGTGATGCCGCGCCGCTGGTTCGGGAAGCCGCGGCCGTCGCGCTCGGACATCTCGATTCCGTCAGTGCGGTGCCGGCGCTGGTCCGGGTGCTCCGCGATGACGCGGTGCCCTCGGTGCGGCGCACCGCGGCGTGGGCGCTGGGGCAGCTCGAGGCGAAACCGGGCATCGATGCGCTGGCGGCCGCACTCCGCAGCGACCGGGATCCCGGCGTGCGCGAGATGTGCGCCTGGGCCCTCGGCTCGATCGACGGGAGGACCGCCCCGGCGGAGGTGCTGGCGGCGGCGCGTGGGGACAGTGATGAAGCGGTGCGGGAAACGGCGGTGTGGGCCATCGGCGAGCGCAGCGATCGCTCCGCGGCCGAGGGTCTCGGTCGGCTCATGGAGCAGGAGCGGAGCATCGGGGTGCGGCGTACGATCGCGTGGGCGCTGGGGCAGCTCGAGCTGCATCAGGCGCCGAAGGGGTTGATGGATGCACTCACCGATGGCGACCGCGACCTCCGGGTGGTCGCCGCCTGGGCCCTCTCCGAGATCGGCGACGCGGCGGCGATCCCGGCGCTGCGCGCCGCACTCGACCGGGAGCAGGACGCCGATGCGCGGCGGGCGGAGGTGCGCGGGCTGATTCTCTCGGGGGAGCGGGCGGAGCGGCTGACGGAGCTGCTGCAGGCGAAGGACCCGCGGGTGCGTGAGGCCGCCATCCGCGGGATCGCGGGGGGGAGCGGCATGGATCCCTGGCCCTGGCCGATGCCGCGTCCCCGGCCGTTTCCGTGAGGAGTGGGGCAACCCTTTGGTCCATTCCGGTATCCAAGTCCGAAACCCCAGAGCGAGTCTCCCGTCGTGATCCCCATGCTTGGCATACTACTGGCGCTTCAGGCGCAGTCCACGAAGCCGCCGCTTGATCCTCCGAGCCCGACGTCGGTCCGCGCGACGCGGACCGCCGTCCCCCCGATTCTCGATGGCCGGGATGACGACGCCGTCTGGCGCATGGCGCCGGTGGTGGACGCCTTTCTCGAGGCCCGGCCCACCGAAGGGGCGCCGCCGAGACTCCGGACCGAGGCGCGGGTGGCGTACGATGCGCACGCGCTCTATGTGTTCGTCCGTTGCTTCGACCCGCATCCCGACAGCATCGTCAGCCTGCTTTCCCGCCGCGACGATCAGACGGCCTCGGATCATGTCACGCTGCTGATCGACTCCTATCACGACCGCCGCACCGGCTACGAATTCTCCGTGAACCCCGCGGGGGTGAAGTCCGACTACGCGATCTATAATGATGGGAACGAAGACGTCGCCTGGGACGCGGTGTGGGATGCGGCGACCCAGATCGACTCCCTCGGGTGGACGGTCGAGTACCGGATCCCGCTGTCGCAGCTTCGGTATTCGCGGCAGGCCAATGGCACGTTCGGCATCCTGGTCTGGCGGCTGATCGAGCGCTATCCGGAAACGGTGACCTGGCCGCTGTACCGGGGTTCCAAGTCCGGGTTCACCTCGCAGTTCGGCGAGCTCACTGGGCTCGACAGCCTGAGCGCACCGGGCCACGCCGAGTTCACGCCCTACTTCGTCACCAAGAATGTGACGGGCCCGGCATCGGAGAAGTTTGCGCGCGACCAGCAGTTCACGGGAGGCGGGGACCTCAAGTACCGGGTCGCGTCCAATCTCCTGCTCAACGCGACCGTCAACCCCGATTTCGGCCAGGTGGAGGCCGACCCCTCGGTGCTGAACCTCGGCGCCTTCGAGACCTTCTTCAATGAACGGCGGCCGTTCTTCGTGGAGGGGAAGGGGCTGTTCAGCTTCAATGTGAATTGCGTGGCCGTGGTGGACTGCAGCACCGGCGAAGGTTTGTTCTACTCCCGGCGGATTGGGCGCTCCCCCCAGCTGGCCGATGTGTACGGCAACGACGCCTCGGCGACATCAACTCGGATTCTCGGCGCCACCAAACTCACCGGGCGGCTCCCCGGCGGCCTCTCGATCGGCGTCCTCGATGCCGTCACGGACAATGTGACCGGACCCGGGGGCACCACGCTGGAGCCGGTCACGAACTACGCCGTCCTGCGAGGCAATCAGGACTCGCACCACGGCGATGGCAGCATCGGCTTCATGGTGACGGGAGTGAATCGGTCGCTCGATCCGACCAGCACGCCCTACCTCCACCAGAACGCCTACGCCGCCGGCCTCGACGCGCGGCGCCGGTTCAAGGAGCGGTTCGAGGTCTCGGGGTCGTTCGATCTGAGCCGGGTGGCGGGGACCGCCGCGGCCGTCGCCCGGACCCAGCGGGATCCGGTGCACCTCTATCAGCGCCCCGACGGGGCGTTGCGCTTCGATTCGACCAGGACCTCCCTGAGCGGGACCAACATGGAGGTGCGGTTCGCCAAGGTCGGAGGCAAGCGCCTGCTGTTCGAGACGGCCTATCAGCGGCGCTCGCCGGGATTCGAGATCAACGATGTGGGATTCCTGCGTCAGGCGGATCAGCAGCAGTGGACCAGTTGGGCGAACCTCGCCTTCCGCACCCCCAACCGAGTCTTTCAGCAGCTCCGCTGGAATTTCAACAATTGGGACTACTGGACCGCGGCCGGCCTGCCGACGGAGCGCGCCTTCAACACCAACGTGCACACCCAGCTGACCAACAACTGGTGGGTGCACGCCGGTGGCACGCTGGGCCAGGTCGGCACGACCTATTGCGATCGCTGCGCCCGAGGCGGGCCGGCGATTCGGCAGGATCCGTACATCGCGCCGTGGGCCGGCATCGGGGGAGACGACCGGCGATCGCTGGTTCCCTACTTCTGGGTGAACTATTCTCGGGGCGACCAGGGACATTCGAACTCGATCAACCTGCAGCCGGAGCTGGATCTCAAGCTGTCGACCCGGTTCACCACCTCGGTCAGCGCGACCTGGGAGCACAACCGGAACGACACCCAGTATTTCGGCACCTTCACGGATACCCTGGGAGGAGCGCACTACACCTTTGCGAACCTCGACCAGAAGACGCTGAATCTCACCTGGCGCCTGGGGTACACCTTCACCCCGACCATGTCGCTGCAGGTGTATGCCTCCCCCTTCATCTCCAAGGGGACATTCCGCAATGTCCGGGAATTGGGGCAGGCGAGAGCGGCGTCGTATGCGGCGCGGTACACGCCCTACGCGGACACGAGCGTCGCCGGGCATCCGGGGGGATTCAACGTCCAGGAGTTCCGCTCGAACGTCGTTTTCCGGTGGGAATATCGGGCCGGGTCGACCCTCTTCGTGGTGTGGAGCCAGGGTCGCGAGGGGATCGCGCCGGTCGAGGGCCACGACGGATTCGGCGGCGATCTCCGCAGTCTCTTCAGTCAGCGGGCCAACGACACCTTCCTGGTCAAGCTCTCCTACTGGTTTGCGCGCTGAAGTCGGAGCGCCGTTCAGCGTCGCACCTCATCGGCATCGGCCCCGTTGCCGCTCGAGGCACCAGGCACTGCGCCCGGTCCTGCCGCTGGTCAGTGCGTCGGTCGGAATGAAAACTTCTGCCCTCCCACGCTCGCCTCGAGCATCAACCCCCCTTTGGCGATGGTGAAGACCAGGACGCCCTCGCGATACTTGGCGTTGGCGGCTCTGCCTTCTGCCGCCGCCACGGCGCTCACCTGCGCGCTCAGCGCGAGGTGCCCCTGCTTGAAGGATGCCAGCGACGCCGAATCCGCAAAGAAGATCACCTCACGATAGACCTGCCCGCCGAGCTGGAGCCCGACCGTGACCTGGGTCAGTGAGGCGCGGCCGGTGACGGCGCCATGCTCGAACAGCTCCCCGTTCCCGTGGGCCCCACCGAGAATCAATCCGCCCTTTCCGACGGAGGGGAAGACGGCGTACGCCTCGTCCGAGGTGAAGAGCCGGGTCATGGTGGAGTCGGCGCGCCGAAAGGCGGCGATGGCCTCCTCGACCTTCTGGTGCAGATCATCCTGGGCCGCCGGCCGAATGGCGGGCGAGGGTGATGCGGTGAGCAGGGCGACGATGAGCGGCAGCAACAGGCGCGGCATGCGGGACCTCCGGGGAGCGGGAGAGGCGGTGCGACGTGAAGTATAGGTGCCCTGGTGCGCCCTGCACGACGCGCGGAGCCGTTTTATCTTGTTTCTCGCGGGTCGACGCCTCAGCCGACCCCTCGGCGTTCATGACGGATGCACCGTCTCCGGTCGCCATCCCCTCCTGCGAGGAGAGCAGAACATGGAAAAGCGGCAGATCGGGTCCCTGCCGGTATCGGTCGTCGGATTGGGCTGCAGCGATTTCGGCTGGCGTCTGGATGCGCCGCGATCGACGGCCGTGGTGCATGCGGCCCTCGATGTCGGGATCACCTTTTTCGACACCGCCGACGTCTACGGGGGGACGAAGAGCGAGGAGTACCTGGGACAGGCGCTCGGTGCCCGCCGGAAGGATGTGATCATCGCCACCAAGTTCGGCAGCCCGCTCGACGGAACCCGGCATGGGGCCCGGCCCGCGTATGTCCGGCACGCCGTCGAGGAGAGCCTCCGCCGGTTGGGGACGGACTACATCGATCTCTACCAGCTGCATCAGGGCGACCCCACGGTCCCGATCGAGGAGACGCTCGAGGCACTGGACACACTGGTCAAGTCGGGAAAGGTGCGGCAGATCGGCTGTTCCGCCCTGCCGCTGCCGCAGATCCGCGCCGCGCGAGCGGCGGCCAAGTCCGGCGCCGCACGGTTTGTCAGCGTGCAGGCGGAATACAGCCTGCTGCACCGGGCACCGGAGCGGGCGATTCTTCCCGAGTGCCGGAAGGAGCGAATCGCCTTCCTGCCGTTCTTTCCGCTGGCGAGCGGACTCCTCACCGGGAAGTACCGTCTCGGGCAATCGGCTCCCGAAGGCAGTCGCCTCGCCAGCGGAGGGTTGTACTCCGAGCTGCTGACACCGCACAATCTCGCGATCATCGAGAACCTGCTCCTCTTCGCCACTGCGCAGGGGAAGACCCTCCTCGAGCTGGCCTTTTCGTGGCTGGCCAGTCAGCCCGGAGTGACGGCGATCATCGCGGGGGCCACGACCGCGGAACAGGTGCGGTCCAACGCCAAGGCGGTCGAGTGGAAGCTCACCGCCCCCGAGCTGGAAGAGGTGGATTCCATCACCTGGAGCACCTGATCCCGGGTTCGGCATGACCAACCTCCTCGCCATCCTCGCGGTGGGTTTCTTCCTCGGGATGCGCCACGCCACCGATCCGGACCACGTCATCGCGGTGACCACGATCGTGGCGCGACAGCGTCGGGCGGGGAGCGCCGCGTGGCTCGGCGCCCTCTGGGGTCTGGGGCACACCCTCACCATTCTCGTGGTGGGAGGCGGCATCATCCTCTTCCGGTGGGTGATCCCGGCTCGCGTCGGACTCTCGATGGAGTTCGCGGTGGGGCTGATGCTGATCCTGCTCGGCATCATGAACCTCTCCGGATTCCGGCGACTGTTCCGGGAGCGGCAGAGCGGCGCCGAGGTCGATCAGGGACCGGCGCACAGCCATGCCCACGGTCACGGCGACTACATCCACGACCACCCGCACGGGCATGCGCCCGAAGTTCACCCCCACGATCCGGCCCGCACCCCGGTCGGCTGGCTGGACAGCCGGCTCGGCGGGCTCGGTCCCTATCGCTGGGCCCGCCCGCTGGTGATCGGGATCGTGCACGGCCTGGCCGGCTCCGCGGCGGTGGCGCTGCTGGTCCTCGCGACCATTCCCGAGCCGAGATGGGCGTTGTTCTATCTGCTCCTGTTCGGCGCGGGAACCATTGCCGGCATGATGGTGATCACGGCGGTCATCAGCCTGCCATTCGTCTACGGCGGCGGTCGCTCTGCTCGGGTGGGCAGTCTGCTCAGAATTTCGACCGGGCTCATCAGCCTGGCCTTCGGCCTCTTCCTTGTATATCAGATCGGCATCGTGCACGGCCTGTTCACCGGCACGCCGAGCTGGATTCCGGGGTAGCGGCGACGGCGAGGGGTTGAGCGTAACATTGCCGCCGCCCGGCAGTTGGGCGCGGGGGCGGTACGGCGGGTTGGGGCACCGAAGGGGGCGGCACCGGAAATGATCGATGCTCACCGGCGGTCGATGCGGATCTCGTTCCGACGATGGGACGGATAGGACCGATCGGACGGAAGGTCATGACATGAAGCCCCGTCAGTCGCGACGGGGCTTCAGCATGTTGCGGTGGGCGGTGCGGGGCCAGCGGGCGAGGCGGAGTGCAGGTGGCCGAAATCCGCGCAGGCCTCGACCGACTACCGGGCGCAGGGGGGCAGGTGGGACGGGGGGCCGGACACCGGATCGGTGGGCCAGGGTGGTGGGATCGGTCGCCGATGCCTGTGCGGCCCAGTCGCAAGGCTGTGGGGCGGGGCTGCAGTGGGTGTGAACGACAGTAACAAGACAGCTAGGCGGGTCTGCAATGGGCGCAGGTGACCGTGCAGCGAGGTCAGGCGGCCGTGCAGCGAGGTCAGGCGGGTCGGCAACGCGGTCAGGTCGAGTGGCGGAGCGCGCAGGTCTCCCGGAAGGTCGTGCAGGCGCCCGTGCCGTCGGTTGGGTCGGGTCTGTCGGCGTGCGGAGTCCTCCGAACAGGCTGTGGGACGGGCCTGCCGCCTGTTCAGTGGCGCGTTACTGTCACTGTGAGCGCGTCTGCAGGCAGTGTGAGCGCGTCTGCAGGCAGGGTGAGCGCGTCTGCAGGCAGGGTGAGCGCGTCTGCAGGCAGTGTAGCCGCGGTGACAGTGACCGGGATCACAGTTGCACTGGGCTGGAGCTCGTCCTCAGTTCGACACGGGTGGTGCGGACGCTGTGCGCCCCGCGCTCGTCGGGGCTGATGCGTGAATCGTGAGCAAAGCGGCTCGCCAGTGCGGCGGGGTCTCTCCGTGCTGCTCTCATTTCGCGGGTGCCTGGGGCGCCGTGGGAACGCGAATGGCGAGACAGTCATACACCACCCGGCCACCCTGATAGGCCACCGCGCTGCGCTTGACGACCTTCCAGCCGGCGTTGGTGAACGTTCCCTCCGTGTCCAGTCGTTCAAGCAACGCCGTCGCCCCTTCCAGTATCTGCCCCAGCGCGACGCTCTGACTCAGGACCAGCGGTGTGAGTCCCGGGCCCGAGACGATGCTGAGCGGCTCGATGACGAGGCCGGCCAGGTCCGGCGCGCGTACCGCCTCCAGGTTGGCGCGTGCCTGCAGCTGGATCATCCGGGCCCGGGCATCGGGACCGACGGTGTCCTTGGTCGAGCCGATGAGGTCCAGCAGGTAGTTGCGGACCTCGTTCAGGTCGCGCGCTGAGCGCAGCTTCGCCTGATCGGCGTAGGTCGTCAGTGCCTTGGCGAGGAGGGAGATCTCCCGCAGATAGTGATTCCGCTGATTGGCTGGTACCAGATACATCGCGATCATCGAGATCGGCACACCGTCGGCCGCACCGTAGTCGAGACCCACCGGGCTCCAGCCGAGTACGCAGACGAGATCTTCGTCGAAGGCGACCCGGGCATGCGGGCAGGCCCACCCTTTGCCGAGCGCGGTGGTGGTGACCCGCTCCCGCTCCATGACCAGCCCGACCACATCGGTCCCATTGGGCACCGAGGGGATCGCCTCGAGGATGTGCGCGAGCAGCTGCAGGGCGTGCTCGTGATTGGTCTCCGGGAGCTCGATCAGGCGGCCTTCCTGCAGCGCATCCAGCAGCGAGTCCATGACTATTCAGCTCCGTAGCGCCTGATGAACCAGGTCTTGACGAGGTGCGTGAGCGTGGCGTAGGTCACGAGAAATCCGGCGATCCAGAGCCAGAAGCTGGCCGGCAGCGGGACCATGCCGAGGTCGGCCGCGAAGGGCGAGTAGGGGAGCCACGCCGCGACGGCCATGATCGTCAGGGTCGTCAGCAGCATCGGGGTCGAGGCGCGGCTCTCGAAGAAGGGTATCCGACGGGTGCGGATGATGTGGACGATCAGGGTCTGGGTCAGCAGCGACTCCACGAACCAGCCGGTCTGGAAGAGGCTCGCGAGCCGGGTCTGCTGCGGCGGCGCCGGTGCCTGGCACCAGCCAGCCGCTGGCACCGGAAGACGAACCACATCAGCGCGAAGGTGGCGTAGTCGAAGATCGAGCTGATCGGACCGATCCACACCATGAATCGTTTGATATTGTCGATGTTCCACTTGAGCGGCCTGGTAATCAGCTCCTCATCCACATGATCCGAGGGGATGCCGGTCTGTGACAGGTCGTACAGCAGATTGTTCGTGAGGATCTGGATCGGCTGCATGGGCAGGAAGGGCAGGAGGTAGCTCGCCCCGACCACGCTGAACATGTTGCCGAAGTTGGAACTGGCACCCATCCGGATGTACTTGGTGATGTTCGCGAAGACCTTCCGGCCCTCGATGATCCCCTCCTCGAGCACCAGCAGGCTCTTCTCCAGCAGCACGATGTCCGCCGCCTCCTTGGCGACATCGACGGCGGAGTCCACCGAGATCCCCACATCCGCCGCCTTCAGCGCCGGGGCGTCATTGATACCGTCCCCCATGAAGCCGACCACGTGACCGCTCCCTTGCAGGGCGCGGACGATCTGCTCCTTCTGGATCGGGGAGAGTTTGACGAAGACATCGACCTCCTCGGTGACCCGAGCCAGCTCCTCCGGCCCCATCTGCGACAGCTCTCCACCCGTGACAATGCGTTCGACGGGGAGGCCGACGTCACCGCAGATCTTGCGGGTGACGAGCCCGTTGTCCCCGGTCAGCACCTTCACCCTCACCCCCGCCCCCTGGAGGAGCGTGAGCGCTTTCCCGGCGGAGTCCTTGGGCGGATCGAAGAAGGCGATGTACCCGAGCAGGACGAGCTGGCTCTCGTCGGCCGTGGTGAACGCGGTCTTCTCGCGGGGGAATTCACGGTAGGCGATGCCGAGAACCCGGAAGCCATCCCGGTTGAGGCGTTCCACTTCCTCGAAGAGGTCGGCCCGGATCATGTCGAGCAGGGTGAAGACCTCGTCGCCGACCTGATACTGGGTGCAGCAGCTGTAGATCTCCTCGACGGCTCCCTTGCAGACGAGGACATGGTCGCCTTCGTAGTCCACCACGACCGACATCCGGCGGCGCTGGAAGTCGAAGGGAAGTTCATCGACCAATCGACAGTTCTGCTCCACATCGAGGTCGGCGTGCTCGACGATGGCCCGGTCGATCAGATTGCGGAGTCCGGTCTGGTAGTAGCTGTTCAGGTAGGCATAGTTGAGGACATCCTCGCTCTCCGTGCCGGTGATCCCGACGTGATGCTCGAGGACGACCTCGTCCTGGGTCAGGGTCCCGGTCTTGTCGGTGCAGAGGATGTCGATCGCGCCGAGGTTCTGGATGGAGGGGAGGCGCTTGACGATGACCTTCTTGCCGGCCATGGTCAGCGCGCCCTTGGCCAGGTTCACGGTGACGATCATCGGCAGCATCTCCGGCGTGAGCCCGACGGCGATCGAGAGCCCGAAGAGCAGCGCCTCCAGCCAGTTTCCCTTCGTCAGGCCGACGATCAGGAATACCGCGAAGACCATGACCAGCATGAAGCGGATCATCAGCCACGTGAACGACCGCACGCCGCGATCGAAGCTGGTCTCCTCCCGGCGTACCGTCAGCCGCTCGGCGATGGCGCCGAAGAGCGTGCGAGTCCCGGTGTTGACCACCAGGCCGCGCGCCGTCCCGCTGGTCACGTTGCTGCCGAAGAAGCAGGCGTTCGCGAGATCGCCCGCCGCCTGCGCGATCGCGGGTCCTGCCTCGGCCGCCTTCTCGACGGCCATCGATTCGCCGGTCAGGGCTGACTGGCTGACGAAGAAGTCCTTGACCGAGAGCAGCCGGAGGTCTGCAGGGATGATGGAGCCCGCCTGGAGCACCACCACGTCTCCGGGGACCACGTCGGAAATCCTGATCTCGAGCTCCCGGCCGTCCCGGAGCACCAGGGTGCGGGACTGCACCCGCTTCCCCAGCGCCTCCACCGCTTTCCCGGATCGGCGATCGAGGACGTAGGAGAGACCGACGCTCAGCACGACCATCGCGCCGACGATGGCCGTGGACTTCCACTCACCGATGATCCCGGAGACGAGCGCGATGATGAGCAGTTGGACGACCAGCGGGCTCTTGCACCGGTGGTAGATATCGACCCAGAAGCCCAGCGGGGAGCCGCGGGAGAGTGCGTTGGGGCCGTACTCGGCGAGCCGGCGCTCCGCCTCGCCGGCGCGGAGCCCGGACAGGGAGCTCTCAAGGCGAGCGAGCGCCTCGGCCGCGGGAAGGGTGCAGGTGTCGATCAGCCGACGCTCATCGCCGGCATCCGCCCCCGGCACCTGGGAGCGGGGTGAACCAGTGCCGGTCGGCTCGGCATCCAGCCGAGGCGAAGTGCTCGTGTGCATCTCACCCCCTCTTCATTTCGGCTGCGACCGCCCGCCGTCCGAAGGACCACGTGACTCGCGCGGACGCCGGGAGCCTGACGCCCGAGCGCGGCCGCCGCCCAGGTGCGGGAGCTCCGGCCGCCCGCGCATGCGGAAGGGCTCCCCGCTCAGGAGTGAGTCGGGGAGCCCTGATCCGGATGCGCGCGTCCCGCATCGCCGTCACGACCGCCGCGTATCACTCGTGTGAGCTTTGGCACCGCGCACCGTGAGAGAGGGTCGGACGGGTCCGATCGCCTCTCAGCCACCTTAGGCAAACCCTTGATCGGGAGTGCCTGCTCTACCCGCTGTCAGAGCGTCTCTCGACGCCGCCGGGCAGTGGCCTGTGTGTCGCGCGGGAACCTCGCCTACCGAGCACCGGGTCTGCAACCACGAGCCTGCGCACATGATCCGACCGGCGCCAAGCTAGGCGCGACCGGGGGTGACGTCAAGAGACAAACCTTCCTTCATGGTATATACCCACCGGGGATATACATTACGGACACATGAAAGCCAGTGACCATCGCCGTGGGTCGCCATGACGCACACCGTTCGCGACAAGACCAAACTGCTGCATCGGACCCGCCGCATCGCGGGGCAGGTGGGGGCGCTGGAGCGGGCCCTCGATCGGGAGGCGACCTGTGAAGAAGTGCTGCGGTTGATCGCCGCGACCCGCGGCGCCCTGGACGCCCTGATGGCCGTGGTGCTGGAGGGGCACCTTGAAGAGCACGCACGCGGCCGGCGCGGCGCACGGAGCCGTGACACCGTGCCCACGCACGAGTTGATCCGTATCGTGCGGGCCTATCTCCGATAGCCGGAGGCTCGTGGTGATCGCTCAGCCCTCGTCCGCTCTCCATCGGGCGCGTGTCATCGCCGTGGTGACAACCCTGCTCAGTTTCGTGGTCGGAGTCGAGCTGGTCGAAGGCCACGGCCGGGGGTACCGCCTGGTGGGCCTCGATCTGCTGGCGGTCGTCGCGTTCGCCGTGGTGGGGGCGATCGTCGGACGCGGCGCGGCAGGACCCATGCGCGGGTGGCTCGCCAGGCTCTGCGTCATTCAATCCCTCTGCTGGGTCTGGCTGGTTGCTTCTCGGTCCGGTGCCCCTGGCTTTGGGTTGGCGATCGGGGCCCTGCCTGTGCTGGGTTACGGACTGGCGCAGCTGGCTCTATCGAGGGGGCGGAATTCGACGCGCGACGGGGACGAGTGCATGCGCCAGTGAAGTTGGCGCGGGGTGCATCGTGCGAGCTGCTCCGCCGGGTCTCATCCGTATCCCCAACGCGGAGACAGCCCCCTGGCCGATGGCCGGGGGGCTGTCTGATGACAGGCAGTGGGCGATGAGGGGCTCGAACCCCCGACCTCGCGCATGTGAGGCGCGCGCTCTAACCAGCTGAGCTAATCGCCCGATGATCGGGCCGCAAAGCTACGCAGGACCGGCACTTGGCGCCAGTGGCTCCCCCCCCGATCGCGGTGCGCTAGCGCGCCCCATGCGCCGCCAGCACCTCGGCCGGCGAGACGGTGGCCACGCCGGGCTTGGTGACCTCGACGCTCGCCGCGATGTTGGCGATCTCCGCCGCCTCGATCGCCGTGGCCCCCGCCGCCAGCGCAGTGGCGGCCCACGCAGTGACGGTGTCCCCCGCCCCCGAGACATCAAACACGGTCCGCGCGAGGCTCTCGATCAGGTGCGGCGCCGGCTCCCCGCGCGTCACCAGCACCATCCCGCCCGCCCCCAGCGTGAGGAGGAGGTGCCGGGCACCCAGACGCTCGGTGGCACGCTGCAGATCGGTCGCGGAGCCGAGGTCGATCCCGGGGATCGCACTGCTGAGCTCGCGGCGATTCGGCTTGAAGAGGGTCGCGCCGGCATACTCGAAGAACGAGCTGAACTTGGGGTCGACCACGACGGGCAGCTTGCGCTGCATGGCGGCCGCCATCGCCTCACGGATGAGTCCGGGCGCCAGCACCCCCTTGTTGTAGTCCTCGAACACCACGACGTCTGCCCAGGCGATCGCCTTGCCGGCCAGCGCGGTGAGTTGAGCGAGCGCCGTGCCCTCCAGCAGCGCATCCTCTTCCTCGTCGATCCGCACCACCTGCTGGCCCCGTGCCATGACGCGGGTCTTGGAGGTTGTCGGGCGATCGTCGAGTGCCAGCAGCCAGCGGGTATCGAGGCCGGCGCGAGTCATCTCGCCGCGCAGCGCTTCCCCGTCCCGGTCGCTGCCGGTGACTCCCACGAGCGCCGCCTCGCTCCCGATGGCGACGACGTTCGCGGCGACGTTGGCCGCGCCGCCGAGCGCCAGTCGCCGCTCCGTGACACTCACCACCGGCACCGGCGCTTCGGGGGAGATCCGCTCGGTGTCGCCGAGCAGATAGCGGTCGAGCATCACGTCGCCGATCACCGCGACCTTCCGTCCCCGCATGGCGCTGAGCAATTCGGTGATCCGCCCTCGCCCGATCGGCGGGACGCTGCCTGGTGCGGCCATCTAGAAGTGCCCCCGGGTTCCGAGTCCGATTGTCGCCTGTACCCGCCCGATGAACCGGGTACGGCTGGCGCCGCTCAGGTGGCCGGCGTTCTGGATGAAGTGCACCCCGGCGCTCCCGGAGATGGCGAGCCGCCCCTGCTGTCCGCTCACACCCACCGCCGCCCGCCAGGTCCGCTCCACCGTCCCGATGAACAACGCCGGCGTGGCACCCCGCGCGGTGCCCTGCGGGAAGGGGTCGCCGAGCCGGCCCTCGCCCTGACGGAGCAGGGTCAGCTCCGGCGCCACGAGCCAGTGGCGGGTGACCGGCGCGGAGAGTGCCAGCGTGATCTGGTCATTATCGGCAAAGGAGCGCCCGATCCCGACCCCCTCTTCGGTGAACGACTGGAACGGATCGCTGGCGCGAAAGGCGAGACTCGATGCCTGACTGTAGGCCGCCCGCCAGGCGACGCACCCAGCCAGCGGCCCGGTTCCCATCAGGGAAAAGGCGTAGCGGCTCGGCGGGTGGGTCGGGCCGCCCTGATACTGAAAGTCGTCCAGACCGAACTGCCCCATCAGCGTCGTGCGCCGTCCCACCCGCCAGTGAACATCGAACCCCAGGAGCACATTTCCGTCGTCGCCCAGCCCGTACTGGTTGGCGAGCAGCAGCAGGGTGACGGGATTGCGGTAGCGCCCGTCGAAGCTGCGGTCGACGCCGTCGAGCAGCACCGTCTCCCAGAGGGCCACTGTCAGGCGGCGGGAGAGACGGGCCGAGGCGCGGTGGGCAAAGAAGTAGCGATGGATCACGGCACCGGCGCTGTCCCGGACATCGGCGAGAGTCGAGGCCTGCGCGCTGAGCCGAAAGCGGTCGCTGCCCACCTCGAGGCCCAGCGCGGGGCGGGGATAGCCGACGTCGCTGAGCCCGATGCCGGGCAGCCCGACCGGCCCCCAGTTCTGGTCCATCTGGCCATAGAAGAGCCGCACCCAGCGGAACTGCGCCGACAGGTACCCCTCGATGTGGCGCCCGGTGACCTGGAGGTTGCGACGTCCGGGCCAGTCGGGGTCCGTGAGCAGCCGGCGCTCGATGGCGGGCCGGCTGACGAGGACGATGTTGCCAAAGGTCGCCTGCAGCCGGAGGTCCCCATACGGCTGGACACTGCCCGCGCCGGCAGGGTGCAGCGGATCGCGGCGCGCCTGGGTGTACCCCTGCCCGCCGACCCGCCCCTCGAGCTCCCAATGCGCCTCACTGGTGTCCTCGCTCCAGGCACGACGCAGCTCGGCGACGAGGGCGGTGTCCCGTGCCGCGCCACCGGCCAGCGCCGAGTCGAGCGCGCGTACCGCGTCCGCACGACGGAAGGGGCGGGTGAGGGGGGCCGGATCGGCGACATCGCCGAGGGCGACGAGATGCTCGAAGGCGGGGAGCCGGGGATCATCGAGCGGGACGTAGGGGGACGCCTGCGCGGCGAGCGGGGCAGCCGTGGCGACTGCGCACAGGAGCACCAGGCGAAGGGGGAGCGGCATCGCGGAATAATAGGAGGGGGCTGAGGGAAAGGGGAAAGGGTGTAGGGCGGGCCTCCGTGCCCGTCCGAGAAACGGCGTAGGGCGGGCCTCCGTGCCCGCCCAAGAAACGCGGTAGGGCGGGCCTCCGTGCCCGCCCAATAGGGGAAAGGGGAACGGGTGTAGGGCGGGCCTCCGTGCCCGCCCGGGGGGGGAAAGGCGGCTATCTTCTCCCCCGGCGATCGGGGTCTTCCGGGGGGCCGGTCGGCGGTGTTCCGGCTCCTCCCCGCGTCGGCGGGGTACCGGCCGCACTCCGGGGGAGAGTTAGCGTCATGACGAAGCAGGCCCAGCTCGAGCAGCCGACCCTGCACCTGGTGCACTTCGCCGCCGCGATCGCCCTCGGGGACGAGCCGGAGTTGCGCATCCGCGCCGCGGGCTGCCGGGCCAATCAGGTCCCGGTGCCCTGGGTGGAGGAGCTGCTGCTCCAGTCGGTCCTGATGGTCGGGTATCCGCGGACGCTGGTGGCCGTATCCATGTGGCGAACGCTCGGAGGGGTCGTCGCCCCCGAACGGGACGCCGACGCGGAGTACACCCATCTGGCGTCGTGGACTGCGCGCGGGGAGGAGACCTGCGCCATCATCTACGGGGCGAACTACCGCCGGCTCCGTGCCAATGTGAGGGCGCTGCACCCGGCGCTCGACCAGTGGATGATCACCGAAGGGTATGGCCGCACCCTGTCGCGTCCCGGGCTCGACCTGCTCCGCCGCGAACTCTGCACGGTGGCGCAGACGGCGGTGATGGAGGTCCCTCACCAGCTGCACTCGCATCTGCGCGGGGCGCTGCATGCCGGTGCCAGCTTCGGTCAGGTGGACGGGGTCCTGTCGGTGGTCAATCCGCTGCTCCCGTACGAGCGGTGGAAGCGGGTGAAGGAGCTGTGGCAGTCGGTGCGTGAAGGGTGGCAACCGGAGGCGTAGCCGGTCGCCTTTTTCCAGGAACGGAGTTCCATGTTTGTTGATCAGGTAACCATCCGCGTCTCGGCGGGTACCGGTGGGTCCGGTGCGGCCTCGTTCGCGCGGTTCAAGTTCCGCCCCAAGGGCGGGCCGGATGGCGGCGACGGCGGCGATGGCGGCTCCGTCTATGTAAAGGTAGATCCCAACCTCGCGACGCTGCTCGATTATCGCTATCGCACCGCGTGGGATGCACCCCGCGGACGCCATGGCAAAGGCAAGAACATGACCGGGGCGACCGGAGACGATCTCTACCTCCCGGTTCCCCCCGGCACCGAGATCCGCGACAAGCTCACCGGCGCGCTGATCGCCGAGGTGCTGCGGGCCGGCGACACGGTGCGGGTCGCGAAGGGGGGCCGCGGCGGCCGAGGCAACTCCCGCTTCACCTCCTCGACTCACCAGGCGCCGAGGGAGTGGGAACCGGGGGAAGAGGGAGAGGACCGCGAGGTCGATCTCGTCCTCAAGCTCATCGCCGATGTCGGCCTCGTCGGGGAGCCGAACGCCGGCAAGAGCACGCTCCTCTCGGTGATCTCCGCCGCTCGGCCCAAGATTGCCGACTACCCGTTCACCACGCTCGAACCCAACCTCGGTGTGGTGGGACTCTCGGGGAGCCGCACCTTCGTTGTCGCGGATATTCCGGGCATCATCGAAGGGGCGCACAAGGGGAAGGGGCTCGGTCTCAAGTTCCTGCGGCACGTGGAGCGCACCCGGGTGCTCGCCTTTCTGGTGCCGCTCGACAGCCCCGACCCGCAGGCGGTGATCGACCAGCTCCGCCACGAGGTGCGTTCCTATAGCGAGCCCCTCTACGACAAGCCGTACCTGGTGCTGCTCTCCAAGCGGGACCTGTTACCGGCAGGAGCGGCGATGCCCGAGCTCGACATCCCCGGCGCCATCGGTTCGCTCGCCTTTTCCTCCGTCGCCGGAACCGGCGTCGAGGATCTGAAGGAGTACCTCTGGAAGGCGATCCAGGCCGCACGCGCCGAGGAGTCGACCGAGGCGGAGATGGCGTGGCCGGACGAGGACGAAGGGGAACCCGCGACGCCGGTGGAGCCGGACGAATGGAAATAGCCGAGGAGCGAGCGGCCTACGTGGCGCTCGCGCTCACTCCGGGGATCGGCGCAGTTCGACTCGCCGCCCTGCTCAAGAGTTGTCACACTGCGACCGGCGCCCTTTCGGCGCCGTTTGCGTTTTTGTGCACCGTGCCGCGGATCTCTCCCGCAGCCGCGACCGCGATAGCCGCTACCTCGCGCGCCGCGGGCCTCCGTGCCCTGGAGGCCGCCGACGCCCTCGGCGCCGTAGTCCTCCTCCCGGGCGATCCCCAGTTCCCCGCTTCACTCGAGCACTGCCCCGATCCCCCGACGATCCTCTTCGCTCTCGGCGATCACGCCCTGCTCGCCCGGCCCGCGGTCGCGATCGTGGGGAGCCGAGATCATTCCGCCTATGGCGCCGACGTGTGCATGGAGGTGGCGGGGGCCGCGGCCCGGGCGGGCATCGTGGTGGTGAGCGGGATGGCGCGCGGGCTGGATGCGATCGCGCATGCGGGCCGGGCGAGCAGGGCGTGATCGCCGAGAGCGAAGAGGATCGTCGGGGGATCGGGGCAGTGCTCGTGAAGCGGGGAACTGGGGATCGCCCGGGAGGAGGACTACGGCGCCGAGGGCGTCGGCGGCCTCAGGGCACGGAGAGACCGCGGCGCGCGAGGTAGCGGCTATCGCGGTCGCGGCTGCGGGAGAGATCCGCGGCACGGTGCACAAAAACGCAAACGGCGCCGAAAGGGCGCCGGTCGCAGTGTGACAACAACTCTTGAGCAGGGCGGCGACTCGCGCCCATCCCCGGAGTGAGCGCAGGCCGCTCGCTCCTCGGCTATTTCCATTCGTCGGTCTCCACCGGCGTCGCGGGTTCCCTTCGTCCTCGTCCGCCATCTCTGCCTCGGTCGACTCCTCGGCGCCACCTGGATCGCGAGGTACTCCTTCAGATCCCTCGACGCGTTCCGGCGACAGAAGGAGGCGATCAAGCTGGGCGTCGCCGCTCCTGCCGGTGACAGGTCCCGCTTGGAGCGGCGCCAGGTACGGCTTGTCATTGGGGCTCGCTATAGGAACGCGCCTCGTGGCGGAGCTGGTCGATCACGGCCTGCAGGTCGGGGCGAAAGCGGCACCAGAAAGGCGAGCACCCGGGGTCGCTCGTGCCGCAGGAA
>CAVSEC010000002.1:0-26912 GCA_963726955.1 uncultured Gemmatimonadales bacterium | reverse complement strand
GCATATTCATGCCGTCATGCAGACTCACGCACCTCTCCCGCAGCCGTCTTCCTCCGCCCATCGGGCAGAGGTTCGCTGTTGCACGCCGGCCTGTATGGGCCTGCCGATGTGTAATGGCATCGGCCACGACGGGGAGCGCTCCTGAGTTCGGCATAGACAGCCCAGCATTCTGGACCGGCCCGCGGAGGATTCCCGCGGGCCGGTTTCTTTTCGTATCAGACCGGTGCCCGGGCCACGGGCGCCCCGCACGCAGGATGCATCAGATGCCGGATACAGAGCCACCGCCCATTACCGAGGCGACCGATACCGCAGCATTCATCGACTGGACGCTGCAGCGGTTCGGGCACCAGCCGATGGTGATCACCACCCAGTTCGGCATGGAGGGGTGCGCCCTCATCGACATGTACGCCTCCCATGGGCGGCCCCTCACGGCGGTATACCTCGACACCATGTTTCTCTTCCCCGAGACCTACACGCTCCGGGACCGGATGGCCGCGCGCTACCCGCATCTCCGATTCGAGAATCGCCGCTCGCGCGCTGAGGCGAGCCGGTCTCACGATCACCATCGTCAATCGGGACCTGGACCGGGCCGGGCCGCTCGCCTCCGCCGTGGGAGCCGCCGTGGGCCGATTGAGGACCGAGACCGGCTCCTCGCCGAGACGGATGCGGCGATCCTCGCCACCGGCGCCTCCGAGGCGATTGTGCTCGCGGAGCCCCTCGCGGCGGCCCTCCACCACCGGACACGCCTCAACGCCCCGCTGCTGCTCATCGATCTCGGCATGCCGCGCAACGCCGCCACGGGGACTGGGGCAGCTCCCGGAGTACAGCTCATCGGCCTGCAGGACATCCCGGGGATCACCGTGGATGACCCCGCGGCCCGTGACGCCGCCGCGCGGATCATCGCGGAGGAGTAGCCGCAGAGTCTCCGCACCGGGCGACGACCCGCCGCGCGACGCCTATCGCGACGGGGTGCTTGACCCTCACCGCCATCAGATAATCCCCGTACCGACGATCCGCAGCGCCTCCTCCAGCGGCAGTGGCCGCTCTACCGGCAGCAGACCGATGGCGTGCACCGCTCGGCCCAGCAGCGCCTCACGCGGGACCGCGGCCGCCCGCAGCTCGCGGATGCTGGTGTCGCGGTTGGCCTTGCTGAGCTTCGCACCGCCGGGCTTCAAGATCAGCGGGTGATGCAGGTAGGCCGACGGAGGCGTCGCACCGAGCAGACGGGCCAGCAGCAGCTGGCGTCCGGTGGAATCGAGCAGGTCTTCGCCGCGGATGACGAGGTCGATTCCCTGCCGGAGGTCGTCGACCACAACGGCGAAGTGATAGGTCCAATTGCCGAGTCGGTCGCGGAGCAGGAGATCGCCGCACTGCAGCGCCGGGGTCTGCCGCTGGGGGCCGAGCCGCAGGTCGGTGAACTGCTCCTCCGACGGCGGCAGCCTGACGCGGAGCCCTCGCCCCGGCCCCGGAGCAGCCCCCGCTCCCGGCACCGCCCCAGGTACAGGCCCCTCGTGGCGTCTTCGGTCTTCCGGGAGCAGTCGCAGTAGTAGAGCAGCGCCCCGAGCGCACGGAGGCGCTCGATCGCCGCCTGGTACACCGGTCCGCTGTCGCTCTGCCGGGCCTCCGATGGTCCGCGCCGGAACGCGTCGATGCTGCCGATGTCAGGCAGGAAGCCGAGCCACTCGAGGTCCTCGAGCAGCGCCGACTCGTATGCCGGGCGGCAGCGCTGCCGATCGTGATCCTCGATGCGGAGCAGCACCGACGCGCCGCGGGCCTGAGCCACGCCCCACACAGCGAGCGCGTTGGCGATATGACCGAGGTGCAGGTATCCGGTCGGAGCGGGGGCGAATCGGGTTCGTCGCATGCCGAGGCCGGCGGACTACTGCGGAGCGCCCGGTGCCGGTTTCACCGCCCGCTCATTCCGGGCGCAGCGAGGGATCCTTCTGCGATCCGAGCACCGTCAATGTGACGCCGCTCTTCAGCGTCGATGCCACGACACAGTAGCGCTCCGTCAGTTCGAGCAGCTTCTCCCGCTGCTCCGGCGTCGCGTCGCTGTCCAGCTCCACCATCATGCGTACGTCGGTGAAGCCGACCGGCACCTCCTTGCTCACGCCGAGGGTGCCCCGGGCGTCCCAGTCGCCCTCGACCCGGATCCGTCCCGACCGCACCGTGATCCCCATCGCCGTCGCGACCGCCTGCAGCGTCACGCCGGCACAGCCGGCGAGCGCTTCCACCAGCAGGTCGCCGGAGCAGCGGAGCGTCCCGTCGCCGCCCGTGGAGGGATGGAGCCCTACCTCGGTGACCGAACTCCCGCTCTGCACCCGGCAGCTGATGGTGCCGGGGGGGAGCGTCGCCTCGGCGTCCGAGGTCACGAATGCGGCTCGGGGATCGGTGCGATACCGCTGCTTGAGTGGAGCCTGCAGTGCGCGCAAAGCCGCTGACGTCATGGTCTCGACCGGGAAGAGGTGTCGAGGGGAAACGTGGGACCATGCGCCGCAAACGCCAAGGGGCGGACCCGTGTGGGTCCGCCCGGTGGCGGTTGCGCGGTGGAGGTTACGCGTCGGTCTGGCGGCGGAGCCCGGCGAGGGAGGACTGCACCCGGTCGGAGAGGCGGCGCTCGTCGCGCAGCGCCTCCAGCAGCCCTTCGACGCGCCGGGTTTCGAGGCCCAGCGAGGTGGCGGTCTCCAGGAAGTGATCGACCTGCGCCTTCTGCGCGATCAGCGTCTCCAGCGAGGATCGCACATCGGACGCCAGGACGTCGGCATGGGCGAGCCGCTCCTCGGTGCGGTCGAGCTGGCGGCGACGCTCGTCCAGCGTCTGCATGATGCCGTCGGTATCGCCGAGCCGGAGCAGCAGCGCGTCGAGATCGGTGCGGGCCCGCGCCATCTGCGGCTGGGCCGCGGTGAGCGCCCGGGCATCGGCCTGGGTGCGCTCCGCCAGATCGAACAGCGCCCGGACCTCGCCCTGCAGGGAGGCGATGGTCGCCTGCCGTGCCGTGGCCTGATCCATCGCCTGCACCAGCTGCTGCTCCGCCCCGCGCCACTCGGCGAGCTTGGCCTCGAAGCCGGTGATCCGTTCCTGCGCCGTGGTGAGGATGCCGATGCGCGACTCCAGCTCGCGGGACAGCGACCCGCAGGTGGCGAGGCGGCTATCGGCAACCACCAGCGACGCGTCCACTTCCCGCGCCCGATCGGCCAGCAGCTGCGCCGCCTGCGCCGCCTCCTGCCGGAGCGTCGCCGCCCGGTCGAGGTGTTCGGTCGCGCGGGCGAGCGCATTCTGCCGCTGGTCGATCTCGCGGGACAGTTCCTGCATCCGGTTGGCGAGCGTCTCCAGTCCGCTGGCGCGCTCCTCCACCCCGCTCACCGAGCCCTGCACCCCGCGCATCCGCTCCTCGATCTCCCGCAGCTCGGCGCCGAGACTCACCAGCTGATTGCCGGCACGACCGACCTCGTCGAGCCGCGGCACCAGGGTGCCGAGGTGGTCCTCCGCCGCTTCCAGCTGTTCGCCGAGGCCACGGGCCCGCGCCTCGATGGACGCGCCCATCGTCGCGGCTTCGGTGAGGCGGCGCTGGACCTCGTCCACGACACCCTTGCGGCTCTCCACGATCGCCATCTGCGAGGTGAGCTGCTCCAGTTCCTGACGCAGCGCATCCACCGTGGCGCGCATCCGGTCGAGACCGGCCACGTCGTTCCGGAGTGATGCCATGTTCCGTTCGGTATCGCCGAGCCAGGTGCGGGTCTGATCCAGACTGCCCCGCGTCTCGCCCAGCTCCTGCCGCGCGCCGCGGAGCTGCAGCAGCGCATCGTTGATCGCTTCCTGGGTGGCGCCGAGGCCGGCGAGGTCGCGCACGGTGCGCTCCAGCAGCGGGCGCGACTCCTCCAGACGGCAGGTGCGCTCCGTGAGACCGCCAACACCCTCTTCCAGCCGTTCCAGATCGTTGAGTCCGGTGCGGGCGCGCTGCCCCAGTTCGGTGATGCGGGCCAGCTCTCCGCCGAGTTCGGTGACCTGCGAAGAGAGGGTCTCCGCCTTGGACGCGGCGGCGGTGATCGCCTCCGCACCGGCGGCCAGCTGGGTGAAGCGGGCCTCCCACTCCGAGAGGTTGCGGCGGAGATCGCCGACGCGCTGCCCCACTCCCTCCAGGCTCCGGCTCTCCAGCGCCAGTCGCTCCGTATTCTGATCGAGTCCTTCCCGCAGCCCGAGCATCGAGCGTTCGGCCGCGGTCTGTCCCCCTTCGATCCGTTCCAGCCGCTCCGTGACGCTGCGGCTCCGGTCGGCGAGCGCGGTCTGCGCCTCCTGTGTGGCCTCCAGCTCGGCGCGGAGCGCGGCGACCATGCGCATCCCATCCGCCTGGCGTTCGGCGCCGAGGTCGGCACGTTGCATCAGGGCGGTGAGGTGCTCGAGCTTGGCGGTGGCCCGGTCGACCTCGGCCCGCTGCTGATCGAGGAGGGCGACCTTCTGGCCGAGCTGATCGGCCGTCGCCTTGGCACCGGCGAGCTGCCGCTTGGTCTGGGCGACGGACTCCGCGACGGGCGCCATGTCGCTCAGCAACTGCTCGAGGCCCGCGATCCGGAGTTCGGTCTCCGTGACCGTACGGGTGATCCGCTGCCAGTCGCCATCGATCGACTCGATCCGCCCCGCCGCCATCTTGTAGTTGCTCAGCGTACCATCGTGCTGATCGCGCAGCCGGCTGAAGTCGCTGCGGAAGCTCTCGGCCTGGGCCTGCAGCCCATCCATTTCGATACGCAATTGACTGAATGGGCCCTTCAGGGAGAGGAACCCGGAGAGTTCTTCCTTGAGTCGCGACGTCGCGCTGACCGTTTCCGTCAGCTCCGAGACGTCCGCCCGGGCCTTCTCGACCCCAGCCGCGGTCTCACCCATCTGGGTTTCCAGGCGGTGCTGGGTGCCTGTGAGACCGGCCAGGCCGCTCTCCGCGGTGCCGAGCCGGCCGGCGAGCTGCTCGATTCCGGCGAGCTGCCGCTCCAGCGTGTTGACCCGCTCTCCGAGCGTGCTCAGCCGCTGCAGCTGCCCGATCGAGCGGTCGGCGTGCTGCACCAGCTGATCCAGGCTGCTCCGCTGCGACTCCAGTCGCGTCACGAGCTGCGTCAGTTCGGCGAGATCCTCGGCGGAACCGTTGCGGCGCAGGCTGCTGAGAAAGGTGGCCATGATGTCGAGTCCTTGTCGGTGCGGTCGGCGTCGGTCACACCGGCGTTGTTGGCGGAGACAGGCCGGTGGCTCATGGTAGGCAGCACCAGGGCCGTGACCGGTGTCCACAATCACCGTGTGAGGTTTGACTTGCGAGTGTTGCAGCGATGAATTGCATGATTCGGACCATTCGTGTGCCTGCTGGTTGGCCCCCGCGACCACGGATACCTTGAATTGCGGCCAACCCTCTTCATGAACGGGTGAAACGAGATGCTGCAGCGCTTTCGGGTTCTCGACGGCGGGCTGGCCACTGAGCTGGAGCGGGGAGGCGCCGATCTCTCCGGCGGACTCTGGTCTGCCCGGCTCCTCGCCGAGCGCCCCGAACTGATACGGCAGCTGCATCAGGCGTATTACGATGCGGGGGCGGATATTGCCATTACCGCAAGTTACCAGGCGAGTTTTGCCGGGTTTGCCGCGATCGGCATTGATAAAGAGGAGACCGCCCGGCTCCTCCGCCGGTCGGTCGAGCTGGCCGCCGAGGCGCGTGCGGCTGCCCGGCCGGCCGCGGGGCGGGAGCGGTGGATCGCGGCGTCGGTCGGTCCGTACGGTGCAGCCCTGCACGACGGCTCCGAGTACCATGGCGATTACGGACTCAGCGTGGCGGACCTGCGGGAGTTCCACGGCGAACGGCTCCGGGTGCTCGCGGGCGCCGGGGCCGATCTGCTCGCCTGCGAGACCATCCCCTCGCTGGACGAGGCGCGGGCGCTCGCCGGGGTGCTGCGGGAGGTACCGGCCGCCCGGGCGTGGATCAGCTTCACTTCGCTCGATGACCGGCATACCGCGCATGGCGAGCCGCTGGCCGATTGCGCCACGATCCTCGATGCCCAGCCGCAGGTCGTGGCCCTCGGCGTCAACTGCGTGCGCCCGGAGGCGACCGCCTCGCTCATCCGCGAGCTGCGTCAGGGCACCACCAAGCCCATCGTGGTCTACCCGAACTCCGGCGAAGTGTGGGATGCCGCGGCCCAATGCTGGCGTGGCCCGGCGACGGCGACCCCGCTCGCCGAGCTGGTCCGCGAGTGGATGGCGGCGGGGGCGACGTGGATCGGCGGGTGCTGCCGGACGACGCCGGCGAGTGTGCGGCTGATTCGCGAGACGATGGAGGGTGGCCGCGCGCCCTAGTCGACCCGGCCGAGATACCGGTCCAGCCAGCCGAGCACCTCGCGCACCAGCGCCGGGCGATCGGCGGTGACATCGTGAGGCGTCTCCAGCACCACGTGTCGCTTGTTCGCGGCCGGCGTCCCCAGCATCCGGAAGAACGGGTCCTGGGCCTTCCCCAGCGGGAAGACGAAATCGAAGCGGCCGTTCACCATCAGGACCGGCAGCGTGAGGCGGGGAGCGAAGTCGGCCTGATCCCCTCCCGGCGGCGGCTGGTCGAGAAAGTATCCGCCGTCCAGGAAGATGACCGCCTTGAGCCTCTGCTGCTCCAGCGCGGTGTAGATGACGCCCTCCGCCGATCCCATGCTGACACCCAGATAGGCGAGCCTGTCCTTCGCGATATCCGCCCTGGTGCCGAGGTAGTCCAGCGAGCGGGCAAGGTCCTTGTATCGCTGCACCACGCCGGTCAGTTCACCGGACTGCCCCGGCAGGGTGTGCCGGACCCGCCGCTCGTAGGTCTCCTTGTACACCGGATAGAGCACGGCCCGACCGCTCTGGACGACGTAATCGAAGAACGCCGTATCCCCCAGCTGGCGGCTGTCGGTCAGGTCGAGGACGCGCGCGCTCGGAAAGAAGACCACCGTCTGGTAAGGCGGCCGGACCCGCTTCGGCAGGAAGAGATACGCCGCCATCCGTTCGTTCCCGTAGGCAGCGTCGAAGGTGATCCGCTCCTTCCGCCAGTCCGGGGCATCCTGGACGACGGCGTCCACCCTGGCATTCAGCGGCGTGCTGTCGTAGGCATAGAGGACCCGATAGGCGCGGAACACCTCATCCGACGCCGGCCGGTAGGCGGCGAAGTCGCGCTGGAGCGTCGTGATCGGGCCGGTGACGGCCGGAGCGAGCGGCGTGAGGTTCCGCACACAGCGGAATCCATTGGTCGCCGAGCGGTCGAAGGGGGAGAGTGCCTCGGCTTCGGAGTAGATGTAGGTGAGCGAGTTCCAGGCGCCGCCCAGGAGCAGCCGGCGACCGGCGTCGACCCCGTTCTCCACCCATTCCCGAACGTTGCCGGCCATGTCGTAGGTCCCGAAGGTTCCCAGCCCCCTGAACTTCCCGACCGGAGCTAGGCCGGTCCGGGAGATATTGCTCGCCTGCACAATCAGCCGGGCGAAGCCCTCCGGATTCGCCTCGAACCACTGCGCGAAGGTCGGCAGGCTCTTGTGCACGAACACCGCATAGGCCGACGCCTCGTACCAGCTCACGCCTGACACCGGATAGTCAGCCTGCCCCTCCGGGTAGTGTCCCCCCTCCCAGCCTGCCGGCCCCGCGCGCCCGGTGCGGTCCCGGAAGAGCGGCATCGCCTGCTCGCGGGAGAGCGGGCGGCCATCCCGCACCAAGGGCTCCCGCCAGTACTCCGGCTTGTCGTAGCCACCCTGATCCACGAAGAGCTGGTACTGGCGGTTGGTCACCTCGAACCGATCGAAGAAGTAGGTCGGCAGATGGTACGGCCCGACCCAGCCCACAAAGGCGATCATGTCGGCCCAGTCGTCCGCCTCGATCCGCACCATCCCCTCCGGAGCGGAGAGTAGCGAATCGAGGGAGAAGCTCCGCTCGGCGGCGTTGGTGCTCAGCGCCGCGACGTACTCACCCAACCCCGGCCGGGAGATCTTCCAGCGGAAGAACCCCCGGGGGACCCGGACTCGGGTGAGAGGCGTCTCCCCGAGCCGGTACCAGGCGCTGTCAGGCGCCACATAGTCCTGGAGATCCACCGTGGCCCCGGGCGGGGTGGTGGTGATGGACATGATGCGGGTGCCGGCCGATTCGGCGGCGGCGATGGCGGTATCGGCCGGGAGAAACTGCTCCGCCTTCCGGAGCAGGAGAAAGGCCGCCAGCCCGCGGTCGGCGGCGGTGAGCCGGGCGATCTCCGGCAGCGCCACCTCGCGGGCCCAGTGCCGGCGCTCCGACCGCAGATAGAACCAGCCTCCCCCCGCGAGGAGCAGCAGGAACAGGATGGCGCCTGAAACGAGGTACCGGGCCGGCGGCCGGACCGCGCCGCCGACGGGTGCGAGGGGCGGGGCGGAGAGCCCGGCGAGCGCTGCCGCGACCTCGCGCCCGATCTCGGCTGCGGTCTGATAGCGCCGGGTGACATCCTTGGTGAGGGCGTGGGAGACGATCCGCTCCACCTCCGGCGGGACCTCGGGGCGCAGCCCGGAGAGTGGTGCCGGCTCCTCCTGGCTGACGGCGCGGAGGACGGCCCACTCCCCCGGTCCGTGAAAGGGGGGCCGGCCGGCGAGCGACTCGTACAGGACGACGCCGAGACTCCAGAGATCGGTGCGGGCGTCGACGGTCTCGCCGAAGGCCTGCTCCGGCGACATGTACAGGGTGGTGCCGACTCGGCTCCCGGTCTCGGAGAGCGCCTGACTGGCGCGCTCGCTGTCGTCCGGCCCCAGCAGCTTGGCCAGGCCGAAGTCCAGCACCTTGGCGTGGCCCTTCGGCGTCACCATGATGTTGCCCGGCTTCAGATCCCGGTGGACCACGCCCTGCTCGTGGGCCTCCTCGAGCGCCGCGGCGATCTCCACGCCCAGCGACAGCGCCTCCACCACCGACAGCCGTCCGGACTTGAGCCGCGTCGCCAGCGACTCGCCCGGGACGCATTCCATGACGAGGTAGTCGGCCCCGTCCTGTTCGCCGACGTCATGCACCGTGGCGATGTTGGGGTGGCTCAGCTTGGCGAGGGCGAGGGCTTCCTTGCGGAACCGCCTCCGGGCGGTGTCGTCGATCAGCAGGCCTGGCGGCAGCAGCTTGATGGCGACCTCCCGCTGCAGCCTGGTGTCGCGGGCACGATAGACCACCCCCATGCCGCCGGCGCCCAGCTTGGCGACGATCTCGTACGGGCCGAGTCGGGTGCCGGGGGCGAGGGGCATGGGTTTCTCTGGCGAGGCGCCGGGGCCGAATCGGGGCTGGGGTGAGGTTCGGGTGACCGGAATAAGCTGCCGCACACGGGAGACCGCAGCAAGCCCCGCGTGGAGTCCCACTGAGGAACGGTGACGCCCGAGGTATCGCCCCCCACAGCCCCCACGTCACCCCTCATGCGCAAAGAGGCACCCCCCGGTCCGTTCCATACAGGCGGAAGGCACCGATCCCACCCTTATCCGCTCGATTCAGTTGGAGGTGATTATGCGTCCCAATATCCGGCGCGGCCTTGCGGGGCTGCTGCTCCTCATTTGCGCCACTGGCGGTCTCTCCGCCCAGGCCGCGCCGCAGCCGTGGGAACCGCTCGCGCTCCACTCCCAGGAGCTGCTGGACCTGGCACTCCGGAATGCCAGGGCGGAGCTCGCCCTCCGGATCAAGCCTCACCACGATTACGACGTCTGGCTCGATCCCCGGGTTGGGGAGACACCCTCCGACCTGCATCCGCCGCTGCTGCACAACCCGGTCTGGCTGGCGCACGCGGTCGAAACCGGGCTGGCCACCCAGGTAGCGGACCTGCAGATGACTTGGCGGACGGCACCGCGCCTCTCAACCTGGTTCGGGCCCTCGTCTCTATCCTGGTCCGAGGCCCTTGTCGGCACGGGGAGCCGAGTCGTCGTGAGTCTGGGGCTGCCGTATCACCGGAATGGTGACACCGCCGAGCTGCTCTATAGTGTGCTTCCCGTCGATGCCGGCCTTCTGAACTTTGACCCTCCGGATTGGGGTGGGGTCATCCTGTGGTGCGGCTATCTGTATCGGGATCGCTACCGCTTCACCGAGACCGGGTGGCGCCGGGTGGCCCACGACTGGGTCCACGGGTTGGTGGGCCAGTTGCCCGGGTGACCCGCCCGCGGGGGTGGGTCCGCCCATCCCCGGTCAGGCGGTCATTCAGGGTGAGCGCGTTGCTTGTCTCCTCGATTCTCTTGAACCACGAGTAACCCATGCGATGGCTTCTGCCGGTCACGTTCGCAATCCTCCTCGCTCCCAGCCACGGGAACGCCCAGGCATCGCATCACTCCATTCTGGGACTTGGTGTCGCGGTGAACTCCAATCTCGACATACGCCTTCCCCTCCGTATCGCCAGCCGCTGGCGCCTCGAGCCCGGGATCGGCGTGGTGGATGCGAAGACCACCGCTACGTCCGTCGGGGGAGGGGTCCCCGCGCAGCCCCGCGACGTCTCTCGGCGTTATTGGCGTCTTTCCCTGTTGCTCGGGCGGTTGATCGCGGTCGACAGCACGTTCACCCTGTATTGCGGCCCGCGGTTCGCCCTGGTCCGCAACTCTCAAACGCAACAGGTCTATTTGGGACTCAATAACACCCGGACCCGGATCAGTTACAACACGCTCGACAAGGAGTTCGGCCTGATCACCGGTGCTGAGGCGGCGCTGGGGCGGCATTTCACAGTCGGCGGCGAAGTGGGTCTCTCCTACACGCTTGGGGGCGACCCATCCGTCGATTATTCGTCCATGCCGCAAGGATACTCCTTTAATGTCAGCGGAGGCGGGCATACGTTGAACACCTCCGCCGCCGTCGTGGTTCGATGGTTTCCCGGTGGCATGAAGTAACGCACCGCGCGTTCAGCGATCAGTACGACGTCGGCCCTGGGGGGGGGCGGCCCATCCCCGGTCAAGGGGTCAGTCTGAACCAGCGTGGCGATCGAGGGCTCCCAGGAGATCTGCCGCAACCCGTCACCCGCGCCGCTGAAATCACCGGCGCCTGAGCTTCCGAGTCATCGCTCAGTGGAGCATCGAGCCATGCGCACGCCTGCACAGTGTGAACCGCTGCACTCTCCGCTCTCGCACCGGCCGCGAACCGCGGCGAGTGCACGCATCTCCCGGATTCTGCTGCTGGCGGCTCTCCCGACTCTGGCCTGCGAATCCGCCACGGGCGCCTTACCATGTACAGCAAACTCGGCAGGCGCTGTGACCATCACTGCCGGGACTCACCCGAGCATCAGCTGGGCGGCGGACTGCCAGGCGTCCGTGCTGATTGTCTTTTCGGCGCCAACAGCGACCGAGGTCTGGACCCTCGTCGCCAGGCAGAAGGAGATCCCCAAGCCGGTCCAGTACGGGGTGAACCCACCCGGTGCGCGGGTGGCACATGCGGCGGAGGCGCTGACGCCGGGGACCGAATACGGCGTGCTGGTCTCGGTCGTGAATGGCTCCGACACCCTCACCTCTGTCGATTACTTCACCCCATGAAGTCGGCAGGGGTCACCAGCGGAAGAGCAGATCTCGCCGGTCAGCCCCGACACGCTCCACCAGCAGACCTCCGGGGAGGGACGCGCCATGCAATCGTGTGACTACTGCGGGTCGATGGTGATCTTCGGCGCCTATCGGAAGGGCGAGGAGCGCTTCTGCAACGCCACCTGCGCCGATCGAAGCGTGCTGCTTGCGAGTGCGGCGCCGATCCCACCGGAGGCATTGGCCGCAGAGGTCAGCGCCGTCCACCGGGGTCGCTGTCCCAGGTGCCACGGTCCCGGCCCGGTGGATGTCCTGACCTCGTATCAGATCTGGTCTGTCGTCCTGCTCACCAGATGGCAGAGCATTCCCGACATCTGCTGCGGCTCCTGCGGCTTCAAGGCCGCCTTGTGGAACACGCTCTTCTCGGCCACCCTCGGCTGGTGGGGGGTGCCCTGGGGCCTGATCATGACGCCGGTCCAGGTGACACGGAACCTGATCGCCCTGACCCGGAACCCCCACCCGTACGAGCCCTCCCCCGCCCTGCGCCGCGCCGTGGGACGCATGATGGCCACACAGGCGGCCCGGGAGCATGTGACCGCGGTACCACCGTGGCAACGCATGACCGGCACCTGACCCGCCGACGCCCCATCGACCGATGCCACGCCCCTGACAACGGCCGATCATCCCGCCTTCAGTCCTCCTCCCCCCGACCTTTCGGCCGCGCCGGTCGAACCGTGCGATCGGCGTCAGGTGCCTGCCGCTGGGCGCCGGCTGCCCCCGGTGAGCGCCGACCGACTGGTCCCGGCTCCACCCCTCTACTACTGTAGGGCGATGAGTTCGCCTGAGTCCGCGGGTCACGCGCGTATCGCCGGGATCGTCGAGTACCGCCTGCCGGGGGAGTGGCAGGTCCTGGCCGGCAAGACCAATGAGGCCAACGACTACCTGAGCCTCCGGCTCGCCCGCGCCAACGACCGCTGGTTTCATATCCGGGGGATGCCGGGGAGCCATGTGATCCTGCGGGTGCCGCCGGGCGCCGAGCCGGACCGGCCCACCCTGGAGCTGGCGGCATCGATCGCCGCCTACCATAGCAAGGCGCGCGGGGCCGGGACGGTGGCGGTCTCCTGCACCGAGGCTCGGCACGTCTCCAAACCGAGAGGCGCCAAGCCGGGGACAGTCACCATACATAAGGAAGTGGTCCTGAAGGTCCGGCCGGTGCCGGAGGCGGAAATCACCGCGCTGCGGATGCCGGCAGGGTGAGCCCGGTCGGGGGCACTGCGCTCACCCTGGGCCGAGCAGCTCCGAGAGCGCGCGAGTGAGATCCTCGGAGGTGAACGGCTTGGCGAGAAAGCCGCGGGGCATCTCGCTGGGCCAGTCGGTGGGGAATCCCGCCTCGAGCTGGCCGGAGACGAACAGCACCGGCAGATCCAGCCCATCCAAGATCAGCTGCGCCACCAGCTCGACTCCGGTCATTCCCGGCATGCGCACGTCGGTGATCATCACATCGATTGTTCCCGCCTCCCGCTGGAGCACCTCGAGCGCCGCCACGCCGCTGCCGGCGACCAACACGCGGTACCCCTGATACTCCAGCAGACGAGCGACCGCCCGACTCACCGCGGATTCGTCGTCGACCAACAGCAGCGTCCTCGTCGCCTTTCCTGCGCTGGCCGTGCCGCTGACCCGGCGCAGCCCGGCGACCGCCGGATCCGGGATCGGGTCGCTCACACCATCCGCCGCCCTCGGCCAGTAGACGGTGAACCGTGACCCCAGACCAGGCTCGCTCTCCACCATGACGGAGCCGCGCGCCTGCTCGACGGTGCCGAACACCGTGGCCAGGCCCAATCCGGTCCCCTGGCCCTGGGGCTTGGTGGTGAAGAACGGCTCGAAGAGGTGACTCAGTACCTCTTCGCTCATCCCGGCTCCGCTATCCTCGACCACGAGGGTGAGGTACTCTCCCGCCGGGATGTTCCCGTAGCGATGGGGCCGGTCCTGTTTCAGCGTGACGAGGCCACAGCGAACGGCGGCGGCGCCCCCGCCCGGCATCGCATCCCGCGCATTCACCACGAGATTGAACAGCACCTGCTCCAGTTGCACCCGATCGGCGAGGACCATCGCCGTCTCGGCCGCGGGCTCGATGGAGAGCTCGACGGCGGTCGTCGGGCCGGCCAGGCGTACCAGCAGCCCGAGATCCTGGCGCAGGATCGCCGCGATGCGCAAAGGCGTTGGGGAGGCGTGCTGGCCCCGGCTGAAGGCCAGGAGCTGCGCGGTGAGGGCGGAGGCGCGCTCGATGGCGGCGGTGATGTCGGCGAGCTCGGCTTCGGAGAGCGACAGGCGAGGCGTGGCCTTGCGCGCGAAGTCGGTGGTCGAGCGAATGACGGTCAGCAGGTTATTGAAGTCGTGTGCCACCCCATTCGCCATCCGGCCCATCGCCTCCAGCTTCTGCGCCTGATGCAGCTTCTCCTCCAGCTCGCGCCGTGCCGAGATGTCGCGCGCGACCACGACGTGACCCGTCACGCTGCCATCCGCCTCCGTGATCGGCCGCTCGACCGCCTCCATCCAGAGGTAGTGGCCGGCCTTGTGACGCATCCGGAGCTGGTTGGGTGGGGCAGGCCACCCGCCAGCGAGGTGGCCATGGAACCGCGCCGGGTTCGTTCGAGATCGTCCGGGTGGATGAACTCGAGCCCCGAGCGGCCCAGCAACTCCTCGGGCTCCCAGCCCAGGACGGAGGTGTGCGATGGGCTCGCGTACAGGAATCGGCCTTCGAGGTCGCGTCGACTGACCGGGTCGCCGCTATGCTCGGCCAGCAATCGGTAGCGCGCCTCGCTCTCTGCCAGGCGCCGCGCCGATTCGCGCAGTTCCGTCACATCCGACAGGGTCACCGCCACCGCGTAGGGAGTGCTCTCCCCGGGGCGGAAGAGGGGGGTGGCGCCAATCCTGATCCAGACCGGGGCACCTCCCGGCGGATCTACCCCGAACAATCCGCTGACCGGTCGCCCGGTACGAAAGGCGATGGTGGAGAAGCGCTGCTCTTCCGTCAGGGTATTCCCGTCCGCGTCCACTGCGCGCCAGCGCGGATCCATCGGCACGCGCCCGGCAAGCTGGTCACCTGTCAGGCAGAGGATACGCTCGGCGGCGCGATTCCAGAGCTGCGCCGTGAGGCTGGGGTCATACATGACGACCCCTTCGTCCATCTCCTCGATGACCGCCCGGAACCGTTCCTCGCTGAGCTGCAGCGCCCGTTCGGCCCGCCGGCGATCGCTGACGTCGCGTACCACCAGGTGCTCCGCCCGCCGGCCATCGAATTCGGTGGGGGCACCCCGGGTCTCCACGTGGCCCACCGAGCCGTCGGCCCGCAAGACCCCCACCACCCGGACCGGGGTCCGCTCGCCCTCATTCATGACCTGCAGCGTCCGCCGGACGACGGCCGCCCGATCGTCCGGGTGAATGATGTCGAGAAAGGTGCAGCCGATCAGTTGGGCCGGGACGATATCTCCGAGCATCGCGGCGGCGGCGGCGTTCGCATACACGATCCGCCCGCCGGCATGAATGAGGACTCCATCGGGGCTGTCGTCTGCCAGGGCGCGGTAGCGTGCTTCGCTGGCGGTGATCGCCCTGGCCTCCTGTCGCAGCAGGCGTTGACCCCACAGCCCGAACAGTGCGGCGGCGACCAGGGCGGCGACCAGCGTCAGGTTCAGCATGCGCGTCGCCTGCCGACCGAGGGCCTCGCGCTCGATGAGCAGCCGGTGTTCCTCCGCCGAGATCTCTCCCACCAGCGCCACCGCGGACTCCCGCGCCCTGATCGCTTCGGGTGTCCGGAGGAGCGCCACCGCCCCCTGCAGGTCCCGGCCCCGGGCCGCGATCACCCGTTCCCGGAATGCCGCGAGCGAATCCAGCCGCGCACCGAGTTCCCGTACCCGGCGCTGTTGCGCGGGATTGTCGTCCGTGAGCTGCTGCAGCCTCGCGAGGTCGGCCGTCAGACTGGACTCCGCCATCCGATAGGCGACGAGGGTGACGGTATCGTTTTCGATCAGGTAGGTGCGATGATTGGCGAGGGCCAGCGCGAGGTCCCGCTCCGCGCCGTCTGCCTGGCGGATGGTCATGACGGTGTGATCGACCCACTCGGAGGCCTGGGCGGATCGGCGGGCGGTCCAGCTCGCGATGGCGGCGACGCAGGCCAGAATCACGAGGCCGACGATCAGCACGATCGTCGCGCGATGGCGAGGGGGGGTGACAGCCAGCTTCCGGAACAGCATTCTGCAGCTCACCGTTGCAGCTAGAATACGACTCGGCCGCCACGGGAGATGGACGTGGCCGTGCCGGCGACAGATGGTGAGGGGAGCAGAATAATAGTCAGCGCCGACTCGGCCCGCGAGTCCCGGCGGTGGGTACCGTGACGAATGGACCGGGCGGGAGGCGGATCCCGCTTGAGGCCGCATCCAGGGCAGGCTCAGCGTCCCCGACAGCCGGCCCGATGGCCCGGGTCCCGATTGCACCGGCCCCCCAGATTCCACGGCCGCCGCCCTACGGGTGTCCCCGGGGTGAACGGGTGACGCACCGAGTGTCCACACCGGTGGACACCCGGGTGTCACCGGACAGCCAACGGGTTCCCATCGGGGGGACCTCCCCACGCGGACCGTCCGCTCGCGATTCCCATTTTATGCATGCGAAGGTTCGCATGGCTGACGCCCATGTCGCCCCGATGCCCCCCTGTGCGGCACTTCCCGCTCCCACTTCTGCATAACTCGGCTCCGATCGGCGCCACCGCGGCCCGGTTCGGCACCGCCACGTTCCCATGTTGGGCCGGCGGGGTGCCACGTCGGCCCGTCGCGCCCTAACTGCTTGCCTGACAGCGCCTTTCTTGCTGCGTCCATTCCACACTCCGGGCCGGCGCGGAGCCGTGCAGGGGTGACCGCAGGCTCATGCGGAGGGGATGGGGACCGCTGCGTCCCGGCGCGAGTGCGCTCTGTTCCTGACGCGCCGCGCGTTCCCATTTCTCGTGACCGTTTATGCAGGTCTTACGCGCCGCGTGCATAACGGAAGATCGTGGCGCTGTGTCAGGCGGGCGTGCGTCCGTTCTGGCACAGCCGATGCTTCCCGGCAATACCGGCCGCGTCGTGGTTGGGGCACCCGCGGTTCCGATTTGCAGGTCAGCAGGCATCCGTCGCCTCGACCGGCGGTGCTCAAGAACCCCCACTGGGGGAGGAGCGTCATATGGACGGGAAGCTGATGCTGAAGCTCGTCATGCTGGTACGGCTGCAGGACTTCCTGCGGGCCTATCCGTTTGGCGACGAGCCGGCCGATCAGGAAGCGGCGCGGTTCAGTGTACTGCTGGGCCGATTGCAGGCGCTGGTGGCCCAGCAGCAGGAGGGTCAGGTGGCGCGGAAGGCGCAGAACGAGAAGCATCAGGAGCTGCGCCGGCGGATCACCCGGATGCCGCTCCGGCACCTGGCCCGGATCGGGGGTTCGCTGAAGACGGAGCACCCCGAAGTCGCGGCGGCAATTGCACAACCGCTGACGGGCCTGAGTGGAAACCTCTTCCTGGCTACGGCGCAGAACATCGCGGCGGCGGTCCAGGGACAGCACGACCTGCTGCGGTCCAAGGGGATGTCGGAGGGGACGGCGCAGGACCTCTCTACCCTGCTGGCGGCGTACAGCCAGGCAGTGAGCGATGCCAACGCCGGTTTGCGGGCCCACACCGGCGCGCGGGCGGAGATCCGGTCGCTGAGCCGAGAGCTGATGGCGATGGTGCGTCAGCTGGAGGGGATCGTGCTGTACCTCTTCCGTGACCGGGAAGAGGTGCTGGGAGCGTGGAAGAGTGCCCGCAATGTGGCTTGGCCGCTGCCGGAGGTGGCCAAGCCGGCGGTGCCGGCCCCGGCGAGCGACGGGCAGGCGACTCGATGACGCAGGTGCGGATGCATGAGGGCCAGGCGGCAGTCGATCCGGAGGAGCGGAGCGGCTGCCGCTCTGGTGTTATCCCAGGCGCGTTCGGAGGCTGGCCTCGCTCCCCGCTTCAAGGAGAGCGTTTTCGACCAGGAACAGCCTGTTGCTCAGCATTGTTCCTCGCGCCGACGAGTTGAATGGTCGGCCGCCCATCCGGGCGCTCTCAGGACTCAGCCGGTTCCGTCGGAGCATCGGGCGCCACGTCGGCCACCGCGCGTGCCAGGTCGGCCCACACGGCGTCGAGCTCGGGGACGCGAAGCCCATCGCCATGGAAGCCTCCCTGCCTCAGCAAATTCCGGATGCGAAGGCCGATGGTAAACTGAAAGTCGCTCTGATCGCGCCCCGCTCCGAAGGCGGAGCGGAGGGCGGCGCGCTCCCTGTCGCTCAACTGGGTGTGCAGGTAGCGGACGGCGTTTGCCCATCGGGTTGGATCGCGTTCAGAGTAGCGGGACATGGAATCTCCTTGATGGGGTGGCCGGACGACCGCGCAGCGGCGGGCCGCCGGGACCCCCTATTGCATCTGAACGGCGAAGTTGATCGTCCCCGTGTAGTCGGTGAGGGTGACGCGAATCTTCCAGGCACCTCCCGCTCCGATCGGCGGGGTGATGTCCCCCGTGGCCGGGACGGTTCCGTCATAGATGACGGCGCCGCCGGCATCCCTGATATTGAGCGTGATGGTTCCCGAGGTCGTGGAGGTGGCGGGGTGGATGATGACGCTGCCCGAGGAGGCATTCCAGGTATAACTCAGGACGTCGCTGACGCTCTGGAGCCCGGTCGCCTGGAAGCCGAGAACGACGTTCGGCGTGTTCACGATCTGAGGCTGGAACTGCGGGGCGAGCGCGTTGCTGCTGCCGCAGGCCGCAGTCAACAGGGCCAGCGCCAGGCCGGCGAGGGGGAGTCGATTGCTGATCCGCATGGGGCCATGCTCCGTCTGTGGGTGGGATCCGCCGAGCTTCCAGCTGCATGGCGCCGGCGGTGATGCCTGTAGACTGAGCAATCGGTAGACCGTATCTGAGGCTCTGCTATCGGTTTGAGTATGTACTGCTGTGAGAATGTCTTAGGAGGCCGGCACGGCGACGGGGGAAAGGCGATGGTTGAGGCCGGTGTATCGGGCCGATGCCGGTCAGGCGGCTCACGGCGTACCAGCCGACTCCCCTGATCGAATGGCTGGGGGCGGAGTCGAGGGGCGAGTTTGCGGGACTTCATCGACATGGATGCACCCGATATTCACCTTTCTCCGGCCATAGGGGCACTACCCGTGGCTGTGCCGGTGATGGATATCGGGGAGGAGCGGCCCGCGGCGTGCATGAGCTGAGCGTCACCGCTGCAATCCACCTCTGGCGCTCCGAGGTCTGACGTTGCACCAGGCGGACAATCCACCCGACCCGACCGGCGGCTACGACGCCGTCGCTGACGGGTTCATCCAGCGTCGCCTCACGTCGGACATCGGCGCCGCCACGGTCCGCACCTGGGCGCGATCGCTGGCGCCGGGAGCCACCGTGCTCGACCTGGGCTGTGGTGCCGGCGTGCCTATCTCGCGGACGCTGCATGAAGCGGGACTGGTGGTGTACGGCATCGACGCCTCTCCCCGCATGACCGCCGCCTTTCGGCAGCAGCTCCCGGGGGTCCCAATCGCGACGGAACGAGTGGAACAATCCCGATTCTTCGATCGGTGCTTCGACGCCGTCGTCGCGTGGGGCCTGATCTTCCTCCTCCCGGCCGATGCCCAGACCGCGCTGATTGGCCGGATCGCACCGATTCTGCGCCCCGGAGGGAGGTTCCTGTTCACCGCGCCCGCACCGGCCTGCAGCTGGACGGACGTCCTCACCGGACGCCTCTCCCAATCGCTCGGCGCGGTCGGCTACCGGGCGGCGCTCCGCAGCGCCGGGCTGATCGAGGTGGCCGAATATGAGGATGAGGGGGAGAACCACTACTTCGATGCCGGGCGGGAAGGGTGGACGGCCCGGGGGCAATAGCAACGGGCCGCGCTGGTGCACGGCCCGTCCACGAGCAATTCATGATCTGCAGAGGCGCCGACCGGAGTCGAACCGGTGATGGAGGTTTTGCAGACCTCTGCCTTACCACTTGGCTACGGCGCCGAACCGCTGTGCTGCAATAATTTACTCGAGCCGCGAGAACTCGGAAAGAAGTACTGCCCTCTCGGGGCGGGGAAGATAACCTTCGGCTGGCACCCGAGATAGACCCCAGCAACGCGCGACTTCTTCATGGTCCGGTCCTCGTGAGGGACGGACCGCAGAACTTTCCGATTTCTCCCGCCTTTGCCTGTCGTACTTGTCAGGGGTGACGTCACGTGGTCCTCAACCACCGGCTGTTCCACCCGCGCATCCTCAGTGAGGCCGCAGGGCGTCATTCAGCCGTCCCGCGATTGAGGATCTGGAGCTGCCGGGTGTAGGTGTACAGCCGGTCACGCTGCTTCCCGGTGCTCTCGGCCACGACCTTCAGAGTCCGGAGCCGCTCCAGAGCGGCCTTGGCGGTGGGCCAGGTGACACCGGCCTCCCTGGCCACGCCGGGAATCGACACCACAATCCGCCGGCGGAGCACCTCGTACACCAGCTGTGCGCTCCCGGCCGCGCGGCCCAGCGCCTGGATCCTGGCACGGTCGCGCGCAAACAGGGTCGCCAACGCGGTCACCGTATCGGCGGCCTGATCAGCCACCGCTTCGACGCCGATCAGATAGAAACGAAGCCACCCCTCCCAGTCACCATGGGTACGGACCCGCTGCAGGGCGTCATAGTAGTCCGCCCGGTGCTCCTTGAAGTACAGACTCAGATAGAGGAATGGATGCGACAGCACTCCATCCACCACCAGCATGAGGCTCACCAGAAGCCGGCCTATCCGGCCGTTGCCGTCCAGGAACGGGTGAATCGTCTCGAACTGCGCATGCGCCAGTCCCGCCTTGATCACCGGCGGGGTGAAGCCGTACTCGTCGTGGAGGAAACGCTCGAGATTGTCGAGCGCTCTGAGCATCTCCGGCGGTGGAGGCGGCACATAGGTCGCATTCCCCGGCCGAGTGCCGCCGACCCAGTGCTGGGTACGCCGGAACTCGCCGAGGGCGTGCACCCCGCCCCGTCCGCCGTGCAGCAGCACCTTGTGGATTTCTCGGAACAGCCGGAGCGAGAGCGGCAGCTTCCCCGAACGGACGCGGCTGGCTCCGTGCTTGAGCGCGGCCACGCAGCGCGATACCTCCGCGACCTCGCCTACCGGCGCGCCCGGTGCGTCCTCCGCCTCGAACCGGAGCAGGTCGGCGAGGGTGGACTGGATGCCTTCGATGGCGCTCGAGAGGACCGCCTCTTTCCGGATCTACATGTACAGCAGCCGATCCGGCTCGACGGAACCCGACACTCCTTCGAGCCGGCCCAGGGCGCGCCCAGCCGCCTCACTCAGGCGTTGCAGCTCCTGGGTGAAGTGCAGCGGCGGGTCAGGCGGCAGCATCGCCGGGACAAAGGCGGTGAAGCCTCCCGCGCCGGTCTGCTGGCGGACCCAGCGTCCGGCTCGGGTGCTGGTAGGGGGGATGCCGATGGCTTCCTTTGATCGCGATCTTCGCTATCAAAAGTTTCGTCAGTTCCCTTTGATAGCAAGGGATTCGGTCAAGGCGAGGCCGAACTGTCCGCGAGAGAACGGCTGGAAGCCGCTACCCCCGGATCTCCCGCAGGAACTGCTCCACTTCGCCGTTGAGCTGCTCGCCCAGCCGGGAGAGCTCCTCCGCCGCCGTCTCCATCTGCCCCGCCGCCTCGCTGGTCTCCAGCGTCGCCTGGGTAACGCGCTGGATACTCCCCGAGACGCCGGTCGTCGCGGCCGCCGTCTCATGGATGTTCCGGCTGATCTCGTTCGTCGCCAGCCGCTGCTCGCCGACCGCATGGGTAATCGTGGTCGCGATGTCGTCCACCTTGCGGATGCTCCCGCCGATCCCCCGCATCGCCTGCATGGCGTTCGCGGTCGCCACCTGGATTGCAGTCACCTGCTGGCCGATCTTCTCGGTCGCCTCCGCCGTCTGGCTCGCCAGATTCTTGACCTCCGACGCGACCACGGCAAAGCCCTTCCCCGCCGAGCCGGCCCGCGCCGCCTCGATCGTGGCGTTGAGCGCCAGGAGTCGGGTCTGGTTGGCCACGTGGGTGATCACGGTGATCACATGCCCGATCTGCCGGGAGGCGTCATCGAGACCCTGCACGGTCTGGGTGGCGCGCTCGGTCTCCGCGACCGCGCCGCGCGCCGCCGCGCTGGTGGCCGACACCTGACGCTCGATCTCCGCGACGGTGCTGGTCAGCTCCTCCTGTGCCGTGGCGATGGAGGTGACGCTGGCGGACGCCTGCGCCGAGGACTGCGCCACCGCCGCCGCCTGCTGCGCCGTGTGCTCGGCCGAATGTGCCAGCACGGCGGCGGTACTGCGCATCTCGGTCGAGGCCCCGGCGACCTGCATCGAGACCGACTTGATCGCCTCTTCGAATGCATCGGCGAGCCGCAGCCGGTCTTCCCCCGCCTCCTGCAGCCGGGCGGCGTGCTCCGACATCACCCCGGTCGCGTGGTTGATGGTCGTCGCCCCTTGGCGGAACGATCCCAGCATCCCGCGCACCAGGACCCGGCGAAAGAACTTCCCCTCGCTGGCGTAGGTGAGAGACACACCCGCTTCCCGCACAAAGGCGTCGGTCAGGTCCAACAGATGATTGATCGCGCGCCGGGCCTCGTCCACCTCGGCACCCAGGCCGAGATCCCGGACCCGCACCTCGAGGTCGCCCCGCGCCGCGGCCCGGCAGATGGTCGTGATCTGGGCCAGCCCCTCGCGATAGCGGCTCAGCTCCTCGCGCGTGGCGGCGAGCTCCGCTTCGACGCCGGAGTGCTCCGCCACCCTCTCGGTCAGCATGGCGACCCCGCCATGTTCTCGATCGACCAGACCCACTCGTCGTAGCGCATGCCGACGTCCCGCAGGATCTCGGCGAGGATCCGGCTCGAGGCGGCGAGGGCGTCCAGCTTGCCGGCGTGCTTCCGCTCCTCCGCGAGCAGACCATCATAGAGCGGCTTGACCTGGGCGATCGCCGCGCGGCTCGGTACCCGGCGGTTGGAGTGATAGCCGACGATCTGCCCGGCGGGGCCGAAGGTGGGCGTCACATGGGCGAACACCCAGTAGTGATCTCCAGTCCTGGACATGTTGAGCACGTAGGCAAAGATTTCCTGGCGCTGCTGCACCGTGTCCCACAGGAGCTTGAAGACCGCCCGCGGCATGTCCGGATGCCGGATGATGCTGTGCGGAGCGCCGATGAGGTCCCCCTCGGCATAGCCGGAGACACGGACGAACACATCGTTGGTGTAGGTGATCAGGCCGTTCGGATCGGTCTTGCTGACGATGATCTCGTCCTCGTCGAAGAACCGCTCCACCCCGCTCGGCCGCACATCCCGGACGCCCATGGCCACACCCTCCTTGTGGAACGAACCTGGCCGCGCGGAGCGTGAAGATCCCCGCGGTGCTCCGTCCCGTATCGGCGCCGACCCTGATGAATCGATGAAGCCCGGATGAGGGGCCGGGGCGCCGCGGCCCCGCCGACTCCCGCTCGACCCCTCCCGGACTATTATCCGTGACACCCTCTCCCGATTCACATGCCTCACGGCCACTCCCACCGCGCCCTGCTCCTCGGGATTCTGGCGCTGCTGGTCCTGACCCGGCTCCCCACGCTGGTCTATCGTCACAGCATCGACGACGAGGCCTACTACACCGTGGTGGCGGGGGAGATGCTGCACGGCGGACTCCCCTACCAGGACGCGGTGGACCGGAAACCGCCGCTGTTATTCTCCACCTACTGGGCGGTGTACCGCGTCGCGGGGTATCCGGACTGGACCGCCCTGCACCTGGTCTCCCTGCTCTGGGTCCTCGCGACGATGGGGGTGCTGTACGCCGTGGCGACGCGGCTGTTCACTCCGCGCGCGGGGGCGGTGGCCGCGCTCCTCTACGCGGTGTTTCAGCACTCCCTCCTCTTTGCCAATGCGGCGTTCAACGGCGAACTGCTGATGAATCTCCCGGCGACCGCCGCGCTGCTCGTCGCCTTTCGCCCCTCCAGCGCCCGGTTCCGCGCCGACCTGCTGCTCGCCGGCGCGCTGGTCGCCGCGGCGTTTCTCCTCAAGCAACCCGCGGGCATTGTCCTGCTGCCGCTCGGCATCTACTGCATCCACCCCGCCTATGCCCGCGCGCGCGGGCTGCCTCGCTGGGCGGGATGGGTACACGGCGCGCTGGTCGCGGCCGGCTTCGGGTTTGCGATGGGCCTGACAGGACTGGTGCTCTGGCACTTCCAGATCCTCGACGCGGCCTGGTACTGGTCGGTAGGGAATCACGACCTGGTCCACGGACCCGGCGATCCGGTGTTCTGGCAGCGGGCGGCGCGGGGCGCGGGATTCTGGGCGCTCCTCTCCGGCCCGCTCCTGCTGGGAGCATGGAGCTCCCTCCGCGGCGCGACGGATCGCTGGGCCGGGCAACGCGCCGAACGCGACGCGCTGATCGTGCTGCTCGCGGCATCGGTGATCGGTGTCTCGGCGGGAGGCAGGTTCTTCGGCCACTACTTCATTCAGCTCGTCCCCCCGCTGGCGCTGCTGGCCGCGCCGTCGCTGGCGGAGAGCTGGAGCGGGATCGGGGAGCCCGCCGGCCGGCGCTGGCGCCGCCTGACACTGGGATGGAGCGGGCTCAGCCTGCTGGTCACCTTCGGCATCCACTGCGCCGCCGCCCGGTCGGCGCCGCGCCCCTCCGGGGCGGCGGACTGGCTGCGGGGCCACGCGGCCCCGGCGGACCGGCTCTTCGTCTGGGGGCAGTACCCGCACCTCTATTACCTGTCCGGCCTCCGGCCCGCCTCACGCTACATCTCCTGCTATCCGCTGACCGGCTACATCTTTGGCGCGCCGGAGAGCGACGACCCCGCGTTTGATACGTCGCGCCGGATCACCCCGGGCGCCTGGGACAGCCTCGCCGTGGATCTGGAACGGCACCCGCCACGTTTCCTGGTGGACGAGTACGCCTCACGGGCCCGGCCGCTCTATCCGATGCGCCGGTTCGAACTGCTCGATACCCTGGTCCAGGCGCACTATCGCCACGCGCACACCTCCTGGGACGGAGTGATCTATGAGCGCCTGCCCTGAGCGGATGTCCGGGATTGCCACGGGGAACCTTGCACAGCCCAGTACACATTCAGTGATGACTCCATGACCACGACCATCGCCACCTGGCTGGTGCGTATCATCGGCGCCTATCTCATCGTCGGTGCCTGCTTCGCGCTGCCGTTCGCGGCGCGATGGGTCAACCGCCTCGATGAGGTCGCGGCGCATGGCACGCCCGGATTCCGGCTGCTGGTCCTGCCGGGCGCCATGCTGCTCTGGCCGGTGCTGCTCGGCGCGGCTGCTGCCGGAGCGGGTCGGATGATCCGCCGCCTGCGCCGACGCCATCGCTGGATGGTGCCGGTCGATCGCGTTGGCGACCCTGCTGCTGCTCGCCTGGGCGATCGGCGCCCTGCGGGCGCGCGCACGATGAGCGCGTTCTACAGGCGGTCAACTGGAACCGGCAGAAGTACATCTACGACGGCCTGCTCGCGGGCGTGGTCGTCGCCTACCTCGGACTCTTTGTCGGCGTCGACCCTGCCCGGAGATCCCAACGCGACGCTGGAGACGGCGCTCATCCGCGCCCTGGGCACGCGGCGCCTTGCTGCTGCTCACGATCATCCTGGCGATCGGCCCGCTGGCCCGGCTCGACCGTCGCTTCCTTCCGCTCCTCTACAACCGCCGCCACCTCGGCGTCACCATGTGCCTGCTCGCGCTGGCGCACGCGACGTTCACCGTCATCCAGTTTCACGCGCTGGGCGACGTGAACCCGTTCGTCAGCCTGCTCACCGGCTCGGCGGACCCGCGGCGCGTCGGCAGCCTTTCCCTTCGAGCTGCTCGGCCTCGCGGCGCTGGTGATCCTGCTCCGTGATGGCGGCGACCAGTCACGACTTCTGGCTGGCGATCCTGGCGCCGCCGGTCTGGAAGGCGCTGCACATGCTGGTCTACGTCGCCTACGGCCTGGTGGTCGCGCACGTGGCGCTCGGCAGCCTGCAGGCGAGCCGAGTCCCTTCCCCGCTCGCTCCTCGGTGCTCGGAGCGCGACGGTCTTCGGGCTGCACATCGCGGCGGGGTGGCGGGAGCGCGCCGCTCGACAACGCCGAGCGGACCGGCCGGGGGCGACGGCTGGGTCGATGTCTGCGCGGTCGACGAGATCCCGAGACTGCGCGCGAGGATGGCGACCGTAGGCGGCGAGCGGATCGCGGTGTTCCGCTACGACGGGAAGGTCTCCTGCGTCTCCAATGTCTGCCGGCATCAGAACGGGCCGCTCGGCGAGGGCAAGATCGTCGACGGCTGCATCACCTGCCCCTGGCACGGCTACCAGTACCTGCCTGACAACGGCACAGTCACCGCCGCCGTTCACCGAGAAGATTCCGACCTACCAGGTCCAGGTCGACAGGTGGCCGGGTGTATGTCGATCCGCGCGCCAACCCGCCGGGCACCCGGGTGGAACCGGCGCGATTCACGGACCGCGGACGCCGGTCGCCGAGGGACCCCGACGGCCGCGCCGGCCCACGATCCGTTCTACGTCGGATACCATCCCGCCGCGCCTGCGCCGATCGCGCGCGGCAGGTACGGGCCGCCGTCGTCGGGCTGCTGGTGCCTCGTCCTGAGCGCCGGCGCGGCAGTGGCCGCCACCCAGGATCGCGCCGAGCCGGGTGTGTTCGAGTACGGACAGCTGCGCACACTCCACGGCCAGATTCGCGAATTCCCCTACCCGATGCTGCTCGTTCCGGGCAAGCGGCGTCACCGATCGTCAGGCGGCCTACACCCGCTACCTGCTGGTCGCGGAGGGAAAGCATGGCGCGGCGTCACTCACCGCGGGGCTCGACGGGCAGTGGGCCGATCTGCAGGGCACCCGCATCGCGCGCGGAGAACGGCAGATGCTGGAGGTGGAGGCCAGCGGCCTCACGCTGACGCCACCGGCGCCTAATGTCCGGCTCGGCATTCCGATGCCGCGCGCCGGTGTCGCTGGGGACGCATGACGCTCAGCGGCGAGATCGTGGACGGCAAGTGCTGGCTCGGCGTCATGAAGCCCGCCACCGGCGGGGTGCACCGGGGCTGCGCCGACGCGCTGCGTGAGCGGCGGGATTCCGCCGCTGCTCATGACCCGCGATTCCGCGGGGGCCGTGGTGCACTACCTGCTGGCCGACGGCCGGCGGAGAGCCGGCGCGCACGGTTCGTGGATCTGCTGGGATTCTCCGTCAGGCTGACGGGCGAGGTGATCCGGGAAGCGGACCTGCCGGTGCTGCGGGTGACGCGGACGGTGGTGGTGTGGTGAGAGTGGGCGATTAGGCGATTGGGTGATTGGGTGATTGGGCGATTGGGCGATTAGGCGATTAGGCGATTGGGCGATTGGGTGATTGGGCGATTAGGCGATTGGGTGATTGGGCGATTGGGCGATTAGGTGATTAGGCGATTGGGCGATTGGGTGATTTGA
>CAVSEC010000001.1:0-50385 GCA_963726955.1 uncultured Gemmatimonadales bacterium | reverse complement strand
CGTGCCCTGGCCGTTCCAGTAGAAGGTGCTCTGGGTCGGGACGACCAGATCGCTGCTCAGCGGCAGGGTCTGGTTGGTGCTGAATCCTCGAGCCTGGGCGGCGGTCGTGTCCCGGGTCAGGATGATCGTCACATGGTCATCGGCCGGAACGCTGTCGGTGCCGGTGCCGATGATCGTATTCAGATCGATGTCCTTCCAGTCCGTCTGGCCAGCGCGGTAGATGTCGCCGGCATACTCGACGCTCGAATCGCAGACGCTGAAGGTGGTCGCCGGCTGGACCCGGATCACGTCGGACATCTTGATGGCGACGCACTGGTAGCTGCCGCTTGCGGGCGTCCCGGTGAACAGCACCGGGTTCGACACGAAGTCCTTGACCGATGCCGTGGCGCCGTAATCCTGCACCAGCACCGCATTGGAGCAATCCGCGTTGGGGCTGATGTACATCGCGTACACGCCGATGCGGAGGGCACCGGGATCCCCGGTCAGCGACGCCGTGCGCGGACCATGCGCGGCGGCGAGGACCAGCGGTGGTGCACCAGCGGAGCCGAGCACGGTGAAGACGGCGCTCGGCCCCGAGGTGGTGGAGGTACAGGCTGCCAAGGTAGCTACCAGCGGCAGCAGGTGGCCTGCGAGGCGTGACGCGGTCGGTCGCATAAAGTCGTCCTGGGGATCGGGGAAGGAGCCGGGGTTCTCCTCCTTTCATCGGCAGCCTGACGAGAATGCTGAAGTGGCCGGTCCCCAATCGGGATCCGGTTAGTAGGGAAAGACCCCCCACGATGGGTCAATCCGGCCGGGGGCCGGCGCGGACGGACCCCTCCCACGGACGAGGTCAGAGGCGGTTCTTGTGGTGAGGTGCGCCACCACCTGAAAACGACGCGGCCCCGTCGATTGACGGGGCCGCGTCTCTGCAACGATGGGAGGGTGATCCGGTCAACCCCCGGGGTTGAGCGTCACCTGCATGTCCAGGTAGCTCTCGCCACCACGGTCCCTGCCGTAGACCTCCACTTCGTTGGCTCCACCAGGGTTCAGCAGGCTGCCAGGAATGAAGTACGACGGCACCGGCGGAACATCCGCGCAGCCTTCGTGAATCACAAAGCCGTTGGTGATTTCCTGGCCATTCACGAAGATCCGGGCGTCGTTGTCGATCAGCAGGGTGAGGTCGGCATCGCCGGTCCACCCGGCCGGCACCGGGAAGCTTCGCCGTACCAGCAGGTCGGAATAGGTCGACGGGTTCGGCGCGACCGGCCAGTCGGTGACCACACCGCTCGCGACCGTGCAGCCTCCCGGGCTGCCGAAGGCGGCGGCTCCCGTCGGCCACGCAGTGAAATCGAAGCCCGGCTGCTCCCAGCCTGTCGGTGCCGTACCGGTTCCGAGCAGCGAGTACCGGTAGCCCGTCGAGGCGTAGGGTATCACGGTGGGCGACGCCTGAGCCACGAAGAGCAGCGGATTCCCGCTCACGACGCTGCCGAGATACGGTATCACGGTGGCGATGACGGAGTCGGGGTAGAACGGGGCGCCCAGTGTCCAGCCGCCGAGGGTGGCCACACCGTTGGCGTCGGTCACCTGCGTCGCCCCGGTGATGGCGCCCTGAGCGCCGATCGGCACCGAGAAGGTCACCGTGAACCCCGGGACGGGCTGTCCGGCGGGAGTGACCAGCCGTACGCTCGGCAACTGACTCCCGGGTACGCTGCCACCGGCTGGGGCCGTGAACGAGGTGGGTGACACGGCGCTGACGATCGCAACCGGGTCAATCGCACCGAAGGGGCTGAACTTCTTGGTGGTGCCGCCAAGGCAGCAGGTGCTGAGCCCACTCGCCTGCGCAACTTCCGGGAGCAGGACGTAGGACGCCAACCGACCTGCGCCGTTGAGGACGTAACGGTAGAGCCCGCCCGGCGTGTTGAGCGCACCGAGGAAGGGATTGCAGGTCTGACCGCCGTTCTGAAGGAATCCGGCGGAAGCCAATGGCAGGATCTCGACGCCGCTTCCGACATTGTGCCCGATCCGGAGGCGGCCAGCAACTGGGGTTGGAAGGGTGGCGACCTGGCAGACGCCGACAGTCACGTCAAGGTTGAACGTGACATTCGGTGAGGCGGAGTAGTGGTAGAACGCCGGATACTGGTCGAGCGGGGTGAGCAGCGGTCCGGGCGCATCCGGCAGCCGCGAGATGGTGATGACCGTCGTGACCGGAACCGCACCGGCCGGAATCAGGACTCCGGCGAACTGGGTCCCGGTCGTGATGACCGTCGTGGGAGAGCCCGGATCCACGATGGCGATGGCCCCGTCGGAACCGAGCGAACCGGGATCGATGACCGGTGCCGGCAGGCCGACGGCGCAATAGAGCGACGCCGTGAGGGTCGTCAGGTTGGTCTGGGTCGCCGTGGATTGCCCGCCGGTGAGTCCGCCACGCTGATATTCGTAGAGGGTGTACTTGAGAAACACGAACATCACCTGCTGGGCCGCCGGCACGTTGTGCTTGGCGAGGGCGATCTGCATGACCACGTAGAAGGCCTGGCCGGCCGCCTGTTTCACGCCCCGGGGAAAGAGCGCATTGATCTGGCCGCGAATCATCGGAGGGGTCGGACAGGTGATGTACGCGGGTTGCATCGGTGCGGCCGCCGGGCCGGTCGGCAACGCGGACTCGTTTCCGCAGGACACCAGGAGGAGCGAGAGTTCGATGACGACAAACAGTTTGAGCTTGCGCATAGGGCGATCGACCTTCGAAATCGGGGGTAAGGTCTGGTGAGGCGACGAACCGGCCGAGTGGGTGCCGGCCTGCTGCGAAAGCGGAACGAACCGGTCAGGCTACGGGTCGCAAAGTCCGTGCGGCAATTCAGGCCAGCCACCTGCGCGACCATCACATCGACAACTTCAAGTCAGGCAGTGGCTTAGGCCGGTCCAGCTTCACCCGAGGTCGCCCACCGCCCCCGAAAGTGTTGTGGAGTTGCAGCAACAGGGTGGAGCCTGGCGATGCTGGCCGTGACCCTCGCCCGCGAGACTGGTCCCCTTCCTGGAACGGTTCCGTCGGCCTCCAAGGGATGGCCTGTGATCTGGCGAGTCGGGGTCATTGGGAACGGCCGATGAGCCGGAGATACTCGGGGTCACTGTCCAGATCCCGGAACCACCAACCGCTGTCCTCGGCCATGTTGTCCCGGCGGCTCGGGCTGGCATTGAAGTAGGCCTTGAGCATCGCGATCGCCTCGGTCTTGTCCCCGAGCAGGGCGTAGACAAAGGCCTGGATGTTGGCGAGATCGGCGGTCGGATCGGTGTCCGGGGTCCCTTTCGAACGGGTGAGCACGTGGCGGGCACTGTCCTTGAGCCCGGCGCGAGCGAGGATCCCGGCGATGATCGAGTTGTTGTACAGCGTGGTGTAGGGCCGCTTCGCCTCCGGCACCATGGCGATGAGGGTGTCGGAAAGCGCCCAAGCGAGCGGCACGTTCGGCGATTCCGACTTCATGGTCATCTCCCAGAGGCGGCACTCGGTGAAGTCCGGATTGGACGGGAAGCGGCGGCGCCCCTCGGCGCACCACTGATGGACGTCCTTGATGTTCCCGATGTCATACGAGGCATAGACGAGACGCCGGATGATGACGTCGGTATTGCTGAGAAAGCCGTCGCTCCGGAGCGCCTCTCGCGCGGCGAGCACGACGTCCGCCGCACCCTTGGTGTGATTGTAGAGGTGCGAGAGCGTGGCCCAGGCGCCTGCCTGGGAGGGGTTGATCTTCGTGGCGGTCTCCAGATCGCTCTGCGCCGCGAGGAGCAGCTGCTTGTTGGCGGCAGGATCGCGTTCCAGCTCCTCCGCCCACTTCCAGTAACGCAGGTTGCCCCGCACTTCGTGGGCGTCGGCATCCTTCTGCGCGTGCTCGAGAGATAGGGCCCGGTCGGCGTGGTGCAACCCGGTCTCGATCCAGCGGCCGGCGACGGTCGGATCGTCGCCGAAGAACCGGGAGCGCTGGTAGGCAAGGGTCCCCTGCAACACGACCGGGTCGATCCAGTCCTTGTCGAGTGACTCCACCTTCGTGAGCAGCGAGTCGGCCTGATCGAAGGCCCGGGTCATGCCCACTGTGTCGCTCCGCTCGGATGCCGCGGTGCCCTCCTTGTGCAGCCGCTCCGCCCGCTGCAGCAGCGACCAGGCGGCCGCACTCCGAGTGCCCTCGCGCTGGCCGCGGAGCCGAATCTCGTCGCCCAGCTGCGTCCGGATGAGCAGCGCGGCCCGCTCGGCGAGGGAGTCGCGCACCGCGAGGAGGTCCCTGGCCGACTCGGTGATCGTCGCCCCCTGCAGCGACACCCCATTGTCGCTGTTGATCAGGTTGAGCTGGACCCGGAGCCTGTCGCCCTCCGGCTCGACCTTTCCCTCCACCACCATGCCGGCGCGGAGTGCGCGGCCGATGCTGTCGGCCGCCGCCGTGGAGTCCCGCCAGGCACCGACGCCACCCCGGGACACGACGTTCAGCTGCGGCACCTGGCCCAGCGCGCTGATCAGCGCCTCGGTGAGTCCGTCGGCGACGTCGGCCAGGCTCTTGTCAGGACTCAGGTCCTTGAAGTAGAGCACCGCGATATGGCTCGGATCGAGGCCACCCACATCGGGCACACCGCCAGGGCCGCGATGGTTGAGCCACCAGCCGATTCCGCCTCCAGCGAGCAGCACAACCGCGACTGCGCCGATGCCCCAGGCGAACAGCGAGCGACGCTGCACCGTGACCGTGACGGCGCCTCCGGGCGGAGTGCGCTGCTGGGTCTGCCGCTGGGTGCGACGTGTGGCGGTATTCCGTGAGGAGGTGTATCGCGTCGCCGTCGCGCCGGGCGTGGCGCCGAGCATCTCGGCGAACTGGGCGGCGGTCTGGGGCCGGTCGGCGACGACCTTGTTGAGTGCCGCCATGATCGCGTCCTCGATCTCGTCCGGCACGGTGTCGCGCACCACCTGGATGCTTGGCACCAGCTCCATCGCGTGTCGTGCCATGATCTGCCGGGCATTCGCGCCTCCGAAGGGCGGCTGGCCGGCGAGCATTTCATACAGCACACATGCGAGGGAGTAGATGTCGCTGGTCGGGCCCACAGTGTCACCGACCGACTGCTCCGGACTCATGTAGAGTGGTGTGCCGACCGCCATCCCGGTCTCGGTCAGCTTCTGGTTGCTCGCGGCCTCGGTGACGGCCCGGGCGATGCCAAAATCGGTGACCAGGGCGTGCCCCCCGGAGAGCATGATGTTCTCCGGCTTGATGTCGCGGTGCACGATGCCCACCATGTGCGCGTAGCCGAGGGCATCGGCCACTTCCAGCGCCACATGCACCGCGAAGTCCACCGGGAGCATGTTGTCCCGGTCGAGGCGCTCCCGGAGCGACTCGCCGTAGACGCGGGGCATGACATAGTACAGCAGGCCGTCCGCCTCCCCCGAGTCGAACAGGCCGAGGATGTTCGGATGCTGCAGCTTGGCGGCGAACTTGATCTCGCGGTCGAACCGCTCCGGCCCGAGCGTCGCAGCCAGTTCAGGATGGAGGACCTTGATCGCGACCTCGCGATCGTGCTTCAGGTCGGTGGCAAGGTACACCGTGGCCATGCCCCCGCGTCCCAGCTCGTGCTGGATGCCGTAGCGACCACTGAGAGCTGACTGCAGGCGAGCGAGGGTGTCGGACACGGCGTGGAGTCGAGAGAAGACGGATGTGATTGGCGGACCATAGTATACGGGGGTTCGAGGCCTTCGGCTAGCAGCCGTGGACGGCTGCGAGCAGCGACGCTGTTCGACGTCAGCGGGATCCCTTCACCACGACGGCGTCGTCCTCGAGCATGTCCTCGGGGGGCGGCGTCCCCGGGGGACTGACATCGCCGGCTGCGCCCGCTACCTTGTGACGACCCGGATTTCCCACTGCCGAACTCCATGCCGATACTCGCCCCCGAACTCGACCGCCGCCTGCAGGGCCTCAACGCACTCGTCGGCAACACGCCGCTGCTCGCGATCGCCTGCGAGTATCGCGGCCGGCGACGGGTCATCTATGCCAAGGCCGAGCACCTCAATCTGACCGGCAGCATCAAGGACCGGATGGCGCTTCACATCCTGCGTCAGGCCTACCGCCGGGGGGTGCTCCTGCCCGGCGACCTGATCGTCGAAGCCACCAGCGGCAATACCGGGATCTCCTTTGCCGCGATCGGCCGCGCGATGGGGCACCCGGTGGCCATCTTCATGCCTGACTGGATGAGCGAGGAGCGCAAGAATCTGATCCGCTTCTTCGGCGCCGACATCCATCTCGTGAGCGCGGCGGAGGGGGGATTCCTGGGCAGCATCCGCCAGGCGGAGGCGCTCGCCGCGAGCCGCGGCCACACCTTTCTGCCGAGACAGTTCAGCAACGAGGACAACTGCGGCGCGCACGAGGCGACGACCGGCCCGGAGATCCTGTGGCAACTGGCGCAGCGCGGCCTGCGTCCCGATGCGATCGTGGCAGGCGTGGGCACTGGCGGGACGATCATGGGGACGGGGCGGTTCCTGCGGGAGCGGGTGGCTGGCATCCGCATCCACCCGCTGGAGCCGGCGGGCTCGCCGACACTGACGACCGGACACAAGGTGGGGAAGCATCGCATCCAGGGCATCTCGGACGAATTCATCCCCTCGATCGTGGATCTGGCGTACCTGGACGACATCGTCGCCGTCGACGATGGCGATGCGATCCTCATGGCGCAGCGGCTGGCCCGCGAGCTGGGGCTCGCCGTGGGCATCTCCGCCGGTGCCAACTTCCTCGGTGCGCTGCAGGCGCAGGAACAGCTCGGCGCGGATGCGGTCGTCGTCACCTTCTTCTGCGACGACAACAAGAAATACCTTTCGACCGACCTCGTGCGGGAGGAGCCGGTGAAGCCGACGCACCAGACGCCCGGCGTGACCCTGCTCGGCTTCGAGGCCCTGGCCCGCCCCTGCGAGCGGTGCGGCTCGGAGGGCGACCCCACCGCCTGAGCGTCGCCTCAGGCGAACAGCCAGCGCACCACGTAGACCGCCAGGATCATCGCCGCGATGTCGGCGCTGAGGCCCGCCGGAATCGCGTGTCGCGTCTTCCGGATGTTCACCGCCCCGAAATACACGGCCACCACGTAGAACGTCGTCTCGGTCGAGCCGAACATCGTCGCCGCCGTCTTCACGATGAGCGAATCTGCCCCGTACCGGTTGATCAGATCGAGCATGATCCCCGCTGACCCCGAGCCCGTGAGGGGGCGGGTAATCGCCATCGGCAGCACCTCGGGCGGAATGCCGAGGGGGGAGAGCAGCGGTCGGAGCGCCTCGACGAAGAAGTCCATCGCACCCGAGGCGCGGAACATCGCCACGGCAAAGAGGATCGCCACCAGATATGGAATGATGTTCACTGCGACCTGGAACCCCTCCTTGGCACCGGTGACGAATTCCTCGTATACCGGGACCCGTCGGTAGAGCCCGTAGAGCGGGAAGCCGATGATGATCGCGGGGATGACGAACACCGAGAGCAGGTCGATGGCGTTGCGGAAGAAGTTCATGGTCAGGACTCCTGCACGCGCATCGGGTCGCTCGCTCGGTAGAGCCTCAGCCGGCCCAGCAGCTTGGCCATGACGATCGCCGTGATCACCGAGCAACCGGTGCAGATCAGGATGGCGAAATAGAGCTGGTTCACCTGCAGCCCCATGATCGCCACCAGCAGGACGGGCGGCACCAATTGCACGCTCGCGGTGTTGAGGGCGAGCAGCATGACCATCGAATTGGTCGCAGTGTCCTTCACCGGATTCAGCGTCTGCAGCTCCTCCATCGCCTTGATCCCCATCGGCGTCGCCGCGTTCCCGAGGCCGAGGACGTTGGCCGACAGATTGAGGACGATGAGACCGAGCGCCGGGTGGCCCTTGGGGATCTCGGGGAAGAGCGGTCCGAGGATCGGCTGGGCCAGCTTCACGATGCCGTTGATGATTCCCGCCTTGTCCGCGATGCGGAGCATGCCCAGCCAGAGCGCGATCACCCCGATGAGCCCCAGCGCAAGAGTGACCGCGGTCTTGGCCATGTCGATCCCCGCCCTGGTGATCGCGACCAGCTTCACGAACCGCACTCGGCCGAAGGTCACCTCGCCGGGGACCAGACGGTCCCCACGGCTGGCGGTGAAACGCACCGCGCCACGCAGGTCGTTATCGCGCTCGGATGTCATCGTGCGGACCGTCGCCAGCGGTTCGGGGAGTGTCGCATCCTTGCCGAAGCGCAACTCCCGGTTGTCCGCATTCTGGATCAGGGTGCCGGGGAGGTCCCCCGCCACACTCACCGGCTGGCCGTAGTGCCCGCTCAGCGCCGCTGAATCGGTCCCCACCGTGACGGCGAGCGTGCGGCTATCGGGGTCGTAGCCCCCGGCAAAGACGAGGGTGACCGGCACCGGGCTCCCGTTGCGGTAGGTATCCCGCGAGAGGTCGCCGCTGTCGGCGACCAGGGCGAAGACCAGGCTCAGGATGATGAGCCCGGACCAGATGTAGTTCAGCATGCCGGGGCCTTTCGGGGAGGAGGGTGGGAAGGTAGAGCGGGAAGCCTGACGACGGAACAGGGGCCACCATCCGGAGCGCGGAAGCCTGCGACGCTTCCACGCCCGGGTGCATCCTGAGGTGCGTCACCTGAACTCACGGAGCCCTATTCCATGAATCCCCGTTTGCCGCGGACCCTGTCCGCTCTCGCCGCCCTCGTCCTCTGTACTACCGCCGCCCTGGCCGCCCAGGACGACAACGTTCGCGTCTTTACCTACGACTCCGACCGCCCCCGCATCGGCGTGATGCTCGATACCCGCGCCGACAAGGAGAACGATCGCCTCGGCGCGAAGATCTCCGAAGTCGCCCCGGAGAGCCCCGCAGCCGAGGCCGGTCTCAAGGCGGGTGACATCATCACGAAGTTCAATGGCGTCTCCCTCGGCGGCGTCGCCTCGGAGGACGAGGACAAGTCTGGTCCAGCGTCCCGGCTGGTCGATCTGGTCCAGAAGCTCGACACCGGTGACACCGTCGACGTCGAATACCGGCGGGGCAACGACACGAAGAAGGTCCGACTGGCCCCGCGGGAGCTGCCCCAGACGGCGATGGGCAACTTCAAGATGGAGATGCCCGGGATGACCACCGGCCCCCGCATGCGGATGCGCATGCACGGCGGTGACGGCCCAGAGGGGATGAGTCTCCCACGGATGCCTGGTTTCGATGGCGAGTGGATGGGGCCGGACGGCAAGGGGAGCGACATGCAGGTGTTCATGCGGCGCTCTGACGGCGGACTCAACCTCACGGACCTGAATCCCGAACTCGGAGAGTACTTCGGGGCCAAGTCAGGCGTGCTCGTGCTGGAAACCCCGAAGGATTCCGCCTCACCGTTCAAGGCGGGCGACGTGATCGTCACCATCGATGGTCGCACCCCGACGTCGGAGGCGCATGCCCGGAGGATCTTCGAGTCCTACGATGCGGGCGAGAGCGCCAGGGTCGACGTACTGCGCAAGCAGAAGAAGCTGCCCCTGACCTGGAAGGCACCGGAGCGGGACGGCGGGTGGAAGGTGCAGGGCGGACAGCCGAAGACCCGGGTGAAGATCGAGCGAAGCTGAACCAGGCGCCGCTGTGGCGGACGGGGCGTGATGCGGGAGACCGCGTCACGCCCCGTCTCTGTTTTCCGGGGCGGTTCAGCCCTGCGCCGGGCGATTCAGTCGGCCCACAATGACGGTGGTGTTGTCACTCCCCCCGCGGTCGAGCGCCAGCTGCAGGAGTTCCCGCGCCGTTCCCTCAGCGTGGGTGGAGCGGCGGAGCGCATCACGGATCTCCTCGTCGTTCACATGCTTGGTGAGCCCGTCGCTGCACAGCATCATGATGTCGTCCCAGTGGCAATCCGTCGTCAGCGTGTACGGCTCCGCGCGGGAAGCGCCGATGGCGCTGTAGAGCACATGCTTGAGGCGCGAGTGCTCCGCCTGGTCCGGAGAGAGCGCCCCCGCATCCACCATCGCCTGCGCCATCGTCTGGTCCTTGGTGAGCAGCTCGAGCTCGCCATCTCGGAGCCGGTAGCACCGGCTGTCGCCGACATGCACCAGATAGCCGCGGGGCCATCGAATGCACGCCATCGTGAGCGTGGTGGCGCCCACTGGCCGCTCCGATTCTCCGGTCCCGGCCTTGCGGACGATCTCGTGACTCTGCTCGACCGATCGCTGCAACTCCGCGAGAAACGCCTCCTCCGCGGCGGGGTCCAGCTGGGTGTAGAGATCCATGGTTTGCACCACGTACTCCACGATCGCATGGAGCGCGGTGCGGCTCGCGTTCTTCCCGCCAGGCACTCCTCCCACGCCATCGGCCACCAGGAAGACGTAGCCTCGCGAGGGACTGGTGAGTTCGCCGAGCGAATCGGGATTCAGGCTGGTGGAAACCACGCGCATCGCCTTGTGCAGGCTCGCGATCAGGTAGGCATCCTGATTCTCGGTCCGCACCATTCCCGGGTGCGTCAGCCCGGCGACATCGATATTCTGGGGCAGGGGGCGTTCAGCTTCCGCCCCGGTCTCGTCCGGCATGCATCCCTCCCTGGATTCGGGAAGATCGTCGCCCCTGCCCGGCCCAGCAAGCAGGGCGCGGTTGGCACCCACGGGCGGGAGGGCTTACGGTTGTGGCGTGAACCCCATCGGCCTGCCGATCGAACCCGTCCTCCCCGACGTGGCCCGTGCCCTCCGTGAGGCGGGCGCCGCGGTGCTTCAGGCGCCTCCCGGCGCGGGGAAGACGACCCTCGTTCCCCTCGCGCTGCTCGAGGCGCCGTGGCTGGCCGGCCGGAACATCCTGCTCCTGGAGCCACGTCGGCTCGCCACACGCGCCGCCGCGCGCCGCATGGCTGACCTGCTCGGCGAACGCCTCGGCCAGCGGGTGGGCTATCGGATCCGGCGGGACTCCACGATTGGCCCCGGCACCCGCATCGAGGTGGTCACCGAGGGGATCCTCACGCGGATGCTGCAGAGCGATCCCGCGCTCGACCGGGTGGGACTGGTCATCTTCGACGAATTTCACGAACGGAGTATTCACGCGGACCTCGGCCTGGCCCTCACGCTTCAGAGCCGCGCGATACTCCGTCCCGACCTTCGCCTGCTCGTTATGTCCGCGACCATCGACGGCGGCCCGATCGCTGCCCTGCTCGGCGACGCGCCGATCATCACGAGCGAGGGGCGGAGCTACCCGGTGGAGACCCGCTACCTGCCGCGTCGACCCGGGAGCTGGATCGAGCCGTCGGTTGCCGCCGCCGTGCGTCAGGCGCTACAGGATACGGCCGGTGATATACTCGCCTTTCTCCCGGGTCAGGCGGAGATTCGCCGGACAATGGAGCTGCTCGAGGAAGTCCCGGCTCCCGGATTCCCGGCGCCGCGTGGGGGGCACCCGGACCTCCGGGCCGGGCGCTGGTCAGTCCATCCGCTGTATGGCAACCTCAGTCAGGCGGAGCAGGACGCGGCGCTCAGGCCGGGTCCGCCTGGCCACCGCAAGGTGGTGCTCGCGACCGCGATCGCCGAGACCAGCCTGACAATCGAAGGCGTGCGGGTTGTGATTGATTGTGGACTCGCCCGGGTGCCGAAATTCTCGCCCGGGTCCGGCATGACCCGCCTGACGACAGTCCGGGTCTCCCGCGCGTCCGCGGATCAGCGCCGCGGCCGCGCCGGCCGCACCGCGCCAGGGGTCTGCTATCGCCTCTGGGCGGAGCAGGAGGACCATCAGCTGCTGCCGCGGACGACACCCGAGATCCTCGAGGCTGACCTCGCGCCCCTCGCGCTGGAACTCGCGGCCGCCGGGGTCGACGAGCCCCGCGACCTGTTATGGCTCGACCCCCCGCCCGCACCAGCGTTTGCCGAGGCCCGACTGCTGCTCCGGCAGCTCGGCGCGCTCGATCCAGACGAGCGGGTCACGGCTCACGGTCGTCGGCTCGCGGAGCTCGGGACGCATCCCCGGCTCGCCCACCTGCTGCTGCGGGGCGCCGAGCTCGGCGCAGCAGCGCTCGCCGCCAACCTCGCCGCAGCTGCTCGAGGAGCGGGACATCCTGCGGGGCGGCAATGGGCCCCGCCGATGCGGACCTGCAGCTCCGGCTCGAACTGCTCGCGTCCAAGGACGCACCCGCGGATTTTCACGGGCACCGGGTGGAACGTGGCACCCTGCATCGGGTGCGGGACGAAGCCCGTGCCTGGCGGCAGGTGCTGACACCAGGCGAGCGATCTCCTCCGGCCCGGAACCTCCCCAGTGCGGGGCTGCTTCTCGCGCTCGCCTACCCCGATCGGCTGGGCCAGCGGAGGACCGGGCAGGCGGGTCGATACCTGCTCCGCAACGGCCAGGGCGTGCGCACCGATTCCGCTGGACTGATCCGCGCCGACTATATCGTCGCGGCCGAGCTCGACGGAGACAGGCGGGAGAGTCGAGTCTGGCTGGGCGCCGAGGTCACACTGGACGAGATCGTGACCCACTTTGGCGACCAGATGGAGCAGGAATCACTGGTCGAATGGGACGACCGATCCTCCGCCATCGTGGCCGCCCGCCGCGAGCGACTTGGGGCCATCGTGCTTCGGGAATCCACGTTGCAGAATCCCGACCCTGAGATCGTTGCCGGAGTTGTACTCGATTGGTTGCGGCGGGAAGGGATCGCCGCGCTGCCCTGGAGCGAGGCGGAGACCGCTCTCCGCCAGCGCCTCGCCTTCCTATATAGAGCGTTTGGGGCTCCCTGGCCCGACGTCTCGGATGCGGCACTCCTCGAGCACCTGGAGCGCTGGCTCGGCCCACGTCTCGGTGGCGTCCGTCGCCGGGCTGACCTGGCGCACCTCGACCTCGTCGCCGCGCTGCTGGAGGGGCTTGGCTGGGAAGAGCGAAGGACGCTCGACACCCTGGCACCGACCCACCTGGTGGTACCGACCGGTTCGCGCATCGGCGTTAACTACGCCGATCCCGCCGCGCCGGCGCTCCCCGTCCGCCTCCAGGAGGTGTTCGGATTGACAGAGACTCCCCGTGTCGGAGGCGGCCGCGTCCCGGTCACGATGCACCTGCTCTCGCCAGCGCACCGGCCGGTCCAGGTCACCCAGGACCTCGCAGGATTCTGGCGCACGAGCTATTTCGACGTGAGGAAGGAGATGAAGGGGCGGTACCCGAAGCACTACTGGCCGGATGATCCCCTGCAGGCGGAGCCGACCCGCCGCGCGAAGCCGAAGGGACACTAGCAAGGCTCCAGCGGGCGGGGCGACCGGTCCGTCGCCCTGCCCGCTGATTCCATTTTCGACTACTGCTCCACCACGATCAGGTACTTCGACGGCTCCCAGAACGGCTCCGGGGCACGGATGTCGATGCTCCCCTTCACGGTACCATGCTCTCCGACCCACGAGGCGAGGTGAGCCAGGTTCTGCCGAGACAGAATCCGGTACTTCCGGTCCGGATGCGGCAGCGGAATCTCGTGAATGACGCTCCAGTCGATCGAGGTAAACTCGCGCAGTGGAAGCTCACGCGCGGGAGCGACCCCTCGCCGACCCACCAGCGGCACCGCGCGGTGCCCGTCCTCGACCAGGACCCCCTTCTCCAGCAGTTCCTTCCTGGTCCCGACCACGAAGAAGGCCGTATGGCGCTGGTCCGTCAGACGGAAGACGCTGTCGGCAAGCGTGAGCTTCTCCAGCACGAGCGAATCCACGCGGCTGGTGAGGGCGCCGATCGTCTCCCGCTGTGTACCGACGATCGTCAGGAGATCGGTGATGGTGCCCTTCGCCCCGACGAGGTCGCTGTCGAGACTGTCCGCCTTCAGGGTGAGGCGACGAATGCGGCGCTCGCTGCCGGCGACCTGTGACTCGGCGGTCTTGAGGCGGGTGGTGATCTCACGGACCCGGCCCAGGGTATACGTCCGCTGATCGGAGGTGACCTCCAGGGCCGGCGACTCGGGCGTACCGTGCGCGGGTGCGCGTTCCACCTTGTCAAGCTCCGCCTGCAGATCCACAAGCAGCTTGCCGTTCGCTGCCACCTCCTGGAGGAGGCTGTCCCGCTCGCTGGCAAGCGCCACCTCCCGGAGCTGGCGCGCCAGCCCCGGTGATCGCGGAGTCGGGTCGGAGTGGCAGGCGGCGGTGACCAGAACGACGGTCAGGACCCACGCGCCGCCCAGGATTGGGCCGTGTGTGACACGCATGGCGGTACTCACTTTCTGCTGAGGGTGACTGGCATCACCCTCGCATCATCCGATGCGAGGGTGAGAAGAGTCTACCCCCGAAGCGTGACGGCAGCCTAACACAAACGATGACGAAGCGGTCTCGGCCCGGTGACGAATGTCGATGCCTGGCGGGCCTACCTCTCCGCATCGACCACCGGAGTCCCCATCATCCGATGGTCCTGGTCGAATCGACCCGGCGCCTGCACCCGGGTCGGTGACGGACTCACGGCTCGCGTTCGACGGCACTTCCCGGATCAACCGGTGGGACGATGGGCTGGTGCAGCTCAGGCGCCCGAGGACGGCACCAGAGTGGGTCATGCGGCGAAAATGGGGGTGTTGCGGTGCGGGCGGTCCGCCGGGGGCGATTGGCGGTGTTCGGCGGCGGTCAGGCGCCGATGACGCTCGCGAGGTGGGTCAGCGCGGTTTCCAGCTCCAGCTCCCCCGGAACGCTTCCCTGCGCGAGCCGCGCCTGGCCTCCCCCTCGACCACCGACGCTCGCAAGAATCGGCTTGAGCGTTGCGCCGGCATCCAGACCTGTCTCAGGCGACGTGGCCAGCAGGACGGTGGGCGGACTGGCCATCAGGCCGATGAAGATCGCCCCCGGAAGAGCGGTAACCGCGGTGGCCAGACCACGCAGCGATTCCATCGATCCGCCGGCCGAGCGGTGCACGATGAGGCGCCGTCCCGACCCCGGATCAGCTGTCGCGGCGTAGAGCGCCTGCGCGCGCAGTCCGTTGAGCTCATCCTCGAGCGTTCGGCGGACTGCGCTGGCGGTCTTGACCTCGTGCCGCTGCTTCTCGAACACCGCGGGGAGGTCATCGATCGCTGTGGAGACGCTCCCGGCGATCGCAGAGAGCAGGTCGAAGTCCGCTCGCGCCCGGCGGAGGGCCCGCCGGCCGCAGAGAAACTCGAGGCGGATCAGCTTCTTGACCCGCTCGAGTCGCCGGATGAAGATCGGGCCGATCTCCCCGGTGGATCTGACGTGGGTCCCGCCGCAGGCGCTCCGGTCGAGGCCGGCGATGGTCACGATTCGCAGGATCCCCTGGCGCTCCGAGGCCTTGCGGAGCCCGCGGGCCGTCGCGGCATCCTCAAAGCCTACGGTGACAGACCGGTCCTCGGTGACCGCAGCGTTCGCCCAATCCTCGGTCTCCCGGAGCTGTTCGACCGTCAGTCCCGGCGCATCAAGATCGAGCGTCGCCACTTCCGGACCGAAGTGGACGCTCTCCGTCTCGAAACCAAAGTGCTCCGCGATGACCGCCGAGAGGAGATGCTGGCCCGTGTGCTGCTGCATATGGTCAAAGCGGCGCGGCCAGTCGACCTCGCCGACGACGGGGCCCGGAGGCAGGGATGCCTCGAGCAGGTGCGCGATGCGGTTATTCTCATCGACCACGTCCACCACACGCACTCCATCGAGTCGCCCGAGATCCGCGGGCTGCCCCCCCGAGGTCGGGTAGAATGCGGTCCGGTCGAGATAGACCCTGCGGCCGTCCTCGCTCCGGTCGAGGATGGAGGCCTCGAAGCGGGTGAGATAGCTGTCGTCGTAGTAGAGGCGGTCGGTGGTCACCCGGGGAAGCTATTCGCGGGCGGTCGGTCGCGGAATGCCGCCTGGCCACGGGTGACCGGGGTCGTCATGCCCGGGCCAGCCCGGCCAAGCGAGCCTCGCGATCACTGCTATCGTGACGGCCACCACATCGTGCGGGACGTCCGACCTCGGGGCCCCCCGTCGTGTTCCACGACATCGCGCGCAACCAATCGGAGACGAAACGTCTCGCCAGAGCCGGGAGCTTGCGGCGGGACCACGGTCGCGGGTCGATCGCCCGCCGAGAGTGACGGGATGGACGGGCATCGACCAGGACGGGGGCGGCTCCACGATGGCCGTCTCCGGCGTCCAAAGGATCCCGGGCGTGGTTGCTCAGCCCACCCCGCCCAGCGCGCCCGGCTGTCGCGCCAGGGGCCCGGGAGTAAGCGCCTCGGCCAGACGCCCGGCGGAGGGAAAGCGATCGGCGGGGAGCGCGGCGGTTGCCTGGGCGACCGCCGCGTCCAGCCATGCCGGCACGGCCGATCGGACTCGCGAGGGCCGATGCCCGTCCGCACTCGGTGGCGGAGCGGATTCGCCCCGCGGCCCTGGCGGGAGTTCGCCGGTCAGAAGGAGGTAGAGCGTGAGGCCCAGCCCATAGAGATCCGCTCTGGCCTCGGCGCCTTGACCGGCGGTCACCTCGGGCGCGCGGAACTCGCGCTCGCCGTCGATGTCAGCCACACCGAAATCGATCAGGCGGGCACGGGTCTCCCGGGCGAGCAGGATCGTCCGGGGAGAGACGCCACGATGGAGCAGCCCTCGGCGATGGGCCGCCTGGAGCGCCAGCGCCACTCCCCGCCCGATCGCCGCGACCTCGTCGGCCGCCAGCGGTCCAGAGGTGGCCACGTGAGCAGTGAGCTGCCGACCATCCAGATGTTCCGAGACCAGCACATCCCGGTCGCCGCTCTCGAAGCAGTCGATCAGGCGGGCGACGTGGTCATGCTCCAGGCCGAGAATCGCCGGCGCCTCCCGGCGCAGCCGGTCCCGGATCTCCTCCGATACGGTGACGAGCTTCAGGACGACCAGGCGCCCCTGATGCTCGACGTCCTGGGCGAGGTAGCTGACGGACGATTCGCCGGCGGCGAGTTCCCGGGCCAGACGGTATCGACCGCGGAGTACGGAGCCGATGGTGAGACCGGGGGTCGGACAATATGGCGGCTGGGCCATGCATTTCCCCTCTGAGACGCGGGATGCACAGGGGTTTCACCCCAATTGCGCGTTCCTTCAGATGGAGTGGCAGGAGCCGGGCCAGCGGGACGGCGCGTGATATCAGCTGGCGGACCGGCCCCCCGTGACCCCGATCACCCTGGCATCAATTCGTTCGAGGCGGATGTCGCAATCACTGACCCTGGCCAACACCTGCGAGTTGTGCAGCCGCCCGGGTACCCGCTACTACCGACGGTTCCGCACCCTCCCGCACCGGCCACCGCCTCGCTCCCGACAAGATTCTGAGGATCTACTCATGTGACGTGCCTGCGGTCGCTGCGCCACTCGGCCCGCTGAATGAAACCGTGGATCTCAGCTCGATCAGCGCCCGCGCCGTCTATCTCAAGCGCCCTGTCTTCCACAAGGATGGCGACAAGGGCGAGCCGTTCCTCGACAGCAGCGGAGCGGTGACGGGGCAGCCGGGGACGTGGTTGGTATCCAACTCACTAAATGCGGGTGACGGGGCAGTGCCTCTTCCGATCCGACTGGAATGGGCACATCTGCCCGACCCGCTTCACCAGGCCATCGTGCAACGGCGCCACCAGCGAGGCGGTAGCACTGGTCACGATGGCGCGGGAGACTGCCGTGTCACGATTCTTGTCCGAAAGCTTATCCGGGGCGCCGGGCCAGATTGTGCAAGGCTACTGGGCCGGGAATCCGATGACCTCCGCGTCGAGCCTTGCCGAGGTCCAGGCGAGCGCCGGTGACGAATACTTCCTTGATGATGCAGGCACGGGCGCACTGCACCTGAGGCTGACGGTCGCAGGCGGCAACGAGTGGGCACCGCTCCTCGTGACGCCGTGAGGGTCCCGCAGCGCCCGGCCCAAAGGCGAAATGGCTGGCCGCTTACAGCGGCCAGCCATTCTCGCTTGCGAATCAGGTAGCGATCCCGCTCAGCCCAGCTCCAGCACAGGCCGGGAAGTGTCGGGGCTGTCGGAGGAGGGAAGCCCAAGTACCTGCTGCACGCTTTCGAGTAGCTCCGCCGGCAAGAATGGCTTGGCGAGAAACTGAACTCGTCCATCGGTCTCCCCGACGAGTCGAGCGTTGCGCGGTTCCCCCGAGACGAAGAGCACAGGCAGTTCGGGCCAGGACTCGCGCACCCGATCGACCAACTCATCACCATTCATGCCGGGCATCTGTACGTCGGTGACCAGCAAGTCAACCGGTACGTGGGTCCGTTCCAGCATCCGCAGGACTTCATGCGCATCTTCGGCGACGATGACGCTGAATCCGTGATGCTCCAGTACTCTGCGCATAGCCGCGCGCGAGGTTACATCGTCGTCCACCACGAGCACCTGCACCGGGAAAAAGGTGCATCGAAAGGATTGAATCAGCTCGTCGAGCGTCACATGCATGGCGATGCCTGAATTGGTTGGGCGACTGCGGGAGGCACAAGTTGCGGCGCGACGTGATCGCCGTCAAGGCGGATGGGGCGTGCCTTGACGGCGTCCGGATGTGGATTCTGTGGAGGGTGTGGAAAACTGTGGATATCGTGCGAGTGCGCTGCGACAGTCAGCTCAGGAAAAGGGCGGTGACCCCTAGCAAGCCACCGCTCGAATGCTCAAGTCAGCCAATGTTCTTATTGGGCCGCCGGTAGCCCATCGCCAATCGCACGAAGAATGGCACTGACGGAATAGGGACGTGCGCTCTCCGGCGTGCCGGACCAGACGCTGGTCCTTTGCTCCACCCAGGAGCGGATGCTGGTATAGCGTGTTCCGGATGCGGGATTCTTGAAGACGATTGTCGCACCCTTCACCTCGTACTTGCCATCGAGGCTGGCGAGAATGTCGAGGCCTTCGTCGACCTGGCTGATCATCAGATCCGTCAGCTGTGAGGTCTCGACCGGCTCGGCTTGGCTCTGATGGCCGGCCCAGGCGCGCATCTCCTCGCTTGGCCAGCGCTGACTGCGCTGCGATGTGAGCACGCTGTCTTCGTAGGCCATCTCCATCCGCGCGATCCTGGCGCGGTACTGGCGGATCGCATCTGCACCCCCGCTCCAGGCGGTGCGGGCCGCGGCCACGCCCGCACTGGTCGCGAGACGACTCGGAATGAATAGCGAACGGAACCCGCCCAGTTTGGACCCCAGCTCCAACTGCGCCAGCTTCTCCGCGGTCTCGAGCCGCTGGGTGAGCACTCGAGGGGCGATCGCGGTCACCGGCGTTCCGCCACTCTGGAGGTCACCGCCGAGGCCAAGAACGGCCGTGGGGATGTCGGTGTTGGTACGGAAATTGGGTTTCGCGGCTGCGACGATCCGCTCGTCTGCCGGCTTTTCTGGCGCGGATTCCGGTGTCCCGGCTGCCCCGGACGGTGCCGGCTCGGTCGTGGGGGGGACCGGCTTGCCCGGAACGGCGGGCGGCGTCGTGCCGGCAAGCGGGGCGGGCGCGCCACCAACGGGCAACCCATGCGTTGCGGCACCGATGCCGGCGCTCCGAGCAGCCCAGAGCCTCCAGGCCCCCAGTCCGCCGGCGACAGCGAGGACCGCGATCCCGGCGATCATGAGCGACCGCCTCGGGGCGCGGGACACTTCCGGTGCCTCCGCCGGCGCGACTGCCGTGTCGTCCATCGCCGTCGGCTCAGCCATCAGCAGAGCGCCCGGGATGGTCAGGTCCTCCTCCAGCACAATGGGCCGTAACGGGGCCGGCCTCGGGGCGGCAGACGCCGCAGTCGCCGACACCGGAGCAGTGGCCGGAACCGGTCGGGGAGCGACCGCGGGCGCCGGTGTAGCGGCTCTCGGCGCGGGCGCTCTTGGTGCTGCGATTTCACCGATCGTTACACGGGGAACGACTGGTTTCGGCCCGGCGAGGTCGGCGACATCGCCGATCGTCTGCTCGATCGGATCCTGGGCGGCAGCCTGCTGCTTTGCCTTCGGCGGCGCCGGCGGTGGTGCCGGTGGCTTGGCCGAGTGCAGCGGCGTATCGAACAGCAGATCAAGATCTTCGGGCACCGTGCGATGTCCTGCCGAAGTGCGGACCGGGGATTCGATGCCACCGTCCATAACCAGGAATTCAACATCATTCCCGGGCGATGTACGCTTCGGTTCGACCTTTGGCGGCGGAGGCGACGGGGCTTTTCGCGTCTCGATGACGGTCGCGTTCCGCTGGGACGGCGTTCCCAGGTCAACGAAAGTGAGGTCTTTGGACTTCGCCGCGGGCGCTTGGCTCGGCGCGCTCGCGACTGCATCCACCGCTACTTGAGGTCGGGGGATGGTATGTACTGGCCGAGCCATCGGACGGTCCAAGGCTGGCGCCTGGGGGCGCGCCTGTTGTGGCAGTGGCGCGCTACCCGGTGTGGGCATTGATCGCGGGGGTGGCGCGAGGTTCGGCGACTGGCTGGCGCCGGCTGAGGGGCCAGCGGCCGAGTTTTCGTTGTGCTCCGTACCGCTCAGGGCGAGTCGGTAGTGGGGATGACTCTTAACATCGAGCCAGCGATTGGCTCGGGTGTGAAAGATCTCATCGTCCGCCGCGACCGCCCCGCGGCGGACCGCGACGTTAAACTCCTCGAGGGAGCTATAGACTGCTTCGGTCCCTGAAGTCGACCGGATCCTGTACATAGCACCCGCCTCCCAGCGCCTGAGTTACGGCACAAACCTGCCTGAACAGTGACTGATATAGCAACAGTTGCGCCTATTTCTTATCTTGTTGTGGCGTAACGTGTTAGCTATGTGTGACTTACCTTATATGACCGGGAACTTTGCGGCAATATTGCCAACTCACGTGAATTCGCCGGATTTTGAGAGGGTGGCCAAGTCCAGCACCCACCATAGTTTGACTCCGATGCCATCACTACTCTTCAACCCTCATCTGCGGTCGAACCTGACCGTCGCCCCACCCTCAATTGCTCCGTTTGCCTTCCACCGCCGACTCCCGGGCTATTCCCCTACGCCACTTCGAGCGCTCAACACCATAGCTCGGCGCGTCGGAGTTCGCGAGGTGGACCTCAAGGATGAGTCAAACCGGTTCGGCCTGCCAGCGTACAAGGTACTTGGCGCTGCATGGGCCATTTCTCGGGCACTGTCGCGACGCTTCGGATTGAAGGAGACCCCGCTCGGGACTGTCGAGGCGTTGCGGCAACACCTGGCGGTGCTCGGCAGGCTGGCGCCCACGCTGGTCACCGCGACGGACGGGAACCATGGCCGCGGCGTGGCTCGGGTCGCGAGCTGGCTCGGGCTTCCCGCCGAGATTTATGTGCCGTCAGGTACCGCCGTGCAGCGTCTCGACAGTATCCGAGCCGAGGGGGCGCGGGTGATCGAGGTCGCTGGTACTTATGACGAGGCTGTGGGGCGCGCAGCAGCAGCTGGGGACGGAGCGCTTCTTATCCAGGACCACGGCTGGCCGGGGTACGAGGAGATCCCCAACTGGATCGCCGAGGGATACGAGACCATTTTCGCCGAGATCGACGCGGAGATCGCCGAGCGGGCCAAGTCACCGTACGATGTGGTGCTGGTGCAGATTGGCGTTGGGACCTTGGCGAGCGCGGTGGTGCGGCACTACCGGCGTGCCGGCCTCAAGCACAGGCCGGTGATCGTCGGCGTCGAACCCACCGGCGCCGCGTGCGCGTTGCGTTCAGTCGCAGCTGGTGTGCCGGTGATGCTCTCTGTCGGCGCAGGCGCGTCCATCATGGCAGGCCTCAATTGCGGCACACCTTCGACGGCGGCATGGCCGGCCCTGCGGCACGGGATCAACGCTTATGTGACTGTGGAAGATGAGCAGGCGCGAGTTGCCATGCGACTGCTCGCCGCCGAGGGCATCGCATCGGGGGAATCGGGGGCGGCAGGCCTGGCGGGATTGCTCGAACTCTTGGAGGGTGCGGCGGGCTTGCCGGCCAGGGAGGCGCTCCGGATCGACGCCGAGTCGCGTATCCTGCTGCTCTCCACCGAGGGGGTGACCGATTCAGTCGCATATGCCGCTATCGTGCCACGATCACCGCTTCCCTGAATCGGCGCACGATGTCGCCGGCCGACTCGATCGCATGGATGCCCCGGACGCTGCGGCCTGCCTGCCAATAGTCCTGGCTCCCCCTTTCACCGAGCGACGCTCGCTTCAGCTGCCACAGCGAGCGCAGGGCGTACATCGTGCGCATGACATGCTTGGTTCGACGGTGGCGGAGCATCCAGCGGGCCACCGGTCCGGCCGAGAGTCCCATCTTCTCGATGTACGGCGTTCGGATGACAGCCACAGGGACGCCCGTGATCCGTTCGCTGAGGACGATATCGTCCTCTTCTGCCTCGAGGATGGCCCGCTTGTAGGCCTCGCTGGCTCGGCATTCAGTAGTTGCGATGAAGCGGGTGCCGAGCTGGGCCCCGGCGTACCCCATCCGCAGGACTTCGACGAAGTCTCGCTCGTCGCCGACTCCGCCCGCCGCGACAACGGGTACCCCGAGCCCACCAAGTTCGGCCATCAACTCTTCGGCAGACTTGCCTCCCGCGTGGCCACCGGCTCGCCGATTCACTGCGATCAGCCCCTGCACTCCCCCTGCGAGCCCCTTCTCGGCCCACTTCCGTTCGGTCACATCGTGATACACGACCCCGCCAACGGCCCCTGCCCGTTCCACAACCCACTTGGGATTGCCGAGGGAGGTGACAAACAGGCGGACACCCTCTTCGATCGCGATATCAATCCATCGCATCATCCGTTCGTGATAGGATTTCGAGGATTGTTCGATCAGCGCGTTCATCCCGATCGGTTTGGCGGTCAGCGAGCGTATGAAGCGTATTCCCTCGCGGAGGTCGTGGCCATGGACATAGGTCAGGGAGATCGGCTGGACGATGCCTATCCCGCCGGCTTCGGACACGGCGGCAACCAGCTCGGGATTGCTGCACGGATACATCGCGCCGCAGATGAGCGGTACCTCGATGCCCGCGTGGCGGCCGAGCGCTGTCGCCAGCAGGGGCGCGGTCACGCCGGTGCCAGGCGCCAGCGGACCGTAGCCCGCGCGACCAGGTCCCCGCCTTCATCCGTGATGGTGGCTACGACCTGATGATCCACTGCTTCGGTGACGGTGGGGATGGTCACGCGAGCCTCTGCCACCAGTGTCCCGCGGGCCTTTTTCAGGTATTCGATTGACAGGCCGGTCACAATGCCGCGCACACCCGGTGGGAGTCCCACCAGCATGGCCAGGCCGCTAGTAACTTCGGCGAGGTTCACCAACGCGATCGCATGGACCGAGGCGAGATGATTTCGTACGGCGCGGTGGTCGGACATCTCGACTCGGGCGAACCCGGCCTCAAGCTGGCGGACGTGCGCCCGGATCGAACCGGTATAGGGCACCATCCATCCCAGGACTCGGCTGAACAGCCAGGTCCCGCCGGGGAGGGGCGAGAGTTGGTCCCACAGACGGGCGAGACGGGCGCCTGGAGCCGCGAGTGTCGTTGGCATGATAAGAGGAATATGACCTGCGCGACCGGCTGCGTGAAACCCACTGGCGGTGGTCGTCGTCTTGACTTTACCACTACGACCGTAATATTACTGCTGTAGTTGACGCGAGCTCAGTGGCAAGATCCGTCCTCATCAGGGAAGCGCCTATGTCCGAGACCTACCAGCTGACCGAGCTGCAGATGGCCATCTTGCGGGTGCTGTGGCAAAAAGGGCAGGCCACAGTCGCCGAGATCTGCGAGGCGTTGCGTGCCGACAGGGGGCTCGCCCTGACCACCATCGCCACGCTCCTCTCCCGCCTCGAAAAGCGTGGTGTGGTCGACCACGAAACCCGAGTTCGGCAGTTCATCTACCGGCCGGTGGTCACGGAGGCCGAAGTCCGGCATTCGATGGTCCATGAGCTCACCGAGCGCCTCTTCGATGGCGATGTCGCCCAATTGATGAGTCACCTCCTCAGCGGGCGAGAAATCGGCCCGGGAGATCTCGAGCGCATCAAGTCGATGCTCGAGGAACATGCAGCCGGATTGGAGGGACCGTCCCATGTTCGCTGATCTTGTCCCCCGCCTCGGCGGCTGGCTCTTCACCTATCTCCTGCACAGTTCCCTTCTGCTGGGATTGGCCTGGCTGATCACCCGTCGAGTGGCGGTCCCCGCCGCAGTGCGTGACATCATCTGGAAGTCCGCACTGGTCGGAGGTCTGGTGACGGCGTCGATCCAGGGGGGTCTCGCGTACGAGCCGCTTGGAGGGGCGCTGGTGTTGCCAGGCTTGCAGTCCGATGTGATCGGGCGCATACCCACCTCGCGCGAGCTCCCTCTCCACGAATGGTCAGGAGTACTGGTCGGAGGCGCGGTTCAGGGCGCCGCACCCGGCACGGTCCGCGCCCCGGGTGTCGTCTCGGTCGAAGCGCCATCAGGATCGTCGTCCGAGGCAGCGACCGCACCGACGGCACCGGTACGCAGCGTCGCCGGCGAGTGGTCGCGGTGGTGGCTGCCGGTCCTGCTGGAGAGTTGGGGAGCCATCGCACTGGCGCTGTCGCTGCTCTACCTGGTGCAGCGGCGTCGCGCCATGCGCCGCATCGGGCCGCGAGCGCCAGTGGCCGACGCGAGGCTCATTGCGATGCTGCAGGGCCTCCGTCTGGCGGGCGGGGTGCGGCCACAGATCCGGCTGACTGCCGCCGAGGGGCTCGCGAGTCCCGTCGCGCTGGGACACGACGAGATCGTGCTCCCCCCGGCTGCGCTGACGGATCTCAATCCCGAACAGCAGCGCAGCATGCTCGCGCACGAGCTAGCTCATCTGGCGCGGCGCGATCCGGCGTGGCTGGCCGCTGCCTGTCTGCTCGAGCGAATCTTCTTTCTGCAGCCGCTGAATCGCGTGGCGAGAGTGCGCCTGCAGGAGGCGGCTGAGTACCTCTGTGACGACTGGGCGGTGACCCGCACCGGCTCAGGCGTATCACTCGCTACCTGTCTGGTGAAGGTGGCGGAATGGGCCCACACCCCACCACATCCGGTGCCGCTTGCCGGCATGGCGGAGCACCGTTCCCAGCTGGTCACCCGTATTCACCGACTCATTGAGGGCCGCACCATGCCGAGCGCACCACGTTCTCTCTGGTTCCTGGCTGGCGCCGTTGCGCTGGTCGGCTTCACTGCAGTCGCTGCTCCCGGCATCACGCCGTCCGCCGAAGTGCTGCAGGCGCAAGACACGACGCACGCAGCGACACCCACGAGCACCAGCGACACTAACGCGACGATGGTTCGGAGGATCCTCCGGTCCATGTACTTGCCACGGCTGCGCGCTCGCAGCGACGCTCGGCGTGCGGAGTTGGATGCCCAGCATTCGCTTCTCAGGGCTGGGGCGATCGCGCCGATGCCCCCTACGCCGCCGCGGGAGCCTGTCATGGCGTCCTTCGCCCCACGGGCTGCGGAGCTCAGGGCTGAGCTGGCAAGCGTTGACGGGCGTGGCCGTCAGAGGGATACGACGAACATCGCGGTGCCGGCCCTGATGGCGGCGCTCAAGGATGGCGATGTCGAGGTGCGGCGCGCTGCGGCGCAATCGCTCTCCAATCTGGATGACCCCCGGGCAATTCCGGCCTTTATCGAGGCGCTCCGGGACAGTGACGCGGAGGTTCGCGCGTCGGCCGCGAACGCGCTGGGGCAATTCGAGGACAAGCGCGCTCTACCGCCACTCATGGCGGCGCTCAAGGACAGCGACAAGGAGGTGCGCCGGGCGGCCATGTCGTCTCTCGGCAGCCAGTCGGCCGACGTGCCGGTCGAGATGGTTGTCGCGGCGCTCGGGGACAGGGATCCGGAAATTCGTCAGGCTGCGCTCGGGCTGGTGTCGCGTCATGTGGATGGCAATGAGGAGGTGCCGGTGGATCCGCGGCTGGTCCAGGCGGTGATGGGACTGGTGGCGGACCCGAGTGCTGACGTCCGTTCCGAGGCCATCAGCATGGCTGGGGAGCTCCGGTTGACGCAGGCACCCGCCGCGCTGGTGGCCGCCGCCAAGGACCGGAACCCCGACATCCGGCAGCACGTCGCTTCGACGCTGGGGCAGATTCACGATCCCAAGACCGTGCCCACACTCCGCGACATGCTCAGTGACGGCAACAGTGACGTGCGGGAACAGGCGGTGCAGGCCCTGGGCGAGATTCGCGATAGATCCGCGCTCGAGGCGCTGGTGGGTGCTCTCAAGTCGGGCGACCCGGTTGTCCGCCGGAGTGCGGCCGAGGCGCTGGGTCAGCGCTCCGAGGAGCAATAGCGTGCGCCCGGCGCACCTGTTCGTCGCGGCGGCGCTCATCCTTGCTCCGCTCGCCGCGCCGCGGAGGGAGCCAGCCGCCTCTGAGGACGTGCAGCCGGAGCGCGGGCTCGATTCCGCCGGAGTGTCGCATCTTTTCGCCGCGCTCCGGTCGAGTGACCCGATGGTCTGCGCCATGGCCACCGGATTCATTGGTCGCGGTTTTTCGTGGAGCGACGGGGCGGAGGGGGTTGCGGCGCTTCGTGATGAAGGGGCCGAGGGGCGGCTCACGCGCGAAGCACTGCAGTCACGGACCAGCCAGCCCTCCGCGCTCCGGCAGCTTGTACCCGAGCTGCGGAGCGCGAACTCCTGCTTGCGGCGTACCGCCGCCGCCATGCTCGGCGCGAGCGGCGAGGCGGAACTCCTCGCGGCCCTGCGCCGGTCTCTCGACGATCCCGATGGTCGGGTGCGGGAGGCTGCCGCACTCGGGCTCGGCGTCGCGGAGGATTCCAGCGATGCGCCTCGGCTGCGGCTGGCGCTCGACGACCATGATCCCGATGTCGTCCGTCTCGCGGCATGGGCGTTGGGCAGCCTGGAGGACCATGCCGCAGGCCCGCGCCTGATCGCGCTGCTCAAGAGTTCCAATCCTGGCATTCGGCGCGCGGCGGCCTGGGCCCTGGGTCGAGTTTGAGGGTGACGCCTGTGCGGAGAGGGCTTCGCTATACTTCAGCGCGGATATCGCGCTGACCTCTTCCTGGAGTCCTCATGCTCGCCCTTTTCGCTGCCGCGAGTCTTACGCTTGCCTCCGCGGCGCTCGACCGTGCCGAGGCGGACACTACCGCCGGTCGTACCAGTCAGGCGACGACTACGTGGCAAATCGACCCGGTCCACTCCGAGATTCGCTTCCGAATCCGGCACTTCGTGAGCCGGGTCTCGGGCACATTTACCGACTGGGATGGCATGATCACCGGGGACCCAACGAACTGGGCGAGTGGTTCGGTGAATGTGACGATCCGCAACACGAGCATCGATACCCACAACGAGAAACGCGACAATGATCTGCGTTCGCCCAAATTCTTCGAGGTCGAGAAGTATCCGACCACAACCTTCGCCAGCCGGTCGGTGACCGTGAGTGGCTCGGCGATCTCCATCGCCGGAGACCTGACACTCAAGGGAGTCACCAAGCCGGTCACGCTCACCGGGGAGTACCTGGGCCTGACCCCGAACAAGGAGGGGAAGGACCGGATTGGCTTCGAGGTGTCCACCACGATCAACCGGATCGATTACGGGGTGAGCTGGAACCGGGCGGTCGAGGGGGGCGGGATGATGTTGGGAGATGAGGTCACCATCGAGATCACGATCGAGGCCGTCAGACAGCCTTCTTGAAGGGTCCGGGGCGCGGACCCAGCCACCAAGAGGGGTCGCTCCCGGCGGAGCGGCCCCTTTCCTGTTGCCGAATAGTCAGCAGCCGGGGGAGGCCCAGCTGGTACTGCTGCCCGAGCCGTAGTCGTGGCTGTTGAAGTAGGTACAGCCGTTCTCGTCGCCCGCGAGAAAAGAGTTACCGCCATTGGCGTACGTCGACCAGGCCTTGCCCGGCTGCATCCCGCGCTGCCGGGCGAGGAGCCAGAGATTGCCCATTGCCGGCCCCCCTTCCGCTCCGAAGGTTCCCTGTGCGTCGACCCACCAGCGGCCCTGATAGACCGGCGTGATGCGCATCAGCGCGGCGACATCCAACTGGTGCAGCTCGCGGCCATTGATGAACACGCCGGTGTTCCCCCGCGAAGCGTCGGCGGGCAGGGGACCGCCCAGCTCGAGTCCCGGCATGATCCATCCCCCGGTTGGCCCACCATCCATTCCCCAGGCACCGGAGACCTTGTCGTACCAGTAGTTCCCGTCGCGGACTTGCAGGCGCCACTGGCGCTCGAACGCCTGGACCTGCTGGTCAGAGAGGCGGACGCGATTCACGACGACGGCGCGCTGCTGCGCGGCAACTGGCACGGTGATGAGCGCCGCGCAGATCGCGGCGACGACTAGACGGGACATCGGATCATCCTCTCGCCTGGGGTAGCGATTCTGGCTAAGATACGCGGCATCCATGGCATCGCTCTCACTTCCCCTGCTCGTCTCCACGGCGTGGCTCGCCGACCGGCTCGCCGAGCCTGATCTGGTCACCCTGGACGCGTCATGGTATCTGCCCGCGTCGGGGCGCAACCCGCGCGACGAGTACCTTGCGGCGCACATCCCGAATGCAGGATTCTTCGACCTCGACGCCGCCAGCGATCATGCGACGCCGCTTCCCCACATGCTGCCTGACTCGCCAGCCTTCTCCCGCTTTGCCGGTGACCTGGGCGTCGGGCCACACTCCCGAGTGGTGGTATACGATGGATCGGGGACGAATATCAGTGGCGCGCGGGTATGGTGGATGTTTCGCTATTTCGGGCACGAGCGCGTGACGCTCCTCGATGGGGGACTCGGCCGGTGGCGCAGTGAGGGCCGCCCTCTGGAGAGCGGGGAAATGAGTCCCACCGCGCAGGCGTTCGTCGCCCGCCCCGATCCGGCGCGGGTTCGCGACCTTGCGGCCGTTGACTTGGCGCTCCGCAACGCGGATGCTCAGGTGGTGGATCTGCGATCCGCCGGTCGTTACCGGGGGGCGGACCCCGAACCGCGGCCGGGACTCCCCAGTGGTCACATGTCCGGTGCGCTGAACCTGCCGTTCAATGAACTGGTTCATCCTGACGGGACTGCGCTGACCGACTCCGAGCTGCGGGTACGGCTGGGCGCCGCGGGGGTTCGCCTGGATCGTCCGATCATCGCGACCTGCGGGTCCGGAACGAGCGCCTGTACCCTGCTGCACGCGCTTGCGCGGTTGGGCCATCCGGAGAGCGCGCTGTACGACGGCTCGTGGACGGAATGGGCTGGGAGCGGAATGCCCATTGTTCGGGATTCACCGGCGGAATGAGCTGCGAACCCTGGCTGGCGCGGAAGCATCGGGCCGACCGCCGCCTCGGAGAAGCGAACGCCCGCGAGAGGATTGCACCGGGAGCCGGGTCGTCCCGCTCTTCCAGGCGGTCGGCATCGTCATGCTGGTCAGCATGATCTGCATGCTCATCCGGCGCCAGGGGTACGGGGTGCCGGTGCTGGAGTTGGCGACACTCTGCCAGCCCCGATCGGACGGGCGTTCGGCGGAAGGGTGCGGACCGGGACCGTGTTCGATCCTGCGGTCGGATTCGTGGTGACGCTGCGGTGCGGGCGGAACACGATGACCGGCTGGAACACGAACTGGTCGAGTCACGAAACGACGCTGTGAGAAGCGAAGCGGATCATCTCTGGCTCGGCTGCCTGAAGCGACCGGCATCGCTACTCCGATCTCGATCCCCATTCCCGCCGACGGGCTCCCGACTGATCAACTGACCTTGAGCAATCAGATCCTGTGGCGAGTGGAGGTGTCAGCCGGGGTGGATGGGATCGATTTCAGGCGCGAGTTCGAGGTGCAGGTCTATCGGACTGCGGAGAGCGCCACACCCCTCACGCCTGAGGAACTGGCGCGATTCGGTTCCTGAGCCCCGGCTGGGCGAGCGCGGGGCCGACGCTGAACCGGTAACCGACGGCAATGCAGGCCAGGCCGAGGAGTTCGGTCACATAGAGCACCTCCACATGACCGAGTCGGGTGAAGGTCCCGCCGATGCCGGGGAGCAGCGCCCCGACGGCGATGAAGACGTTGGCCAGCGCCCGGTGTCGGGTCTCGGTCTGGCGGGCGTAGCGAACCGCCGAGAGGATCGCGCCACCCATCAGAAAGGAGAGGGCGTAGAGATTGATGAATGGACTGATGAACCGGACCCACCGCCAGACCAGCACCTTCCCCGACAATCGATAGGGCTCCACCAGCGCCGAGGTCCACCGGCGAGAGCAGCACGCAGCGGCGCCGACGACGATGGCCGTGATCGAGCGCGATCGAGAGGCCGGTCGGCGATCCGTCGCGGGCAGCAGCAGATAGACCGTGCCCTGCGCCAGTGGGGCGCCGCCGAGGAGCGCGCCGGTGATGTACCAGGCCCGGAAGACCGGCTCGTGCCAGCCGAAAAGGGTCGTGCGGACTCGGTAATGGTGCCGGCGGCGTAGGTCAGCATACCCACGCCCCACCAGAGGAGATGCATCCCGCCGCGCTGCTGGTAGCGGTCGGAAGATCACCACCGCGAACAGCGAGTGCGCGCAGGTGGTGACGATCGGGATGTACGGAACGGGTAGTGCAGCCATGGGGTCCGAATGGACGAGCCGCCGTCATTTCGCCGGGCTGCGACGTCGTTGGGCAGAAGTCCACCCGGTAGGCGAGCGTCACGTTCCGACCGGGCGGAGGGCCGGAAGAGCGTGCTGGAGCTGGAAGCTTCGCTGTAGAGCCGGTTCGCCCAGTTGTCGAGCGTGGCGGTGCAGCGTAGTGATCGCTGCGACCCGCCCGGAAGAGATGTACTCCGGCTCGTGCGGTCATGACCGTGAAGGCCGGGGAGTGGCGAGCCGACCGGGCTCTGGGAAGCGTCGATGTCCTTCTGGCTCCCATTGTGGCGGGCGCCGTAGGACAGCCAGAACCGGCCGTTGGGATGATCGTAGCGGGCTTCACCGCCGACCTTGAGGCCGTAGCTGCTGGCGACCGGGTTGCTCGGGTCGCGCACGTCCTTGGTGTCGGAGAACGGTGAGGTTGGCCGCGGTCGAGAAGCCATAGACCGAACAGCAGACGACCGCTGGCCTCGATTCCGAGGTAGCGAAGCTTGCCGATGTTCACGTTGCTGAAGTTGGGCACCGGTGTGGGGGCGCCGATGTTGGTGCTGTCTCCCGTTGGTGCGAGGGCGATGGCATCGGAGATCTCGTTGCGGAATCCGAACACCTCGAGCTGAACCGTGCCGGTCCTGTATCCGGAAGCCGACATCCACATTCAGACTCGTCTCGGGCTTCAGGTCCGGCGTCCGCACCTGGTAGCCGCTGCCCTCTGGAGTTGGTCCGTTGAAGAATCGCTCGATGATGTTCGGCGAGCGGAAGCCCCGGCCGACGGTGGCGACCAGGCTGAAGTGATCGGTGACGAGATACTCGCTGTTCAGCGTGCCGACGATGGTCGAGTTCTCATGCGAGACCAGCGGCACGGTCACCCCCGGCGTCGCGCGGGTGTCGGCCTTGATATCCTGCACCCGGATGCCGGCGATCAGACTCAGCCGGGGCGCGAGATGGAAGTCACTCTGCAGGAACCCGCCCAGGCTCCGGAAGATTGCGTTAGGGGTCTTGGAGATCGGATCGACGATCGGCGGTCCCGGCGCGAAGCCAGTACTGGTCGAGGTGTCGGTGTTGTCGGAGCGATCGCGGAAGCCGTCCGCGCCGTAGGTCAGCACCACGTTGGCGATCGCCTTGGCGGCCTCCAGACGGAAGCCCCAGGTGTCCATGTCGGTGAAGTTGTGAATTGCGATCGTGCGCAGGGGGTCCGGGCCCGACGGGCACGCCGATGTCGAAGGTGAGTCGACGCGTGTTGCTGACATAGTATGTCGTTACATCGAGCCGGTCGGCGAGTACCGAATGAATGCCCGTCGTGGTATACCCGAAGGAAACCTTGTCCACGGACTGGTGCGGGTAGCGGATGGCGATCGAAAAGGGACTGGCCACCGCTCCCAGGTCAGCGTTGTCCACATAGCCGAAGCCGGCATTGTCGGCACTGTAGCGCTCGTAGCGGGCGTGGATGCTGGAGTTTTCGGAGAGGCCGTAGCCGAGCTGCCCAGCGTAGTTCTGATCCTTCACGCCGCTGTCCTGCACCTTCACGCTCCTGGTGAGCGGCACTTTGCCGAAGGTGCCCGAAGGTGCGGTGTAATCCTTCGCCTCACGATACGAGCCGAACGCGAGCCAGTTGAATCGGCCGACCTGACCGCTCACCAGGCCGAAGGGCCGCTGCGAGTTGCCGGCGCTCTGGTAGCGGTACCCGATGCTGCCACGGACGCTGGAGCCGGTGATGGCGGACGAGGGCTGGCGGGTGATCAGATTCACCGCGCCGCCGATCGCGTCGGTGCCATACAGGACCGAGGTCGGGCCCGCGGACGACCTCCACCCGGCCCAGCGCCTCGAGGCCGACGATCGACGGAATCTCGCCGAAGTCCGACTCGCGGCGGGAGTTGTTCATGCGAATGCCGTCCTCGAGCAGCAAGATGCGCTGGCCGAGGAGACCGCGGATGATGGGACGGGACTGACTGGGCCCGACACCGTTGACGTCCAGGCCGGGCAGGTCGACGAAGAGATCTGTGATGCTGGAGGGCACACGCCGCGCAAGCGTGGTGGAATCCACCACGCTCACCGGCGTCGGAGTGCGGAACACTTCGCGCAGGTCACGCGTGGCGGTGACGGTCATCGCCGGGAGCTCGATGACAGTGTCACGCGCCGCGCGTTGCGGCGATTCCTGCGCCGAGAGGAGGGTACTGCCAGAGGCCACGAGTGCCGCGAGGAGATAGCGGGGCGAGTGCATCAGCGTTCCTGCCGCAAGGTGTGAGGGGGTTCCGCACCATCTGGTGCGCCTCAACGCTAGCAACAGGGTCTCGATCGCGTAATTCGTGAAGCTACGGGCGGGCCTCCGTAGAACTACCCAGCGTCCCTCAGGCCCTACTCTTCGTTCCGCACCAGCCCCGCTTCGACCGCGAATCGCGTCAGACCGGCGACTGTCTTGATGTCGAGCCGCTTTGCGAGACTTTCCCGGTGGCTCTCGACGGTGCGGGGCGAGAGTCCGAGGCGCTGAGCAATCGCGCGGCTGGTCTCGCCCGCGGCGATGCCACCGAGGACTTCGCGCTCACGCGGTGTGAGCCGGGCGAGCCGGGAGCCGGCATCATCGGCGACCACATCGCCGCGGACGGCGGCGGTCAGGTGCCGGGCGACGGGCGGGCTGAAGTACGATTCCCCCCGTGCCACCGCGTGCAGCGCCTCACGCAGCTCGGCGGGCGAGGTATCCTTGCGCAGGTAGCCCTGGGCACCCGCGCGTACGGCACCGAGCACGTATTCGGGATGGTCATGGACGCTGAGGATGAGGATACGGACTCCGGGGAGGAGGGCGCGGAGCCGGGTGGTCACCTCGAGGCCACCGGCCCCGGGGAGCGAGAGGTCCAGGACCACGACATCGGGGCGGCTGCTCGGCGCCAGACGCAGCGCGGCCTCGCCGTCGCCCGCTTCCGCAACGACCTCGACGCCCGGCGTGGCTGCCAGGACGTGGCGGATCCCTTCGCGCACCAGGGTGTGGTCGTCGACGAGCATCACCCGGATCGTCCGGTCGGTCATCGGGGCGTGCCCTTCGCAAGAGTGAGGCGCAGCCGGAGCCGGGTGCCCGCCCCAGCCCCGGCCTCAATTTCGACGGTCCCGCCCAGCGCCGCAAATCGTTCCCGCATGCCAGCGAGCCCCATGTGCTCCTCCGCGATTCCGTCGGCGGTGCGGATGCCGAGGCCGTCGTCCTCGACCTCGATCCAGAGCTCCAGCCCCTCGTGCCGCACCCGGACGTGCGCCGTGTCCGCCTCGGCGTGCCGCGCGACATTGGACAACCCCTCCTGCACCCCGCGGAAGATGGCGAGCTCCGCCTCGTCGGCGAGGGGTGGCAGGGCGTCCGGTCCGTTGAACGTCGCCGGAATACCGGTCCGCATCTCGAAGTCGGTGACCAAAGCGCGGAGGGCAGGCAGCAGGCCGAGGTCGTCGAGCAGCGATGGCCGGAGGGCGTCGGTGACGTTGCGGATGCTGGCCATGCCCTCATCGACCAGCTCCATCACCCGGCCGAGGCGATCCGCCTGGGGCGTGGCGACCTCCTCGCGCACAATGCCGAGCTGAAGCTTCACCGCGGAGAAGACCTGGGCGGTCTCGTCGTGCAGTTCCAGCGAGAGTCGGCGGCGTTCCTCCTCGTGCTGGGCGACCATGCGGCCGGAGAGCCGTTCCAGGTCGTCGGTGCGCCGGCGCAGGCGGCGATCGAGGTCGGCGTTCTCCAGGGCGGCACCCACCTGCTGCCCCAGCGCGATGAGGAAGCGTTCGTCGAGGGCGGTGAAGGGGTCGCGCGCGTCACCCACGATGATCATCGCACCCCGGACCTCGTCGCGCTGCGCCACGGGGAGCGCTGCGAGGTACGCAAAATTCCCCCCTGCCGCGGAGCTGGGCCTGCCGTTGGCGAGGACCTCGCTGACGAGGGTCGCTGCTTCGCCGGGCGGGACGCTCCGCTCCCACGCCGCACATGCGCCGAGTCCGCGGGTGATCAGGCCGATGGACCGATCGTAGAGCGCGCTCCCGCGGACGCCGGGCAGGACCAGGGCCCGCTTGAGGAGGGCGCCCGGTACATCGACCGCGCCCTCGCCCCGCTGCAGATCGCCCGAGAGGGCCGCCATCGCGCCGAGTCCGCGCTCGATGTCTTCGATGACCAGCAGCAGGATGCCGGCGCCGACGGCGAGGGCGAAGAGAATGTCGAGGTAGTAGCCCCACGGATTCCAGGCACCCTGCGCGCGGAGCACGGGATAGTCGAGGTGATGCAGGCCCCAGAGGAGGAAGGAGATCCCGAGGACGAGCGCGGCCGGCGAGCCGGTCTGGCGCCGGAACCGGAAGAAGACACCGGCGGTCCACAGCGTGGCGCCGCTGAGGAAGATGACTGCCGGGAGAGCGGCGAAGAGGAACTGATCCCGTTCGGCGAATCCGAAGATCGCGAAGATCGACCAGACTGGCGGGAAGAGGACGGCCAGCAGATAGACGGGCCGAACCCGGGCACGCCGGGAAAAGACCAGTGCGCTCCAGAGCAGGGCGAGGGCCGTCCAGCCGGTGATCACCTGGTGCGCGAAGAGCCAGAACGGTCGCCGGTCCTGCAGGAAGATCAGAATCGCGCCGAGGCGCGCCAAGTAGAGCGCCCAGGAGATTGCCCACCAGAAGAAGTAGGGCTTCCGGTAGCGGCGATAGAGCAGCGCGCAGAGACCGGCGATCCCGAGGGTGATCGTCGCCTGCAGCAGCCCGGGGTGGAGTTCGGCGGAAGGGTTCAGAGGCTCAGTCTCGACCAGAGAGCGACGCGGGTCCGGATACCGTACAAGCTACACCTGCCCGTCGTGATGCTGGTCGGGCTCCTGGCGAGAAAGCGCTAGCGGGCGAAGATCCGGCTCATATCGCGGAAGGACTTGAACTCGAGAGCATTGCCGGAGGGGTCGAGCAGGAACATCGTCGCCTGCTCCCCGATCTTGCCTGCAAACCGGATCCCGGGCTCGATCACGAACTGGACGCCTGCTCCGCGGAGCCGTTCGGCAAGCGCCTGCCACTCCTCCCATGGCAAGATGACGCCGAAGTGCCGGACCGGCACGTCGTGGCCATCCACCTGGTTGGCGCGGGACATGCCGGTCTCGTCGGGCGAAAGATGGGCCACCACCTGGTGGCCGTAGAAGTCAAAGTCCACCCACTGCTCCGAGCTCCGCCCCTCCCGGCAGCCCAGCAGGCCGCCGTAGAAGGCCCGGGCCAGCGCGAGGTCGTGCACCGGAAACGCCAGGTGAAAAGGCGCCGTCACTTCTTCCCCTTCTCCGAGCGGATCTGCCGCCAGCCACCCGGGCCCAGTGTCAGGCGCGTGAGGAGGATGTTGTCCCGCTTCTTGCTGACCTTTCCCCGCTGATCCACCACCGTCATCTCCTCGCGGACCTTGGCGTAGAGAATGTCCTCGCGGCGGGTGACGGTGATGACGGTGTAGACCGGCTGAATGGTGGCGATCCCGTCGTCGTCGAAGAGGGTGCGGTAGTCGCGTGTGTCGGGGTCGGTCAGGTTCTGCACCAGGCGGGTCACCTCGCCAATCTGGCGGGCGGTGATGGCTCGCTGCAGCTCCACATAGAACCGCACGACCGCCACGGAGTCCGAGACCGGTTGCGACGCATCCGGCTGCTGCGCCGTTGTCGTCTGGCCGCCGCTGTTCCCCGGATTCTGGCTGGGGAGGGTTGGTCGGGGATTCCGGGGCGGCACCTCGACTGGTGCAGGGGCCGGAGCGGCCTGCTCCGGCCGCTGTGCATTGCCATAAATTCCGGTGGCGCGGGTGAGCAGCAGCGCCGCCTCACTTCGCTGACCGAGGACGGCGACTGATTCGGCGGCCGCACGGAAGGAATCCCCCTGGGCCAGGGCGACGGCGGTCGCGCCCGACGTGACCGCCCGTTCGCGGGCGTATTCGGCCGCGCCCCGTGCGACGAGAAGTGTGCTGTCCAGCCGGGTATCGGCGAGGGTCGGCGTTCGGACGCTGTCCGCCTCCGCCACCGCATCCTGACGGGCTCGAATCGTCAGGTAGGTTGCGCCGGCGCCGAGGGCCGCGAGCAGCAGCCCGACCAGGACACGCCCCAACTGCACCCGGCGCTGCCGCGCGGTCGTCCGGGTGCTCTGCGGGACGCGCGCGAGGGGTACGGCGGGGCCGCTCGGCGTCCGGCTCTCCCCGAGGGGTCGGCCGGGACGCGGTGCCGCCAGGAGCCCGATATGCGTCCGGACTCCGCTGTCATCGGCGTCCTGCGATGCGCCGGAGTTCCTCCCGTTGATCCGGGCGCCACTCAGCGAGGCCACCGCCTCCTTCAGTGTCCCGAAGCGATCCGCCGGCGCCTTTTCCAGCATTCGCATGATCGCGTCGCGCAGATCGACGGGGCAATCGGGGCGGAGCTGATCGCTCGGCCGCGGCGGCGAATGCACCTGGGCGTACATCATCCCGAGGCTGGAGTCGGCGGTGAAGGGCAGCTGGCCGGTGATCATCTCGTAGCCGACGATGCCCAGCGAATACTGATCTGCGGCCGGACCCACGGACTCCCCCGAACAGGACTCGGGGGAGACGTAGCTCGGCGTCCCGACGGTGGTGCCGCTGCGCGTCAGGGAGTCGCTCTGCGCCGCCTTGGCGATGCCGAAGTCGGTGATGACCGCGAAGCCTTCCTCCTCGATCATGATATTGCCCGGCTTGACGTCGCGGTGCACCACAGCCTGGCGGTGGGCGTAGTCGAGCGCGGAGCCGATATCGGAGAGGATCGAGCGGACCATCGGGAATGGCAGCGGCCCGACGTCGCGCAGGATGAGTTCCAGGGAGCGGCCGTCGATGTACTTCATCACGAAGAAGAGCAGCTGATGCGATTCGCGGACGGCGTAGATCGGAATGATGTGGGGGTGCGTGAGCGAGGCGGCGGTCCGCGCCTCACGCTTGAAGCGCTCGAGATTGTCGGCTCCGTGGACGAGCTGCGGGGACATCACCTTGATCGCGACATCCCGGTCCAGTGCGATCTCGTGGGCCAGAAAGACTGTCGCCATCCCGCCCTGGCCGATCTCCCGGATGATCTCGTATTCGCCCAGAGTGCTCTGGCGGAGTACCTGGAGGAGGGTCGGGAGGGGGGCCGTCAGCTCGCCGGACGCACTGAGACCGCACGACTGGCAGTACCGGGCGCCGGTATCGAGGGGAGTTTGGCAGCGTGCGCAGGCGGAGGTCACGGGCATCGGAGATCAGGGCACCCGGCAGCAGTCAATAAGCAGGTTACGGAGTCGGATTGTAGCACCTTCCGGCCCCCCGTGGTATCGCTCCGGCACCACACGGTGCTTAGAGTTACTGGCCAACCGGGGGACGCGGAAGGGTCGCGGCTCCCGCACCAACACGCCACGTCCAAGCCCGGAACCCCATGCCCGTCGATCCCTCGCGTCGAGACTTCATTCGTGCCGGTGCCGCCCTGGCCCTCGGCGCGACGCTTTCCCCGGCAGCCGCCCCCGCACTGTTGACGGTCCGCGGCCCGGATGAGCCATTCCGGGCTACGCCGATGGATCGAGTCCGGATCGGTTTCGTGGGCGTCGGAGGCCAGGGGACGACCCATATCGAGAATTTGCTGGACCTCGAAGGTGTCGAGATCCGTGCCATCTGCGACATCGTGGATGCCCATGCCCAGCATGCCGCCGACAAGGTGACCAAGGCGGGGCACCCCGCCCCGGTGCTCTATACCCGAGGCCCCCGCGACTTCGAGCGGATGTGCGCGGAGCAGGAGCTGGACCTCGTCTACACCGCGACACCCTGGGAATGGCACGTGCCCGTGATGCTCAGTGCGATGAAAGCGGGCAAGCACGCGGCCACGGAGGTGCCGGCGGCGATGTCGATCGATGACTGCTGGGCCCTGGTCGAGGCGGCGGAGAAGTACCGGAAGCATTGCCTGATGATGGAGAATTGCAGCTACGACCGATTTGAACTGATGACGCTCAACATGGTCCGTCAGGGCGTGCTCGGCGAGGTGCTCCACGGAGAGGCGGCGTATCTGCACGACCTGCGCGAGGTCAAGTTCTCCCGGGAGGGAGAGGGCCTCTGGCGGCGGGCCTGGGCACAGACACACAATGGCAACCTCTACCCCACCCATGGACTCGGGCCGATCGCCAACTGCATGGACATCAATCGCGGCGACCGTTTCCAGGCCGTCGTCTCGATGAGTTCCCCCTCTCGCGGGCTGCAGCTCTGGCAGGCAGAGCATCTCGAGGCGGACGATCCCCGCCGCCGGGAGCGCTACACCCTCGGTGATCAGAATGTGAGCCTGATCCAGACGGCCCGCGGCCGCACGATCTACCTGGCCCACAACACCCAGAGCCCTCGGCCGTACAGCCGCCTGCAGCTGGTGCAGGGGACGCGGGGAATCGTGTCAGGCTGGCCCAACCGGGTACATCTCGAGGGGCGGAGCAAGGAACACGAGTGGGAAGAGGCGGAGCAGTACTACGGGGAGTTCGATCACCCCCTCTGGCGCTCGGAGCGGATTCAGCAAATGGACCGGGGCCACGGCGGCATGGATTTTCTGGAGGACTACCGGCTGATCGAATGTCTCCGGCGAGGTGACCCGACCGATGCCGATGTGTACGACGCGGCGGCGATCTCCAGCCTGGTCGAGCTGAGCATCCGCTCGGTGGCGGCCCGGGGCAAGCCGCAGGAGGTGCCGGACTTCGGCCGCGGACGGTGGAAGACCCGCTCCCCCTGGCCGATCGTCGATGCCTGAGAGCGGCTCACAGGCGGGCGGCAGGCGTGCGCGCTGAGTTCGGGCTGCTCGGGTCGATCTACCTGGTCTATCTGACCGCGGTGGTGAGTCCCGGCCCCAATACATTTATTGTCACCCGCCTTGCGCTCGCCGACGGACGCCGGCCGGCCCTGCTCGCCGTCCTCGGCGTCACGCTGGGGAATCTCGGCTGGCTGACACTCACCTTCGGCGGGGCGCATCTGCTGTTCGCGCGCGCACCGGTGCTGGCGAGCGCGCTCCGGGTCGTGGCGGCGCTGTATCTCGCCTGGCTGGGGGTTCGAGCGCTGCGCGCTGCTCTCAGGGGCGAGGACCTGCTCACCCGCCTTGAAGGCGAGCCGGCACCGGTCGGATCGGCATTCCGGGCCGGCCTCTTCGCCAGCCTCACGAATCCCAATACGCTTCCGTTCTATCTGAGTCTGCTCGGCGCGACGGTGGCGCCGGAGGTCCCGCGCTGGGTGCGCCTTGCCGCGGGGGCGGGGTGCTTCTCCTCTGCCTCCTCTGGTACGCTGGGCTGGCGGTGGGCTTTTCATTCACGCAGGTGCAACGGGCCTATCGGCGCTGGGCGCGGGCGATCAACCTCCTGCTCGCCGGCCTGCTCATCCTGTTCGGGTTGCGGCTGCTCCTGCCGCTGGCGGGCTGACGCCTCACAACGGCCCACGGATCGTGCCCAGACAGGCCAGGGCGACGAGCAGGCCGGCAAACTCGAGCAGTGCGCCCCGGTCTCCATCGCCCTGGCCGGCCATGAATCCCCGGATGACCAGACCGATGCCGACAAACAGGAACATCGCCTCGTGCACCAGCAGGAAGGCCGCGAGTGCGGCACCGCCGAGCAGGAGCCGCTCGATCCGGTCGAGCGGTGCGATACCCCGGGCGCCGTCGAGCTGCCAGACCGGGATCAGATTGAAGGTGTTGATGAGCACCCCGACGTGTGTCAGGCCGGCGAAGAAGCCGTCCCGCGTGAGGGCGAAGAGACCGAGACAAGCCACGGCGGCTCCCGCGCCCCAGAGCGGGCCGGCCAACCCGACCCGCGCGTCCTGGCCCGGTGTCGGCGGATGCAAGTTGAGCCGGATCAGCGCGCCGAAGCCCGGGATGAACATCGGTGCACTGGCCGGGATCCCGTAGTGCTTGAGCGCCGCGACATGGCCCATCTCATGGATATAGATGGACAGCACCAGCCCCAGCCCGAACTTCCAGCCGTACAACCCCCAGTAGACCCCGAAGAAGGCGAACATCGACAACAGGGTACTCAGTTTGGTGAGACCCAGCAGGAGAAATTTTGCCTTGCCGAGCAGCAGCAGCACTGTCGTGCCCAGACCGACCCAGATTCCCTTGCGTCCCTCGCTCGGGGTGCCGCCAGCGGGCCTGGTCTCGAGCGTCGCGATCCGCTGCAGGATGGCAGCCCGTTGTGGGGCGTCGCCGGGAAGGAGGGGGAGCGCCCGGTTCCAGGAGACCAGCGCCTCGTGGTTCCGGCCGGCCGTCTCCAACTCCCGGGCCGAGCCGGCGAGCGACTCCAGTGTGGTGGCATGGGCCAGCACACCGCAGCCAGGGCAACGGAGCAGCGTGGGGGGAACCTCCGTGCCGCACCGGGTACAGCGGGTGGGCAACGTCATGCCCCCGACGTGGCGCCTATCTGGAACGGTCCGCTGATGGCAACCCGGCGCTCGGCCGTCAGCTGCCAGGCCTTCATGATCGCGAAGGCGTAGATGAGGACGCTGATGATCGCTCCGGTGCCTGACAAGGTCAGGACCGGAAGCGAGAGGATTCCCCAGATCAGGAAGGCGATACCGGCCAGGAAGCCCATGAATCCGGTGGACCGGGGCGCTGGGCTCGCCGCTTCGGGGGCCGTAGCTCCGGTGGTGGAGGCGCCGCCGGCATCGGTGGTCGCGGTCTGCTGCAATGAGGCTTCGACGGCGAACGGCAGGTATGCCGTCCCGATGCCGAAGTAGGTGAGGAGCACGGCGAGCACCTGATAGCGGCGACCCCCGCGGTTGCCGGAGCCTTTCAGCACCCCGTTCGCGACCAGCCAGCCGAGCAGAATGGCGATCAGGCCGATCTCGAGATTGGCGACCTTCATGACGAGGTACCACACCGTCGACCCCGCGAGCATGCCGCCGAATCCGAAGAGCAGCGCCCGGGAGAACCGACCGGAGCGCTCGATGAGGCTGGAGGGGGCGCTCTGACCCGCCGCCACTTTCGCCTGACAATCGTGGCAGATGATGGCCGGTCCGGCGGTCCAGTACTGATCGGAGATGCTCCGCCGGCAGCCGGCGCAGGTCGGGGCCGAGGCGGCCGTCTCGGAGTGCGAGAAATCGAGCGCGTCGTCGGCGGGCGAACCGGTATCCGTCATCTGACCTCCTCGAAGGCTGGTGGCTGTTGCTGGCTCCAGAGCGGGCACCGGGCGAACGTGGGCCTGGGGAGACTACCGGAGGGTATCGACCAGGATCCGCACGGCGTCCACCCCCGCGAGGCGCAGCGTCCCTTTCGGTTTGGCGAGCTGGTCGAGCGATGCAATCGCCGAATGCTTCCACCCGGTGGGCGCCCCGCCGGTCGCCAGATACTCGAGCGCCTGGAGTCCCAGGTCGGCCAGCGGAACGAGGGCGCGCGCGGCCGGCACCCCATCCTGCGCCAGGGGAATGGTGTCCGCAAGGGCGGTCACCAGCGCCGAGAGCGGTTTCCAGCCGGTGAAGATCTGGCGCAGCTGGTCGCGAGCCGCCGCGGCGGGGGCGCCATCGCCGACGGCCAGTGCGGCCTGATGATTGAGCTGCGACCGCATCCACGGATCGGGGCGCGCCGCGTCGATGAGCCGGGTGAGCGGGGTCCGCTGGTTGGTGTGCTGCGCCGCATAGCGCTGCCCGAAGGTCACCGGCATCGTGATGGCCAGCAGATCGTGCAGCGGCTGGACGCCGCGCCGTCCGGCGAGCGCGCGAAGCATCCGGTAAGTGTGCGCCTCCTGCGTGAGGCCCACCCGCTCGAGCTCCACGCTGATCACCGGGAGACGACGGTACATGTCGTCCACGTCCCGGACCGACGCGGGCGACCAGAAGCGTTCCGCGATCGCGGCCATGCGCGGCCAGATGCGCGAGTCCACCGTCTCCGCATTCACCTGCTCGGCCCACATGCACGCCTCCCCGCCGAGCACCTGCGCCGCCTGGGCAGCGGTCAGTGTACTCCCGGCGGGGAGTGGGTCGGCGAGGTAGAGCTGATCGGCCGGGTCGATGTGGTCGAGGTAATACGGAGCGGAGAGGATGCCGCTGAAGCCCTGACGGGCGGCCGCCCCGAGATACTCGGTGCCGCGCCACGACTGGATCACCGTCGTCTTCGGGAGGTCGGGGTGCAGAATCTCGTCCCAGCCAACCATCCGCTTGTGATGCCGGGTCAGGATCTGGGAGAGTCGTTGGTTGAAGTAGGCCTGCAGCGCCTCGTTGTCCTTGTATCCCCTGAGGCGCTTGAAGCGGAGGATCTTCGGATTCCGGTTCCACTGCGTCGGCGCCACCTCGTCGCCCCCGATGTGCCAGTAGGAGTCGGGGAAGAGGGCTGCCATTTCGGTGAGGAACCCGTCGAGGAATTCGTAGGTTGCATCGCGGGTCGGGTCGAAGGCGGCGTCGAAGACTCCGAATTCGCGAATGATCTCATAGGGCCCGGGGGCGCTGGCAAATTCCGGATACCCGACGAACCAGGAGGTCGAGTGACCCGGCATATCGAATTCCGGGACCACCCGGATACCGCGGTCTCTGGCGTAGCCGACCAGATCGCGGACTTGCTGCTGTGTGTAATAGAGGCCATCGGAGCCGAGCTGTTGCAGCTTCGGGTAGCGCAGGCTCTCGACCCGGAACCCCTGGTCATCCGAGAGGTGCCAATGCAGGACGTTGAGTTTGACCAGCGCCATGCCATCGAGGGTGCGCCGGATCACGTCCGGGGGCATGAAGTGGCGGCTGGCGTCGATGAGGAGCCCGCGCCAGCGGAAGCGCGGCGTATCGTGGATCGTGATGGCGGGAAGGTAGAATCCGGCAGAATCCGTGGCGACCAGCTGCTGCAGGGTCTCGAGGCCGCGCAGGGCGCCGACTACCGTGGCTGCGGTGAGCGTAGCATGATCGGCGCCGACCTCGAGCGCGTACGACTCGTCCTCGTCAGGCGACTGGACGGCCTCTCCGGCTCCCGCGACCCGCACGGCCAGTGTGGCGGCGGGCCCGGCACCCGGCTCGGGCGCGACCGGCTGTGCCACCCGATCCGCCAGCCGGGTCAGGGCGCGGGCGATGCCGGCGCGGAGCCGCGCATCCGCGAACTGCGGCGCCGAGACGGTGAATGTGCTGTCGAGCCGCAGCCGGCCCTGCGCCGGTTCGACGTGGACGGGAAGCGGCATGAGGGCGGGAGTGGCTTGAGCCTCCAGCGAGGCCGCCGTGGCGAGCAGGGTGAGGACGACGCTCGCCGCCCGCTGCATCAGAGCTTGCCGACGACGCACTTCTTCGCCAGCGCCCGATATTGCCTCTCGGTGAACGGGATCGGATTGCCGCCGGCCGTGGGATCCTTGATCGCCATCGCCGCCACTTCGTCGAGCCGCTTGGTGTCGATGCCGATATCGGCGAGCGAGTGGGGAATGCCGATCTCCTTGCGCAGCGCCAGGATCCACTTGAGGAAGCCGTTGAAGCCGCCCTTGATGCCGAGATAGGCGGCGGCGCGCTCGATGTCGTTCTCGATCTTGCGGCGGTTGGCCTTCAGCACATAGGGCATGATGATGCCGTTGAGCAGGCCGTGGTGCGCATCGTACAGGCCGCCGAACGGATGCGACAGCGCATGGATGGCGCCGAGGCCGCGCTGGAACGCGGTGGCGCCCATGGCGGAGGCGACCAGCATGTTGCCGCGGGCGTCGAGGTCGGTGCCCTTCCTCACCGCCCGCGGCAGGTTGTCCTTGATCAGCCGCATGCCCTCGAGCGCCACACCTGCCGACAGCGGATGATAGAAGGGCGCGCAATAGGCCTCGAGATTGTGGGCCAGCGCATCCATGCCGGTCGCCGCCGTCAGCTTGGCCGGCAGTCCGACGGTCAGTTCCGGATCGAGGATCGCCACCCTCGGCATGATCGCCGGATGGAAGATGATCTTCTTCTCGTGGGTCACCGGATGGGTGACGACGCCGGCGCGGCCCACTTCCGATCCGGTGCCCGCCGTGGTCGGCACCGCGATGATGGGCGCGATCTTCGACGGCATCGGCTCGCGTCCACCAGTCGTCCACATCCTCGAGGTCGAAGACCGAGATCTGCTGGCCGTGCATCAGCGCGACCATCTTGCCGATATCGAGTGCCGAGCCGCCGCCGAAGGCGACCACGCCGTCATGGTCGCCCGCCTTGTAGGCCTTGACGCCGTCAAGGATGTTGGCCTCGACCGGATTGGGTCGGACATCGGAAAAGACCGCGACACGCGAGGCCGGCCTTCGTCGCAGTCCTCGACGATGGCCTGGACCATCGGCATCGCCGCGAGGCCCGGATCGGTGACGAAGAGCGGCCGCGCGATGCCGTTGGCCTTGCAGTGATCGGCCAGTTCCTTGATGCGGCCGGCGCCGAACTTGATGGCCGTCGGGTAATTGAAGTTGCGGTTCGGTATCGTCATGTCCTGGTCCGGAAGTGATAGCTCTTGGGTCGGGTCAGCGCGTCGTATCCGAGGCGCGACAGGGTGGCGCCGCGGCCGGTGTCCTTGACGCCGGTCCAGGTCAGCGCCGGATCGAGATAGTCGCAGCGGTTCATGAAGACCGTGCCCGTGGCGATCTCGATCGCCGATCCGTCTGGGCGGCCTCGACATCCTCCGTCCACATTGCGGCGGTCAGTCCATACGGCGAGTCGTTCATCAGCTCGATCGCCTGCTTGTCGTCCGCGACCTTCATGATGCCGACGACGGGGCCGAAGCTCTCCTCCATCATGACGCTCATCTGGTGGTTGACGGCGGTGAGCACCTGCGGCGCCATATAGGCGGTTCGCGCCTTGTCCATCGCGAACGACTTCGGATCGATATGCGCCTTGGCGCCAGCCCGCACGGCGGACTTGATCTGCTTGCGGACGAACTCGGCGGCATCGGCCTTCACCATCGGGCCGAGCGTCGTCGCCTCGTCGAGCGGTGATTCCGAGAACATACTTCCTGGTGAGATCGACGAAGCCGTCGAGGAAGTCGCCCCAGACCTTCTTGTGCACATAGATGCGCTCGATGCCGCAGCAGCTCTGCCCGGAATTGAAGAAGGCGCCGTCTACCAGAGTTTTCGATGGCATGTCCCAGATTGGCGTCGGGCCTGACATAGGCGGGATCCTTGCCGCCGAGTTCGAGTCCGACATTGATGAAGCGGCCGGCCGCCGCCTGCTCGATCGCCTTGCCGCCTGCCACCGAGCCGGTGAAGCAGACCATGTTGGCCTGACCGCCGGAGATGATGTCGGCGGCCTGCTGGTGGTTGACGACGAGATGCTGGAACACTCCCTTCGGCAGATCGGCCCTGTCGAAGGCCTTCTCGAACCGCTCGGCGACCAGCAGCGTCGAGGCCGCATGCTTCAGCACCACGGTATTGCCGGCCATCAGCGCCGGGATGATCGAGTTGACGGCCGTGAGATAGGGATAGTTCCACGGTGCCATCGTGAAGACGACGCCAAGCGGCTCGCGCCTGATGTAGCGGAGGAAGCCCTCCTTCGGACCCGGGTCGATGTTCGCCAGCGCCGGCTCGGCGATCGCGATCATATAGCGGGCGCGCTCCTCGAATCCGCGCAATTCCCCGGCGCCATAGCGCACCGGCCGGCCCATCTGCCAGGCCAGCTCCGGCACGATCTCGTCCTTCATGGCGAGCATCGCATCGACGGCGGCCGAGCAGTACGCGGCGCGATCCGCGAGCGGCACCCGTCCCCACGTCTGCTGTGCCCGGTGGGCCGCCGCAAAGATGGCGGTGATCGCCTTCTTGGTGGCGACAGGCCGGCTGGCGTAGACGCGCCCGTCGACCGGAGAGATGCACTTGATGGATTCCGCCATGGCTCGCCTCAGTAGCGCTCGAAGCCGCGCTTCAGTTCAAGATCGGTGATGCGTCGGTCAAATTCAAACTGCTCCCACCGGGCCGTATGGACATAATGGTCGATGACATCATCTCCCATCGCGGCGCGCAGGAGCTTGGACCCGTCGAGCAGAGCGGTCGCGTCCCGCAGGGTCTTGGGGATCTCGCGAAGCTTCTTCGCGGGATCGTAGGCATCGCCGGAAAAGGCCGGTTCGAGCGGCAGCTTCCGTTCGATCCCGTCGAGACCCGCGGCGAGCAGCGCGGCAAAGGCGAGGTAGGGGTTCAGATCGGCGCCGCCCACCCGGCATTCGACGCGGATCCGCCTTGCTGTCGGCCCCGCAGAGGCGGATAGCCCGCGGTCCGGTTGTCGAAGCTCCAGATGGCGCGCGTCGGCGCGAAGGTTCCCGCCATGAAGCGTTTGTACGAGTTGATGTACGGGGCGAGGAAGTAGGTGATCTCGCTGGCGTGCTGCGAGCTGGCCCGCCAGGTAGCACTTCATCGTCTCCGACATGCCGTGCTCGCCCGTCTTGTCGAAGAAGAGCGGGGACTTTCCATCCGCCGTCCACAGGGACTGGTGGATGTGCGACGAATTCCCGGCCATGCCATAGTCCCACTTGGCCATGAAGGTGATGGCCTTGCCGAGTCCGTAGGCGATTTCCTTGCAGCCATTCTTGATGATCGCGTGGCGGTCGGCCATGTCCAGCGCCTCGGCAGTACTGGACGTTGATCTCTTCCTGCCCCGGTCCCCATTCGCCCTTGGAGTTCTCGACCGGAATGCCGGCGCCGTGGAGCCCGTTGCGGATCGCCCGCATGACGCCCTCTTCCTTGGTCGTCTGCAGGATGTGGTAGTCCTCGATATAGTAGCCGCTGGTCTTGAGGCTGCGGTAGCCCTTCTGATTGGCGATCTCGTAGCTGTCGTCGAACAGGAAGAACTCGAGCTCGGAGGCCATGTAGGCCTTGAGCTTCATCCCCTCCAGGCGCTTCAGCTGCTTCTTCAGCATGGCGCGCGGCGAGTGCGGCACATCCTCGTGCGTGTGATGATCGAGGACATCGCAGAGGACGAGGGCGGTGCCCGGCAGCCAGGGGATGCGTCGGAGTGTCGCCATGTCGGGCTTCAGGACGAAGTCGCCGTAGCCCTTTTCCCAGCTCGTCGCCTTGTAGCCCGGGGACCGGCTCCATCTCGATGTCGACGCCGAGCAGATAGTTGCAGCCGTGCGTCTCCTCGTAGGCGCCATCGGCGAAGAACTGCGCATGGAATCGCTTGCCGATGAGGCGGCCCTGCAGGTCCACCATGGCGGCGACAACCGTGTCGATCGTGCCGGCGGCGATCTCCCGCTTCAGGGCTTCGAGTGTCAGCATTCCGATAGCCATCAGGTTTTCTCCGGGGACGTCGTGGCGGCGTGAAGGAGCGGGATGGACAGGCGCTGCGCCCACGCGCCCTGTCCCTGTTCGGTGGAAATCAGATCGTTGCGGATCTCGATCATGGCGTGCGGCAGGCCGCGGGGTGCCGCATGCAGATTGAGCGTGTGCAGCACGCCATCCTCCGGACCGTAGGGCTCGTTCAGCCGAGCGTCCACGTCGGGAAAACTCCGGATCAGTCGGGCCGACAGCCGGGTGTCCCGGTCGTGCAGGATGCCCAGCTCCACGGTGCGCGGAGTGCCCTTGTAGACCGGTGTGAAGCTGTGTATTGAAACAACCATCGACCCGGGGCCCTCCGCGGCCCGCTGGTCGAGGAGGTCGGCTACCGAGGCGTGAAACGGCCGGTAGATTCCGCTGGTGCGCGCCAGCTTGTCCGCGGATGACAGGTTGCGATTCCCGGGTATGGGCGTGGTTTCACTGATGTCCGGCATGGCCTCGGTCGACTCGGGCGGCCGGTTGCAGTCATAGACGAGCCGTGAATATCGTTGCAGCACCAGCGGGGCATCGATCAGCCGCGACAGCAGGCGGGCGACCCGCTCGGCCCCGATGTCCCAGGCGATGTGCCGCTGCAGGTCGGACGCCGGCAGCCCCAGGGTCCCGAGCACCGCTGGAATCAGGTTCGACGCGTGCTCGCAGATGAGCACGCAGGGAGACCGGCCACCAGCATTCACCAGCACGACCGGACCCGCCTCCCCGGCGAGCAGGGAAGTCACCACGCGATCGCTCGCACACGACCCGACATCGACGGGATGGAAAGTTCCATGGGCCTCGCAACCTATCAGGCGCATTTGGGAGGCGCTAGGCGTCGCGGCTGCCATCGCATGCCATGATCCGGCCTTCACACTCGGTCCTGGCGACCGGTCCCGTGCCAGTGCCGCGGAATTCTACCACCCTTGAGGTCCCCGAGATGAGCGCAGGCGCTGGTTTCTTCTTCGATGCCGCCAGATGGGCCCGGGGCCGCTGGTGGCAGTGGCGGCTGCCGCTGCTTGCCTATCTCGCCTGGGACGGGGTGCGGCACCTGCAGCGGCCGGAGGAGGGCGGGCTGTTCGCCGGAATCACCTTTGGGGTTCACGAGTTCGGGCACCTGATCTTTGCCTGGTTCGGCGAGTTCATGACCGTCCTCGGCGGGAGTCTCAATCAGCTGCTGATTCCGGTCGCCACCGGCCTGCTGCTTTATCGCTCCCGTGACTATTTCGGCATCGCGGTGGCCGGGACCTGGCTCAGCTCAAGCCTCATGGACCTCGCGCGCTACATGGGCGATGCCCGTACCCTCGATCTGGACCTGGTCGGGTTCGGCGAGAACGCGGTCCACGACTGGGCCTGGATCCTCGGACGCCTCGATGCGCTGCCGTATGACACCCGCATCGCAAACCTCACGCGCGCCTGCGCGGTGGTCATGCTGATCCTCTCGATAGGATTCGGGCTCTGGCTCTCACTGCAGATGGGTCAACGGGAGACGGAGCCCGGCTGACGGTCCTACCGCCGATCGCGCCTGGAGCCCTTGACGATCCCGGATCGCGCTGTAAATCGAAGCTACCTCTCACACCCTCCTCAGGAGCCAACGCATGCCCGGTCTCATGCAACTGTGGGCCCCCATTCTGCTTTCTGCCCTGCTCGTCTTTGTCGCAAGCAGCGTGGTGCACATGGTGTTCAAGTGGCACAATGCCGATTATCAGAAGCTCCCCAACGAGGACGCCGTACGCACGGTCGTTCGGGCGGGGAACCCGACACCGGGGCAGTATGCCGTGCCGCATTGCCACGACCAGAAGGAGATGGGCTCGCCGGAGATGAAGCAGAAGTGGCAGGAGGGGCCGGTGGCACTGCTCTGGCTCAAGCCGAACGGGGTGATGGGGATGGGCCCACTGCTCGGGCAGTGGTTCATTTTCAACGTCGCAGTCTCGTTTTTCGTCGCCTACATCGCCTCACACTCCCTGCCGATCGGCACCGCGTACCTGACGGTCTACCGGGTGGTGGGGGCGATCACCTTCGTCGCCTACGCCGCCGGGACGATTCCGCCTGCCATCTGGATGGGCAAACCGTGGAGCGCGGCGATGAAGGAAGCCGGCGACGGTCTGCTGTACGCGTTGCTGGTCGCGGGAGCATTCGGCTGGCTCTGGCCAAGGTAGGCGAGCGTTCCGGATTCCGGGTTCCCGGCGAAGGTCTGGCCAGGAACCCGGAGCCTGGATCTCCCCCGCGGATATCCTCACGATTCCTTTACTCCCCGCCGCTATCTTTGGAGGGTCGCCGGCCTCCCCCCAACCCTGACCCTCCGCTCGATCATGCGCACTCTCCGTACTGCTCTCCTCGCGCTGCTGCTTGTGGTGCCCTCGGTCCTCGCCGCACAGGATCTCATGGAGGGCGAGTATCCCGGGCTCGAGACCGGCAAGATGTGGACGTTCGATGTCCCGCCCCGGGACTACTGGGCCAAGCGGTACAACTTCGCTCCCTCCGCCGGCTGGCTCGAGCATGTGCAGCTCTCGGCGCTTCGCTACGGCAATGGCTGCACCGCCTCCTTCGTCTCCGGCGACGGTCTGGTGATGAGCAATCATCACTGCGCGCGCGCCTGCATCGAGTCATCGGCCAAGGAAGGGGAGGATTTTCTCACCAACGGGTTCTACGCCGCCAGGCGGGAAGAGGAGCGCAGCTGCCAGGGCCTCTACCTGGATCAGCTGCAGCAGATCAGCGATGTCACCGACCGGGTCAGCCAGTCGGCGGCGCCCAATGCCGAGCCGAAGACCGCTGCGGTGCAGCGGGCGAACGTCATCCGCGTAATCGAGGAGGAGTGCGGCAAGACGGGTCCCGACGCCGCCTGCCAGGTGGTGACAATGTACCGGGGCGGGCAATACAAACTGTATCGCTTCCGTCGCTACGCCGACGTGCGGCTGGTCTTTGCGCCGGAGGATCAGATCGCCTTTTTCGGCGGAGATCCGGACAACTTCACCTACCCGCGC